>NZ_RKLX01000028.1 GCF_004745505.1 Levilactobacillus suantsaiihabitans
TCCTCTATTCATAAAAAAACGTTTAAGCTCCAATAATTGAAGCGCTCAGCCAGGTCACACCACCCGAAAGCACCACCCACAGCGCTACTGGAGTATAGTCAAACATTGACACTCAAATGTACAGCTATCCACTAACTTAACCGATATCCAAAATACGGCTAGGCTCTCCCGTAGAGTCTAACCGTATTTTACACATTAACACTAGCCTTCCAACACAACCAACCAGTCGGCACGTATGGCAACACTAGGTTTGGCCAGCTAGTCTTGTTTCTTCCGCCGTTTGATTAGCGAAACGCCGGCCAATGCCAACAACCAGCTGCCAATCCAGGCTGCCAGGCCCGACCGCTGTTCGTCGGTTTGTGGCAAGGACGTTGCTGCAGAATTGCTAGCCTTCGTGGCCAACGCATCAGCGGCCCCGGCCGAACGAACATCATTTGCGGCCATACGTCCGGCCTGTTGGTCGCCAGCCCACCCCGTCGTGACTGGCTGGTCTGAACCACTCGTCGCTTGTTGGTGGACTTTGACACCAGCTGCCATCAGGCCTAACTTCTGCACCTCGCCGTTGGCTACTGTGTCATTGCCAGGGACCTTGATAGGCGTCGTTGCGGGAGCCCCTTCGTCTGCTGTTGCAGATGGTGGCGTCACATCCGGTTGACCGGCGTCCGGGTTCTCCGACTGGGTATCGCCGGGATCAGTTGGCGTTACGCCAGGCGTTCCCGGATTAACGGCGGGCTCTTGAATGTGATTGAGCGTGACCGTCGGCGCCTGCGGCAGGGTCGGGGTCGAAATTTCCGTTTCAACCTGCGCACCACCCGGTAAGGTTATCGTCCCCTGTTCCACCCCATTTGGCGCTGAAACCACTGGCGCATCAGCCGTCTTCAGCTCATCAGGGGTCGAAATTTCAGCTGTCAGCTCGGCTACTTCAGGTAAAGCGTCGTCGTCAACGAAGTTGGTTGTGATTTTCGGGGATGCTGTATACATGAAGTAATAGTTCTGATTATGAGCTGGATCTGGTGTCGTCCCCGTCAATAGATCCATAAATTCAGCTATCGGATCAAGGCTGGTAAACACGTAAAAATCTTGGCGTTCAGCCTCACCTTGCGGAAAGCTCTGCCCAGACCAGCCTCCCGATTCGCTTTTAGCCAGACCAGACGACCAAAATCCTGTAAGGTAATACGTTTGGTCATCATCTTTGGAATTTTTGCAGTAAGGTCCCACGCTCCGCAACACCGCTTCAATTTCAGCCCGTTTCTCCGAACTAAATACCGCGTAAAGAGGGACGTCGCCGTTTTCCGCGGACTCTCCTTCTCTAAACTTAAATTCTAAGTCGTTGCTACCCGAATCGGGAGTATGGTCAAAAAGGATATTCTGATAAGACTGAAAAATAAGCTGATGATCATACGCGGGGTTTAAGAAATAATTTAAATTATCGCCAAAGTAGAATCTTAAAGAAACAGTACTCATGCCCGAAGTATAATCAAAATCGCTTCCATCCTCCACTCCTGTCGTCCAGCCATTAGTCGAGAGGCGTTTGGGATCTCTCATAGACTCCGCGATGGCTTGATTATTGGCTTCATCCGGTGCACTCACCGCCAGCTCTGCCACAAACTTGTCATAGGTCTCTTTAAATGCCGTCAATTTGTCAGCGAAACCCTGGTACCGGTCAGCGACGGCTTCTGCGGCTGGATAGGCATCGTCATCCGAACTAGCAGCCAGCAAGTCCGCGTAACTCAACTCACCATTTCCCCCATTAATCGCTTGTGCAAAATCAGCTGCCTTGTTAGCCAAGTCATCACCGATGGCCGAAAAACTCTGGGTTAAGACTGACCACGTATCCGCCTTAAAAGCGGCATTGTAGAGTGTCTTCAACATGGCTTGTTCCCCGTTGATGACGTCAATGATTGTATTCAGGCGGGCCAAACGCTGTTGCAGTCGGAAATCCGCCGCCAAGGTCTCAGCGGCAGCTAGACTGGCCTGGTTTGCCTCTAAGCTCTGCCGCAATGCTGACAAATCTGGCAACTTATTATCACTAGCTTGCGTGCCCTGGCCACTGGCCGTTAGTGCCTGCTGATAAGCGGTTAACGCGGCTTGATAATCCTTCTGGCTCGTCATCAGTACGTCAATCGCAGTTGCCACGGCCGTTTGCTGGTCTTCAACTGCAGTCGCCAGGTTCCCAAAGTCGGGTAGTGATTGGGCTTCTGCCGCAATTACGGCGTCCAGATACGCTTGATACGTTTCCTGCCAATCTACTAACTGTCCCTGTAAGTTTGCCAATGCCGCGTTAGCAGCGCTTAAAATCGCTTCTTTGCCCATGTTGAGTTGCTCATAGGCTGCCTGGTAGGTTGCCAGGTCGGAGGACTGCTCATTAATTGCTGTCAGATAAGCCTGAATGATTTGTTGGTTAGCCTCACTGTTCACGAAGTCCTTGTAGGCATTTTGCGCCTTAGCCACCTGATCAATCGCGTCCACAATGGCCTGTTGCTTGGTCTTCAGATCCGTGTTATCCACCGTCTTAGATAGCTCCCGTAACGCGTCATTATAGGCTTTGATGGCTTCTCGACTACCGTCAACCGCATTTTTATAGGTCGTAATCGCTGCGGAAATATCCTCATAGCGGGCGTTAGCTGCGGCGTAGGCCCGTTGAACTTGGCGGTCGGCCAAGACCTGGTCCCAGTCAGCAATATCCTCTGATTTAATAACGGCGATGTCGCCACCTGTCTGGTCATTATATGCCGCAACGGCTGAATTATACGCCGTAAGCGCATCGTCATAAGTTTCTTTCAAGCCTTGTAGATCCTCATCCGTGATCGTAAAATCCTTGAGGGCAGCTGTTAACTCACCAGCCGCATCGGTCAAATCCGCACCAACCTGATTAACCTTAACGGAAATTTTATAGTTGGCGATACTGTCTTGTACCGCTGCTACCTGCTCAGCCACGCTAGCCTGAAAATCCGTGACGGCCTGCTGATAATCGCTTCCGGTAGTGCCGTCCGGATGCGTAACTTCCTTGACGGCGTTGGGTTGCTCCTTGATGGTGTCGTTAATCTTAGCCTGGTAAGCATCGATCAGTTCTTGGGCCTTTGTGGCCGCGTCGTTAAAACCGCTTGCATTTTGCTGGTAGTCATCTAAGGCTTTCTGCAGTTGATTCTGCCAATCGGCTTGCGAAGTCAAATCCGTCTGCTCCAACAACTCCTGCAATTTTTCCTGACTCTCGTTGACGGCCGCCGACTTGTCATTAGCCTCATCAACCTGTGTCTGCGCATCATCATAAGTATCTTCTAGTTTCGGCTCAGCTACCGGTTCAGCCGGCTCTTCGTTAGTTTCCGTGGCTTCTGGCACCGTTGCTGGCGCCACCTTGTCTGCACCGTTCTCCGCCAATTCCGCTTGCGGTGGGTCGTTAGTAGCGGCCGCGGCAGGCATCGCTTGCCCCATCCCCAGCCCGACCGTCACGGCCACACCGGCAATCAACCCTACCGCCCAATTTTTACCCACCTTATACATTTTATAGTGTACGTTTGCCATTTGATGCCGGTTGAAATACATGAGGACTCCTCCTTGATATATTTGCCTGTGAAATGACCAACTTGATTCATTTGTGATAAACTTAATTTAAGTATAACAAGGTTAATCCCATTTAGCAATCCGCCTTTTAGGTAATCGCTTTTACCCAAAACTGAGTATCCTGTAAATGAGATAACTGGAGAAATCGATATTAGTGACTTGGTACCACTTCTGGCTTATCGAACTATAATAAATAGTGTTAATAAATCGACTTTACCAACCATTTTCCTTTTCCGCCACAATCCCTAATGCACGCGATTGCGTTGACTAAAAACTAGCTCCCCCCTCAACAGACGTTTCCCTTTTCGATGTATATACGAGATACTATAACGTACGTACGGAGGCTATTTCATGTTAGAAGCTAAAACAAGACTTTTCAAATCAGGTAATTCCGACGCCATTCGTTTGAACAAGGAAATCAGTCGGGCTTTAAATGTTCGACCTGGTGATGAATTAATGTTAAGTACGACCCCGCTTCAAAATCTGTCATCATTAAGCAAGAAGAGCCCCGGATGGCTGTCAGTGATGACTTTAAACAACTTCTCAATGAGGCCTATGCTGAAAATAAGGGCGTCATGGATTTACTTAAAGAGCTATGAGATATTTAACACGGGATGAACTTACCATGGTCAACCGGCGCGTTATCACCGGTGCGGGTGAAGGTACTATTGGTATCGCTGACAACAACGGACTTGATGCCATTGTTAATCAGCCCCAGGCCGCCTTTACCCAACCATTTGGTTAAAGGCGGCCTGCATGCTACAAAAAATCACAAAAAAACACGTTTTTTTGACGGTAACAAACGGACAGCTTACTTGAGCATGTTTCTTTTCCTTAAGCTTAATGGGTTCCAGCTGAGTCTGCCGAAAGAAATAGCGAAGGACTTAGTCATGGAAGCCAATCTCGCCAAAGATACTGAAAAAGAAATGCTCAAGCTTGCGGCTTTCATCGAAAAAAATAGTCACCCGTTAACTTAACTGACAGTAAAAATACGGCTGGGCCCGCAACAACGCCTAACCGTATTTTTTACTGTCGCCATGTCAATTGCCAAAAACGGGCTGTCCGCTCAGCGCTCACTGCCTAACCTATTTCACCTTGAGAACCAATCGCTTTGCCGCCGAGACGTATTGGCCGTTAGTCAACTGGTAACGCGCCGTCAGCTTGCATTTGACCAGCTGCTTTACCCGGAGGATCTGTCCTTTCTTGTAGTGGGCCCGTTTACCTAAATGGTCCGTGGTTCGATAGCCGTTTAGTCCCTTCAGAACCTTGATTCGCTTGGCGGTCGTTTGGTAATAGGCCCGGTCGACGAAGGCTTTTCTCGCGGTAATGTAGCCCTTGCGTCCGGCAGCCCCCGGGGTGACCTCGCGTACGCGATAGCGCAACACGCCATGCTTGGAACGGGCATAACCAATGACCTTAAACATTGGCCGCTTGATGCGAGGTTGCTTCTGGTACCAGCGCAAGCGATTCTTGGTCGTAAAAGTTGGTCGCCGATACAAGCCAATCTTGCGCGTGGACCAGACCAGCTTCTGAGTTACCTTGGCCGGTCGCGAGGTCACAGCGTCCGGTTGTGGGGCTACCGGATGCGGCTGAGGGGCAGTCGTTTCCCCTGAAGCACCCGCGTTACCGGTCGTTTCCTTGGGGATTGGAATCTGATACGTTTGCGCGTAGGAGAAAACACTGCTGAGTGAAGAATTAGAAACTGGAACCGCAAAATACAGCACGCGAACCTTAACCGACGTGCTACCAGCTGGTACGTTGGTGATTCGTAAGGTATCGGGGTCGGACAGCTCTCCGGTAAAGTACTCCGGAGCGCCCTGGGCCAGCTGTTTCAATTCAGCTAGCTCGCCCGTACTTAACCGCGTCGCATACTTGGTCACCGGTTGCTGCGCATCCAACTGATTCACCAGCGTCAGGTCATTGCTCCCCAGTTCGACACTGGGGTATTCCGGATCGATAACCAGCCCATATGACTCTTCAAAGCCATCCTGATCCTGGGCCACCCCTTCTTGACTCTCTTGATGTCGATTAGCAGCAACGTGGGTTTGGACATTTTGGGGGTCGTCAAAATAATCCGGCTCGCCATGATCCATCCGGTAGCCGATCACCGTGGGCACCTCTTGGTTGGGATCTTGCTGCATCTGAATCTTATTTTCGGGAAAAGCCGCAAAGGGAACCGTGAGCGTATTGCCGACCAATTTCACAGCACTGGTATCGGGGAGCCTGATACTGCCGTGTTCCCGTTGGAATGGGGCCGCAAGCGTCAGATTGGCGGCTGAAAACTGTTGATTCTCGGATTCGCTTAGCAAAGCTTGCTTATAGGTCAAGTACGGACTAAAATCAGTCACCCGATTTTGGGCAAACCCCAGCCTGAGTATCGCCCTAGTCGTCAAGTCGAGGTTCGCCTGAACTGTGTGCACAAAGGTCGCAAATTCTGAATTGCCTAAGTTATTTTTAGAAAAATCGATCTCCGATGGAAAGGAAACAACCTCTCCCTTGTAATTGGTCAGGCGATTGCTCATCATGGCCTTGGTAATCGTAGCGATGTCCGTTGACTTAAGTGCTGACTGATTGTAGAGATGCAGCCCGGACAAGCCCCTGGCAATCCGCAACAACGGCGTGTAGTCGGTCATCGGCTGGTCAATGTAAATTGAGAATTCTAGATTTACAAGGTCCTTCATTATTATCTTATTATCGGTGACATTGATAATACGTTCCCCACTGCCGCTCGCACTACGTATGTTGTATTTTTCCAAGGCCGCCCGCACAATATCAGCGTTAGGGTCACCTTGGGGTAAGAGATCATCTAGCCGGTCTGAAAGAGCAATTGGCTTTTGGGTAACCGGATTGATATCCGCAGCAGTATCCGCATGACCTACTGTGGTTGGACACACTAGCCAAAATGTCGCAATCAATAAAATGGCCATTAGGCTGATTTGTAAGTATGTAACGCATCTTCTTTTCAAGAGATTTCCCTCCCTAAAACAAGTTATAGTCGTCATTATGACACCTTTAGTTTATCACACTTGGTATACTTATTTAACCAAAAATAGGATTGATTTTATTGTGCATTTTTCATTTTTGCATTTGATAGTTTATGCTAATAATTTGTGTGGCTAATTGTCATACTTGTCTGCTGGACGTGAACCAGGTGCACTGTCAGTGTCTCCACGTTATTTCTCGATGATGGGATTGGCGTGCCGCACTCGCCCTATCCTGTGCATGTTCCTGGCTTAGTCGACGCGTTGTTCCCAAGCCAATTGTCAGGTGACTTTGGGTAAAAAATGTCAAACGGAAAATATTGTACAAAAAAACGGTCAAGCTCCTACTTTAGAGTTTGACCGTGCTTTTTAAAATTAGCGTCCGCAGCTTTTGCACAAAGTTTGGCTGCCATCCGACACGCTTTGAAGCGCTTAGTGAGGAGTGCATGCAAATGTATTGAATTCTGAGTACCAATACCGCACAATGAAAGCATCAACAAACAAAAATAAGGTGGCCAATAATGAACAAGAAAAGAATGCAAATCACGCTAGACCCTTATGACAAGGAGAATGCTGAAAAATGGTGCGCGCAGAATTTGGGCTCAGTCTCAACCAATACATGGTCATGGAGGCCAAGAGGTTAGCCAATCAATATTTAAGCGAAGACGATGCTTCACCAGAAACGCAATCTGTTATTGACCAGGCTGTTGCCGGAACTCTTAAAACGTCAAAACCACAGAGTGCAGACGACTTTCTGAAAGCCTTAGGTGTTACTGTTGAGTAAAGTTAAAATCGAACTCACCAGTGTAAAAATCAATTAGGCCATTAAAAAACACGGTCAAGCTCCTACTTTAGAGTTTGACCGTGCTTTTTAAAATTAGCTAGCGTCCGCGTCTTCCTGTACAAACGTATGCTTGTCATCCAGCACATACTGGAACGCCACGGAGTTCAACATCAAGCTTGCCCGAAACAGAGCCTTGATGCCTTGTTCATTGCTCATGACCACGAAGAATTCCCGGTCAGTGCCGCTGACGCGTTGGAAATCTTCGTATTCACCCTTGAACCCCTCTTTACGGAACAAGGCGATAATCTTCATCATTTCAATCTGTGATACTTCTTTGTCTGCCAATTCAATCTCTTTTCTCTTATCTAAATTTTCGGTTGCTAGCGGCCCCGCTAGTGACCGCTAGTGACTAAACGTGCAGCTACCGAGCAGCCAGTTGCGCTTAACCCCAGCGGTCGCATCAGCCATGCTGGCTAATCCGCCCACTGCCGTTAATGCTCACTGCCTAATCGCTCTTCGCCACACTCTCAATTTTTCCCACGAAAAAGCCGCCCCCACAAACGAGGCGGCTTCGAGTCAGTTGAGAATTACTTGCCCAACTTCGTCTTGTTAGTCATGTTTAACTTGTCATCGAAGTCGTAGACAACGGGTTCACCGGTTGCCATTTCGAGGTTCATGATGTCATCGTCGGAAATCCGTTCGATGTACTTGGAAAGGGCACGTAATGAGTTACCATGAGCGGCGATAATCACGTTCTTGCCGTCAAGTAGCTTTGGTGCGATTTGGTCTTCCCAGAATGTACTAATCACGACGTGCCAAACCCGTTGGTATGACTGGATTTCGTAACTATCTTTTCTCTGGATAGTTGCCAGTTAGTGACAAGATAAACCAATTAAATATCAACCAAGGAATTCAATACTCTATCTAAATAGAGCGAAAATAGAATATTTTACGACTTATTTCAAAAGCTTTTTCATTCATCTAGTTGCAAAAAAAATACCGAGCGCCACAACAGCACTCAGCATTCTCCCAATCTAATCAGGCATACTTTTTCCGAGCTTCCTTAGCCTGCATATCCACAACTCGGACCAACTCCACAATCACAGCTGCACCCATCTTCAATAAAATCCTTTTCACCAGGTACCAATCCACCTTCATTCAATTTCACCGCCTAGCTCTGCCCAACTAAGCTTACCGTCAACCAGTACGCCTGCTACGTACATCACATCAAGTTCTTCACTGGCTATGATATAGCCCAACACCTCGTTGTCGCAGGTGCCATACATATAAACCACTACTTGCCGGGGTAGCTCTTCACGCTCTAATTCTCCCGGTAGTAAGTTTTCATCCAACTCATCTCGTCCCAGCAGGTAGGCCTCACTAGCCACATTGAATGGAATACTACGCTGGCTAGTACTAACCATTTTCAACCTAATCCAATCGCGCCACATTTCTTTATCAATCATCCAGTCACTCCCTTTTTTCTATGTTCCCTATGATCCAAGCTATTAAAAAACCGCTAACTCAATAAAAGCTAGCGGTGCCGTCACTCAATACTTGGTTCCACAACGCAAGTCATTCTTTGCCACCTAGCTCTCTCCGTTCGTCTACCAGTGACTATAAAATCTTTGGTACCATCTGAATTTCTTCCAACCCAAATATACAGATATGCCACTCCTGAAAAATGGAATAGAACATTTGATGCGGCCGTTCCTGACTCCATCAACAATAGTTGAATTCCCACTACGAAATCAGCACTCAAATCCTCAGCTCGTCCTCCATATACATTTTGAAAAGAATGATACAACTTATCGATATCTTCTCCCGACAAATCAGCATCTAATTTCGTAATCTGTAAAGACTTCAACATCTGAATTCTCCTCCAAACAAAAAATATCGCATGGCCACCACTAGGGCACCATGCGATATTTTCAATTAACTTTTTTAATAATCATCACTAGTTATTTCCAAATCGATTGTGTCACCATCGCCACTGCCGTGCACCCAGTATGCGCCTTCATAATCGCCTGTAGAAACATCTAGATTGTATTTACCAGGGAACAGGCCACTACTCAACTCACGCTTCGTAATCGTCTGATCCTTGCCATCAGTTATTTTAACCTGCATAGAATCTCCGTAACCCGTGTAATTGTACAACTTGACTGGTGATTTACGAGTCGTGAGGTAATAACTATTAAAGAGGCCCAAGACCTTCTTACTTTCAACATTGAAGTGATAAGTTACTTTAGTTCCAGCTACATGCCGGCCATCCACAATAATCTTACCAATCTCGCTGATTGAATCGGTGGAATTATTATGCATGTCTGTGACAACACTCTTAGCACCAATCTCACTAAACTTAATGTCTTGCTGATCTTTAGAGAACTGCTTCAAGAAGAGATCTCCATCTTTATTCTGAACAGCTTTTGTGATGTTAGCTGCTAAATGATTCTCGGACACAGCCACCTGAGTTTTCACAAACATAACCCCACCAAAAACAACAATGACAGCCGCAATCGCTAATGCGATGATATCTTTTTTCTTCATTGGCCTACTCCTTCTTATCAAAGAACATCAAAATCATAGGGTAGATTGCGACTAATGGAATCATCATTAGCCAGGCAATTCCAGTGTTCTTACCAATGTAGTCTAAACGTCGCATGGCAGCTGACACCAACAGAATTGCAGATAACCAAACGAACAATTCACGAATACCTGGGAGAGAGATAACTACAAAATTCAATAGGTAAACAGCTAAAAATCCCCACCAAAAGACCGACTTGCGACTTTCAGGTACTCCTCCATTGAATTCAAAGGCATGTTGCATAATGTACTGAATGCTACCAACAAATCCTAATTGGGGCTGTGATTGAGGCCCTTCACTACTTGTGCTATCCGTTTGACTTTCCTTCACTGAATCTACGTTTAATGATTCTGATACAGTCGTTGCTGTTGCTGCCTGATGTTGACTATTACTTTCAGTTGAATCTGGTTGAACAGTTGCTACCGGCGTACCACATGACGGACAAAACTTCGCACCCTCGGCTAATTTGTGACCACATTTCACACAATATTTCATTCCTAAAACAGCTCCTTGTTATGATTTGGATTACCATTCTCTCGCGTTACCTGACGAATCCACTTTTGAGAATAGCCATACTTCCTAGCTAATTCTTGTTGATTTTGCCCGTTGTATTCTTTCCTTACTTTCTCAGCCGCTAACTTCCTGTCATACAAATGCGTTGGTATCGTCATTTGCATGCCTTTATACTGTTGATAGATTTTTAGCATCGACTCTACCCCGACCAATTCACTAAGCCCTCGATAGAAGTGATGCAATGCTGCTACCTCAATTTTATCGCCCATCTCACCCTCACCACCTTTAGCCTTAATATTAGATAAGTCATCATCCTTTCGGAACAGCACTTTGGCCATCCCCTTTCCTTGAATTCTGCCATCCATTTGTCCTTATCTTTCTATTCGCTAATGACACGCAATGCCTGATTGTCAAATTCTTCAACTTGTTCTGGCAATAGACCAATATAATATTTTTCCGTCACCATCGTATTAGCATGTCCTAGGTAATGAGAAATATAGTTGATGGAGATGCCTTTATCGGCAATCATCAAACTAGCCAGTGTATGCCGCAATGTATGTGTGCTGTACTTCGGCTCAATTCCCAACCTCTTCTGTAACTGATGGTAGGACGTATTGATACTAGCCGCCCGAGTCAATACACCTCTACGATTCAACAGTAAGAAATGCTGTGGGTTGGCGATCCCTAGCTGAAACAATCTCTGACGATGAAATGCTATCCACCGTCGTAAAATTAACGAGACTTTAGGTGGAATGGGTATTGTCCGTATCGCATGTGGCGTCTTAGGTACTCTTAACGTGTAATGGAAACTATCCCAGGATTCATCCACACGAATGGTGTTGTGTAGCAAGTCAATATCTTCATACTTCAGTGCCAGACACTCACCCACACGCAATGCCGACTGAGAAATGATCATGATAGCCAGTCGATTGATGTCATACATCTGATAGTCATAGTTTAAGAGGTAGTCTCTCACCCTCTTAAACTCACTAATCGCCATGAATTTCTTATCGTCTGTTTTAGTTAGACTAGCGTCCGCAATGATATTCAACTCACCCTGGGCCGGGTTACGGGCTATGACACCGTCAATAACGGCATCGCGTAAACAGGCCCGAATATGCATGAGGTCTTTACGCGCTGTTTCGTGGCTCATTCCTAATATATTTAAGAAGTGTTGTAGCTTGCCCCGATTGAGTTGTTCAACGGTCACGTTGCCCATAAACTGTTTAAAATGATTGTAACTTACGCGATACGTCTCCAACGTATTAGGGCTGACCACCGGCTCCTTGTACATTTGAACCCAATGCCAGTAGTAGTCAGTAAACTTCCAGTTTGCCATCTCAAACGTAGTCCCCGTATCAAAGTCAACCTGTAGTTGATGCAGCCACTTCTTGGCCTGTATCTGGTCGTCAAATGTTTTCGTCTTTCGGCGCCTACTCGACCCTGAGCCAATCGTGAACTCAGCCTTATAAGCTTTACCGCCCTTCATTGGATTAGGAAACACTCGACTCAACTGGATCTTCTCCCTTCTTGATTGTCTTCATCCAATCCGTTCGCCACGCTGAAAACTGCCATTGTTCATTGCGGATGGCTAATGGATGAACTGGCTTCCCTTGTCCATTGACTAGTAGCAAGATTTTCTTGAACATTTGCTCGTCAGTCACAGCCTGCCAAAACTCTTTCACCCGGGCCAAGGCGACCTCAGAACGATCTGGTAACGAGCCAATAGCCACGATGACTTGGTCCGCTTCTTTGCATGCCTTCACTAGCTCTGTCATACTGTCCTCAGCGTATGCTGCAGACAAGCTCTTGTTGGTTGGCCATTTCACTGACCGAGTAAATAGGTTAGCTATAATTACCCCACCGTACGTCTTCATTTCCAGCGCAGCATTCCTAATGAGCATTCCCGTAAGGTCTTGTTCCAGTAGGCCGTGGCTAGCTGGATAGTTAGCTAAAACCAATACGATGGGTTTGGACGTATCCCAAACCTGCTTTACCCAATAGACATCCTCACCCTTGGATTTTTGCGTTATCTCTATCGTTGCTTTGGACAAATGCTTGCGTTCGTCTGTCGCTGCTGTCATACGTATCACTCTCCAAATAATTTTTATTTCATAACCACCTAGGCCACCTTAGCCACTAAAAAACACCTACAGCCATTTACAATCTGTAGGTGCTTCAGTAGTTATTCATATTGATAATATATGTTTATAATTATTATCTATTCAGCAGGTGATTCAGGTGGGCTAAGTGGCTCAAAATATAAAACCTTTTAGATGTCGGCAATTACGTTAGCTACTTGGCTCTGCTGATCTTCAATCTCATCAGGAATAAGCCCTAGGTAATATCGCTGAGTAATCGTTTCTGAACTGTGTCCTAAGAATCGGGAAACATAGGTCAGCGTGATGTTAGGATCTTGAATCATCTGTGACACCAAAAAGTGTCGCAATGTGTGAGTGCTAAACAAGGTCTCGAAGCCTAGCTCTTGCTGAAGCCGATGGTAACGATAATTGATTCCAGTAGCACGTGGAAGCCGTCCATTATCCATTAGAAAGAGTAATTTCTTGGGGTTGGCTATACCAGCTTCAGTCAACCAAGCATCGTGCTTTCTCTTCCACGAATCAAGCGCTTCCACGAGCCACGAAGTCATAGGCACGTCTCTCACCGCGTGTGGCGTCTTAGGTGGTCGCAATTCTTGATTAAGAGTATCAGCACTCTCATCAATGTGAAGTAGCTTTTTTTCGCTGTTTATATCGTTCTCACGTAGGGCAAGGGCCTCACCTACCCGTAGACCTGTCTGGCAGATAACCATCAGAATCATCAGCGGCGCTTGCGTCATGTTATTAATTTTCTGACCCATCAGTTCGTCACGCACAGCTTGATACTGCGCTTTAGTCATGAGTGTCTGTGCTTCAGGGCGCGTACGAGTAGCATTGGCAACCAGTCTAATTCGTTGAGCTGGATTTTGAGAAATGACCCCATCTGATACAGCATCGGCTAAGGCTGCGCGAAGATGGACGAGATCCTTGCGTAAAGTTTCAGCAGAGTGGTTCCGACCTAACGCGTTGAAATATCCCTGCATGACTGGCCGAGTCAACTCTGCCAACGTAGCCGTTGGCAGATACCGCTGAACATGTTTGTTAGTTGCATCATACGTGGACTTGGTCGCTGGAGCGACGTCCTTCTTAAACAGTCTAAACCAAACACTCAAGTACGAAGATAATAACATATTTTGATTAAAGTATAGGCTACTTGAATGGGTTGCTACCATCTCAGCCAGCCATTCCTGGGCGTCGTGCTTGGTATCGAACACACGACTAATTCGAATACGACCGTGGTGACCGCTACCCTGGCTGAATTCAGCTTTCCAAGGCTTAGCGTGCTTGCCTTTACACGGATTCTTGATAATTCGTGAAATATTTAGACAACCCCTTTCGATTATAAAAAAGAAGCGCCATCGATGGACGCTCCCAGACTCTCTTAACAATAATCAAACCAATTACGACTACGCTTCTTGACATATTCCAGTAATTCATTTTGGGGTAGCCGTACTCTTTTCCCATGGTCGAATTTCATTCGGGGCAGCTCCGGATCTAGGAGAAGTTCTTTCACATTATCAGGCGAAATGCCTAGCATATCAGCCGCCTTCGATATAGTTAGTAGTCTTGACGTGTTTCCGTCGATACTATTTCTCATTTGCTTTACTCCCTTCAATAGAAATGTGATATCCAGCAATGCCCTTTCGATGGCCGTGCATGTTGACAACAACTGATTCTTTATTATAAACATTGCTTACTTCCGCCTTTACTTTCTCTAAGAAGACACGCTTATCAAGGGTCCCCACATCCTCCAAATCATTTTCCTTGAGCCAATCAGCGTACACAGCCCGCAGATCACTGAAAGCGATTTTACTTCCATTACTAGGTAAAAAGCACTCTTTAACAAATCTTCGTACGGGCTGATTATTGAGGACATAATGAGCCTTCGCTTTTTGCATCTCTTTCGACTCTGTGAAATTATAATCATTACTACGAAGCCGCCGAAGACCAGCAATGGCCCAGTTTAGGATACCCGACAGCTCTTGCCCTAATTCCTTAGGTAGATTGGGATTAACTTTATCCTTGGCAATATGGATACTAAAGGGCAAAATATTCAATCGGCGAACAAATCCTTCAGAGGTATCAGTAGTAGTCGGTAAATTATTCGTACTGAAGATGAACTTCGTCCGTAAAACTACTGAGAACATGTCACGATTCTTCGGATTTACCTGCACAGGATCACCAGAGGTTATAGCCTTAAGTTCAGCAGTCGTGAAGTCAACAGCCTCGCCTTCATTACTGATATTAGCCAGTTTCCCCACTAACGGTGACAGTCCAAAGTTTCTGCCAAGGGCTTCGATATTACTGGCCGAGACGCTATCTGAGCCTAATAACTGAGTTATCAGCCCCAAGTAAACCGATTTTCCGTTCTGGCCTGAGCCATGAATAATGAGAAAGGCGTGTGCCTTATTAGTAGGGTCGAGTAAGTATCCGGTGTATTCTTGTAAGAATTTCTGGCTCATTTCGTCCGGTAAGTCTTCGTCCAAAAAATTTTGAAATTTTGAACACTGAGCCGTTTCATCTAGAATGACATCAGAGTAATGTAGTACCAATTTGTCGGGATCGGCATCACCACCATCCTCCAACGTTTCTAAGTTCAAGAGCTTACCACCGAAGCTACTGTACTTGGTATCAAAACTAGACAGTGCAACAGGCTTCAATGAGTGGCCTACCAGGTCCAATATTCTAGTCTCCGTATAGCTGGTCCAGCCATCAACCGTAATGGTATTAAGTAGTGCCGCGATGGCCTTGCGCAAGACATCGTTGTCGTCAATATATTCGTAGCACTTCTTATGCCAATCATAGATCAACAAGCCTTGTTTATTTGCTAATTGTGTAACAGCAAAAACTCTTAAGAGTAACTTCGCCATGCCTTCGTGATTAATCATCAGCGACTCCTGGGACGAGGAAAGCATCTGAGCTTCTCTTTGAAGGAGCTGCAACCCGAAACTGCTAATTGCTTCACCAATGGAAAGATCATTTTCTTTCTCGTTCATTCTCTCGGAGTCCATGTACATTCTCCAGGCCTTTTCAATTGACTTCCCCATAAAGCCGAATTCATTGTCAAATAGGTCAGATTGACAATCACATTTTCGAAATGCGCTAATCCGTAGTTTATCCCCAATGTTATTCGTATCACTGAAGTTAAAACTAGGATTGACATATCGACGAATGTAATTTAACCGCGGATTTTTTAACGCTCTGCTTTCACTCATTAGTAGATCCTCCTAATTCAATGTCTCAATACCGATATTATTAATCGGATCATTGTCGTTTGCATCGGCACGGAACATTTCCTCACGAATCTTGGCACTAGTTGAGGTCACCGGCGTATCGGGGGAAGTGTGGGGCGCGGTGGTCGCCTTTTCATTAGAGGGGTTAATCCAGTCCCAATCGAACGTTTGTGGATATTCGATTCCTCCACTGACATAATTCTTAAGTTTAAGGTTGCAGCGTACATTACGCCAAGTTGACAGATTCAGTTGGCCATTTGGAACATATGGCATCAGGCTCTTAATTAGAGCTTGCAGACGAGGGCTGTTGTTACCAAATACTCTGTCAACAACATTGTGTCCTTGAATCTTAAAGACTAGCTCCAAATATTTGAGGCCATCGTTTCCCTCTCGGGTAACATCGATTCTAACTAGCGTGCAATCTTGATATGCGCCTTCCTTTAGCGCAATCAATGCATTTAAATCTAAATAATCATTATTCATAATTAATTTCCTCCTAAAATTTGTGTCTTAATAAGCTTTGTAAGCGGTATCTGATAATGCAAATCAGTTGCTGCAAGTTCATAAGCCTTGCGAATTTGCCGGGATACTGATGGGACTTCATCAGCTTTACACCAGCAAATTATTTCATCATAGATAATATTGACGATACGAATATCATCTGGAAGACGAACCAATGCTTGTTTCAGTAGCATTGAAGACGCTGATTGTATACTTAGATTCTGCTTAGTTGGTAGTGGGATTTCTGTATCTCCAATCCTTGGAGAAAACTTAGTTGGCTGCAAACCATACCAAATTACGTCGGATTGGCGGAAACGCCGTAATGCCGATAGCATTTCAGGATACAGTTGTTTTAACAACTCTCCAGGTGAAATCACTACCTTGAAACCACTCTTAGCCGAGATTTCATGAAGACGCTTTGAACCGGCCCCATAGACCGTTCCATAGATTATCTTCTTAGATAACCGCCTCATTTGTTCGCTCACGGTATCTTCGGGAACCCCAAAGAGCCTACTAGCAAAATAACGATGAATATCTTCACCTGAAAGCAATTGCGCCAACAGCTTCGTACAATTAGCGTATCCCGCCAATAACCTCAACTCAATTTGAGACTCGTCAAAGCTTACATAGACAGCCTTCTTACCATCTATATTTGGAGCCACATAGTAGTTTCGCATAGCCCTAGGGAGTCCGGTCATAGCCAAGTGGCTTGCTGCTATTCTTCCACTGAAGGAAGAATACGCATCCCACTTACCAGTTAGCAAAGATACCCCAGAACTATCTGGACCAGGTAAATCTGTGACAAACCGCTTCAGGAACTGGTCCACATTTCGCTTCTCTAAAAGAAATTCGATTACTGGATCATCGTGTCGGTGATTCACTAGCCACTGAGTACCTAGTGAATCAACCATAATCCCCCTAAGACGGGCCTTTTCAGCAATCTGTTTGTCATCTTGGACTGAGTACATACCCATATGAAGATACTTCTGAATCTCATCAAGAATAATTTTTCTTTTAGAGGCCCAGGGCAATATCCCTTCAGATATCCATGATTTATAATCTAATGCAAGCGATGTATAATTCATGGACTCAACAATTGGATTGACACGCTTTTGAACTTCAAAAGCGACTGCCATTCCTGTAGTCTGAATATAATTCTCACACCGCGACAACTCCTCAGACGTTCTGATTGTTCCCGCTTTTAGAAAGGCCATTCTTTCGATAGCTGATACCGGTAGACTGGCATTAGTAACCATATAGTCACACCTTTCTTAATTAAATTATCAAAGAACATACCTAATTTTTGTTCAGCAAAGCGCTTCGCTAAAGTCTGGGTTTTGACGAGTAACAATCAAGATTGCATAGCCAACATAGCCATTGCCCCCTCAATTACACTCACGTATGCTTTGATACGCACAAATATTAGGTGTTGCTGCTTAATGACTCGCGCCATCTCGCTTTGATGTACTTAGATTACTGCATTCAAAAGCAAAAAAAATACGCCTGTTTACGGAAACAGGCGTAAAAATGCTCAATGAGACTACATATATCGGCAATTCATAGTTTTTATATTTTTTTGCCTTGAGATCGTTTCTCTTCCTCCTGTAATATTGCTACAGCATTGGTTAGCTCATCTAGCGCAGCTGTTAAACGTGAATTAATGCCTAATTTTACAACCTTAGAGGCATCTGACGAATAATCAATAAGGCTCTCCACTTTACTTACTTTCTTCAAAACTAGATTAGTCAATTCTTTGGAACTTTTGAATTCCCTTTCAAAAACATCATTGGGAGCGATTGGATCTATCGCCGCATTAAGCATCCCCTCTAAAACATGGATGCTTCCGGGGTCACTATGATACGGATAAAGTTGTAATCCATGGCCCGAATGGTCAACGATTACGTCATCTTTAATATCTCGATAGTTAATCGACACTTCTTTTGGATTGGTATCTCCATATTTAAATTCACTGGAAATAAATTCCGCCAGCATATTTCCTCGACGAGTTATCTCTTGCGAACTTTCATGTACTACTTGAGCATTGTCTCCATTTAAATCAGTAACAAATCGTTTCAACCCACTTCTTTTTAACGAACCGATATTTAACCTATTGATTCCTGCTCGAGGCTGACCCAATCCCATTGATCGCATTATCAAATTATTAAGCGATATCTTTTTTTCGCTACTTTCATCTAACCTCAGCTCTTTATTATAAATATCTGAAGAAAATGCAACGATGATAAACGCTATCAATTGTTCACTAGTCCACTTATGCGGTCGCTTTAAAAAAGTAGAACCTGGTCTGTTAAGTTTAGGCTTTAACTTATTTGGACCCTTGATACTGAATGTGTCTTCTAACCATTTCGAGTACTCTTTTAATAGTCCTGATTCCACTGACCGCTCATAAAAATTTTCATCATTGATTAGTTTCAAAAATGTATCGCGAACAATGCGGTTTTTACGACGCGATTCCATCAGATTCTTACCTAGTTCATCCTCCTCACCGTGAACTTCAATATCTACAATTCCCTTAAGTACATTATTAATACTTATCTCCTGCATACATACCACTAACCTTTCGACGCACCTTGGGCTTTTCCATTAAGGATACTCGCGCCTCCTCTTGTACACAAGCCCATTTTCTTCCCCCAACCACCCCCAACTCCCCCGAATGGTGGACATGGGGACACTGGGGGAGAATCGAAAAAGAGCAACCAAACAACCGATTGGGTCTGTTGGTTACTCTTTTTAAGTTTCAATGACTAGCTAGCTTCATCATCCTTAGTCACAAAGGTATACGTGTCATCCAAAAATTAATTCATCCGTTGTACTCAAAATTCAATGCATGAATTCTACCCCTGAGTTCCTCCGTAAATGAGAATGCTATGTTCCCTGTCTCGAAACCAGTCTCTGTCTCACGCCGAATCAATGTTGCCGGATTGCTGATGCCTGTCTCAAATTCATCAGCGCTTAAAATCTTAAAGTTAGGTTTACGTTTTTGATAATAACGGTACAATAATAACATCGTTTTACCGTTCTTTAATGTTGCATCTGTATCAAATGGCGGCTCTGCGTAACCCAGACTATGATTCTTCTGCATTCCATATGCCAACTGAGGAACAATATCTGAAACGTTACTAATACCAACGTCAGGTAGTAAACCATAGCCACCACCTAAATTATGGGAATACCTCTTAGCACCATACGGATATGAAGGACTAGTATCTCCCAAAATTAGTTTAGCTCGTTTGAACGACCACGTGGTAGCATTATTTCTTACAATATTATAAACTTTTTTGAGTTCTTTCATGTACCCAACGCTTTTGGCTTTCTTAACCTTAGAACGATGTACCCAACCATTAAAGACCTTATCCTTATCAGCCACGTAATAATAAACTGATTTTTTTCCTCCCTGTCTAAAAATTGCTTTGCGATATACATAAAACACGCGACTAGCATACCTTTTACTGATTTTGTTCTTCCATGTCAAGTAACGGAATGTCATCCTATGTTCTAATCCATTATGATATCCATAATCCGTATCATACAGATATCTAACTCTGAGATGAACTGGTTTAACCAACGATGGCTCTGTCATCTTGATAAGTTTTGTCGAAGCAAATGCTGATGCGTTGCCTAATATCCATAAACTCCCCACACATGCTAGCAAAACTATCATAATACGCATCTCTTTTTTCATGTCACTGCTCCTACTTTAATTCTATTCAATCAAAGCTACAACACACTTTCCCACTCTCTGAATCCACTAGCACATTTTCAACTTGCCTTAAGCATGCTAGCTAATTGAACTCAAACTAACCAATTTCACCAAACGCGATAGCTAATAAGCTACTAACAACCGCATCTATTTCTGCAACCCATCAATCGGATCTACCATGGCCCTTGCAAGTTCCGTAGCCTGAACCCGTTGCGTATTGAATGGATCACCACCATTTACAGAGTCCAAGTACTTGGCGTACAGCCGCTGTAAATTCCGATTGATTGATGAGCTAAACCGTCCTGAGAATAACTGATATTCGGCGATTCCGCCAGCAACGTCAGCTTGATTGCCATCGTAGACCTCAGCTGCAATTCTGACAGAGACCTGTGCTAAATTATTCTGAGCATTTTCAGTTGAATAGGCATGTTTTAAAGATAATTTATCAAATTGCGGCATAATGTACTTCTGGGCTCGTGGCGTCATATTCAACACAATCTTCTTCATAGCAGCAACGTCTTTCTTAGCCTGGGCGTACTGCTGAACCTTCTGAAGATTTCCTTTCCAAATCCATCCCTTAATTCGCTTATTGCTGCTTGTCACATAGTAATAATAGGCTTTCTTTCCGTTGCTCTTCTTAATTTTCGATGACTTAGTTGCATAAAATTTTGTGCTTAGATACTTTCCAGCATTATACTTTTTCTTAGTGAGCTTAGCGCTAGTATAAATATAGCCACCAGTAGTCTGATACGCAGTTCTCTTCAAGCTGGTTGTCTTAATCACCTTGGCTGCTTTTGTCTTAGCTGACGCAGAATCGGGTAATGAAATCGAGGATGCCACTACTCCTAAAACAACACCAGTCGTTGCTAATATGTACAATCCCTTTTTCATCTAAAAAACCTCCATCTAGGTAAAATTTAAACCAGTTTAATTGTACTAAATGACACTATATATACAAGGCATGAATATATGGCCATCTTCCTTGTAAACGCCACAAATCATTTCCTTGATTGAGCTCATCTATGGTGTGAAAAACCATCAATTTTCTCTTCACAAGTCTAAAAAAATACTGCCAGCCCCTTTGATTGGGTCTGACAGTATTTTGTCTTAATAACGTGGATAACTGCTCATCAGTTCACGACACACTAAAGACTAGCTAGCTTCGTCATCCTTAGTCACAAACGTATGCTTGTCGTCCAACACATACTGGAACGCCACGGAGTTCAACATCAAGCTTGCCCGAAACAGAGCCTTGATACCTTGTTCATTGCTCATGACCACGAAAAATTCCCGGTCAGTGCCGCTGACGCGTTGGAAATCTTCGTATTCACCCTTGAACCCCTCTTTGCGGAACAAGGCGATAATCTTCATCATTTCAATCTGTGATACTTCTTTGTCTGCCAATTCAATCTCTTTTCTCTCATCTAAATTTTCGGTTGCTAGTGGCCCCGCTAGTGACCGCTAGTGACATTTTTTCCCACGAAAAAGCCGCCCCCACAAACGAGGCGGCTTCGAGTCAGTTGAGAATTACTTGCCCAACTTCGTCTTGTTAGTCATGTTTAACTTGTCATCGAAGTCGTAGACAACTGGTTCACCGGTTGCCATTTCAAGGTTCATGATGTCATCATCACTGATCCGTTCGATGTACTTGGAAAGGGCACGCAGCGAGTTACCGTGAGCGGCGATGATCACGTTCTTGCCGTCAAGCAGCTTTGGTGCGATTTGGTCTTCCCAGAAAGGCATAACGCGTTCCAGGGTAACCTTTAAGTTTTCCCCACCAGGTACGATGTTTGGATCCAAGTTAGCGTAACGTGGATCCTTAACAGCTGAACCTTCAGCGTCTGCGTCCAAGAGTGGTGGCAAGACATCGTAAGAACGACGCCAGATGTGGACTTGGTCGTCACCGTACTTTTCAGCGGTTTCCTTCTTGTTCAAGCCTTGTAAAGCACCGTAGTGACGTTCGTTCAAACGCCAAGTCTTGGTTTCTGGAATCCAAAGTTGGTCGGATTCTTCCAAAACGTAGTGTAACGTCTTGATGGCCCGCTTCAGAACTGACGTGTAAGCGTAGTCGAACTTCAAGCCAGATTCCTTGATCTTTTGACCAGCGGACTTAGCTTCTTCAACACCCTTTTCGCTTAAATCAACGTCAACCCAACCAGTGAACTTGTTAGCCAAGTTCCATTCGCTCTGGCCGTGGCGAATCAATACTAATTTTGCCATCACTTATAACCTCTTTCTGTCGTAGAATACCTTGTCATTTTACACCATCTAGCCGCGGATTTCAGCTAAATTGTGCGGTTCTTTGCATGTAATCGTTTTCTTCTGTGAGAATCCTGAGAAGCTGGTCAAACGAAAACGGCCATCCCCATCTTCCGGACGGCCGTTAGGTAACTGCGATTATTTCTCGTTATTTTGACTATGGTTGCGGCGTATCTCCCGCAATTTTTTCACGTCGACGTGTGGCGCCGGATGCAGGCCATGGACCGGTCGTACGCCCAGGATATCCAAGAAGAATGTGAAAATTGGCACCCCGACGATCAAGCCCCAGACACCAAACAGTTGCTCACCCGCTAACAACACGACGAACGTGTAGAAGATGGGCAATTCGGTGCGGCTCGACATGAACTTGGGATTGAGCACGTAGGCTTCCAGCGCGTGGACCACAACGATCATGACCAGAATGTACACGACGTAGCGGAAGCCACCCACGGAGTAGCCCAGAATCGTCAACGGTACGATGGACACGATGACCCCGGCCACGGGAATCAGGCTTAAAATAAAAATCATAATGGCCAGCGTCGGCAGTTGTGGCATCCCCATGATAGCCAGCACAATCGTGGTAATCACGGTATTGCACAAGGCAATGAAGAATTGGGCCTCCAAGACGACCCCAAAAGTATTGACAAATTTCGTGGCAAAAAAGTTAATGTCTTGAAAGAACCACCCGTAGGTACTGGTCAAGAAGCGCTTGGAAAACTCACCCATCTGCTTACTTTCAATCGTGAAGAAGAAGCTCAAGATCATGGACATGAACACCGTGGCCCCAAACGAGCCAATCGTCGACACGTAGGTCAGAACCAATTTGGCTCCGTTTTGCAGCTGATTGACGATGTCGGACGTCTGAATATAATTTGTGACATAACTGATAATCTCATTACTGTTATTTTTCGGATTTTGATAAAACTTGTACAGGTTCTCAATCCCGTGAATCGAGGAATTCAGAATCTGCGGCAGATACGTGGTCACCGCCCAATAGAGCGCGCCAATCACGACGACGTAGGTGACCGTCACGATCAGTGCTGGCGGCAGCTTGACGACCTTGCGAATCGCCTTAACTAATTGCAGGACCAAAAACGTGAAAATAAACGTCAGCAGAATCATGTTCATTTCCGCGCGAATCAGCCAGAGCACAAAGATCATCAACGCCAGCACGGTAAAGCGCCGGAGCCGAATATTTTCAACGAAGCGTTGCCATAAACTCAATGATAAATTCCTCCATCTCGTAATAGCTTTATTATACCGTATCTCGGCTAAATCCCTAATAGTTTCGGTGAATCTCGGTCAAAATTCGAAATTAGACTAACGGTTCACTGTTGCTGCGATAGATGACGTCCCCAAGAATTGGCCGAATGCCGGCACATCAGCATGTGCCACCAACTATGGATACGGCCGGTCGCTGGAATTTTAAGCTGCTGACCACCACAATCGTAGCCGGACGTCCGCTAAATATGAGCTCAGCCGTGGGAGTTTCCTTAGCGGCATGTCCCTAGCCGCTTAGGAAACTGGCGTCTTTGAGACGCGGGTCATCGGCTCAAAGCGAGGTCGAGACCGCACTATGGCTCGACCGGTCCGCCCACCGCGTTCCAGCCTCATATTTAGCGGACGGGAGGCGGCAATTTTAACCAATCCGAAGGCAACAAAAAAGCCCAGGTGCCAAGCCCAGGCTTCCATCCTAAGTTACGATTCAACTTCCTCTAATACTGCCGACCGTTGATTGCCAAAAGTCAGTTGGAGGTCATCCAACGCTAAGGCGCGGTGAATGATGGCCGAAGCGCCACCCAGCAGGGACGCTTCCTTGGAGTTCTTGGTCAAGAGTAACGGGGCCTTGCGGCAAATGTCCATTTGCCCCACGTATTCCCGTACTTGGTCCATCAATTCCGGCAATAGCTCCAGAATCGGTGCGTTGACCACGATGGCATCCGGCGCAAACGTGCTGGACAGGTTGCCCAAGACCTTGCCCAGGTAGTAGGCAAATTCATCCAAAATACTCAGCAGTTCTGGCCGGTGACCTAAGTAGTCCCGCCGAATCCGGTTCACATCGACGCGGTCTAAGTGTTGATAGGCCATGATCCGTTGCAGCACATTGCCCTCCGCAACGTAATGGTTCACGGTCTCGGTATTATCTTCTTGATACCGGTCCGCCAGTGGGCAACAGCCGATATTGCCGGCTTCACCGTTGTGGCCCCGGTAGAGGTGGCCTTCCGTCACAATGCCCGCCGCCACTTGGTCACGGATCGTTACCGAGATCAAGTTACGGTAGACGCCTTCGCCCGCGAAGTCCCGTTCATAAATAGCGGACTCGTTGGCTAAGTTTTCCAACACAACGGGGACCTGAAATTTATCACTGAAGTATTTTGCCAAATCAAAGTTCTTAAAGCCTTTCAGTGACGCCCCCAAGATTTGATTGTCATAAATCGTGCCATCCAGACCAAACGCAATTCCGAGCAACCGGTTAGGACTAGCGGAGACCGTGTGATTGATGCGTTCATCGATCATGTCTAAGACCGAGGTTAGGTCCACGTTGCGCGTCGACACGCTTTCATAATTCTCAGAACGCCCGTCCAACCGACAGGTGATCATCGAGAAGCGCGACCGCAAGATGTTAATACTGATAACATAGCCATACCCCACGTTTAGCAATGCCATCACTGGTTTCCGACCGCCATTCCGGGTGCTGACACCGTGACCAACCTCACGGATCAACCCTTCGTGTAATAACTGACTATAAATATCCGAGACCGTTACCTTATTCAGACTAAGATTTCGTGATATCTGGCTCCGCGAAATTGGGCCAGCATTCACAATCTGCTGCAAAACCTGTTTTTCATTGGTGGTGCGCATAATGTGTTTGTTGATAATCATAATTTTCTTGGTAACACTGCTCCCCCAATAGCTTGTGGTGATTCGGGAATCAAATCAGTTTAGGTTGCCCCATCCCCCAAGGTTGGTGCTCACCCGCATATTGTGGGGCCGTGTTACCTAACCCCCCTTGTAGATTCTGATTCTAACTATATAGTAATTCCTCTTAACAAATAGTGCTCGGATTATGACTCGCGAATTTTCTGGACGATTTTTCGGTCAATTTTCGGGAAAGCGCCGTTATGACCGGGTTTGCGGCCCGAAAATGGCGAAATCCGTTAGCAATTTGCTCGCTCAGTTGATTAACCGATTTGTTTAC
Source organism: Levilactobacillus suantsaiihabitans (assembly GCF_004745505.1). Lineage (GTDB taxonomy): Bacteria > Bacillota > Bacilli > Lactobacillales > Lactobacillaceae > Levilactobacillus > Levilactobacillus suantsaiihabitans. Next base: position 25,433 of record NZ_RKLX01000028.1, read on the forward strand.
TAACCTACCTTACATGTCAAGTTTTTACCTCAAAACGTTGTAAAAGGTAAGGTTTCTTACTTAATCGACTGAACTCTTTAACGGGCAATCTAATTTCACCCGCGTCGGCTGGTCCCGACCAAAAGCACCTGGCCACGCACCCCAATCGTTCAACCACGACCGTTTTCGACCGCAGAAAAACTGAACTGCCACACTATGTGAAGGGTTAGGCAAGCTCGGCAAATTTGGGTTCTATGATATTTGGTGTTGATGGAGAACTCCATCGACGCCATTTTTGTATAAAAAAGAGGCATATCACCTCTGTGCTACAATCAAGTCGTCGAAACCAATTGAAAGCGAGGAAAA
>NZ_RKLX01000029.1 GCF_004745505.1 Levilactobacillus suantsaiihabitans
ACTGAAGGAACCCTGTGAGGGTTCCTTTTTTTATACCTAAAAACCTAACGCGGCAAACGAGAGTGGCCCCGTCAGCGGCCCGCCCACTACCTGGTCAAACGGCTGTGACGGTGGTGCTCCAAAGCGGCTGAGTCCATTTAAGAATCCCCTAACTCTTGAAGGACATGTGTAACCGACCCTCACCTCCAGGATTGGCTTCTAAGCCGAGGTGCGGTTAAGCGTCATCGCGGGGCGGATTTGGCAACGAGCCCCGCTGCCAAATCCGGAAAAATTCTTCGTCAGCTCTTCCTACGACTTGGTCAGTTGACCGAACTCACCGAAAATCAGCCATTTAAGTGGGGTAGGACCGCGACTAGGTGGATTGTCTGTCAACGATACCCGACAAATTTGGCGACGTGTATGGCGCTGACAAGGGGGATTTTGCCGGTGCGTTCGATTGGGCACTATCTTTTCCCGGGGGGACCAGTGTGCTATGATTATTAGTGTCGCAGCAAAACACCGTTAAAGTTGTCTTGAAAACAAACACATACAGAGAGAATGGGTGGAATTAGCATGCAGAAATACCGCAAGTACCGTCTGAGTCTGGGCTGGCAAATCTTAATTGGCCTGGTGCTCGGGGTGGTCTTAGGTGCCGTCTTTTATCAAAACAAAGTGGCCATCACGGCAATGCAAAATATTGGGAACATGTTCATTGGGCTGATCCAAATGATCGTGCTGCCCATCGTGGTGTCGTGTCTGACTGTGGGGATCGCCAATATGGGGGATATCAAGCAGTTGGGCCGGGTCGGTGGGAAGACCATCATCTACTTTGAAATCATGACGACCATCGCCATTGCCTTAGGGCTGTTGGTGGGTAACATCTTTAAGCCGGGGGATTTTATCGATATTCATCAACTACATAGTACCGATATCAGTCAGTACGTGTCCTCGGCCAAGTCCGCTGGGAATACCGGAATCTGGTCCACGTTGATGGGGATTATCCCGACCAATATCTTCAAATCCCTGTCCGAGGGTGACATGATGCCCGTCATCTTCTTTTCCGTCTTCTTTGGGCTGGGAACGGCCGCGATTGGCAAACAAGGGCAGGTCATCATTGATGTCTTGGATGCCGTTTCGCAGGTCATGTTCCGGGTCACCAACTGGGTCATGCACACCGCGCCAATCGGGGTCTGTGCTTTGATTGGGGTCACCATTGCGCAAATGGGACTGTCGGCCCTGGCACCGCTGGGGTATTTCATTGTCCTGGCCTACGCAACGATGGCGTTGTTCATTCTGGTCTTCATGGGGCTGGCCGCGCGGTTGTTCGGCTTTCGGCTCTGGGACCTGTTGTACGTAATCAAGGACGAAGCGGTCTTGGCCTTTTCCACGGCCAGTTCCGAGGCGGCTTTACCACGGTTGATCGATAAAATGGACAAGTTCGGGGTCAGTCAAGGGATCGTGTCGTTCGTGATTCCGACCGGCTACACGTTTAACCTGGATGGGTCCGCCATCTACCAATCACTGGCTGCCTTGTTCCTGGCGCAGGCCTACCACATTAACCTGAGCCTGGGGCAACAGATCACCTTGCTGGTGGTGCTGATGATCACCAGTAAAGGGATGGCCGGGGTGCCAGGAGCCTCGTTTGTGGTCCTGTTAGCCACCGTTTCCACGATTGGGGTGCCGATGAGCGGGTTGACTTTCATCGCTGGCATCGACCGCCTCGTCGACATGGGGCGAACCGCGGTCAACGTGGTCGGCAACTCACTGGCAACCGTGATCATCGGGAAATCCGAACACGAATTCAGTGAAGAAAAGAGTCAGACCTACCTGCAACAGATTCGCACCGCTAAAACAAAATAAACGCAAAAAAGCAGCAACGCCGTCCCTCTTTTGGGGGAGTGCGTTGCTGCTTTTTTCGTGGTGCGTATTTGGCAAATACCAGCACATCCAAGGCACGTGGTCACGGCTTAGCGGGGTGATTCCCATCAGCCCATGGGCCCTAACAGGTGGCTTGGATAACCAGTCTCAGTTTGGTATTCATTATTCGTATCGACCGTCAGAGATTAAAAACCGACCTAGTTGAAACGGCGTCAGTTACGAAATGTTTTTCTCCCCACCGGGTTCCCCCAGCGGTGAAGCATCGCTACGTGGCGTAACGCTATGGGACTAGCACGTCAATGCATCATGGTCGCATAGTCGCCGAGAAAGACTGGTAACTCTAGCTTGCGTTATCCATTAAGTGGCTGGAACCCAACTGGTCCACGAACGAATTCGGGAAGTTCAGACGAGTTACGGTCGGCTGCAACACCGACAGCGTCTGAAATAAAGTGGCCAGCTGTTTCCGTTTAAAGTCTACGAGTCGAACCTCCGCATCAAGCTACGGGGTCCGGAATCGGGAAAGCTAGAGTGGTGTCCTCCTCAAAGCGTCAACCAAGAGGCTTGAACAGACGGTAACTTTCCCACCGGCGAGTAATAACACGCTCCAGGATCATCTAAAAGTTGCGTTGTCATGTTCAATCACCTCCTGTAGTAAGTCGACAGTGACAACTGCGGACAAATTAAAAGCGCCTAGCCACGACCAGCTAAGCGCACCTTAAAGAACAAGTGTGAGTATTGGCTAGTCGTTGAGTTTTAGCACTATACGGCGTAGTTAGTTCATAACAGCTACATTAGATCAGGCCTTCTGTTGACCTGAACAGCTGACTCATTGGCGTTTCTCGACGTTTCTGAGCAGTAGCATTTTCCGTATAGGAGCCTCACCTAACAGCTTCTAATTTATCTTACGTACATAGTATATCTGGTTCTCATCCAGATTGCAAGAAAAAAGTCCAAATTCTATCGAATAATAATTATAATAACTAACTATAAATATACTTATAACACGGGCTTTACTAGCCCAACTCTACTTTAGAATCATTCTTGATTTAATCGGTAAAACCGCGTATGCTAAGGGTGCATCAAAAAGAAAAACAAGAATTGAGGGGAGTTTTATCATGAATTACATTGGTTCTGCGTTACCCGATTTTCAAGTAAATGCTTATCAAAACGGCGAGGTCAAGGCCTTAACGCCGACTGACCTGTTGGGGCACTGGTCGGTACTGTTCTTTTACCCAGCGGACTTCTCATTCGTTTGTCCCACGGAACTAGGGGATTTGGCGACGCACTATAGCGAGTTTCAAAAGTTAGGCGCCGAAATCTACAGTGTTTCCGAAGACACGGAGTTCGTGCACCAGGCTTGGCATGAGCAGAGTACCGAGGTGGGCCAAGTGGCTTACCCGATGATTGCGGACCCAGCGGGCGTCTTGGCGCGGCACTATGACGTGCTGGACGAGGATGCCGGGCAAGCCTACCGCGGCGTCTTCATCTTGGACCCCGCTGGCAAGGTGCGTTCCTACACCATCAACGATATGGGCATCGGTCGCAACGCCGCAGAAGTCTTGCGGACGCTGACCGCCGCCCAATTCGTGGCAGAACACGGCGACCGCGTTTGCCCAGCCAACTGGCACGCTGGCGAAAAGACGCTGAAGCCCGGAACTGACCTGGTGGGGAAGATTTAAACGCCTGGTTCAATTAGATTAAGAGAGTGAGGCAAAAGGCGATTAGCCGGCGAGCATTAAGGCTGATAACCGAATAATCCGGGTCTGGGATTGTTTGGTTATCAGGTTTAAGCGGAACCGGCTGCCTTTGGGCGCACATTTCAGCTATGTAAGACATAAAAGCGCCTGAGCGGTATTTGCTCAGACGCTTTTGTGCGCAAAAAAAGACAGCCAGGCTTCCCTAACCGTCTCCAAGACCTATTTGCCTTCTGCGATGCCGGCATACTGTTGAGCGTACCAGCCGTCCCAGGTCAGGTCCTTTAACGTGCCACTAGCCGTGTAGGGCAAGTTGACCGTCTTTAAAATCGTCAAGAACAGGTCGCGCTTGTTGGCCAAGACACCTGCGGCCAATTGGTCGGGGCTAAAGTTTAAGTTGGCGTAAATGTACATGTTGATATCGTTCATGGCGTAATCAACCTTGTATGAGGCCAAGATTTCCAGGTCGTTGGTCCGGTAGTGTTTCAAATAGAAATGAACAAAGTCAGTTAATGCGGTGTTTTGGGCGGTTTCGTCCAAGTCACTAATGGTTAAATCAGGATTTTGCAAAATTTGAGACCTCCTCAAAATGTCTAGCTTTCACGAGTATCGGTCAAATCGGTCGGTGCCCTTTCTACATTATATGGCATCGGATGGCTTGGGGTAAAGGAAACTCACCGAAAAATTTCACCAGTCAACCGAACTGGTCTAGGGTATAATGGAAAACAGAAGTTTGTGAAGGGAGTTAGATGAGAGATGCGGGTAATGATCGTAGGCGCCAATGGTGAAGTGGGGCGCCTGTTAGTGGCGCAGCTGTTGGCTAATGGGGATGAACCCATCGCCGGGTTGCGCGCGGATGAAGATGGTGAGGACTTGGAAGACCAAGGCATTGCCGTGCGGCGAGTGGACTTGTTGGCCAAGCCAGAGCGCATTGCCAGTACCCTGATGGATGCTGAAGCGGTCATCTTCGCCGCGGGTTCTGGGGGCCGCACCAAGGACGACATGACCTTGTTGATCGACTTAGATGGTGCCGTTAAGACCATGCAGGCCGCCGAAATTGCCGGGGTCAAGCGCTTCATGATGATCAGCATGCTATTTGCCGAAGACCGTAACCGCTGGGCGGACCCGCTCAAGCCGCTGTACGTGGCGAAATTTTACGCCGACAACTGGCTGGTCCACCAGACCCACTTGGCGTATACCATCGTGCAGCCGGGCGCGCTGTCCTTTCACGCGGGTACGGGCAAGGTGCAAAGCGATCCGTTGGCCGTGGGCAGCATTCCCCGCGCCGATTTAGCCGCATTCATGGTGGCCGCCTTGCACGCGCCACAGACGATTGGCAAGACCATTCCGTTACTCAGCGGGGAGCAGCCTATCCAAACGGTTATTGACCAATTATGAGCATAATGGTCGCGTCTGGCCACCATTCTTGCTAAAATAAGGATATTGATAGGACGTGTCCGTCAGGATTTTCGCTAAGGAGGTTACGGTTATGACTGAGAACTTGGTTTTAGCCCCGCCGGCAGCCCGCGAGTTAGCGCATCACCTGGACGAATGGGCCAAATGGCGGCAGACCAATGACCGGACCACGGCCGATGTAGACTGGGACCGGTTCATTGCTAAGAGTCGCGAGAAGGCTCAGTGGCAGGCTGGTTTAGCCGCCGAGATTGACCACTGGGAAAACCTGCATGCGATTCAATTGGCGTTAGAAGAACGATTAGCCGGGACCACAGCTGGTGGTCATACGCGGCAATAGAGCTTGATATCGAAGAAAGGCCTCCGTGGTTGCGGGGGCCTTTTGGTTGCGCCAAAACAAATCTACCAACCGCCACCCTAACGCGGCTCCGGCACCGCCGTTAAGGTAATCTCACACAAACAAGCCGGCATGAACAAATGCAGGTCACTCGCCAACTCGCTGGCCGCTTGCTGCATGCCGGTCAAGGCCCACTGCCGCGTGTAGGCGACGAACCCGTCGGCGAAGAATTGCAGCGCCTTTTGGTCGTCAGTCGTCAGCTGATGGGTGCTGTGGCGCGCGATGATGTCCGCGAAGTGGGTCACCAGGTGTTGCCGGAAAAAGTCGGTGAAGGAGTTTTGGCCAGTCGCGCGGAAAGCAGCGTCGAAGAAAGCCGCGTGCGTTTCAAAGTAGCACAGCATCTTGGTGAAGATGCCTTGCCATGTGTAGGCCTCGCAGTCGCGAAAAATGGCCGTCATGGCCTCGGTGTAGTAACTATTGATAACGTCATACTTGTCAGAAAAGTATTTATAAAACGATCCGCGACTCACCGTGGCCTCTGCCAGGATATCGTTGACCGTGATGTCCTTGATGGCCTGGCGTTGGGCCAGGGTGTAGACGCTTTGTAAGATCTGGTGGCGAATATCCATCAGCTGGGCCTCCTCGTGGATAGAATCCAATTTTTGTTCAAAAATGAACAAATTGCACGTAATATTCGTTACTAATAATAAGCGATTCTGGTATGGTAGACAAGTAAAGTTCTTACCAATCCCTGAGGAGGTTATTTGTATGAGTCGTTATCAATTTTTGCAATCAGCTACGTTGAAATCCGGCGTGAAGGTGAAAAACCGTGTCGTGTTACCCCCAATGACCGAATGCATGGCGTTAGCCAACGGGGAAGTTTCCCGTGATGAACTACGCTATGCCGCCATTCACGCGGGCGGTGTGGGGTTGTTTATTACCCCTGTCGCTTACGTCAATGCCCGCGGCAAGGGGTTCGAAGGCGAACTCTCCGTGGCCGATGACCGCTTCATTCCGGGCTTGAACAAGCTGGCCACGACCATCCAACAGAAGGGCACCAAGGCCATTTTACAGATCTTTAGCGCCGGGCGGATGTCCAGTTCCGCTATCCTACGTGGCCAAAAGACCGTGTCTGCCAGTGCTGTAGCGGCACCACGACCGGGGATGGAAACGCCGGAAGAGCTGACCAATGCGGAGATTGAGCAGACGATCACGGACTTCGGTGAAGCCACGCGGCGGGCCATTCAGGCCGGATTCGATGGCGTCGAGATCCACGGGGCCAACACCTACTTGATCCAGCAGTTCTTCTCTCCCCACAGTAATCGGCGGACCGACAAGTGGGGCGGGTCCGTTGAAAAACGGATGACCTTCCCGCTACGCGTGGTTGACGCGGTCCAAACGGCCGTCAAGACTTACGCCGACCGGCCATTTGTCGTCGGTTACCGTTTCTCACCGGAAGAAATCGAAGAGCCCGGCATCCGGATGGCCGATACGCTTAAGCTGGTTGCCAAGCTGGATACCTTGGGCTTGGATTACCTGCACGTTTCCATGGGCAACGTTTGGCGGCCGTCGATCAATGATCAAAGCGATAAGACGCCGTTGATTGACCAGATTCAAGACGCGGTCACGGCCACGCCATTGATCTCCGTCGGTAACGTCAAGACCCCCGTCGACGCCGAACGCGTGATGGAAGCCGGTATTGATTTCGTCGCTATCGGCCGGGAAAGCATTCGTGAACCGCACTGGGTCGAAAAGGTCGAGGCGGGTGCCGAGGAAAGCATTCGCTACACCTTGCCACTGACCGACCTCGATGAACTGGGAATCGCCTCACCGTACTTTGACTTTCTGGCGGGGATGGATGCCGGGGGCGCCCACATCGGTTTTGAACCGGCATTAGCCACGACTGAAAAAGGCAACGCCAAGGATTTAGTCTTTCGGAAATAACCACTGAAAGCTCTGACGGTCGCGGGAAATCTTCCCGTGCTTGCCAGAGCTTTTTTTAGCATGCGACTCATGGCGGTAAAAATAGTCGTTGACAGCGTCGCAAAGCAAACTGGTCGCCTACCGTTCGCCAAATATGGGTTGGAACGCTGGGGCGGACGGGTCGAGCCAAAGGACGGTCTCGACACCTCGCTTTGAGCCGAAGCCCACGTCTCAAAGACGCCAGTTGCCTAAGCGGCATGAACCGCGCCGCTAAGGCAACTCCCACGGCTGAACCCATACTTGGCGAACTCTCGGCTACGGTAGTGCTTGCCAGTAACAGTCGTCTTAACCCCAGATAGTAGCCGCATTGACGACTATTCATTAATTAACACAGTGTTACTGATAGACGCCAACCTTGCCGGAGGCAGCCAGGGATGGCCCCAGCTGGGTCGGCGGTGTTGGCTGAGGTCTTGTCTCAGCCTACAGCGCAGGACGACTTGAGAGCCTGGCGGGTTTTGCCAGGCTTTCAAGCGAACCGGAAGACCGTTCCTCAGGCTGGAGGTGTTCCCCAGAGCAAGTCCTACCCCAGCCTGACGCAGGCATCTGGTTTCACCCACGTTGTCAGAACACCGCCACAACCTTCAGGAAGTCAACAAAAAAGCGCATAGCCATCGCGGCCATGCGCTTTTCCCTTAACGACATTAAATTTATTGTTCTTCGTACCAAGTGTAGTGGAAGTTCCCTTCGCGGTCGTTCCGTTCGTAAGTGTGGGCACCGAAGTAGTCCCGTTGTGCTTGTAACAAGTTAGCAGGCAAGACTTCTGCGCGGAAGCTGTCATAGTAAGTAATGGCAGCGGACAGACTTGGAACGGGGATGCCGGCTTGAACAGCCATGGCAACCACGTCACGGATGGATTGTTGATACTTGCTGGCGATATCCTTGAAGTAGCTATCGAACAGCAGGTTGGTCAACTTCGGATCCTTATCGAAGGCGTCGGTGATGTTTTGCAGGAATTGGGCCCGGATGATGCAACCGCCACGCCAAATTTGTGCTAATTCACCAAACTTCAGGTCCCAATCGTTGGCTTCGGAAGCGAAGCGCAATTGTTCGAAGCCTTGGGCGTAACTCATCAATTTCCCAAAGAAGAGGGCTTGACGCACTTCTTCAACGAACTTGTCCTTGTCGGCGATGTCGGCGATGTCAGCCTGGCCTTGCTTTTCAGCAGCTGGTAAGACCTTCGAAGCCTTGACCCGTTCGTCCTTCAACATGGAAATGTAACGGGCGTAAACGGCTTCCGTAATCACGGATTGTGGGACTTGAACGTCGAGGGCATCTTCGGAACTCCACTTACCAGTCCCCTTGTTGTTCCCGCGGTCCTTGATGGCATCGACGATTGGCAAGTTCTTGTCGTCGCCCAAGTCATCCTTACGGGAAAGGATGTCAGCGGTGATTTCGATCAAGTAGCTGTCGAGTTCGCCCTTGTTCCATTCCTTGAAAATGTCAGCCATGTCGTCAACGGAAATGCCGGCGACGTTACGCATGATGTTGTAGCTTTCATCGATCAGCTCTTCATCACCGTATTCGATCCCGTTGTGGACCATCTTAACGTAGTGGCCAGCACCATTCGGGCCGATGTAAGTGACACAAGGCTTGCCATCTTGAGGCGCCTTAGCAGCAATCTTGGTCAAAATCGGTTCAACCAGGTCGTAGGCTTCCTTTTGACCACCAGGCATCAGTGAAGGCCCTTGTAAGGCCCCCAGTTCACCACCGGAAACCCCCATACCAATGAAGTTGATCCCGGACTTGTCCAGTTCGGCGTTACGGGCCATCGTGTCGTGGAAGTTGGTGTTCCCACCGTCGATCAGCACGTCACCCTTATCAAGTAGTGGCAACAGTTCATGAATCACTGCGTCGGTTGGCTTTCCGGCCTTGACCATCAAGAGAATCCGCCGTGGCGTTTCCAAAGAGTTGACGAAGTCTTCAATCGTGTAGCTGGGAACCAATTTCTTTTCACTGTGGTCCTTCATGACCTGTTCAGTCTTGCTGCTGGTCCGGTTGAAAATGCCCACGGTGTACCCGCGGCTTTCGATGTTCAGGGCTAAGTTCTTGCCCATGACCGCCATACCAACAACACCAATATTTGCTTTTTGATCTGCCATTAGTAACCTTCCTTTTTGTGTCAAAATTAGTAACGACTTTCCATCAGCTAGTGTAGCATTGAACAATTTGAAAGGAAACTTATTTGACTTGTTTTGGTGAAAAAGATTCGTTTGGTTTCAAAACGGCCAGCTGAAATGAGAGCACCCGGCAATCATTGACGAAGGTTGGCGGCCACTTTGGCTAATAATTCTGTTAGGATGGCCTGCTCACCGGGGGAGAGCGCCCGCGTGCCGTCCGCGATGATTTGCGTTTCGTAGGCCGTTAGTTCGGGATAGCGGGCCCGACCAGCCGCGGTGGGCACCAACGGCCGCCGCTTCTTGTCAGCGGCGTCGATACCACGGGTCACGTAGCCGTTGGCAATCAGCTTTCTTACGGTCCGCAGGCAGGTCGACGGGTCGACGTGTAGTTGGGCGGCCAGCTCCGTTTGGGTGATGCCGGGCGTCTCAATGATGCGCATCAGGTAAATGAATTGGTTGTTACCCAGGTGTTCAGCCTGAAAAAGGCGATTGCCCCGGGTGGCCGTCACTCGGGCAATCAGGCCGATACTGCGAAGTAAATTAGGCATAATTTCTCCTTTCTAGTTGCATTTGCAATTAAAATGACCGATACTATTAAAAATAGTATACCATAGAGAGAAGACGATTGACTTGGAATGGCAAACAAAATGGTTTGATGAATTATCAACTAAAGACTTCTACAATCTTGCATATGAACGTACTCGGACTTTTGTCGTGGCGCAGAAACGAGTCTACCAGGAAATTGACGACACGGACTTAGTCGCCCATCACGTCTTGGGTTACGATGACGGCCAATTGGTCGCCTACGCCCGCATTTTCCGCGTGGGAGACCACGTCACGTTTGGCCGGGTCCTGACGATTCCAGAACGCCGGGGCACAGGACTAGGCCGGCCGCTAATGGCCCAGATTGAAGCCGACCTGCATGCCAGTTTTCCGGGAGTGCCCGTTAGCATCGAAGCGCAAATCGACAAGCAGCACTTCTATGAAAAGTTTGGGTACACCGCACGGGGCGATGTGTTTGATTTCCAAGGTACGCCCCACATCGAAATGACTAAGCCTGGGCTTTAGTCGTTGGTGTGTAACAGCTCCGGACTGCACCGTTGAATCAAGGCCGGCCAGTCGGTGACCGTCAGCGTTTTGCGCGCCGTGGTCACGATGCCCAGCTGCCGGAGCTTCTGTAAGACGCGAGTAAACGTCAACAGCGGCAGACCAATATTGCTGGCCATCGCTGCCTGGGTCAACACGATACCGTGGGGCTTGAGGAGCTGTTCGTACTGGTACAGGTAGTTGCAAACCTTGGTCGTGCTGTCCTGGGTAGCCAGAACCACGGCGTCGTAGAGCAAGATGCTACTGAAATCGGCATACTGCCGCAACATGGCCAGTGCCAAGGCCGAATTTGTCGCCAACAGGTCGGCCAGTCGGCGCTGTGGCAGCGGCGTCACCACGGCATCCGTTTGCGCCTTGACCAAAAAAGCGTCACGTTCCATGCGGTATTGCCGTTCTACCGGGCTATAGAGTGGAAAAAGGCCACCGGGGCCGATAAACAATTCGGTCTTTTCGCTACCGGTCGAGCCGTCTAAAATGTAGAACCGCAACACGCCACGATGGACGTAGAAACTACGCGTCATGAATTCGCCAATGGTCACGAGCTGGTCGGTAGCCGCGACTGACTGGGGCGAACGGCCAGCCGTCAGTTGCGGCTGAAAGGCGGTAAAGGTCCCGTCGTAATAGTATTCAGGAATTTTTAACATCGGTCGTTGTCCACCTCACTTGATGTATAAGCGCTTCCAATTATAGCTTAAAATGGGGGCTGAAAACAAAGCTAAGGAGTGATTTTGGATGACGAAGAAAGTAGCAGTGATTACCGGTGGGACTAGTGGCATTGGACTGGCAACGTCGCAAAAATTTGTGCAAGAGGGGTATCGCGTGGTGGCCGCCAGCGTTGATGCTGCGGATAAGGTCGCCGCAGCCCAAGCCCAAATCGATTCGCCGGACTTTGACGTCGTTAACTGTAACGTGGCTGATCGTGCGGCTGTGCAACAGGTCATTGCCGGCGTGGTCGAAAAATACGACCGCATCGACGTATTGGCCAACGTGGCCGGCGTTTTAGCCAAAGAAGTCGACCTGACCGAGGCCGACCTGGACAACGTGGAACAGACGATTCAAATTAATTTGCTGGGGAGCATCTACGTGGCTAAGGCCGTGGCCCAGGTCATGAAGCAACAGGGGAGCGGAACCATCATCAATGTTGGGTCGATCGATGGTGTGATGGCCAACCACGAATCCATCGCCTACCACGCCTCCAAGGGTGGCATTCACATGTTCACCAAAGCACTGGCCCGCGAATTGAGTCCCTTTGGCATTCGCGTCGTGTGCGTTGCGCCAGGCTGGGTCGATACGGGGATGGTTCCGGACAAGGCCCGCGCCTATGGCTCAAAGCTCCTGATGAAGGGCCGGTTGATCACCACCGATGAGTTGGCCGGGGCTATCTGGCTGATGACCTTACCGGAAGCCGCTGCGATCAATGGTAGCGTAGTCATGGCCGATGATGGTTACGCAGAATTCAAGGGAATGGGGATTTTGGATTTGTAATACCAGCCGACTGACGAACGGCAGGCGACCATGCCCCCCTCATTTCGTCATAACCAAAAAACCGCCAACCATCAAGCCATGGTCGGCGGTTTTATTTCGTTTAAATTTAGTTGTTCAAACGGTAGACCCATTCACGGTGGTCGCGTTGAATTAATTCTTCAGCGGCGGCAGGTCCCATGGAATGTGGCGTGTAGTTCGGGAAGTTAGGTGCTTGTAAGTCCCAAACACGACGGATTTGGTCCACGAACTTCCAAGCGTAGGAAACTTCTGGCCAGCTGGAGAAGTTGGTCCCGTCACCCTTCAAGACGTCGTGTAACAGGCGTTCGTAAGGTTCTGGTGTTTCCTTAGACTTTTCGGCGTCAACCAAGTAGTCCAACTTGATGGGTTCCGTTGAGAACGTGGCGTCGTTAGTCTTGGCGTTCAATTGCAGGGAGAACCCAGCGTGTGGTTCAACGAAGATCGTCAAAACGTTGGCTGCCAGTGGCGTGTTTTGAGATTGTGGGAAGGCAAAGATGTCGACTAATGGCCGCTTGAAGACAACGTCCACCCGCGTAAATTTGTCAGCTAACATCTTCCCAGTCCGAACGTAGAATGGGGTACCAGACCAACGGTAGTTGTCGAATAACAACTTCCCGGCAACGAACGTTTCAGTCGTTGAGTCAACCGGCACATTGTCTTCGTGACGGTAGTCGGGTTGGTTGTCGATCGAGCCGTATTGGCCGCGGACAAAGTTGGTAGCGGCATCGGCTACGTTGTAAACGCGCAGACTCCGTAAAGCCTTGACTTTTTCAGCCCGGATATCGGTATCCGTAAAGGCGACAGGTTGTTCCATGGCTAACAAGGAAACGATTTGCATGATGTGGTTTTGGACCATATCCCGCAAAGCCCCACTGTTGTCGTAGTAAGAAGCCCGTTCTTCGACCCCTAACTTTTCAGACAAGGTCACTTGGATGTTGTCGATGTAACGGTTGTTCCATAAGGATTCGACCAACGTGTTCCCAAAACGCAGCGCTTCGATGTTTTGGATCATTTCCTTACCCAAGTAGTGGTCGATCCGGAAGATTTGTTCTTCCTTGAAGGACTTGCTTAAGGCGTCGTTCAATTGCTTAGCGGAGTCAAAGTCGCGGCCAAATGGCTTTTCAATGACCAACCGGTTGAAGGCATCCTTGTTCTTGGACATCAAGCCTTGGGTCTTCAAATCTTGGGCAATCGTGCCGAAGAATTGTGGGGCCATGGACAGATAGAAGATGCGGTTACCTTGTAACTTGTACTTCTTGTCCAGCTTTTCGGCGGCGTCCTTCAAGACGGAATAGTGCGCCGTGTCGGTAACGTCGTGAGCTTGGTAGTAGAAATGAGAAATAAAGTCGCTGGCTTCTTTTGAGTCGGCGCGGTTGCCACTGTCAGCTAGAGATTTCTTAACTGCAGCGCGGAATTTGTCGTCGTCCAATGTTTGCCGGGAAGTCCCGATAACGGCGAAATGCGTCCGTAAGCTACCTTTGCGATAAAGGTTAAACAGACTAGGGTAAAGTTTCCGGTAAGCCAAGTCACCGGTACCCCCGAAGAACATGAATAAAGCTGTGCGTTCAGTTGCCACGAGATCGTCACTCCTTAAGATTGATTACGTTATATGAGCAGTATCTACAAATTTAAAAAAACATGCGTTAGAGACTATCGGTTATCCAAGGCGGTGAGCAAGGCCACCTCAGGTCCGCGAGTTGCCTAAACACTGTCTAGACCACTTCGGGAATTTATTATACGCTACTTTGCCGTGAAACGCGACCTTTTTAAAGCAAGAATTTAAAATTTAGACAACCGGTTGCATTGGCTTAAAATCAACGTTTTCATGAATTTCGCGTTTTCATGAAAACGTTTATATTTTCGGCCAAGTCTCATGGAAGCGACTTTCGTTCGTTACTTTTTTGAAATCGCTACCACCTGTAGTCTAGCAGAAATGGTCCTGTGTGTAACGTGAGAAGGGGCGGAATGGTTAAAATTTTTAGTAAACGGAAATGAGAGTGTGACAGGCGGGCGGTTAATTGAAGGTTGAACCTAAAATTAACGCGCTGATTGCTGTAACGACAGTGTTCCGACACCTAAAACTGGCGAAACCAGACGCCTGCGTCAGCCAGGGTTCCACCTGCTCTGGGGAACGGCTATAGCCTGAGGAGCGGTCTTTCGCCTCGCTTGAAAGCCTGGTAAAACCCGCCAGTCTCTCAAGTCGTCCCGCGCTGTAGGCTGAGAAAGGACCTCAGCCTACAGCGCCGACACAGCTGGCTCCGCCCTGGCTGCCTCCGGCAAGTTGGCAGTTATCAGCAACACTGTGTTAATGAAAGATTAGTCGTCAATGCAGCTACTCTCTGGGGTTAAGACAACTGTCACTAATGCACACTACCGTAGCCGAGAGTTCGCCAAATATGGGTTCAGCCGCTTAACAAGAGTGTGACAACAGGCGGTTAACTGGCGAGCATTAACGGTGCTAGGCGGATAATCCTGGTCCTGGATTATTGGCCTAGCAGTGTTAAGCGGAACCAGTTGCCTGTTGGCGCACGTTTCGGCTATTTAAAGGCAGCGCAAAAGAGCCTGAACGCGATGTCCAGACTCTATCAGTTTTTTAAAGTGTAAGTTACTTTGCCAATGCCTTCAACGCGTCAAAGTCCGCTTGGCTCAGGTCGATGTCGGCGCCATGAATGTTTTGCAATTCGTGGTCCGTTGACTTGGTCCCAGGGATAGGCAGGATGACGTCGGAGCGCTTCAATAGCCAGGCCAATGCAATTTGGGCCGGTGAAGCGTCGTATTTCTGCGCGATGGTGGTCAACGTCGGATTGTCGATCAGCTTCCCGGTTGCCAGGGGGAACCACGGAATGAAGGCGATGTGGTGCGCGTCGGCGTAGTCCAAGACGTCTTCGTCCTGGCGGTTGCTGAGGTTGTACATGTTTTGCACGGAAACGATGGGCGCGATCTTTTCAGCGGCCTTGAGCTGGTCAACGGAGACCTGGCTCAAGCCGATGTGCTTGATCTTACCCTCGTCTTGCATGTCCTTGAGCACGCCAATCTGGTCGGCCAGCGGTACCGTTGGGTCGATGCGGTGCAGCTGCAACAGGTCGATGTGGTCCAGCCCCAACGTGAACAGGTTGAGTTCCACCTGTTGCCGCAGGTAGGCGGGCACACCGGTGGGGGTCCAAATGTCTGGGCCCTGGCGTGTCTGCCCGACTTTGGTGGCAACCATCACGTGGTTGTGCGGCCGTTCCTGTAAGGCCTTGCGCAGGTACAGGTTAGCGTAGAAGGGGCCGTAAGCATCGGCGGTGTCGATAAAATTAACGCCGTTGTCGATGGCCGTTTCGATCACCTTGACCGCATTGTCCGGGTCAGCCACGGGTCCCCAGACCCCGTTGCCGGTCAGCTGCATCGTCCCGTAGCCTAACCGATTGACCGTTAAATCATCATCAAATTTAAATGTTTTCTCCATTAGAGTACCACCTAACTGTTAGAATAAGTTTACTGACAATAAGTTAGTCTTTTTAACGGGTAGAAGCAAACATTTAGTTTCGTCTCCAACCATAAATCAAGTTAATCTTAAGGGTGGTTAAAAAAAGCTAAACTCCTGTTCGATTTTGGTTCCTTTTGCGATAAAATCTGTTATACTACTAAGCGGTTAAATAAATTAATGCCGGTGGGAATCGCCGGTAGAATAGGGGTCAGGATATAATGAAAAAATTTATGGTTGCGATGACCGGTTTGGTCACTTTAGCTACTGTTGGCGCTGTTGCCCCAGTTTCCGTGGCGACGCCCGCTGTAACGGCACATGCGGCAACACACATTGGGCCTAACCTGAGTGTTAACGCGATTTACACGTCTTCCAAGAAGGTTTCTGGGACGGCGACGAAGGGGTCTAAGATCACCGTTAAGGCGACGAAGAACGCCAAGAAGAACTTGGCTAGCGGTACGGCTTCCAAGAAGACTGGTAAGTACAGCATCAAGCTGTCCAAGAAGCTGAAGAAGAACGCTAACGTCTACGTTTATGCAACTAATCCTAAGACCAACACGTCTTTCTACCGGATCATCCGGGTCCAAGCCGCAGCTACTAAGACGGCGACGAAGACCACGACTAAGAAGACTACGACCAAGAAGACGACTACGAAGAAGGCCGCAACCAAGAAGACCACGGCTGCTAGCTTCTCCGTTAAGACGCCAACTGGGACTTGGAAGTCCAACACGGCCAACAAGTACTCCCAAAAGTTCGTTTTCAGCCAAAAGACCGGTTTCAACCAAACCCTTTACAAGAACGGCAAGAAAGTGAAGACCTTGGTTTCTTACGCAACTTACAGCGTAAACGCCAAGACCCCAACGTTCTGGAAGATCACTTACACGCCTAAGGGTTCTAAGACGTCCAAGAGCTTCTACATGCACTTTACGTCTGCTAAGAAGTTCAAGATCGTTAACAGCAAGGATAAAGCCATTGCCGTTAAGGCCGGCGTTGCCCCAGCTGCTAAGTGGACATTCACTAAGGCTTAAATCAACTGAATCAGCGTCAACCGCGGCGTCATGCCCGGTTAGCGCAGGGAGGTCGGGACTGCGGTTCTGGCCTCTTTTCTTGTGCGCCCGGCATGGGCAACTAGGCGGTGAAAGTCCGCTGTGGTCCGTAGTAGTTGGAACCACGAGTCGAAGGCAAGGATGTCCATCATGAGGTGGAATCTGAAGGAAGCCCTAGACAAAGTAACGCACTGATGTACAAAAAGCGGCTAAAATACTGAAAATGCTTGGATGAGGTTGCCTAACAAGCTAAGTCCAGTCATTTACAGTAAGGTCGACAGTGATAGGATACGAAAGCTGGCGTTCGTACCCGAGACCGCTGAAAAACTAAATTGTTATTTGAAGAATCACCAGCTAAGTCTAAAAATAGCCAGCAAAGCAGAAGAAACTATCCACTTTGCTGGCTATTTTGACTATATTTTTGAGAATTCGATTTTGCAAATACCGGATTTCTGACTTTTTCAGCAGCTCCCTCTTACCCGGGGCCCGGGGAGGCCTGATTGATAAGTTCCCGACAAGAGGTGTGTTATACGCTACAGGGGCGAGCGAGTCAATGCTGGCCCGTTGAATCTTTCAGGAGTCAGCTGAGGTCACAGTAGGACTGTCTTAGCAGTCTGAAGGACCGAACAGTAATAATCCAGGATGACGCGGTCTAAATCGAAAAACATCGATTTAGACCGTGTTATTTTTTGTCAAATCCACGTTGATGAATGTTTCAGGAATTATTTTCTTATAAGGCATTGGTGTTGATTTTTATTAAGACATTAATGAGGATACTTATTTTATAATATTAACGTTTTACGTGTTGACGAGCAATCGAAAATCCAGTATCTTACATACTAACAGCCACTAAGCAAAATAGAGCTGTGGGGGAGGGGAGGTCATTGCAAAAAAACTTATATATATTGAGTGCAATGATTCTGATGGTTCTTTTAATTTTCGAAATTGCCAAGTTCTTTTCGGGTTTAGTTTACAATCATAGTTCCGGATTATCAATATTAGTTAGTTTGCTTATACTGTTGGTAGCTGGAATAGCAATTTTTGAATTAATTCGATTTTTTTCAATTAAAATATTTTCAAAAAAGCATAAAAGAGAGTAACACATGAATAAAAAGATAGTATATTCGGTACTCACAACTACTTGAAAATGAATAAAATAAAAAGGACTCCTGTATATTGGTATGGAGTCCCTTCTACAACCTATTTTTTAACCTCTCGCCAGTTATTTAATCAGCGAAAAGCAATTCAACACGTTTCAATTGTTCCTTTACTCACCCTTTGGTTGAGCAATAACAAATGCATAACCGCGACCATTGTTGTACTTTGCATTGCCGTTTGTATGATCGAAGATGTTGATGCCAATTTCATAGTTCTTCAAACTCTTGCGTTTAGCCGCATCATACCCATTAGCAGCCAGTAGACTCTTAACCTTTGCAATTCTAGTTGCAGTTGATTTGGTGTAACTTTGATCCAGATATTTAGTGATCTTAGGGAATGTCTTAATTGCCGTATAATTATTGGCTAATTGGCTTGCACCAGTTACCCCAGGTTTGTATCCCCAGTCATTTTGATAATAGCTCCCCTTGGCAATAGAGACCCTGGTTAAATTCAAAGTTACTTTTGAATTAGGAAAAAGTGCGACAATTTCTCGCGTAATTTCTTGCGCAGGCGACTTTTGGATGTACTGCAAGTAATCCTTGTTGGAAGTAAACATCATCAATGGCGCAAACTGGCCTTTAATCATATCAAGTCCGACGCCTTGTTCAAGATACCCATGCCAAACATAGCCACTAACTGACGCTTTCCCATCAGCCTTTTGGCCGGTTATATAAACATACTTTGTATTTTTGCCATTATGTTTAAGGGTGAGTGTCGCCGTACTTTTCCAAGTTCTGTTGGGAACTTTGTTTAAATTATAGTATTTCTTAGTATGTTTTTTATTCCAAATGGCGACTGACTTTTTAGGCTTAACTGCACGTAAGTACGTTGTCTCGGTTGACCAATGCTCTTTCACAATGGAATATTTTGTCGCTGCTTGTGCTTGTCCTCCCATTAGTCCTACCCCCACCATGCATGCGATAGATAGAAATAAAATGCTCTTTTTCAAATTATCAGCCCCTTTTAAAGTTCATTTTAGCATAGGGAAAAGTCAATGACGAATTGCTAAACGCTGCAAAAATAGGCCCGCAGGATCGCTTCAATCCTGCGGGCCTATTCAATATTAAGCTATTTGTTTTTTAAAAGACGCTTTTTGGAATGCTGTAGATATAGTTAGCATCAACGCTACCATTTGAGTGTGCTGCTCACTCCTTCGGGGATGCTTGATGTTTCTTTAACGAGTAATTTATTATTCAATAATCATTCGGCCGTGATTTAACAAAAGTAGCTGAATATTGACGTGTTCTCACCCCCAATTTCTTTTAATCTAAAAGTGTATAAAAAATATTCGCGGAATACCAGGACTTTTAACCAATATTGCACAGCAGAAGTAGATGATCACTATGAACCTTAAAAGATGTGGGCACTCTAATCGGCGCTCTGGGGTCCTTGGCAATGGTTATCTCGTGAAAAGGAGGCTATGTCCAAACGATATAAACAACAGATTCTCTCTCTTCGTCAAGCTAACGACCTGCTTCGCAAAGAGAATGACGAATATCACGCGAAGTATGGTAATTTATAGGGCTACAACGCTATTGAACAATGTCAAACGTGACAAATAACAAAGTTATGCTTCTTCGACCCAATAAGCCGATTACCCAAATAATCGCATACGTTTCGAAATTACCAGTAAGCAACCACTGATACACTTGCTTTTATAGAACAGCCGATGTTTGCATATCCCAATTGCTGGCGCTAATAATGGTCTTCTCGAATCCGCGAAGAGGGTCTTACGATTAGCCTCAATATAGTCGCCACATGACTTGGGAAACAGTAAAGCGGAAACACCTTTTGTATCTTTAATCGGAAAAGGGTAAGATGTTTAGAGAAACTGATATTTTCAGGGGAAAAGGGGAGAAGACAGGTGCGACGCGCAATCAGAATAAGTTTAACGGTCCTAGGCGTTGTCGGTTTGGCCATTGCGGCGGGCTTGGCCATGGGTTATATGGCCAATGACGTGGCTGTTTCGTACGGTGAGGCAGCGGGATCCGAATTGGTTTTGTGGATCTTGACGGCCGGTGCGACCGTAATCTTTGCTGTGAGCCTCTTTTGGCTACGATTCCGCGGCATCACGCTGCTGAGTGGTGTGTTAGGCGTCGTGAGTGTCAGCGGCTACGCGACGCTGGTGGGGACCGGCTTTGACTGGCTGATTCTAGGCTACCTGCTGTACCTGTGCGTGGGTAGCGGTTTGAAATGTTATGCGATTAAAATTTGAACCAGCAAAAGCCCTGACCGGCCATCGTGATGATGGGTGATCAGGGCTTTTTTAAAGCGTTTGATTAGTTCGTCGCTAATTGTTGAGCAGCTGGCTTAGCTTGCTTGGCGCCGCGAGGCTTGTAGCCAATCAGGCGCATCGCGTTGAAGATAACCACGAGGATGGAAGCTTCGTGGACGAACATCCCACTGGCCATGTAGATGTAACCGTAAACCAATCCGATCAGCAGGAAGGCAACCGTTAAGATGGCGATGGTGATGTTTTGCTTGGTGTTGGCCGAGGTCTTCTTGGCCAGGCCGACCGCGTGATTCAAGGCGGTGAAGCTGGATTGCATCAGGACCACGTCGGCGGTTTCAATGGCGACGTCGGTCCCACCACCCATGGCGATACCGACACTAGCGGTGGCTAAGGAAGGACTGTCGTTGATCCCGTCACCGACGAAGGCCACGTTACGACCCATGTCTTGGAACTTCTTGACGAAGGTGACCTTGTCAGCTGGCAGTAAGTCGGCGTGCACTTCGTCGATGCCTAAGGATTCGGCGACCGCTTGGGCAGTGGCTTGGTTGTCACC
This sequence comes from Levilactobacillus suantsaiihabitans, assembly GCF_004745505.1. Lineage (GTDB taxonomy): Bacteria > Bacillota > Bacilli > Lactobacillales > Lactobacillaceae > Levilactobacillus > Levilactobacillus suantsaiihabitans. The sequence goes on from NZ_RKLX01000029.1 coordinate 20,468, forward strand.
CGTTAACATGACTAAGTGCTTGATGCCTTGACGTTTCAAAGCGGCTAAAGCGGCCGGAACTTCTGGGCGAACCGTATCGGCGACCCCTAAGATGAAGGCGAGTTGGCCTTGGTAACCGACTAAGACGGTGGATTGGCCTTCGTCTTGCATGTTGTGCAGGTCGGCTTGTTGGTCGTCCGTTAACGTGATGTCGTGGTCCTTTAACAAAGCAGCGTTGCCGACGTACAGGTCATTGTCGTTCCAGTGACCGATCATGCCGCGGCCTTTGACCGTTTCCGTTTCAATGGCGGTGGCGTTGTCCTTGAGGTGGGCGTCTAAATGGGCCACGATGGCTTGAGCCAATGGGTGATCAGAGGTCTTTTCGACTTGAGCGACTCCGGCTAAGAGGCTGTGGTCGTCGGTGTATTGTTTCATGTCGGCCACCGTCATTTTACCAGTGGTCAGGGTCCCAGTCTTATCAAAGACGATGGTATCAACCTTGGCGAGGCTTTCGACCACGTCGCCACCCTTGATCAGGATGCCGTTCTTGGCGCCGTTACCGATCCCAGCCACGTTAGAAACTGGGGCACCGATAACCAGGGCACCAGGGCAACCGAGAACTAAGACGGTGATGGCCAAACGCAGGTCACGGGAGAAGATGAAGACCAGAATGGCGATGACTAAGACGGCTGGCGTGTAGTATTGGGCAAATTTATCAATAAACTTTTCGGCAGGTGATTTGGTATCTTGGGCTTCTTCGACCAGTTCGATGATCTTGGAGAAGGTCGTTTCGTCCCCAACTTGGGTGGCTTCGATGGTCAGCGTACCGCTTTCAACCATGGCACCGGAGTAAACGCCGTCACCGTTTTGCTTGTTGATGGGACGGGATTCACCGGTAATGGAGGCTTCGTTGACGTAGCCGGACCCATCGACGATTTTACCATCGACTGGGACTTGGCCCCCGGCTTTGACTAAGACCACGTTGCCTTCTTCCAGGTCATCGACGTCGACTTCTTCGGTCGTGCCGTCGTCATTGACCAGTTGCGCAGTGGTCGGGGCCATTTCCGTCAGAGATTGGATAGCCCCCCGCGTCTTGGCCAACGTCTTTTGTTCCAGGTAGGAACCGAAGAGAAAGAGGAAGGTGACGATGGCGGATTCCTCGAATTCTCCGATGGCGAAGGCCCCGATAACGGCGATGCCGACCAGCAGTTCAATACTGAAGACCTTGGCTTTCAACGCGCTGATGGCCCGCAGAACGATTGGCGCCGCGGCAATGACCGAAGCGATGATCCAAGCAGTATCGGTCACGTACGGCACTTTGGTAAACCAGGTGTTGAGAAAACCCAGAATGATTAAGCCGGCTGACCAAAAAGTAATGGGATTGGTGTGACTGTAAATAAAGCGTTGAAATTTCATGGGAGAGCATCCTTTCTATTGATAATTCCTAAGTTCTAAATGTTTCGTCCTTGTTTATGTTTCCATTATGCCGTGGATTGGGGAAGATTAACTTGATGCGAATCAAGTTGGAGGAAATAGTTGGGATTATTTTCGATTTTTTTAGTGGAAAATCAAAAATGACCCTAGAAATCAGCTGAGATTCCTAGAGCCATTTGGGTTGAGGACGTGAATTTTACATTTAGTTTGAAGCTACCGGAACTTTCCGGTCCAATTGTGGTGTCGCGATGGGACTATGACTTTGCAAGTAGGTGGTCAAGAGGTCAATATCCTGACCGGCGTTATCAACAATACTTCCGTGAGTGAAGGCTGCGTAACCGTCTCCACCCGTGGAGAGGTAGTCGTTGGTTAAGACGCGATATTTCTGCGTAGGGTTGATGGCGTCACCGCTAGCTGTCTTGACGTCAGAAACAGTGAAGAGTTGATCACCAATAGTTGCAGGGCTGTACTTGTAGGTCAATCCTGAGATTTGAAGGAAGTAGAGTTGCGATTTGGTGTACTGTTCGTTCAACAGGTCGACAATATCCTTTCCAGTCATTTCAACGATAGGTTGGCTATTCCCATAAGGTTGCATATCGTAGAGCGTCCCCAGCGTTACCTTGCCCGCGGGATTAACGTTCATATCGCTGCGAATGGAATCGTTACTCGTCACAGCAAAGTCGACTGAATGATTCTGTTCGTTAGCACTTGTGCGTTGCGCATCCACGACGACGTAGGCAGCAGCTGATTCCTTATTCGCTGATAGTTCATTACTGATAGTTTTACCACCGGCAATGGATCCCACTTCAGTATTGATGATAGGGGCTACGCGGCGATTGGCATCGGTGATAATTTTATTAATCTTTTTGACGGTCTTATCTTTCGTAAAATTGGCAGTTGGGTCGTCCTTCAAAGAGAAGACAGGGGAGACTTTAGCCTTGACGCTACGCTTAACAAAGTCGTGGGTCTTTGTGCTGAGCTTAGCCGTGATATTGGCATAGCCCCGCCCTTGCATACCAGATTGGACGACAGGTACACCTTTAACGCGTCCGTTAGCGTATTGATGGCTGTGGCCGGCGAAGAAAATATCAACACTATTCTTAGGGGCAATTTTGTTCAGTTGTTTGAGGTCGTTAACGGCATCGCCAGTAGTCTTGCCGTTTTGAGTCACTGCACCAGTATGACCAAGCACGACAATGGCTTTAACCCCTTTAGCACGTAATTTCTTGTCGTACTTAGCAATGGTCTTGGCTTCGTTGAGTAGCTTATAATTTTTAGCAATTCCAGGTAAATTCGTGTTTAAAATGCCAATATAGCCGACTTTAACGCTAGCTTTCGTTTTGGGGTCAGTCACTTTTTTTATCGTGTAAGGTTTCCAGTTGGCTGGAATCTTGTTAGTCTTTCTGTCACGAACGTTAGCGATGACGATTTGCATGCCTGTTTTGGCATATGGATAATTCTTGATGGCCTGGACTTGTTGGGTATTCTTGATACCTGTGGTACTCGGCTTCTTACCATTAACGAGTTTACCGTATTGGCCTAGTCCGTGGTCAAACTCGTGATTGCCGATGACACCGACCTTAATCTTCATAGCCTTAAGAGCGCTTAGCGTTGGGCCATCGTCGAGTAGCGCTGAATTAGCTGGACTAGCACCAACCATATCTCCAGATTGAACCCGAACTGAGACGCCTTTAGGGTGCTTCTTTTGAAAATTCGTTTGCGCTTGATCGAGGTATCCCCCTAATCTTGTAGCGGTCCCGGCACCTTCGATGGTTTTAGTATCCATGAAAAGCTTCCCCGTTGCCTGTAAACCACCGTGAAGGTCGTTAATTCCTAAAAACTGAACTGAAATTTTCTGAGACTTTTTGGGTGACTTGATCTTCTTTACGGTTTTCTTGGCGTATGCCGTCTTTTGCGGACTTAGATATGAAGAATTCGCCATAATACCGCCAGATATAACCCCTAAACACCCCAATGTTCCTAATAAGTATAACGTTTTACTCGAAAAACCAATCATGCTTGTGACCTCCCTGAAATATATTGGTAGCGCTTACAAATAAAATAATAGCATAGTTGAAGTGGATAAACAATATCCTCATTTACATTTTAAAGTGCGCTATTGATGAAGTCGTGTGTAAATAAAAAAAGCCGCCCCGACGATAACTTTGGCGAGTTACAGGGCGACCATCTTCACGTAACGAGCCACTGCCTTTAAGGCGGCTGCTAGGGGTTGGTATGTCTCTACCAACCCTTTTGCATACCATGCTAGTTGGCAGTTGGCAATCGCTGAGGCTTGCCAACCCATAGATAACCAAAAAAAACAGTACAATCACACAATACTGGCCTCTTTGAAACAGACTGAAAAACAGTTTTTCTACTTCCTCAAATAATGTGCCTTAACCCACAACGCAATCAATAGTAAAACAGTCACAATCACAGTATTTACAAAATCAGTCATCAGAAAATAGACATAAGATCCCAAAATACCAATAACCAAAATTATGGCTAAAAATTCAACTAATCGTTTCATAGAACCTATTTTACACTAAAACTTCAACAACCGTCACAACACCGGCAGCTATCGTATTTGAAACTCCCTTAGAAAGACCACAAGTATGTAACCCCTTTGAAATAACCTTCTCCAGAGCTGCACCAGTCGCAACATCCATGGCATTTCCCCAGACCTTTACAAACTTTTTCTCACTAACTTTCTTACCAATCACTTTTGCAAACTTCTTATAAACAATCTTTGGCAATGTCTTAGCAACATACACTTTACCATAACGAGCAATCAAATAAGCCATCAAACCAGCGGCCGCTCGCGATTGTGGCCGCTGAGGTGTCGTAATAGCTGGCGCACTCGCCAAAACCTCAGACTTCAACTCAACTTGCAACTTGGCAGTATAGATATTAATCACATTTTCCCAATCAGTAGTTAAGTTATCCATATCATATGTACTTACAATATTTCCCAACTTATCTGTATCCATGTTTTGATAGTCAACCTTCGTGATCGCTGATGTACCAATTGTATCAGCAAAGGCAGAAACTGACGGTACAACAACACTCCCCAAAGTCATCGCCGTTAAAGCCACCGTAGCCAATCTAACAGTTTTATTCATAAATAGGGACTCCTATAAAAATATTATTTTGCCAACATGTTTCACTCGACAACTAATATATTCTCAAACATCGCCAAGACACAAAAGAAACCAGATGTTTACGTAAATCATACGTTTCCCGGTTACATACACAAATTTTCAACTCACCCCCATTCACTCAAACGTTAACTCATCCAAAAGTTGTTAGTACTCATAATCAAAAAATTAGTATAGTATTATATTTAGAATCAACGACAGATTCCAATCAGACAAAACATCTAGGAGGGATTTTCATCGCAGAATTCAGTATTCAACTAAGAAACGCACGTATCGTCCAAGGCTTTTCCAAAAACGAAGTAGCAACCATTCTGCACGTCACACGCCAATCAATTTCTAAATGGGAAAACGAGAGTGGGACAAACGAGAGTGGGACAGACGTGCATGTGCTGCCGCACACCCCGAAACATGAAAACGACGATCACTGATCTTTTGATGATAAAATATCATTGAAGGATTAGTGATCGTCGCTTTATTGGTACTT
>NZ_RKLX01000002.1 GCF_004745505.1 Levilactobacillus suantsaiihabitans
CCAATTCGTAAGTGAATTGAACCTCTCAAATTCTCCCCATCAACACCGGTTGACAAAGAGCCTAAAACTTTTACTTCTAAGAATTAAAAGTTAATTAGTTAGAAGCAGATGCATCCCAGTTACTGTTAGTGCTGCCGCTACCAGCGTTGATTACTGGAGCTTCACCACTCTTTTCACTGAAGTTGTAGTATGCAGATGCAGGAGTGGTAGCACTGTAGTTACCAGACTTAGCATTTGAGAACGTGTATACAGTGTAGAAGTATGCAGCAGGATTAGAATCAGAAACAGGGTTGCCATCTTTACCAACAGCGTTCGTGGAATCCTTAGGAACAGCCTTTCCATTTTTGTCATGTGCATAAGTTACTGAGTACAAAGTCATAGCCTTGTTTGCAGTAAGGTTAGTTTGAACATCGGATGAAGTGTATGCAGCACCGTCAACGCCATTGAAGGAAGTTGTGAACGCTGGGAATTGAACAATCAAACTTTGATCGTCAGTTGAAGTAGCAGCGGTGTTCGTAGCAGTCTTAGCAACTAACTTATCAACAGATGTAGCTGAAGTGTTCTTGTAAGCAGTAATGTTGGTAGCAACAGTGTCACCCTTCTTAACAGAAATAGTAACAGTATCACCAGTCTTAGCAGCTAATAATGCGGCAGTGTTAGCGTTAGAATCAATGTAAGAGTAACCAGTACCCTTTAATTGATTTTCAAGCCAAGTGTTACCATTTGTAACAGCGTTAGCTTTAGCATTAGCATCCTTACCAACAGCGGTACCCGCAGCATTAGCAGCTGCACCACTAGTAATAGTACCATCTGAAACAACATCACTCAAAAGGTCCTTCAAAACACCAGAAGTAACAACGGTGCCATCAGATGCAACAAAGTTAACCTTTACATCAGTTGCTTGGTTGTAGGCAACGTTAGCATCAGTAGTAACAGCCTTGCTGTAGATCCAACCACTAACAGATGGGTGAGTTTCATCCTTTACATAGTAGTAAAGAGAACCTTCACGCGTCTTAGTAGCTGCGTCAGTGATGGTTAACTTGTCGCCAGCAAATGGCGTAGTGTTAACAACATTCTTGGATGCCTTGTATTGAGTGTACTTAGGTGCAGTCCAAGTAACGTTGGTCTTACCAGGGTTAGCAAAGTAAACAGTAGTTTGTGCAGGCATAGTAGCCTTAGTAGTAGTGTCAGCCTTCTTAACGCCAGCAGCGAAAGTGCCTTCAGTCTTACCACCGTAAACGTAACCACGGTACTTGCCGTCCATCGTTACAACACGGTAGTAAACAGAACCACGGTTAGTAACCTTTTGGCCGTAAGCACGGAAGTAGTTAGCTGACTTCTTGGAAGTTGCTAATTCGCCCATAACCTTCTTAGAAGCGACGATCTTAGCACCCTTAACAGTACCTGGCTTAGTGTATAAAGCGTTAGTACCAGTTGCCTCGACGTTACGGTCGGTAGCAGCAGCGGTTAACTTGGTGTAAGCGCCAGCCTTGGCATATGACTTAGCTGATGCGTTAGTTGAAACGGCAGCAACTGAGACAAAACTCAATGCAGCGAGACCCAAGTAAAGAGATTTCTTTAAACTTGATTGCATAGTATTTCTTCCTCCAAACATAAAATATGTAATTTATCAAGCAAGAATAGTATAACCGAAGTTAGCGCTTTTGTTAAGAATTTTATTTCTTAAGTTCACTAACTCGTTTAGCTATCCCCTAACTACGACTATTAGTATAGCCCGTTAGTTGCGGAGAAACAAGGATTATGCCCTTTTTGTCGTTGGATTGAAACAATAAACGGCCTTCTGTAATGTTTTTGTCACATGAACAAATTTACTGTGAACAGCTCAACCACAAGGTTATGGCTGACTTAAGGTCGATTTAAACTGTTTAGAAGTGGTAAAGATTAATGCGCGATTAAGGTTGGGGGCTTCATCAATGGCCGGTTCGTTGGGTCAAGACACAATCCTTGCATTCTCGTGGCCGGGGGTTCATACTCGAGGCATCAAATGAAAGGGGGTGATGCTTTTTGGCAACAGGAAATTGTTACCTTAAAGTGATCGCTTCCGCGGAGAACGGAAACGACTAACTTCTTTAAGGTAAAGGCCGGCGAAATTTTATTCGTCGGCCTTTTTGTGTGCGCTCATTTCCAGATCTTCACATCGGTGTTCACGACGCTGAGGTAGGTGCGGACGTGGTCGAGGAAGGTCGCCTGTTGCCGGGACAGGAACTTGGCGAAGGTCGCCGGCGTGTGATCCCGCAACTGGTATTGCCACCCCGTCAACATCATAAAGACGCTGGACTGGCAGTACCAGTACAGGAAGTTGTCGTAGTTGGGGAACGGCTGGTCTTGGTGCTTCAGCCACGCTAGGTATGCCGACATGCGATTGGCCACCTCCGGCAAGGGCAAGGCGTCGGCATCCCCCACCATGAAGTCCGTGTTCTCGGCGTCTTCCCAGGTGTCATTTTCCGGCTGCAGGGTCAACCAGTAGTCCCAAATGGTCAGGTGCCAGACGCGGTACTGAAGGATCTGCGGTTCCGTTTTGCTGGTCACCTTCCCCGTCTGCTGCAGGTACGGAAGATTCCATTCACTGAAGAGGCTGTTGGCTGCGCTGGGCGGCCAGTCACGGCGGCGGTCATCGTCGAGGACAGGCACCGCCTCGCTGGCGTAGTGCATCCGCGTAAAGTAGGTGGCATACGCGGTGAAGGCCTGGCAGTCGCGCGGGTAGGTCAGGCAACAGTACTGCTGATACCGGCTGTAGATCAAGGGCAATTCCCGGTAGTTCCAGATACCGAATGCGTAGGGATCCGGACTGATTTCAAAGTTTTGGGCCATGTGGCTGCCTTCTTTCTGGTACTGGGACTACTCTAGCACGTTGGGCGGTGTGTGGCGGCTTAGGGGTACTGGGGAGCGGCGGTTGGTTGGGTGACGGGACTTTTTGTGGTGGATTCTTTCCTTATTAGTGGGTGGATTGTGTTGCTGGTGGATGGATTGATGTTGGGGTGACGGTAGTCGGGTATCGTTATGCCACTGCTAAATGTGGCGGCTGAATCCGTCACAGTTCCAGAGAGTCTGCGGCTAAATTTTCCCAGGTAGGGTGGCGACCGTGGTACACTAGCGACACAAGGAGGACCCAACCATGACCACTTCATCTGAGCACCAGGATTCTGAGTACCTGCAAATCACCGTCGACGCCGACTTACAGGCGGCCGCGCAACAAGTCTTTCAGCGGCTGGGGCTAGATTTAACCACCGCCATCACCCTCTTCTTGAAACAAAGCGTCGTTGACCAGGGCTTGCCGTTTCGGCCCAACACCAGCACCGCCGATTCGTATACTCCTGAAGGCGCCCGACAAATTGTTCAGTCAGAGCAGCTGAAGACGTATGCGGATCTGGATAGTCTGTGGTGGGAATTGGATGGTAAGCGCTAACCCATATTGCTTAGTTAGGTAGCTGGCGTTCAGTGTGTGATTGCTGAGCGCTTTTTTTGCCTGTTATGCTAGTTCAGCTGGTCAGTCGACTAGCGAGAAATTAATTAAGTTAACCATTTCCATTCTCAATTAGGCGTAAACAACGTATAATATCGTTGTAGAGATAAATTGGCCCTAATTGAGGAGGCGTTTCATTGTGAAGGATTTTAAGTTCAAGTTTGTACTGCTGTTTTTGACGGGATTCTTTGTTTTGGGTTTGGGAGATTTAGGCGTTGCCCGGGCGGATGACGTAAACTCGCAATCATCCGTTGTTCACTTACAAGAGGTCCGTGATGGAGATATATCTGGACACTCCCTCTTTCCCAGATCCTCCAATAATGACACTAAGAGTAACTATTTTTACGATTCAGATAACAACCCCTTTCCCATTCTTCTTGGTTCACACCCGGACGTTATCATACAAAAACCGCAAAAACACCCTTATACATCAATTACTACTCTGCAAATCCAGAATTTTTACTTTGACTTAAACAAAGCCGATACATATAGACTGAACTACGAATTCAAGTATAAAGAAGACAGCAACTTTTCGGTTGGGGAGCCCACTACTGGCTGGGGGTACACTGACGACACATCTGTAGTAACCTTTAACCAATATGCCCCTTCGCTAGCACACTTTCCCACAACAGTGGAATCTGTTCCAGTTACCATCACAATTAACTTTGAAGACCAAGATAGCCACCAACCCATATCAGGGGAACCGGCAATGACCTTAAGGGTCTATCTCGAGAAATATGAAAATCCAAGTCCAAACCAAAGTAATAACTATAGCCAATACAACGGTATGCTTCCTCAGATATTCAACGGTCTGACTACCACCACCCTAGCCAAAGCCAGTCGTGACATTCCCGGCTACACGGCCAAAACGGTGACCGAAGATCCTAACGATCATAAAGTTCCTGTACGCGTTGAAGATGATCAGCCAGAAGCCTACAATTATAACTTCACCTACCACTACGTTAAGACGCCAGCTAAGCCAGACCAACCGGCTACGATCCCTGACACGTCTTCCACGACACCAGCCGAATCCACCAACAGTGAGTCCACTTCCGAATCCGGCACCGAACCCGCCACCGGCACTCCGGTCGCAGTCAAAGGGGAAGCCGTCACGGCCACCAAGAAGATTGGGCTTTACCGCCACGCTACCTTTACCAAGGCCAACCGCCTGCACTGGTACGCCAAGCAAGCCCGGACGCAGCGGCCGCAATTTGTCGTGACCGGCTACGCCCATTCTAAGAACGGCCTGTTGCGCTACCAGGTGCGTGACGTTAACCACACCGCCAAGACTGACGGCCAACGCGGCTACATCACCGCCAAGGATACCTACGTGACGCCGACCTACTACCAGAAACAGCCGACGACCGTGCGCGTAATCAGTCCGCGGGGCATCAACGCCTACCGCCACGTCGATCTGTCTGGCCGGGCCACCCAGCACTACCGCCGCGGCAGCGTCCTTAAGATTAAGGGCATCGAAAGACACCACCTGACCACCCGACTGGTCTTAGCCAACGGCCACTACATCACCGGTAATAAGACACTTGTCATTAAGAAATAATCTGCTTATGTATGGAGCACCCCGACAATCACTGCCGTGGTGCTCCTTATTTTTACACGACGGGCTTCGCTTCATGCACGGCGGCCTTGACCTGGTCGCCTAGCCGGTGGATGCCGGCGTCGATGACCGTGGGTGTCAAGCCGCTGAAGCACAGGCGCAGGCTATTGTGGACGTCGCGGTTCGGGTAGAAGTTGGTGCCGGGCACGTAACTAACGTGGGCCGTCGGTGAGATCTGCTCGCGCAGTAAGGCACCGGTGTCAATGTCTTTAGGCAAGGTGACCCAATCGAAGAAGCCGCCCGCGGGCGTGGTAAACGTCGCCTCATCCGGGAAGTATTTGCCCAACGCCGCCACCATCGCCGCGCACTGGACGCGGTAGTGGTCCTTGAGCACGTCGACGTGGGCGTCCAGGTCGTTCGTCGTCAGGTAGGCGTCGATGGCCGCGTGGGTCACGCCGGTCGCCTCCAGGTCGCTGGCCAGCCGCACCTTCATGATGGCGGCCAGCAGCGTGTCGTCGGCCACCAACCAGCCGGTCCGTAAGGCGGGCATCAGGATTTTTGACAAACTGGAGACGAAGACCACGCGGCCCTCGGTGTCAAAGCTCTTGATGGCCGGCAGCGGCGTTTGCTCGTAGCCCAGGTCCCGGTATGGCGAGTCCTCTAGGATGATGAAATCATAGCGGTTGGCCAAAGCGACTAGCTGTTCGCGCTTGGCCACGCTCATGGTGATGCCAGTCGGGTTGTGGAAGTCGGGCACCGTGTACAACAGCTTGATGCCAGGATGGCGTTTTAAGGTCGTTTCCAGCACATCTAAGTCGATGCCATCCGATTGGAGGCCCACCCCGTAATACGTCGGCTGATAGAGGTCTAAGGCCGCCAGCGCGCCCACGTAGGTCGGCACCTCCACGGCCACCTCGTCGCCCGGATTCAACAGGGCCTTGGCGACCAACTCAATGGCCTGTTGCCCGCCGACCGTTAAGACCACGTGCTCGGCGGTGGTCGTCACCTGGCCCCATTTGCCGATCCGCGCCGCTAACTTCGCCCGCAACGCCGGGTTGCCCTGGGGATTTTGGTACTGAAACAGGTGCGCGCCCTGCTTGGCAATCGCCGTATTGAAGGCCCGCTGGACCGCCGCCACCGGAAACAGACTTTCGTTCGGGCTCCCCGCCGCAAAGGAAATCGCGCTGGGATCCGCATCCTGGGTAAACAAGCCACTCAACGCAGACGGCACATCCGGGTTCGCCCGGGTCGCCAACAAATCTTTCAACATGGTCATCACACCTTTCTGACAGCCACGGCTGCCGCAACTTTCTCGAAATTCTTGGTGGGCGGGGCCAACCCCTGCCGCTAACCTTGCGTTCATGATAGAATATCGGTGCGCGAAAAGCTGGGTCAACTATCTGGAAATTACGTGAATGTTATTCATCTTTACCAAGGGTGGTGGGGGCGTTATCAATGGGCCGGGCATTGCGCTCCTCACGGTAATTTTGCGCACGCTGCGGATACATACTAGCGCGGGCGATGACACGTGACCCGCAGCATTTTGACTCACCGGCGTGCCCCCTTTTCCGCAGCGGCCCCACCGATAATTCACCGCCCCAACCACCAGTCGACCGTTCCCCTGGCCCCGCGCTTATGCTAAAATACGGGTAATGAACAAGCGTGTTCACCTATTTTCAATTTACTTGAATCTCATTCATCTGACTAAATTCGGGGGTGTCGTCGATGTTACCTTTTGCTTACCGCGTCTTTCAAGCTATCGTGCAAGAACAAACCTTTTACCGAGCGGCCCAAACGCTGAACGTCACACCCTCAGCCATCAGCCACTCCGTCAACCAACTGGAAAAGGAACTGGGCTTTCCACTGTTCATCCGCAACCGGACCGGCGTGGAACTGACACCGGACGGGGAAAATGTCCTCCCGCTGATTCAGGGCGTCATCAACGCCGAGGACCGGCTCCAACAGGCCGCCGCCAACATTAACGGCCTCAACGCCGGATCCGTGCGGCTGGGCGCCTTCTCCTCGGTCTGCATCACCTGGCTGCCACCCATCATCCGCCAGTTCAAGCAAGACTATCCGCAGATCGCCATCAACCTGGAACAGGCTGGCTTCAGTGACATCGCCGCGGCGGTCAAAACGGGCCGACTCGACCTGGGACTATCCGCATTGCCGGTGGCCGAAAAGCTCACGGTCCTGCCGCTGGTCAAAGACGAGATCTACTGCATCACGCCAGCCGATTTCATCCCCGCCAACCGGACTACAGTCACGGCCGCCGACTTGGTCGATCAAAATTTCATCCTCCAACGCGGCGACTACGACAAGGACACCAAGGCTGCCCTCGACCACTACCAGATTCGGCCCAACGCCCTGCGCTTTTCCATCGACGACCAGTCCATCTTGGCCATGGTCGAGGCCGGCATGGGCATGGGCATTTTGCCCGAACTGGCCCTGGAACGCGTCAGTGGTAACGTCAACGTCTACCCGTTCGACACGCGCTTCTACCGGACGATTTGTCTGGTCGTCAACTCCGAGCAGGCCAAGGCGCCATCGACGGCGAAGATGATCGACGCCATCACGGCCTACGTGGCCCAGGCCTATCCGGATAAGGTGCTGGAACATCCGCATGTGGGGTAGCTAGGTTGGGCTGGCCGCCTTACGTTGTTCATACTGGCCGCCTTACCGTCCGCTCCGGTGGTGGTTACCTGCAACCAGTCGCCTTGCTACTGGCACCACCGACATGCGAACCGTCAATCAGCTATTTACGAAGAATTAGCATAATATCTTGACTAACATTAAAGTCACCAGCAACCACCCGTTTAGCTGACACGCGGTTGCTGGTGGCTTTCTCGATTGGGCTTTGCGTCCGGCCGACTGCCCATCAACCATCGCCATCCCGACCCACCACTCTCTGCCATTAATTTAACAGATATCCCGCAAAAAAGTCGTCCCCTCCCCGCTTTATAATGATATAATTAAAAAGTAATTTTACGTCTACATAAATGAAGGGAGAAACCATGAACAAATTAATCAAAACCACCGCCGTGAGTCTCGTTGCCCTCAGCCTGGGCGTCTCATCTTTGCCGACCACGACCTTACCCGCACTGGCTAAGACCAAGGCAGCCAAGGTCCTCAGCACCAAGAAGCTGAAGAAGACGGCTTACCACGCCAAGGGTGGCTACATTTACGCCAACAAGAAGCTGACCAAGAAAGCCCACAAAGCCTTCAAGTACCTGAAGACTACCTTCTACGCCACCAAGTCCGCGAAGCTCAAGAAGCGTAACGGCAAGACGGCCACTTACTACTACGTCAAGAACAAGCGCGGCAACGTGAAGGGCTGGATCTGGAAAGGCAACCTGAAGAAGGTCAACACCAAGGCCTTGGCCCGGCGGAAGTCAGACATCAAGCACGTCTTAGCGGCGGTGCGGTCGATGTCTTCTGACGACCAATCGTACGCTTTAGAGGCGTTTAAGGATATTACGACTAGCAATGCTTATTCTTCCAGTGGCCTACCGTCTGCTATTCAAGAAATCACCGGTTACACCACCAAAGACGGACAGGCTATCCTTCAGGCCACAGCTAGCTTCAAAGGTCGGTTCAGCTCTGTGACCAACGCTAAGTTAGCCGCCATGAGCGACCAACTCGCTGAAACGATTGCGGCAAGCGACGACCCCAATGACGATTGGGACATCCGCGAAGCAAGCAGTAACCTCGCAGATACTCTGGCCGATGCCGTTGAGACGTTAGACTAATCTCGCTAAAAGGATTACCGATTCACACAAATACCATCAACGTTACTGCCAGGATTGGCGGAACGTTGGTGGTATTTTTTAATTCTATGTAAGCCACACCGCCAAAACAGTGTGGCTGCGGTCGATCAAAGACTGACCATCAACTAGTCCTTAGCGGTGCTTGCGCTTCAGCTTCAAGCCAAGCCACCCCAGCATCCCCGTCAACAATGCCACGCCCCAGACCGCAGACGTCGGTTGGTCGTCCGTTTGCGGCAAGGTCGTCGCGGCCGTTGGGGCGGGTTGGTCCGTCACCGGTCCGCTGAGTGGCGCGGTCAAATCAACCATTGGCTGGGCCGGGCTGGTGGCTGGCGTCGCGGGGTGACTGACGCCACTGCCCAGTGACGTTGGGGTCGCTGGCGCACTGGTCCCCGTGGTCGTTGGCGTTGGTTGTGGCGTCGCCGGCTGATCACCCGCGTCGCCCGTTGTCACGGGTGCCGTTGGGGCAGTCGGTTGACTGGGCGTCGGCGCTACCGGTGCGGGAGTTGGTGCGGGTTGTCCCACGCCCTGGTCACCACTGCCCCCGGGCGTACTTGGTGGGGTCGGCGTCGTGGTGGCCCCATCGCCACCCGGCGTTCCAGGTTGCGGGTTCGGCGCTGGGGTGGTTGACGTATCGCCACCGCCGCCTGGCGTCGTGCCCGCCCCCCCATTGCCACCATCGGGATTGCCCGGCTGTGGGGTTGGGGTTGGCGTTGGAGTCGGCGCTGGGGTCGTGCCGCCATCCCCAGGTTTCCCCGGCTCACCTGGCTTCCCGGGTTCTTCGGGAGCGGCACTGTCATCACCATCTCCTGGCGCACCCGGGTCGGCATCCCCGCCACCTGGCGTTTCCGGTGCATCTGGGTCGACCGGCTTTTCTGGGTCGCTTGGTTCACTTGGAACTTCCGGTTTGTCCGGTTCACCAGGCACTTCTGGCTTCTCTGGCATGCCGGGTTCCTCTGGTTCTTCCGGGATTCCAGGCTCTTCCGGAATCTCCGCGTCAGACTCTTCCAAGGCATAGACGTAGGTCACGCTAATGTCGTCGGTGCCCCAGACCCCGGTGGCGTTGGTCGGTCGGCTTTGTAAAACGTAGCCGTTGACCGTGACCGGTGCCGTGGTGTATTTGTCCCCCAGATTACCGGTCGGCAGAACCTGGTCCGGCGCAATCGTTTCGCCTTCCTGGTCGACGTGATGGACCGTGACCGTCCCCACCGTTTCCGGCGCGGCCTGCACGTCATACGGCCGGATGACCGTGAAACAGGTGACGCCGCCCAGGACGCCTTGACCAATCATGTAGTAGTAATTGGCCAGCGGTTCCACGTGTTTGTTGGGCTCGTTGGGATTTTCCCAGGTCGTGTTGCCCGGTTTTTGTGTTGGTAATTGGAAATACAAGAGCCCGCCCGACCCCGTGGGGAAGCCCATGGTCGACGCATCGACCGACGTATCCGCCGCATGGTACACGTGATACGTTTCCTGGCCGTCCCACGATGACAGGAGTTCTTGGTATTCCCCGAGATGGAACAGCTGAAGCAGACTGCCGTCGAAGTCGTAACAGGTGATGTGCATTTCCGGCTCGGTATTGCTAGGCTCGACCGTCAAGTGCGGCATGAAGATCAGCTGGCCGGGGTGTTTCTTGACCGAGTGCGCGATGCCCGGGATCTTGTTCAACGGCCGAAAATCGTTGATGGCGTTGTTAGCGAGCTTGAGCGAGGTCAAATTGACCAGCGTGCTCAGCGGCCACACGTTGTTGATGCGGTTGTTGCGCAGGTCTAATTTTTTCAACTGCGTCAACATCATCAGCGGCGTCACGTCCACGATGTCGCCGTGTGTCCACCCAGGATTTTGCGTGCGGTCCACCGTCATGACCAGTTCTTCCAGGTTCGTGGCAAATTCCAGCCCCAACAGTGAAAATGGCGTGTGGCCGTCGATGTGGGTGTCGACGCCATTTTGGCCGTTCACCACCAATTTCTTCAGTAACAACATGTCCTCTTGGTCAATGTCCGACAGGTGCTTCCAGGTCTTCCCCGGGTTCGGCAGCTGCTTCAACGCCCGGAAAACGGCGAGCTGGAGCTGACGGTTAGGCATCCACAGGTCGATCAACATCAGGTCGGGGTACCGCGATAGGTGCGTGGTCGCGGGTTTGGCCACTTCCGTTTGGACCAGTGGCACCGCAGCCAGGCTAGTCGCCGCCAGGGTCGCGGTCGTCACCGCCGTGCTCAACCCCGTCACCGGCTTAGTCAGCGTTGGCGCATCCGTCAGCACCAAATCAGGTAGGCCCACCGGTTTCGTGGTGCCCACGAGGTCGTCAGTCGTTGGCGTGGTGGTTGTGGCCGCCGAGGTATCCGTAGTCGGCGTCACGGGATCAACGGTGGCCGCGGGTTTGGTCGTCCCCACCGGTTCGGTGTCAGTGGCCGCGGTGGATGCCGTGACCGAGTCGACGGTGCCTGCGGGCTTGGTGGTGCCCACGGCGTTGTCGGTCGTTGGCGTGGCTGGGTCTTCAGTCGTCGGCGCGGCCGTCACTGGGTCCGCGGCACTAGTCGGCGTCACGGTTACCGCTGGTGTGGTTGGGGTCGCGGGGACCACTGGTAATGCCGCGACGTTATCGGGCGTGGTGACGTCATCGACCGTTCCCGCGGGTTTGGTCGTACCGATTGGCTCCGGGCTGGTCGCTGGCGCGGGGGTCGCGGTGGTTGCGGTTGTATCCGCGGTCGCGGCCGGTGTGGTGTCGGCCGTAGCCGCGGTGCTGGCCGGTGCGGCACTAGTCGCCGCCGCGTCTGGTTCGGTCGTCGCGGCGACGGTCGGCGTGCTTTCACTCGAGGCCACCGCCGTCACGGTCGAAGCCGTGGTCGCAGCGGCCTGTTCATCGGCCTGCGCGGTCACGCCCGCCGACAGTAACAGGGCGCCGCAGACTAGGCCGGCGAATACCCAACTCTTGCCACTTTTATACATCTTATAGTGTGTTTTGGTTTCCATTGATTTTCTCACAATCATCTTCCTCCCAGTTGCGTTAAGCTTGGTGTTTCTATGTTGGTCAGGCGGTCTCTTCACGCCCCACCAACGCTAACGAGATTCAGTATAACTGGTCAGATTAACGCTGTGGGGAATGGTTAAGAAATTGAATCAATCTTTTTGAGGCGTGAGTTTCACGTTAGTTTCACTTATGCCAAGATAACGTTTTCCATCACGCATTTTCTATGTAGGCCACCCCGCCGAAACGGTGTGGCTGTGGGGCCTCGTGCTTAGTGACGCTGACGTTTCAGTTTAACGCCTAACCAGCCTAACATCCCCGTTAATAGGGCCACGCCCCAGATGGCGGACGTTGCGTGGTCACTAGTCTGCGGCAAGGTCGTCGCTGTCGGTGACGTTGATGCAGCCGCCAAGGAGGTGCCAGTCGGCGTCGTTGGCCGCGCGTGGCTGTGGGCCAGTGCGGTGACTTGACCCGCGTGACCCGGGGCCTGATTGTCCGGCGTACTTGGCGTGGTCAGCCCCGGTAAGGCCGTGTCCCCGGCGGCATCATCCGTGACCGCAGTTCCAGTGGTGCCAGGTTGTGGCGCAGTGCCCGGCGTGGTCGCTCCGGGTTGGGCCCCCGTGACCTGATCACCGGTGCCCTGATTGCCCGGGGTGCCCGGCTGGTTGCCTTGACTACCGCCCTGGTTGCCGTCACTTTGACCGTCGCCTGGGTTACCCGGTTGTTGATCATGGTCGCCACCAGGTGTCTCGCCGCCCGGTGCCGGCGCTGGTGCTGGTTGGCCTGGTTGGCCCGGCGTCGTTGTGTTGCCACCACCATCCGTTCCTGGCGGCGTCGTGTTGCCGCCCTCTTCCGTATCGGCCTCCTCTTCCGCGTAAATGTAGGTCACGTCGATGGCGGTCTCCCCGTACACGCCCGTGGCGTTGGCCGGCGTCGTTTGTAAGACGTAGTGCGGCACCGTTACCGGCGTTGTCGTATACGTTTCACCGACCAGCCCTGGCTTCAGGGTTTCTGCCGGCGCAATTTCTTCCCCCGTTTCGTCCACGTGATGTACCGTCACGTTGGCCGCGTTGTGAGCAATCGCGTAGGGTTGAATCACCGCAAAGTCGATTGACCCAAAGGGCTTGTAAACGCCAGTCAGGTAATAGTAGTCCGTCAACGGGTCGACGTGGATGCTGTCATCGCCCGGCCAGGACGTGGCCCCCGGCTTTTGGTCCTGAATATAGGTGTAGTTCACGCCCCCCTGACCGTCCGGCTGCGGATTGCCGCCCGTGAAGTACACGTGGTACGTGGATTGCTCGTTCACATGGAAGAGTGGCTGGGCAACGGCGGCGGTGGCGGTCAATTGGACCACTTCGCCATCGATCGTGGTACAAGCCGCTTGGAGGTGGCCGGTGCGATCCGCCTCATTGATCAATACCGGGTCGAGGAAGATGAACTGACCGGTATCGGTAAAGCTGCCGGGTTCCCGCGGCACGGTGTCTTTCAGCGGCGAAAAGTCTTGGATGGCATTGTAGGCCAACGCCAACTGCTTGAGGTGTTTCAAATTGGCCAGCGGCGTCACGTCCTTGATCCGGTTGTGTTGCAGGTCCAAGACGGTTAGCTGTTGTAAATTGGCCAACGGCGTCACGTCTTCAATATCGCCGAAGAAGGCCCCCGGCGCCACGTTCAACGTGTTGGTCAACATCAACGTTTCCAAATTGACCGCGTGCTCCAGGCCCACCAGTGAAAATGCCGTGTGGCCGTCAATGTAGGTGCCCATGCCGTTGTGGCCCACGGCAACCAATTTCTTCAGCCGCGCCAGGTCCTCTTGGGTAATGTCATCGACCGTGCTCCAGGTCTTGTCGCTGGCATGCAACTTCTGTAGCGCCAACAAGACCATCTGTTGTAGCCGTTTGTTGGGCATCCACAGGTCGATGGCCGGCGTCTCCTTGGTGTGGGCCACCGTGGCCACAGTCGCGGGCTTCGTCAGTTCGGCCTGCACCAACGCGACGGCCGGCTGGATCCATCCAGTTGTCAGGACGTCTGGTAAATGCGTTGGGTCGGGGCGTATGGTCGAAACACTCACCGAGTCCGCGGTGGCGACCGGGGTCACGTCCAGGGCGGGTCGAGTCGTAGCGGCCGTCTCCAGCGCTGGTTGGGCGACGGTCGGCACCACTGCTGTCTCCACGACCGGGTCGACGGGTACCGTTGGCGTGGCGCTGGTCGTTACCGTTGAGACGGCGTCGATAGCCTGTCCGTCATCGGTACCCGGCGTCACGGGATCAACGGTCGCCGCGGGCTTGGTCGTGCCCAGCGGTTCATCAGTAGTGGATGTCGCCGGGTCGGTTGGTGCGATGACCGGGTCAGCTTCCCCAGTCGGCTTGGTCGTGCCCACGGCGTCAGCGGTCGTAGAAGTGGTCGTTGCGGCCGAGTCAGCGGCGGGGGCTGGCGTGGTCACAGTATCCGCAACGCTATCCGCCGTCACGGTGACCGCTGGCGTGGCCGGGACTGCCGGCACCGCAGTCGTGGTCGTCGTTTCATCTGGCGTTACCGGTGACGGGGCCACGTCGTCAACCGTTCCCGCGGGTTTGGTCGTGCCGGCAGGTTCCACGGCGGTTGACGCTGCGGGCGCTTCATCGGTTACGGCCGGAGTGTCAGTCGCTGCGGTCGCGGCGCTCGGTGCGCTCTCACTAGACGCCACCGCCGTCACGGTAGCTGCCGTCGCCGCACCAGGTTGCTCATCGGCCTGGGCCGTCACCCCCGCCGACAGGAATAAGGCACCGCTGATCAACCCAGCGAATACCCAGCGCTTGCCACTTTTATACATTTTATAATGGGTTTTAGTCGTCATTTCTTTTCTCACAATCATCTTCCTCCCAATGGCGCTTATCTGAATAGTCCTCAGTAACGGTGGCGTGTCTGCGACATCGCCCACCGTTACTAACGAGATTCAGTATAGCGGCTCGGCTGAGCTACGGGGAAAACGGTTAAGAAATTGAATCAATCTTTTTGAGGCGTGAGTTTCACGTAAGTTTCATTTATCCGTGTATAACGTTTTCAATCGTGCAAGGTCATCATCCGAAGACGGGACGCCCCTGCGGCAGACGGGACGGACGACCACGAATCTTTTGGCGGCAAGCAGGTACCCCATTGGAAAATTGATCACTACGCCTATACGTCACCTCCTCACCCTAAATGTTGGCACATGATACGCACACACTCCCCGCCGAAGGAGGACAGGCGCGGCGCCAGCTGTGTCGACCCAGTTAGCTGGCGTATTGGGCCAGGTTACTGGGTGGGACGACTTGAGAGACTTGCGATTTAGGCAAGGCTTTCAAGCGAGGTGGAAGCCCGCCCTTGGGCTGGAGCCGTTCCCCATAGCAGGCAGAACGCCTGTCAGCCGCAGACACTCGTCACATTTACCAATTATGTAGCCAAAAATGGCCGGCCTCCTCGCGGGGAAGCCGGCCACCTTCAGGTTGACAGTTCAGTTGAATTCGGTTGTGTTAGGCGATTGGTGCTGGGTCGCCCATCAAGGTCGTCTTGGTCGTTTCGATGATGTCGGCGCGTACGGGCGTAGCGTACAGGTCCACGCCATCCTTGTTAAAGAGCTTAGCTGCGGCAATCTGCTTCATCAGGCTTTCCACTTCCGGGGTGGTCAGTTCCGTGTTGACGTACTTCAAACGCAGGTGCTTGATCCGCAGGTCGGAACCCTTAAAACTCAATTCTAATGCTTTCATTTAATAACTTCCTTTCGGTTGGCTGAGTGAGTGACGTTAGGCAACGGCCGTTTGCGTGGCCACGGTTGCGGCGTGAAATGGCAAGCCGGTCAAGCCAGCGAGGTAGCCGCCAAAGGCTTCGATCTGTTTGGCTTCCGGTGCGGCAACCGCGTTTTGCAAAACGATCTTAACGGGGTGGTCGACATCGTTGCCTAAGATAAAAGTGATGGTGGTCTTCTTCCAGTTGGTTTGCATGGTGGTGCTCCTCTCATGTTGCGAATTTTTATAAGTGGTTGGCCAACCCTTATACTCTTACTAACGAAATCCAAACGGAATTTGTAACCCCCTGAGGGCAAATTAATTTAAAAAATTTTCGGGCGGCGTCAAATGATTGACCAAACGGCGGATGAGCGTGCGCCGCCATTTGTACACCGTATTGTGGCTGACGCCGTGTCTGGCGGCGATTTCGTCGGCCGTCAGTTGATCGACCAGCGTGCCCACTAGAAAGCGCCACTCCCCGGTACTGCCGGACGCGCCGATGACCCGTAACAGGTAGCGGCGAAAATCCTGTTGGCCGATGGCGTCTAAAATGTCCGCGTCACTGGCGACGGTCTCCAGTAATTCCGTCTGGTCGCCGGCCTCCTGGCGGTCATTTTGCTTGCGGTCCCGGCGCAACCGGTCCAGCAAAGCCCAGTAGATCTTGCGCTGGGCGTAGGCTAAAAATTGGTGCGGCTTGGCCTCCGGATTGTCAGGAAAATCGACGTAGACCTCCGGGAACAACAGCCGCGCCTCTTGTAGATAGTCCTCGTAATCGGGGTGCGCCGGGCGAATGTGCAGGCGCTTGAGCGTGGCGTACAAAATCATCTCGTGGTCGCCGGTATATAGAAATTTATAAGCGGCAGCGTGCGGTGTGGGTTTCATAAATGAATCATCCTCTCAATTCTGATGATCCATGGCCATGGATTAGCCCCTACATTACCGGACGTGGCCGGCCCGCGCCACTGTCGAATATTTCGCCAAAACCCCGGTATTTTGCCCCTATTTTCTGGTACTTGTGGGCCGCAACTTTACTCAGCCGCGGTAGAACTGGCTTTCGTCAAAATAACGAATTTGTGATTTTGTGGGGTATTTTTATTTTGGCCGGGAAATTTATTTTAAAAAAATTTGCCGATTGCTAGGAGCCGCGCCAACCCCAATTTTTCGCCCCCAGTCTGATTTTTTCGCCCCGATTAATCCGCTTAACTGCGAAAAAATTTTGCCTGTTTATGTTCAGAGCGTTAAAATTTGTGGTATAAATGATTATGTAACCAGTTACAACAATACTTATTTGAGGGGACTTTGAGTCATGAGAAAAGCAGTTTTGTTAACGGCCGCAGCCACGGCTGCCCTGCTCTTTGGCGGGACAACGACACTGGCCCACGCCAAGACCTATACACAACACGGTAACGCATTGGCCAACTACAATGTCAACAAGTATAAAACCGTGAAAAACAAGAATATGTTCGTCAAGCGCTACACCTTCCAGCAGAGTTACTCGAACATCTTCCAAACCAGTCCTACCAGCATTTCCAGCACTAAGGGCAAGAAGGTCACGTTCAAATCCAACGTTTTCCTGCCAGTGACGTACAATCGCTCCGCTGACTGGGGCAATCCCCAAAGTGAAGTGCTGACCAAGGATGGCAAGACCTTGTACGAACTGATCACCACCAGTTCGCAAAGCACGGAAGGCTGGATCGTCCGCTACAACCTGGGCGCACTTCGGAGTAAATTTGGCATCAGCACATCTCACATGGACGCCCTGCGTCGCGCCACTTACGACCACTCCGTCAACCAAATGACCAGCACCGACAAGGCCATCATGAAGTACATCAAGATTGGTCCGAAATTTAACACCGGTCACGGTCAATCACTGGCCATGAACCCTAAGAACGGCCAACTCTGGTTCATCGGCGCACCCGTTAAGATTCACTCCAACGTCCAACAGGTCTCAACCAAGACGTTGAAGCCAACCAAGAAGATCAAGTTCATGTTGAAGAACACCGTCACCATGGGGTCCAACCTGACATTTGACAAGAAGGGCAATGCCTACTTCTTCACTTACTCCAACGGCGGCTGGGCACCTAAGGGCGCGGTCAAGATCTACAAGGGTAAGATCAACAAGAAGTCTGTGAAGTTCCACTTGGTTATGCAAGGTCTGCGTTACCGTCCAGGTACCAAGCCACAGTCCATCGCGTACAACGTTAAACGTAACCGGTTGTACTTCGTCTCCGACAGCAGCATTTCATCCGTGCCCGTTTCCAAGCTGGGTCATTTGAAGGCTAAGCAGGTCGAAGCCACCAACTTGAACGGCAAGCGTGAGTTTGAAGGTATCCAGTTCACCAAGAACGGTGCGGGTTACCTGATGACCAACAAGGGTGCCGAGTTGATGAAGACCACAACTAATAAATTTTAGCTTATAATCAAATTGGGTAGTCGCCGCGAGTGGTCCACGGTGGCTACCTTTTTTGGGTTCTTTCGTTTTATGTTGGTTACCTGGTGAAAACCTGCAACACAGTGTTTGCTGGCCGCCTTACCGTTCGCTAGAGATGAGTTGGAACGCTGAGGGCGTCGGCCCGAGCCACAGAGCGGTCTCGGACCTCAACTTGGAGCCGATGGCCCGCGTCTCCAAGTTGCCAGTTCCCTAAGCGCCGGGGCCCGTGGCACTAAGGGAACTCCCACAGCTGAACTCATCTCTAGCGAACTCTCGGCTTTGGTAGTGGTTGTCCATGACAGTTGGCACGACAGCGACTCGCAATCCACATGGAGAAAGGCTTCAAGGTAGCCGCCGGGGACCATGCTGCTGACACTGGCTGTGTCGGCGGTGTTGGCTGAGGTTTTTTCTCAGCCTACAGCGCGGGACGACTTGAGAGACTGGCCGGCTTTGCCAGGCTTTCAAGCGAACCGGAAGACCGCTTCTCAGGCTGGAGGTGTTCCCCAGAGCAGGCGGAACCCTGGCTGATGCAGGCGCCTGGTTTCACCAATTTCAGATGTCGGAACACCTTCGTTACTGCAATCAGCGCGTTAATTTTAGGTTCAACCTTCAGCTGCTAACCGCCTGTCGTCACACTCTTAACAAAGCAGTTAATTTCACAATCGGTACCGAACGAGTAAACAAACGGTCGCCGCAATGTTATACTGGCACCGAGGTGGGCTTCAACCCATCTGTGAAACACACCATAACTCAATCTCCAACAAAGGGAACACTGATGTCGCGGTCGGCATCGATGGTCCCTTTGCTAAACCAAAAACGTGCACCGACCCTCTCTGTGGTCAGTGCACGTTTTTCGGTGAAACAACGCATCGAATTGCGGCTAGCGCTACCGATTGGCATTTACCGGTAGGCAGCTGGCAAATGATTTGATCGTCAAATACCCCGGCAATCACCCCATCCAAAAGCTGAATGGTCTGATTGTCATCCACCACGTTTAACTGCAGGTGGACCGGCTGTTGACTGCGCCAGGCTGCGGCGAGGCGCTCACTGACGACCGCCGCAGTTTGTTCAGGCAAAGGCTGTTCCACCTGCTCGGCCGCATGCATTTTGGCCAAGGCGCTGGTGTGATCAGACAAGTAGAACCCACCCCACTTCAACATGCCGCGGTCGTGATAATCGCGGTGAAAGAAGTTCTGGGCGAGGTCGTCGTTGTCAGTTTGGTGCAAAATCATGACGCGTCACTTCCTAACGAATCCAGCGCTGACTCAGTGGCCAGCGCACGCGACCGAAGTCGACGAAATGCAGCGTAAGCGCCGTGCCCTGTCGGACCTGGTTGAGGACCCGCTCCAAGACGGCCAGGTCGGTGGTACGCAGCGAATGCAACGGGATCGACCGTTCGCGATGATTTTTTCGTTGAATGTCCAAGAAGAAATTGAAGACGTGGCCGTACTGATTATTGACCACATCCAGGCGGTATTGACAGTGCCACTGGGCCGTAAACAGGGGCTGCAAGCGACGTAAAATCAACTCAGCTTCCTTGGTCTCATCAATCAAAGCTATTCCCCCCATTGTGGCCCCCGACCAACGCGGCCCGGCGCAACATGGTGCCGCCCTTCAAGAGGCTGCTGGCTGGAATGACGGCGGTCTTGCCGAAGCGGTCCCGCAGTTCGTCGATGACCCGGTCAAACTTATCGTCCTTGATTTGGCGTTGGGGGTCTTGAAACAAGTCCAGTTGTAACCGACCGCTAGGACTCAGGCGTGACAGGCCGACCCCCAGGTTGCGGACCGGCTGGCCGTCCCAAATTTCCCGAAACAACGTCACCAATTCCCGGATAATCGTTTGGGCGTTGTCGGTCGGGTCGATGCGCCGGCTGTGGTGTAAGCCACTGCGGCCATCGTCGGCTTGGCCATCCCAAGCAAAGCCGACGTACAGGCTGATACAACTGGTCTGTTGCTGGTGGTGGCGCATGCGGGCCGTGGTCTGCAGGCCAATTTCACGCAAGACCAGCTCGATTTCACTTTGCACGCGGTAATCGCGCGGCAAGACCTGCGAATTACTCCAGCTCTTCTCTTTGGGCGGGCGCACCTGGGTGAAATGGCTGCGGTCGATGCCCCAGGCCAGCGCAAAGAGTTGCACGCCCATCAGCCCCATCGTTTGCTGCAACTCATACGGGTTCACGTGGGCCAGCTCACCCATGCTGTGGATCCCCAGCCGCTGCAGGTGCGCGGCGGTGCGGTGACCGATGCTCCACACCTTGGTCAGCTGCGTGATGGGCCAGATGTATTGCGGAACCGTCTCGTAGGTCAGGCGGCCGATCAACTCGCGGTCGTGTTTGGCCTGCAGATCCAAGGCTAGCTTGGCTTGAACGGGGTTCTCCCCAATGCCGACCGTCGTGTACAGCCCCAGCTCATGACGAATCCGCAACTGAATCTTGCGGGCGACCTCCTCTGGCGTGCGGCCAAACAACCGCCACGACTTGGTCATGTCCAAGATGGATTCATCGATGGAATACGGAAATAAATCGGCATCGGCCACGTACTCGCGAAAAATCTTATTGATGGCCAGATTTTTTTGAATGTAAAGGTTCATCCGCGGTGGCACCACCAAAATGCGCGGGTCACGGGGCACCTCGTATTGCCGGGAGACATTGCTGATGCCAAAGAGCTTTTTGGCCATCGGCGACGCGGCCAAGACCAGTCCCGAACCGGTATTGTCTGCTTCCGACATCACGACGATCACGGATTTCAGCGGGTTCAACCCCCGCTCCACACTCTCGACGCTGGCATAAAACGACTTGTTGTCGATCATAAAGAACATCCCGTGTGGTTCGTGGCTGTAGTCCATGGCACGTTTCCTCCCTTCGTTGTTCTCATTATACGAACACTTGTTCTAATTTGCAAGGGGAACAGCGAAATTAATCGCTAACTTTTTGGGCAACCCACTGGCCTCGTTTTCCAGAATCATTCAGGAAAAATTCACTTGCTTATCCCCTGATTAGCGGCCGTGAACATAGACCGATTTTGTCCACCAACCCGCCACCCTTTAAACTAACTAAACCACCAATTTAACAGTCCGGTTATGCCATTAAATTAACTAACAGATTGTGGGATTACCTTATTTTAGTGGCTTTTATTTGGTAGTCGTGTTAGAATGTACTTGTGAAGTTAGCCCTAGTCAACTAGCTTCCTCAACTTTTAAGCAGGTTTCGATTTGCCGCACTTAAACACGGTGAAATCGGACCTGTTTTTGGTTTTACTGGGCAAAACCAGGCTGTTACAGCTTTTTGGGTGTGTCCAAATGTATGCGCTTACCAATCGAATCTTTTCAACCCGTGTGTATTTTAAAAAAGACCCAGTTCCGAATGATTCTCGGAGCTAGGTCTTTTGTGATAGGCGCTATTCAGGAGCGGCCGGTATTCATCGCCCCCCCTTGACTAAAGTCACAGGTTTATGGGAACGGTCTGCTAAACTACCACGACCATTACTTTTGAAAAGCGCGCCGCATGGCCTGCGTGTCGGCCAAGGGGTCATCACTGCGCGTCAACAGGGTGATGACTGCGACCCCCGCGGCTCCCGTCGCCGCAATGGCTGGCAGAGAGTCGACCGTCACGCCGCCAATCGCCACGATGGGCACGTTGGCCTGCTTGACCAGCGCGGCCAGGCCGTCGACACCCATGGCCGGATCGGCGTCATCCTTGGAAACAGTCGGGTAGATGGGACCGCTACCGATGTAGTCGATACCGTCAATCTGATTGGCCGCCGCCACCTGAGCCGCTGTGTTACACGACAAGCCCACGAACATCCGTCGATCATCGATCTTTTCGATGACCTGCTGAATCTTCTGGTCGCTTTGGCCCACGTGGATGCCGTCCGCATTTAGCAAAATGGCCAGATTCACATCATCATCCACGATAAACGGGACGTTGGCCTCGTGACACTGCACCCGCAAATCGCTGCCCAACGCCAACCGCTGCTCCTCATTTAACGTACTGGCACCCTTGTCTCTGAACTGAAACGCCGTGATGCCGGCATCCAGCATGGTCGCCAACACCTTACGCAAATCTTGACCGGGAACGTCTTGGCTCCCCGCCACAAAGTAGGCCCGTAACAGGCCTGGTTCAAACGTCACTGACATTATTCAGCGCCTCCTTGATTGTAAGCCCAATGGTTCAATGGTCCGTGACCGTGGCCGACCGCGATGGGATTGGCGATAGCTGCCGTCACGTAGTCCTTGCCCAGGCGAATGGCCGATTCGAAATCCTTGCCCTTCGCCAGTTCAGCAGTGATGCAAGACGACAGCGTGTCGCCCGTGCCGTGAGTTCGCACGGTATCGTAGCGCGGTGCCGTCAGCCAAAATGACCGCCCGTCATCTAGTAACACGAAGTCACTGGCCTTATCCGGCGTGGCTTCGTGGCCGCCCTTGATGATGATGTTCTTGGCCCCCAGGTCTTGGAGTGCCACGGCGGCCCGTTCCATATCGGCCGCCGTCGTAATCTTTTGCCCGGTCAAACGTTCGGCTTCCGGCAAGTTAGGCGTCAACACATCCGCCAGCGGCACCAGTTCCTCACGCACCGTGGCCACGGCATCGTCGGCCAACAACGCCGCCCCGCCCTTGGCAATCATGACCGGATCGACCGTCAATGGACCGAACTGGTATTTTTTCAAATTTTCCACGACGCCATGCACGTGAGCCGCATCGGCCAACATCCCCGTCTTGCAGGCCCGAATCTTCAGGTCTGCCGCTAGTGAGGCGAATTGTTCGTCAATTAATTTTTGCGGCAAGGCCATAAAGTCCTGCACACCCAGTGTATTTTGCGCGGTCACCGCGACGATGACGGCGGTGGCGAAGACGTTGCGCTCCTGCATCGTCTTCAGGTCGGCCATCACGCCGGCCCCACCCCCGCTGTCGGTTCCAGCAATCGTTAAGGTTTGTGGAAATTCATTTGCCATTGTTACT
Organism: Levilactobacillus suantsaiihabitans; assembly: GCF_004745505.1. GTDB lineage: Bacteria > Bacillota > Bacilli > Lactobacillales > Lactobacillaceae > Levilactobacillus > Levilactobacillus suantsaiihabitans. The sequence continues at coordinate 22,897 of NZ_RKLX01000002.1, forward strand.
CATCCCTTCTGGTTCTACTTCTTTTTATGATGATTAACCTAAAATCTTTGTCACCATGCGACTCTTAGCGTTAAGATTAGTCGCTCACAGCTTCATTGCAAAAACTGGCCGCCTACCGTTCGCCAAATATGGGTTGGAACGCTGGGGCGGACGGGCCGAGCCAAAGGACGGTCTCGGCGCCTCGCTTTGAGCCGAAGCCCACGTCTCAAAGACGCCAGTTCCCTAAGCGGCATAAATCGCGCCGCTAAGGGAACTCCCACGGCTGAACCCATATTTGGCGAACTCTCGGCTACAGAAGTGCATGCCAGTAACAGTCGGCTTAGCCCCAGGTAGTGGCTAAACTAGTTCTAACGCGCTACGGATAATCATTCACTCACCGGGACCTCTGTCTGCTACAGGCTTTAGTTCCATTATCAGCGAACCGAATACGGTTACCCCGGGATTCAACGCGTGAGTTTCAATTTCACCTTTTTGCGACTAATTGGTGGTTAGCTGTTCACCTTCGGCTAAGGCTGGTTAATTTCCAATTCTGTTGTGCTGGGCAACCCGTACCATGTGCGTGACTGCACCCCCACAGCCCGCCGCTGCGAATCACCACTACCGTAGCCGTGAGTGGCGCGAAATCTAGGTTCAGCCGGGGAATTTGCCAGTGGGCTTTGCTGGCAAATTGGTGACTTTGAGACAGCGAATTTCTGGCTCAAAGCAAGCACCGAGACCGCATTTTGGCTCGGTGCGTCCTCCCCCAGCGTTCCAACCTAGATTTCGTGCCGCGGTAGGCGGCCAGCCCCGAAAAATTAGACGTTGATGCGCAGTTGGAGCCGTTCCCCATAGCAAGCGGAACTCCGGCAGGCGCAGGCACTGGTTTCCGCCATTTTCTGGATAAGGCGACCAGCCCCGAAACATTTATTATTCGAAAGCCGCAATGCCTTCGATTTCCGCGACGGTGGCGGTTTGGAGCTTGTCGAGGAGCTTCATGATAAAGGTCCCCGCTCCCAGATTAGGCGTGGCTTCCGCGACCAGTTGGCCGATGGCCGCAAAGACCAGGCAGGCCGTTTGGGCCGCTTCAAAGTAGTCGTCCGTGACCGCGCAGAAGGCCGCCACGATGCTGGAAAGCATGTCGCCCGAGCCAACGTGGATCTGGAACAATTTCGTCCCGTTCAAGACCTTGACCGCCCGCTCACCATCCGTGATGACGTCCGTGGGCCCAGAGAGGATGACCACGCACTTTAATTTCTGCGCGCAGGCCTTGGCAATCGCCGTCCGGTCACCGGTGCCTTCGCCGGCGTCAATGCCCTTGGCCTGCCAGTCGACTCCCGCCAGTGCCGCAATTTCACCGGCATTGCCCCGAATCACGTCGGGATGGAAATCGTTTAACAGGCCGGTCGCCATTTGCATCCGGTATTTTACGGCGCCGACCGCCACTGGGTCGATCACCAGCGGCCGGTGTTGCCGGTTGGCGGACTGCCCCACGGCGCGGATCTGGGTGACCTGCGTGGCGGTGACGGCCCCCAGATTCAGGCACACCGCCCCGGCCAGGCCAACCATTTCGTCCGCCTCGGCCACCTCTTCGGACATGATGGGCGACGCGCCGATCGCGTTGATGCCGTTAGCCACGTCTTGGACGGTCACGAAATTCGACACGTTAAAGACAATCGGGTTTTGTGCCCGTAATTCATCTAGCAAAGCCACTTTCATTGGTAATTCCTCCCTTGAATTGGTCCCGTAAACGGCCACTTCTAGCATACCCGGCCGGTGACACAAACTTGCGGGGTACGCCATGCATTTAACGGCCACCTAACGAACCACTATGTGAGCGCTTTAATTTTTCACCAAACAAAAAGCGGGCCCCGCCTCACGTTCAGTGAACCGGTGGCCCGTTGTGGGTGCCACGACACGTTCCCTTCGCAAGTCTGAACTTGACAGGTTCCAAGGGATCACGGTCGCCCGTATCTCAGCCCAGTGTGGACACCCCTAGTGTTGGTTTAAGTTAAGTATAGCAGGTTTAGCCGTCGACGCAACGCTTCTCATATTAATGGGTAAAACGTTGAGCTGCCTCACCAACGACGTGCCACATGTGGTCGATCATCTTGTCGGACATGAACCGGCGCGCTACCAGCACCTGACTACCGGCCCCCGCATGATAGCGGGTCTTGGGCCGGCGCGACAAGGCAGCGCGGTCGACCAAGCGAGCAATCACGCGCGGCTGACTGGCAAACTGTTTGGCCACCGTCAAGACGGCCGCAGCCCGGTTCGCCGTTGGCCGGTAAGGACCCTGCGCCGAGGTGGCTTTCAAATGGTCGGCGGCGATGTCGGCCCACTCGGATTGAATGGACCCCGGTTCAACGACGATCGTTTGAATCCCCAACGGTTCCAGTTCTAAGCGCAAGGTATCCGACAGGCCTTCAAGCGCAAATTTGGACGCCACGTACCAGCTGGCCATGGGTTGGGCAATCTTGCCGTCCACGGAGGTGATGTTGATGATGCGACCGCTGTGTTGTTGGCGCATCATCGGCAGGACAGATTGGATCAACCGCGCCGCCCCGAACAAGTTCACGTCGAATTGGTCGCGGGCCTGATCCATCGGCACCTCTTCCAAGGCCCCCAGCAGGCCGTAGCCGGCATTGTTGACCAAAATGTCCACGCGGCCGGTCTCACTGACGATGCGGTCCACCACCTTTTCCACGCTGATGGGGTCCGTCACGTCCAGCGCCAGCGTCGTGATACCTAGGTCGTCCAAATCATTCATCCGACTGACCCGCCGCGCACCGGCATAAACGGTGACGCCGTTACGGTGCAGGCTGCGGGCAATCGCGTTGCCAATCCCGGACGAGGCCCCGGTGACCAAAGCTACTTTTCTGTGTGTCATACTTATCCCTCCAATTGGGTTTTCCTATCTAATTTTGAAATCCGCTACCCCTAGCATAGCGAATAGGTGTAAGCGATTGCAATTAATCTGGCAAAGGTTGAGGCTAAAATTAACGCGCCGATTGTCGTAATGATGGTGTTCTGGAAACTAAATCTAGTGAAACCAGACGCCTGCGTCAGCCAGGGTTCCGCCTGCTATGGGGGACACCTCCAGCCTGAGAAGCGGGCTTCCGGTTCGCTTTGAAGCCTGGCAAAACCCGCCAGTCTCCAAAGTCGCCCCGCGCTGTAGGCTGAGACAAAACCTCAGCCAACACCGCCGACACAGCCGGCTCCACCCTGGCTGCCTCCGGCAAGGTTGACGACTATCAGCAACACTGTGTTAGTGAAAGACTAGTCGTTAATGTAGCTACTACCGGGGGAAGGCAACTGTTACTGGCATGCACCACAGTAGCCGAGAGTTCGCCAAATATGGGTTCAGCCGTGGGAGTTGCCTTAGCGGTACGGTTTATGCCGCTTAGGCAACTGGCGTCTTTGAGACGTGGGCTTCGGCTCAAAGCGAGGCGCCGAGACCGTCCTTTGGCTCGGCCCGTCCGCCCCAGCGTTCCAACCCATATTTGGCGAACGGTAGGCGGCCAGTTCGCCTTGTGAGGCTGTAAACGACTACTTTTGACGTCATGGGATGGCCGCGTCTGGTTGACCAGGCGGAATCAAAGCTAAATCAGCAGCTGTTTGCGGTCGTTGTAGAAGCCGCGGTAGGCCCAGTAACAGGCCAGCACCGAGCCAATGCTGGTCGCCGACATCAACATGAACGTGACCATGATTTGGTACTTAATGGCCCGCACCGGGTCGACGCCAGCGAAGATCAGCCCGGACATCATCCCCGGCAAACTCACGATGCCCACGGTCTTGGCCGAGTCAATCGTCGGCTGCATGCCCGTCTTGATGCTGTCGCGCACGATTTCCTTAGACGCATCCTTCAAGTCCGCCCCCAACGCCAATTTTTCCAGCACGGCTTGGCGCTCCTGTTTGAACTGAGCATTGAGGTTGCGGTAACACAGGCCGATGGCGACCATTGAATTGGAAGCAATCATCCCGGAAATCGGAATCATTTGCGACGGGATGAATTTAATCGCGCCAGCCAACATCAAGACGCCCAGCGTGACGCCGGTACTGATGAGAATGGCGCCAATGGAAATTGGCAAAGCCCGCGGAATGCCGTTACTCCGCTGCTTGGCGTTGTAGCCAGCGTTAAAAATAATGATTAAAATCAAAATGGTCGTCAGCCAAATGTGGTCGACGCGAAAGACGTATTTCAACAGATACCCGACCACAAACAGCTGAACGACGGCGCGGATGACGCCGATGATCATGTCGCGGTCGATGCCCAATTTTTCCTTCCAGCCAATCGCTAACGCAATCACGACCAGGCCGAGGGCCAACAACAAGGATTGATTATTCACAGCTAAATTCATTTGGCACCTCCCACGATGCGGCCGTCTTTGATGGTGACCAACCGGCTAGCCGCGTCGATTTCCGCTTGGTCATGGGTGATGGCGATGATGGTCAGGTGGTCCTGCTGGTTGAAACGCTGGATGAGCGACCAAACGAACGCCTTGTTTTCAGCATCCAGTCCGGCCGTGACCTCGTCTAAGATCAAGACTTCCGGGTAGATCATCACATTGCGCAGTAAGGCCACGCGCTGGCGTTGACCCCCGGACAGGTCCGTCACCGCCTTGTCCAAATCACTGGCCGCCAGCCCGACAACTTCGAGGCCTTCCACGGCGCGGTCCTGGTCAAACGGCCGCTGGCGAATCTGGTAAGGAAATTGTAAATTGTCCCGGACGGTCTCACCGAAGAGCGTCGGCTGTTGGAAACTGTACGACACCCGCCGCCGGTAAGCCACCGGATCATAGCTTTCAATGGGTTGCCCGGCAAAGGTCAGGGTCCCGCTGGTCTTACTGAGCAGCGAGGCGATGATGCGGACCAGCGTGGATTTGCCCCCGCCGGATGGCCCGGTCAGTGTCACCCATTCCTCCTTGTCAATCGTCAGGTTGATGTCGGTGAGAATCGCCGTGTCATCGACCTGGTAGCCCACGTGCTCGAGTGCAATCAAACTCATGCTGTCGCTCCTTTCTGAAATTAGTTTTGGTGGTTGGCGTTGAAAAAGAGTGTGACGACAGGCGGTTAACTGGCGAGCATTAACGGTGCTAGGCAAATAATCCCGGTCCTGGATTATTTGCCTAGCAGTGTTAAGCGGAACCAGTTGCCTGTTGGCGCACGTTTCGGCTATGTGGCGGATATAGACGTGCTCTTCGGCTCAAAGCGAGGTGTCGAGACCGTCCTTTGGCTCGACCCGTCCGCCCCAGCGTTCCAACCCATATTTGGCGAACGGTAGGCGGCTGGTTTACATTGTGAGGCTGTAAACAACTATTCTTGACGCCAGCCAACCCACCACCAAAAACATCTGCTTCCATTGTACCGAAACCCCGGCCAATCGCCTACGAAAACGGCTTCTAATTTTGGTTGGTCAGGGTCTCTGGCCCCGGCGACCGCGAAAGTTTGGTATAATGTTCTAGACCGTAAGTCTTAACGGGCTTAATGACTGAATTTCTAAAGAACGACGCGGGTGTCTGGTAGCGACCGGGACCCGTATCACAGGAGAAAACATGGCAAATTTTGACTCACAGAATCACCGTGGCGGCCGCGACCGCTACGCCCACAATGACCGTAACGACCGGCACAGCTACCGGGACCGCCACCGCAATACTCACGGCAATCACCCGACCAGCCGCGGCTACAATGACCGCCGCCGGCAGGAACGCGAAGCTCCGAGCGTGACCGTGGAAGTCGGCCAACGTTTCCCATTGACCATCAAGCGCATGGGCATCAACGGCGAAGGCATCGGCTATTACAAGCGCATGGCCGTCTTTGTGCCCGGTGCCTTGACCGGTGAAGAGGCCGTCGTCGAAGTGACTAGCGTGGCCACCCGTTACCTACGGGCCAAGGTCCACCGCATCCGCAAGGCCAGCCCCCACCGCGTCGAACCGCGAGACAGCTACGCCGATGCCGTCGGCGGATTCGAGCTGGAACATTTAGACTACCCCGAACAATTAAAATTCAAACGCGACATTGTGGCCCAATCGCTGGAGCGCTACCAACCCCAAGGCTTCCGCCACTACGACTTGCGGCCGACGCTGGGGATGGACAATCCCTATGGTTACCGCAACAAGGCCCAATTTCAGGTTCGCCGCAACGCCGCTGGCCAAGTCGAAGCCGGCCTGTACGCTGAACGCAGCCATGATTTAGTCGACCTGGCCACCTGTTCCGTGCAAATGCCCGTTACCATGACGGTCATGCGCGCCGTGGTGGCCATGCTTCAGGATTTGGACATGCCCATCTACGACGAAGAAGCCAAGTCCGGCATCGTCAAAACGCTGGTCGTGCGCGCGGCCGCCAATACCGACGACGTGCAGTTGGTCTTCATCACCAATTCCCAGAAGCTGCCGCACAAACGCGAACTGCTCGAACGCATCGCTAGCGAACTGCCCCAGGTGACCTCCGTCATGCAAAATATCAACCCCGGTGAAACCTCACTGGTCTGGGGCGACGAGACGATCCATTTGGCCGGCGCCGAAGCCATCACGGAAAAGCTCGACGGCCTGGCCTTCAAGCTCTCCGCGCGGGCCTTCTTACAACTGAACCCCGCACAAATGACCGTGTTGTACGCCGAAGCCAAGAAGGCCTTGGACCTACAACCGGGCGAAACGGTGGTCGACGCCTATGCCGGGATCGGCACGATCGGCCTGTCGCTGGCCGACGTGGCCGAAGAAGTTCGCGGGATGGACGTCATCCCCGAAGCCGTCGCCGATGCCAACGCCAACGCGGCCGCCAACGGCATCACCAACGCCCATTACGAAGTGGGTACCGCCGAAGACCTGTTGCCGAAATGGATCATGGCCGGATTCCGGCCGGACGCCATCGTGGTCGACCCACCACGCACCGGTTTGGACGCGACCTTGATTGAAACCATCCTGGCCGTCCGCCCCGAAAAGTTCGTCTACATTTCCTGCAACCCCTCGACGCTGGCCAAGGACTTAGTCGAGTTGACCCACGATTATCAGGTCGATTACATCCAGTCCGTGGACATGATGCCGCAGACCGCCCGCTGTGAAGCAGTGGTTAAACTAAGCCGCCGTCAATAGATTAATAGGCAGCAACTGCTTTTCGTGTTAGACTTTTAGATAACGATTGACGAACGAATTTTTTAGAAAGTTGGCAAATGACATGCAAGATCCTTTTAAGGGCTTCAACGACGATGATCAAAATAATCAAAATGGTAACGGCCCTCAAGGACTGCCGTTACCGCCTAATTACGCGACCGTCGTGAACCCCGAGACGGGAAACATGCGGATCGCTAAGGTGGGGTTCTCATGGACCATGTTCTTCTTCCCCCCATTTCCAGCCATCTTCCGTGCCGACTGGTATAACTTACTGTGTATCTTAGGGGTCGACCTAGGCGCATCCATGTTACTGATGATGACGGTCCCCGCTGCCCAAACCGCCCAATTCACGATTTCCGTTTGGCCACTGCTTCAAGGCCTACTGTGGGGGTCGCTGTACAACCTGATGTACTTCAAACACCTGTTCAATAAGGGGTTCATCCCCGCCGATGAGCGGTCCCGCGACCTGTTAGCGCGCGCCCACTATTGGTCACAACCAAAAGAATAAGTCATGAGTCGACTGGCAGTTGTTGCTGGTCGGCTTTTTAGTTGCCCTTTTATTTATTGTTGCCTCTTTTCCCAAGCCAAAAACCGCAACCAGTGGCAGTCGGCCGTGGTTGCGGTCTTTTAGTCAAGCCAGTTAGACTAGGCTTGTTTCGTAGGGTAAATCGTGAATTCATTAACGTTGACTTCAGCCGGTTGGTCAATGGCGAAGTTGACGACTCGGGCGATGGCGTCTGGCGTGATGCCGACCGCATCGTACAACTGGTCCATGCCTTGCTTGGCGGCTTCATCGGTGATGGTGTGCAACAATTCCGTATTGATGGCCGCTGGATACAGCGTGGCCGTGCGGATGTTGGTCCCTTCCTGGGCGCTTTCCGTCCGGATGACTTCCATCAGGTTCCGAACGGCAAACTTGGTGGCGCCATACACCCCGGCACCGGGGAAGCTCTTGATGCCGGCAACGGAAGACGTCGTGATGATTTGACCGTGCTTTTGGGTCGTGAAATCAGGCATGACAGCCGCCACCCCATTCAGTACACCACGCAGGTTGATGTCGATCATATCGTTCCATTCCTGCGTGTGCAGCGCACTGATGGGCGAGGTCGGCATGATGCCGGCGTTGTTGAAGATGACGTCGATGCCGCCAAATTTAGCCTTTGCCAAATCAACTAAGCCTTGGACCTCGGCAGCATCCCGCACGTCCGTCACCTGGTAAGCGGCCTGGCCGCCAGCGTTGGTGATATCAGTGACCAATGCTTCTAGCCGATCCGCACGCCGGGCTCCCAAGACGACCTTGGCACCATTGCTGGCCAACAGCTTGGCGGTCGCGGCACCGATACCCGAAGAGGCGCCCGTGATCACAACTACTTTATTTTTTACAGTCATAATAAAATCGCTCCTATTCTTAAATGAATGTTGCCAGTATAAGCGGTTCGAGCGACTCTAAGTCAAGGACCGTGACCCCTCTTTTTAAAATTAATTCTTAAATAATCCTGTACTTTTTCCCGACCGGATTGCCCGTCCCCCCTAATTCTGGTATCTTAGGGAAAACGCTAACCGCACGACGAAGGAGAAATCTATGCAAACGACGCGTCCTGACAGCCCGGTGAAACGCTTCTTCAAAGGCGTCATCATTGCCCTGGGCTTTATTTTACCCGGTGTTTCCGGCGGGGTTCTCGCCGCCATCTTAGGCATTTACGAACGCTTATTAGGTTTCATGGCCCATTTTCGCCAAAATTTCAAACGGGACTTCTGGTACTTTGTGCCGGTCGGCCTGGGTGGCATCGTGGGGATCGCCCTGTTGTCCGCGCCGCTGGAATACCTGCTGGACCGCTGGCAAGTCATTGTACTGTGGGGCTTTGCCGGTGCCATCGTGGGCACGTTGCCGTCATTGAACCAAACGGCCATCGCCCAAAGTCCGCGTGACGCCATCGACCACCTGTGGTTCTGGGGCACCCTGCTGATCAGCGGCGGCCTGCTGTACTTCATGAGCGACCTGTTCGGCACGTTGCCGGCAAACTTTGGTGGCTTCGTGGTCGCCGGGGCCCTGATTGCCCTGGGCGTATTGGTGCCGGGCCTGAGTCCGTCGAATCTCTTGTTGATTTTAGGCCTGTTCACGCCCATGCTGACCGGTTTTAAAAATTTCGATCTGCTGGGCGTCTACTTACCCATCGCCATCGGTGGCGTGTTGGCCATGGCGCTCTTTTCCAAGGGGATGGACTACCTCATCCACCGTTTCCACTCGCGGGTGTACCACTTCATTTTAGGAATCGTGACCGCCAGCACCATCTTGATCCTGGTGCCCAACAGCCACGCCGCCGAAAGCATCTCGTACGCCGGGGCCACCTGGGTGACGCTGGTCTGGAGCGCATTGGCACTGGTGGCCGGCGCTGCCTTGGGGTTTTGGATGAGCCGGTTGGAAGAAAAATATAAATAGACACGTTTCAAGAGAGTGGGCCAAACGGCGATTAGCCGGCGAGCATTAAGGCTGCTAACCGAATAATCCCGGTTTGGGATTGTTTGGTTAGCAGTTTTAAGCGGAACCGGCTGCCGTTTGGCGCACGTTTTAGCTATGTCAAGGTGACGCGAACGGGCCTGGGAGGTTTTGTCCCAGGTCCGTTTTGCTGGATTGATGGCCATTGCTCACACCAGCTGGTTTTCATCAATTTATTTATAACGGCTGATGCTTGCTTTCCTCGTTGCGATTGGGTACGCTAAATCTCAGCAACCGCCACCCACGCCAATCGAAAGGAAGCCCACCACCATGAGTCGTATCGATGACTTCATCCGCCAGCAGAGTGCTGCCAGCCCGGAATTTGCCGCAGCCGCGGTGCAAACTAGTCTGAATTTGGAAACTGCCGTTGCCGTCTTACAGCTACGTACCGAACAAAACCTGACCCGGGCAGCATTCGCCCGCCAAATCGGCCTGTCACTACCCACGCTGACCCGTTTGGAAGCCGGCGACATTGACGTTTCCCTCAGTCTGTTAAAGCAGATTGCTACCGCCACGCACAAACAACTTTCTATCAAATTCACTTAACTGAATGTTGAAAGTGAAATTAACGTGCTGATTGCCATAATGACGGTGTTCTGACATCTAAAATTGGTGAAACCAGGCGCCTGCGTCAGCCAGGGTTCCACCTGCTCTGGGGAACACCTCCAGCCTGAGGAGCGGTCTTCCGGTTCGCTTGAAAGCCTGGCAAAACTCGCCAGTCTCTCAAGTCGTCCCGCGCTGTAGGCTGAGACAAAACCTCAGCCGACACAGCTGGCTCCACCCTGGCTGCCTCCGGCAAAGTTGACGGCTGTCAGTAACACTTGTTAATTAAAGACTAGTTGTCACTGTAGCTACTATCTGGGGTTAAGACGATCGTTGCTGGCAAGTACTACCTTAGCCGAGAGTTCGCCAAATATGGGTTCAGCCGTGGGAGTTCCCTTAGCGGCGTGGTTCTTGCCGCTTAGGGAACTGGCGTCTTTGAGACGTGAACTTCGGCTCAAAGCGAGGCGTCGAGACCGTCCTTTGGCTTGACCCGTCCGCCCCAGCGTTCCAACCCATATTTGGCGAACGGTAAGGCGGCCAGTTCCCGTTATGACGCGGTCAGCAACTAATCCTAATGTCATAAGTCGCATGACAACAATAGTTTCAGTTGATTTTCGTCTTTCAATCTTCAGCACTTAACCACACAAAAGTCCCAACCATCAATTACCGGTGGCTGGGACTTCTTTACGTCTCATTTAATTAGTCTTGATTCGGTTTAAACGCCCGCGTGGCGGCAACGGCCTGTTGCCAACCGGCGTACAGGTGGTTACGGCGGTCTTCGGCCATGTCCGGCGTGAAGACGCGGCCGGCATTGCGGATTTCCTTGATCTCGTCCAGGCTTTGCCAGAAGCCTACGGCCAGACCCGCCGCGATGGCGGCCCCCATGGCGGTAGTTTCCTCATCGGCCGCCCGTTGCACGGGAATATTGAGGATGTCCGCTTGGAACTGCATCAAATAGCGGTTCCGCGACGCCCCGCCATCGGCCATTAATTCAGGGATGTCGATGCCGGTGTCTTGCTTCATGGTCCGCAAGACGTCGCGCGTTTGGTAGGCAATCGACTGTAACGTCGCCTTCACGAAGTCGTTGCGGTCAGTTCCCCGCGTCAGGCCAAAGACGGCCCCCTTGGCGTCGGGATCCCAGTACGGCGCACCCAAGCCGTTGAAGGCGGGTACCACGTAGACTTCATCCTCATCGGTCGAGGCCATGGCCGCCTGCCGCGACTCCGGCACACTGCTGATGATCTTCATGCTCTCGTGCAGCCACGCCAGCGCGGTACCAGCCACCAGGATGGACCCTTCAAGCGCATAGGTCACCTGACCGTCCAGCTGATAGGCAATCGTCGTCAACAGGTTGTGTTTGGACAATTGCGGCTCGTGGCCGGTATTCATCATGACGAAGGCCCCGTCACCGTACGTGTTCTTGACGGTCCCGGGTTCCAACGCCAACTGCCCTAGCAGTGCGGCGGATTGGTCCCCGACGATGCCCGCAATTGGCACTTCGACGCCATAGAATTGGAAATTCTGCGTCACGCCGTAGACCTCAGAACTCGATTTGACCTCTGGCAACATGGCGGCCGGGATGTTGAGCCATTTTAAAATGTCCGTATCCCACTGGAGCGTGTGGATATTAAATAACATGGTCCGGCTGGCGTTACTGTAGTCGGTCACATGAATGTTGCCGCCCGACAATTTCCACGCCAGCCAACTGTCGACCGTCCCAAATAACAGCTCGCCCTTTTCGGCGCGTTCCTGGGCACCGGGCACGTGGTCTAAGATCCAGCGTACCTTGGTGGCACTGAAGTAAGCGTCGACCACCAGTCCAGTCTTTTCCTTAATCGTTTCCGCCCGACCGGCCGCGACCAATTCCTTGGCGAGGCTGGCCGTCTGTTGACTTTGCCAACCAATGGCATGGTAAATGGGTTCGCCGGTGACCTTGTCCCACACGATGGTGGTTTCCCGTTGGCTACTGATACCGATGGCCTGAATGTTTTCCGGGTGAATCGACGCGTCGATCAGGGCGCTAGCAATCACCGACAGCACGCTGTTCCAGATCTCGTTGGCGTCGGATTCGACCCAACCGGGATGCGGATAGTACTGTGGCACTTCCTTGTACCCCTCAATGACCTTACGCCCCGTGTGATCAAAGATCAGTGCCCGCGTGCTACTGGTCCCTTGGTCAATGGCTAACAGATAGTTTTCCGGCTTCTTCAATGCCATATGTAAAACTCCCTCCAAAATTAGCGTTACAGTAAGCGGTTCCAACTCAATTGCATTAATCATAGCACGACCCTTGTGAAAAATGCCAGAGTTTGTCCCGGCGCCGGGTGCGTTTGAAACTTTCTTAAGAAATCAGCCGCTCGTTTTTGAAATTGATGAAACTGGCCGCCTTGCCGTTCGCCAACTATGAGTCGACACGCTGAGGGCCGGTCTTGGCTATCAAATCGAAGCAGGCAGCTTTACACCACCAACCGTTGCCCCGCCAAAAATGACTGCGCAAAGTCGGCGTCGTCTTTGACTTGCTTGCCGAATTCGTCGATCAGCGCGTGGAACTCTTGGCAATCGGCTAGGCCCAATGGAAACTGGCGCAGGACTTGTTTTTGAAAAGCCGGGTATGTCTTGGGCATGGTCGCACCGAGCCAGGCAAACAGGCGGCGCGCGTAGGTATCGACCATGAAGGTGCCGTGGTCCAGCGTGTACATCAAGATGTAGTCGGCCGTTTCGTTGCCGATACCGGTAATGGCCATGAGATCCGCGCGCAGACTACTGCCGGAACGTTGCTTGAGCGCGGCCAAATCATCATTGGCCTGCCCCAACCAGGTGGCCAGCGCCAAAATGGCGGGACCCTTGCGATTGTAAAAACCGCTGGAGCGAATCAGTGGCGTGATGGTTGTCGGCGTCAGTGCCCGCAATTTGACCGGGTCAAAGCCCGTGACGCGTTTCAAATTGATCAGTGAAGGCTCCACGTTGCGCCAGTTGGTGTTTTGGACCAAGATGGCGCCCAGCATGATCTCCACGGGTGTCTCCGCCCACGGTGTCCCCGGTTTCAGCCAAGGTTGCGGCCCCATTTCTGCGGCCATGCGGTGGTACAGTTCTTCAATCGTCATGCGTGTCCTCCTTGTTTATGGTTAAATTGTTTAGGGCGACACGGTCCGTGCTGGCCGCCTGGCCGTTCGCGCGAGGCTTGGAAGCGAGCCGGCAGACCGCCCCTCAGGCTGGAGGCGTTCCCCAGAACAGGCAGAGCCCCTGTCAGCTGCAGGCACTCCCCCTATCCACCCGTCAAAAAAGCTAGCCGCGCGCGATACGTGACTAGCCCTTAACGCTTCTCTTTATTTAGCACCATTGTTGCGCTTGATGACCAAGCGGATATCTTCATCCGTGCCTTCTGGGTGCAGCTCCTCTTTGTAATCGAAGTTCGCGCTTTGGAAGTACTTCTTGATTTCATCGTTGATTGTCTCGACGGCGCGCACGTCTTTGTCTTGCCGTTTCAATAAAAGCGTGTATTCCTTTGAATCCTCATCGACGTTTTCAAAACGATACTCAATCGCTTCGGAATTCAAAATTTCTTGAATCAACTGCCGTTCTGTCATCATGTTTACCTCGCTTAAATTTAGTCTACTTCCTCATTGTAAAGTTATTTAGAAAATTTGTTAACTATTTCGTTACAAGTTCCGTCAGTTCTGGTGACAAATTTCCTTTAAAATGGGTATACTGGTCAACAAACACTTGGGAAAGGAAGCGACGCCATGCGTCCTCGCATTGCTTTGCCCGCCGATACACTCGACGAGGCCACTAATATCATCAACGAAAGAAACGCGGCTTTTGCCCCGCGACCGGCCGTCGAAGCCATTGTCAAAACCGGCGGCCTACCCATTATTTTACCCAGCATCGACCCGGAAGACGTGGCCGACTACCTACCCCTATTCGATGGGGTCGCCTTTCTCGGCGGGGCCGACGTGGATCCGACCTTCTTTGGCGAGGAACCCCACATGCGACTCGGCAAGACCTACCGCAAGCGGGATTTATTTGAAATCGAACTGTTAAAACAGGCCGTCGCCGCCAACAAGGCCATCTTGGGCATTTGCCGCGGCCTGCAGCTGATTAACGTGGGCTTGGGCGGCACGCTGTACCAAGACCTGAGCGAAGATCCGCTGGCCCAGCTCAAACACAGCCAGGCCGCTATGGGCAATCAGCCTAGCCACCACGTTACGGTCGTGCCCGACAGCACGCTGGCCACCCTGACCGGCAAGCGCCCCTACGTCAATTCGCGCCACCACCAGGCCATCAAAGACGTCGCCCCCAGTCTGCGGGTGACCGCCAGTGCCGACGACCAGGTCATTGAAGCGCTCGAATCCAAGGCCGATGATCAGATTCTGGGTGTCCAGTGGCATCCGGAAAACATGTACAAGCACCACGCCGAATCGCGCCAGATTTTCCAAAATTTCGTCGACCGTGCGGCGAACCGCATGTAAAAAGTTGGTAAAGGGCCTTTTCATTGGCCGGCACTTCCATTACACTAGAGTTTGTGACAGAAAACTAGGAGGTGTGTGGTCGTGGCGAAAATGAAGGACTTTGGGCAACGGATGCGTTTTTTAGGCTTCTCCATCGTCCTGAACTCGGCGGCCAACGCCTTAACCATCTCCACCAACCTGGGGAGTGCCGTGTGGACCGGGTCGTCCGTGAACCTGGCCAACTGGATTCACGTACCCCTAGGAACGACGCTGTTTATCTACGGCATCGTCATTACGCTGTTGAACCAACTGTTACTGGGGCAATTCGACCGGCGCCGGTTCGTCTCCAACCTGCTGTACATCATCCCCTTCAGTTACCTGGTCGAATGGATCGGCTATTTCTGGAACTGGCTAGGGGTGGGACAACTGTCCCTAACCGGCCGCGTCATCGTCGATATCATTGGCTTGTTCGGCGTTGCCTTTGCCGTGTCCATTTACAACCGGTGCAACATCATCATGCACCCCAACGATGACCTGGCGTACATCCTGCGGTTCAAATACCTCCGCGGCTCCGCCATCATCGCCCAGTGGGCCAGTTACGCGCCGCCGCTGTTGATCATCATCCTGTCTTATCTCTTCACCGGTGAGCTGCACGCCATTGGTTTTGGGACGATTTGGGCCTTGGTCACCCAGGGCATCGTCATGGGCTGGGCCGACTATCACGTCTTTCCGCGGTTAAAACACCACGTCGACGTTTAAAATTTAATGAGCAATTACCACAGCGAGTGGCTCCATGTTTTCAGGAGCTAGTCGCTGTTTTTGTGTCTAAATCTGGCGTCATCCAACGCCCCCTGAACGAAATCGCCGACAACTACCGTCGGTGACAACCCTTGTCAGACCGGCTTAGCGCCAGTTTTTTGGCTCAATAAACTTTCTGGCGTAACCATTTCTGGTTGAAACCGTCTTGTCATGGGGTCACTTTTTAAAATCTGTGTAAACGGCATTTTTTCAATTATCACTCTATTAATGAAAATTGATAAATCCCGTTATCATACCATTTAGGGTAGCTTTTACAACAATAATTATGCTATACTACAGCTAATTAGAGGACTAAAAGTAAAAGGGGTGTGCTAAATGACTAGGGTAATTAGCAAACTGATGACGGCCGGATTAACGGTAATTTTATTGACCGGCCTCGCAGCGCCAGCACTGGCACAAGCAGATACAACGACAGATACTGTCACGACGACGAAACAGGCCAAGGGTGAAAGCGCTATCAAAATCAGTGCGGTCGAAACACCGTACGCTTACTTCAGTACGACTAGCGGCATCAAACGCTTGTCAACGCTAACGGGCTGGCCGGAGAGTTTAACGGTTGACCAACTCAAAGACGATGACTACATGCAAAAATTGCAAGCTAGTCATCCCGAAAACGATGCCGATACCATGGATTCGATTCGCCAGCAAATGCTGCTAATGGCTGAAAATTTGCCCAATTTTAATTTACAAAAATCCTATATTGCCAACATGCTTGATGAAGCCGGCATTGAATCATCTGATACCACTGCGGATTCTTCCGCCAATAACATGGTAATATCAATCTACATGACTCTTTGGGAAGCTATGATGTCTGTGGCCCACAGCGCAGGGATCATGGATCAAGCAGCTATGTCACAATACTATCAAAATACGGTCATCCCCGATCTCAAGCAACTGAATGCCCCTGATGCTGTCATTACGCTCTACGATCCAACAGACTTCTCGGATGAGTTTTTCCAAAAATTGATCACAAGTGTCTTCGATCCCGCGTATAAGAACTTAACCACGAATTTTTCCGCATTAGCCGATCTATCACCGGAGGAATTTCTCAAGATTAATCTAGCTGAAAGTGTCAATGAACAAAAGAAGTTGATGTTAACGCCGCTGATTGATTTTACCACGAAGCTTCCCGACGGTTCCTACAAGCTGAAAGGTATTGTTCTCTCTGAATTCACCTTCATCAGCACCGGCCTACCAGCCGAGGTCACGCCAACGCCGACCCCCACTCCGACGCCTGCAAAAGCACAACCGGTAACGGTCCGCTACGTCGATGAACAAGGAAAAACGCTGGCACCGGACCAACTGTTGACCGGCGAACTGGGCGCGAGCTACCACAGTGACGCTCTGGACATCCCCAACTACACGCTGACGAAAACGCCCGCCAACGCCACGGGGACCTTTACCAGTGACGCCCAGACGGTGACCTACGTTTACGCCAAGCCGGCCCTACAAACTGGGAGCGCTGCCGCCACCGTCGACCCGGTTGCACCTAAGGGAACCGTGATCTACGCCACCAAGAAAATCGGTCTCTACCGCACGGCTACCTTTAGTAAGAAACAGGTAAAACGCTGGTACGCCAAGAAGTCGCGGACGAACCGGCCCATGTTTGTGGTCACCGGCTACGCCAAGTCCAAGAACGGCGTCAAGCGCTACCACGTCAAGGACGTCAACCACCACAGTAAGACGGCTGGCAAGACCGGCTACGTCACGACCAAACGGGCCTACACCGCACCGGTTTACTACGCCAAGAAGCACGCCAAGATCACGGTCATCAATCCGGCCGGAGTCAATGGCTATGCCAAACAAAATCTCACCCAGAAACGGGCGCACTACCGGCAAGGCCAGGTTCTGAAGGTCAAGCGCATCGTGCGCCACAACCTGACGACCCGTTTCGTCTTGACTAACGGCCGCTACGTCACGGCCAACAAGCAACTGGTCCAAGCCGGCAAGGTCCAAATGCCGAAGCAAATCAAAACCAAGCATGCCATCAACCGTTACACCACGGCGAACCTGACCCGAAAGAATCGCCACATCGCCAAGCACACGACGCTCAAGGTCACCGGCTGGGCCTACTCAAACGCTAACAACTTCAATAAGCGCGACACCCTCCGGTACCACGTGGCGGGCGGCTACATCACCGCTAATAAGCACTTGGTGCGCGTGGTTAAGTAACACCGATTTTTAACCACAACAAAAGCAGTAGCACTGACTGAGAAGTCGGGCTACTGCTTTTTTAGGTGACGTTCGGAGTCAATACACAGCCGATAACGTCTTTACTTAAAGACCTTGGCCAACTGGTCAAAGTCCACGGTCCCCAGTCCGGCGGCTTGATTGTAAGTCTTGCCGGGTTGGCCAACGTAGTAGAGATTGCCGTTGTTCGTGTCAGAATCCAATTTGGTAAACGGCGATTGACTGGTCTGGGCTAACGCGTACAGTTGCGGGTTCCACAGCCCCATGCGCTTGCTGCGGTCACTGTTGATGACGGCGGCCATGGCGGCAAACTGTGGCGCAACCACGCTGGTCCCACCGACCGTGCTCCAGCCGTCGCTACTGTTGTAGTCGTCATAACCGGTCAACGGGTCGGCATCGGCCACGACATCCGGATAATTCCGCCCACTGGCCTTGCCCGTGATCAGGCTGGCATTCAGCTGGGGCAGGCCGTCGCTATTCAGATACTGCCGTGCGTTGTAGGTGTTCACCCCGGAAACGCCCTTTTGGTATTGTGGCGTCGCATACAGCGTGGAAATTCCGCCGCCACTACCACTCTGCAGCATGCTCATCAGATCAGAATTCTTTTGGAAGAAGGCCCGGTCTTGGGCGTAGGCGTCAAATAAGGCGTCGCCACCCCAGGTCCGTTCCTTGGTAATCTTGACCTCGGCGCCATCGGCCAACGTACCTTCAACCGGCAACGTGGTCCCCCCGGTCGCCGTGACCCACGGGTTGTTGGCGGGGAAATTGGCGTAGATGCCCTCATCGACATCCCCATTTTTAGCCAATTCTTCGCCGTAAGCACCGGTGTCACCACTGGCCGCAAACGTGGAGACACCTTGCACGGCTCCTTGTGCCAGCAACGTGTTCATGATGCTGCCGTATAGCGGGGTCAAGACGTGATATTGATTGAGGCTTTGCAGCACGCCTTCCGACAAGCCCCAGCTCAACGACAACGTGCTGGCTTTATTTTCACCAAACGCGGTCGCAAAGGCATTGAGCCAACCAACATCGCTCAACGAAGCCGTGTAAACGCGAATCTTGGCCTTGGGCGCTAAGGCCCCAGCCTGTTCCACGTCCAGCGACGTTTCGGCATTGCCGGGATCGACATTGCCCCAAATATTCATGCCACCCGTTGACTTGACACTGATGCGATTGGCCGAAGCGGGCACGCCTTCAGCGGACCAGAAATGGGTGATGTCTGACTTGTTGACCTTGCTAAAGCTGATGATGCCAATGGTTTGCCCGCTACCGTTATTGCCACTGGTCAGGCCGGTGGCGTTATATTGCTTCAAGAAGTTTTGCGGTGCACCACTGCTGGTGGGACCGTCCGTCGTGGTGCTGGCCGTGTCCGCGAGACTGGACAGCTTGACTAAGTTCGTGATCCCGACCACGGCCTTGATGGGCTTGGCCACGTTCTTCGGCAGCTTCGGCGTCTTCTTGGAATACTGAATCTTGGTGCCGTGGTAGCGCGCCGTCTTTAATTTGGTGGCAAAGGTCTTGTCGACCGCACTGGCACTCCCCTTGATCTGCATGATTAGGCCATCATTAAAGGTCGTTACTTTAAACTTATGTGCTTTAAAATATTTGGCTAACCGCTTGGTTGTGGTCGTGGACTGACCGAACTTCTGGCGGAACTGTTTGGGTGTTAGGTAGGACTTGAACTGCCGATTGCCCGCCGTGTTGACGGCGTAGGCGGTCTGGGTCAATTTCGCTGAATTCCGGGTGTTCAAGACCAAATCTAAAGTCACCGTCTTGCTAGATGAGACTTGTTTGACATTGGTTAATCCGGCCAGTTGGCCTTCACGATACGGCGTGGCGACCGTGCTGGTAGTGGCCGCGGTGGCTTGCAGACCACCAAAGCCCCCCAGCCCCACAATCAGGCCGGCCACGAGAAAACGAATCTTCATAGGACATCCCCTCCATTTAGCATTATTATACGCTGTCGTCTCGGCAAACGGTGGCCCCAATTCTTCCGTTAAGCAACATAACTAAATGGCCGAATCAAGCGCCCGCTAACGGAGGGGTGGCCAATCACGCGGTTGCCGTTACGGATGGTTGGACCGGACCGTAGTTATGGTAGTTCTTAGGGTAAACGGTCGGGCAATTTCGGCGATGTGGCTAAACACAGTCTACGTTGGTGTTTGACTGGCCGCCTGCCGTTGCGCGAAAGATGAGCTGGTTCGCTGTGGGCGGACGGGCCGAGCCTGAGAAGCGGTCTCGGCACCTCGCTTTGAGCCGAAACCCACGTCTCAAAGGCGCCAAACTAGTCCGCACCGGTCGCCTTGCCGTTCGCCAAATATGAGTTGGAACGCTGAGGGCGCCGGGCCAAGCCAAAGGACGGTCTTGGCCCTCAAATCGAAGCCGACAGCCCACGTCTCCGATTTGTCAGTTTTCTAAGCGGCAAGGCCCCCGCCGCTAAGTAAACTCCCACAGCTGAACTCATATTTGGCGAACTATCGGCTACGGTAGTGATTGTCAACGACCATCGCTCAAACCACTCGTCAATTATCATAGTCCGTTCATCCGATTGGATAAGACCTCAGACTGCTCCCGTCCACCCCAAGGCAAACCAAAAAGGAGACCAGGCCACACTGCCTCATCTCCCACAATCACTTACGATTCGATATTTTGGGTCAAGATAAACTGCTTAATTTCCTTCAACGTCCGTTTGGTCTCGGGGAGCTTGCCCCATAAGATGTAATCATGCAGCATCGACTTGACCTCGCGGGCCTTGTACGGGGTGCCGCTGGCTTCTGCTAGCTTTTGGACCAGCCGTTGGTCATCGGCTGCCAGTAGTTCGTTGGTGCCATAATACAACAGGATTGGCCCCAGGTCGTCAAAATCGCCGTAAATGGGGCTGACCAGCGGATCGGTCACCGGATGGTCGCCGGCATAATCGAAACCGATCTTCTTTAAGGTCGCCAGCGTCAAATACGGGTCATTTTTTGCGGCGGCCTTTAAATCGGGATTCATCATGCTCAGGTCCGCCCACGGTGAGATCAACACGGACCCCGCCGGCAATGGCTTTTGGTGGATCTTCAGCTGTTGCAGCAGCGTTAACGCCAGCCCGCCGCCCGCGGAATCGCCCATCAAGAAGAACTGGTCATCCGGATACTGCGCCAGCAAGTAATCATAGGCGTTCATGGCGAAAATCACGGTTTCATCGACCGTGGCTTCCGGCACCAGCGGATAATCGACGTACGAGACCCGCAGATTGGCCTGCTGGATCAGCGTTTCCATCAATTCCCGGTGGCTGTCGATGCCCTGCATCGTGTAGGCCCCACCGTGAAACAACAATACGTGTTGCCGCAACGGTGCGCCCGAAGCCGCCGTTAAAATACGCCCACCAAAGACTTGCCGTTCCTTCGTCACGATGGTAGCCGGAAACTTCTCGGGCACCACGGCCCGGTTTTGCCGACTGGGCTGTAAAAATGCTTGTTGAATCTGCTGTTTGAGCTGACTATGCTGGGTCTTGAAGAGTAACCATTTCCCACGCAAACTCACGACTATCACCCTATCTTTTTGCCTTCATCAAATTCTCTCGACTTATATTGCCAGTATACAGCGTTTCGGGAAAAAACGCCTCCCTTAGAGTGAATTACTAGGTAATTTTCCCCAAAACCGTTAGAATAGAAGACGTAACGATTGCGATGAAAGGGTGGCAAAAAGCCAATGACAAATAACCGAAAACTAAACGTGACTGGCGGCTGGAATTTCCGGGAACTAGGTGGCTATTCAACCGTTGACGGACACACCGTCAAGTGGCACAAGTTACTGCGGACGGACGGGTTGGCACGGCTTACCCCGGATGACCAGACGTTACTGCAAGACTACGGGGTCGTGGCAGACGTTGACTTCCGTTCCAATGCCGAACGCCAGCAAGCGCCCGACAAGGTTCCTGCCGGGGTCAAGTATCATTTTCTCCCGGTCTTCCCTGAAGGCGACGAGACTGACGCCTCCGCCACCCAAGAAGAATTGGAACAACGCTTCAACAGCAATGATCAGGCCGGCTACCAGCACATGCTCGACGTTTACCGCAAAATGGTGACGTTGCCCAGCGCCCAAGCCGCCTACCACGACTTCTTCGCGACGCTGTTGACCAACGAACAAACGGAAAAATCCGTGCTGTTCCACTGTACCGCCGGCAAGGACCGGACCGGGATGGGCGCGTTTTTGACCTTGAATGCCCTAAACGTTGACCCCCAAACCATTCAGCAGGATTACCTGTTGACCAACGCCAACGTGATGCCGCTGGTGGATAAGCAAAGCGAGCAGGCCCGACAAAGCGGTCACTCGGAGGCGTTTGTCACCAACATCCGGGCGCTATCGACCGTCAATCCCGATTATCTCGCCGCCGCAACCAAGGTCATCAACACCCAGTACGGCGGGGTGCAGGATTACTTGCACGACGTCTTGGACTTGTCGCACACCGACTTAACCAATTTACGCAAACTCTATTTGGACTAGAACTCCTTACCAGGCTAACCGCTTTACGGGTAGTCTGGTTTTTTAACTGGAAAGGACTGGATAAGAATGAAGAAAAAAACACTGACCTGGGCCTTGCCACTGGCGGGAATCGCCCTGACCTCACTGGCCGCCAGCGAACACCTTTTTAATTTCGCCTTCAAGCGCGTCAACTACGTCCCGGAGACCTCCGCGGACAAGCAGAAATACGCCGATGCCTATTACGCCTACGTGGACTGGTACCAGCAGATTCCCAAGGAAAAATGGTATCTGCACGAACACGACCCGCAAAACCGCATGGTGGCCGAATACATCCCCGCCGAAACGCCCAGCCGCCAGACCGTCATCATTTCACACGGCTACAAGGGCAACGGCGAGACCATGGCCAACTTTGCCCAAATGTATCACCGCCTCGGCTTCAATGTCTTGCTTCCGGACGACCGGGGCCACGGCGAAAGCGCCGGCAAGTACATCAGCTTTGGTTGGCTCGATCGCCTCGACTACTTACAATGGATCCAACAGGTCATCGACCGGGCGGACAACGACGTCAAGATCCTTCTGTTCGGCGTCAGCATGGGGGGCGCAACGATGGAAATGCTCTCCGGGGAAACGTTGCCGGACCAGGTCAAGGCCATCATCGCCGACTGTGGCTACTCCAGCATTGAGGCCGAGCTGACCTACCTGTTGAAGCGCCAATTCCACCTGCCCAAGTACCCCATCGAACCACTGGTCAGCACCATTTCCAAGCGCCGATTGGGCTATTATCTGGGCGACGTGACCGCCACGGAACAGTTGCAGAAAAACAAGCGGCCCATTCTCTTCATTCACGGGGAAAAGGACGTGTACGTGCCGGTGGGGATGGCCTACGAAAATTACGCGGCCACCCATGCCCCCAAGCAATTGTGGATTGTGAAAAATGCGTCGCACGCCGAAAGTTTTTGGATCAACCCGGCCCGTTACCAGCAACATGTGACGGAATTTCTCCAAACGTACTTCGACGGCGAGTGAACCTTAAGCCTAACTTAACGGCATTTGGCCGGTTATCGCAATTCCTTCACATTTTAGTTTTTCTTTACCAATTAATCAAAAAGTCATCATGACTTTGCCCCGATTCTATTCACAAACTCCGGGTATAGTAATAACCATAGTAATTAGCCAATACCGATTACTACTAAATTCTATTCCAATCCCTTTTGATTCTCTCCCCCTAAGAGAATCATCCCCATGGTTAGGTTCCCTCAAGCCTAGCCACTCCTCTAAAATACATTTACACCCCCTAATGTGAATGTACTCCTCATGAAAAAAAGTTCGGCATCGCTCTTCCCCGAGAGTGACGCCGAACTTTTTGTTTTGGGCTGAAAGTTGAAATTAGCGCGCTAATTGTCGTAACGACGGTGTTTTGACATTTGAAATTGGTGAAACCAGACGCCTGCTCTGGGGAACACCTCCAGCCTGAGGAGCGGTCTTCCGGTTCGCTTGAATGTGCATCGGCTCATGACTCGCGTTCACCTGTCGCAACAATTTCAACAGGGTTTCGTCCGCAGGTGTTGCACGATAATCTGCCATTTTAGAACCCCTTTACTTACCCGCACGCTCTACAGCCAGCGCCAAGCCTTATACAGGTCCTCGCGCTGTTGGACCGTTTGGTGTTGGGCGGCCGCAGCCAATTGTTTTTGCACCGCTGCCCACTGTTGCTCACTCACCAAAATCGCATCCGTGGTTTGATCCTCAATGCGGACTGCCTTACCATCTTTGACCTCTTGCAATAAACGCTGGAGATTTCGCTGCGCATCAGCTGGTGAATACACCTTTTCCATTGTTCATTCCCCCCAAGTTTTCGCGTGTTAGTCCAAACCTAGACGTTTAAAAATAAAGTCCACGCGGCGTAAGTGATAGTGATAATCAAACGCGTCGTCAATCTGCGCCGGCGTTAACCGGGCCGTAATTTCCGCATTGGCTTCCACCAATGGCCGGAACTGGGTCTGTTGGTCCCAAGCCTGTGCCGTCAGTGGTTGGACCAAATCGTAGGCAGCTTCACGACTCAAACCGGTCTCAATCAGCTTCAATAAGAGTCGTTGACTGTAGATCAAGCCGTAAGTGCGCCCCATGTTGGCCTTCATGGTTTCCGGGAATACGTCCAAATTGGTGAGGATCCGGTTAATGCGGTGAAGCATGTAGTCCAACAATGTCGTGCTTTCTGGCAAAATCATCCGTTCCGCCGATGAATGGGAAATATCGCGTTCGTGCCAGAGGCTGACATTTTCGTAGGCCGTGACCATGGTGCCCCGTAAGACGCGGGCCAGGCCAGTTACGTTTTCCGAGCCGATGGGGTTACGCTTGTGCGGCATCGCCGACGAGCCCTTTTGCCCGGGATTGAAATGTTCTTCGACCTCATGAATCTCCGAGCGCTGAAGGCTCCGGATCTCCGTGGCAATGTTTTCCACGCCCGTGCCAATCAAGGCCAGCGTCGCAATGTAGTCGGCGTGCAGGTCTCGCGGCAACACCTGACTGGCGATTGGTTGCGCACTGATGCCCAATTGGTCGCAGACGAAGGCTTCTACCTCGGGCGGCACATTGGCAAAGGTACCAACTGCGCCACTGATCTTCCCGGTCTCCACCCCAGCGGCGGCCCGGTCGAAGCGTTCCAGGTTCCGTTGCATTTCGGCGTAGAAGCGCGCTAATTTCAACCCAAAGGTGGTCGGTTCGGCTTGCACCCCGTGCGTCCGGCCAATCATGACTGTTTCCTTATACTTTAAGGCCAGGTCCTTGAGCGTGGCAATCAACGCCACCAAGCTCTGCCGAATCACCACGTTGGCCTGCTTCAGCCGGTACCCCTGCGCCGTATCCACGACATCGGTACTGGTGACGCCAAAGTGGATCCACTTGCGTTCGGCCCCCAGAGATTCCGAGACGTTGCGGGTGAAGGCCACCATATCGTGGTGCGTCACGGCTTCAATCTCGGCGATGCGGTCGACGTCAAACGTGGCGTTTTCCCGAATTTTCTGGGCATCTGCCACGGGGACCTCACCTAATTTCGCCCAGGCTTCGTCAATTGCCACTTCAACGGCAAGCCAAGACTGATACTGATTTTCCAGGGACCAAATCTGGCCCATTTCTGGTCGGGTGTAGCGTTCTAACATCAAGTTTCCTCCTCAGTAATAGGTAAAATCCGAACATTATTTTTAAAATTCGTTTCTTGCTCTGCTATCTATTTTAGCATAGAACATCCTAGTTTTACCAGACATTTCACCGTTATATCCATTATTAATTAGTTTCTACCCATAATTAAAAGAACTTTTATACAGGATATTTAAATAATTGTTCGCTTTTCACTTGCAATTCAATTACGAACTTGATACAATAATTTTTGCTGGGTGTTCGGCCCGGTAAAAAATAACGATGAGGTGTTTGCAATGTCATCAACAGTAGTAGTTGGTAGTCAATGGGGCGATGAAGGTAAAGGAAAGATCACGGATTTTCTGAGTGAGAAGGCTGATGTCATTGCCCGCTACCAAGGTGGTGACAATGCCGGCCACACCATCGTCTTCAATGGTCAAACGTTCAAGTTGCGCCTGATTCCTTCGGGGATCTTCTACGCCGATAAATTGAGCGTGATTGGCAACGGTGTCGTGGTCAACCCGAAGTCTTTGATTGAAGAGTTAACTTATCTTCATGACAACGGCGTTTCGACGGATAATTTACGGATTTCCGACCGGGCACACGTCATCCTGCCCTACCACATCTTGTTGGACCAAGCCCAAGAAAAGGCCAAGGAAAACAAGATTGGTACCACCAACAAGGGTATCGGCCCGGCTTACATGGATAAAGCCGAACGAATCGGGATTCGCATTGCCGATTTATTGGATCATGATATCTTTGCGGACAAATTACGCCAGAACTTAATTGAAAAGAACAATGTTTTAACCAAACTTTACGGTGTTGAACCATTAGACTTCGACACGATTTTCAACGAATACTATGCCCTAGGCCAACAGATCAAGCAACACGTGACCGACACGTCGGTGGTCATCAACGATGCCATCGATGCCGGCAAGAACGTCCTCTTCGAAGGCGCGCAAGGCGTCATGTTGGATATTGACCACGGCACTTATCCGTTTGTCACCTCCTCGAACCCCGTGGCTGGTGGCGTGACCATCGGTGCTGGGGTAGGTCCCACTAAGATTGACCACGTGGTTGGGGTCTGCAAGGCCTACACCTCTCGTGTGGGTGATGGTCCCTTCCCAACGGAACTCTTCGATGAAATTGGCGACACGATTCGCGAAACGGGCCACGAATACGGCACCGTTACCAAGCGGCCCCGGCGGATCGGTTGGTTCGACAGCGTCGTGTTACGCCACGCCAAGCGCGTTTCCGGTTTGACCAGCTTATCGCTGAACTGCTTGGACGTGTTGACCGGCTTAAAGACCGTCAAGATTTGCAAGGCCTACGCGCTGAACGGGGAAACCATTTACCATTACCCTGCTAGCCTGGTCGACCTGGACGCCTGCCAACCAATCTATGATGAACTGCCCGGTTGGACAGAAGACATCACCGGTTGCCACTCGGTCGCTGAACTGCCTGTCAACGCCCAAAATTACGTTAAACGCTTAGCCGAACTGGTCGGTGTGGATATTGCCACGTTGTCCGTCGGCCCAGACCGCGAACAGACGAACATCTTACGTGACGTCTGGAACGCCTAACCCCACGAACAAGGAGTGACTGCTCATGCATCCCGCAGAAGTATTTGATTACGAAGATATTCAACTCGTTCCCAATAAATGTATCATCGACAGCCGCAGTGAGGCCGATACCAGCATCGCATTTGGCCCCCACCGCTTTAAAATTCCGGTCGTGCCTGCTAACATGGAAACGGTCATCAACGAACCGCTCGCCGTCTGGTTAGCGCAAAACGACTATTTCTACGTCATGCACCGCTTCCATCCGGAAGAACGGCGCGGTTTCATCGAACGCATGCACGAAAAATCGCTGTTTGCTTCCATTAGTGTGGGTGTCAAACCGGACGAACACGCCTTCATCGACGAACTGGCTGCCGCAAAATTGGTGCCGGAATACATTACCATCGACATCGCCCACGGCCACAGCGACGCGGTCATTCAGATGATCAAGCAGATCAAGACCAAGTTACCAGACAGCTTTGTAATCGCCGGTAACGTCGGTACGCCTGAAGCCGTGCGGGAACTGGAAAACGCCGGTGCGGACGCCACCAAGGTCGGCATTGGCCCGGGTAAGGCCTGCATCACCAAGCTCAAGACCGGTTTTGGGACCGGGGGTTGGCAACTGGCCGCCGTACGTCTCTGCGCCAAGGCCGCTCGCAAGCCGATCATCGCGGACGGTGGGATTCGCTACAACGGTGACATCGCCAAGTCCGTTCGCTTCGGCGCCAGCATGGTCATGATTGGCTCCATGTTAGCGGGCCACGAACAATCTCCTGGTAACAAATTGACCATCGACGGGCGGACCTTCAAGCAATACTGGGGTTCTGCCTCCGAGAAGCAAAAGGGCGCCTACCGTAACGTTGAGGGCAAGCAAATGCTGGTCCCTTACCGCGGCGACATCGCCAACACGTTAAACGCCATGCAAGAAGACTTGCAATCCTCAATCTCCTACGCCGGTGGCCGGAATCTGCTGGACATTCGGACCGTGGACTACGTGATTGTGAAGAGTTCCATCATGAATGGTGACAATTACTAACGACAACTTAAAATAAACAGGCTTCAACTCATTTTTACGTGAGTTGAAGCCTGTTTTGTGTCTAAAACTAAAGGTTAAAAGTGAAAATCAACTGGAACTACTGTTAGCATGAAACTCCTGGCGTCAAAATAGTCGTTTACAGTCACGTAATACAAACTGGTCGCCTACCGTTCGCCAAGATAGTGCTTGCCAGTAACACTCATCTTAACCCTAGATGGTAACCTCATTGACGACTAGTCTATCATTAACACAGTGTTGCTGATAGGCATCAACTTGCCGGAGGCAGCCAGGGTGGAGCCAGCTGTGTCGGCGGTGTTGGCTGAGGTTTTGTCTCAGCCTACAGCGCGGGACGACTTGAGAGACTGGCCGGTTTTGTCAGGCTTTCAAGCGAACCGGAAGACCGCTTCTCAGGCTGGAGGTGTTCCCCAGAGCAGGCGGAACCCTGGCTGACGCAGGCATCTGGTTTCACCAATTTTGGGTAACCCGCTAATCAAACAAAATCGTCCGGTGGATCAGCCGGGCAATCGCATCGACCTGGTCGTCTCTGAGTTCCAACTGCCGGGGCAGTCGCTCGTGGACGGCGTCGTAGAACTCCCGGAAGTGTTGTGGCTTGGTGAAGCCCTCGCCCCAGTCGTCGTAATTATTGCTGTAGGGACGATTCAACACGCCGTTGGGGTCCACGACCTGGTCGTCTGCCGCCCGACTGACATAGTTATAAAAGACAAATTCGTGAATGTAGGGCTTGATCCCTAACTCGTTTAACTTATCTTGAATCAAACTGTTCAGGCTCAACCCGGACAGTTCCACCTGCCGAATCGGATTTTCATCCCCGGTATATACCTGAACATTTTCTGGACTCTTAATGCACATCGTAAAACTCTGGTTGCCTTGGTTCATGACCTCTTGCGGTAACAGCCGCGATAACAGGGTCTTACCCGCTTCGTTGCCACCAACCATTTTTAGCAGATCCCGTAGCCGCACATCATGGTAGACCGTCCCCGTCCAATATTTGGTCTCAATCATGAAGATGCCCTTACGACAAATCACCAGGTGATCGACTTGCCGGTTGGGAAACCGACTGTCATCTGAATCTAGATATAAATTGGCAAATATATGAAATTTATCTTCTGGATATTTATTGCTTAATTCTTTTAATAATTTATAAGTGCGGTACTCGCCACGATTGGTGTAATTAACCGACATGGGTATCATCCTCCGTATCTTCTAGTATATGATGAAACGCTGCCTGAAACTAGCAGATTTTGATAATGACTTGCCGCTCACCTCACCAGTTATATAGACCCGCAGCCGTGAGCGGAATCGAGACTCCCTTTGGGCACACGTTTCAGTTAAGTAAAGAGCCTGGGGCACCTCCCAGGCTCCTTTCGATTTACCTTTACGTAGCTGAAACGTGCGCCAAAAGGCAGCCGGTTCCGCTTAAACCTGATAACCAAACAATCCAAGCCCGGGATTATTCGGTTATCAGCCTTAATGCTCGCCGGCTAATCGCCTTTTGTCCCACTCTCGTGATTTTTCGTCTCCAATTAATTAGCGGTCCTCAGGCATCGACGTGAAAGTCATTCGTCCTTTGACGAAATGGCCAACCGCCGTTTCCCCAGTCTGCTTAATCGTCTCCACCACGGCGACCGCTTCTTCGACGTTGGTCGTTGTTCCACCGGTCCGCCAACCTGCAGGCTGATCTTGGTATCACCCGCGGGTGCGGTCACTTCCGCAAACGACCGCGGCTCGGGGACGTTCGCGCTCACCCGGTATTGCGTGTCTATCAATTTAGCCGCCATTGCCAAGGCCGCTTCCGCTGTCGTTCCCCAAGTGAGACCGATTTCTGGAATGGTCACGCAATACCGCCCCGCTTCGGCATGCAAGACCACGGTGTAAATACATCCTTTGTCATCGCTCATCACGACGCCCCCTAACCTTACTCGCAAATTGAGCGGCCACCCGCTCACGATTCCTCGCTTTCATTATGGCGAGACGGCTTGGGGCTTGCAACGCTAAGCACTAGTTTCGATAGTTACCCTGCCTTACTGACTCAACGATTGGCCAAATAAAACGGGCCCGGAAAAAATCCCAGGCCCGTTTTCATTACCTTTACATCGCTGAAACGTGCGCCCAAAGGCAGCCGGTTCCGCTTAAAACTGCTAACCAAACAAGCCAAGACCCGGATTATTCGGGTAGCAGCCTTAATGCTCGCCGGCTAATCACCTTTCGTCTCACTCTCACTTGTTGACTCATTAACACACTACCGTCACTTACCGCACCACCAGCACCGAAATCGGCGCGTACTTCGCCATGTAGGCGGCCTGGCTGCCGAAATGGCGGCTGACGCCTTGCTTGGCGATTGACCCGATGATCAACAGATCCGGTTTAACCCGGGGAATCACGTCCTTGACCATGGTCTCACCGGGTTCGCCCTCGCTGACCATGACCTGCACGTCCGACACGCCCGCGTCTTGCGCTTGCTTTTGGTAATCGCGCAGGTGTTCCTTCAAGGCGGCGTATTCGCCGTGCACGAAATCCGTGTCCAGCACTTGATACACGTTCATGTTCTGGCTTTCCAGAATTGAAACGATGACCAACGTGGCCTGGTCCCGTTTAGCTTGATGAATCGCGTACTTAAAGGCCAACAGGGCATCCGGCGAATCGTCGACCCCGACGAGGATCTTTTTAGCGATCATTTTCATCGGACGTCGCCTCCTCAGACTTGGTGGCCAGTTCCTTCGCTAGCCGTTGGTTGCCATGGTGTAACTCGATGACCGTCCAAGCTAAGAGGGCCAACACGATGATAATCAAGCCGTACGCAATGCCGTTAGCCAATGCCAATTTGTCCCCAGTAACGTTATCGCCGAAGAAGGCTTGGACTTGACCCGGCATGCCTTCCAGGTTCAGCGCCGTCAACGCAATGACGGAGAACCAGCCGAGAATCTTGACCCACCAAGAGTTCTTGAACCGCGCGCCCATTTCCAGCTTGCTATCCGTCATCATCAACAACGGCAACATGGAAAATGGCAGGGCGAACGCCAAGAAGACTTGCGAGTTGTTCATCAAATCATTCAACGCTTCGTGTTCCGCAATGGCACTCTTGCCCCGCGTCAACATGACACAGATCAGCACGGGAATCACGGAGATCAGCCGGGTAACCAACCGCCGTAACCACAGTGGCATCCGCATGTGCACGAAGCCTTCCATGATGACTTGCCCGGTCAGCGTCCCGGTGATCGTGGAATTTTGCCCGGAAGCCAGTAAGGCCACCGCAAACAGCGTGGACAAGACCCCGGTCCGCGCCACGCCCGCCAGTACACCGTTACTCATGGTGCTGGTATCTGACAGCGCGTGGAACAGCCCGAAGAACGATGGGTCCTTGACCGCACCGGTCTTGAACACCGCAACCCCCATGATCAACAGCAAGGCGTTGACGAAGAAGGCAAAGGTCAGTTGGATGTTGGAATCCAGGCCGGCAAACTTCACCGTCCGCGCCACGTCTTCTTCATCGTTGTGGTCGACGGCCCGCGTTTGCGAAATCGCCGAGTGCAGGTACAAATTGTGCGGCATGACCGTGGCCCCGATGATGCCTAAGGCCCCGTTCAATGGCGTCATGCCGGCAACCGCGTGACTGGTCGAGAAAGTCTCGCCGGTTGGGATCAGGCCCTTGAACACGCCGCCCCAATCGGGTTCGGACAAGGCGACTTGGTAAACGAAGACGAACAGGATCACCATGATCAAGCAGACCACGATGGCTTCGATCTTCCGGAAGCCGACCTTCGTCAGTAACAACAGTAACAAGACATCAAAGACCGTGATAAAGACGGCGATGACCAACGGAATGCGGAACAGCAGGTATAACGCAATCGCCGCCCCAATGACTTCCGCAATATCCGTGGCCATGATGGCCAGTTCCGTCAAGAGCCACAAAACCACGCCCAACGATTTACTGGTTCGGGCCCGAATCGCTTGGGCCAAATCCATCTGACTCACGATGCCAAGTTTAGCTGCCATGTACTGCAACAGCATCGCAATCAAACTTGACATCAAGATAACAGACATCAAGAGGTACTGGAAGTTTTGCCCCCCGGTAATCGACGTCGACCAGTTCCCGGGATCCATGTACCCCACTGCGACTAACGCACCAGGCCCCGAATACGCAAACAACGTTTTCCAAAAACCAATATCTTTCGGTACCTTCACTGACCCATTGATTTCTTCTAGCGACCGGCCATTCGCATATTCGATCAACTTGTGCTTCTTTTCGTCAGCCATAGACTCGCCCTCCTCTGGTCGCATTCTCCGACCAGCATCAGTGTAAGGCAATCACCACGGCCATTGTCGCTAAAGGGCTCAAAAAGTTCAACACGGCTGATCTCAAAAAAATCCAGCCACGCAAAAAGCCGCCAGACCGCAGTTTCACGGCCCAGCGACTTCACATATCTCACTTTACTATCTAACTGCATTCCCCGTGGCATCTTATCACGTGTCTCATGGCGATAAGCTTCGTTGTTGACCGCTTCATGGTAGAAACTGTCCGCCTACCGTTCGCCAAATATGGGTTGGAACGCTGGGGCGGACGGGTCGAGCCAAAGAACGGTCTCGACGCCTCGCTTTGAGCCGAAGAACACGTCTATATCCGCCACATAGCCGAAACGTGCGCCAACAGGCAACTGGTTCCGCTTAACACTGCTAGGCAAATAATCCAAGACCGGGATTATCCGCCTAGCACCGTTAATGCTCGCCAGTTAACCGCCTGTCGTCACACTCTGTTCAGCGGCTGAACCCATATTTGGCGAACTCTCGGCTACGGAACTGGTCGGCAATAATATTGCTTAGCCCTCGGTAGCACGCAATTGTCAACCGGTGGCTAAGCAATATTACTTGATAAGTACCGACTTGCCGGAGGCGGCCAGGGTGGAGCCAGCTGTGTCGACGGTGTTGGCCGAGGTTGTTTCTCGGCCTACAGCGTGGGGCGACTTGGGAGACTGGCGGGTTGTGCCAGGCTTCAAAGCGAACCGGAAGCCCGTACTTTGGCTGGAGGTGTTCCCCAGAGCAGGTGGAACCCTGGCCGACGCAGGCCCTGGTTTCACTAGTTTAGCGGTCAGAATACCGGCACCGAGTTTCCCCTAACAATCTAACCTACCGGACGACCATTACCGAGATGGGGGCGTATTTGGCCATGTAGGCTGCTTGGCTCCCGAAGTATCGGCTAACGCCTTTTTTGGCAATCGACCCGATGACTAACAGGTCCGGTTGCACGTGCGGAATCACATCGCGCACGATGGTTTCCCCTGGTTCACCTTCCGCAATCACCAGTTTAACGTCGGTCACACCGGCGTCTTGGGCTTGCTTTTGGTAGCTCTTCACGTGGTCACGCAACTCGTCGCGCTCCCCGTGGACGTAGTCGCTGTCCAAAGCTTGATACACGTTCATGTCGTCATGTTCCAAGACGGACACGATGATCAGTTCCGCCTGGTCGCGCTTGGCTTGGTGAATGGCATAGTCAAATGCCAACAGTGCGTCGGCCGAGTCATCGACCCCTACTAGAATTCGTTTAAATGTCGTTGCCATGACTAGGCCTCCTCGTCTTCGATCGCGCTATCCGCATGGTCCGCTGCCAGTTGTGCTTCCAACCGCTTGCTTCCCTTGTGGAGCTCAATAATCGTCCAAGCTAATAAGATCAAGATGGCAGCATCTAAGACGTAGGCAATGCCATTGGCCATCGCCGTTTGGCTGGCGGTAATGCTATCCCCGTAGAAGCCTTGAATGGAAGCCGGCATGTTGATCAGGTTCAGGTAGGTCAAGACTAAGACAGAGACCCAACCTAAAATCTTGACCCACATGGAGTTCTTGAACCGCTTGCCCATTTCTACCTTACTATCCGTCATCATCAACAACGGTAACATGGAGAACGGTAAGGCAAAGGCCAAGAAGACCTGCGAGTTGTTCATCAAATCATTCAACGCTTCGTGTTCGTCAATGGCACTCTTACCACTGGTCAACATGACACAGATCAGCACGGGAATCACAGAGATCAGCCGGGTGACTAACCGCCGTAACCACAGCGGCATCCGCATGTGCACGAAGCCTTCCATGATGACTTGCCCAGTCAAAGTCCCAGTAATCGTGGAGTTTTGGCCTGAAGCTAACAAGGCTACCGCAAACAGCGTGGACAGTACTCCGGTCCGGGCCACGCCAGCCAACACACCGTTACTCATGGTGCTGGTATCTGACAAGGCTTGGAACAAACCGAAGAATGAAGGGTCTTTAACGGACCCACTCTTGAAGACGGCAACCCCCATGATCAACAGTAAGGCGTTCACGAAGAAGGCCAACGTTAATTGAATGTTGGAGTCCCAGCTGGTGAACTTCACCGTGCGTGCCACATCATCTTCATCGTTGTGGTCAATTTCCCGCGTTTGCGAAATCGCTGAATGCAGGTACAAGTTGTGGGGCATGACCGTGGCCCCGATAATCCCCAAGGCCCCACTGATTGGCGTTTGGCCACCAATCTTAGGCGTGGAGGCAATCGTCTTGGCGCTTGGAATCAAGCCACCGAAGACGCCGCCCCAGTCTGGGTTAGATAAGGCAACTTCGTAGGCAAAGACTGCCAAGATCACTAAAATCAAGCAAACCACAATGGCTTCAATCTTACGGAATCCAATCTTAGTCAATAATAATAAGAGCAGAACATCTAAAACCGTAATGAAGACGGCAATCACCAACGGAATGTGGAAGAGCAAATACAAGGCAATCGCTGCCCCGATAACTTCCGCAATATCCGTCGCCATAATGGCAAATTCCGTTAAGATCCACAACACGATGCCTAGTGACTTACTGGTCCGGGCCCGAATCGCCTGGGCTAAGTCCATTTGGCTCACGATACCAAGTTTAGCTGCCATGTATTGCAGTAACATCGCAATCAAACTTGAAATCAAGATAATCGACATCAATAAGTATTGGAAATTTTGCCCACCCGTGATGGACGTTGACCAGTTACCTGGATCCATGTAACCGACCGCAACTAATGCGCCAGGCCCAGAGTACATGAATAATGTTTTCCAGAACCCTTTCCCCTTTGGTACTCTAACCGTACCGTTAATTTCTTCAAGTGACCGCCCATTGGCATATTCAATGAGTTTGTGTTTCTTTGGTGTATCACTCAAAATCAAGACCCCCTTCTGTTTCCTACAAGGCCCATTGTACCCTAAAGTTCACTTAAATCAAATAGATTTTTAGGGGCAATTAACTTTAAAATATGAACTTATTAATAAAATTGTCCGCAACTAAAGCGGTTTCATTCCTGGTTTTATCGGTTGGCTGGCGGTGAACTGATTTTGTGAAAAATACAGAAACTTTTTTCGGTCCACAAAACTTTGCCGGGTAAAATGCCCGTTTGTCGGCATTTTATTTTATAATTTCCTTATGAAACGATTATCAAAACGTTAACTATCAGAAAAATTTGCAACCTGTCGCCAAGACCAGTAGAATTTAAACCGTAAAAAATAATTTTTAGGGGTACTGAACTATTGCACCATTTTCTGGGGAGTTGATTAGATGTCGAACCATCAAAATACGTATTTAAAAATTATCGCCGAGTGTAGTTTTGCCCGTGCACGCGTCAGTAATAAGCAGATCATTCATTTTGCCAACGTAACGCCGGCGACCGTGACCGAGGCCACCCGGCAGCTACAGGCCCAAGGGTTGGTCAATCGCCGGCGCTACACGGGCGTCACACTGACTGAACAAGGCCGTGACCAGGCGCGCCGGCTGCTGTTCGCCTATCGGCTGTGCGAGGTGTTCTTGGACCGTCAGCTGCATTTGCCCCTGGCCCAAATTCCAGATCAGGCCTGGCAAATGGCCGATAGTCTGACGCTAGCGACCGTGGCGGCGTTGGCCGATTACCTCGACCATCCCCAACGCAGTCCGTTCGGCGGTGCCTTGAAGCCGGATCTGATGCTCGATGACAGCCGCGTTACCCGACTCAGCGACGTTCCCGTCAATACGACGGTCACGCTGTGTGGGTACCTGGAAACGGCCAACCTGGTGGCCTACGTGACACACCTGTGCCTGCCGCTAGACACGCCGGTCACGGTGACCGCCCGTGACGACGAGCTGCACTTGCTGTATCTCCAGCTACCGGACCAGCGCGAGATCACGGTCAACGGGCTGGTAGCGACTTATTTGTACACGGAGCCGGTAGTTGTCCCCGTTGAGAACTAACCATTTGGTGTCAGTTAAAGGCTGAAAGACAAAAATCAGCTGGAACTATTGTGATCATGCGACTCATGGCTTTAAAAATAGTCGTTTACAGCCTCACAACACGAACTGGCCGCCTACCGTTCGCCAAATATGGGTTGGAACGCTGGGGCGGACGGGTCGAGCCAAAAGGCGGTCTCGACACCTCGCTTTGAGCCGCAAACCACGTCTCAAAGACGCCAGTTCCCTAAGCGTCATGAACCGCGCCGCTAAGGGAACTCCCACGGCTGAACCCATATTTGGCGAACTCTCGGCTACGGTAGTGCGGGTTAGTAACAGTTGCTTTAACCCCAGATAGCAGCTGCATTGAAGACTAGTCTTTGGTTATCACAGTGTCACTGCTAACCTCCACCTTGCCGGAGGCAGCCAGGGTGGAGCCAGCTGTGTCGGCGGTGTTGGCTGAGGTTCTTTCTCAGCCTACAGCGCGGGACGACTTGAGAGACTGGCGGGTTTTGTCAGGCTTTCAAGCGAGGCGGAAGACCGCTCCTCAGGCTAGAGCAGGCGGAACCCTGGCTGACGCAGGCGTCTGGTTTCACCAATTTTAGGTATTGGAACACCGTCGTTGTGGCAATCAGCGTGTTAATTTTACTTTCAACCTTCAGGTGCTAACCAAAAAACGCGTGAACATCGCCATCGCTTGGCCAGTGTTCACGCGTTTTTACATCTTATTTTATCGTGTCACCCCCGGCCAACACAGGCTGTCGGCCACCCACGGGGATGCTCTCTATGACTATCGTTTGACCGTTGTGACTGACTACCGCCCATCAGCGGCCATCGTGGCTGCGGTGGCGCTACTGTCGTCAGATGATGGCAGGCGCTTCAAGCCGACGCCGGTGAAGCCACTCAAGATGGAGAAGACTGGGGACAAGAGGCTGAAGAAACAAAATGGCAGGTATGCCAGGGTCGAAACGCCCAGCGTGTTGGCGGCAAAGACCGCGGCAACTCCCCAAGGAACCAAGTAGTTGATGACGGTCCCACCATCTTCTAAGACCCGACTCAAGGCTAGGTTGTCCAGGCCCCGTTGGTTAAAGGTCTGTTTGAAGGCCTTCCCAGGTAAGATGACGGAGAGGTACTGTTCCCCAACGAAGACGTTGACGCCAATCCCGGACAGGATTGCGGCCGTGACCAGAGCACCGGTGCTCTTCAGACGTTTTGCCAGGGGCACCATGGCGGTTTGGATGACGTCGAACTTCATCAACAGGCCCCCTAAGGTCAGGGTCAAGATGATCAAAGAAACCGTGGACATCATGGCACTGATGCCGCCCCGCGTCAGTAAGGCATCGACGCTGGTGTTGCCGGTCTTAGACACGAAGCCGGATTCGATCATCGTGGCAATGCTGCTGACAGAGGTGTTAGGCTTTTCGATGAACAACATCACGATGCCCAAGCCTACGTTTAACAACAAGGTTTCAATGGCCGGAATCTTCCGCCAAGCACAGACGAACATCACGATGATTGGTAAGGCGGCCCACCAAGTAATGGAGAAGTTGGCGTTTAACGTGGCGACCGTACTGTTGATCTTGCTCAAGGCATTGGCATTGGAAGCGCCCGTACCCATGAAGAAGTAGAGAATCAGCGAGACGATGAAGGCGGGAATCGTCGACCACATTAAGTTTTTGATGTGCGCAAATAATTCGGATTCCGCGATGGCCGAGGCCAGGTTGGTGGAGTCAGACAGTGGTGAAGTCTTATCACCGAAGATGGCTCCGGAGATGATGGCCCCAGCGACCAAGGCGGGGTTGAAGCCCATCGTGGTCCCCATCCCGAACAGGGCGATTCCAATCGTAGAGATGATGGTAAACGCACTCCCGATGGACGTCCCGACGATGGCACAGACCAAGAAGACGGATGGCACGAACCATTTGGCAGAAATCAAATGAAACCCGAAGACCATCATGGATGGAATGATCCCGGCGGCGATCCAGACACTGATCAAGGCCCCAATCAACAGGAAGATGAAGATGGGGATGATCCCGGTCTTGATACCGTCAATGATGCCGCTGTGGATGGTGTCCCAATCAGCGCCACGAACCTTCGCCCACAAAATCACCAAGGCAATCACCAGCAGGACCGGCGTGGTTGGTGACAGACCAAATTTGATGACGCCTAAGCCCATGATGAGTAACATGACCAGTAAGATGGTCATCGCTTCGCCAAACTTGATTGGCTTTTTTTCTGATGGTGTGTGTTCTTGCATAAAAATCGCTCCCTCTTATTTTGCCAAGTATGTATAAAAAAATCGCCCCTGCTGCAATTCTGCAACAGGGACGATTTAGACTAAACCGTGGTACCACCCAACTTGGGTCACTGGTTCTAGACCCAGTAACTCCACTCTCTAGAAGGTAACGGCTCTAGTCTTTCCGCCTGGCGTACCAGGACATTCCACTGTATTTCGTCGTAATCACCCTGATCGGTTCGCAGCAACCACCGACTTTCTGACACCCAGATGACACGCTACTTGGTAATGGAAATTAGCGTTCTGTATTTGATTGACTTTGATATTAGCACGCTGCTGCGTACCCGTCAACCTCTAATTTAATTTTAATCTTTCGTTGAGCGGCTCTATCGCTGCCAAATCAACGTTTCAACAGCATCCACATTTTTTTAGTTTGTGAAATCACCCGGTCACTCAGCAATTCTTAACCAACCTAATCGCGGTAAAAGGCGTTCGGGTACTCGATCATCCCCCCCACGTGGGCCAGCGACCCGGCCGTCAGCGGCTTGATCAAGTGACTGCCCATTGGCACTGGCAGGCTGTTGTGGATGGCAAAGTCCTCGGCCATCACGTAGCCCCGGCTGCCGTAGTAGTTCATGTCGCCGACAACACTGATGGCGGGAAAACCGGCTAAGCGGGCGCGGGTCTCTAACTCACTAAGTAGTTGACTCCCCACACCTTGGCCCTGCCAATCTGGCGCAACGGCCAGCGGCGCCAGAGCCACGATAGTCGTGGTGTGACGGTCACCGCGCACCGTGATGGGACTCAATAAGCCGTGACCGACCACTTGGTCAATGCTGGGCTTGGCGACGACCTCAAAGCTACTCTGATAATCATACGTTGACCGCAGCTGGTGGATCAACCCCACCTCACTGCCGTCACTTTCCTCGACGGGTGCAAACGCCGCTGAAACTAATTGGTCTACCTGTTTGAAGTCTTCAGGCTGGATCGTTTCAAAACTTAAACTCACTTCGTCTACCTCTCATTTCTTAAGCGATTGACAACATTACCGTGTTATTATACACGACTAGCCGTAAAAGTCGAAACTTCCGCGTCAATTTTAAAGAAATTGCTTGAATTTCGCCCCTAAAACCCCGTACACTGGGAACAACTCTAAAAGAAAAACGAGGTGCTCTATTTTGACGCACAAACAGCGCTGGGCCGCCATTTCCGTGGCCATCTACATTATCTTTGTGGTGGCCGCCATCGTGATTGGCTTCTTGGACCCCAGTCAAATTGGTCTACAATGGACTATCTTCTGGTATTTTGTCGTTGCCGCTTTGTGTTACTACTTTTACTTTAAAAATGTCAGTTATCGCGAGGTCGTCTACTACGCCACGCAACTTGGCCTGCATCAGGACGACTTGAAGGCCATGGTCCCCAACTTAAAGGAGACCCAAGACGTGCCCAACCCGGATCATCCGGACTTCTTCAGCCCCTTCGCCAAAGTGCCTATCAACGTGGTCAACGTCTTGACTGACAAGCTGGTACCCATGGCCAAAGACGCTGGCATTCCGCTGTACCGGTAGGCTTGGCTGACGACATAGTGGGGGCTGGCCGCCTTACCATTACGCGAAATCTAGATGAGTATGTTGCCTGCTACGATTAGGCAAACCAGATGCCTGCGGCTGCCAGGGGTTCCGCCTGCTATGGGGGACACCTCCAGCCAAAGTACGGGCTTCCGGTTCGCTTTGAAGCCTGGCACAAGTCGCCAGTCTCCAAAGTCGCCCCACGCTGTAGGCCGAGAAGCAACCTCGGCCAACACCGTCGACACAGCTGGCTCCACCCCTGGCCTCCTCCGGCATAGATGGCGAGGTCAGGCCACTTAGCGTTAAACCGCGATAAGCGATATCGTTGGCCACCACGGCTCGCTTTTTATGTCATCCAGCGTCACAAGTATGGTTATTTCAGTACTGGCGCATGTCGAGATTCCGGCTACCCTGGCGGTCACATCTGTACCACGGACGATTGCGAACCAACTCGACTGGCAACCACCACCGGAGCCGTGAGTTCGCTAGAGATGAGTTCAGCTGTGGGAGTTCCCTTAGCGGCGCGGTTTTCGACGCTTAGGGAACTGGCACCTTGGAGACGCGGTCTTCCGGCTCCAAGGTGAGGGTCAAGACCGCATTTTGGCTTGGCCCGGCGCCCTCAGCGTTCCAACTCATCTCTAGCGAACAGGCGGCCAGTTCCCACGATGTTGCCCGTCCGCCTTACTGACGTTGATTTTACAAAGCAGGCGGAACCCCTGGCGGACGCAAGCACTGGTTTACGCAAAACAAAAAACAAGGCGTTGCCACCGTTGGATTGGGTGGGAACGTCTTGTTGGTTATTTGTGGTTATTTCCGGCTGGAGTACGTCTGGGACTTCTTTAACCAGGCGGCATCGTCGGGATCTGGACCGACGCGTTTGCCAGCGTCGAGGTCGGCGATAGCCTTCATTTCATCTTCGTCCAGACCAAAGGCAAAGATGTCGCGGTTTTGTTGAACGCGGGCTTCGTGAATCGACTTGGGAATCACGATTTCTTCGCGTTGTACGTGCCACCGTAAGATGATTTGAGCCGCACTAACGTCGTGGGCTGCGGCCAATTCGTTGATGACGGGGTCGGATAAGGCGTTGTTATTGCCGCCACCCAGTGGGCTCCAGGCCTCGTGCAAGATACCCTTGCTTTCCAAATAAGCGTGCATCTCAGCTTGTTGGAAGTACGGGTGGGTTTCGATTTGGTCAACGACGGGTTTGATGGTGCCGTTGGTCAAAATGTCATCCATCTGCTTTTGATTGAAGTTGGAGACCCCAATGTTTCTGATCTTGCCAGCCTTGTACAGGTCTTCCATGGCCCGCCAGCTGTCCAGATAACCAGGAGCTGGCCAGTGGATCAGGTACATGTCCAGGTAATCAAAGCCTAATTTGTCGAGCGTTGCTTGGAACGCCGCCTTGGTCTCATCATACCCGCGCACGCTGTTCCACAGCTTCGACGTGACGAAAACGTCTTCGCGCTTGACGTCACTTTCGCGAATTGCTTCGCCGACCCACTGCTCGTTGCCGTAGTATGCGGCCGTATCAATGTGCCGGTAACCCGCAGCTAACGCCCATTTGATGGCATTTTTGGTATCTGATGCATTATCAACTTGAAAGACCCCTAACCCCAGTTGGGGAATCCGGTTGCCGTTGTTTAACGGTAATTCGGGAATATCATTATGCAAAAGTAAAACCACCTTTCAATCTTAGTTCCACTACCATCATACAATAGGTTTCGCCATTTCGTGATGAGAATGATTGGAAAATGGTAAAAATCAGGGTGAAAATTTTCTTCTGTTGGCATTTTGCGGTATTATGGAGGGTGTGGTAGTTTGTCGTCTCGGCGGCAAGCTTGTTTTTTCACACCGTTCTGGACATGGAGGTTTTTCAGTTGAACAACCAAGAACCAAAATCACGCGTACAACGGTATAACTTTAACCAGGGATCGGACCAACCCACCCGTCGTCGGCAACGTAAGCCGCGGCGGTGGTGGCCATGGCTGATGACGTTGATCACGCTGGCAATCGCCATTTTGCTGGTCTTAGCGATTAACCATCACAACAACTCTGGGAATGACACCAGCGCTTCATCGAGCACCAGTGCCTCTGTCGTGGCCAAGGCTTCATCGGCTTCGGAACAGGCCGCTTTCGAGAGCTTCAAATCAACGTACAGCAGCTATAATGATAACGGGTTAACCGTCACGCAAAAGCAAAAATTACAGAATATCATCAACAACGAATCGAATGACGCCGTGCAGGACCGCGAGCAAAAGTTGCTCGACCAGGCCCAAACCAAGCAAAGCGCCACCAGTTCGAGTCAATCTGCTAGTTCCAGTAGCAAGAGTAGCGCGGATTCAACCTTTGCCACCACGCACACTTTTTCGTCGGTCGCCGACGCCCAAAACTGGGCCCAGGCCTCCAAAGACCAGTGGTTGCAAGCCGGCTACTCCACCTACACCATCACCTCTGACGGACAAGGCAATT
This sequence comes from Levilactobacillus suantsaiihabitans, assembly GCF_004745505.1. GTDB lineage: Bacteria > Bacillota > Bacilli > Lactobacillales > Lactobacillaceae > Levilactobacillus > Levilactobacillus suantsaiihabitans. The sequence goes on from NZ_RKLX01000002.1 coordinate 65,151, forward strand.
ACAACCTACAGTTTGTCCGCTAATCTTTCGTCTATGGTATTATCCAGACGGTCGCGACCTCGGTCACGGCCGTTTTTTGTTGTCTCGCTTGGCGTGCTTGGGTGTCAACCGGTCGACCTGTGTTTGGAGTTGGTCGACCTTCGCCGTAAGCGTATCGATTTTGGCCAACAGCTGGGCCATATCGGCCAGTTGTTGCGCCTCTTGGGTGGTAGTCGCCTGTTCGGTGCGGCTGGCCACGAAGTCCGTGATCGTACTGGTCAACAACCCAATGAAGCCCACGCCGCCGACCATCAGGAAACTGGCGATGATCTTACCCACCGCGGTGTGGGGTGTCTCATCCCCATACCCCACGGTCGTTGCGGTCGTGATTGCCCACCACAAGGAATTGGCCAGGCTCTGTTTTTCCGTCAACGAAAAGAGAAACGCACTGAGCACGATGATGGCCACACTGATGGAAAATAGGTAGATGAAACCGGTCTTATAAATAAAGCGGTGGTACGCCTGCGTCCACTTGCCGGCAATACCCCAACGCCAAAAAAGGTGGTGGAACCGCATCAACCGGACCAGCCGCGCCAACCGGAAAAAGGCGAAGACCGGGTGAAGCGGAATAATACCCAGCAGATCAAACGCCGATTGAATCAAAAAAATCTTCCGGTTCTTGGTGATCAGCAGGCGCACCAAATAGTCCACGGCAAAGATCGCCAGTAATCCGTTGGCTAGTCCCAACTCTAACGACCGGTTGCCCACCTTTAAGAAAATCAAGCACACATTGAAAACCGAGCCTAACGTGAGGGTCGTGACCCCGACGTGATAGGCAATCAAGCCCGCAGATTGCTTGGCCATGACACTACCCTTCCCCCAATTGATAAGTTACCTTCTAATATAGTCAGAATTGCGATTTTTTCCAGGATTAATGGTTAATTTTAGAGATTTAGTAAGCATCGCGGCAGAAACTTAAGAATTGATGTCTGCCACTATCGTTTCAGTATACCCGACCAGCCTAGCACCTGTATATCAAAATGTGACTATTCGTCATTAGCCACTAACCTGATTCCCCAGCAAATCAAATAGCGCCTGAACAGTTTCAACACCACTGCTCAGGCGCTATATTTATAATCCCTTATTCACCGACCGTGGCCGCCACCTGCGCGAAGAAGGCTGGCACCAGGGCCTCGTAGACCGTGATGGCTTGCAAATACTCGGTCACAGACACGTACTCGTCGACCTGATGCGACGAGTCGTTGCCCGGTCCTAATTCAATGCTGGTGAATTCGCCCTTCGCCCGCAGGAATTCCGCACCATCGTTGGCTCCGCCCGACCCAATGACTTGGGTGTCGTGACCGCAGACTTGGTCGCTGATCTGCTTGGCCAGTTGAACCAGCGGCGCCTGGGGATCGCCCGGAATTGCCTCTTCAGGATAGCTGTAGCTCAGGTCCAACTGCACCCCGTCTTCTTGATTTAACTGGGCAATCAGCGCGGCCAATTCATCGTAAATCACCTGATTGGGGTAGGCCGGAATCGTCCGCATGTTCGCCATTAGCTCGGCGTGGGCGGGAATCGAATTGATCTGCTCGCCCCCAGAAATCAGATCCACGTTGTGCAACAGGCCGCCCAACACGGGGTCGACCTGGGTGTGTTTAGCCATCAACGGGCCAACCGCGTTATAAAATTTCATCAAATTCGTAATCGCATTGACGCCATTTTCCGGACGGGCACTGTGACTGGCCTTCCCGGTCGAAACGACCTTGTAGTCGATGACGCCCCGCGCCGTGTAGACCACGTTGTTCAAGCCGCTGGGTTCGGCAATCACCAGACCGGCCAACGAGTCCGCATACCCGGCATCAGTCAGCGTTGCCGCACCGTATTCGCCGGTCTCTTCTCCCACCGTGGCCAGCAAGCGAATGCTCCCCGCCAGCGGTGTCTGGGCTTCCAGCAATTCCAGCATGGTGATGACGATGGCGGCCAGCCCACTCTTCATGTCCGAGGCGCCCCGGCCAAAGAGTTGGTCGCCCACCACTTCACCGCCAAACGGATCGTGGTGCCAAGCGGCTGCATCCCCCGCGGCCACGACGTCCATGTGCCCCGACAACCCCAACATGGGACCGGTCGGATCACCAATCGTGACGACTAAGTTATCGCGGCCCGGCGCAAAGGGAACCTTGACGATCTCAGCCTGCGGGTACGGGGCAAATAAACTGGCAATGTAGTCAGCGACCGCCGTCTCGTTGGCATTGACCGACTGAATCTGAATCAGGTGTTGGAGAATTGCAATCTTATCTTGGGGCGTCATGGGCGTCATCCTTTCTTTGTGACAAACTTAATGGTTCTAATCATACGCTCATTTATCAGAAAGGCAACCACTTTTTGCAATTTTATGAGTAATATCTATTTTATACGTATTTTTATACATTATTAATGAATATTCGCAGAATGGGGGTCGCCTGCGGTATAATAATGTTAAGGACTGATCATAGGAGGGATTTTATGAGAATTTTTGTGCCAACCGACAACGGCTACTTGGCCGACGAATACAGTAAACACGCGACTGGCGACGACGTTTATGCGGGCCAACCCGTGAAGTCGTTTCCTATTAGCCTGTCGAAGATTCCCAAGAAAACGCAGACGATTGCGCTGAACCTCATCGATTTTGACGCCGTGCCGGTAAGCGGGTTCCCGTGGATCCACTGGGTAGCCGCCAATTTCCCGGGCACCACGCGCGAAATCACCGCGGACGTGTCGCGAACCAACGCCATTCCTCACGTTCATGGCCGCAACAGTAATGCCGGTTCCCTGATTGGCAACACGGATCCCGCGGTCTTTCAAAATTACACGGGACCTTTCCCACCCAACGCCGATCACGACTACAGCCTGACCGTTTACGCATTGAATACCAAACTCGACTTAGAGGACGGCTTTTGGCTCAACGACCTGCTGCATCAGATCAGCGGTCACGTCTTAGACACCGCAACGATTACGCTGCGTGGTCGCGTCTAAACTAAAAAAGAAGGCTAATTATGGAAAAGAACTATGCAAACATCCTAGTTCCCGTGGACGGCTCCGTTCAAGCGGAATTAGCGTTAAAAAAGGCGGTCGCGGTGGCGCAACAAAATGACGCCCACGTTGACCTACTGAATGTCTTGCGCATCAACCATTACGGCTTTTACGTCAGCGGCTCGATGCCCGGCGGTGTGATCCATGACTTGGCCCAAGATGCGACGTCATACCTCGACTCGCTGGTCCAAACGACCCGGGCGGCCACCGGCTTCAAGGACATGGCGATTCACGTACGGTTCGGCAATCCCAAGACTGTCATTTCCCACGAATTCGTGCGCGACCACCAAAACGATCTGATCGTACTGGGCGCCACCGGGATGAGCGCCGTGGCCCGAATGGTAGAAGGCTCCGTCACGGCTTACGTTAGCCGGATGGCGGCCGTCGATGTTTACGTGGTCCGGACTGACGAAGACGGCAAGCAAATCGACGCCAGTCAGATGGCCGCAGAAAACAAGGATCAACCGAAGTTCTTTTAATTGTGTCGCTTAAAAAGCATGGGACCTGCCAGAAATGGCGGGTCCCATGCTTTTGGTTTAATGATACTTCTGCTAGATTGAGCTGACCACTTAAGATTGGTGAAACCAGGAGCTTGCGTCAGCCAGGGTGGGGCCAGCTCTGGGGAACACCTCCAGACTGAGGAGCAGTCTTCCAGTTCGCATGAAAGCCTGGCAAAGCCCGCCAGTCTCTCAAGTCGTCCCGCGCTGTAGGCTGAGAAAAAACTCAGCCAACACCGCCGACCCAGATGGGGCCATCCCTGGCTGCCTCCGGCAAAGTGATGCCTATCAGTAACACTGTGTTAATGATAGCTGTCAGTGTAGCTACTACCTGGGGTTAAGGCGATTGTTACTGGCATGCACCACCGTAGCCGAGAGTTCGCCAAATATGGGTTCAGCCGCTTAACAAGAGTGTGACGACAGGCGGTTAACTGGCGAGCATTAACGGTGCTAGGCGGATAATCCTGGTCCTGGATTATTTGCCTAGCAGTGTTAAGCGGAACCAGTTGCCTGTTGGCGCACGTTTCGGCTATGAGGCCACTTTGAGACGTGTTTTTCGGCTCAAAGCGAGGTGTCGAGACCGGCTTTTGGCTCGACCCGCCCCCAGCATTCCAACCCATATTTGGCGAACGGTAAGGCGGCGGCTTTTCACTGTGAGGTTGTCACAATCTCGCTTTAAATTGCCGTTATTTCCGCCAAAACGTGGTCACGTCAGCCTTGTCAGCGATGTTAAAGGCAATGATCTGCCGCAATAGCTCATAGTCCACGTCTTGGGTCCACTTGATGCGGGCGTACATCTTACCCGGATTATATTTATTCGCCGCGATTTGATCGGCAAACTGTTCCATGGCTGGACCTTCGGGGGCAAAGGCCATGTGAGACTTGGCCACGCTGAAGCCGATGATGAAGGTGCCGTGATCCGTGAACAACGGCTGGTTCCAGGCGTAGCGCTGTTCGAGCTGCGGAAAGGTCTCTTGGACCCAGTTCAGCACCGTCCGCACGCGCATTTGCTGGTCTGGGTCATCAATCTTTGCCAAGTAGTTTTCGAATTCCGTAATCATCTTATCACCCCATGCTCATGTCGTTGCCCCCATTGTACCATGAACCCCCTGAATGAGCTGGTTCGTCGCTCGCTTAAAATTTTCTAAAGATCGGCAAATGGGGATGACAAATCAGCGCGCAATTTCGTTGGTATTTATGACGAGCACCATTTTCCAGCGGCTTTTCAGACCTTTACAACAATGATACGTAACCCATACGAAACTGATAAACGCGCTTGCTACAATGACAAAGATGAAACCTAAGGAGGTCTCGTCAATGTCTCAACGCAACACACCCAATCTCAGTAACCTAGTTTTGTTGTCCCTTCTCCTGGTCGGCTTTGGCAGTCCCAGTCTAGCTGCCGCCGTCCAAGAACTCCAATCTAAGTAGTGCCAAGAGCACGCAGAAACGTCCTTACCCTCCGCTTCTACGCGCTTTTGTTTACTCCCGTTTTTCAAATTCGGTTCTCGGCAGCTGGTCCTTTAATGGCCTTTTTAGCGCGGACGCAAAAAAATCGCCACCCATCTCTGAGCGGCGACCTACCAATCAATCTATGATTATTGTTTAAGGTTTAGTGGAATTGCATCCCGCCATCAACTTCAAGCGTTTGGCCGGTGATGTAATTTGAATCTGGGCCTGCTAAGAAGGCAACCCCGTTAGCGACGTCTTCTGGTTCTGACAGACGGCCTAAGGTGATGTCCTTAGCAAAGGTTTGCATACCCCATTCGTCGTCCTTACCAGCGTTTTGACCAACCTTGTGGGCAATGTCAAACATCATTGGCGTCTTAACGATCCCTGGTGCATAGGCGTTAACCGTGATGCCTTCAGCGGCTAAGTCACGGGCAGCAACTTGCGTAACCCCCCGAATGGCAAACTTAGTCCCACTGTAGAGTGCCAAGTTCGGGTTCCCGACAACCCCGGCTTGAGAAGTTGCAGAAATGATCTTCCCACCGTGGCCGAGTTCCTTGAATTTGGCGTGAGCAGCTTGAATCCCCCACAGTACACCACCAACGTTAACGTGGTAAACCGTGTCGAATTGTTCTTGGGTGATTGTGTCAATTGGGGTAGTTGGGCCAAGGCCGGCGTTGTTGACGATTACGTCAAATCCGCCGAGCTTGTCTGCAGCTTCGTTAACTGCCGCAAAGACACTGTCGCGGTCAGAGACATCCGTCTTGACTGCAATGGCTTTCCCACCATCAGCTTCGATAGCAGAAACCACCTTGTTGGCATTATCTAAGTTCAAATCAGCAATTGCAACTGCGAATCCATCGCTAGCTAAGCGCTTGGAAATGGCTTCACCAATTCCTTGTCCGCCGCCAGTAACCATTGCTACTTTTCCATTTGATGCCATGTGCCATTCACTCCTTCAGAATAAGTAAATTTCCAGGTACGTGTCTATCATAACGGAAAAATTATGAAAAAGAAAGCGATTACCCCATATTTTGTGAAAAAATGTTCATTTATCACAAGATTGGGTCCCCGGCCGCGACAACACTACAGCCTATTAGGTTTATGACCCCTTAATCATTTGCGAAAATGGTGGTTTGCTCACTAAAAAGACCACCCGTTTCCGGATAGCCTTTTCTGAAAAAATCTTCAATTAATAACTTACTTCATCGTACTCAAGGAAGAAGCGGCTTCGGTCCCCGCCTTTTCCCGTAAGGTAGCTTCGATGTCTTCCAATGACCGGTTCCGGGTTTCGAAAACCTTCTTTTGCACGAACCAGATGGAGAGGAAGCACAGCACACCGTAACCGATAAACAGGCTCCCGGTTCCGAAGAAGTCCAGCAAGGATGGGAACGTCAGGGAAACGATCATGTTCGCCGTCCAGTTGATGACACTGGCAAAAGAGTTTCCTAACCCCCGAATGTTCAACGGGAAGACTTCCCCAATCATGACCCACATCACGGGGCCCCAAGTTGCGGAGAAGAAGGCGATGTAGACGGTCAAGGCAATCACGGAAATGATGGCCGCCGTTTGGGAACCGCCAGAGAATTTCATCCCAAAGCTCATGACGAACAAGGAAATCCCCATCCCGATAGCACCAATGTTCAACATCTTTTTCCGGTCGATTTTGTCCATGATGGCCACCGCTACCGCCGTGACGATCACGTTAAAGATCCCGATACCGATGTGGGCCAGTAAAGCGGCACTCACACCAAAGCCCACGTCGGTGAAAATGGTTGGTGCATAGTAAAGCACCGTGTTGCACCCCATGACCTGTTGGAAGACGGCTAAGCCAATCCCGATGATCAAGGATGGTCGCACCATTTTACCAAATAATTCAGACCAGCCACCGCTCACGATTTTGGCAGATTCCTGAATCGCGGCAACTTCTTGATTGACCGCCTGTTCATCGTGCTTGTTCATGGTTTCCAGTACGGCCCGCGCCTGGTCCATGTGGCCCGACTTGACTAAGAACCGGGGACTTTCCGGCAAGATCAGCCCGCCCAAGAACAACATGGCAGCTGGAATTGCGGCAAACCCGAGCATCCAGCGCCAGCCAGTGTACATCCCGGAGAAGCTGTAGTTGGTGATGTAAGCCAGTAAGATACCGGTCATGACCATCAACTGGAACAGGCTGGAGACCGTCCCCCGCTTATCGGCAGGCGCCAGTTCGGCCAGGTACGTCGGAATCAAGGCCGAAGCGGCCCCGACGGCCATCCCCAAAATGATCCGGGAGATGATCAACGTCCAAAATTCGGGTGAAAACGCGGACCCCAAGGCCCCCACGAAGAAAATAATGGCAGATAACAGTAATAATTTACGCCGACCAAATCGGTCAGACGATGGCCCAATGATAGCGGCCCCTAAAATGGCCCCGAGCAACACGGCACTCACGACCCAGCCTTGTTGCCAAGACCCCAGGTGCATTTGGCGTTGGATGAACAGGATGGCCCCTGAGATGACCCCTGTGTCATACCCAAACAATAAGCCGCCGAGGGCGCCAAAGAAATAGACAAATCCGGTTGAAACTTTTCGCATAACTCTCGCTCCTTATACGGTCTGCGCCGTAGACTTTAAAATTCAGAAACCGGCTGAGTGGGCGTCAGCTAAGGAATGAGAAGAGTCGTTCCCCGCCTGGAGGAACGCTTTTGACTTCGGTAGTTCGGCAGTCCACACTGTGTATGTGAATAAGTGTAAGTTGGTACTTTCAGTTGGTTGATTGTCACAACCAACCATGACAATTATTTTAACACTTTTAGCTGCCATTTGAAAGCGTTTTCTAAAGTGGGCTTGCGGTTTTCGTCACAAATGGGATTTTGTCTATTAGAAAAGGCCGCCCTCACCGGAGCGACCTTAACTAATTTGATGCTTATTTCACCGTACTCAAGTCCTGAGCCGTTTCGCCGGCCTTGGCCCGGAGCGTGGCTTCGATGTCTTCTAACGAACGGTTCCGCGTTTCGAAGACCTTCTTTTGTACGAACCAGATGGAGGCAAAGCACAGCACGCCGTAGCCGATGAACAGGCTCCCGGTCCCGAAGAAGTTCAACAGGGTTGGGAACGTCAAGGACACGATCATGTTGGCTGACCAGTTGATGACACTAGCAAACGAGTTGCCCAAGCCCCGAATGTTCAATGGGAAGACTTCCCCAATCATGACCCACATCACGGGACCCCAGGTGGCGGAGAAGAAGGCAATGTAGATGGTCAGGGCAATCACGGAAATGATAGCCGCGGCCTGCGACCCACCGGAGAATTTCATCCCAATGCTCATGACGAACAGAGAAATCCCCATCCCCACGGCACCGACGTTCAACATCTTCTTACGGTCGATCTTATCCATGATGGCCACGGCAATCGCCGTCACAATCACGTTGAACACCCCGATCCCGATGTGAGCCAATAAGGCGGCGTTCACGCCAAAGCCCACGTCGGTGAAGATGGTTGGGGCATAGTACAACACGGTGTTACAACCCATGACCTGTTGGAAAATGGCTAGCCCGATCCCAATGATCAGGGATGGCCGCACCATCTTGCCAAATAATTCAGACCAGCCGCCATTTTTCATTTGCGCCTGTTCCTTGATTTGCGCCAATTCGGTCTCAACGGCCGCCGTGTCGTGCTTGTTCATGGTGTCTAACACGGCGCGCGCTTGGTCGGCGTGGCCGGTCTTGACCAGGAACCGCGGACTTTCGGGCAAGATCAACCCACCCAAGAACAACAGCGCGGCTGGAATTGCGGCGAACCCGAGCATCCAGCGCCAGCCGGTGTAGAAGCCGGCCCAGGCGTAGTTGGTCACGTACGCCAACAGGATCCCGGTCATGACCATCAGCTGGAACAGACTGGAGACCGTCCCCCGTTTATCAGCGGGCGATAACTCGGCTAAATACGTCGGAATCAGCGCTGACGCGGCCCCCACGGCCATCCCTAAGACGACCCGTGAGATGATCAGCGTCCAAAATTCCGGTGCCAGCCCGGACCCCACGGCCCCGACGAAGAAAATAATGGCAGATAACAATAACAATTTGCGCCGACCATAGCGGTCAGACGATGGCCCAATGATGGCAGCCCCCAGAATCGCGCCAAGCAACACGGCACTCACGACCCAGCCCTGTTGCCAGGAACCCAGGTGCATCTGCTTTTGAATAAACAAAATGGCGCCAGAGATGACCCCGGTATCGTAACCGAAGAGTAGGCCCCCTAGTGCCCCAAAGAAATAAACAAATCCGGTCGAAACTTTTCGCATAGATCTCGCTCCTTATGTGGCTTTCGCCAGAATTCACGTGTGACAAAATATGTGGAAGTATAGCTGAATGTGTAAGTTGGTTTTGTTCACGTTGGTTGGCCAGATAAACCAACCCTGAGAGTAGGATAGCACGATTGTCATTATTTTGAAAGCGTTTTCTTTAAAAATAGAACTTTTTTGTTAATTTGTCTAGTTTCTGAAAGGCCCCGCCTCACCGGCACTCCTGAGCGCACCTTGCTTTATCGTTTTACCCAATTGGCCACTATCCTGCGCCCACGCAAAAAAGTTTGAGAACCGCAAATTCTCAAACTTTTTCACTACTTTTAAATAGCCGAAACGTGCGTCAAAGGGCAGCCGGTTCTGCTTAAACCTGACCCGCAAACAATCCAAGACTAGGATTATTCGCGGGTCAGCCTTAATGCTCGCCGGCTAAGCGCCCTTTGCCCCACTCTTAACTGGCTACAATTCTGCCTTCCGGTAAGCTAACAGCTGGGCACTGATGCCCTTGGTCTGTTGGTAGACCTGCTTGTAAATGGCGTGCATTTTCGCGTATTTCTTCACGTTCTCGGGGTTCGGTTCGTAGGCCTTACCGAAGTGCACGAAGGTCTTGGCGCAGTCCTGCAGCGAGTCGAACCAGCCCAGACCGGTGGCCGCAATCATGGCGGCACCCATGCCTGGTCCCTGTTCGTTGGTCAGGCTGACCACTTTACGGTTGAAGATGTCGGCCTGAATTTGCAGCCACAGCGGGCTCTTGGCCCCACCACCGATGGAAACGACGGTGTCAAAGTCTGCACCGTTTTCCTCATAGATGTCAAAGAGGTCTCTGAACGAGAAGCTGATGCCTTCCAGCACGGCCCGCACGAAGTCATAGCGTTGATGGGTGCCATCGACACCGGTAAAGCTCCCCCGGATGTCGGCGTCCGCATATGGTGCCCGTTCGCCCACGATGTACGGCGTGTACAGCAGGCCATTGGCGCCGACCGTGGAGTTGGCGGCGCTGGCCACGAAGGCCGTGAAGTCCTCGCTAGGCGCGAAGGTCTTCTTGAACCAGCTCAGCGAATAGCCAGCCGCTAGCGTGACACCCATGGAGTAGAACTTGTCGGGAATCGCGTGGTCCTCGAACTGCAGAACACCGTGATAATTGACGTCGGCGTTATCTTCGTATTTCAAAACCACACCGGACGTCCCGATGCTGGACAGTACCATGTTGGGCTGTAAAATGCCCGCTCCCACGGCGCCCGCAGCGTTATCAGCCGCGCCACCAAAGACCTTGGTAGCAGGCGTCAACCCGGAGAATTCGGCGTAAGCGTCCGTGACCGTCCCAGCGAAGTCCACCGACTTGATCAGCGGTGGGCACATCGACAACGGAATGTCGAAGGCGTCACAGATCTTTTCGCTCCATTCACCCTTGGCGACGTCCAGTAAGACCGTCCCGGTAGCATCGGAGTAGTCCATGGCCAGGTTGCCGGTCATTCGGTAACGCACGTAGTCTTTCGGCAAGACGAAATACTTGGCCTGAGCCCAGATGTCGGGTTCATTTTCCTTGACCCACAACAGCTTGGTCAGCGTGAAGCCTTCCAGCGGTTGGTTGCGGGTGATGTCGATAAATTCGTCGCCCAGCTTGGCCTCGATTTCTTCGCGTTGCGGCGTGCTTCGGGTATCGTTCCACAAAATAGCCGGCCGCAAGACCTTCTTGTTGGCGTCCAACAAGACCAACCCATGCATTTGCCCGGAATAGCTCAGCCCCTCGATGTCTTCGGCGGCCAGATGGTCGTTTAAGATCAGCCGCACGATGGCGACGGTCGTTCCGGAGACCCAGTCTTCTGGGTTCTGTTCATTGTAGCCCGGTTGTTTTTGAATCAAATCGTAGTCAAAACTTTCTTGGGCCACAATCTGCCCGCTGTGGTCGAGGGCGGACACCTTCACGGCACTCGTGCCCAGGTCGACGCCCAGTACGTACTTCCCCATCAGTCATTCCTCCTAGATGTTCTCTGTTCTAGTTTACCGTAAATCACGGTTTCACGGCCACGCAAATTGGCGGACGAACCCACCGTTCGTCCGCCATTTGCTGGTCAGTTATTTCGCGTCACGAAACGATTACTTGCTAAGGGTTTCGATGATGTAATGGTTGATCGTGTCCTTAACTTCTTCCAAGTGATCGGAATGCGTTGCGGCGATCAATTCAGATTGTGGCTTGTCGATGGCGTAGGCTTCCAGTGACTTCAAGTCAGCCTTACCGCTTTCGATGTCGGCACCGATACCAGACTGGTATGAGCTGTAACGGTCGGCCTTCAGGTTATCCAAGAACCCATCAGCCTTCATGGCTGCGGCAACCCGCAAACCAGCGGCGAAGCTATCCATCCCCACGATGTGGCCTAAGAAGAGGTCTTCTGGGGCAAATGAGGAACGACGTGGCTTGGCGTCAAAGTTCAACCCACCACGAGGGCCAATGCTGCCGTTTTCAACGACTTCGTACATTGCAGCCGTGGTTTCGTATAAGTTAGATGGGTATTCGTCGATGTCCCAGCCAATCAGCTTATCGCCTTGGTTGGCATCCAATGAACCCAGTAAGCCGGCTTCACGAGCCACGCGAATTTCATGTTGGTAAGTGTGGCCAGCCAAGTTGGCGTGGTTACCTTCCAAGTTCAACTTGAAGTCTTTGTCCAAGTCGTATTCCTTCATGAAGGCAATCGTAGTAGCGGCATCAAAGTCGTATTGGTGCGTCGTTGGTTCCTTAGGCTTTGGTTCGAGCAACATTTGAGCGTCGAAGCCGATTTCGTTGGCGTAGTCCTTGGCCATGTGGAACAACTTAGCGGCGTGTTCTTGTTCTTGCTTCATGTTGGTGTTCCAGAGTGATTCGTAACCTTCACGGCCACCCCAGAAGACATAGTTTTCAGAGCCAACGCGCTTCCCAATCTCCAAGCTGTGCTTGAGTTGAGCAGCACTGTAAGCGTAAATGTCAGCGTATGGTGAAGTGCCGGCCCCTTCAACGAAACGGGGGTTGGTGAACATGTTAGACGTGTTCCACAGTACCTTCATGCCAGAAGTCTTTTGGTTTTCAACGATCTTGTCGACAACCTTGTCGAGGTTCGCGTTGGTTTCCCGTAACGTGTCGCCTTCTGGTGCTAAGTCGCGGTCGTGGAAGCACAGGTAGTCAACGCCTAATTTGTTGTAGAATTCAAAGGCAGCATCAACCTTGGCTAAGGCTTGGTCCATTGGATCCGTGTACTTGTCATATGGCCGTTGCGCAGTCCCATCACCGAAGGGGTCAACCAACCGTTGATCGAAGGTGTGCCAGTAAGCGACGGCAAACCGTAACCAGTCCTTCATCTTTTTACCAGCAATTACTTCTTCTGGATTGTAGTATTGAAAACCTAAACCTGATTTTTTATCTTGATGGCCGACGTATTGAATCTTGTCGACGCCTTTCCAGTATTCTTCAGTCATAATTTATAATACCCTCCTAGTTAGTTCGTTGCGACAACCAACTTACAAATATCAGTATACAAGGTTTTTCTGTTTTTGCAAGCGTTTTCTTTAAAAATGTTGGGAAATTTTACAGAGCCGTTGATTTGTCGGTTCTCTTAGGTGATTAACCATCAGGGTCAACAAACGTGCTGGCTGTTTCACAGTATAATCGTACAATTATGGTTATTAACTTTATTACGTATCTTATAGATTTTAGTCTAGCAGGCGGCTATAATAGGCTTTAATAACAGTGTTTATTTTTACTGGATATTTACTTATCACCCAGCACTAGGAAACTGGGTAATCGTTAATCAACCATTTGAGGGGGAACCATCATGTTTAAGGGGCACAACGAATCGCTGCATTATAAGATGTACAAGAGTGGTAAATCCTGGGTTTTCGCCGGGATTGTTTCGGTCGGTCTGCTAGTGGGCTTTGGTGGCGTTACCGCTTCGGCGGACACTGCCCCGACGACTTCCGACGACCCGGCTGGACAAGTTATGGCGGAAAAACAGCCGACATCAGCTGACGGTTCAGTGGCCGATGCGTCGAAGGCTGATGCTTCATTGCCAGGCGCTGCAAATTCTGACGATGTCGCCCCTGATGACCAACAATCCGACGTGACGCCAACGGCCGCGGATACTACGCCGGATACGGTTCCCGACGACCCAACATCGCCAGCACCCACGGATGATCCGCAAAATCAGGACTTGGTCGACAACGATGGTCATACCGAGGAACCCACTACGCCAGTGACACCGACCAGGCATCCCGGCAGATTGGCTAAGCTGGCAGCACCGACACCACAGAATCCCGCCACGCCAGCACCGACTACACCAGCTCCCGTCGCCACACCCGCTGCGGTACCAGAAGCTGCGCCCATTACCGCTAGCGATGCGTCAATTGATACTTTGATGCCGAATAAGACGCTGCAGCAAATGGTCGCTAACCAGTTGCATAAGGATGTTGCCAGCCTAACTAAAGAAGACATTACCAGTCTGACCCGCCTTGAAGCTACCCACGTGCAGTACAGCCCCAATGTCTTTGTTGATGGCACTAGCTCTTTTGACCTTACGGGGTTAGAGTTAGCGACTAATCTGACTTATTTGGATTTATCGTTTGATCCAAGCGTTGACTACGTAGGCCTATCAGAAGGAAACCGTTCACACTGGGGGGATGTCACCTCCTTGGATGCTCTATCCGGATTAACTAATCTACAAACCCTCATACTCACCAACAACCGCATATCAGATATTTCGCCATTAGCTAACTTGAAGAACCTAAAGACATTGGACTTAAAAAACAACAATATTTTAGATTTCTCAATGCTAGATGCATCCCAATTTTCTAGCTTACTGATTAACGACCAACTCGTTATGACCAATGACACACAATTCATTGATCCGCAACATCCAACACTCACTATGCCACAACCACTTAAGCTCCCTCAAAATTTTGTTGGGAAATTCACCAAAACGTTCGAACAAGATCCTAGTTATGACAAATTGCTTGAACTGAAAAATAGTACAATTCATGACAATAACCGTCTAACTGGAAATGTTCTATTCCTTCAATCTGGCACAACCATGGCTAACTATCAATTTAAGGACGGAAATATTCAATTCTCTGACATCTTTCCGCAAGAACCTTTCGGAACAGTCTCTGAAAACGACTGGAAAGATGCTAACACTGACTATGAAATCAACACCCTCCCTGCCGTTACAATTATTAAGCAGGATCACAAATTCTATTTACGGGCTGATTTATCTCTCAGCTACACGCTTGCAAGTAATAGCACTAAAACACAGAATGCCTTCTTCAAAATATTCATCCCTTATGATAACTTGCAGGCCGCCGGCAACCTCACCGTCAAGTACCTCAACATCGACGGCACTACCATTCAAGCCGACCAGGTCATCACTGGCAAACTAACCAGCGACACCTACGACCTAACGGCGGAAACCACCAGCCTTACTGGCTACACCTATGACCATGCGGACGGCGAGCTGACTGGTGCTTACACCACCAACCCGCAGACGATTTCCCTGTACTTCACCAAGGACGCTACCAAGCCGGTCACCCCGGTTACGCCACCGGTTGTGACGCCAACCGCAACCGTTACCGTGACGACGCATTACGTGGATCAAAACGGCCAGTCGCTACACGCCGACCAGATTCAAACCGGTCAAGCGGGCGACCACTACACCACGGTGGCTTTAACGCTTCCTAACTACACGCTCACCGCTACGCCAGCCAACGCTAGCGGAACCTTAGGCACGGCCGATGTCGTCGTCACCTACGTTTACCACCAGCTGGATGACCCAGACCAGCCAACGACGCCGGCGCCGATCACTGATAACTCTGATGATGACGCCACCGCTGGTACTGGCATCGACACCATAGCCGGGCAACAGGCCGCGCAGGTCAATCCGCAAGTAGCTGACGTCGCCACCCTCGTCAGCCACGCCGGGCAAGGCGCTACCATCGCCGATTTAACGACCACCACTGGTCAGCCGGCTAAGGTGACGACTACCAGCACCGCACCTGCTGGGACGACTTCTCCGGCACCCACCCAATCCACCGCCAAGACTACCCTGCCGCAAACCAACGACCAGACCCGCTCGCCACTCATTGGCCTGGCCCTGCTGGTGGGCACGCTGATTGGCTTTGGTCTGAAACGTAAGCAACACTAAGCCCATTAAAAAATCCGGCTCCCCCAAACGGAGAGTCGGATTTTTTGTGTTAGTCAGTTTCATCGGCAGTCGGCCGTTCAAAATTCAATTCATAATGATCCAGGTGTAAGACCCGGTGCGTGATCAGCGAGCAGCCACCCAATAACGTTGCCAGCCGGGCGTTTTGCGTCACGTCGATGGACAGGTCATTTTGTGCCAGACTGTGGTAGACCTCCCGAATCTGCGTCAACAGGTCGGGAATTTCTTCTACTAAAGGTGAGTTCAAGAAGAAAGCGTCCGGGTCGAGCGAGCGCATCAGGTTGTAGATCAGCCCGCCGATGGCCGTGGTGAATTGGCGCAAGACCACCACCGTGTCCACGTCGCGGTCTTGATAAAGCTGGACTAAGCCGGCGCGGTCGAGGTTGGTCAGCCCCTTCTTGTCTTCAATCTGCTGGATGATGGCGTCTTCGGAACTGATGTCTTCGGCGTGGACCGGGTGAGCGTTGCCGGCGCCGTCCATGGCAATGCTGACGACGGTCTGGCCGATTTCGCCGGCATCGCCGTGTTCACCACGAAACAGGTCACGCCGTAAGATGATCCCGGCCCCAATCCCGCGGTGAATGCTGACGGTCACGGTGCTATTGAGGTCGCGCGCGCCGTTGAAGTCGCGTTCGTATACGGCAGCCAGATTGGCTTCGTTTTCCAAAACCACCGGAACGTGATAAGCCGCACTAAAGGTCTGTTCCAGGTCGATGCCGTCCATATCGATGAATGGCGACGTTTGGACCTGATTGTTGAACACGATGCCGTGAATGGAAAAGCAGATACCCAACAGGCCGTGGCTGGTCTGGTCTTCTTGTTGGCGCTGGGCGATGTAGGTCTTGATTTGGGCCAACATCTCGTGGATCGACTGCCCCTTGGTTTCGATGCGGTCATATTTCCAGACGTGCCCGTCCAAAAAGGTTGCCAGCGCGTGCAAATGCCGGTACCCCAGGTCAAACGTTAACGTGAACCCGTAATCCCGGTTGATTTCCACCAACGTGGGCTTACGGCCCCCCGCGGTCGACGCCTCACCTAACCCCAACTCTGTCAAGTAACCGGCGGCCATCAGGGTGTTGTACAGTGATGAGATCGTGGACTTGTTCAAGTTTAACTGGTGAGAAATCGCGATCCGCGAGGTGGGATGGTTATTAAAAATTTGTTGCAGCACCAGGCTCAAATTCTGGTCATGCAACTCGTTACGATTCATACTGCGACGAACCATGTGGTCCCCTCCTCAGGTCAGACGATTAATTTGGTTGGACGTTTAACTAAACCAACTAACCGATTTTTAAAATAAGCTAGCGTTAGCCTGTTTTGCAAGCGGTAACATTTCACTTACTCTGGTTTAGTGAACCAACCAACTCCAGTATCACCTACTGAAACGTAAAATTCAACAGTTTTTGAATAATTTCTCAGAAAAAAGAGTGGGCCAACAGGCGGTTAGCCGGCGAGCATTAAGGCTGATAACCAAATAATCCCGGTCTTGGATTATTTGGTTATCAGGTTTAAGCGGAACCGGCTGCCTGTTGGCGCACGTTTCGACTATGTGGCGGTAAAACGAAGAGCCCAGGAAGGTTTATCCCATCCCAGGCCCCACAACTATTCACTTAATCATCATGCACCTTAATCTGTAAGATCCGGTCCACGTCGGCGGCCGTTTGCACCGGCACCTGGTGCATTTCCAGTGCCGTAATGGCCACCATGTCGGTTGGCAGTAGCTCGAAGTCTCTGACGGCCAGGTTTTCTTGCAGACGGTCGGCGTGCGTGGACTTGGGAATCACCACGATGCCCCGCTGCAGGAGCCAACGCAAGGCAATCTGCGCGGGTGTTTTGCCATACTTGCGGCCAATCTTTTGCAAGACCGGATTGGTGAACAACCCGTTTTGTCCCTCCGCGAACGGTCCCCAGGCCTCCGGTTGCATCTGGTGGGCTTGCAGGTAGCTAACCGCGGCGGTTTGTTGGCGAAAGACGTTGATGGGAATCTGGTTGACTGCGGGCACCACGTGGTTGAAGTGGGTAAACGCCGCCAACAACGCCGGGGTGAAATTGGACACGCCGATAGCCCGAATCTTTCCGGCCGCGTAAAGTTCCTCTAAGGCGCGCCAGGCGCCATAGACGTCGCCGATGGGCTGGTGGATCAGGTATAGGTCCAGGTAGTCTAACCCCAACTTGTCGAGTGAATCTTGAAAGCCGCGCTGTGCGCCGTCGTACGTCATGTCCTGCACCCACAGTTTAGAGGTCACGAAGAGGTCTTCGCGCGGCACGCCGCTGGCTTGAATGGCGGCCCCGACTGCGGTCTCATTGTGATAGGCCGCAGCCGTGTCGATCAGCCGGTATCCCAGCTGCAGCGCGGTCTCCACGGTGGCCTGCGTTTCGGCCAAATCCCAGACCTGAAAGACGCCTAGGCCCAGTTGGGGCATGGTGACGCCGTTGTTTAAGGTCACGGTCATTGCGGTGACGCCCCCAATTCGCGAAGCAAGTGCGTCACCCGGGTCTGGATATCGTCACGGACCTGCCGGAAAGTGGTCAACACCGCGGCCTCATCGCCGGTCGCCTGCGCCGGATCGGCCAGCGGCCAGTGACGCCGCTCCACGGTGGGCGGCGTCATGGGGCATTTATCGCGCGCATCCCCACACAGCGTGACTACCACGTCGCTGCTGTTTAAGTAGGCGCGATCAATTAATTTCGAGGTGTGTTGGGAAATGTCGATGCCCACCTCGGCCATGACTTGGACCGCCCGCGGATCTAATCCGTGCGTTTCCACCCCCGCACTGGCAATCACCCAATCACTGGGTGCCAGCGCTCGAGCGAAGCCTTCTGCCATTTGGCTGCGACAGGCATTGCCCGTGCACAGAAAGTAAAGTTGTTGCGACATGCTGATCACTCCTTTATTTAACTTTGATGTTCTTGATGCCAGCGTTTGATATAGGCCAGCCGTTCCTTGAAGCGACCCTCACGCCCCTGTTCAGTCGGTTCGTAGTACACGTGGCCCTGCAAATCGTCCGGCATCGTCTGCATGTTGGTCAATTTGTCCTGGGTATCGTGGGCGTACTGGTAGCCCTTGCCGTAGTTCAGATTTTTCATCAGCTTGGTCGGCGCATTGCGAATCTGTAGCGGCACTGGCTCATCGCGGGTCTCCTTGACGTCCTTCTTGGCGGCCAGCCGCGCCTTGTAAATGGCGTTGGACTTGGGCGCCAGCGACAGGTAGGCTACGGCTTCGGTCAAATGAACGTCGCACTCCGGCATCCCCAGAAATTGACAGGCCTGAAACACGTTGACGGCCACGTTGAGCGCGTTGGTGTCGGCCAGACCAATGTCTTCGCTGGCAAAGCGGACCAGGCGCCGCGCAATGTACAGCGGATCTTCGCCGCCTTCCAGCATCCGCGACAGCCAGTAAATGGCCGCGTCCACGTCGGAGTTGCGCATCGACTTGTGTAGCGCGGAAATGATGTTGTAGTGTTCCTCGCCGGTCTTGTCGTAAAGGACGAATTTCTGCGTAATCAGCTGTTTTAAGTCATCCATGGTCACGGTGACCTGTTGGCCGGACTTCTGCCCATTCAACACGGCCATTTCCAGCGTGTTCAAGGCGTTGCGCGCATCCCCATTGGCAAACTCCGCAATCGCCCGCAGTTCGTCGCCACCAATCTTCACGGTGACGTCGAACCCGTCCGGATTGTTGAGGGCATTGGTCAATAGCTGCTCGATGTCGCTGGTCTCTAAGGCTTTGAGCACGAACACCTTGCAGCGAGACAACAGCGCCGAATTGACCTCAAAGGACGGATTCTCGGTCGTGGCGCCAATCAGGATGATGCTCCCCCGCTCAACGTACGGCAAAAAGGCGTCCTGTTGGGCCTTGTTGAAGCGGTGGATCTCGTCGACGAAGACGATGGTCTGCTCGCCGATCTCCCGGTCGCTTTCGGCCTGGTGCATGATCTTCTTGATTTTACTGATGCTGCTATCAACGGCACTGAAGCTGAGAAAATTGGCCTGCGTCTGCCGGGCAATGATCTCGGCCAACGTGGTCTTGCCGACACCCGGCGGCCCCCAGAAGATCATCGACGAGACTTGGTCATTTTCAATCAGTTCCCGCAGAATCTTCCCGGTCCCCAGCAAGTGCGTCTGCCCCACGAACTGGTCCAGCGTCCGTGGCCGCACCCGGCTCGCCAGCGGCGTGTTTTGATTATTCGCAAATAGCGACTCTTGTTCCACGTGAAACACTTCCCTTTTAGGTCCATGATACCTTGTTTTGGGGGAATCCGACAGTTATTAAAACTGGGGCGTAACAGCTAGCGTTGTGCCTGAGCAGCCAGTAACGCGGCCTGCAAAGCTTCATCGACGGCATAAATATACAAGCCATTGACGCCCCGCGTGAGTAAGACGTTCAACTCATGGGGCAAGAGTTGGTCGGCCACGGAGATTTTTTGCTGCTGGCCGTTGACATCCTGCACCGTGCGTTTCTTAGTCACTTTGCTATTTTGACTGGCACTCGGATCAAACACCACGTGGCCGTCGCGATACTTCACGGATGGCCCAATGATGACGCCACTGTAGTTCAGGTCGAAGCCTTGAATCGTAAACGTTGACCCAACTTCGCCCAGCGTCTGTTCCTGTTCCGCCCAGGCCAAATGCTTGGTCCACCGCGGCTGACCCTTGGGCGCTTTGAGTTGTTTGTTCCACGGCAATTTCAACTTACCGACCGTCACGTAATCGATCTGCTTATTCGTAGATGAGTACGGCCAATCAAAGGTCGCCAGCATCCGTGACAAGCCGTGTGTTTGGTCCTGAGCCTTGGTTCGAATGGCGTCATACATGGCTACGGGATCCGTGAACACCTGCAAATCGTAGTTCTCGTCAGCGGGCACGGAACCCACGACGCCATCTTGTACAAAATGGATCAACCAGTCCTGCGTCGCCTGATTAGCGTTCATGCGTAATTGATGTTTGAGGGTGATAAGACCGCCCTGCTGGTCCGCGCGACGCTCCAATCGCTGCACCTGGTCGGCCGAAATATAGCCTTCCCGACTGAGAATCTGGCGCTTGTCAAAGACCGCCACGACCACCTTAGCTCGCGATAAAATGTCGTCCCACTGATTCTTACCACGATAAGATTGCTTACCTTGTGTCCATAAGAGATGGGCCTCGTCGACTAAGACCACATCGACTTGGGTATTTTTAGGATCATTGATGAAGGTCGTGGGCTTGCTGACATGGGTGACCGGGATGCCGAGTTTCTCCGCAATATTTTGGTAAACCTTGACCTGCTCATCGTGATTGACCAGTAGGTAATTTTGTGCGGCATGATAGGCCGTGTAATTCTGGTCTTGCCCCAGCTGCCAGAGCTGATAGAACAGCGAACTCAGTAGAACCGTCTTGCCGGACCCCGCCTCGCCTTCCACTAAAATCAGCTGGTGGCCCTGTGTTGCTTTGAAGGCCGCCTGAATCTTGCGCAGGATTTTTTCACGCGCATGGTCCTGTTCGCGCGTCAGGCTATGAAACGGCGAGGCTTTGAACAGCGCCGAATCCCGGACGATGGCTTCAATCGGAAATAAGTCGGCGTCGTAATCATGCAGCTTCCGCCAAATAACCGAGAAGATGGCGTTCTTTTCGTTAGCAGTGTAGTACTTATTTTGCTGGTTTTCTCGCCGATTATTTAGGCGCTTAACGCTGGGCACCCCTGACATGTACAGCATCATGCTGTTTTCGATATCCATGGTCAGTGATTTATTGAAATGGGGATGGCCGATGACGACTAGCTGCGAATTTGGACTTTCCGCTAGATATTTCCAATCCTGACGCGTCGCTGGGTCGATTTCCAGATGTTGCCAGGTCCGCTGCACAATATCGTTGGTCTCCCCCACGTAAACTTGATAGTCGTGTGCTTTTTGCTTGTCGTAAACGATGTAGACTGTCGGGTATTCCAGCAACAGCTCGACCCGCTGACCCGAGACCTTCTTTTTAATCTCAGTCGATACCCGTCCGTCAAAATCAACTTTTTGAACTTCAGGTCTTTCCACCTTTGCCATACTGCCACCTCTAGTCTTGGTCAAATTTCCAATGGCGATGCACGTTGATATCGTGTTTCTGTTGGACCAGCTCGTTGGGCGTGACGCCGAGCTGGTCACACATGTAATACGCGTAGGTCAGGACATCCCCTAGCTCCAGCTTCAGGTCAGCGATTTGCTGGTCACTGAAGAACTGCCGGCTATCTTGCCAGAGAAATAACTCGTTGACCTCTGCCACTTCCACTGACAACGCTCGGGCCAAGGCCGGTAACGTATGGTACTTCTCCCAACCCCGTTGATGCCGAAAGTCCCGTAATTCCTGAATCACTTGCGAATAGTCTAAATCAGCCATGTTGCGCGTCCCCCTGTCAGTTTGATTAGTTGGTCAAATTATACCATTGGCGGGATCGGTTTGAGAATAGCTTTTGCTTTGCGTTCAGCTTCCCATTATTCAACCCAACCACCCCCCTGACAAGTCATTTCCACCACCCCGGTCAAAATTCCAAGCCATCCCCTCGAAATCTGACCGCGGGCAAGCTATCTCGTTGACCTGGCGTACCCAAAAAAGCTATGCTAATCTCATCAATCAAATTCGCTTTTGGAGGGGGTTCACCATGCACAACAAATTACGTTTCGGAATCTGGCTGATGGCGGTGCTCAGCGTTCTGTTGGTCTTCGCTCGACCGACGCAAGCCCAGGCTGCCGCTAATCCCAGTGCCTTTGCCAATCGGCAGGGGCTGTTGATCGACCTTGGGCGCCATCCGCTGTCGGAACCAGACCTCCAGCGGGTCA
The DNA here is from genome assembly GCF_004745505.1 of Levilactobacillus suantsaiihabitans. Taxonomy (GTDB): domain Bacteria; phylum Bacillota; class Bacilli; order Lactobacillales; family Lactobacillaceae; genus Levilactobacillus; species Levilactobacillus suantsaiihabitans. Next base: position 87,406 of record NZ_RKLX01000002.1, read on the forward strand.
TTCAGGCCGCGGCGGATCAAAAATTCCATTACGTCGTTTTACACCTGAGCGACAACGAGCACCTGAGTTTTCAATCCAAATACCTCAAAAATAAGGCGACTAAAACCGTCCTGTCGCCCGCGGCCCTCAAGCGCTTGGTGAAATTCGCCAGCGCGCGTCATGTTCAGTTGGTTCCGGCGCTAGACGTACCCGCCCACACCGGGGCGTTATTGCGGCAACTGAAGAAGACCCATCCGAAAGACTACCGGCGCGTCAAGCTAGACAGTCAGTCCTTGGACTACACCCACAAGGCCACCGTCACGCTGGTCAAAAAGCTCTATCAGGAACTCGACGCCAGTTTTAAAAACCAACCCCAACGGGCCCTACTGTTGGGCGCCGACGAAGTACCGGGTACGGACAACATGTATCGGCAGCTGACCACATTTATCAACCAACTTAATCAATTTCAGAATAAACGCGGCTACACGACCATCGTCTGGAACGACTCGTTGCTCAAAAGCCAGCTCAAAAAGCTCAACCGCAACATCGTGGTCAACTATTGGTCGCAATCTGGCAACCGTGCCACGACCAAGGCGCTCACCAATCGCCGCACCAAGCGCGTTTCCGTGAGCGACCTTCTGAATGCCAAACGGACCATCGTCAATGCCAACAGCTACGCGACTTATTACCAGCTGCAGTTCATCGGCAACGCGGCCAACGACCAGTATTTCATCGACTACCTGCGTGATGCGTACCGCCCGTACTTTTTCAATGAAATCAACGCCGCCGGCCAAAACCAGGACCGGACCTACGAACCCCGCGTCACCACGACTGGCACGTTGGTCAGCCTCTGGGGCCACGACGCCCAGGGCGTTCAGACCAGCGCAATCGTTGACTTTATCCATAAACTTACTGTCCCTAAATAAAAGAGACCGAACATTGTGTTCAGTCCCTAACGTTTCTTGATGACACTGGCGGTTGGCCGGTGCCATTTTTAATCTTCAAAGAAGTCTTGATCAATCTCAAATATTTCTAATTGTTGCTTCACCTGAACGCCGACGTGGTACTGCAACATCAGCTCCGTCAGCTGAATGCCATCAACTAACACAATAGAAAAGCTCTTCGCCGTCTCAATCGCCTTAGCAGAGAAACTAGAAGTGGTAATGAACACACCACGATCGGCATGGTATCGCGACAGCGCGCCATAGAAAGAATCGATGGCGGGGCGTTGGACTGTATTGGCCTCTTCGTAGCGTTTCGCTTGTACGTAGACCGTACTGGTCCCCAAGGCATCTTGATTAATAACGCCGTCAATGCCACCATCATTACTCAACTGCGTGACCCACGACGAGCCATTTGGCCCCTTATACCCCATGGCGCTCAGCAATTTGACCACTAAATTTTCAAAGAAGGCAGGTTCTGCCTCACGAATCCGCTGCAACAAGTTAGTTGCTACTTCGTCATTGTAGGCGTTCACCTGTTGGGTCAATTGGTCAATTGTTGCCGCCTCATCGTCTGTTTCCGGCACAACCGTGTCTTGCTTACGCTGACGCCGTTCTGCCAGGTCGCGCTCATGCTGGATGTACAGCGGTTGTTGATGCATGAGTTCACGTGTTACCGGCACACCAGACTGCGCAATCTGTTGGCCTAGCTTGGAAATGGCATAGTAACCACGTCGCGTCCGCCGTAATATCCCGGCAGTCGTCATTTCGCTAACAGCCCAGCCTGCGCGATTCTCAATAATATTTTGCTGGTTGGGGTAGGTGAGTTGGCGTAAATCCGCTGGTAGCTGCAAATCATCCGCCACCGCTTCATTTAATTTTCTCCCATGCCATTCCGGCTTGGTAGCGACTAAGGCTAACACGCTAGGACCTAATGCATCCCACGTGGGTAACCCATGTTTACCGATTTTCAATTGGTGATAATCCATGGCTGACGCGACCTTTCTACTTGTTATCAGGTTTATATTTTCATTATAAAAGATTCATCCCCAAAACACGATTACTTTGTCGCAACCACATAAAAAGCCTCCTGGCAAATGCCAAGAGACTCAGCTTTAATAATACCGCAACGCCTTCACCAGCTCGCGTTTCACCGCCAAGGCCAGCTTCTGGGGTGCCTTGACCTGAATCTGGGCGCCCTGGCTCATGACCCACAACAAGGTTCCCCGTGAAGCCAGATGGTCGCCCTTGATGATGACGCTACCGTCATCTTCCCAGCTGGTGATGCGCGCGTTGGGCAACTGATCCAGCGCCGTTTGCGGGTAGCCCCAGTACCGGAATTCGTACGGCGTATCCGTCGTCCCGGTCAGCAAGTGCGTCAAGGAACCAGTCGCCAACCGTTGGGCATTCGGCGCTGTCATGCCGCTATCCTGGGCCACGTGGGCCTCCTCAAAGCGATCTAAGCGATAGTTCAGGCTCTTGTCGCGGTCCGGCAGATACATCACCACGTAAAAGTAGAAATCAGCAAAGTACACACTCAACGGAATCCCGGCGCCGGACTGGGCAATCGTTTCGCCCTGCCGATTGGGCACGCTACTGCGGTAACTGAAGGCAATCGGCGTTTGGTGCGCAATCCATTTGGAAAAACTCCGCAACCGTGGCAAAATCTCGCGGTCACCGTTGGAAAACAACGGCGTGTAGTCCTTCAAGGTCTGATCGATCAGTTTTTCCACCAACGGCTGATCGTCGGCCGTGACCAGTGCCACCAAATGGTCCTTGACCCGCAGCAGCTCCGTTGTCGTCAACGAGCGCGTGCCAATCACCATCTTGAGCAGCGCCAGGACTTCTTCGGTCGCCAGCGTACTACCCTTGGCCAGATGATAGCTACCGGTCGTGGTATCGTGCTGCATCTGGTAATCCGCCTCGCTTACATTGACTGCGTCGCGAATCACCTTGATGTCGCGTTGTAGCGTCCGTTCCGTGACCTGGTAATGGTCCGTGGTGGCCGCATCAATTGCAATTTTTTCACCATTGATTAGTTTAAGTAAGATATTGATCACACGCTCTTGACTCTTCATCGTCACCCTCCTAAATCGTTGCCGAAACGGCCCGGCTGTCAGCTCGTAACTGCCATTTCCGCTTGAATAAATTCAGTATACCGTGTGGGGGTGTCACCATTTGTCGCTCGGAAAAATTTGTTGGCGTTGTGCGTCTGATTTTTCAATTTTTTTGACTGAGGTCGTTTAACCGTAGTGACTAACTTTATTTATAAATCTATAAAAACAAGTCATTATTAATCCAACAATAATCAGTTATAAATATATTTAATGGTATGTATCGATTTTGTATCGTTCACGTACAGGTTTGGTTAAGCCGCCCATATCACGCCGCAAGTCAGGTATGATGGTATCTGCAACACGAAATGAAAATCATACCTCTCAATGTGAAAGGCGGAAAATTTCCATGAAAATCAGACAACGTCCTTGGACCAAACGCGCCGCGGCCATTATCTCACTGGTCGCCGTCACCCTCCCCCTGGCAACCAACGTGGCCCACGCCAGTACGGCCGCACAATTAGCGCCGCAACGAGCAATTTACGGCTACTTTATGGATACATATAAACAAAACGTCTCGACCTACAAGACGGCGGCCAACAATCCCATGATTGGCATGCTCGCCGAATTTTCCAACTACTATGCCGATGGCAAAAATCTGAACAAAGCGTTAATGAAAGAAAACATTGACAAATCAGCCCAAATCACGCAGACGCGTACCCCAGCAGAAGAAGAACGTTCCTACTTAACCGACCGTCGTGACCTCCGATACAGCGTTATCAACGCCCTCGGTCCCTATGCACCCGCATTCATCAAAAACGCAAGCGCCCAAACGCCTTACCACACCATGCCCAGTACACCCGAACCGGTCAACCAAAAGCACGCCCACGTTAATTGGGCCGATGAATACTCAAAGCTAGGCCCCATTGTAGCTTTCATGAACCACAACTCCTACACGGCCTACTCCAACACCGGGATCGTCAAGAGTATCGTTCGCTACAAACGGCCTTATCGTTGGAGCAACGAGGTTAAACCGTTGCCCGCCCTGTCAAAGATTATGGCCGCAGCACCCGCCACTGATTTTGACTTTGCCAGCGGCCACACCACCACCGGCTTCGAGGACGGCCTGTCGCTAGCCTATGCCTTCCCTGAAAGATTCCAAGAACTCCTCACACGTTCCTCGGAAATCGGCCTCGACCGCGTCATTGCCGGCCGCCACTCCCCGCTTGCCGTCATGGGCGGACGAATGGCCGGTACCGCCGTCGTTGCCTCGGCCTTGAACAACCCCAGCAACCAACAAATGATGAAGCAAGCCTACGATGCCGCGCATTCCGACGCCTTACTAGGGAGCAAGGATTCAGCGGTCCACGATGACTTTGCCGATTACCAAAAGAACCGGGAAGACTACCGTTACCGCATGACTTACGGCTTCAAGCAAATCGGCAACCCTAACGTTGATATGCACGTACCCAAGGGGGCCGAAGCCTTGCTGGCTACCCGACTGCCTTACCTGACTGACACGCAACGTCGTGATGTTCTCTTTACGACGGGAATGCCTTCTGGCTATCCGTTGATGGATGACGCCGAAGGTTGGGGCCGCTTAGACCTTTTCTCCGCCGCCAGTGGTTATGGAAAATTCAACGATGCCGTAACGGTCAAGATGAACGCTGCCAAGGGTGGCTTCAATGCCCAAGACAATTGGCGTAACGATATCTCCGGTAAAGGGGCTTTGATCAAAGCCGGTAGTGGCGCACTCCAATTGAGCGGCGACAACACTTACGCTGGTGGCGCGACCGTCACGGGGGGAACCCTGCAATTGGCCTCGGCAACGGCCGCTGGTAAGGGCAACGTTCAAATCAATCGCGGTCAGCTCCAGTTGTGCGCGCAAAAAGTCACCGTCAAGGGCCGCTACCAACAGGCTAAGAGCGGTCAATTGACCCTGGCCAAGAATGCCCACTTAACCATTAAGAAGACGGCCAAATTAGCCGGCACATTAAAGCTAACTGGTGGCCAACTGAAGAATGGTGCTAAACTACTGACTTTCCGGCATCACCAAGGAAAGTTCACTCACGTCACCGGCTTACCAACGGGCTGGCACGTGGTCTACACGACGCATGCGGTCAAATTAGTAAAATAAGTTCAACTCAAAAATCCAGCGGCCACCTTAATTCGGTGCACCGCTGGATTTTTTGACTATCTGTCATCCCAAAAGAAAAGGTGCCCATCAACCGGCACCTCATTCCCAACACTATCCAATTCATGCGCCCCCCGAGAGTCGAACTCGGATCATGAGGACCGAAATCTCATGTGCTATCCATTACACTAAGGGCGCCCAACGCCTTTATTTTAGCGCAATATTAGTTCGATGACCAAATAATTTCACTTACCGTGCACCCGACGCCTTGATGGCCTGTTGCTCCAAATAATCTTCCGTGGCGTCCGCATTTTGCCGGAAATCGGCGATAAACGTGTCGCCCTGAGGCGCTACCGTGGCAGTCTGTTCGCCGTTGATGTCGGTGACCGTCAGCTGTTCCCCCGCCCAGGTCGCCGTATCGTAGTGGCCGTCTTCGATTTGGTCCAAGACATTTTGGAAAATGTCCAGCACGGCCTGGCGAATGATGGCGTCCTCCGTCACGTCTTCACCGTGTTGCTTTAACTGTAACTGGCGCAGCTGCACCTCATCCATATCCGTTGGTACTTGAATAAACATCATGGTACCTCCCATAATTAGTTTTATTGCTATTCTAGCACGTTCCGGTAAAGAATAGAGGCAAAGCGTTATCCTTCTCACAAATCTGGTGTAAACTAGGGGTATGTAAACGACTATGACTTTAGGAGGTGGGGCGACTCATGGAAGACTCGATACTGGACTTTACCACGAATTTGGCCATCCTCCACCGGCAATTTCAGCGGGCAATGAACCAAATTCTGGAAGCCGACGAAATGCCCATCAACATCACAGAATTTTACCTGCTAGTGCTGGTCTCCGAAACCAGCCAACTCAATCAACGCAAGGCCGCTTGGACCATGGCGGTCGACGAGGGCTTGATGGCCCGCATGGTGCATCACCTGGTCGACCTGAAATTGTTACAAAAGGAAACGGACCCGGATGATCGGCGCAATCGCCGACTGACGCTCACCACCGATGGTCAAGCGCTGGTGAAACAGGCCATTACCGTGTTACACGACTGGTGGCAACAGGTCACGCCCACCGATGCCGACTTCGACTACGCCGGTATTACCGCGCAACTGCAGCTGCTGTCCTCACGCGTTTTGCGTGACCAAACGGAGAGTCACTAGCCCGATTTTTCACGAGGAGGGATTTGTATGAGTAAAGCCATTACGATTGCCGAAGCCCAACGCTACGACGCCCACACGATTGACGTGATTGGCATCCCGGCGCTGGTGCTCATGGAACGGGCGGCACTGGCCACCTTCAACAATATTTTAAATGATGATTTCGACCTGACCCGCGTAGTGGTCGTCGCCGCAACCGGGAACAATGGTGGCGACGGGATTGCGGTCGCGCGGCTTCTGAAGATTCGCGGCATCGACGTTGAAATTTATCTGCTGGGTGATCCGGCCAAAGCCACGCCGCAAACGACGCAACAGCTCAAGATTGCCAACTACTACAACATCCCCATCACCAGCGACCTCAACCACATCGTCAACGCGACCGTGATTGTCGACGCCATCTTCGGCGTGGGCCTGTCGCGGGCGGTCACCGGCAAATTTGCGGACGCCATCAATGCCATTAACGCGGCCGATGCCAAGACCGTCGCCATCGACGTACCTTCTGGCATCAACGCGGACACCGGCGACGTGCTCGGGGTCGCCGTGGTGGCGGACTCCACCACGACCATGGCCTACAACAAGATTGGCCTCTTAACGACAGTGGGCAAGCAACACGCCGGTACCGTTCACGTGGCCGACATCGGCATTTACGCCCAAGACCGGCTGGAACACGCACGGTGATTGGACGGTCGCCTAACCAACCGCGAGAATTAACTTAGAGAAAGACCATGATACGAGTAAAATGGGATTTGCGAGAGCTGAGTGACTTTCGTGTTTCCCGACTAACGACTGACCGCCTAGCGCGGCTGGTCGTTTTTTCTGGGACAAATTTGACCCGCACTTTGCCGAGGCACTTCACAAGCTTTCCTAAAACAAACCCGGTATACTAGAAGTAAGGTGCAATCGCGCTTTTTAGCCGATTGTGCAATACACTTCGGAGGTGCCCCATGTCACAACTCGAAACTGGCTTTACCAACGTTCAAGCGCTGGACCCCAGCATCTTAGTCGACCTGCGCTATGCCACCACTGACAACTTTACCCATCACGTGATCTATGATTTCACGACCGCCATCGCGCGGACTGGCACGGCGAAAAAACTCGCCCAAGCCAGCGCCTTGTTGCGCGAACAAGGCTACCGGCTCAAAGTGTGGGACGCCTATCGTCCCGTACCCGCCCAAGAAAAACTCTACGAAGTCTACCCGGATCCGTCGTTCGTGGCCAAACCCAACCCCAATTTTTCTCACCAAAAGGGCGTGACCTTTGACGTGACCCTGTGCGACAGCGACGGCAACGAACTGGAAATGCAGACGCCGTTTGACGACTTCACGACCGCCGCTCACCGCGACCACCCCCGCACGGCCATCCAGGAGAAGCACTACCAAATCCTGAACCAGGCTATGGAGGCGGCCGGCTTCTTCGGCTACGAAAACGAGTGGTGGGATTACCGCGACACCCAGATGGACGACTACGAGCCCGCCGCCGCGGACCCCAACGACTTCTAGTCTGGGATTGGCGCCTGACCGTGCCAACTGTCTCCGGTAACGGCACGCGCATTCCACCTGCTGTGAGGAACGCCTCCAGCCTGTGAAACGGGCTTCCGGCTCAAAGCGAGGCGTCGAGACCGTCTCTTGGCTCGACCCGGCCGCCCTCAGCGTGCCAACGTCTCTCTAGCGAACGGTAGGCGGACTCACGGACAGTATTATTGACAACTAAAAATCGCCTGGTGCGCAATCAGTTTGTGCGTACCAGGCGATTTTTTAGTTGTTTTGCATGAATGAGTGATCCGGAATGCGAATCAGCGTGAAACGGTTGGCCAAGCGGCCGGCGTGCAAGCCGATGCCGTTGACGAACGACTTCTTGTAGGTCGTTTCGATGACGCCGACCCAAGCGCGTTGGTGGCGTTGATCGTACTTGGCGACCTTCTTGGTGTCCCACTTGTAGGCCGACGCCGGCAAGTTGATGGCCTTCTTACCCGCCGATACCGTGGCGTCCGTACTGCTGACCTGGTATTTTTCCCCTTCGGTCAGGTATGTATAGGTCTGAACCGGCTTCTTGCCCGTGCTGTTGTTGACGGTCACATAGTACGCCGACCCGTTGCCATCGCCGGTATTGATGACCAGCGGCTCGTAGCGCGTCGTTTGGGTGACCCGGTCGCCCAGCTGGTTGACGTTTTGGAAGAACGTCGTGTAGCTCATGCCCCCGAAGAATAACAGCCAAACCACTAGCTCAATCGTTGAAATGGTCAAGTTCCGCCACGAAAAACTGTGGTGTTCTTTCACGATCAATCGGATGCGGCGCACGCGCATGTCGTGGACCATCCAGACCAGCGTTACCAGGACCAGCAACCAAAGTGCCATCCCGACCAAGTTCCATGTCGATTTCATTTTCCCAGTTCCCTTCCAAAAATAATTCTCTTAATTATGGTACTTATTTTCGCTGATGATTCACCGGGACGGACCCACTGAACCGGTTCCCACCATAATGGTATACTTAAATGGATATTCTGCAACGTTAATTACCCCATTTTAGTTTTCAAAGGAGGAAACCCTCGTGTGTACTAGTCTAACCTATACAGCCGTATCAGGCCACCACTTTTTTGCCCGGACGATGGATTTTCCGACGACCACGCCCTGGCGCCCCGTCTTTCTGCCGCGTCATTACCGCTGGCGCACGGCACTGGGGGATTCGCGGACGACACAATACGCACTGCTGGGCGGTGGTCGGATCGCCAGTGATTTCAGCGCCTACCTCATGGCTGACGGCGTAAATGAAACCGGTATCACGTGTGCCGAACTCTATTTGCCCGGCGCCGTGGATTACGTCGATGACCCGGTAGCCGGCCGCGTCAACTTGACCCCGCAAGACTTCATCAACTGGGTTCTGGGTGAACACGCCACCCTCGCCGAAGTCGTGGCCGACCTGCCTCACGTTACCTTGGTAGGCCGCAAATGGGGGGCCGACCGCTATGTCTACCCCTTCCACTGGATTTTAAGTGACCGGCAGGGACAAACGCTCGTGATCGAACCCACCGGCGGCCCCCTGACGGCCCAGGTCAACGCCGCGGGAGTCTTGACCAACACGCCAGTCTTAGCCGCCCACCTGCAAAACCTCAACGATTTCCTCCAGGTTCCCGGCGCCACCTTTACCGCCGCCACGCAGCGTGCCGCTCAAGCCTACATCGCTAGTGGCGCGTCCCTGCCGGCCGGTCCCGTCCCTACCCGTCGCTTCGTCCACACGGCGGTGCGGCGCTGGGGCACCCCACTGGCACCGACCAGCGATGCGGCCGTGACCCAACTTTTTCGCTGGTTAGCAGAGGTCCAGTTGCCCTACGACCCGACGCGGCGGCACGAAGGCAACCACAATTACACCCATTACCGCGGCGTGATTGATTTAGACCGCCTCACCTACCACTTCATTCCGCGCACGACCCACCATTTGCAACAAATCACCTTGACCCCTGAAATGGCGGCCCACCGGCATTTTCCGCACGCCTATCCTGCTGACTGAGGTCAAATGTTGCAAAGCTTAAGATTACCTTTAATCCGATTGATATTTCTTTGAGACATTTCTGTAACAACTCCCTGATAGTATTAGTCATGTTGAAACGCAAGACGAAATCATCACTACTAAAAACTAATTGAAAAAAAGGGAGTTTGTTTACATTTATGAAGAAGACGTTGACTGATATTATTTTAACTTTGATGGCCACTGTGGCCTTTGCCATTGCCGGCTTTGCCATCACGCAACCAACTGATGCCAGTGCCGCTACCATGTCTTACGACAAGATCCACAAGGTTGCCAAGGCCCAATTAGGGAAGCCTTACGGTTGGGGCGCAACTGGTCCTTCCCGCTTCGACTGCTCTGGTTTTACCAGCTACGTCTACAAGAAAGGGGCTTCCAAGAAGATTCCCCGGACCGCTCAAGCACAATACAACAAGTACAAGCACGTTAGCTACAAGAACATCAAGAAGGGTGATTTGGTCTTCTTCGGTGGTTCCAAGCGGTCTATCTCTCACGTTGGGCTGTACGTTGGTAACGGTCGGATGATCGATTCTCAAAACCGTGGTGTTGTGACGGAAGCCGTTCACGCCCCATGGTGGCACGCAGTGGGTTACGCCCGCGTAGGTAATGTTGAATAATTAAGTCTCACCCACAGTTCCACACTTCATAAATGAAATAACTGTCTCCCCCGTCGTTGGTCGCGACGGGGGATTTTTGGTTTAAAAAAGCCTTGAAAAACAGTGTTCTCACTCTTAAAATTGGCAACCCAGGCCCCTACGTCAGCTAGGGTTCCGCCTGCTCTGGGGAACACCTCCAGCCTGAGGAGCGGTCTTCCGGTTCGCTTGAAAGCCTGGCTAAGTTCGCCAGTCTCTCAAGTCGTCCCACCCAGTAACCTGGCAAAAGACGCCAGCTAACTGGGTCGACACAGCCAGCTCCACCCTAGCTGCCTCCGGTAAATTCGTGATTATCAAGATAATTGTGTTAGTCAAGATTAAACCAAAAATTCACAGTCACTACGTCCTAAACCAATCACCACTAACACGACGTCAAATACTGCCTCGAGGCTACCCCCCCTATTCGACGAACGATGGTCAATCGGACTTTACTGGCCGCCCACTGTCACACCCAATATGGGCTGACACGTGCTCAGGCTTAACTGATCCTAGTCGACAGCGCCCTGCCATTTCAAAAGCCAACGCGTTATCTCTGTCTCCAACCCTTAGCTTAGAACTGATTAGACACAAAAACAGCGACGCCGGTTCGACAATCAGGTCGATTCTGCGTCGCTGCTTGGTATGCTTTCTATTTCACCCGCATGACCAACTTCTTATTGGCCGTGACGTACTGGCCGTTACTTAACGTGAAGCGGGTCGTCAAATGATATTGCTTGATGGCCGTCACTTTCAACGTCTGGCCGTGCTTAACGTGTTTCACTTGCTTCGTTAATTTCAGATTCCGGTAAACGTTCACGCCGGAGGGGTTGATCACTTTGATTTTTTTCGCTGTTTGGTGATAGTAAACTGGGGTGACAAAAGCCGCTCTAGCTGTGATGTACCCAGTCTTGCCGGCCGTCTTGCTGTGGTGATTGACGTCTCTGACCCGGTAGCGCCGCAAGCCCGCCTTGGACTTGGCGTAACCGGTGACCACAAACATCGGGCGTTGGGTCCGCTTCGTCTTGCGGTATTTCACGATGCGTTGGCGCTTCTTAAAGGTTGGTTGCTGGTACAGGTACAACGTCTTCAGCGCGTAGACGGCGGAACGCTTGGGAGCGATCGTGGCCGCGGCCGCACCGGTCAGAATCGGTGCCGCTTGGACCGTCAGGGTGACTGACTTGGTCTTGCCGTTGGCCGCCTTGAGGGTGAGGGTATAAGTCCCCGGCTGCTGCAAATCGGCCTTCCCGGTATCGACCGTCACCGGACTGTTCTGGCCGTCGCTAGTCGTCGCGTGCGCATTGAAGGTCGCCGCATTGACCGGGTCACCAACCGTTACGGTCGCGGTGTCATCGGCAGTCAGGCTGGACTGGTCGACGACAGCGGGCGTGGTAATGGCAGGTGTGGTGGTCGTGGTCGCTGCGCGTTTCTTCAAATAGATTTTAAAGGGTTGCTGGGTATGGTAACTCGTTATATCAGCGCCCTGCGTGTACGGATTGTCTAGGTCCAAAGAGAGTGTTTCGTTTTCCTCTTGGGTGATGCGGTCCGTATCAAAGACTAACCCACTAAAGGATTTAATGGACGCAATTCCCTGATCAACCAAGCCCTCTGCAGTTGCCTGGTCCATATCCGCAAAGACCGCTTGCATTTCCCTAACAGCTTGGGCCTTCAGCGCCGGCTGGTCAGCGTACTCAAAAAGAATATTGTACATATCAAGTATCGTATGGCCCTTAGCCAGAGCCGGATTTAACCCCGCCGTGTCGATGAAGTCCTTCACCGTCGTCTTATTGGCATCAGCGACTGAAATATTATTATGCGTCAATGTAACCGCTTCCTGAGTCGTGCCATCTGGTGCCACAAACTCCAGCGGCATATTAATATTATCAGTGTGATGTATATCCGCACGTGCAGTCTGCTGGTTGCCAGCAAATATCCCCAAGGCTAATGACACCAACAGGATACCAAGGCCGGCCAAAATACGTTGTAACATTCTTTTATTTAACATCTTAATCACCCCTCACACTTACAGTATAACGCTCAAATAATTAATTTGTTAGTTTTGTTACTGAATTTTTTATGTTGTCCAGAATTTATTGATGGTATTGTTAGTCAAAATAACGATTATCAATCTGTATAGCCTCGTTTAAACGCCGTCACATCAGTGTTTTCAATTAAATGCTCTCTTTTAAAGAATGACAAAATAAAAGTTAAAATTAATCGCCAATCTAACAATTCGGCCCCAAATTTCTTGTTTTTATGAATGTCGTTCAGCTCGCATTTATCGTTTACACCTCTAACGATACTTGCAAAATAAAAAACGGCTCAAATCCGGCTAAACCAAATTCGAACCGTTATTTCACTCATCAAAATCACCCTACCGGCGCAAAGCCAGCTTGATCGGTCGTTTGAAAATCAATTGCGCGACGCCCAGCCGGTTGGCCAGGAGAATGTAGATGCCCAGCGTCACCAGGCCCAACACGCCCACGTAACCCATGGCGAGAAGCTTGCTGGTGAAGAACAGGTGGCCGAACGCCCATTGACAGCCGTCGACCAACACCGTGGCCACCACGGCAAAGATTAGATTCAACCGCGCGATAGGCCCAATTGCGCTCAGCCGGACCGCATAACTCCGCCGAATCAGCCGCCAGCTGACCAACGTGATCCAACCAAAGGCGATCCCGGTCGTCAGCAGCGCCCCGTATCCTTGGAACGCGTAGACGAACGGCAGTTGCAGCACAATTTTAATGCCCAATCCCGTCAACAGGTAGGTCGTGGCCTTTTTGCTCATCCGTAGCGCTTGGAGCACCGTCAACAGGTCCAGCGCCAGCCCGAGTACCAGGCTTTGCCAGACGTTGGCTACCAGGTAGGTCGCGCCGGCCCCGTCAAAGTTAAAGAAGATGCCGTAGGTTGGGTAGGCAAAGACGCTGACCAAGATGACCAGCGGCAACAACACGAACGTGAGCAGCTGAAAATTATTCGTCAACAAGGCGCTGATCTGCGGCCGGTTGCGTTGAATATCGGCCAATTTCCCTGCCAACAGTGGTAGCGACGTTTCCGCCACCGCCATGGCCAATGACACGATGACCGTCGTAATCTTGTTGGGATTGGCGGAGAAAATCGTGAAGACGTATTGGGTCATGGCCGCCGTCTGGTGCAGCATCCCCTGCATAATTTGCTTAAAGAACAACTGATCCACTAATTGACTCAGGGTAATCCCCGACCCCACGATGACAAACGGAATCGACTCGTAACCAATCATCTTGAGCAACTGTCCCGCAGCGTGTTGTTTACCCGCTTGGCTTTTGGCCGCTAACTGGCGGTATGTGCCGCGTTGTCGCCAGAGGTGCCCCAGCAGGTACAAATAACTGCCGACCGCCCCGACGAAGGCCGCGGCCACACTGATGAAGACGGCCTGCACGTAACTTTGATGCCAGACCTCGATCAACAGGTAGGTCCCGCCCAGAATCACCAGGATGCGAATGAACTGTTCCCACAACTGCGAAATGCCAAACGGCTTCAAGTCCCCGTTGCCCTGGAACCAGCCCCGCAAGATGCTCATCGATGGCAAAATGACAATGGCCGGCACCAGGCAACGAATCGCCGTGGTCGCATTGGCCACCGAACTCACGGGACTGTTGGCGGCAAGTACGGGCGCTAACCCGTACAACAGCGCGCCACAGATGACTCCGGACGCGACCATGAACCCAAATCCGGCCACGGCAATGTGTTTCGAATTTTGAAAACTATCTTCCCCATTAAAGAACGCCACGCGTCGGGCAATCGCGGACGGAAAACCCGCCGTTCCCAGCGCAATGAACAAGGCATAGGGCGTATACGCCGTGTTAAACAGCGCCTGCGCCACGGTTTGATGTTGCGGCGACCCAATCATCGCCAACCACGGAATCAGGTAAACCACCCCTAAGACCCGCGAAAAAATGCTCCCAAATGAGAGCCAAAACGATCCTGAAATTATTTTTTTATCCATAAAACTTGCTCTCACTCTTCTAGTCTAATGCGTCAAGCACCACTAGTCAGGATACACTTCTCACCTGGCGCTGTACATAACCAATGCCGGAACAGCGGTGAATTTTCCGGATACCTGGCAAACGCCTGGCGGTTGGCGGGGGACGATTGGGTTAGCTGCCGCCTGCCGTTGCGCGAAATCCAGGTTGGAACGCTGGGGGGAGGATCGCCCCGAGCCTGAAAAGCGGTCTCGTGGCTTGCTTTGAGCCGAAAACCCGCGTCTCAAAGACACCAATTTGCCAGCAAACCCCACTGGCAAATTCCCCGGCTGAACCTGGATTTCGCTCCACTCTCGGCTACGGTTTGTGATTGTCCGCAGCAATCGTCAGGCCTAGGCCAATCATCTCCATCCCTGCTTCGCTATCCGCTAGTAGCCCGTCTGAGTATCCAATACTGGGCCACAGCTCAGATATTCCTCTCCTAAAATAGTAACCGGTACCACTCAAAAATGCACAAGAAAAAGGAGCCCAGACAATTGCGTCCTGGACTCCAAAATTTCAATTCATTTGTGAATACTCCTGACCAGTCATCACCACTGGGGCAAACCACTTCAGCACAACGTTAGTGAAGCGACCGCCCTCCCTAGCAATCACTGGCAACTGGTTACCGCCATTTATGCCTGGTCGTTGTTAGTCACCGTCGGATGGGCCGTGAACCAGGCCGTCATGTCGTCCAGTCGTTGAATGCGTAAGCTCGGTAAGCCGCCACGGGAGATGCCGTGGAAGCTTTGCGGGTAGCGGACCAAATCGGCGTCGACGCCCGCGCGTTTGACCGCGGTGAAGAATTCTTCGGACTGGCTGATGGGACAACGCATGTCCCACTCACCGTGTAGCAGGCGAATCGGTGTGGTCACCTGGGGTGCATAGGCCAGTGGCGACGCTTGCCAGTAGGCCGCCGCGCCACCCTCGTCAAACAGGTCGGTGGCTAGTTCCTCAGGGTTGAAGTAAAAGCCAATGTCACTGGTCCCAAACAGGCTGATCCAGTTGGTCACAGCGCGTTGGGCCACGGCCGCTGCGAAGCGGTGCGTGTGGCCGACTGCCCAGGTCGTCATGAAGCCGCCATAGGAACCGCCAGCGATGTACTGCCGGTCGGCGTCTAACTGCGGGAATTTTGCCAACGCCGTATCTAGACCGGTCATGACGTCCGTGTAGTCGTCTTCGCCGTAATGGCCGTTGACGTGGCTCTCGAAATCTTGACCGTAACTGGTTGACCCGCGTGGATTGAAGAAGACGACGCCAAAGCCGCGGCTGGCGTGGACCTGGAATTCATAGAAGAACGTTTCGCCATAATTGGCATGGGGACCGCCATGCACGTACAGCAACACGGGTTGTTTAGCAGCCGTCGTTTGGGCCGGTAAATACCAGCCTTCTAGCGCTTGACCATCGGCGGCCTGAAAGTCGAAGCGCTGCGGATGAGCGAACTCATGAGTATCTTCGTAAGCGGCGTTGGGGTCGTACAGTGCGGTCTCTTGGCCGCTCGTCAAGTCCAAGCGTACCAAGGCGCTCGGCTGATCCTGATAGGAAACGGCCAGCACCACCGTCTGGGCATCGACGACCGTGAAGTCCACGATTTGTCGCGCCGTGTCATCCACCAATTTGACGCCCTGGGAATCCCCCACGTAGAGTTGGCTGTGGGCGTGGAAGCACGCCGCAAAGACGACCTGATCGGCGCTCAACCAGCGCACCAATTTGCCACCGGCCTGCTGGACGAAATCCCCGGCAAATTCCGGCGACAGGTCCGCCTGCAGGTCGGCCGTCAAATTGGTCACGTGTTGGCCCGCCTGGTCGACCAGATATAAATTGGCCACAGTATGGCGGCCAAACGCCCCATCATCGCCGATCAGCGCGACCTGTTGGCCGTCCGGTGACAGCGTGGCGTCGTCAAAATGGCCGTGGGCAAAGCTGGCCGTGAGATCGGTCAGTTGGCGGGTCACCACGTCAAAGCGGTAGGCGCCGTGGGCAAAGTCACGGTCGTTATCCGGTTGGTCGTCTTGTAAAATGGTGACGGCCTGGCCATCGTCGCTGACCGAGGTCAAACTGAAATCGTTGCCCTGCTGGAACAGCTCGTCTACCACCCCAGTCGCCGGTTGGTAGCGCCGCAAGCGATACGTGACGTCTAATGGCAACCAGCCGTAGCCATCGGCCTTGTTGATCAGTCGGTCAACGTGGCGGGTCTGCGGAAATTTCTGCGGACTGGGCAACTTGGGATGTTCCGCCGTGGCCGTCGTCTTGAAGAACACGCTCCGGCCGTCCGCGGCGGCAATCACCGTGTTCACGGCCTCATCGGGACTGGTCGTGGTCACCAATTTAGGCTCGCCACCCGTTACGTTGACCTGGAACAACTGCGCCTTGGCGTCACCGACCGTGGCCGTGTAAAAGAGCTGGTCTCCGGCGACGGCGGGTTGGACGTTCAATTTACCGTTGATTGCGACCGTTTGGACATAGCCGGCCGCGTCCAGTCGCTTGAGCTGGGCACGATAATCGTTGGCGGCTTCATCGATGCCATTTTCCACGAAAACGACCTGACGCCCCGTTGCTAACGGCTGCGTCACCGATTTTAACTTGAATAGATCCTGTGCACTAACACCCTTTGCCATACGCATCACTCCTATGTAAGTTATTTTCTCATTATTTTCTCATCAAATAATTGTTTTACATCTTAATCCAGTGCTCCGCCAATGTCAATTGCTCTTTTTGCCACACCTCTCATAAAAACTGATACACTGAACTTAACGACGATTAAAGGAGTGAATGGAACATGAAAATTGCGATTGCAGGTGCTGGCGCCATGGGATGTCGCTTTGGCGTGAAGCTCCAGTCAGCCGGGAACCAAGTCACGTTGATCGACAACTGGGCGGCCCACGTGGCGGCCATCAATCAACAGGGTCTGACGGTCACGACCGATGATGGCACCGATCACGTTTACCATCTAACAGCGGTGGCCCCACAGGCGGTGACCGGGGAGTTTGACCTGGTCATCCTCTTTACCAAAGCGATGCAGATGGACCAGATGTTGCAAGACATCAGCGGCATCTTGGGCAACCACCCCGCGGTCTTAACGCTGGCCAACGGGATTGGTAACGTCGAGACTATTGAACGCCACGTGCCGAAGAGTCAGATCGTGGTCGGCACTACCGTTTGGTCCTCCGGCATGCCGGGCCCCGGTCACATCAAGGTAACGGGCACTGGCAGCATCTCGCTACAGGCCGTAGTGCCCACGGAATTTGCCGACTTCTCTGGTTTACTGACCACGCTAAACGCTGCCGGGCTCAATGCCAGCCAGGCGGATAACGTGATGGCAGCCATTTGGAAAAAGGCGGGGCTCAACAGCGTGCTCAACACCTACTGCACCCTGTTCGACTGCAACATCGGTGAATTCGGCGCGCTACCCAACTGGCGGACCCTCAACGATGCCGTCCTCAATGAATTTGAAGCCGTCGCCCAGGCCGCGGGCGTTGCCTTTAGCGCCCAAGACGTCACCGACCTGATTGCCGCGCAATTCTCACCGGAAACCAATGGCGGTCACTACCCGTCCATGCACCAGGACATGGCGCATCAACGACCGACGGAAATTGATTTTCTAAACGGCTACGTGGCCAAATTAGGTGCCCAACTCCAGGTGCCCGCGCCGACGAACGCTATTCTGGCTCAGGAAATTCACGCCCAGGAAGCCTTGAAGGGCATCTCTTAGTCGACTTTAGTGGGTGGAACTAGTTCCTTACCAGCGTGTGGCGGGAGCTGGCCGCCTTACCGTTCGCTAGAGATGAGTTGGAACGCTGAGGGCGCCGGTCCAAGCCAAAGGACGGTCTTGGACCTCACCTTGAAGCCGGTGAACCACGTCTTCAAGGTGTCAGTTCCCTAAGCGCCATGAAGCGTGCCGCTAAGGGAACTCCCACAGCTGAACTCATCTCTAGCGAACTCACGGCTACGATAGTCGTTGCATAGTCTACTGGTTTAACCCCTAAATCGACAACCAATGTCCATAGACTAGACGAAATCTGTGATTCTGTCAGGTCGGCGTCAATCGGATTTCCTGCAGCAGGTTCCTGGTTTCATTGTTTTTGGTAAACAGAACACTGTTGTTTCGCGGTTAAGCACGGATATTACTCTCAGCCTTTAGATTCCAGCCCTCAAAACCAGGTCATTTCAAAATTCGCTATCTGACAAGCTGTGCCCAATCACCGTTTTCTTTCCTAACGGTGGTTGGGCACAATTCATCTTATTTTTAATGATTACCAGCCAACGGAAAATTTGGTGGACCACACTCTGTGGTTTTGCTACCATATGTAGAATTTAACCAAATTTTACCCCCATATCTAGTTGTATTTTTTCTGAATTCATCGTACCATAGTTGTACAGGCTTTTTTCGGTCAGCACATTTAGCTCCCCAAGAAGTCGTAAAACCTAGGAGGGTTAAGACGATGGACGTTATCAGAAGATCTCAAGCGACAATGGACCCAACCGGTCTGACCGTGGAAACACCCAGCGGAAAACACACACCGTTTAATTCGCGTAAAATTCACGCGGCGCTGGCTGACCTCACTAACGACCCAACCGTCGTTCATCGGGTCGAGAGCTTGATTGTGGCGCAACTAGCGGGGTTTGACGTGGTGGCAACCGGGACTATCCAGGCCACGATTGTCGATACGTTGGAACAATTAGGCTACGCACACATGGCTAAAAGTTACTTAAAGGCCAATCATTAAACCACATACTGTGGTGTCCGGGTAACTTCATCCAGTGTTAGCTTGCCGCCTACTGTAGTACTTGTCATGACACTGCCACTACAGATGCAATTTCCTAGCTGACACCAAGTACGGACACTAATCAGCTTATTGTGCCAGCCTAAACAATCTCTAACTATAAACAAATAGTGCTCATCACCGATGGTCATCCATCCGGCGTGAGCACTATTTTTTCTCGCGTTTATAATTATTTCAATAAAAAACCGACCAGCACTCCCCCGAGAACTGATCGATCCGATCTATGAGCTTAATTGTGATTCCAGGTGGTGCAATTCTGCCGTCCGGACTTCACGTGGTAAGAACCGGCGAATTTCTTCTTCGTTGTAGCCAACCTCCAGGCGCTTGTCATCAAAGATGATCGGCCGCTTGATGAGGTCTGGATACTTCACAACCAAATCAACGAGTTGACTGACTGACAGACTGTCTAAATCTACGTGCAGTTCCTTGAATACATTGGAACGGGTAGAGATGATGTCTTCACTACCGTTTTCGGTTAAGCGTAAGATCTGTTTAACCTCAGCTGCATTCAATGGCTTGGACTTGATATTCCGTTCTCTAAACGCAATGTCATGTTCCTTCAGCCAAGCGCGTGCTTTCCGGCTGGATGCGCTACTTGGTGCAATGTACAAATTGATCATATTCAGCACTTCCTTATCGTTGGATTGAGTAACGATAACAGACAACGTAACTAAGCTCGCCTAAACAATTCATTGAACCATCTAGTAGAACCAACTTATATGTTACCACAATTGAATGAATAATCAACCTTTTTTGGAAACTTTCTAAATAATCCCCCACATTTCTTAGTGGGTTGGTTGTGGGTCCCAACCATTGTGAGGCCACTAAACTGATTTGTGATAAATTCGAAAAATGGCCACCGTATCAGCTTGCAACGCGGCCACAAGGTTTTCCCCGTTGGCCAATTATCTATTGATAAATTATGAAGTTTTACAAACTATCCCGCCTGGCGTCTCTTTTTCAATAAAATGCATTAATATCCATTTAATTCGCATTAATATTCATTATTGGTTTCTCCCCACACGCGTAGGTCTAGCCACTTTCCCTAATTTGGTCAAGGGCAGATTACCAAGAAGTTTTTCGCCACTTTTCACGCGACTGGCGTAGAATATACGGTAACGAATAAACTCATCTGGAGGGATTAATTTGGAAGTCTTCTATGCCGTCCTACTGCTGGTGTTAGCCACGATTGTTGCCAACACCATCTACCCCTATTTTCCGGCGATTCCCCAAGCCTTTTACCAAATCTTTGCCGGGGCCATCCTGTCACTGGTGCCGCTCTACCATCACTTTGTGCTCGAGCCTGAGGTCTTCATGCTCCTGATCATCGCACCCTTGATGTTCTACGATGGCCGCAACACCAACGCGCAGGAACTCCGGCGAAACGTGGGCTCCATCATGTCCGTGGCGGTCGTTTTGGCCATCCTGACCGTGGTGCTCATGGGCTACCTCAGCCACGCCATCTTGGCGACGTTGCCACTGGCCCTGGCCTTTGCGCTGGCCGCCATCGTCACGCCGACCGATGCCGTGGCCGTTAGCTCCATTACCACTAACATGGCGGTGCCCGAGCGGGTCATGGGCATGCTGGAACGCGAGTCGCTCTTCAACGACGCTTCCGGCTTGGTCGCCTTCAGCCTGGCACTGACCGCTTTTACCACCGGGAAATTCTCCGTCGGCGGCGGCCTCAAGCACTTCTTGGTCGTCTTTTTCGGTGGCCTGCTCATCGGGATCATCTTGGGCATCTTCGCCGTTTGGATCCGCGTCTTCTTGGTCCGCAGCGGTAAGGACTCCGCCAGCGTCATCGTGCCTTACGACGTGCTGGTGCCCTTCCTCATCTATCTGGCGGCCGAACACGTTGGCCTATCTGGCATCCTGGCGGTCGTGGCGGCCGGCTTGATGTACAGCCTGTCGTCCAACCAACTGCGGCTATCCAGTACGCAACTCCAACTGGTCACCCGGTCGACCTGGCATTTTCTAACCAGCATTTTAAATGGTTTCGTCTTCGTTTTGCTGGGGGTCTCGCTGCCCACAGTCTGGGTAAATATTCAACAAGACACCTCCAAGACCCTGCCGAGCCTGATCTTCTTAGCCGTCGTCTTGTACCTGGTCATGCTGGCGCTACGCTACCTGTGGATTCGCTTCGACTGGGCGCTGATCCACTCCAAGCCCCACGAACGACGGCTCAATGCCGTGATTGGTGCACTTTCCGGCGTTCACGGGACCATCACGTTGGCCATGGCCTTCTCGCTACCATTGACGCTAAATGGTCAGGCCTTTCCCTTTAGAAACTCCCTGATCTTCGTGGCGGCCGTCGTCATCATCTTAAGCCTATTGGTACCGACCCTGGTCATGCCCCACATCCTGCCCAGCAAGGAAACGGCCGTCGATCCCGCCGAGGCGCTCCAACAACGCAAGGCGCTGGTCGCCTACGCCAGTGAACGGCTGGTCCAGGAAAATCCCAGCAACCCCAGCGCTACGCAGGCCGTAATTGAGGTTCTCAACAGTCAAGCCACGGCGGAGCGTCCGGACAAGCGCAAGGTCCGTGAACTCTTGAATCAGGCGACCCAAATCGAGGTCCAGACGGTCCAAGAACTAGCCGATCAAGGCGTCATCCCCAACGGCTACGCCAACCGTTACGTCCGTCTGCTGGTGATCAAGTCCCAAATGAACAGCAATAATCCGTTTATCAACCTGACGCTGTGGCTGAAATTTGTCGGCCACCGGCTCACCCACATGGTCACTCGCCGGCGCCACCGCGAACAGCGCATTGCCTTGCAACAACAACGTTTGGCCCAAACAACACCTACTGCCGACCAAGCCGCCCAACAGGCGCAACGCATCGCGCAAGAACGGCAACAATCGCTGGTCCATCGTCCCGCACGCACACCGCAGACCGAGGCCAAGCGCCGCGAGAACTTCTTGCGGATTGAAAACGACATTTACACCCACGTGGCCAATTTCTTAAATGAGGTCTCCAGCGTTGATAACCAGACCGAGGTCAATGCCGTGCGCAACTACTACAACGCCCGGCACCGCCGCTTCGTCTCCCAGGAAACCACGGATCTGGAAAATGAACTCTTTATTCAGGCCTTCCAGTACGAATACACCTACATTCGCCAACAGCGTAGCGCCAACCTCATGTCACCGGCCCTGGCGGATGAATTGTACCAGCAAATTTCCACCGACCAAATGCTTTACATGCAAGAAAATGCCGGGACGGATTAAATTTTGCAGGAATATTTTTCACCCCACTCGTCACTAACTGACCCGTGGCGGTGCAACTGGTCCGGGTCCGCAAACGCGTGAACCACCGCCGGCAACCGTCCTTAGTGCCTCGTCAGGTCTGGTCGGCGAGTCGTTTCCCCCGTGAACGAGATTGTGCACTACCGCTGTCATTGTAATATTCGCGTCACATTTTCTTCACAATTTGTTGGTATAGTGAAATCATAACTTACGACTAAAACAAACGAATAAGTTACCAATTTTACTCCTCCAAGTAAAAAACGGGCGGCACTGCTACTGCAACCAGCCCACTCCAAACGTAAGATACGTTCTTCTCAAAGCGACGACGCAGGTAATCAAGGCCTGGCCGCCGTTTTTTGTCGTCTTGGAACTGGGACTGCGTTTGCTGGCCGCCTGCCGTTGCGCGAAATCCAGGTTGGAACGCTGGGGGAGGACCGCCCCGAGCCTGAAGGAGCGGTCTCGTGGCTTGCTTTGAGCCGAAAACCCACGTCTCAAAGACACCAATTTGCCAGCAAACCCCACTGGCAAATTCCCCGGCTGAACCTGGATTTCGCTCCACTCTCGGCTACAGTGGCTGTTAGTGGCAACTATAAACGGGGCCGGTCTTGATTGCCTGGTTGGCTACGGTTGGTTTTGCTGATTAATCCGCTAGTTTTGCCATGCAGTTTGGCCTTCAAGACAATTGTGACCAAAATTCCCAGGCAATATCGATGAAAATTGACGGCCTTCAAAACAGAAATCATCACGTAACAACCGTGTATTCGGTATGGTAACACCAATTATCATTGACCACCGTTTCACTTCTCATGACACAGCATGGGCACCAGCGCCATATTATTGACAATCACCACTCTGCCGGAGACAGCCAGGGGTGATTCTCAGGCTGGAGGCGTTCCCCCAGAGCAGGCGGACTCGGAGCTCAGTGTTGCCGGGCGCTATTTTTTACCACCCGGAATCGTTTTCAGGAAGAAAAATCACAAATTTTTACGATTTTAGCCAGCTAAAATTTACACACAACCCAAACTAGCTTATAATTTCTTTAACACGTTAAAGATTCGGCGTCTTTTCGCGAACGGTCTGCCAGCAACTGGTCTACGTGACCCGTGGCCAGCCAGACTTCCTATTGGAGGGTGACATTACAATGAAGCTGACAATTTTATCGACAAGTGATACCCACGGGTACGTCTTCCCCACGAACTACGTAAAAAAGGGAAGCCACCAGGGATTTGGCCTGGCCCGGGCGGCCACGGTCATCGCCCGCGAGCAAGCCGCTGCCAAGGAACAAGGCCCCGTGGTGACCATTGAAAACGGGGACTTCTTGGAAGGCTCGCCTTTGGCCTACTACGTTGCGCGCGTCCAGCCTGACCGCGACCCGCAACCGCTGATCAACATTTATAATCAAATTAATTATGACTGCGGCATCTTGGGCAATCATGAATTCAACTACGGCCAGGAATACCTGCAGGCCGCTATTCGAGATGCCAAACGCACGATTCTATGCGCCAACATTTTAGACGAAAATGGCGATCCGGAATACGGCCAGCCCTATAAAATTATTGAAAAAGACGGCATCAAGATCGGTGTCTTGGGCCTGACGACTCAAGCCGTGTACAAATGGGAAAAGGCCACCAACATCAGTGGCCTCCAATTTGAGTCGGCCTTTATTGCCGCAAAAAAATACGTCCCCCTCATCCGCAAACAGGCAGACGTAGTCATTGTGTGCTATCACGGCGGCTTTGAGCGCGATTTGACCACCGGTGAGCCTAACGACATTCACGTCGGCGAAAACGAAGCCTATCACATTTTAGAGGCCATTCCGGGCATCGACGCTTTGGTGACCGGCCACCAACACCGGCAACTGGCCACCGACGTCTTTGACATCCCCACGACCCAACCGGGCTTCCGGGGCCAAGCCGTGGGCAAGATCACGCTAGACCTCGACCGCGACAACCAGGGCCACGTGACCGTGACGCAACACCATTCCGAGCTGGTCTCCGCTCAAGAAGCCCCGCTCGATCACAAGGTTCTCGCCGCGGCCAGCGACTTAAACGACGCTGTGGGCCACTGGCTCGACCAACCACTCGGCCACATCAAGGGCGACATGACTTTTGACGATCCCTTTGATGCCCGCATCCACGAGACGCCGTACATCGAGTTCATTCAAAAGGTCCAAATGGCTACGATGGGCGCCGACATTTCCGCCACGGCCCTGTTCAACAACGAGGCCCGCGGCTTTGAAAATCCGATTACCATGCGTAACATTATGACCAATTACGTCTATCCCAACGGGCTGTCTTTGCTCAACATCACCGGGGCGGACTTGCGCGCGGCGCTGGAGGTCAGTGCTCGCTACTTCAGTAATGAAGACGGCAAAATCATCGTGAACCCCGCCTTCATTCACCCCAAACACCGCCAGTACAATTATGACATGTACGAGGGCGTCGACTACACCTTAAACATCGCCAATCCCGTCGGCCAGCGCGTGGAAAACCTGACGTATCACGGCCAGCCCGTGACGCCGGACCAACCGCTGCGTATCGTATTGAACCAATACCGGGCCGTGGGTGGTGGCCACTACAGCATGTACAGCGCCGACAAGATCATCGCCGAAAGCCAAGGGGCCATGAGCGAAATTATCGCCGACTATCTCCAAGAACACCCGGTGATCGACGCCACGGCCAACGCCAACTTCACGATTATCAACGAACCGCGTCATTAAGGCACCAGCAAAAAAGGGTCTCCTGACTTCACCACCGTTGTGTGGCTGGGTAAGGAGACCTTTTTTTCGTGGAGCGTGGAACCGACTGTCTGTTGGCGCACGTTCCAACTCTGTAAGGAGGACGCGACAAATTCACTTAAAATTCCGGTTTAAGTCAAAAAATCCGCCGCAACACAGCGTCGCAGCGGATTTTGCTTCAGGCAACTAGCTCGCACTAGCCGCCTTTTTCTTTTTCTTCTTTTTAGTCTTTTTCTTTTCATCGCCGACGTACTCGACCGCCGTCGACTGGCGAATCGTGGTGACCTTGATCTTCCCGGGATAGGTCAGCGTGTTTTCAATCTGCTTAGCCACTTCCTGGGTCAGGCTGGCAGCGGCGTGGTCGTCCAATTCCTTGGGCTTCACGATAATCCGCAGCTCCCGACCGGCTTGGATGGCATAGCTTTCAGCCACACCTTCTTGATCATTGGCGATCTTTTCCAAGGCGCGCAGGCGGTTGATGTAGTCTTCCACGGATTCACTCCGCGCACCAGGCCGGGCCCCGGAAATGGCATCGGCGGCCGCCACCAGGTCAGCCAACGGCGACGTCTTTTCCACGTCCCCGTGATGGGCCGCAATGGCGTTGATAACCACGGCGTCCTCGCCATATTTCTGGGCAAATTCCGTCCCGATTTCCACGTGGGTGCCTTCGACTTCGTGGTCAATGGCCTTGCCGATATCGTGCAACAGGCCGGCACGGCGAGCTAAACGGGTATTGTATCCCAGCCGCGCCGCCATAGCCCCCGTCAACTGCGCCACTTCGATTGAGTGCAGCAGGACGTTTTGGCCGTAACTGGTCCGGTACTTGAGCCGACCGATCAGCTTCATCAAGTCGGGGTGCATCCAGCCGACGTGTAAGAGGCTGACGGTCTGTTCCCCCGTCTCCCACAAGCTATGGTTGACGTCACGTTGGGCGTTTTCCACCTGGGTCTCGATCTGATTGGCGGAAATGCGGCGACTGGCGACCAAATTGGTCAACGCCAGCCGGGCAACCTCGCGGCGGATTGGGTCGTGCGTGCTGATGAACAGCGTGGTGTTGTCGTCGGGCACGAAGATCAAATCGGTCCCGGTCAGCGTCTCCAACAAGCGAATGTGCTGACCATCGCGGCCGATGATCTTACTGCGAATCTCGCCATTAGGTACGGTGACGGTGTGTTCCATGTGTTCTTTGGGCAAGTCTTGCGGGCCGCTTTCCGTAGCGGATAATACCACGTCCTTGGCCCATTTTTCGGCATTAGCCACGGCATTGTCGTTGAGCGCCTTGATTTCGATATCCCGGTCGCGCTTCAACGCCAGTTCGGTGGCCTGTAAAACGTGGTCCTTAGCGGCGGCCGTGTCCATGCCGGCGCGGTCGGCCAGCGTTTCGTCACGCGTCGTGCGCAAGGCGGCCGCGTCGTCTTTCAAACCGTGGATGGCTTGGCGCTGGTCGCGGTTGCTTTGACTACGTTCGTCTAACATTGCCGTTTGGTCGTCTAACCGGACGCTCATTTGGCCCAGTAACTGTTCGCGTTGTTGCCGCCGTTGCTCTCTGACGGCAATATCATTTTTTTGTTCGGTCAATTCATCTTTAACTGACTGCTGATAGGCTAAAGTGTCCCGCTTGGCTTCAGCGTTTAATTTGGCCACACGCTGCTGCGTTTTCGTCTTGGCCTGGGCAATGATCCCCCGAGCCTGTTCTTGGACCGCCAGGAGCTCCTGACGATGCTTGTGACGGCGCACCAGATAACCGACCAGCAACCCAATCAGTAGTAGACCGATGATGAGTCCTATATTTAGCAAATTGGTCGTGCTCCTTAGTTTGTCAATCCCGACTGTTGCCGGGTGGATTGGTCACTTATCTCGTTAATTATACGCTATTTGCGGCCACAACCCAACCAATCATCTGGGTCAAAACAATCTCGATTCTTGTCTGTCACCCTCAAGCGGCTGAAAATAGTCGTTTACAGCCTCGTCATGCGAACTGGCCGCCTACCGTTCGCCAAATATGGGTTGGAACGCTGGGGCGGACGGGCCGAGCCAAAGGACGGTCTCGACACCTCGCTTTGAGCCGAAGTTCGCGTCTCAAAGACGCCAGTTCCCTAAGCGCCATGAACCGCGCCGCTAAGGGAACTCCCACGGCTGAACCCATATTTGGCGAACTCTCGGCTACAGTAGTGCGTGACAATAACAATTGACTTAGCCCTTGGTAACAGTTAAATTATCAGCTAGCTTTCGGCCAGCACGGTGTCGCTGATAGACGTCACTTTGCCGGAATCAGCCAAGGATGGCCCCGGCTGTGTCGACGACGTTTTCCAGAGCAAGTGGACCCCGGCTGATGCAGATGCCTGGTTTCACCAATTTGGGTTGTCTGAACGCTACCATTCCAACAATCAATGTGTTAATTCTACCTTTAACCTTAATACTCGCCATTAATCACCTTTTGGCCCACTCGCAATCATCTGTCCGGATTTTCCATCGCTGCTGGCATAAACAACCAGGCGAGCAGAATCAATTTCAATCCGGTTGCGATCCACAACACGCCCAGGGCGGTCAAGACCGCTAACCGCGCGCCCACGGCACAGCCGATGATAAACGTGACTAAGACCATGGCGATGCGGCGTTGCTTGTTGCGGGCCACCTTATCGCCATTGACCCAGGCTTGATAGGTCGCAGTGGCCAAGTTCTTGGTATTGCCCGTCATGATACCGTTGTTGATGCCGATACCACCGACCTGGCGAAAGACCGTCAGCTCGTAGCCGGCCACGATGCCCAAACAAAAAATCAGCCAGATGGTCGAAATCGTCGTCTGCAGGCTTGCCAAAATGGCATACGCCAACACATCTGCCAGCATCAGCCAGCGCATTTGCCGGCGCTTATTGTTCTGACCCAGGCGTTCACTCATCCCCTGAGCCAAAAAACAGCCCAAAAAGTAGCCGATCCACACCGGCACGTTGACCCAGGCGGCCTGCCAGCCGTGCTCTACAAACTTTACCACGAACACCACGAGGTTCCCGGTCTGCGCGCTCACGAAGACGGCGCCGTGATTCAAAAACGTATCGGCGTCGATCATCCCCATGACCAGCGTCGCCCCCAGTGTCAGGATGGTCTCGGTCACGGGCCGAAATTGCCGCGAAACAGTGGGCTCCATCCAAATCATCTCCTCTGTTTACTCGTTGCTTGTTGCTAAACGTTCGTCCTTTTGGGCTACGATAGAGTGACGCTGCCGCCTACCGTTGCGCGAGTAGGCGCCGGTACGCGGTGGGCGGACGGGTCGAGCCAAAAAGCGGTCTCGACGCCTCGCTTTGAGCCGAAAGCCCGCGTCTCAAAGACGCCAGTTCCCTAAGCGGCCCAACCCACCGCTAAGGGAACTCCCACGGCTGAGCGCCTACTCGCTCCACTCTCGGCTACAATAGTCGGTGTCAGCGACAAAGCGTTTAGCAAGCAAGCTGCCGTGGCTGACCGGTGATGCTCCGGATGGCTAGCACTCAGTTGCCGTGTCCATGCACACCACCGCGATAACCCGCAAACAACTGCTTGCCGAAGCACACACGACAGGCGCTACTTGGCCAATTAGTCCAAGCGTTGTGGACAATCACCAATGTAGCCGAGAGTGAAGCGAAATCCAGGTTCAGCCGGGGAATTTTTGGGCGACCTTTGCCACGAAATTGGTGACTTTGAGACGTGATTTTCGGCTCAAAGCAAGGAGCGAGACCGGGCTTTGGCTCGGGCCGTCCTCCCCCAGCGTTCCAACCTGGACTTCGCGCAACGGCAGGCGGCAACACCAACCCGTGTTGCCCGCAAACCTACTGAATGTACTTCGCCAAAAATTCCCGGACCTTTTGCGTGTAGCGCTTAGGGGCATGCGATAAGGCCGCGGCGTGGGCGGCGCCGGGGACGACCAGTAATTGCTTAGGCCCCGCGTCGGCTTGGTAGACCTGGTACACCATCCGCGTTGGCACGAAGGTGTCCGCCCCACCGTGGATGAACAGCATCGGCTTGTGGT
This sequence comes from Levilactobacillus suantsaiihabitans, assembly GCF_004745505.1. GTDB lineage: Bacteria > Bacillota > Bacilli > Lactobacillales > Lactobacillaceae > Levilactobacillus > Levilactobacillus suantsaiihabitans. The sequence goes on from NZ_RKLX01000002.1 coordinate 116,590, forward strand.
TGCGTTTGACCGCGGCGACGCTATTGGCATCCTTGAAGTAAAAGCCCGCACGCAACTTGGTGACCAAGCTGGTCAGCGGCACTAGCGGCCAATGAGGCAAGTTGTACATTTGCTTGGCCTGATACGTGATTTCCGCGTCGGCGTTGGTATAGCCGCAGTCTTCGATGTAGGCCTTGAGTTGCCGCGGCGTCTTTAACCCGCTGGTCATCATGGTCGTAGCGCCACCCATTGACACGCCGAACAAGACGACCTGCGATTGTGGCCCCTGTTTGGCAATGACTTGCTTGACCCATTTCAAATAGTCGCGGCTCTCATAGTAGCCGTAACTGATGACCTTGCCTTGGCTCTGGCCTTGCCCGCGAGTGTCTGGAATCAGCGTGTTGTAGCCCAGGTCATGGAACATGCCGGCGTATCCGCCCATGGCTTCCTTGTTGGACCCGAAGCCGTGAACCAAGACCACCGTCTTTTTAGTCGCCTTGGCCGCCGGAATGTAGTCGGCTACTAATTTCAAATGCGTGCCCGCCGCGTTTTCTGTCCACCGGTACTTGTGCACGTTTTGATACCAGTTCTTTTGCGCGTACAAGGGGTCCGACTTCTTCAATGGCTTGGCGGCCGCCACAAAGCTCTTCTTGCCGCTGGCCACCGTCATGTTGTAGAAATAAAAGCTGGCGCCAATCAAGCCACCCAAAATTAAAATCACCAAAATTCCGCCGGCAATCAGCCACCGTTTCCGTCGTTTGCTCATGATACGATATCCTCCCAATGTCTCATTTCTCTCTTACTGGTAAGTATACGAAGTTCTTTCAGTCAGCGCAATCACTTTGAAATTTGCTATAATGGTCACAACTTTATTTCTTAGGAGGGGTCGCTGATGACCTACGCTTTAAATTGGGATCTCGATTCACTATTTCCGGGTGGGATCAATTCCGCTCAATTGAAAACGAAGCTTACCCAGACGCAAAGTGCCATCGCGTCACTGGGAGACCTGTTGGACCGTTGGGACGCCGCGAGTGACGCACCGGCGTATCAACAATTTGAAAAATTGATCACGCAACTGCAACAAATCGATGCCGCTTTGGGTCAAATGGGCATCTTCATCACTGCCGTGGGGTCAGCGGACGTCGCCAACCCCGACGTCGCCCCAATGGAAGCTGAACTACGCAACCTGGGCACCCAGGCCGAAAACGTCAGTGGCAAGCTGAAGAAGGTCCTGGTTCAAGTGCCCGACGCCAACTTTACCGCCATGCTGGCCACCCCGGCGCTCCAGCCGATTGCCTTTAACCTGACGGAGATGCGCAATGATGGCAAGGAACTGTTGGACGACAAGACCGAAGCGCTGATCAGTCGACTCAACCTCGACGGCAAGGCCGCCTGGAGCAGTCACTACGATTCACTGGTCGCCACCGTCAACGTGCCCTTCCATGACGCGAACGGCAAGGCGGTGACGTTATCCGCCGGGCAGGCCGACAACAATTTATTAGGCAACGCTGACCCGCAGTACCGCGCGGACTTATTGCCGGCTTGGGAACAGGCCTGGACGGACAAGGAACAGCTCTTCGCCGATACGTTGAACCATTTGGCCGGCTTTCGGTTGACGGAATACGCCGCTCACGGGACCACCGACTTCTTACGTGACCCCCTGCGCGCCAACCGCATGAGTGCCGCCACCCTCAACACCATTTGGCAAGTTGTCGACGACAATAAGCAATTTCTACTAGACTACCTCGATCGCAAGGCGGCCCTGTTGGGTAAGAAACACGCCGGCTGGCAAGACGTCGAAGCCCCACTGAATCTGCCGGGCAGTGCGACCCACCAGTTCACCTACGATGAGGCCGCGGCCTTCATCATCAAGCACTACGGCGAATTTTCACCGAAAATGGCGGCACTGGCCCAACACGCCTTTGAACATCGCTGGATCGAAGCCGAGGATCGCGCGGGCAAGGCGCCCGGTGGGTGGATGGAAAGCGCCCCGGAGACCAACGAATCCCGCATTTTCATGACCTTCACCGGCTCCCCCAACGACGTAGCCACCCTGGCGCACGAACTGGGGCACGCCTTTCACTCCAGCGTCATCAGCGACCTGCCCCAACTGCGGCAAGACTACGCCATGAACGTGGCGGAAACGGCCTCGACCTTTGGCGAACTGATCGTTGCGGATGCCAACGTCAAGGCGGCCAAGACCGACGCCGAGAAGATCACTTTGTTGAACGCCAAAATGGACAACCCCCTGGCCATGTTCTTAAATATTCGGGCCCGCTACCTCTTTGAAACGCGTTTCTACCAACTGCGGCAAAAGAAACTGGTCACGCCGGCTGAATTGAACGAGTTGATGCTCAACGCCCAAAAGGAAGCCTTTGGCCACGACCTGTCGACCTACTCCCCACACCTGTGGGCCAGCAAGCTGCATTTCTACATCGACGAACCGGCCTTCTACAACTTCCCGTACGTCTTCGGCTACCTGTTCAGCCTCGGCATCTACGCCAAGGCCCAACAAACCGGCGACTTCGAGGAAAGCTACATCGCCTTGTTGCGCGACACCGCCAACATGACGACCGAAGAGCTAGCGCAAAAGCACCTGGGCGTTGACTTGACCCAACCGGACTTCTGGCTGGCTGGAGTCAAGCTGATCAAGCGCGACGTCGCCGACTTCATGCGCCTCACCGATCCGTTGGTGAAGTAACGTTCTTGGCAACACTTCCCACGGGGACCGCCTTCCGTTGCGCCAAATCCGGGCCGGAACGCGGCGGGCGGACGGGTCGAGCCAAAGAGCGGTCTCGACGCCTCGCTTTGAGCCGAAAATCGCGTCTCAAAGACGCCAGTTCCCTAAGCAGCACAGACCGCCGCTAAGGGAACTCCCACGGCTGAGCCCAGATTTGGCTCCACTCTCGGCTCCAGTGAGTTCGTCAACTACGTTTGCTTCCCCCAAAACGCCATCTATCGCCGCAGGTAGGCGAAGATGACCTCAGGTGTGACAGGCTGCTTAGGTGACACGCACTTTTGCAATCTCGGCAATACCTCAAAGTGAGCTGGTAGACCGAACTTGGGCTGGGGATGTCCCTCTAGCCGGTGACATCTCGGTTTCCATGGGCGCCACGGTAAGGCGGCCAGCCCCATCCCCAGTAAACTTTCCCTTAAAAACCACAGAGAGTGGTATACTAGTAGTAATCAAGACTAGGAAAGAAACGGGTGAGTGAGATGTTTCCAGAACGACTTCGGGCCTTACGACGAGGCCAACATATTACTTTGGGTGAGTTGGCCGCAGCGTTGAACGCCCTACCAAACGAAACGCATACGCGCAAGAATACCGCCTCACAACTCGGCAACTGGGAACGCGGCATTCGGACACCTTCCTTCATGGAAGTGCGCAAACTCGCTGAATACTTTGACGTCACGATGGACTACCTCACGGGGAAGGCCGAGCGTGACGAATACGATCTGGGCCGCCTCTTCTTGTCCGGCAAGCAACTGAGCTTTAACCGAGAACTGCTGAGTGGCCAAGACCGTTACGAAATTTACCAATTGATCGATGGCTACCTGCATGGCCGTGAAAACCGGACCACCACGTCGTCACCGAACCAACAAGAGGAACTGGATCTACATTTAGACGACCATTAATCAGGGGTCGGCTGGTCAGCGAACCTGCTAATCAGCCGGCTTTTCTTGTGGGTCGCCCTATACTTACAAACGAAAGCCAAGCGCAAATTGTGACCCATTTGCGGCCGATTTAAGTTTTTCTTAGTATTTCTATCAGAAAGGACCCTTACTGTGAATCCGAAGAAACTGCAAAAACTCAAGAAAAGAGTCCGCCACGCGCCGTTGAGTCAACGCAAAACGACCTACATCGAACGCATGACGGCCTATTATCACCAATTTAATGATTACCCGTCGATTAAAATTTTAATTAGCAACGTACTGTTGGCCGACCGGATGCTGGCGGCAGGCGACTTGCCTCAGCAATTGCCACTCCTGCAGCTGCCCGACGACAGCCAAGACCAGGTCTACCGCAAGCTCAACGAAAGCTATCCCGCTGGAGACGCGACCGGCGACCGGCTCTGGAACGAACTGACCGATGCCTTGCCGAAGCTGGACCACGACCTGCGCTCCTTCCGTGATTACTTGGAAAACCACTATGGCATGTGGGCCTACACGCCGGCGCCGTTCATTAGTGACCTGGCCAAGTTCGTCGACGGTCGTTCCGTCTTAGAAGTCATGGCGGGCAACGGCTACATTTCCAAGGGCCTGCGCGACAAGCACCAAACGGTCTTCGCCACGGATAGTCAGGCCTGGACCCATGAAAACGAGACCGGCCGCCATCCCCTGACCACCATCGAACCTTTGTCTGCGCTGGACGCTTGGGCCAAGTACCAAGACCAGGTGGGCGTCGTGGTCATGTCCTGGTCACCGGACGGCCTGCCGCTGGATTGGGAACTGCTACAAGCGATTCGCCAATCGGGTAAGGACGTGGACTTTGTCGTTTTGGGCGAACCCCACGGCGCCACCGGATCAGCTGACTTCTGGGACCACGCCGACTTGCTAGAAAATAAAGCCACGCGTGACCTGAACCGTCACTACACGCAAATTGATTTGATTCATGACCACGTTTATTTGGTCAAGTAACCCCTTAACTGTAATATTACATTCACCCACCATCTATTTACCCCTGTTGGCAGTTTTGCTATGATATGACAAGTAACTGGCAGACAGGGAGGAACGACGAATGGTCGCACTGGGGAATATTTTGTTTTACGGCTTGGGCACGCTGCTACTGCTCGCGTTAGGTTACGCGGCGGTCGCAAGCTACCAGGCCCATCGCAATGACGAAGAGCATTAAAAAATGAGGTTAGGTCCCGCCGATTGGCAATGGACCTGACCTCATTTTTCGTTGCGTGCTTAATTTGCGTTAGATTTGGCCTGCATCTGGTTCAGTGGCCGTTTAGTCGACGCAATGATCGATCTACTGATATTCCGCCCAGGTCAAAAATAGGGTCAAGAGGAGCATCAGCCCAATGGCCACAGCATGCCAGCGCTTGTTGCCCACAAAGATGGCAATGTATTCGCGCAAGATGGCGTTGGGCAGGAAAAACTTGGCCGTGTGCGCGCCGATACCGTTGGCCCGTAACCCAGCCTTACGAGCAATCATCCCCGCCCGAAACGTGTGGTAACCGTTAGTCACAAACGTCACCCGCGGCTTGGCGGGACCGCGCTGGTCAATGATGCGCTGAGAAAAGACCATGTTTTCGTAGGTCGTTTTGGACTGGTCCTCAGCAATCGCGTGGTCGGCCGGTAACCCCTTGGCCAAGGCATAGCGGCGCATGGCCACCCCTTCGGCCACGGTCTCGTCGCCCCCTTGGCCACCGGAGAAAATCATCATTGGCGGCCGCCCGGTCTTGGCCAGTTGCTTGCGATAAAACTTCAACCCGCGGTCGATGCGTTGCCCCAACAATGGTGAGACCTCGTCACCATTTAGCAGGCCCGCCCCCAGCACGATTAAATAATCCTGCTTATAACGGGGATGATTAAATTGATAAATAAACAGCATGGTCAAGTAGTTGTAAAACCAAAACAGCACGTAGAAGATCACCATGGCCGGAAATAAATTTAACACGGTCGCGACCGGCGCCGGCAAGTACAGCGTGGTCAGTCGCGTGACGAAGGGCGCCAGTAGAATGGCGAGGCCCAATATCAGCGTCAACATGTTGGCCAGCGTGTGACTCTCCCGTTTCCAGACGATCCACGCATTCCATAGCAGCAAAAACGCCTGTAGGGCAAAGGCCACCCCAATCAGCAGCAGTAATAGCACGAACAGCGCGATGCTGATGACGATCAGCCACTTGTTGTTGGTGCCCAGGATGCTCACCGCCAACATGGTCAAAAACGAATAGAAAAATAGCGAAAACCAAATGCCGTTGCCCAGGCGGCGTTTCTCGATGCCATAGCTAATGGCAAAGATCAGGCCAAAGCCGACCGGTACTAGCCAGCCCAGGTACACGACGCCGGGAATATCAAATAATTCATTTTGCATCGATTCCAAACTCCTCTAAAACAATTTGTCGCTGTCAGCCGGGGTGTATACTGCCATGGCCACCAGTTCAACCAGCGTAAAGACTAGCGAAATCGGCGGCCACACAAAGATCAGGCCAAAAACGATGAGCCAAACCAGCCAAAACCAGACATTGGCGTGTAACCGGTAAACTGACATGTTACGAATCTTCTGAGCAATCTGCGGGTCGTGCGCCTGATTGGTCCGCATGACTGTATAGGACAACGCCGCATACGCCCACGCCCAAAACGTGAATATTACAAAGTAAAAAATTTCAGGCTGGACCTTAAAGATAAATTTACCCGCCCAGGCCGTGGAAACTGGTAACATGGCCATCACCAGAATCCAGATATTATTCACCCAATAGATTTTCTTAGTCACGCGCTTAGTCAGTGCAAACATGTAATGATGGTTGTACCAAGCCACACCAATAAACAGAAAGCTAATCAGATAGGCCACTAAGTAGCTCCAATTTTGAGCTAGCGCTGCAAACGTCGGTTCTTCCGGTGTCTTAAACTCCAACACCATGATCGTTAAGACAATGGCCACCACCGCATCAGTGAAGGCCTCCACGCGTCCTTTGTTCATCTCCAGGTCCCCTTAAATTCTCAGATAATTTTAGAATAGCACAGTTTCTCGTTCAAGCGGTGGAGAACCGCTGCCATTTTGGTCAAAAAAAAAAAACGCCCAACCCGTCAAAAGACTGATTGGACGCTTTTATACAGCATTCGATTGCTCGAATGGATCTATCTCGGAATCCACATTCCCTCAAGATCAGACACGTCACAAATCCGGTGACATCTGTGCCCTGCTGACAAATTCACCTAGCCGCTTGCGCGGACGCTCCTTGCAAGCAAGGGACGCGTGATTTCTCGACTCATCGCATAGGAACAATACTACCACACGCTAGTGGTGAGTTCAAGCCTATTTCGTTTTCTTGGTCGTGGTCCGCTTCGTCGTGCGCTTGGCTGCGGGCTTCTTGGCCGGAGCCTTTTTCGTCGCCGTCTTGCGCGTGGTGGTCTTAGCCGCCGGTTTCTTGGCAGCGGGGGCCTCGTCAGGTTGTTTAACGTCCGTGGCCGCCTTATTGGCAGCGGCCGTTTGGAGCTTTTCAATTTGGAGTTTCAACCAATCGTGCAGGCTTTGGTCCGCCACGGCCGCTTGGGCCACGTAGGTATCCGCCGGGGCCAACGCATCGATACGCAGGCCAGAAACGTTGATGTCTGGCGTTTCGATGACGGCATAGACGTTGATGTCGGCCTCTTGGTCGGTCGCCATGATCTTGCCGATGGTCTTGCTATCCTGCAGCGGCAGGTTGAGCACGCTCATTTCCAAGCGCACCGACACCGCCGTATCTTTCAGCTTCAGTTCGGCTTGGGCGAGTTGGTCCTTGCCGATTTGTTCGCGGATAAAGGCGGCCAGTGGGGCCATGGCCTTGTCCGGGTCTTGTTCGAAGTCTTTGGCAGTGGTGTCCACCGTGAAATGTTGAATCTCATCGGCTTCGGCCGCATCAATAAAAGTTTGAATCTCACGTTTCATGCTTTACACCTCATTTTTTCGCAGCGAATCGCTTGCGGTCGGCGATCTTTTGTTGCCGTTGCCGTAACCGTAATGCCAGGACCAGCCAGTAGGCATTGCCGACAATCAGCGCCAGGCTGTAGGCCGACATTAATAATTTGATCATGACACTGGCACCGCTGTCCATCCACATGTTGAAGAGAACGCTGATGGGTGACAACGTGTACAGCGCAATGACCAACCCCATCAGGTAAAAGGACGGGTGCCAATCCAACGCCGCCAACACGATGGGAATCACGTACAGGACTACGGCGATCAGCGTGGTCCGCCAAAATTCGCTCATCGTCATTTGCACGTTGGTCGAGTCAACGAAGGGCCGAGACATCAGGAAATTTAATACCACAAAGCCCACCATGGAAATGATGGCCCAGGCAATCACGTTACGATCTTTCATTTTAAAATAAACTCCTCAAATAAATTCATAAAATAAAAGACGCAGTCAAACCGACCACGTCTTAGTCAATTCCATTCTATTCTAACTTATTCCTGCTAGAAAATCAGCTAATCACCGAAAACTAACGGGAATCTAATCAACCAACAAGTTCAAAACGTCTTGCTTGTCGATGCCGTTGAAGTACAGCTGGGTGTTGACGCTGTCCAAGACCTTGCCGACATTTTCTCGGTCGTACCGGACACCTGCCAACTTGTCAGCCAGTTCAGTGGCGTCGGCTGGGCCGAAGAAGTCACCGTAGAACTTGATGTTCTTGATCTTACCGTTTTCAACTAACAAACGCGCATCGATGGTCCCGGCCGTAAAGTGTTGACGCTTCTTGACCGTGAATTCTGGTGAATTGCCGTAGACCCAATCCCAGTTGCTGTAGTAGTCGTTGTAGATCTTGTCGATGGCAGCCTTTTCGTTGTCTTCGATGACGACTTCCTTGTCCTTGATGGCGTCCAAATTGTCCACGTGGAACAATTCCTTCAACAGGGTGTCCCGGAATTCTGGCACCGTTAAGTTTTGGTATTCCGGTGCGAGGTATGGCTTCAAGTTCGTGACCCGTGAACGGACCGACTTGATACCCTTAGACTTCATCTTGTCTTCAGGCACGTTCAAGGCGTGGGCAATCACGTCTTGATCCACGTCCAACATCAAGGTCCCGTGAGAGAAGGTCTTCCCGCTGTGGGAGTACATCGCGTTACCAGAGAACTTCTTGCCGTCAACTAAGATATCGTTCCGGCCAGAAACTTCGGCAGTCGTGGCGCCCATTTGGTGTAAGGCATCGACGACGGGTTGGACGAAGGACTTGAAGTCCCCGAACTCTTCGCTATCGCTATCAACCACGAAGCTGAAGCAAAGGTTCCCGAGGTCTTGATAAACAGCACCGCCACCCGATAACCGACGGGTGACCGTAATGTTGTTTTCCTCAACGTACTTTTGGTTGATCTCTTCCAACGTGTTTTGGTTACGACCAACGATGATGCAAGGCCCTTCATAGTAGAACAAAACTAATGGTTCATCAAATTCCTTGTTGTTCATTAAGTATTGTTCCGTTGCTAAATTGTGGCGAATATCGTGTGATTTCATGGCATACCAATACATAACCCAAAAACCCCTTTCAAATTAACCAACCCGGGGCCGTCCCATACGGTAACTTTCCCGGTTACTTTAAATCATAGCACGACTTGTAATCGATTACAATTTAGCTTTCAAACTGATTTTTGTTAGTGAAAAAGGCGGCCCAGTAACCCCCAGACGCGCGCAACGCACCCACTCACTGAGAGGAATTTTTCAAGGTTGGCTCTAAGAACCTGAGAAAGCATCTCTGACCTTTATGTGTCAACGTTAAAACGGCCGAAACATGCGCCAACGGGCAACTGGTTCCGCTTAACCGCCTGTTGGCACCCGCTCACAAAAAAATCGTCCAGGTTCACCCCGGGCGATTGCCAACAACATTAATGGTGGCCGTGACCACCATCCCTTGTCTACATCTCTATTATACCTGCTGGACCACTAAAAGCGCAGTAAACTGCTCACGCCACTCACCCTTCTTCGTGGTTAATTAAGCGGCGGAAAAATCCGTGCTGATGCAGGTCTTTTTTGAGGTCGGTCATCGTGAATTGATGATAAAATCTGCGATAATCTTCATCAGCCAGTGTGAACAGATCCGTCAACGTTTGCGAAATGTTGGCGGAGATATCCGTATTATCCGTGGCCTTGGTTCCCTTGGAATCGCCCGTGATAAAGCGCGCATAGCTGATTGTCGGCGGAATCGTGAGGTCGTACAGTTCCCCCACGTTAATATCCGTTAAGTCACGTACCAATTGATAGCCCCCGTTTTTACCCACGGAGCCTTCAATATACCCTTGCTTGTGCAAGACAGAGAGAATGTTGCGGATCATGACCGCATTCAATTGTAAGGATGTTGCCAACTCCCGGCTCGCAATCTTGCGCGGACGGTTCTCGTCCAGGTAGAGCAAGCTGTGGACCGCAACAGAAAAGTCTAGTCTCATCGTTCAGCCATCGCTTTCAAAAATTCTGTAGTTATTACTGGTATCATACCACACCTGGTGGCTGTCGACGACAATGGGCCCTGGCCACTAAGGATTTTCTCATTCGGAATATACATGCATATTGTTTCAAGCAAATGTATAGCTCGACCCGTTAAATAACTAGTTTGATAACCAGATTGTCCAACTATTTAGTTTCAAGTTAAATTTTTTATCATTTTCGTAATTGTCTGAGATGATTGGTATAACAAAGTTTGTGATGATTCTATGAAAATTTAATGGGGAAAAATTCAAATTTGGGGTTGTAAATGAGAATTTGATTAACTATAATCAAACACAATTATTGTTAAGCACCGAACTGAATACGTCAAGATGTTTATTCACCGGGCTTTATACAAAAATGAGAGATATATTAGAAATGACATTGGGGAGGGATTTCCGTGGAGACCGCATCAAACTTTTTAAACATTAAAGACGTCAGTACGGCTTTCAAGATCAATGGCCAATTCTACGACGCCATTTCCCACATCGACCTCCAAGTCCAGCACGACGAAATTCTCGCTATTGTTGGTGAATCAGGTTGTGGTAAGAGTACCTTAGCAACAACGATCATGGGGTTGCATGATCCCAGTGAAACCAAGATTTCCGGCGAAATTGATTTTGAAGGCACCAACCTCTTACAACTGGATGATGCCGACTACAACCAATTCCGCGGCGCCAAGATCGGCATGATCTTCCAAGATCCCCTATCTGCTTTGAATCCACTCAAGCGCATTGAGGACCAAATCAGTGAGGTCATGGACTACCACACCAAGCTGACCAAGGAAGAAAAACACGACCGCGTCTTACAGCTCTTAGATGAAGTTGGCATCGTTAATCCCAAACGGACCGCGCGCCAATTTCCACATGAGCTTTCCGGTGGGATGCGGCAACGGGTCATCATTGCCATCGCCATTGCCTGCAAGCCGGACCTCATCATTGCCGACGAACCCACGACGGCGCTGGATGTGACGATTCAAGCCCAAATTTTGGATGTCTTACGGGCGATTCAAAAGGAAAATCACGCTGGCATCATCTTGATCACCCACGACTTGGGGGTCGTTGCCGAAACGGCCGACCGGGTTGCCGTCATGTATGCGGGGCAAATCGTCGAACAGGGAACGGCGGAACAGATTTTCAACACGCCCGAACATCCCTACACCCGTTCCCTACTGCGGTCCATGCCGCAACGGGACAATGAAAACGACGACCTCTACGTCATCGACGGCAACGTGCCTTCCTTACAGAAGATGCCAAGTACCGGCGACCGGTTCGCCCCCCGAATTCCGTGGGTGCCTGCCGAAGCACACGAAGCCAATCCAACCATGCATGAAGTGGCCCCGGGACACGAGGTCCGGTGCACCTGCTACAAACACTTCAAATTTCCAGATGAGAAGGGGAGCGTGACCGCATGAGCTTAGTTGAAATCAAAGATCTAAAGGTCCACTACCCCATCCGGACGGGTTTCTGGAACCGTATCACCGATTCCGTTCGGGCCGTGGATGGTATTACCTTCAATATTGAGGCCGGTGAAACCTACGGCCTGGTTGGCGAATCTGGTTCTGGCAAGTCCACCACCGGTAAATCCGTGGTTGGCCTGGAAAAGGTTACCAGTGGGTCGATTCTCTACAAGGGCGTCGACATCACCAAGAAGGCGAACCGCACCAAGCTCGACTACAACCAGGACGTCCAAATGATTTTCCAAGACTCCCTATCTAGTCTGAATCCCCGGAAGCGAATCGAAGACATCATCGCCGAACCACTGCGGAATTTCGAACACCTCAGTAAAGATGAAGAAAAGCTGCGGGTCTTACAACTGCTAGATATCGTTGGGCTGGATGCCGACGCACTTTACAAGTATCCCCACCAATTCTCCGGTGGACAACGGCAACGGATTGGGGTCGCCCGCGCGGTAGCTACCAATCCCAAGCTGATTATTGCCGACGAACCGGTTTCCGCATTGGACCTGTCCGTTCAAGCCCAAGTGTTGAACTTCATGAAGAAGATTCAACGAGAATTTGGCATTTCGTACCTGTTCATCTCCCATGACTTAGGGGTCGTGCGGCACATGTGTAACAACATTGCCATCATGAACCGAGGCCGCTTGGTTGAAATTGGCACGCGAGACGACATTTACAACAACCCGCTACACATCTACACGAAACGCCTGCTCGCCGCGATTCCCGAAACCAACGTTAATCAACGGATGGCACACCGGGCCTCTCGGCTAGCCGTCGAAAAGATTTACCAAGAACAACAGAGTAAATACTACGATGAAAACGGCGAGGCGTTCCCGTTGGTTCAGGTCAGCCCCACCCACTCGGTGGCCCTCCCTGAAACGATTGCTAAACAACTTGCCAGCCAGGAAGGGGAGGTGCAGGCCTAATGTGGAAAACGATTCTCCGTCGTATCTTAATCATGATTCCCGAAGTCATCATTCTCAGTATTCTGGTCTTCCTCTTGGCCAAAGCGATGCCCGGTGATCCCTTTACCGGCTCCATCAACCCCAAGGCTGACCCGCAACAGATTCACCATTTGATGAAAATTAACGGGTTGTATGACCCGTGGTACCAGCAATACTGGCACTGGGTCGTTCACTTGTTCCACGGTAACTTAGGGAACAGTTACCAGTACCAAGAACCCGTCACCCGGCTGATCGGTGGCCGGGCCGCCAACACCTTGTGGCTGGCCCTCTTCACCATGATCCTGACCTACGCCTTCGCCTTACCAATGGGCGTCTACGCCGGTCGCCACGAAGGTAAATTACCCGATACCATCATCCGGGTCTACACCTACGTGACTTACTGCATCCCCTTCTTCGTCATCTTGGTCTTAGGGATCTGGATCTTCGGCTACGTCTTCGGGTGGTTCCCCACGACCGGGTCAATATCCTCGTCGGCAAGCGGTTGGCTAAGTACCATCGGTAGTCGCTTCTACCACATCCTCTTGCCGGGTATCTTAGGAGCCCTGTTTGGGACCGTCAACATCGTACAGTACCTGCGTTCCGAAGTCATCGACGCCAAGGGATCCGATTACGTCCGGACGGCCCGTTCCAAAGGGGTGCCTAGCAAGGACATCTACCGTCACCACATCTTCAGAAATTCCCTGTTGCCAATCGCTGCGTTCGCGGGCTACTCCATTACCGGGTTACTGAACGGGTCGATCTTTACCGAAACCGTCTTCTCCTACCCCGGGATGGGCCTACTCTTCGTGAACTCGATCAGCTACCGGGACTACACGGTCATTACCGCGTTGGTCCTGATCTACGGGATTCTGAACTTACTGGGGACCTTACTATCTGACATTATCTTAAGTATCGTTGATCCACGAATTCGAATCGAATAAGGAGGCTAACCAGAATGGCAGAAAATTTTGAACAACACTCAGACGTTTCCGCAACTGATTTGGCCCGTCTGACGCAAGAGGCGCAGGCAGAAGCAACGCCTTCTACGGCTAAGATTATTTGGAGCGAATTCAAGGCTGACAAACCCGCCATGGTCGCCCTCTTCATCATTGTGGGTTTTATTCTCTTCGTCATGATTGGGGCCCTGTTCATTAACACCCCCAAGATGATGGAAACGAATATCATGGCTTACTTTAACCAGCCGTTCACTTCGGACTTCTGGTTAGGGGCCGATTCTGGTGGGCGTTCCGTTGCCAAACAGTTGATTGTGGGCTCCCGTAATTCTATCGGGATTGCCATTGGGCTGACCATTATCTCTTCCACCTTTGGGATTTGCTGGGGGTTGATTTCCGGTTACTTTAACGGCTACATCGACTGGGGCATGCAACGGGTCTACGACTTCATGATGATGTTGCCCATGACCATGATGATCATCGTGTTGGTCACCATCATTCCCCACTACAACTCAGTTACGTTGACACTGATCTTCTCCATCTTCTACTGGGAAGGCACGTCGCGACTGATTCGGTCGCGGACCTTGGCTGAGTCAGAGAAGGATTACGTTGCGGCTTCCAAGACTTCCGGGACCAGCAACTGGAAAATCATCTTCCGCGAAATCATGCCCAACATTTCTTCTCTGATCATCGTCGACTGTACCCTATCCTTTGCGGAAAACATTGGGGTTGAAACCGGGCTTTCCTACCTGGGCTTCGGGCTACCTAGCCAAACGCCTTCGTTAGGGACCATGATTGCCAACGCCAATGATCCTAACAACATCACCCAATACTGGTGGACCTGGTTGCCAGCCGCATTAGAAATCATTATTTTGTGTTTATCCATTAGTTACATCGGGCAAGTCCTCCGGCGCGCAGCGGATGCTTCGCAACGGCAAGGGGCTGCTGATTAACTAACCTGAATCCATTTGAGGAGATGGTGCCACTCAACGTCCGTATGTGTTCGCTGCGTTACTGCTTTACCAATCGATTCTGAGGGGAACCGATTTGCGTTGATTATGAGGATTCTCAAAAACAAGGGGGAAACATAGCATGGATAAGAAAAAACTCGCATTGTCAGCGGTGGCCGTTTTAGCGACAATTAGCCTCGCGGCATGTTCCAACAACAAGAGTTCATCCAGCAGTAGTGGGACTACCGGCGCTGCCGTCAAGCTGTCCGCAGCTTACAACAACACGAAGGCCACTGATAAGTCTGCCACGAACAACAGTACATTGAAGGTCGCTGAACCTAACGACTCGCCATTCCAAGGTATCTCTGATCCCGTTTTATCGACCAATTCTGAAGATGCCGACGTCTTCTCTCCCGGTGGTTCAGCCAGCCTCTGGAAAACCGACAAGAACTACAAGATTGTTGATGGTGGCTTAGCTAACCAAAGAATCAACCGGAAAGCCAAGACTGTTACCATCACCTTGCGGAGTAACGCCAAGTGGTCTAATGGCTCTAAGGTTACTGCCAAGGATATCGAATACCCTTACGAAGTCATTGCCAACCCGAAGACGACCTCACAACAATACTCGGCCGACTTCAACAACATCAAAGGGATGGCTGCTTACCACACAGGTAAGGCCAAGACTATCTCTGGGATCACCTTCCCCGATGGTGAAAAGGGCCGGACAGCGGTCTTACACTTAGATAAGGTGACGCCAGCCATGCAATACGCTGGGAACTCCTTCATCTGGAGTACCGTTGAACCTTACGAATACATCAAGAACGTCCCAATCGCCAAGTTGGCTTCCTCTAGTCAAGTTCGGAAGAACCCTATCTTCACGGGTCCTTACAAGCTGGACAAGGTCGTTGAAGGTGAATCCACCACTTGGTCACCAAACAAGTACTACTACGGCAAGAAAGCCCAAATCAAGCACATCTCCATCAACGTTGTTTCCTCAAACAACATTGACAAAGCCATCCAATCCAAGAAGTACGACTTCACGGTTCCAGCTAGTGTTATGCACGGAACTGATTACAAGCAATTGAAGAACCTGAAGGACTACAAGATCGTTGGTCAACCTGCCCTTTCCTACGACTACTTTGGTTTCAACGTTGGTCACTACGACACTAAGACCCAAAAGAACGTCATGGATAAGAACAGCAAGATGGCTAACAAGAACTTACGTCAAGCTATGATGTACGCCTTGAACCTGGATGCTATCAGCAAGAAGTTTGGGAACGGGATCACTTGGCGCGCCAACACCTTGATTCCACCAATCTTTGAAAAGTACTACGATTCTAGTGCCAAGGGCTTCCCACTGAACATCAAGAAAGCCAACAAGTTACTGACCGACGCCGGTTACAAGAAGCGTAACGGTAGCAAGTGGCGTTCAGATCCTAATGGCAAGAAGTTAACTATCTACTTCGGTGCCATGACCGGGACCTCTGCACAAGCCGCTGAATACCAAGACTACCTACAACAATGGCACAAGGTCGGCTTGAACGTCAAATTCACTGGTGGTAAGACGATGGAAATGAACAGCTTCTACTCCACGTTACAACAACCAAAGCAAAGCAAGATCGACGTTTACGCCGCTGCCTGGGGCTTATCTTCTGAACCAACCCCTACGCAACTCTACGGTGAAGATGCGACCTACAACATGGGTCACTTTGTCACTAAGAAGAACACGCAATTGATCAACAACATGAACAACAGCAAGGCTTGGAACGAATCTTACCGGACTAAGGCCTTCAAGGAATGGCAAGATTACATGAATGAACAAGCCGCCGTTGCTCCTGGTTCCTTCAGTTACAGCTGGAACCCAGTCAACAAGCGGGTCAAGGGCTTTGATATCGGTCCTGACAACAACGAATTCTGGAGCAGTTTGAGCCTGACTTCTTCAAAGCTTGAATAATCAAAATCGTTGTCTAATCGCTCAGATGAACCGTCGTATCTTTCGGGATGCGGCGGTTTTTGTGTGCCATCAGGTATAGGTATTCCGCAACGCTGATGCCGGTGGCTACTGGAACGATCGCCGGTAAAAAGGCCAGCACTTCTGCCGCAAAGAACCCCGGATAACTCCAGGGAACCGCCGTGAGAACCAACAGTCCCTGATACCCGAGCCAGCCCACGGGCACTAGCCACGGAACTAGCAGTGACCAGCGGTGATGATAGAGCCCACCAATCAGCTGAAGCGTGCCTAAGAACATCAAGAGTAACCACCACTCGAGACCGACCTGAACTCCTGCCAGTCCACCATAGGCCAGGCCCATCATCAAGACGGAGTCAACCTGCAGCGGGTTTTGAAACGCCGATTGCGTCAGCAAAAACAGGCCACTGCTCAAGACGGCCAAGTAGAGCAGATTCACCACGCCCATCAGCGCCAGTCGTTGTCCCGGCGTCTGAGTGGTCTGACTTAAAGTTCCACCCAGTACCAGGCTGGGGAGCATCAATGTGACCAGATCCAAGGTTCCTTTCGTATCCAGCTGACCGTTCACTTGAAACCCCGTAACGACCACCGTGACTAGCAACAGCGTGAGTAAGATTCCCAGTCGCTGGCTATGTTGTCGCCAAAAAACGTGCAGTTGTTTCATCATTTCGCTATCCCCTTTATTTACGCCCGCGATGCCGCCATTGCCACCAAAAGCCACTCACAAAAATCAGTACTAAGCCCACCTTGACCGCCAGCCAAATCACATTGACCCACTCGAGACCTGCACCATCCGACATATTTTTCCTCCCCGATTCGATTCGTTTTGGTAACCATCACTATACCGGAATTAGGTGCTCTTGCCAATAGTTATAAACGCCGTCAAAACAACGTTTATAATGATTCTTATAGCAAATTATCACTGCCGCAACAACCTCTTGGCCACGAATTGGCGTCATCAAGAATCAGTCGAAAATTTTTTAATTTGTATTGCCAATTCCCCGTCGCCATTGCCGATTCACCACTTAATCGCTGACGGTGAAAAAGAGATTTTTTCTTTCCTGAACAATCCCCTACTTCACGGCCTTTTCACGGTTTTTCATGCGGCTTTTTGAGAATAAAAGGCTTACACCCTGGGCAATAAATGATATAGTTAAGGTAAAGTTTTAACATGACTCGTGAAGGGGTGGCATTCCATATGTTACAACAATACAAGAACATTCTGGTTCCCGTTGATGGTTCCAAGGCAACCCAACCAGTCTTAGAAAAAGCAATCGAAGTCGCAAAACGCAACAAGACCCATCTGGATATTTTAAACGTCCTCGAAGTCAATCAATTTAGCGATACCTATGGTGGTGCCGTAAGTGGCGACGTCATCTACAAACTTTCTCAAGACGTCCAAGACCGCCTCGATGCGTTGAAGCAACAAGCTATCGACGCCGGTGTGCCGGATGTCAGCATTCACGTGCGTTTCGGTAACCCGAAGCCCGTTATTGCCCGCGAATTCCCAGCAGACCACAAGTCTGAACTGATCGTCATTGGTTCAACAGGTCTGACCGCCGTTGAACGGTTAATGGTCGGCTCCGTAACCAACTACGTCAGCCGTTCGGCCATCTGCGACGTGCTGATTGTTAAGCCAGAACCAACGAAATAATTTTTCATTTAGAACCTAACCGAGAGTCTGAGGCCACGTGTCTCGGACTCTTTTTCTAAGCGTGGTATCTAAAATTGGTGGCCATTTTTCTACTAACCACATTTCAAAGGAGGTGCTCCCATGCAGTGGACCTACACCATTCAGCTTCCCGTCAACCAAGCCGCCATGCCCTTGCGTGCGCTACTGACCGCTTGGTACCTGCCGAGTCACCTGGTCCATGATCTGCGCATCCATCAACGGGTCTTGGTCAACGGCAGCTACCGCACCATGAACCAGCCCGTGACTGGCGGCGACACCGTTTCACTAACTTTCTTGCCCCGTGATTTCAAGGAACCCTTCCCAGACATCGCCCCCGACAGCGCCGCCACGGTCAGCGTGCTCTACGAAACACCTGACCTCATTGTCGTCAACAAGACTCGTGGCAGTAAAACGCACCCCAACCTACCGTGGGAACGGGGCACCACCCTCAATCACGTGGCGGCCTACCTGGGGCCCAACCAGCCTGGCCCCTACATTTTGAGCCGTTTGGATCAGGAAACGACCGGTGCTTTACTCATGACCAAAACGCCCGCCGTTGTGCCCATCATGGTTCGCAACATCGCCGAAAAACGCGTTCAGCGCACTTACCTGGCCTGGGTGCACGGTACCTTAACTGGCCAGGGCACCTTCACCGACCCGATTGGCCGTGACCCCCAAGACCGCCGCAAACGACTGGTCAACGGCGTGCACGCCCAATCCGCCATCACCCACTACGCTGTGCTCGACCATCGGCCACAAGCCACGCTAGTCAAGCTCCGGCTCGAGACCGGCCGCACGCATCAGTTGCGAGTCCACCTCGCCCACGCGGGTCATCCGTTAATCGGCGACCCCTTATACGCCGTTCACGGTCAGAGCCGTTTACGGCTACACTGCTGGCAGTTACGCTTTCCCCAGCCATTTACCCTAGACGGCCCTCAAACGACGGTGGTGGCCCCGATACCGCCTGATTTTGACCATTTCCAGCTAAATTAGGCATTATCGTCAAAAAAATGGCGATTTAGACGATTGTAACCGTTAACCATCCCGCCTGATAAACTAAGGATAGTTAGTAGGCTTAGGGGGGATTTGATGCGTTGGCAATCCAGAGTTTCTCTAATTCTGTTACTGTTATTATTAGCCATCTTATTAATCTGGGGAATCCTAAATCTATCCTGAAATCACTAAGGGCGTTACCGGCATGCGGAAACCGGTAACGCCCTTGTTTTTTTAAATAAAAATGATGTTAATTCATCGTCCAGCGTAAACGAGTAACCGTTACGCGCAACACGAGACTAAGTATTCAAAATACGTTATACTAACGTTAATTCTAAACGGAAAGTATGGTGATCATAAATGGCCAGTAACCCTATTTCTAACGTCTTTGATGACCCGGAAAAGTATGACATTGATGAACTATTACATGGCGCATTGTACGAAAAAGATCCACAGAAAAAGAAGGTTTACTTGGCGCTATACAATTACGTTTTAGGGGAGCGTCAAAAAAAGACCATCAACCAGAAAGGATTCGTTCGCTAATGACCCAGCCTATATTTATCATCGTTGCTGGAGTCAACGGCTCCGGTAAAACAACGCTGTATACTGACAATCGAACCCTTTTTTCTGACACCAAACGAGTCAATGCTGACGAAATTTTACGTCAACACCAAGGTGATTGGCAGAGTTCAGCTGACAATTTGCGTGCGATGCGTATGGAGTTAAAACTAATACGCAAATATATACAAGAAAAAGTATCGTTTCATATGGAAACAACACTGGCGGGTAACGGTAAAACTCAGCAAGAATTAATTACCCAAGCCCAGCAGCAAGGCTTTCTCGTAACTTTACTATACATTGGTGTTTCTAGTCCACAAATTGCGATAGATCGCGTTGCAAAACGAGTTGCTAAAGGTGGCCACGGTGTCCCTACCGAATTAATTTTGAAGAGATTTCGGCAATCATTAGCTAACCTGCCAAAGATTGCGCGCTCCGTGGATGCGGTCAAGATTTATTCAAATGAGCCATTCTTGGAATTGGTCTACGCCCGTGATCACAACCAAGTTTTGCAAGATCTACTCGTCTTACACCCCTGGTTACCTCAATCAAATGAATTTTATCCCCTCCAAGGCAACTCTTAATTGCGTTGCCTTTTTTCTAATCAACTTGACTGTGAACTACTCAGCATCAATGATTCTAGAATTTCGGTTATCTTATCAATATAAAACAAAAAAGCCGGAGTAACCACTCTCCGACTCCCACTAGCATCATTAGAGCATTCAACATAATCACAGTTTGTAGTCAGGAAAACGCTGTTACTCAAATCAGCCATAATCTCAATATGTAGTATTGAGCAATTCAAATCACTTTTAGTTAGTTAAAACTAATCGTGCTGTGAAGATTCACCTAATCACACCGATTGAGAGAAACTTCACAATGTCAAGAACCTGCAAAATCACTTTATTTTCCAGGCTCCCTGAAAGATTGATTGGTATTACAAGACTTAGTATATCAGATGGCTGTAGAAATGCAAGCGTTTTCAGATAATTAGTTTATTCGGACGATAGTATTCAGTAAACGGTTTTGCCTACTGACTTTGTGAAAGCTCCAAGGGGTGGGCTATCCCGTCATTGACTTCGGTAAAGCCACAATTAATTGTCCCCAATGAAATTTTATCTGCAGCGAACTGGTAGCTTTGGGCGGTAACAATTCATGTATATAAGAAAAATCTAATATACCAGCACTAGAAGTCACGCGGCTGTGACCGTCGAGTTGCGCGTTGTTGGGGACCGGAAAGGTTAACAACCACCGTAATTCTCGCGTAGTCTCCTGTAACTCAAAGGTCACCGCGGCTGGCTGGAGATTGCGTAAGACGGGCAGATTGGCCGGGAGCGTTTCATCAACGATTTTCCCCAACCGCTTGAGCATCGATACCGTGGCGGTCAGTGGCTCCGGTACTTTCACAAAGAGTTGAACGTCTTGCTGGCGGGCCAACAGATAATTGTGATACAACTGAAGCCGCAATTCCGTATTGGGCACGTTGGCCAGGTCCTCGATCGTCAGTTCCGCAGCATTGCTGGTCTCCCAGCCGGAGCGAATATCGATGTACAGCTGACGGAACCCCGCGTAGTCGTGGTCAGCCAAATAGCCACCTAACCCCAGGAGCATATTTTGGTAGTCATGGTTGAATTTTTTGACTGCACCCATCTGGCGATTCAGCTCCGTCGTGTACTGCTCACGAAAAGCTTGATTTTGCGCTTGTATCCGGCTATGAGTCGCCTGCAGGTGGGTCTGCATCAGCATGTAGGTGCTCAGCGATAGCCCCACGACCAGGGTCCCCGCAATCCCACCCAAGAAGACCAGGTATTGCGCCGAATCCTGGAGCGATTGCAGGGAGTACTCGAATAAAATGTACACAACGGCTAGGATGGTCATGAACGTCAAGAATAAATACTCCATGGACCGCCCCAGCATGTCGTGAATCATATTTTCCATCGGTGCGCGCGTCATCCACAATCCCGAGGCGACCAGAGCAAAGATCATGTTGTCAATCACGATTTCACTAAGCGTCCCCCACAAACTGGTGGCAAAGGACAGACTGGTCAACTGAATCGTGGCGGCAATCACCATCATATCAATGAATTCGATCATCAAATACGCCAGGATCGTCACGTCAATGAACGCTGGCAAAAATTGCAATTGGTGGCGAATCGCTAGCACGCTCCACTCAAAGCCCAGCAACAAGATCACGGGCAACGCCCCGAGCAGCCGACTATCCGCCGTAAAGGGATTGAGGAGGTCAACGGCCACATAGACGCCAGCAACCAGCGCACAAAATAGCGAAACGTGTTTCATCATGACCAATTGTGAGAACCAATAGTATTGAAAGAAAACAAACCAATAGACAATCGAATAATCCGCGATAGAAAAGCTCAGCGCATTGACCGTAATCATAGACTCACCCCCTTGGCTTGGTCAAAATCAGCGTAAAGTACAAGCGATGGTACTTGATGGCAATCTGTAGCGCGGCATTGGGGGCCGCGGTCACGATGTCTTGGACCGTACTGAGGCCCTGGCCGTGGCCCGTCCCCTTCGTGGTGTAACCCGCCTTCATAAATTGATTAATTTTGGGCGGCTGCGTGGCCGACACCGGATTGGCGACCGCAATTTCAATGGCATCCGGATAGTTCAAAATGGCGCAGTGAATGTCCTTGCGTTGCCCGACGGCACCCGCCTCGATCGCGTTGTCCAGGAGAATCCCCACGATACGCAGCAGTTTCACGTTGGGGAGCGGAATCTGTTGAATCGGGTCGGGAATCTCCAGGCGCAGGGCCAAACCGTGATTTTGCGCGGCCAGAATTTTTTGAAACAAGAGGCTTTTCAACGGGGGGTCCTGCAGCTGTTGTAAGCCCATCTCTTCTAAGCCGGCTAAACGACTGGTTGCCTGCCAACGGGAATTTAGCGACTGGTAATACGCCGTTAAACCTTGATAGTCCTCAGCATCCAAGTAATCGCCCAGCCGCAACATTTGCTTTTGATACGTCTGCTTGAACTGGCGAATGGCCTGGACCTGATTGGAAATGCGTCGGTCGTAGCGGGAACGAATCAGCGTTGCTTGATACTCCGCTTGAACCCGTTGCCGGCGAAAGAAGCTCTGCAGAAAGAAGAACAGACTCGTGCTGATCAAGAGAATCATTAACAATTCAATACTGAGGGCAAACGTCATCATTGCGTGATTGATGGCCAAGCGGTGAATGATCAGCGTCGATAGTTGCGCCAACACCGCCAGGCTGGCCAGCATGGACATGACGGTCCACTGTTCCTTGTGGCTGAAGGCCAGTCGCTCCAGGTTCCCTGGCTGGACGCGCATGCCTGACACCGCCACAGAAAACAGCGTGTAGATAAAGAGCTGAAATACCAGCCGGCCGGCAATAATCACCGCCGATTGACTGGTTGTCGCACCAAAGATCTCAATGGTCACAGCCCGTACGACATCATTGACCAAGACGACCACCAGGTAAATGACGATGGTGGCATTGACAAAGATCAGTGCCATCTTGGGCCGGTGGTGAATCAAATAAACCAGCGCACTGATGGGTGGCAGCATCAGCGACCAGGGCCGGCCAATGAACGCCGGAATCAGGGCCCAGCCCATCCACTTCAAGGGCAACTTCCAGTTCTGCGGGCGAATGACCCCGATCCACAGCGTAATGAACCACTGCATCGTGATGGCCAACACAAAATTGATCCAGAAATGTGAATCAAATAGATGCAATGCCAACATCGCTCTCACCTTCTTTTACCCTTTCAAATGCTTTTGAACCAGCGTTTTGACTTCATGAAAGCGTCGCGTGGCCACGTCCGTTTCGTCCCCATTGGGAAAAATCAACCGCCGATTGACCTCATCGATACCACTGACGTTGTCCAAGTTCACCAGGAAGCTCTTGTCCGTGCGGTAAAGTTCGGGATACTGGTCCGCAATGTCTTTCAAAAAGCCCGGATACTCCACCAGTTGTGTGGCGGCGTGAACGGTCACCTTATGCGGCGTAGCGGCGGTCGCCACGAAGTAGACGTCGCCCATCGGTAGCTTGAAGGTCCGACCGCCGATGGTATAAGTAAATAAATTTTCCGTGTTACCTAAGTAATTGGTGTACCGTTGATAACCATAATCGATGTTTTCGCGGAGCTTCTGGTCGATCTGCTCGCGCCCCAGGTCCTTGACCACGAAGTCCATCGGCTCCACCTTACGCTCAAATGTCAGCAGCGCCATTTCCGAGTGGGTGGTCACGAACACGATTTCTGCAAACGCCAAGCGCTGGCGAATCGTAATCGCCGTCTCCAGTCCCGTGGTCTTTTCAGCCGGAAATTCAATGTCTAAGAAAAACAAGGCGTATTCCGGGGGATCCTGCTGCAAATTATCCAGAAGCGCCGCCGGACTGGGCGTGGCTAGCCGAACCTGCATGTCATAATCATTGATCATGATGTAGCGCTGCACCACTTCCGTATAATGTTTGAGTTGTTCCGGATTATCCTCACAAAGATAAACGGCTAGCATTAACCTCACACCCTTTCAACTAACATGTTACCGTACCTATTACCCACTAATGTACCCTGAATCGCTGGCGTTTGCAATCGTTTCGGTTGCACGCCGTTTACTTGGTACGAGGTTATTCGTACCCGAGCAAAGTACTGGCCCATTGGCTTATCAACTGACCGCCCTATCGCTGGCGGCGTTTGGCGATGACAGGCCCATGGCACTAGTCATTCGTCCGGTCACAACCGGTTTTTTGTGAAATTTTTGGGGTTGCCTTTTGCGCGGCACCAGTGGCCTGTTAGCACGCGTTTCGGCTATTTAAAGTTAGGTAAAGGTTGAACCTAAAATTGGTGAAACCAGGTGCCTGTTGGCGAACGGTAAGGTGGCCAATTCATATTGTGAGGCCGGCAACGACTATTTTTGATGCCATGAATCGCATGAGAACAATAATTCCAGTTAATTTTCACCTTTCAACCTTCAGCAAAAAAAAGAACTACCCCCATCGGTAGCCCCTTTCTAAGTGGATTATTTAATTCCCGCGTCGGCAATTAGCACTCCCCCAAGTTCTAACTAGTCACAACCCTAGGCCTCCAATAACCACAACTTACTCTTTAGCACATTGGTAACACCATTACCTAACAAACCTAAGCCATAACTTTCACTAAACACTGTCAAGCCGACTATTCTGATTAGATAATCATTGGGTTTACCCAGTCACGGTTTGTGTCACGATTCACGTATACTTTAACCGATTGACTGGCAAAATCAGTTGCCGTAAAACTGACCCCTTCCAACTGTTACCACTTTACCATGGAACCCCCGCTAAGACCGGGAACAAGCAAAAACGTCATTTAATGCACGATAAAGCGGAGTTGAACAGCACAATTTAATTGTGTCGTAGCAAATAAGTTAAAAATCCACCCAAAATCAGTGGGCTCGTGAAGGCTAAAACAACATCCAAGAGCACGCGCCAGTACCATTTGAGCGTGGTCTTGGGCGCCGCTTGCAGCCGCGGTTCCCGGGCCGGCTTGGCCATTTTCTCGTAAACAGATGCCGTTTGGTCCGCGGCTTTGCGGTGGCCCCGCCGCTTTCGGCGTCGAATCGTGGGGGCCTTCACGTCACGGTTATCCTCGAGAATGACCCATTTGGCCAGCGCAAAGCACAACAGACACACCAAGAAATACCAGTCGGCAATCGTGATACCCGGCATCAAGCGGCCCTGGGCATAATTAAAGTGCCCCAATAGCATAAAAATCAGGGTAAAAACCAGGCCAATGCCAGTTTGTTTCACCCAATAGGTAAGTGATAATTTCATTGGAAAACTCCTTTTCTTTTCCCGCAACCTTCGTTAGAATGGGACGTATCAGAACAGGTTGAGGTGATTCAATGGCAAATTCACGGGATTTTAACCCCATCACGGCGGCGGGCTACCAGGCGCTACAAGCTAAGATTGCGGCACTGGAAGCCGACCGGCCGGAGAAAATTGCAATTTTAGCTGAAGCGCGGGCCCACGGTGACCTTTCGGAAAACGCCGAGTATTCGGCGGCCAAGCGCGACTTGCGCCATCTGGAAAGCCAACTGCGTTTTTATAACAAGCAACTCCAATACGCCAAGGTAGTCAACCCGGCCGCTAATGACACGGTCGAGCTGGGCAAATGGGTCACGGTCCAATTCATGGACGACGCCGACCAAGACAGTTATCAGCTGGTCGGTACCCAAGAGGCCGACCTCGACGCGGGCAAAATCACCCGGGTCTCACCGCTGGGCAAGGCCTTGTTGGGCCACCACCCCGGCGACACGGTCACGATTCACGCGCCCAATGCCAGCTACGACGTCCAAATCATCGCGGTCAGTCTCCAGCAACCCGACCAGTCGTAACTGAAGGTTGAAAGACAGAAATCAGCTGGAGCTACTGCTAGCATGCGCCTCATGGCGTCAAAAATAGTCGTTTTCAGCCTCACAATGCGAACTGCCCGCCTACCGTTCGCCAAATATGGGTTGGAACGCTGGGGCGGACGGGCCGAGCCAAAGAACGGTCTCGACACCTCGCTTTGAGCCGAAGTTCGCGTCTCAAAGTGGCCTCATGGCCGAAACGTGCGCCAACAGGCAACTGGTTCCGCTTAACACTGCTAGGCAAATAATCCAGAACCAGGATTATCCGCCTAGCACCGTTAATGCTCGCCAGTTAACCGCCTGTCGTCACACTCTTTTAAAGCGGCTGAACCCATATTTAGCGAACTCTCGGCTACGGTAGTGCGTGTTAGTAACAGTTGCCTTAACCCCAAATAGCAGCTGCATTGAAGACTAGTCTTTGGTTATCACAGTGTCACTGATAACCTCCACCTTGCCGGAGGCAGCCAGGGTGGAGCCAGCTGTGTCGGCGGTGTTGGCTGAGGTTCTTTCTCAGCCTACAGCGCGGGACGACTTGAGAGACTGGCGGGTTTTGTCAGGCTTTCAAGCGAGGCGGAAGACCGCCCCTCAGGCTGGAGCCGTTCCTCAGAGCAGGCCCCACCCTAGCCTGACGCAGGCGTCTGGTTTCACCAATTTTAGGTGTTGGAACACCGTCGTTGTAGCAATCAGCGTGTTAATTTTACTTTCAACCTTCAGATCGTAACCTCATCGCAGTTTACCGAAGAGTTTGAGCCACTGCGCTCAAGCTCTTTTTTACTGCACTGGCCACTCTACCGCGACCGATCCGCCATAAAAATCGGCATAAGGATCTCATCGACCATTTCCGTCTGGGCGTCTAAGGTCAACGTCTGCCGTCCCAAGATTTCGTTCAATAACAAGATACCGGGCAAGGTCACAACCCGGTCGGGCCAATCGGCGTGGGTGATTTCCCCACGAGCGGCCGCCCGGTCCAGTAGCGGTTGGATCAACCCCTTAAGTTGTTCGCCCGACGACAGGTGGCTAAAAATCTCGCCAAACTCCAGGTGTTGCAGGCGGTCGGCCAGTAAGCCCCGCAACGTTTCTTCTTGCAAGCGGTCCAGCAAGCTGGCCATCTGCCCAAATAAATGCAACAGGTCGCCCCGCAAACTCCCGGTGTCGGGGACCTGATAATCCGGTAAATTGCCAAACTTACTTAACGCCGCAATAATCAGATGGGCCTTGTCTGGCCACCGCCGATACAGCACAGTCTTGGTGGTCGCCGCGGCGGCCGCAATCCCTTCAACCGTCACGTTTTGGTAGCCCTTGGCCTGGAGTTGCTCCCAAGCCGCCTTTAAAATGGCATCCACCAATTCCGCGCCCCGCCGGCGTTTTTTTTTCGCCATAATTCCACCGCCTTCCTTGCGTTTTTAAGTACTGAGGTGTACCATCTTCAAATATAAGATACGGCCGTATCTAATTTGAAAGTCAGGTGACGTTTATGTCTTCACAACCATCTACGAAAAAACTCATTCAAATTGCCTTGTTTCTGGTCATCGGTGCCATCGCGCCATTGCTAGACACGACCATGACCAACGTGGCCTTAGACACCATTATGCAGTCCCTTCGTGTTTCCGTCAACGCCGTTCAGTGGGTCACGACCAGTTACGTCTTAGCCCTGGGAATTGCCGTACCCGTTGCCGGTTGGGCCACCAACTGGTTTGACGGCAAGACGCTGTACCTGAGCGCTCTCGTCGTTTTTCTGTTAGGATCCGTCGTTTCCAGCTGGGCCACGACCCTGCCACTCCTAGTGGTTGGCCGGGTCATCCAAGGGGCCGCCGCTGGCATCGTGGTGCCCCTCATTACCACATTAATCGTCCAAGTGGCTGGGAGTCAAGGCCTGGGCAAATTGATGGCCATTGTCGGTATGCCCGCCGTCTTGATTCCGATCTTGGGTCCCACAGTCGGCGGCTATCTGATTGAGGCCGGCAATTGGCACTGGATCTTTCTGATCAACATCCCCCTGGTCTTGGTTTCCCTGCTCCTCTTAAGTTGGAAAATGCCTCATTTCCCTGCACCCAAGCGCGGCAAGCACCTGGACCTACCCAGCCTCGGCCTGTTAGCGGGTCTCTTCACGGCCGCTATCATTGGCATCACCCGTTTCAGCACCGGCGCGGGGATCACGTCGACCCGCGTGCTGGTTCCCCTGAGCATTGCCGTCGTCCTCTTGTTGGGCTACATCGGTTATGCCACCTGGCAGCCACAACGGGCACTGGTCAGCCTCAAACTGTTCCAAGCCCCCACGTTTGACGCCGCCGTGGTCATCTTGATGTTGTCCGGCATTGCCGTCAACGGTGCGATGTTCCTCCTACCGCTGTACCTGCAAAATAGCCGCGGTCTCAGCGTTATCTGGTCCGGTACCTATTTGATTGCCCAAGGTGTGGGCCTCCTGGTCTCGCGAAGCCAGATCGGCAAGTTGACCGACCAAATTGGCGCACGCTGGGTCGTTTTGGGCGCCATCGTGATTGCCATCGCGGGAACACTGCCGTTCGTCTTCTTCACCGCGCACACCAACACTGGGTGGATTCTCCTGGCCCTCTTCATCCGCGGCATTGGCCAAGGCGGCCTGACCATCCCTGTCATGGCCGACAGCTACACGGGCGTCCCGCAGCCCCTGATAGCGGAGGCCACCACGGCAACGCGCATGCTCCAAAATATCGGTGGCGCCCTGGGCACGGCCGTCTTGGCCACCATCATCCAACACGAACTCCCCCACGTCGGCGAGACCGCGGCTTACCAAACGGCCTTCCTGTGGTCCGTCGGCTTCATCGCCATCACCGCCATCCCCGCCTGGTTTTTGAGCCACCGGTCTGCGAAATAACCTCACCTTCAACCCGCTAAATAGGCGGCTACAGCCTCACAATGAAACTGGCCGCCTACCGTTCGTCAAATATGGGTTGGAACGCTGGGGTGAACCATCATGAAATTGACCTACCCTGTTGCCTAGGTCAGCTAACCGGGGCGACACCGTTTGCCAACTGCTTTCGCCAAGACAACCGGTTATCAATAACGTACGTCTCCTGTGGCCAGTCACTGAATGGGGGGAAATCGACTTGTCTTGGAAAGCACCACCGTAGCCGAGAGTTCGTCAACGATGAGCTCAGCCGTGGGAGTTCCCTTAGCGGCAAGGTCCATGGCGCTGTCTTTGAGACGGGTTCTGCGGCTCAAAGCGAGGCGTCGAGACCGCCCTATGGCTCGACCCGTCCGCCCACCGCGTTCCAGCCTCATCGTTGACGAACGGTAAGGCGGCCAGCCGCAACCGTGTCGTTGAAAGCCACTACCACGTCAATTTTCCCACAAAAAAGGTGTTCAATCAGTCAATTCAGACCGGTTGAACACCTTTTAGACGTTAATTGTGTTTAGATTTTAAAGGTTACTTCAAAGGCTTCCATTGCCAGTTGTTAACTTCTGGCAAGTCAGTCCCGACTTCACGAATGTAGGCCGTGTGCTTAGCCACCATGTCGTTCATCCGTTGAATGAAGTAAGCACCCTTGACTGCGTAAGCTGGAATATCACTAACAGCTTCCTTAGCCAGATCGAAGCGATCCAATTGGTTAAGAACCCGCATGTCAAATGGCGTGGTGATGTCCCCGTTTTCACGGTAACCATGAACGTGAACGTTGTGGTTGTGACGGTCGAAGAAGAGATCCTTGATCAGGCCTTCGAAGCCGTGGAAGGCGAAGATCACTGGCTTGTCCGTCGTGAATAACCGATC
Organism: Levilactobacillus suantsaiihabitans; assembly: GCF_004745505.1. Classification (GTDB taxonomy): domain Bacteria; phylum Bacillota; class Bacilli; order Lactobacillales; family Lactobacillaceae; genus Levilactobacillus; species Levilactobacillus suantsaiihabitans. The sequence goes on from NZ_RKLX01000002.1 coordinate 146,309, forward strand.
GAATTCTTCGTCGGAAAGGCCACGAGGGTCCAGCTTTGGTGAACGCAACTTCAAGAGGTCAACCACGTTAATGAAGCGAATCTTCATTTCAGGGAATTCGTCATGCAATAAGGAAATTGCGGCTAAGGATTCCCAAGTTGGTTCCGTCCCAGCAGCTGCGAAGACGATATCTGGGTCTTGACCTTGGTCCGTTGAAGCCCAGTCGATGTAGCCCAACCCATTGTGAACCAGGTTAGTGGCTTCATCAATGGAGAACCATTGTGGACGTGGGTGCTTGGATGTCACGATCAAGTTGATCTTTTCGCGACTCCGGAAGGCCACGTCACCGACAGCTAACAAGGTGTTGGCATCAGCAGGCAGGTATTCACGGATGAATTCTGGCTTCTTTTCAGCCAAGTGCGTCAACATACCAGGATCTTGGTGGGTGTACCCGTTGTGGTCTTGCTGGAAGACAGTCGAGGTGTCCACGAAGTTCAAGGATGGGTAGTCATGACGCCAGTCTTGTTCAGAGGCCTTGCGTAACCACTTCATGTGTTGCGTCAACATGGAGTCAACGACCCGGCCAAATGATTCATAAGTGGCGAAGAAGCCGTGACGACCAGTCAAAACGTAACCTTCCAACCAGCCTTCAGCTTGGTGTTCGGACAATTGTGAATCGATGATCCGGCCTTCGTGAGCCATGTTTTCATCGTTTGGTTCATGAATGTCTTCCATCCATTGACGCTTGCCGTAGTCCAACGTAGCGTAGAGCCGGTTAGACTTGGTTTCATCAGGGCCAAAGCCGCGGAAGTTGTTTGGATTTAATTTCATCACGTCAGCCAGGTACTTGGACCAAACTAACATGTCTTGGGCAATCGTCTTGCCGTGTTCGGTGGTGTCGACCGCATACTTCTTGTAGTCAGGCAGCTTCAATGGTTCTGGCTTGATCCCACCATTGGTGATTGGGTTCATGGCCATCCGTTGATCACCCTTAGGCGCCATGTCACGGATTTCTTGCTTGACTGAGCCGTCTTCGTTAAAGAGTTCTTCTGGCTTGTAAGACTTCAACCAGTTGACCAGCATGTCGGCGTGTTCCATATCGCCAGCGGCAACAGGAATTGGGACTTGGTGGGCACGGAAGGAACCTTCGATTGGATTGCCATCTAAGTCTTCCTTAGGACCAGTCCAGCCCTTAGGTGAACGCACAATGATCATTGGCCATACAGGCAAGGAGTCATCGTTGTTGTCACGGGCATTCTTTTGAATAGCCTTGATTTCAGGAATGACTTCGTCCATGGTCTTGGCCATGTCTTCGTGGGCCTTCATGTGGTCGGAACCATCAGTTTCAACGAAGTGTGGATCCCAGCCCATGCCTTGGAAGTACTTAGTCAAGTCTTCGTCAGACATCCGGGAAAGAATCGTTGGGTTAGAAATCTTGAACCCATTCATGTTGATGATTGGCAAAACTGCCCCATCCTTGATTGGGTTGATGAACTTGTCTGAGAACCATGACGTTGCCAGTGGGCCCGTTTCAGATTCCCCGTCACCAATTTCTACGGCAGCGATGACGTCTGGGTTATCTAAGATTGCACCAGTCCCGTGAGACAGGCTGTAACCTAATTCCCCACCTTCGTGGATCGAACCTGGCGTTTCAGGGGCAGCGTGAGAAGCCACACCACCTGGGAAGGAGAATTGCTTGAATAAGCGCTTCAACCCAGCTTCGTCTTGCGAAATGTTTGGATAAATTTCACTGTAGCTACCATCTAGATACGAGTTAGAAACCATGACTTGGCCACCGTGACCGGAGCCTTCAATATAAAACATGTTCAGATTATACTTTAAGATTGCCCGGTTTAAGTGAGCGTAAATAAAGTTTTGAGAAACAATGGTTCCCCAGTGACCAATTGGCTTAATCTTTACATCGTCAGAGGTTAAGTCACGCTTCAATAATGGGTTGTCACGCAAAAATAATTGACCAACTGACAAGTAGTTTGCTGCACGCCAATACTTGTCAACGCCTTCCAAGTATGCCTTGGAGTCGAAGTCTGCATTTGCCATGTAAATAACACTCCTTCTTTGAATTCGTAACGACATTACCTAACTGCTAGATAACTTAGTAAAATTTACCCCGTTGTGTTGACCGGGATGCTTTTTACAAGTCCTATCATAGTCTGTTTTAAATAAAAGTCAACCTTTTTGACAATTGGACCGTATCAATTTTAGCAGTTAGCGAACCAACTTGTTAGACACACCTCCCTCCCCCGGTCACCAGTTGCGCTGTCGGCGATTTTGACCACGCCGCCGCGAAAGACGACGCGGGGCTATGCCCACTGTAGCAGGTTCACCGTCAGTAGCGCCAGCCAAGACGCCCGGCCATGTCAGCGACCGAACTTACCACTGGATGCACTGGCCCGTCTTACCGTTCGCCAACTCTGACCCGGAAATTTTACGTACAAAAAAGAGTCCAGGAAAAATTTCCCAAACTCTAATTTGCCACCAGGTGGTCGGTGCCGCTACGAACTACTCTTCATCTAAGGAGACAAAGGTGTTATAGTTCAAATATTGGTAGTGCAACCGCATGTTGGATACTTCAAATGGTGTCCCGTCATCCAGGAAGAAGATGCCTTCCATGATGCCCACCGGTTCGACGGGCTTCAAGTGCAACAACTCCTGATCCTCGGCCGTCGACGGTTGGGCCTGAATCGACATGAACGACTTGGTCACAACCTTGTCTTGGCTTTCCAGGTAATTGAAAATGGAATCCGAAACCGTCGCTTGAGACAGGTTCGGCGCGATTTTAATCGGGATGTAGCCAGTCTCAATCATAAACGGTTTGTCGTCAAACAACCGCAACCGCTTGATCTCGTAAACGAAATCGCCTTCATCCAAGAACAAATCTTGCTGAATTTCCTTGCTGGCTGGAACCACGTTAAAGTTCAACAACCGAATGCCGGGGGTGTTGCCCGCGGACTTCATACTGTCAGTAATTCCTAAATTTGAGCCCTCATATTGAAAAATTGTCTGGTTTTTCATATATAATGGGTTAATGAATGTCCCGGAACCGCGCTTCTTAAAAATCAATCCCTGATTGGCTAAAATGCTGAGGGCTCGTTTCACCGAGCTACGGCTAACACCGTAAGTTTCGCTGAGGCTCCGCTCGTCTGGTAGCCGCTTGTTGGGAAATTCATTTTGATGGATTCGCTTTTTTAAGTCCCGCATTACTTGTCGATAGACTAAATCTGCCATGATATCTCCTCATAACTCTGCAAATAAACGCCGTCACGTGTTGAGTGTTGATGCTACCCAACATCACTTCTCTGTGTTAGAGTATAACAGGTTTTACTGGCGGTGTCTTCTTTTATCGGAAAACAACCGGACCAGTTGATTTTAAAGTGCGGTCCAATTTATTATTTTTTTGAAAGGTGACGCTTATGTCCAAGAAGAAAAAAGGCAAACGCCTGCACAAAACATTGGTGGAACAGATTTTAGATAAAAACAAAATCGCCTACAAACAGTTCGAATTTGCCACCCACACCAAGGGTGACGTCGCGCAGTTGGAAGTCGACCACGCCAGCGTGGATGAACACCACATCTACAAGACGTTGGTGCTCAGTGGTCCCACCACGGGGCCGGTCGTCGGCGTTTTGCCGATTGACGAACACCTAGACGAAAAGAAACTGGCCAAGGTGTCGGGCAATAAAAAGGTGGACATGGTGCCGTTAAAGGACCTGGTCAAGACGACCGGCTACGAACACGGCGCCAATACGCCCGTCGGCATTTGGGAAAAGAACCACTTCCCGATTTATTTCGACAACACGGCGCAGGAACAAGGCGAGATTCTCGTCTCCTCTGGTCAAATTGGCCGGTCGGTAGAAGTCAATGCCACGGACCTGGCAACGCTGGTCCACGGCACCTTCACCGACCTGCTGGAGTAACCGGATGAACACCGACCTGAGCCTGATTTTTAAAAACCTGGGCATCGTGGGGTTGGACCTGCTCGTGATTCCGTTCGTGTTCGTCGCCTTGCTGACCTACCTGAATCGCGATACCAAACGGTTCTTGGCCAACGGCTTTGGCGTTAACAGCGAGTTGTATTTGGGCTTCATCGGCATTTTTTGCCACGAGCTCAGTCACTTGCTGGCGGCATTGCTGTTCGGCCACCGCATCGAGCAGGTGCGCTTGTTAAAACGGCCCCATCCCCAGCAACGCGGGCGTGACGGCCAGCCGGACCTATCGTTAGGGTACGTCAATCACACCTGGAACCAGCGCAATTGGTACCAAACGACGGGCAACCTGTTCATCGGCGTGGCTCCCATCTTTGGGTGCGCGGCGGTGCTACTGGGCTTGACGGCCGTGTTGATTCCCAGTTGGTTTCAGGGCATGTTGACGCTGATCGCCAATCCCTTTGCCCTAGACTGGGCAGGCTTTTTCGGCGCGCTGGGCGGCGATCCCCATCCCTGGGTGCGCTGGCCCATCATGATTTTGCTGTCGCTCAATCTCAGCATCGGTGGCTTTGACCTGAGCGCGGCCGACTTCGCCAATTCACGCATCGGTCTGATTGGCTTCATCACCATCGTGGTCACCCTGACGGTAGTCCTGACCCTCTTCAACGTGGCCAGTGGCTTCCTGCGTTTTCTCACGGCCGCCATCATTTTACTGGCAGTCGTGCTGGGGTACGCATTGGTGATCTCGTTGCTGACAAACTTGGTGGTGCGATTGGCTTTGCAGATTAAGGAGCATTAGGGTTGAGCCCGTGATCGTTGTGATCACGGGCTTTTTTGATTCAAAAAAGCCTAACCTTGAGTATAGTGGCTAGACTTTTAATAATGATGAAATTAATTAATCTGATTCTTATTTCTCTACTAGGTCATCAATAAAATTATTTAGTTTCACTATTATTGGGATATGTCATTTCAGTCCAACTACCAAATCCCTGGTGTAGAGATTGAATATTCTCAGCACCTGATAGGGGAATTGCAACAGTTGGACCAGAGAAGGTATCAATTAATCCTGGCGTCATGTGATTTTTCTGAGTCTGTTCAACGGACAATGAACGAATGATTTGATCTTCTCGATGGTTTAAAATCTTTTCGGCAAAATCTGGATCAATAATATTTTCCCGGCCAACAGCAACCAAGTCAGCCAAAGATAATGCTGATTCAGCCTTTTCCTTGCTATCAATCCCACCAACAATAATCTCTTTGCTACCGTTCAAGTATGGCTTGAAGAGTGTTGCAAATGGCTTGTCAGAGTCCTTGAATTTATTGTCTGCTTCACCATCAGTATCCAATAACAGAGCATCACCGGGCTTTGAATCGAAATTCAACATTGAAAGGTGGATATAATCTAAATCAAATTGCTTAGTAATTTGATCGATTAACTGTGTGGATTCATGCCAAGTATAACCCACATTCTTGCCATGAATTTCTTCCGGTGAAATTCTGTAGCCAACAATAAAATTCTTCGGCGCATACTTATTAACGGTCTCCATAACGGCCTTAACCACTGCTAATGGGAAGTTCATTCGTTTCTCAACGGACCCACCCCAGTGATCAGTACGATGGTTTGAGTAAGCGGATACAAATTGCTGAATGAGGTAATGATTAGCACCATGAATTTCAACGCCATCGAATCCTGCGTCAATGGCCCTCTTAGCAGCTTTACCAAAACCGGCAATTATTTCTTTAATTTGCTCATCTGATAATGAATGGACCTTGTAATCCAGAAAAGGAAAGTCGCTTCCATCTTCCAAACCCGTTGGTGCATAAACTTTCTTCCCTTGCATTGCACGATAGTTTGCTTCCCGACCAGTATGGGCAATCTGCATAATAGCTTTACTACCGGAACGCTTCATTGTCTTAGCAAGCTCTTTTAGCTGTGGCAAAAACTTATCATCATAAGCGGCTAATTGTTCCCGGCCCTGTTTCCAAGTTAGAGCAGGTCCACCGTTTTCTGTAACATACATATACTCGGTCATGACTAGACCACCAGATTTGGCACGGGCATGATAATAATCAATAGTATCTGCAGTAATATATCCATCTTTACCGCTATTGGTCAGCATAGGTGGAAAAACGAATCTGTTATCAACAGTTGCACCATGGCGAAAAGTGAGAGAGTCATTTAAACCAGTCATATTAGTAATCTCCTTCTTGTTTATTATTTCACTAATTATTATAAAGCGTTCTTTTGCTTATGAATAGTAGACACTTCTTTGTAAGATACTTACTCGGAAGTAAGTTGTACCAACCTTAATGGACGGTAACCGGTTACTAAAGGTTTAAAAGGGCGTTCAATGGGTTATGATTACTAATCTGATAAATTTTCTCGTGAATTCAAATCAACTAATCCTAACATGGCCTTAGAACTATATTTAAAGTGTACGGAATCATTCTGTATAGATTCTGCAAATTGTGTCATCTGAACTAATAGGGCTTTTAATCTTTTCCCTTCATCCGTTAACGAATAAACAACCTTCATTGGCATAACATCATAACTAGTTCTCTTAACCATATTGTTTTCAATCAGTTGATGAAGCTGCTCGCTTAAAACTTTTTCAGCTGGTGTAACACCGTAAAGACGCTTAAAATAATGACGAAGCTCGCCGAACCGCTTATCACCTAAACCAAGTGAGCAAATGATGGATGGCTTCCATTTACCACCCACCAAGTCAATAATATAATTACATCCTAAAAAATAATTTTGTTTCTGCATTTCAAATACGCTCCTTTTGGCTCAATTGGCTCAATACCTTAAAATAAGTTGTACGTGAAGAATTAATATAAAAAATGACAACTTGATTCCAAGTCGTGATGACCCCTTATTATCATGTAGCTTAAACACCATTACCACAAGATAATTTTAGCATGTAAAAAAACGAGGACCAACCGCCCTCGCCACAATCTTACTTATCAGTTTTTTGATAACGAAATACAATAAAGTAAAATCCAAAGTTCAAAATACTCAGTACAAAAATCAAACCGAACGCTAACTGGCTCCCCAGCGCCGTTTCGTGGGCGTAGGACATGCCACTGACCTTAACCGATGACATTAAGGCGGCCAGAATCGTCGTCCCCACGGACCCGGCAAACTGCTGACCCGTGTTGTAGATGGCATTGGCGTCGGCCCGTTGACTCATGTCGACTTCCTTGAGGCCGTTAGTCAGCGTATTACTGAAGGCCATCGACCGCCCAATACTGAAGATGATGTACATCACCGAAATCAATACGATACTGAGGTGCTGACCGAAGATGGTAAAAATCAGTGCCGAAAACAGAAATAAACTGCTTCCCAACAAGATGGGCAACCGCGCGCCATGTTCATCCAACAGGTGCCCGAACCATGGCTGAAGCACCGCGGTAATCAGACTCCCCGGCAACAGCATTAAGCCTCCGAACAGCGACGTGGCACCGACTACGATTTGCGCGTAATTGGGCAAGGCAAAGTTGATGCCGATATTACAGAACTGCAGGATGAAGTAGGCAAAAAAGCTGTAGGTGAAGACGGGATTCTTAAAGATTTCCAGCTTCAATAGTTGTTGGTCACTGTGTTTAGCCAGCCAGATGTATCCAACAACCGCCACAATGGCCAAAATCAGGCCGCCTAAGAATTGCCAGCTCAACGCCCCGGCCGTGGACACGCTGTTTAAGCCCAACGTGAAGCTAATGAAGGCCACCGCCAACAGGAGAAATTGCCCCCAGTTAAATTTGACCCGCTGGACCGGCGAGAATTGTTTGATGGCCCCGAAGCCCAGCAAGAGAATCAGTACTTCAATCGGCAAGGTGGACCAAAAAATCATCCGCCAATCCGCTAGGTAAACCATGACACCGCCAAAGGTCGGGCCACTGGCCGGCGCAATCATCAAGATCAACCCGGCCATCCCCATGTAAAAGCCCAGGCGAGACCGCGGCACGCTTTCGACGACAATGTTAAACATCAGCGGAATCGCCAACCCAGCACAACCGGCCTGGATCAGGCGGCCAATCAACAGAATGGGAAAGTTAGTTGCGAGCGCACAGATTAAATCACCTAAAATAAAGGCACTCGCGGCCGCTACGAATAACTGGCGATTCGTAAACCGTTGCTTCAAAAAGGCTGACGTGATCATCAACAGGGCCACCGTCAACAGGTACCCCGTCGTGATCCACTGCACCGTGTTCAGTGACACGTGCATCTGCGTCATCAAGGTGGGAAACGCCACGTTCATGGACGTCTCCACTAGAATTCCCAAGAAAGCCATCAGGGCAATCGCAAAAATGGCGATCAAATTGCCCCGCGGGACCTTCTCGGGTTGGACAGTCGTTTGCATTTTATTCGCTTCTCTCTAAATTAGCATTACTATCCATGATACGCATTTTTAGCGGGAAATGCACCAGCCAATTTCAATTAAAGCGATTCCAATTTTAAGGCTAGCCGGTTTAAACGGCAGCGACTGCCCCGTGGCCCACGTTTCAACTAGTGACAGACGGTGTCCCAGTTGGCGCTAAAAAACGCGGTCGGCCTAAGCCTCCGCGTTCCATTCGGCCTTGTATTCGGCCAGATAATCCAACATCACCTGTTGGCGGTGTTCCGCAATCTGTTTAGCGGCCGCCGTGTTCATCAAATCCTTTAAGGTTAAGAGTTTTTCGTAGAAATGATTGATGATGGTTTCGTGATTCAAATTCCGGTATTCGGCGTGTGTCATGGCCGTCCGGGGTTGCACGGCTGGGTCGTAGATTTTTTCGCCAAAATGCCCACCAAAATAAATCGCCCGGGCAATCCCGATGGCGCCGATGGCATCGAGGCGGTCGGCGTCTTGAACGATCTGGCCTTCCAACGGCAGTGGCTTAGCGGTGCCATCCAACGTTTTGTGGTACGACATGTTGTCCATGATCAAAAAGATGGCGGTGATTTGGGCGGTCGTAAAGCCTTGGTCGACCAAGAACTGCTTCACCTCGGCGCTGGCCGCGGCGGTGTCCGTCACCAATTTTTCGTCGATGACGTCGTGCAAGTAAGCGGCTGTCAACGTTTCTAAATGATCGGCTGCCGGATAAGACTGGCTGATGCGGTCGGCTAAGCCCACGACGCGTTGAATGTGATCGAACCCGTGGCCCGTTTCGTCATCTCCCATTTTATCCTGAGAGAACTGGCGTACTGCTGCTAAAACTGTGGTTTCTGTCACGATTTTTCCTCCTTGGTGGGTTGCGGATGGTCGCTGGTTGCCGGCACGCCCGCGAACCCGTAGAAAAATAAATGCATTAACTGATCAATGAGTCGCTGGTACTTCTCTGGCGCGATGTTGGCCGTCGTGAAATACGACACGTACATTTCCAAGTATAACAGTAATGCCTCGTCCGAAACATTGGGATTGATCATGCCCGCCGCGCGGCCCCGCGCCACCACGGCGTTCCAGAATTTCTCTTCTCCCGCCACGTAGGCTTGCTTCACCACGTCGCTACCATTTTTGCCGCCCATCTCGTCAATGACGAATTGATAGAAATCCGGATGGATCTGGTCACTGAGCTTGACCTTGTTGGCCATCATGGCCTTTACGATCTCGGGAAACGGCAGCTGGTCATCATCGATCAACTTTTGGAAACTGGCATAGCCCTGATTGATCATCTCGATGACCACCTGGTGGCCCAGCTCTAGCTTGCTATCAAAGTATTTATATAGAGTCACCTGGGACACGTCCGCCGCTTGGGCCACCGTCTTGACATGCGTCGGCTTAAAGCCCTGGGTGCTGAACAGCTTGATGGCGGCGTCCAAGATTCCCTGACGCTGTTGTTTTTTACGTTCCTGATTAGTTGCCATTGGCCCGTTTCCCTCCTCACAGATTGGACATGCTCTTTTATTTTATCATACCGCAAACGGCCGCTGGTTGGAATTTTAGTGAACTATTTTTTATGAATAGTTCACTTTTTCGTTGACTTTACCCAACCGAGGGCTTACGATGTAATCGATTTTAAAACTGTAAGGAGGGGATTGCGTATGACGAATCCTGTACTGCAAATTAATCATCTACAAAAGAAATTCGGCCACTTCCAAGCGCTCAAGGACATCACTTTTGACGTCCGGCCTGGCGAGGTTTTTGGCTTCATTGGCCCCAACGGCGCGGGGAAATCGACCACGATTCGCGTCTTACTGGGCATCATTCGGGCCACCGGGGGAACGGCCAGCATCTTTGGCCAAAATGTTTGGACCGATAGCGTAGCCATTCACCAACGCCTAGCCTACGTGCCCGGGGACGTGTATTTGTGGCCGAATCTGACCGGGGGTGAAATCATCGATCTCCTCCTCAAGATGAACGGCACCGCGCACACGGCCAAGACCGACGACTTGATCAAGAAGTTTGGCTTGGACCCCACCAAAAAGGCCCGGACCTACTCCAAGGGGAACCGCCAAAAGGTCGCGTTGATTGCTGCCTTTTCTCAGGACGCTGATTTTTACATCTTTGACGAACCAACCTCTGGCTTGGACCCGTTGAACGAACGGATCTTCCAGGATGCCGTCATGACTCTGAAGCAACAGGGTAAGGCCGTCTTGCTCTCCAGTCACATCTTGTCAGAAGTTGAGCGCATGTGTGACCGTATCGGCATTATCCGCGAGGGCCAGATCATCGAAACCGGCAGTCTGGCGGAAATGCGCCACCTGACGCGGACTATGGTCACGGTTACCTTAGGCGATGATTTTGATGTCACCACCCTGCCTGGTGTCCACGGCGTCGAGGCCGGGCACGCGCCACACGAATGGCAATTCTCCGTTGAGGCCCAACACTTAAGCACGGTCATGGCCACGCTGGCCCAACACCACGTGGCGGCCCTACAGAGCACACCACCAACGCTGGAAGATCTCTTCATGCACTACTACACGGGGAAGGAGTGATCACCATGACACGTTTTGGACGTACGGGACAGCTGGTCCGGCTGGCCTTTCGCCGCGACCGCTTCCGAATTCTCATGTGGATCGTGATTCTCGCCGCCCTCATGGCCAGTGTCGCTTGGAAATTTGAGGGCATCTACGGCACACCGAGTGAGATCAATGCTATTAAAGGGACACTGGCCAGTCCGGGCATCGTCGCCATGTTTGGGGCCTTTTCCTTCAAGGGTCAGGTCACCACGGCCGAAATTTTTGCCAACGAGATGCTCTTGTTCATGGCGCTGATTCAAGTCGTTATGAACCTGGCCTTGAGTGTCCACGCGACCCGGGCCGAAGAAGACCTGGGCATCACCGAACTGGTTCGCGCCCACGCGGTCGGGACCTTGGCTCCGCTGTCAGCGGCGGCTATCGAACTCTTGTTAGTCAACCTGTGCTTGGGCGTCCTCTACAGTGTCGGTCTCAGTGCCGCTAACATGCCGGGCGCCACGACGCAAGGCAATTGGCTGATTGGACTCGGTTTGGCTGCCACCGGCTTGTTATTTGGGATGCTGGGACTCTTGACCGCTCAGGTGGCCGACCACGCTTCTAGCGCAACGGGCATTGCCTACACGCTCTTTGGACTCAGTTATTTGGCCCGGATGATCACCGACGTGCAGCATCCCCGTCTAACGTGGTGGTCGCCACTGGGATGGGTGGAAAAGCTCGCCCCCTACAACTCACCACGGTGGTTACCCATTGGGTTGAGTTTAGTACTAGCCATCATCTTGTTGGGCCTGGCCTTTTGGGCCAATAACCACCGGGATATTGGCGCCGGCGCCATCACGACACGGCCTGGTCGTGCCCAGGCCTCGGCCTACTTGCGGGGACCAGCCACTTTGGTTTGGCGACGGCAACGGAACGTGATCATCGCCTGGATCATCGCGGTCATCATCTTCGGCGTGGCTTACGGGACGGTCTTCAACACGATTGGCGACATCTTGAAGACCAATCCCACGATGCAACAGGTCTTCGGGGCCGCCATGGTTCACGAGGCCAACCACAAGATTCTCTTGAGCTTCACCTCACTGCTGGCCATCGTCATGGCCGCGGTCGCCATCATCCCCGGCATGCAACTGATCTTAAAGCTCCACAGCGATGAGACTCGCGGCTGGCTCGAAGCGCTCTACGCTCGGCCAATCAGTCGAACCCACGTGCTCTTCAGTTACGTGGGCACCGCCTTTGTGACCAGCACGCTGGCCTTTATCGGCGGCTTGGGCGGCATCGTGGTGATGGGTGACGCCAGCCTGACGCACGTCAAAGACGGTATCAGTGCCACCGAGTTCTGGCATGGGGTGGCGGCCCAATTGCCTGAAATCTGGGTCTTCTTGGGTCTCAGCGTCCTGTTAGTGGGCTGCTGGCCCCGTCTCAAGACCATCAGCTGGTTATACTTGGCCCTAGGTTTCATCACCGTTTACATGGGGAGTCTCTTAAAACTGCCCGATTGTGTCAAAAACGTGACCCCTACCGGCTGGATGCCCCGGGTTCCGCTACATGCGTTGGATTGGACCACCTTCAGTTGGATGGTCGGCTTAGCGGTTGTCCTAGTCGTGATCGGTTGGCTGGGATACCGGCGGCGTGATTTACAGATGAGTTGAGTCTTAAATTTGCTACACGAACGAGATTGGTCCACTAGACTGGTCTCGTTTTTTTGGTGGAATCCCCAAGATCTGCCATCAGCAATTACTTCTCAACGTTCTCTAGCTTACCTGATTTTAGCTAGGTATCAAGTGTTAACTATCTATAATATTACCTATATTTTTCAATCAATTTAATTATCAAAATAACTGTCCGCACACCACCATTTTTAGTTCAACTAGTTAACCCCTAAGCGACCAACTAAATTAATTAGATATTACTCGCAATTCGGCTAAACATTAGGTATGCTATAGATACGTTGGCTCCCCCAGCCATTTAGACGTAAACAAAACCGCACCCCTCGGCTCGACCGAAGAGGTGCGGTTACGTTTATCTTATGCTTATTGGATGACCACATCGTAGTGGTTGCCGGTGATGGCCGCCCCGCGATCATGCACGACTCCCATGCCCAGTGGCGTCATGATTTTGGTCCCAAATGGCACGTTGGCCGGTGCCGCAACGACCCGATAGCCGTTCGGATCCAACCCGTTGGCGCTGATGTGGGTCCCATCGGCGGTCAAACTTCCAGAATAATACGTCCATTTATTGCCGTTGAGGTAGACGACCCCTTGTTGTTCGAACTGGGCCACGCTGATGGTGGCGCCGCTAGCATTGCTGGTCACATTACTCGTCGTGGCCACGGTCGGATTCGTCGTCCGAAACGCCACCTGAGAGCCCGCTGACGCCTGTTGCACGTGTGTTTGATAACCTGGTGCTGGTGTCTGCGTCACGCTCGCACTAGCAGAAACGTTGGAAAAACCGATACCGGCGGCCAGGACCGCGGCGGCGCTGAACGCCGTTAGCATAATTTTTTTAATCATCGAATGGTTCCTCCCTTATGAATGTACCCTTAGCTTACCCCCCAGATATCTCAACGCCATTAGGCCCACGTTACCACTCGATTAAAGAATGTCGGCGTTCATGACAAATTGTCACGGTCTTTACCAAACTGACATAGTGTGCAAGAAAGGATTAAGCCCCCACTTAAGGTCCGTTTAACACGGTGATACTAAGGTATAATTAAGGGTAACTATTGACTTTAAGGAGGAATCTCCATGCAACTACACTACGTATTACGCGGTCACGGCAGTCCAATCGTCTTTCTTCACGGCGCCGCCATCGACCACGACGCCATGATGCAATGGTTCGAGCCGCTTTTGGACGACCAACCGCACACCCGCCTGTATTTGGACTTGCCGGGCATGGGCGCCACGCCGGCCTTGCCCCCCGACCAAACGGACAGCAACCACATCTTGGCGGCGATTCAAGAGACCATCCACGCGGTCTTAGGGACGCAACCCTACACGGTGGTCGGCTATTCCTACGGCGGCTATTTGGCGTTAGGCCTGGCCTTTCAGCAACCCGAACGCGTTGCGCGTCTCTTTTTGGTCTGCCCGACCCTCACTGGGATCAAGGGCGAACGCCACGTGGCCAAACACCGCGTCATTACGACCACGCCCATCGACGTCACGGCCAACGCAGATTACTTTGCCAACTACCAAAAGGTCACGGTCGTCCAAACGCCGCAGACCTGGCAGGCCTTTCAAACGCAGGTCATCCCCGGCATCCGTCGCACCGACCTTGATGCCTTACACCAACTCCACCGCGACCATGGCCAACACTACCGCTTGACCTTTGAATCGGACCTCAAGGCCACCCGCTTCACCCAACCAATCACCTTGTTGTCTGGCCGCTACGACGTCACCATCGGTTACACCGATCACCTAGCCTTCATGGCGCAGCAAGTAAACGGCACCCTGGGACTCTTCGCCGACGCCGGCCACAACCTGCCCATCGACCAATACGCCATGATGGCCGCTTACTTCCGGCACTTTCTGACAACGTTTGCTTGAAAAAGAGTGGGTAATCGGCAACACCAGCCGAACTGGCCGCCTTACCGTTCGCTAGAGATGCGTTGGAACGCTGAGGGCGCCGTTCCAAGCCAAAGAACGGTCTTGGACCTCAACTTTGAGCCGACAACCCGCGTCTCAAAGTTGCCAGTTCCCTAAGCGCCATGGCCCGTGCCACTAAGGGAACTCCCACAGCTGAACGCATCTCTAGCGAACTCCCGGCTACTGTCGTAAGTTTGTCAACTACGAGGGTCATCACGTCTTGTCCCAACATCCGACAACATATCGGTCATCATCGGCACCAATCACCGGGAGCACGGTCACGTTGCAATCAGGTCGGACTGACTTCCGCAACCTAAAAAAGAACCCAGGCAACATCCGCCCAGGCTCTCACTTTACTTATTTGGTTAACCGTGCCACATCACGCACGATCATTAATTCTTCATTTGTTGGGACGACCAGCACTTGAATCTTACTGCCATCCGGGCTGACGATGTGTTCTTCGCCGCGGAAGTCGTTCTTGGCTGGGTCGATGACAATGCCAAAGTAATTCAGCTTGTCGGCCACGGCTTGGCGCATTTCCACACCGTTTTCACCGGAACCCGCCGTAAAGACGATGGCGTCCACGCCACCCAATTCGGCGATATAGCTACCGACGTAACTGACAACGCGGTCCACGAACATCTGCAAGGCCAACTTGGACTTTGGCCGTTCGTCTTGGGTCTTTTCCAAGTCCCGTTGGTCGGGTGACAGCTCGGAAATCCCCAGCAAGCCGGACTTGTGATTTAAAATGTCGATCATTTCCGGCATGGTCTTGTGGAGCTTTTCTGCCAAGAAGGCCACCAGCGACACGTCAATGTCACCGGAGCGCGTCCCCATCATGACCCCTGCCAATGGCGTGAAGCCCATCGAGGTGTCCAGCGCGTGCCCGTGGTCAAAGGCCGTGATGGAAGAGCCGGAGCCCAGGTGCAAGGTGATCAGCTTCAAGTCAGACAACGGCTTGCCTAAGATTTCAGCGGTCCGGTGGGCCACGTAACGGTGACTCGTACCGTGCGCGCCATATTTCCGGGCACCAAATTTATCATAATATTCATACGGAATGCTGTACATGTAGTTCACTGCGGGCATTTCCGTGTACAGCGACGTGTCAAAGACCGCTACCTGCTTGGCTTCCGGCAAAAGTTGTTGGAAGACTTCGATGTAGTAAGCCTGCACGGGGTTGTGCAACGGCGCATAGTCCTTGAGTTCCTTGATCTGCTTTAACACGATCGGCGTGATGAGCGCGGAGTCCTTGAAGACTTCCCCGCCAGCCACGACCCGGTGGCCGACCCCGGTGATCTCACTCAAGTGCTTGACGATACCGTAAGATTTCAGGCGCGTCAGTACCATGGCTGCCGCCAACTTATTGGTGATGTTATCCTGCGTTTCCTTGATCTTCTTGCCATCAGGCAACTTGACCTTGAAAATGGACCCCGGTAAATTCAACCGATCGACCATCCCCGAGGCGATTACCGTCTCTTCGGGCATGGAAAATAACTTCCACTTCAAAGTTGAGCTCCCTGCGTTAATTGCTAATGTCTTTGCCATCGTCCTGATCCTCCCAATCATTTTCTCGGTTACTTCCCAGTTTAAATGATTTTGTAACCGCTTTCAAGAAAAGATTGGCTTTCTGTGAGAATTTTTAGACCAGGCTTCCAGCAACGCACTTTATAAGGAAAATCAAAAAAGCCACGACCGCAGCCGTGACCCGTTAACATGCGATTTATCTGACTAGAACCACCCGTAGCTTAACCAATGACGCTTGGCCTTGACCCATGAGCCGTAACGGTTATGGGCGTAACGATCCGCCGTCTTTTCTTGATTGGCTTTACTGTAATCGCCCTTCAGCATGGAAATGGTCAGTTGGTACTTGCCATAGTACCGACCGTTGCGGGCGCGATAGTTGCCACCGGATTCCTTGACGGCGATCCAGGCCTTGGCCCGCTTTTCCTTCTTGGATAAGGTGCAGGTATAAGTCACGCTGGCTTCAGCCGTGGTCGGGGTCACCACGTCGGCGACACTAGGAAGGGCTAAAGAAACCACCATAACGATTAACATGAAAACAGTCTTAAGTTTCAAATGAATGCCCCTCCTAATGAATTTGTTAAGAATATCATAACGTTCTTAAGTTACAGTCAGATTGTCCGAATGTTACAAACCTGTAACGAGGCACCCCATATTCGCCGGGTTGGTGTAACAATATGTCGTTAAAGCCCGCTGTAGACACAAAAAACGACGGTCAGTTTTTGACACTGAACCGTCGTTTCTTTTTGATTTAATTGGTTAGTTGACCGAAAACTGGTTTAGTACCAGCCGTTTGCTTGCCAGAAGGCCTTGGCTGCGGCCCAAGAACCGTAACGGGAGCTAACGTAAGCATTGGCTACCTTTTCTTGGTTAGCGGCAGAGTAGTCCCCGTTCAAGTAGGATTTGCTCAACTGGTACTTACCGTAGTAATTCCCGTTAGAAGCGGTGTAAGAGCCACCAGATTCCTTGTTGGCGATCCAAGCCTTGGCTGAAGATGAGTCTGACGTGCTGGTTGACGTGGCCGTAGACGCGCTACTAGTCGTACCAGTGGAAGCGGTGTTGCTGGACTGTTGACTGTAGTTGCTGGTCGTATTGGCTGCATTGTAAGTGTTGGTGTTGTTCGTAGTCGTCGTGGATTGGCTAGGTGTCGTGGTAGCACTAGTCGTTGACGTCGTTGAAGCACTCGTGGCGTTAGGAATCTCTAAGGATTCACCCACATAAATCAAGTTAACGTTCTTTAAGTTGTTGGCTTTTTCGATAGCAGAAATGCTGGAGTTGTATTGGTTAGCAATTTTGGCAACCGTGTCTCCCGACTTCACCGTTACCCGGACGTCGGCGTTAGCGGAAGTGGTCCCAGCGAAGATGCCGGCACCTAAGATGGCTGCAGTTCCTAAAGTGGTGATAAAAGCTTTTTTGATATTCATATAAATGAATGTCCTCCTTTTGATTAGTGAATCTGTCTATCAATTACTTAACGAGACCTATCATAACCCGTGGAGGTTACACCGCCATTGTTCCTGAGTTACACCCACGTTAAGAAAAACCGGCTTAAATGACAAACCGTAATGTGGTTAATCCAGTTGCAACATTAACCGGGTTTCCGGTTCTTACGTTGCATCAGTGTGACGGCAACCACGCCATTGCAACGTTTTTAGACAGCAGTCGTCGTTGAACAACACTTTGTGGTGGATGTTTTTTGTAGCTACACACCTCATGACGTCAAAAATAGTCGGCTACAGCCTCACAATCCGAACTGGCCGCCTACCGTTCGCCAAATATGGGTTGGAACGCTGGGGCGGACGGGCCGAGCCAAAGGGCGGTCTCGACGCCTCGCTTTGAGCCGAAGTTCACGTCTCAAAGACGCCAGTTGTCTAAGCGGCATGAACCGCGCCGCTAAGGCAACTCCCACGGCTGAACCCATATTTGGCGAACTCTCGGCTAAGGTAGTGCTTGCCAGCAACAGTCATCTTAACTACAGATAATAGCTGCCATTGACGACTAGTCTTTAATTAACACAATGTTGCTGATAGACGTCAACCTTGCCGGAGTCAGCCAGGGTGGCCCCATCTGGGTCGGCGGTGTTGGCTGAGGTTTTGTCTCAGCCTACAGCGCGGGACGACTTGAGAGACTGGTGATTTTTGCCAGGCTTTCAAGCGAACCGGAAGACCGCCCCTCAGGCTGGAGGTGTCCCCCATAGCAGGCCCCACCCTAGCCTGACGCAGGCACCTGGTTTCACCAATTTTAGGTGTCAGAACACCGTCACTACGGCAATCAGCGCGTTAATTTCACTTTCAACCTTCAGTAGATAATCCCGTATTTACTAAAAGAAAGGATCAGCCATGGATGAACACACTTTAATGTCTTTCCCAACATGGGTCGAAGCCACACATCCAGGATTATCCCTACTTAATTTCCGACAAAAAACGCCCCCGGACCTGCATCCGAAGGCGTTACTTGATTTTAAACGTAAATTAGTTAGCTTATCTAAGCCGCGGTTAGTTTAGTACCAACCGTTAGCTTGCCAGAAAGCTTGGGCAGCTGACCATGAGCCGTAACGGGAAGCGACGTATGAGTTCGCAACCTTTTCTTGGTTAGCAGCTGAGTAGTCACCGTTCAGGTAAGAAGAACTCAGTTGGTACTTTCCAATGTATTGGCCGTTAGTAGCTGAGTATGAACCGCCAGATTCCTTGTTGGCGATCCAAGCCTTAGCGCTAGCTTCGGAACCAGACACACCAGTAGAAGCAGTCGTGCTGCTTGCTTGGGTGTTGTTGGTCGTCGTTGCTTGGTTAGTCGTTGCTTGACTAGTCGTGGATTGGCTAGCTTGGTTGTTAGTCGTGTAGTTTTGGCTGGCAACGTTAGAGCTGCTAGTCGTGGCCGTCTTCGTGCTGCTTGGCACGTTCAGCGTTTGACCCACGTAGATCAAGTTGCTGTTGCTCAAGCTGTTGGCACTTTCGATGGCACTAACGGATGAACCGTATTGGTTAGCTAATGACCAAACAGAATCCCCCTGCTTGACCGTAACATTAGTGTCGGCGTTGGCCGTGACGTTGGTGGCGAACAGGCCGGCACCGACAACGGCAACCGTACCCAAAGTATTAACTAAAGCTTTTTTGATATTCATGATAAATGAATGTCCTCCTTTGTTTGCTTAACGGCTATTAGAATAACTGATGGTTGTGTCAGTTAGATTGGGGTTACGTTACGCCAGCGTTAAGAAAAATATTACAGTGTGACAATCTGTAATATTTGTAATGGTGTTGTCACATAAACCGCTTTTTTGGCCTCATTTTTACCCATTTTGGCGCAAACGACCCTGATTTTTCCGTGTCTTTTGCACTGAATATCCCTAAAAATTTCCCAATTTTCATGAAAATTTGATGAAAAATGGGGGGTGCGAGGCCGATTTTTATGATTGTAGTCGTTAATAGTTAAGTAAAATCGATCGAAATCCGACTAAATTCGGCCTAACTTTTGCTCTCATCACGCAATCACTAACCCCCCAAATGCGCAACCCCCACCACGATTCACTGATAAATCTCGTTATACTATAGTAGAAACTTACTGCTAATCGTCCCCCAAATCGCCGCTCTACGGCACCAGCACAGCGATTCTGGCGTCCCTTTACCTTCGGGTTGGCACATTCCCCAGCGCAGGTGAAACGATTGGACCCCCGACAGCGACTCTGGTCCGTCACTTTTTCCTGAAGACGCCAAAAAACTAGGCCAGCCTCCCCGGGTAAAGGGAAACTGACCTAGTTTTACAGAGAGTTGAGTCCGAATACGGTCGTTAGTCGTTATTTTTCAACGTTCTTACCATCGTATTCGTCAATCATAATTTGTTTCAGTTCAGAAACAAGTGGTTCACGTGGGTTAGCGGTCGTGCATTGGTCTTCAAAGGCTAATTCCGCCAGCTTGTCGACCGTCTTGTCGAAGTGGGCCTTGTCGACACCGTTGGCCTTCAAGCTCAAGGTCACGTCAACGGAGTGGGCCAAGTCGATGATCTTGTTGACCAAGGCTTCCTTCAATTCTTCCTTTGTCGTGCCTGGCAAGCCCAGGTAACGCGCGATTTGAGCGTAGTCTTCATCAGCCCGGAAGTATTCGTACTTCGGCCACATGGTCAGCTTCGTTGGTTCCTTGAAGTTGTAGCGGATCACGTGTGGTAAGGTGATGGCAATGGCCAGGCCGTGTGGTAAGCCGAATTCGCCACCCAGTTTGTGGGCGATGGAGTGGTCGACCCCTAAGAAGGCGTTGGCGAAGGCCATCCCGGCTAAGGTCGACGCGTTATGCATTTCCTCACGCGCCGTGATGTCGCCGTTGTACGAGTTGGTCAGGTTATCCATGACCAGCTTGATGGCTTGCAGCGACCATGGCCGCGTGTAATCGGAAGCCATGTTGGAAACGTAGGATTCGATGGCGTGGGTCAAGACGTCCAGTCCAGAGTAAGCCACCGTCTTCTTTGGCACCGTTTCGATAAATTGAGAATCCACGATGGCAACGTCTGGCGTCAAGGCGTAGTCGGCCAGTGGGTACTTCACGTGGGTCTTGGAATCCGTGATGACGGAGAATGGCGTCACTTCTGAACCAGTCCCTGAGGTCGTTGGAATAGCTACGAATTGGGCCTTGTGCGGCTTGTTGAACTTGTAAGCTCGCTTCCGGATATCCAAGAACTTTTGCTTAGCCCCAAAGAAGCTAGCTTCTGGGTCTTCGTAGAACAACCACATGTTCTTGGCGGCATCCATCGCAGAGCCCCCACCTAATGCCACGATGGTGTCTGGCTTGAACATCCGCATTTGCGTGACCCCACGGTTGACCGTGTCGGTCGTTGGGTCGGGTTCTACGTCGGAAAACAGGGAGTATTCGATGCCATTTGGTTGGCGTTTCAATTCGTTTAAGACCGTGTCGACGTAACCCAATTCCACCATGGCTGGGTCCGTAACTAAGAACACGCGCTTGATGCCTGGCATATCGTCCAGGTAACGGACAGAGGTCTTTTCGAAGTAAACTCGAGGTAATTTAATCCATTGCATATTATTTCGCCGCTTTGCAATCGTTTTGATGTTCAACAGGTCAAATGAGGAAACGTTGTGGGACACGGAGTTCTTGCCCCATGAACCAGTCCCCAAGGTCAGTGATGGCACCATTTCGTTGTAGAGGTTCCCAATCCCACCGATAGCGGATGGGGTATTGACCAAGACCCGGCTGGCCTTCATCTTGATGCCAAATTCAGTGGCCAAATCGTCGTCCATGGTGTGGATGGCTGCCGTGTGGCCCAGCCCACCGAAGTGCAGCAGTTGGTCACAGAGGTCAAAAGCGTTTTCCTTGCTGGTAGCCTTGTAAACGGAGATCATTGGGCACAGTTTTTCTTGGGATAGTGGGAATTTCGGTCCCACACCCGTGATCTCAGCGGCCAAGACCTTGGTGCCTGCAGGAATCTTGATGCCGGCAATGTCAGCGATCTTCTGGGCAGACATGCCGGGAACGGGGCCCTTAACGCCGCCTTCTGGCTTGAACATGGCTTCGGCTAAGGCCTTTTCGTCGCTCTTCTTAATGAAGAAGACGCCACGTGCTTGCATTTCTTTCTTAACTTCCGCGTAGATTTCGTGGTCGATGATGGCACTGTTTTCAGAAGCACAAACCATCCCGTTGTCAAAGGTCTTGGATAAGACGATGTCGTAAACGGCCCGCTTGATGTTGGCCGTCTTTTCAATGTAAGCCGGACCGTTACCAGGACCGACCCCTAAGGCTGGCTTCCCGGTGGAGTAAGCGGCCTTGACCATGCCTGGACCCCCAGTTGCCAAGACACTGGCAACCATCGGGTGGTTCATCAAAGCGGTCGTGGCTTCGATACTAGGCTTTTCGATCCAAGAGATCACGCCTTCAGGTGCCCCGGCCGCAATGGCAGCGTCGCGCACGACTTTAGCCGCCATGACGGAAGACTTCTGTGCTTGCGGGTGGAACGCGAAGATGATCGGGTTACGCGTCTTGACCGCAATCAGGGACTTGAATAAGGTCGTGGACGTTGGGTTGGTGACCGGCGTGACCCCGGCTAAGATGCCCAGCGGTTCTGCCACCGTAATCAGTTGGCGTTCGTGGTCGTCTTTGATGATGCCGACCGTCTTGTCCTTTTTGATTGAGTGCCAAATTTCTTCAGTCGCGTACATGTTTTTGATGGCCTTGTCTTCCATCACACCCCGACCCGTTTCGTCGAAAGCGGCTTGGGCCAGTTCCATATGGTGGTCCAACCCGGCGATGGCCATCTGGTGGACGATGTGGTCGACCTTGGCTTGGTCAAAGCTGTCCATCGCGCACAAGGCGTCGTGAGCCTTGGCGGTTAAGCGGTCGATCATTTGATCAACAGTTTCATTGTTTTCTTGTTTTTTAGTAGTGGTTTTCTCTTTCACGTCTTTTAACATGGTTATGCCTCCATTTTTGAAAACATCTTTGTTAACTTCTTCACGAGATATATCATATCATGATTTTGAAATTACGCAAGACCTTTTTGTTAAAAATATCACAATTAATTTGTCCAGCTTACTAGCCTTGATTTAACGGGGCTTACGGCCGTTTGAAATGTAAGCGCATACACCTCGGTAAAAATAAATTACCGGTTCTTATATCTGTGAATAAAATCACTACCGAACTATTTTGTTTTCATAACTATCCGTAGTCTTTTCAAAATACGCCTCCCATCTCACCGGCGAACACGCCCCGCCACAGTTCTCAGGTAGCCGGCCCGTGATTGTGCTAAAGTAGAAGGTAAATACATTAGCGAAAGTGCCGGTAACCACTGGGACTTTCACTCGTTGAGAGGAGTTGAGAACTGTGCAAGCTTGGCGGTTCTGGCGGGAAGCGACCCGTCATTTTTTCCAACACTGGGGGAGCTACGTGACACTGGTCTTCGTGACCAATCTGGCCATTAGCTATCTGGCGGTGCCGGCCTTGACTTGGCTGACGTCCGCTTTGATGGACTGGCAACACGTCCCTTACGTGTCCTACACCAACATTGGCGCCATTGCGTTCCAGCATCCTTTGGCCATCATCGGCCTGGTGCTAATCTTACTGGTGGTCGTCACCCTGATCTATTGGCAATTTGCCTACTTATTACTGGGGATCATTAACATTCGTAACGGGCGCCCGGAATCCACCCGAGCCCTCTTGGCCGACACGGTCCGGAGCATTGCCGGCGCCTCCCCCAGCACCTTTTTATTTTTCATCGGCTACTTCATCGTCATCATCCCGTTTGGTAGCGAGCTGTTCACCACGCCCCTGCTCAACAAGGCCAAGATTCCCGCCTTTATCGTGAGTTATCTCATGGATAACCCGCTGTGGGCCGCGCTATTGGCAGTCGGCTACGTGGTGGCGGCCTACATCGGCATTCGCCTGATTGCGGTCTTGCCGCTGATGATGCTCGACCACTACCACAGTCGTGAGGCCATTCGCCTGAGCTGGCAACGAACCCGCCACAATTTCTGGAACTACCTGAGTAAAATTCTATTGACGCTAGCTTTGATCAGCGCCACCGTCTTTGTCATCTACGCCGCCCTCTACATTGGCCAGGTGTTGTTTGATAAAACGCACGTGGCTCTGGTCGCGGCGACCGCCAACCTCTTCTTGATGGAAGTCATTACGGAATTTATCGTGTGCTACGCGACGGTGCTGTTCATGATGATCATCTTGAGCAGTCACGACCGTCACCAGCGGACCCCGTTGTCGCTGTTTAGCTTCAGAGAACCTGCCAAGACCAAGTTGCGGACCCGCCTGTTGATTGTCAGTGGACTGGCCGTCATTAGTGCCACGCTGGTCGGCTTCAACCTCATCTACTTAAACGGCCTGGCCATGACCAAACCGCTGACGATTGCCCACCGCGGCGTCGACCATGGCAACGGCGTCCAAAACACGATTCCCGCCATGATCAAGACCAGCCGCGAGAAACCCGACTTCGTGGAAATGGACGTCCGCATGACCAAGGATCACCAATTTGTCGTGATGCACGATGCCAATCTGAAGGCGCTGGCTGGCTTGAAACGGTCCGTGGCCAAGATGACGCTCAAGCAGCTGACTAAGGTGACCGTCACGGAAAACGGCTACCAGGCCAAGATTCCCAGCTTTAACCAGTACCTGAACACGGCCATCCGCCACCATCAACGTCTCCTGATTGAGATCAAGACGGGCAGCGCCGATACACCGGATCTCTCGGAACGCTTCTACCGGCAATTTGGCCAACGCATCCTGGCCCACCACGAGCAGATTCACACGCTCAGTTATAAAATCATGAATCAATTGAAGACTGAGCACCCCGACCTGTTCGTCAGCTACATCATGCCCTACAACCTGACGTTCCCGCACACCCGGGCCAACGCCTACACCATGGAATCCACCACGCTCAACGATTCCTTCATCGATCAGGCCAACCGTCAGCATAAGAAAGTTTATGCCTGGGACATCGACACCATCACCAACCTGGATCAAATGATGTTTCTGGGCGCCAACGGGGTCATCACCAACAACCTGTCGGTGATCCAACAAGAAATCAAGGAAAACACGGATCATCCCAGCTACGCCAACTTGTTGTTGACGCTGATGAATGATTTGTCCTTGGAGTCGCAAACCCAATAATGCCGCATAGGGGTTCAGCCATGGAAGTTGTCTTAACGGCGCGGTTCTGCCACTTAGACAACTGGCGTCTTTGAGACGCGACTTTCGGCTCAAAGCGAGGCGGCGAGACCCGTCCGCCCCAGCGTTCCAACCCATGTTTGGCGGACGGTAGACGGCCAAGTTCAAATTGTGAGGCTGAAAACAACTATTCTTGACGCCATAAGTCGCATGATAACAATTATTCCAGCTGATTTTCGTCTTTCAACCTTCAGCTGTACACAAAAACGACTGTTGACACAGGTTTCGGCCTGGTCGGCAGTCGTTTTTATCTTTAAATCTGTAGGTTGAAAGCCTAAAACTGGCTAGAATCACTCGAGCCTGGGACAAAACCTACCAGGCTCGTTCGCGTGACCTTTACATAGCTGAAACGTGCGCCAAGAGGCAGCCGGCTAATCGCCTTTTGTCCCACTCTCACACGCTTTTTCCATTATTTCTTCTCAATTTTACGAATCGGCCGCTTGATCAAGTGCAACAACTTTTCCGATTGCAAGCGCGCCACCACGGCATCGACGGCGACTTGCATCAGCTTTTCGTTCAGGTCCTTGGCCGCGGGTTGGACCTGGTCTTCACCCAAGTGGTGGAGCCGATCTTCCAGGCGGTCGATGAAGTTATCATAGGCCTGCTTGGGATAGTCACCCGCCGTGATTTGGTCGATTCCTGAGCGGACCGTATCCGTTTGGAACATGGGCTTTAGGAGGCTGATCATTAAAATATCGGTCAGCTGCATGGTCTGATACTTCTTCTTCACCGGTGCCAAGATGACGTTATGCTTCACGTAATTGTTAATCATCGCCGGCGTAATCATGTCAACGCCCAGCGGCCCCAGCACGTCGTTGATCAGTGCCGTTACCTGGTCCATGTACAAGTCAAACTTCGGTAAATCATCCCACCGGGGCAACTTGACGCCGTGCATCTGGTGTTCCCAACGGGTGTATTGATTAAAATCAGCCATGTCTTTTCCCTACCCTTCCGTTTCTAGGTCCAATTATAGCATATAATCTAGTCTCAATGACTAGCTAAAGCTCAATTTTGACAATTCACCTAGCGCCAGTGAATCTTGCTTAAGATCCGGTGTCCCAAGACGTCTTGGACCAAGATGAAGACCGGAACCACGCTCACCATCAGCGGCAAGTAGAGCAAGGCCAAGCGCCAATTTAGCAGGCTGACCAGCGAAAAGATGGGGCCAAAGAAGATGAAGATGATGGCAAATAACCCGGCCATCAGCGCCACCAACCCGACCTTGAAGCGATTCAGCGGCCGAGCCACCATGACCAGGGCGTTGAGACTGATGAGGCCGGTCATCAAGACGCTCAGCGTTGAGGTCGTCGCAAAACTCAGATGAAATTGCGTGCCGATCCCCATAATGACCAGGATGTAGCCGACCACGCAGACGGCGGCCGGCGCGGCGATTTCCATGACTTGCTTCATAAAGCGACCAGTAATCCGCGCATAGTTGGGCTGTAGAGCCAAGAAGAACGTGGGAATACCCACCATCAAAGACGAGATGGGCGTCAGTTGAATCGGTTCAAAGGGATAGCTGCGACTCATGAAGATAAAAATCAGCGTCAAGGCTACGGAATACATGGTCTTGATCAAGAAGAGCGAGGCCACCCGCTCGATGTTGTTAATAACCCGGCGACCTTCATTTAAGACGTTGATCATGGCGTCAAAATTCGAGTTCACTAAGACGAAATCCGCCAAACTCTTGGTGGCTTCGCTCCCCGAGGCCATGGCGATGCTGCAATCGGCCTGGCGTAACGCCAACAGGTCGTTGACCCCGTCACCGGTCATGGCGACCGTGTGCCCCGCCGCTTGGTAGGCCTTGATCAGCGACTCCTTTTGTTGCGGCGTCACCCGGCCGAAGACGTTGTAGTCCGCCACCAGCTGGGCGTAGTCCGGGCTCGGGCCCACCTGACTCATGTCGACCAGTTGTTGGGCACCGGCGATGTCGGCACGTGCGGCGATGCTGGCGACCGTTACGGGATTGTCCCCGGAAATGACCTTCAAGGCCACGTCTTGATTGGCAAAATAACCAAAGGTATCCTTGGCCCGCGGCCGGAGTTCATCGGTAATGAGCACCAAACCAATGGCCTGCGGATCAGTCGGCCGCGGCGTCGCTAAATCGGCTGCCGTGGCGAGCACCAGGACCCGGTACCCCTGCGCGGCCAGCGTTTGAATGCGCTGCTGAAGCGCGGCTGGGACGGTCTCGAAGATAAACTCGGGCGCCCCCATGAGGGTGGCTTGTCCTGCCAAGACGGCCCCGCTCCATTTACGACCGGAAGAAAATGGCAAGACTTGCCCGGCTTGAACGGCTGGTGTGCCCAAGGCAGCTTGAATGGCTTGTGCCGTTTCGTTGTCATCCCCGGTCGCGGCGACTAATTGGGCTAGCTGTGTTTGTGCGGCCTGCTGGGTGACGTTACCGAGGGGGTCCACCCGGTCCAATTGAAGCTGGCCGTTGGTAATGGTCCCCGTCTTATCCAGACACAACACGTCGACTCGAGCCAACGCCTCGATGGCCGGCAATTCCCGCACCAACACGTGATGCCGCCCCAGGGTAAGCGCCCCGGCCGCCAGGGCCACCGACGTCAGTAATACCAAGCCCTCCGGAATCATCCCGACCATCGAGGCCACGGTACCCAGAATGGCGCGCGTTTGACTCTGCCCCCGCAACATGGCGGAAATGAACAATGCGGCTCCCAGTGGGATGATGGCAAACGTCAAGACCTTGATAATTCGATTAATAATCGTGAGCAATTGGCTGGCGCTGCGGCGGTCTTTCTTGGCCGAATGGGCCAGTTGTTTGACAAAACTGCCGTGGCCGACCGTGGTCGCCTGAACCAGGGCCCGACCGCCAAGAATGACGCTACCGGAGACCAGGTCATCCCCGGTCTGTTTACTGATGGGCGTGGATTCCCCGGTAATCTGGGACTCGTCGACTTCGAGCCCCGCGGTATCGCGAATGCGGCCGTCCACCGGCAACTGATCGCCGCGGCCGAGTTCCAAGATGTCGTCTTGCACGATGGCATCCTGATGATAGGCCGCCACCTGGCCGTCACGTAAGACATTGATTTTGCCTTCCGACAACAGGGCCAGCTTATCGACCTGGCGTTTCGAGCGAATTTCTTGGAAAATGCCAATCCCCGTGTTGACCACGACGACCCCCAAGAAAAGTAAATTTTTATAACTCCCGGTAAACAGCACCAAGGCCCCTAAGAGCACGTTGATTAAGTTAAATAGCGTTAATAAATTATCCCGAAAAATTTGTTGGACACTGCGGGTCAGCGGGGGCAAGGGGTCATTCTGTTGACCGGCCGCCACCCGCTGGGCCACCTCTGCGGCCGTTAAGCCTAAATCTAACGGTGTCTCTTCCCGTTTTGTTGTGGTCATTTTCCCGTAGCCTCCTTCACGTTTGTTTACCCCTTTATTGTACTAGAAAACCCCACCGATTAGCGCTTATTTCGTTGGCTTTTGCGTAATCCTTTACGGAATCGCAACCAAATTTGCCGCCGTCTACCGCCCCCTGTCGCCGCGAGAAGACTATACTGGAATTGGTAACAAACTATTCAAGGGGAGGGTTTATTTTGAACCATAAATCTACAGCGGTTATTTTATTTATTCTCTACGTGATTTTGCTGGGATGCATGTTGACCCACCAAGATATGTTGGCAATGTGGCTGATGACCTTTGGGATGCTGATTGAGGCTAGCGTCAACCTGTACGACCAATTCAAGCGGCGGTAAGCGTTGTCATTTCCGTGATTTTAGCTTAAGATTAGAAGTATTATGTGTGGTGACGCACACGAAATGACTGACGGTATCTGCCGTCAAGGAGGAAATTTAATGGCACCTACCAAAATCACCAAGACCATCAAGCTCGCGGACGGCAATCACATGCCGGTCATGGGCTTTGGGACGTACAAAATCGGCGACCAAGAAACTATGAACACCGCAATCGACGCGGCTTGGAACGCCGGATATCGGATGTTTGACACCGCCATGTTGTACCGCAACGAAGACATCCTGGGCCCCGCAATCCAACAGCTGGGCTTACCTCGTGAAGGCCTGTTTTTGACCAGCAAGGTCGCCGAAGTCGTTCAAGGGTATGACCGGACCATGAAGGCCGTCGAAGGCTCGCTGAAGCGGCTCCAAACAGACTACTTGGACCTGCTGCTGGTTCACTGGCCCGTTCGTGAATACTTCTTTGATACCTGGAAGGCCATGGAACAACTCAAGGCCGATGGCAAGGTCCGGTCAATCGGGGTCTCCAACTACACCATTTCTCACCTGGAACTGCTCGCTACACAGGCCAAGGAAATGCCCGTCGTTAACCAGGTTGAATACCACCCCTACTTAAACCAACAGGCGCTGTTCGACTACGACCAGGAGAAAAATATCGTGACGGAGGCCTGGAGTCCCTTGGGTCGCCGCGCCGTATTGGACAACCCCATGTTAATGAAGATTGCCAAACACCATCAGAAATCCGTCGCCCAAATCGTCTTGCGCTGGGAACTCCAACACGAGCTGGTCACGATTCCCAAGTCCACGCATCCCGACCGTATCAAGGAAAACGCCGAGATCTTTGACTTTGACTTAGACGTCGACGAAATGACCATGATCGACATCCTCAACCGCAACGAGCGGACGGGGAACGAACCGGAAATCGTTTACGAAACCGGTAAGCAATACTAAGCGCGCTGGACTGGGCAACATTGTAGGAACTGGCCGCCTGCCGTTCGTCAACTATGGGTTGGAGCGCGGTGGGCGGACCAGCCGAGCCAAAGGACGGTCTCGGCCTCGCTTTGAGCCGATAACCCGCGTCTCAAAGACGCCAGTTGCCTAAGCGGTATGAATCGCACCGCTAAGGCAACTCCCACGGCTGAACCCATATTTGACGAACTCCCGGCTACGATTGCGGTTGTCAGCGGCGACTAGTGTTGTCCCCCCTATCGTCAACTATTAATACCAGCAGTGATTTAAAAAGCGCAACCGACTTGCCCTCTCAGCGAGTCGGTTGCGTTTTCTAGTAATAGTCGGTTAAATAACTAGCCTGTGACGTTTCCCGTCAACTAACACTCTGGGGGTTACGTCATAAGCGACCCAGTAAAACACTCCCCGATGGCGAAGACTTCCGATTTCACCACTCATCATCAAAAAAGCCACCAACTTGCATTCCAGCAGGTCAGTGGCTTTTTGATGACTCACGGTTAATTAATCATTCGCATGCTTGCGTTGGCGAATATCATACCAGATGATTCCCATGACCCCGAACAGGATTGGGCCGACCAGCATCCAAATCGTGCTTTGGACGTCGCCGTTTTCCAAGATGGGTTGGACCAGCGTGAAGGTGTTGGCGCCCAAGACCACGATGAAGACGACCCAGCTGATGATGGTCGTCCAGGTTGGGGACTTGTAGACCTCAAAGGGCTTCATGATGTCGCGGTTATGCTTGAATTTTGGAAAAGCGTAGACCAAGAACAGGTATGGCAGCGTCATGGAAACGTTGGCCATCAAGGTCAAGATGTTGTAGAAGGCCGAGGCATCTGACGAGGCAAAGGATGCCAGCAGGATGATCACGATGACCACCGCACACTGTAACATCATGGCGTAGCTCGGCATGTCGTTGGCATTAAGCTTGGTGAACTTCTTCGGCCACATGGATTTAGGCGTCCCCATGATCAACGTCTTCAGTGGTGAATATGTTAACGTGAAGAAGGCCCCCGAGTAGGCCAGGAACATGCCCAGGCCGGTGTAACGGGCGAACCACAGGCCAATCGTGGTACTCGTCGCGGCACTCAGGCCGAGCGACTCACCCAAGACATCCCCGAGATTGCGCATCATGACATAACTGATATTCCCCATGTTGGTCGTCGGGTCGGACAGGACCTTTTGCCAGTTCGTACTGATCCCCCAGCACAGAATCCCAATGGCGTAGCCCAGCGTGATGACGATAGCCGAGATGACAATGGCCTTGGGGAAGGTCTTTTCCGGATTCTTGGTCTTATCGACCATCCCCCCGAGGACTTCCAGGCCTCCGTAAGCAAAGATGGCAAACACGGCAAAGCTCATGATGCCCATCGGTTGCTGGTAATTGGGGTGTGGCGAGTGCAAGAAGGTGTTCAGCGGTTGGGCAAATTCACCGTGACGCAAGGCCAAGACGATTCCGGAAATGACCAGCAGGATGGCGTTTAGACTCATGACAGCTAATCCCCCCAGGCTGGTGATGCGCACGATGCCCTTGACCCCCTTGATGGAGACCCAGGTCACCAAGATCATCCACAGACACGACAGAATCCCAATGACCTGCGTAGCGTTCATTCCGGCAAAGGCGAAGTTCTGCGTTTGGTCACGGCCAAAGAAGGTCGTGGTAAACGGAATCCAGACCTTGGCGGAAGTGGAGACCAGCCAGATGATGTAGGACGCAAACCACATGAAGGTCCCGATAAAGGCAAACCGCGGTCCGACACTGCGGTCCAGCCACTGGTACATCCCGCTCCCCTCGTCAGACTTAATCGCGGCCCCGTATTCAGCCATCATTAAGGCAAACGGAATAAAGAACAGCACTGCGGCGGCTAAGTAAAATAGAATCGAAGAGTAACCCATCAAGAAATAGGCTACCGTACTGTTGGCAAAGCCAAAGACGGTCGTAAAGATCATCATGACTAAGGCCATTAAGGTGATTTTATTGTTATTATTATCAGCCATTATTTTCTCTCCAATATTTTCAAACTGCCCGATTGTAGGCGCTTTAATTAGTTTACATGAGCGACCATACAATCCGCTGGCATTTCAATAATAGCTGGGTAAATTTTTCGTGTGATAACTGGATGTTTTCTAATGCGGTGGGGGCTGGCAAATAGTTCCCCCTTGTAAATGGCTCGGCCAAAAACGAGCCCCCTCTTTTAGCAGGTCACTTCTATCCTTGTCTCCCGTTTAGGGGCAGGGCTATTGAACACCGCTAACTGCTAACCAACGGCAAAAAAGCGCCCCCGCCATTGCCAGCGAGGACGCTTTTTAATTTACGAATCGATTAGTCGATACTAATGTGATGGTTGTCTTCAACCTCAGTTTGCTTTGGCAACGTCAAGGTCAAGACGCCTTCATCATACTTGGCTTCAACCTTCTTCAAGTCAATGCTTGGCAGGTAGAAGGAACGCGCAACATTTTGGCTGCTACGTTCTTGACGGAGAACCCGGCCATCGTCATCCTTCGTGGCTTGCTTAACTTCGGACTTCCCAGAAATCCGCAGCGTGTCGTCACGATAATCGACGTGGATGTCTTCTTTCTTGAAGCCAGGCATTTCAGCCGTAACCACGTAGTCCTTATCGTGTTCAACCACATCAGTCTTCATGGAGCCATCGCCGCTAAACATGTCGCGTCCCAGGTTACCCACTTCATTAAAGAAATTCATTGGATCAAAGAAATCAAAGTTCCGGTTCATAACATCGTTAGTCATAATCAATAACCCCTTTCTGTCTTCCTTGTTTACATTTTCTATAATAGTCAGTATTGGTCAGAATTGCAAGTAATTAGCACTCGACTAATAGGAGTGCTAAATCCCCGCCATAAACGCCGCTAATTCGGCGTTTATGTAAATGCATTGTAGGACCCATCGACAGAAAGGTCAATTATTTTGTTTAAAGGTCAAAGAAAAACTAGTTGACTTTCAGCTGCTTAGCTCCCAGTTGACACAAATTAAAAGAGCTTGCCACGCTGGCAAACCCTTCTGCTGTCACTCTTTAAATTTAGATAACCGCTTTTCCGCAGTATGATAGACTTTCTTGTCCGCACGCCGCCCAATCGCCACGATTTGAATGACCTGAATCTGTTGGTCTACCTGGCGAAAAACGATACGGAGTCCTAAATGCTTATTTTTTAATTTACGACAACTGCTGAGCTCACCAGCTAACGGTTGTCCAGCACGCATTCCTAGAAGGCGAATACGGTCCAACCCCTTGTCGACAAAGACCTTTTGTGACCCATCGAGTTGCTGATAATCTCGCCAGGCCGCGGAAAGATACGCGAGTTGGTAAGGAGGATCCTGATCAGCCATTAGCCCCACCCATCATTTTCGTCAAGGTGCGGCGTCTCGTTGGCCAATGACCCACGCACCGTTTGATCATCCACTAACGGTGCCTGTTCGCGGTCTTGGCGATGCAAGCGTTGGGTCACCAGATAATCCTGCTCTAACTCAAATACGCGATCTTGGAGCGCCTCATTTTGATTGACCAATGCCTCATAGTCCGCTACGTCCAGAACCACGCCAGCCGGTTGATCCCGATTGAAAATGTAAACCCCAGTCTGCTTTGCCGCCGCTCGGGCAAACAGCTTAGTCGGTGACTTCTTTAAATCCGTGATATTACTGAAGGGGATATTCATTGTCCGCATGTCTTGAGCCTCCCTTTTTGCTCTGATTATACCGGATACGACCACATTAAGATAGCTAAACGTCTTATAAAAAACATTATTAAAACTTCTAAAAGACTATTTCATGTTTAAAAAGCGCAGCCAGGTTATCCCAGCTACGCTCCTTCATTTAATAACGATAATAATAACTGGTTTGACCCTTACCTGGTCCCATTGGTGGCAGGTAGCATCGCAAAGCCGTTTTTCCGTGATGCTTCAGCTTTTTCCAGTAAGGCCACTGATCCGAGTAACTTTGGCCCACGTAATAACCCCATTTTCCTTTGGAAATCGACAGGTCACTGTACCATGGTGAGGTGCCAACGCGTTTGGCAACCTTAAACGTCTTGCCAGATAAGCGATGCCATTTACGCTGGCCCGCATTCTTCGTTTTCCACTGCCATTTGGTAAAAATCACCTTGTCGTAGCCGTGCTTTTGCGAATTGTAACTGCGCCAATGACCCCGCAACGACTTAGGCACCACCGTGTAATGCTTCTTAGCCGCCTGCGCAGTCACTGAACTGCTAGATACCAGTGCAATACCACTGATCAGCGCCAGTAAAACAGCCAGTTTTAGCCAACCTTTTTTCATCCTCGATTCACTCCCCAATCACTAATTTAGCGGTGTTAACCACCACCCACTACCTATCATACCCCTGTTCGGCCTTCATGCCCACAGGTTATTGACGTCTGCTTGGTTTGGATAGCCTCAATTTTATTTTTCACCAACTGCGTCCTCACACAAAAATCATCCTGGGGTACTTTCCAGAATGACCTTTTGGCTGTGTTTGACAACAGAAAAAAAGAGCAGCCAGGTCATCCCAGCTGCTCTCCCATTAAATTAGTAAGTGGTTTGTTGAACCTTGTTGTCAATAATCTTTTCGCCTAAGGCTTCTGACAACTTGTGTAGCCCGGCATCCCGCGTCTTGACGATATCCATATTGAAGATGATGGAATCAATGTCACCACCGTCAAAGTCAAATTGTTCGAAGTAGACGTAAGGATCGTGGTCATCGTCGTCGTTTAAGAAATGCTTCATAACTGCATCAGATAAAGCGGTTGCCCATTCTAAATCTGCCATCTTTGGTAAATCTTTCTTCGTCACATACCCCGGATCAAGAACCAACTTCGCCGCTTTTTCCACATCTTCTTTAGGAATTTGTACGGTCGTTTCTGTTTTTTCTTTAGGTGTATCTGCCATAATCAAAATCTCCTTTGATGTTACTGACTTTAGTCTAGTCCTTTTTAGTCGAAACGTTAAGTATTCCCTCGCGGTTTAACTGCGTTTGTGCCACATCAGTCTAACCGAGCCAGTTAATTGCGTTTTAACTGACTTTCTGAGTGACTAACTATTGGCCACAATCGTTTCACCCGTTACCGATGTAATTGCCCGTCTGGCAACGTTTGGCAGCGTTTGCTTTTATTGGGCGTTGCGTCTAGCCGGAATGGTCGGTCAAATTTCCAAAAAATCGCGAAAATTTTACGATGTTCGGTTGCTATGCGGCCCCAGAAAGGGTAAAATTTGCTTCAATTCACCCCCTGTGAAAAGGGGGTAAGACGCGCTATAATGAAGAGATAGAACGATATGAAATGAGGAATGATGTGTGGATAGCGGTCAGATAGTTGTGAATCTAATTATTATTTTAATTACCTTCTTTTTTGCAGCTTTCTTTGTTGCCTGCGAATTTGCTTTGGTCCAAACCCGGCCTAGTGCTCTGGAGGAAAAAATTGCCGAACGAGACAAGCCATCGACCAAGCTCAATCGGGCCATGAAAATGGTCACCAATTTGAATGAATACTTATCGACGACTCAAGTGGGGGTTTCCCTCGCTGGGATCATCTTAGGGTGGATTGGGGAGACGTTCTTCGTTGACCTGTTATTGGGCGGCATCGCCCCAGCTCACCTGAACGGCGCTACGGCCCACACCATCGCGGTTATCGTCGGGGTTTTACTACTGACGTACCTCGAAGTGGTCTTCACGGAAATTGTCCCAAAGAACATTTCCATTGATATGCCAATGAAAGTTTTGATGCTAGTGGTCACGCCACTGCATTACTGCCACGTCCTCTTTTACCCGTTCGTTTGGTTGCTCAACAGCAGTGCGTCTGGGGTAGTCAAATTGATGGGGCTGAAAGTGGCCAATGAAAGTGACGAAGTCTTCTCCCAAGCTGAAATTTTGAACCTCTCACGGAGTGCCGTTGAGGGTGGCGAACTGGAAAAAAACGACCTGGTCTACATGCAACGGGCATTTGAATTAAACGACAAGGTCGCCAAGGATATCATGATCGACCGGACCCAACTGGTGGTCATCGACATCACGGCCAACGTTAAGGAAGCCTTGAATGTCTACCTACAGGAACGGTTCAGCCGCTTGCCAGTCGTTGCCGATGGGGATAAGGATAAGATTTTAGGGTACGTCTACAATTACGACTTGATTCGTCAACAGCAGGTGGATTCTCACATTCGCATTGATAAATTGATTCGTGACATTTCGACCACGCCCGAAACGACGCCGATTACCCAGGTGCTGCAACAAATGATCAAGAAGCGGACCCCAATCGTCGTTGTCGTTGACGAATACGGGGGCACTTCCGGAATCATCACCGATAAGGATATTTATGAAGAGTTGTTTGGGACCGTCCGTGACGAAATCGACGATGCCAACGACCAGTACATTTTCAAGCAACCCAATGGCACTTACCAGGTCAACGGGAAGATGACGACTTATGACTTTGAGCGGTACTTCAACACCGATATCAAGGGCTTTGAGGCCTCCGATACGGTCACGATGGCCGGGTTTATCATTGATAACTACCCGGACGTGAAGGTCAACGACGTCATCCAACTGAAGAACTTCGACTTGAAGGTCTTGGATTACGAGAACTCCTTCATCAATTGGTTAGAGGTCACGGTCAACCCGCCGCAAAAGCAAATCGCGACGGCGGATGCCGAAGATCACGACAAGAAAGATAAGTAAAGTTAAACCCGCTGCTCTGGATTGAGCGGCGGGTTTTTTCGTGTGTACACTGACCCATTTATGCTAAAATACTAAGTAACTGAACTAAGGGAGACTCGTCATGAAAAATGTAACGATTGCTGATGTTGCCAAGGCTGCAGGCGTATCCGTCACTACTGTTTCGCGATTCATTAATGGCAACTATAAAAAAATGAGTGACACGACGAAACGGCGTGTGCAACAGACCATTACCGAGTTACACTATGCGCCTAAAGCCTCTGCCCGCAAAATGCGCCAAGATTTTAGTCAAATGATTGGTGTCGTCGTCGGTGATATTTCTAACGTTTTCTCTTCATTACTATTTAAGGGTATCTATGATGTCTTACAGCCAGCAGGATACGACGTCTTGCTCATGAATTCTAACAATTCGTTGGCGGCCGAGCAAAATGAATTGACACGGCTATTTACCCAACAGGTAGATGGCCTGATTCTGCAACCTAACGCTGAAACATTCACCCCTTATCAGCGAATTCGCGACGCACAGTTACCACTGGTGCTGGTGGATCGGGAAACAGTGGACCAGCCTCAAGGCGTTACCGCCATCGTCTCCAGTAACTTTGATGCCAGCTATCAACTCGCCATCAGATTGGCTAATCAAGGTTATCAAAATATCATTACTGTAAGTCGCACACTGGCTGAAATCTCGGCGCAATCGAAACGAATTGCTGGTTTCACCGCCGGCGCTATCCAATCACAACAAACCATGGTCAATTTAGAAACAGCCCATCATCACCGCGACTGGCTACAACAACAGCTCCAAGCAAAACTCGCGACTGCAACTGGGAAAACTGCAGTGATTTCTCTCATGGGCCCTGTCTTGTTTGACCTTTTGGCTGTTTGCCAGTCACTTCACCTAACTTTTCCGAATGATATTGGTCTAGTTAGTTTCGATGACTGGACCTGGTCGCAGTATGTAAACGACGGAATCTTCCTCCTCCAGCAACAACCTGAACTAATGGGTCACGTGGCTGCTGAGAAATTACTACAACAGATTCAGAAAGCGCCAGCCAGCGCCACAACTTACATTCCGGTAAGGACGATCGGGAAGCCGTCATTGTGAGTTAAGCTGGGAGTGGGGCCGTATTTTCCTCTGTTAACTAAGCGTGC
Organism: Levilactobacillus suantsaiihabitans; assembly: GCF_004745505.1. Classification (GTDB taxonomy): domain Bacteria; phylum Bacillota; class Bacilli; order Lactobacillales; family Lactobacillaceae; genus Levilactobacillus; species Levilactobacillus suantsaiihabitans. The sequence goes on from NZ_RKLX01000002.1 coordinate 183,409, forward strand.
AATATTTTCGCACCGCCCGTCTGCTACCGTAATAAGTACCCACCGTCTACCGGTAACATCACGCCGGTAACGTAGTCCGACGCAGCACTAGCTAGAAAGACCATGGGCCCCATTAGTTGCTCCGGAACGCCCCACTCGCCGGAAGGAATGTGCGCTTGGATTTCTGGCCCCCGCACTGGATCCTCTTGTAGTGGCTTAGTCATGTCCGTACTAATGTACCCGGGGGCGATGCCATTGACCTGAATGTTGTACTGCGATAATGCATCAGCATAGGCCTTCGTTAACCCCATTACTGCATGCTTGCTAGCCGTGTAAGGAAAAATAAATTTACCCGCACGATAAGACTGCATGGACCCAATATTGATGATTTTACCTGCTTGTTGCTTAGCCATTTGCTTAGCCGCCGCATGGGATAAGAAGTACAGCGCATTAAGATTTAAATTGATTACCTTTTGCCAATCAGCGTCTTTAAAATCCAAGACATCATTGCGTAGCTGCATACCAGCGTTATTGATTAAAATATCCAAATGCCCAAAGCGCTTGACTACCTCGGCAACGATTTGATCAGCACAATCAGGAACCGTAATATCCTGCAATAAAAATTCCACGCGCTGACCATTCGCTGAAATGCGATTTTTAAGTTCATCCCACCCATCTCGAGAATTACTTACGACAAAAATATCCGCACCATAGAGCGACAACGCGAGTGAATAATATTTACCTAATCCGTGAGCACCACCGGTAATAAGGGCAACTTTCCCTTTCAAAGAAAAACTTTCTGCGTTAAATTTGGTCATTTCAATAGCTTCCTTTTATGAATCGCCAAGCATCTCGTCGGATGATAGCGATTTCATTTTGTTTTTTAAACAAGGTGTATCGATACACCAAAGAGTATAACCGCCTTAATTTTAACTGTCAACTACAATTACCAATAAAAAAAGCGTAAACCTAATCTGGTCTACGGATTTCGTCATCTCATTTTCTTTTTATTTTAACGCGCTTGCCGAACCCGAAACGAGCCTGGGAGAATACTATCCCAGGCTCGTTTCACTTCACCTTTACATCGCTGAAACGTGTGCCAAAAGGCGACCGATTCCGATTAAACCTGATAACTAAACAATCCAAGACCAGGATTATTCGGTTATCAGCCTTAATGCTCGCCGGCCAATCGCCTTTTGTCTCACTCTCGTTTTTCATATGTATACCCTTTACCGCAGGCGCACTAACCCCTTCACCAGGTAGAACACGCCGCCTAAAAACAACAGGAAGCACACCCACCAGAACACACTGGTTACCCGAAATGGCAGAATATTCCAAATCATTAAAAACATAATTAACAGTCCACTCCAGAAATCCAGTGAATGGACGAAACGCTGATTAAATTGCATGGCTACCCCCTATTTTTTCTGTGGTCGTGTTGACCCAAATAGACCACGGGACAGTTCGTACACGCCAATCACGACCAGGATGACGGACACCACGATTTCGTAGACGCTGTTACCCGTCAATGGTGAAAAGCCCCAGCCACTCAGTACCAGGGCGACCAAGCCACCCCAGAAATTTGACGAACGATAAAATTCCTTGTTAAACATCACGTTACTGCCGCCTTTCTATTTACCTTCCATTCTAGCACGAATGATTAGGGGATTGACTACCCAATCGTTGACAGACCTGAAAATTAGTCCCAAGATGAACGTAACCGCATCGTAGAAAGGTAGGCTATCCGCTTGGACATCACGCAATTATCGAATCAAATCATTCTCATGTTTATTTTAATGGCGGTCGGCCTTTTGACCCACAAACTGGGCTTCATGCACGGGCAAACGGCGACGGATCTGACCAACATCCTGTTGTACATCGTCTCGCCTTGCTTGATCGTCAACGCCTTCGAGCAACACTTCTCTGCTAGCCGCTTACAGGCGCTGGCCTGGGTCATGCTGGGCATTCTCCTGACGTACGGCGTCATGGTCGTCATCACTCAGCTGGTCTTTAAACGCGTGGCCGACGCGAATTTACAGCGCATCATGCGCTTTGGCGCGGTCTACTCCAACGCCGGCTTCATGGGCGTGCCCCTGGCCAGCGCGCTGTTTGGTAGTACCGGTGTCTTCTTTGCCGTCGCCTCACTGGCGGGCTTCAACATCTTTTGCTGGACCCACGGCATTGCGCTGTTTACGCCCCATCAGGCAGACGACCACCACGTCAACTGGCGGCAGATCCTGCTCAATCCCAACATCGTAGCGATTGCGGTCGGCCTGATCATTTTCGTAAGCGCGATTCAGCTGCCCCGCCTACTCAACCAGACCATCACCTACGTCAGCTCCATCAACACGCCGCTGTCGATGATCGTCATTGGTAATAGCCTGGCGGCGGTCAAATTAAATCGCCACACGCTGGACCGTCGGCTGTGGTGGCCCCTGGCTCTACGCAACGTGGTGTTTCCGCTGGTGTGCCTGCTGATCCTCCAAGCCTTTGGCGTGCGCGGGATTCCGCTATACACGACCGTCTTAATGGCGGCTTGCCCGGTGGCGGGTAACGTAGTCCTGTTCACTCTAAAGGCCCACGGCGACACCAGCCCCGCCGTCACGCTAATGAGCCTGTCCACCATCTTGTGCATGGCCACGATTCCGTTGGTCTTTGCCTTGAGTAACTTGATTTAACGAGACAACTGGCGTCTTTGAGACGCGACCTTCGGCTCAAAGCGAGGCGTCGAGACCGTTTTTTGGCTCGACCCGTCCGCCCCAGCGTTCCTACCCATATTTGGCGAACTGTAGGCGGCCAGCTCAGAGTTTCACGTAACGGCAGGCGGTCACGTTTATTCCAAAGAAAAATGGTGCCCAGCCGCAGTGGTTGGACACCATTTTTAATCAGTTAATTAACGGTCTGCCTTGGGTAAACGCAAAGCCAGCAGGAAGCCGACTAAGGCCAAGACAAAGGTGAAGTAAAAGCCGTAATGCGCCCCGTTGACGAAGGCGCCAGCGGCATTGGTCGTGCCATTAGCCAGGTAAGCGGCTTGGCCGATGCCCAGCAAGCTGGTGGCAATCGCCGTCGCAATCGCACCCACGATCTGTTGCAGGGTGTTCATGATGGCACTCCCATCGGCGGCGATTGGGCCGGTCAGGGCGTTTAACCCGTGGGTCTGCGACGGTGACATCGCTAGCGGTGCCCCAATCATCAAGATAACGTGAGCCATGATGACGTACCAAACGGCGGAATGCGTGGACGTGAACGCCAGCATCAAGGCCCCGACCATCGAAATGATGAAGCCTAACCGGGCTGGCATTTGCGCGCCGACGTGGTCATACAACCGGCCAGAAACGGCGGAGACGATCGCGTTCATGACCCCACCTGGGAACATGATGATCCCGGTCAAGGCCACGGGCACCAGCAAGCCCTTTTGGATGTACATCGGTAACAGGTACATCGCGGACAGGATAATCCCGAAGTTGATCATGACCAAGATGGCCCCGATCCGGAAACCGGGAATGGCAAACGCCCGCAGGTTTAAAATCGGCTTGTCTACCGTTAACTGCCGGTGCGTGTACCAGGCCAGGATTAAGATCCCGACGATCAACGCGCCAATCACGGTTGCGGAGCCCCAACCTTGGTCACTGGCCAGGCTAACCCCGAGGACTAAGCTCCCGAAGCCTAACGTGGACAAGATGATGGATAAGAAATCCACCTTGGGCCGCGACACTTCGGCGATGTTCTTCAAGGAGGTTATCGCAAAGAGAAAGGCGATGACCAAGAATGGAACGAATAGCCAGAAGATCCACCGCCATGAAGCGACGCCCAAGACGATACCGGCTAAGGTTGGCCCCACGGCTGGTGCGAACATGATGACCAAGCCGACCATCCCCATGGCCGCGCCTAGCTTATACGGCGGGAAGATCTGCATGGCCACGGTAAACATCAGTGGCAAAATCAACCCGGTGGCGATCCCTTGGATCATCCGCCCAAACAACAACACCCCAAACCCGGGGGCTGAAGCGGAAATGATGGCCCCGACCGCAAAATCGATCAAGGCAAACAGGATAACCTGCCGTGTCGTGAACCATTTCGTAATAATACTGGACAGGGGTAAGACCACCCCGACCATTAACATATAGCCCGTCACGAGCCATTGAACCGTGGCCGTTGAGACGTTTAATTGCGCCATTAATTGTGGTAAAGCGATATTTAAGGACGTTTCGGAAAACATCCCGACAAAGCCCCCGATTAGCATCCCCATCATGGCAAGCATGGGGTGCGCGACTTGAACACGCGCTGTCTTTGCCATTTCTGGTTGGCTACTTTGTGCTGAATCCATTTGTTTTCACACTCACTTTCATTTAAACACAATGGATTACTTTAGCAGAAAAAAGCCGGCTTCGTAATAGCAAATTTAGAAAAAATTAAATTAAAACGGTTTCACGTCGACATTTCGGGCAAATTGTCCTACTTTTCTCCCTTGATGGCCGCCATCTGTTGGCGCAGTTCTTGCAGGCGAGCCGTGTCTAACTCGGGCGCCAGCATGGCCTGGTCGTATTCAAATTGCAGGCGCGGCAGGTCGGTAGCTGGCGTGCCCTGGGCCGTTTGGGCGGGGTCTACCAGCTGGCGGTCCTTGAACACCAACGTGCGCGTGGCCACGTGCTGGCGGAATTCCTGGTCGTGGGCGACGAACAAGACCGTGCCCGGATAGCCAATCAAGTAGTCTTCCAACGCTTGCAGCGCTGGCAAGTCCAAGTAGTTGGTCGGTTCATCTAGAATCAGCAGGTTGCTGGCACTCACCAGGATGGCCAACAGCTGAAGCTTGACCTGCTCGCCACCACTCAAGTCGCCCACCAGGCGATCATAGAAGCGCGCAGTTAAGCCAAACGCCCCCATGACCTGCCGCGTACGGTCGGCATCGAGCGCCGTGGCCGCGGCCATGACTTGCCAAACGGTCTTAGCGGCTGGCAGCTCCGTCATGTCTTGATGGAAGTAACCGACTCGCGCGCTGGGCGCTAAGCGGGTGTGTGGCGCGTGGTCCAGGATAGCCGTGATCAGGGTGGACTTGCCACAGCCGTTCGGTCCGACCAGCGCCACCCGTTCGCCGGGCGTGATGTCAAACCGGGCGTGGTGCAGTAGGTCATGACGCCCCCGCTTAAGATGCAGGTCTTCGGCGGCCACCAACCGTTTGCCGGTCACCGGCGGCAGGTCCGTCGCCACCAGCTTCAAGGCCGCGGCCTCGTGTGGCTTGACCGCCGTCGTTTGCCGTTCCGCGCGGTCACGTAAGGCCCGTGCGCCCCGTTCCATCTTCCCAGCATTTTGCTCCCGAATCGACCGCGAATTGGCCCGCTCAGCCTGACTCATATTGCGACTGCCCTTGCGAATCCGCTCGGCCTTTTCGTGGCGGGCTTGCACGGCCTGTTTCAATTTCCGGCGTTCAGCCTGCTCGTGTTGATACTGACTCAAGGCATTCTCGCGGCGCTGTTCACGATAGGTCGTAAATTCCTGGAAGCCCCCGTTGTATTGCGTGAATTGGTGGTCCTCTAGCGACCAGATCTGCGTGGCCACGGCGGTCAGAAGCTCACGGTCATGGGAAATGACCACTAGCAGGCCGGTAAAATGCAACAGTTGGGTCGTCAACCAGCGTTGGTGGTCGTCGTCCAAGTTAGCCGATGGCTCGTCCAAGATTAAAATGGCTGGCCGTTGGGCCAAGGCCCGGCGAATCCGGTCCAACATGCTTTGCCCGCCAGAACGGCCCGCGGTGGGCGCAATCTGTGGCACCAACACCACGTCATCCGTAACGGTGCGTTGTCCGGTGTAGTCGGTATCCGTACCGGCAATGATGTGCGCCAGGGTACTCTTCCCGGTCCCGTTGGCGCCAATGATGCCGACCCGATCACCGGCCTGGGCGGTTAAGCGTGCGGCGGTGAATAGCGACTCGCCCGCGATGGCTTTGGTGAGTTGATTTAAGTTGATTTGTGTCAAAAGGTCGTCCCCCTTTCCGTGACTGACTGCCGTTGGTCGTGTTGGGATGCGGTCCGTTTTTCGGCGTAGTGAGCTGCGCATGAATCGCTACGGACTGGGTTTGACCAACTTGATAAGCGACTAATGGATTTCTCTGCGACTGCCCAGTATCAGTCGCCAGTGAACGATGAGTTTGATTTGGTTGGGTCATTTGGTAATCCCCCTTTTAAAAAGCAGGGATTGAGGGTACAAAAATAGTGGCCGCATTTCCCGTTCGGAAATGGCGCCCACTGGTTGCGTTTGGCAACTCAGTCGGTGCACCATCAATCCCAATTGCAGGCCCACTCCACCCCTGGTCTACGGGTGAAGCTGACTAACATTTGAAGATTGATTAGTTGCGCATCGGCTGAATACCTCGTTCTTTCTTAAAGTACCCACAGAATAGCACAGGCAGTTTGTTTTGGCAAGCTATCCTAAACGAAAACGCGAGCCATCTGTCGTAATTTACGGTGTCTTAATAAACCAGGTTCCTTGACTTTGCACCTTTTTCCAAGACACGACGGCATGCTTGCCCCGCAATGGCTGTGTATTAAATTTGTGCGCCGCCAGCGTCCTCCAGGTATACAAGTGATTGTTCCATCTAATGCCATCAATCACCGGCGCATGGACCCAGTAATGATCGGTAACATACCTGGTTTTGCCATTAACTTTGTTGATGTAATAGCGATTCCACATCGATTTTCCTACTTTGGCCAACATGAATTGAGACCGATTAGGATGTTGCGTCACCAGTCTAACCGCCTTTTTAGAAAGCCGGTGTCTCGCCTTGTCCTGCGCAAGCGTCAATTCTCGGTTATTCCAAAAACGCGTGTCGGCATACCTGCTGGTGAAATGCATCGTTATCGTTTTGCCGTGACTAAACTTCCCCATGTGCTGGGGATGGATAAACCAATTCCCAGCGATCTCAGCTGGCACTCTGCTTAACTTACTAGCGGCTTGTACCTGCACCGGTGACGCCACTAAGAACAGACTACCGATTGCGGCAGCCACTAGTAGCCCCACGAACAATCCTTTGATTTGTCGTAACATTTCTTCGCTCCTCTGTGGGTTAACTTTGTCTTGCCATGACGCCTTCACTGCCATCGCGTGTCAACGATTACGCAGCTTCCTTCAAAACTTTCTCCACCACTCTCGCCGAAATCCGAGTACACTAGGAGTAAATCCATTATCAAAACCGGAGGGACTTGCATGCAACCTTTACGTATCTTATTTATTTCCATTGAAGGCAATACGCGCAACTTCGTGGAAAACCTCACCGCCTACGCGGCCAAGCAACACGCCGCTGACGCTGACCGACCGACCATCACCGCCACCGAAATCAGCGAGGCCAGTGACTTTGTCGCCGAGACACAGCCCTACTTTTGCTTCGTGCCGACCTACCTGGACGGTGGCAACGGCATCGACAACGGCGTCAAAGAGCTGATGACCAACGTGCTGGGCGAATACATTGCTTATGGACAAAACGCCACCCACTTGTTGGGTGTTGTGGGTAGCGGCAACCGTAATTTTAATGAGCAATACTGCCTGACTGCCAAGCGTTACGCCGCCAAGTTCAACGTGCCGTTCATTGCTAACTACGAACTCCGGGGTGTGCCTCGCGACGAGACGCGGGTTTACGACGCCCTGGTCGCCCGCGCGAAGGAAGTGACTAACGCATGATCAATCCAACCCTCACCACCCTATTGAATCACCGAAGCATTCGCAAGTTCACGGCGGAAAAGTTAACGCCGACCGAGGTCGACACATTGGTCAGTGCGGCCCAACATGCCGCCACCAGTACCTTTTCACAACAATACAGTATCATCAGCGTTACCGACCCGCAAAAGCTCGCGGTCCTCGGCGAAATCACGGGCCATCCCTGGCTGGAAGGTGCCGGGCATTACTTCTTGATGGTCGCTGACCAATACCGCAACGCCCAATTGACGCCGAAGAACGCCACCACCACGGCCAATCTCCACAGTACAGACAAGCTGCTGGCAGGTATCTTTGACGCCGCCATTGCCACGGAAGCCATGGTCACGGCCGGCGAGAGTCTCGGTCTAGGCAGCACCGTCATGGGTAGCATTTTAAACGACACGCTCCGGGTCATTTCACTGTTCAACCTGCCGGAATTGACCTTCCCCGTGCTGGGTTTGGCGGTCGGCCATCCCGCCGAAAAGCCGGCCTTAAAGCCGCGGCTCCCGCAAGAATTGGTCCACTTTGACAACGACTACCAGCCCATCACGGCTAACGACCCCATCTTGTCCGGGTACAACCACCTCATCACGACTTATTACCATGAGCGCGGCAGTCACCAGCGAGACGAAACGTTCACCCACCACATCGTCACGGAAATGAGTCGTGACCCGAAGCAACGCGCGGAAATCCTCGTGGCCCTGGCCCAACAGGGGTTCACACTGAACTCACCAATCCAAGACTAAATCGCATGCACTACGCCGCCAGCCAGGCTCCTGTCCTGACTGGTTTTTGTTTGCTTAATCGAAAGGCAAAAATCAGCTAAGGTTATTGATGTCCTGCGACCCATAACGTCAAAATAGTCGGTTACAGCCTCACAACGCGAACTGGCCGCCTACCGTTCGCCAAGGTAGTGCGTGCCAGTAACATTTGCCTTAACCCCATTTCATTAACACAGTGCTGCTGATAGACGTCAACTTTGCCGGAGGCAGCCAGAGTGGAGCCAGCTGTGTCGGCGGTGTTGGCTGAGGTTTTGTCTCAGCCTACAGCGCGGGACGACTTGAGAGACTGGCCGGTTTTGCCAGGCTTTCAAGCGAACCGAAAGACCGCCCCTCAGGCTGGAGGTGTTCCCCAGAGCAGGCGGAATTCTGGCTGACGCAGGCGCCTGGTCTTGCCAGCATCTTGGGTAAGCTCTCACATTTAACGAACGGTAGGCGGCCAGCCCCCACCATTGTTGCCAGTCAGCTGACTCACAGTCCCGCCGCGTCCGTTAAAAAGGCCGTCTGCAGGGTCTGGGCATCGATAATGGGGTGCGTGAACAGGCTGGGGGCCGCACTGGCCGTCGTGACCGGGTGCAATGTGCTTTCGCCACGATAGTTTTTTTCGGCCAAGTACCGTCGCGTGGCCGAGTTTGCCTGCCCTAACAAGGTGTCGTGGGAGGTCGAAAACAGCAACTGACTACGATTGACCTCCCCTGAAACCAGCGCTAGCAGCGCCATAGCGACTTCTGGCCGCACGGCACTGGCGAATTCATCCGCAATTACGGTTTGCGGGGCCGGGGCCACCTGGGCCGTGATGAAGGCCAGCCCCGCGGCCACCAATTGCTGGGTTCCGCTAGACGCTCGGTCCAGGGGCAATTCGACCACGTCTTCGACCTCGCCTTCCTCGTCGTATTGCTCGTACAACAAGGCCAACTCCGGCCGAGTGAACTGGGAGCCATCGAGAAACTGAACGGCCATTTGGTGCTGGGTCACCCCCGCCACCTCATTGCCGACTGCGTGAAGGAACTGGGTCAATTGGGGAATCACCCAGTCTTCGATCGCCAGATCTGCCTGTGGGCGATCCGTCAATACCACCAAATCGCGGGCAAACCAGCGGAACACGGCGACCGCCGGCTGATAGTTCGCCGCCTGGAGGCTGTCCAAAAACAATGCGTTGGGCCGCGTATTGGCTGCCGTCGTCCGTTGACCCGCCGGCACCTGGATCAAGTCGCCATTTTGGCGTAAGAACAGCCGCTGGAGCTGGCCGTCAGCCAGTTCTAAGGCCAATTCTTCAGCCAAGATGCGCGTCGCGTTGTAGCGCACGGCGTAGTGATAGCGCTGGTGGTCACAACTAATGGTGACGGCAAATTGCGTGGGTCGGAAGCGACTGGTGGTGTCCAGCATAAACGGCTCATAGGGCAGGGCATCGGTCACCTGTTCCGTGGGGGCCACAATCATCTGTTGAAAGACCGTGAGACCAGCCAACAACGCACTTTTCCCGGCACCGTTGAGCCCACTGAGGGCCACCCATTTCGCATCGGCAGTAGACAGAGTCGCGGTTTCCTTAAACGACCGAAAATTTTGCAACGAGAATTCAACTAACATGACATGACCTCCCTTTGGCTTTTAGATTACGCTACTCGGCAAAATTCACAATGATTTTCACCCGAAATGGCCAAATTTGCTATTACGGATTTAATAATCCTTCGAAAATTGACTTCAAATCGACTAAGCCGCGCCACACCGGCGTTTAGCTGAAGTCACAAAAATAGCGTGATTCCCAGCGGAAACCACGCTACTATCACTAATTTTTTAATCACTAAAGGCCTAACGCATTGATTCGCGGAACTAGGCGCGGTCCCCTCAAATTAGCGGAACCAGCAGCCGACGACAGCCAAGATGAACTCCGCCAGTAACGCGGGGACCGTTAGAAGCTAGTCGGTACAGTCAGCGTCACCAAGAACTAAGCCATTGTTAGTGGCAAGCTGTAGGCGACCAGTTCCCGCTATGACGCTAGTAACTGTTTGTCCTTCAACCGCTAGCTAATTCCGCTTCATCCGGGCGTTTCCCCGATGATTGGCCAGCATCACTGCCGCCAACGCCAACAGCATCAGTGCCGTGACTGACCAGAACAGGGAATGGTAACTGCCATACTCGATGATCAGCCCGCCGTACAGCGGTCCGACCGCCCGACCGAAGGAAATCGCCATGTTGTAAATTCCCTGGAATTTCCCCTTGTCGTTGTCGCCAGCCAAACTGTCGATCCAGGCGGGAATTCCCGGGAACCCGGTCATTTCACCCAGGGTCAAGATCACCATGGTCACCACGAACATCGCGTAGCTCTTGGCAAAGACCAACAGGAGAAATGACAGGATGAAGACCAGCGTCCCGGTCCAAATCTGCGAGCTGAGCTTGAAGTCCGATCCGATGCGGTTGACGATGGGCTGACCGAAGACGATCATCAACCCGTTGAGCGTCCACAGCAGACTGTATTTTTCAAACGAGATGCCCAGGTTGGTCATGTGCACCGAGATGACGCTTTCCCATAAGGAATAACTCATGTACAGGGCAAAGACCATCGCACTGATCAGCCAGATCAATTTCAACCGTGCCGGCTTGGCTGGGCCCTTGGCGTGTTCGTAGGTCTTTTGCTCAACGTCGGCTCTAAAGTCAAAGAAGAAGATCAACAACAGGGCTAAATAGCTGACCGCCGCCACGGAGAAGACCAGCGTCACACCGTGTTTCATCAGGACCCCGACCATCAAGGTCCCCACGACGACCCCTAAGTTCATCCCAATATAGAGATAATTGAACACTTTTCGGCTCTGCACCGACTTGACCGTGGCCGCAAAAGAATTGACGACGGTCATCACGATGCCATCGCCCAGACCAATCAACAGCAACATCACACCAAAGATCGGCCAGCCATGGAAGAAGATCAGTGTCGTCATGGGAATGAAGGAACACAACGTCCCGACAATGCCCGAGTAAAATGGCGACCAATGATCAAATAGCCAGCCACCTAGCCAATTGCCTAGAATCATACATAACGACATCCCCAACAACGCAATGCCCGCTAACGTCAGCGTTTGATGGAGCTGATTGTGCATGTAGACCGTGGTTAACGGCCACATACACGCCGCGGCGGCATTAAGCAGCAGCGTCGCCGACACAATCCCCGCCATACTGACTTCTCTTTTGGTTTTCCACATTTACTGTCCCTCACTTATCTTCGATCTGCCTTCATTGTCGCATATTTAAAATATTTCTGAAACAGTTACCGCTCCAAAAGCCGATGAAACCGCGTTTTTTTGCGAAAATCCATTTTTTTATTGAAGAAATCTGCTTAACTTGATTTGAGTCAAGTTCTTTTCCCCCGGCCGCCCGTATACTAAGTCATGTAATCAAGGCAAACGAAAAAGCCGAAGGAGGTTTTCATTATGAGTAAAGTAACCATGAAGTTAGATGATCTGACCTGCCCGTCTTGCATGACTAAAATTGAAGGCGCGCTGAGCAAACAGGACGGCGTCAAAAGCGTCAAGGTCTTGTTCAACGCCAGCAAGGTCAAAGCCGAATTCGACGACACCACCGTTTCTGCCGAAGATTTAGCCAACACCGTAACCAACCTAGGCTACGCCGTTCAAAGTAGTAAAGTTAAAGCCCTTTAAAACCATTAGGAGGTTTTCAATTATGAGTAAAGTAACCATGAAGTTAGACGCATTGACCTGCCCATCTTGCATGACCAAGATTGAAGGCGCGCTGAGTAAGAAGGATGGCGTGCAAAACGTCAAGGTCCTCTTCAACGCCAGCAAGATCAAGGCCGACTTCGACGATAGCCAAGTGACCGCTGAAAGCCTCACCGACACGGTCACCGATCTTGGCTACACCGTGAAGAGTTCTAAAGTTAAAGCCCTCTAAACCAGTCCCCTAAAAACGAAAGGAAGTTCAACCCATGACGACAACTACTATGAGTATCGAAGACCGTTTCGCAGCCGAACAAGCCCAAACTGACCACGACCACCACGTCCCAACGGCCGGCGCCATGACCAACCACATTTTGGCCAACCTGCACATCTCCATCGTGAAGTTCCATCAAGTGCGTTGGTCCGTCAAGGGGCCCCTGGCATTGAGCGTCCGTCAATTGCTGGCCGGCTACATTGACACCTACCGTCGCCAATTCGACGCGTTAGGCGAACTACTCTTGGACGAGGGAGAAATCGTCTCGACCACGACCAAGGAATTCCACGACTACAACATGTTACAAGAAAGTGGTGCCAAGAAGTACCTGAGTGCCGAAGACCAAGTCAGTGAGCTGGTCCACGACGCCGATACCCACAACCTCTTCATCGACCGGGCCATCAAGCTCGCCGAAAAGGAAGAACGTCCCGCTTTGGCTAGCTTCTTGACCGACCTGCGCGGCACCAACAACCACATCATCCGCGAACTCCAAGCCGTACTGGGCAACGACGCCCGCGACGGCCTGGACGAAGAAGACGATGATGACGACGAAGATTAATCACTAGCTTCACTCACTTACGAAATTGTTTCATCCTGCGAGAAAACGCGATTCACTCAGTACACTGCGAGGTGCTGAGTGAATCGCGTTTTTGTTTTGGGGTGGTTAGTGGCTTATCGGTTTCTTTGAGTAAGTTGTCAATTGACATTTTATAGACCTCACTTAGTTGAATTAGGTTATCTAGGGTCTGGGACAAAACTTCCCAGCCCCGTCGCCTTCACCTTGACATAGCTGAAACGTGCGCCAAAAGGCAGCCGGTTCCGCTTAAAACTGATAACCAAACAATCCAAGACCAGGATTATTCGGTTATCAGCCTTAATG
>NZ_RKLX01000030.1 GCF_004745505.1 Levilactobacillus suantsaiihabitans
GGTAAACGGGTCGTGGCGCTGGGGTATCAACCCGTGGCAGCCGATGCGGATGAAGTCGATGACTTACCCGTCGGCGAAAACTTCCACTTGGCCGGGATGGCGGGGATCATTGACCCGCCACGGCCAGGGGTCGCCGATGCCGTGCGGCAATTGCGTTACGCCGGTATCAAGGTCAAGATGATCACCGGGGATGACCCGGAAACGGCCGCGGCCATCGCCCAACAACTGAATCTGTCCGAACAGGCGCGCGCCATCACTGGACCGGAATTGGCCCAAATGAGCGACGCCGAGCTGGCTTCGCAAATCGACAAGTACACTGTCTTTGCCCGGACCACGCCGGCCGATAAGTTGCGGATCGTGAAGGCCCAACAGTCGCGCGGTCACGTGGTTTCCATGACCGGGGACGGGGTCAACGATGCCCCCGCCTTGAAACAGGCCGATATCGGGGTTGCCATGGGGATTCGGGGGACCGACGTTGCCAAGGACTCCGCCGATATGGTGCTGGCCGACGACGACTTCACCTCGATTCTAGGTGCCGTGCGGGAAGGCCGCCACGTCTTCGATAATATTCGGAAGACGATTCGTTTCCTGTTACCCACCAGTTTTGCCGAAGGGCTGATCGTGGTCTTGAGTATCCTGATGGACCAAGAATTGCCGTTGTTCCCGACCCAATTGTTGTGGATCAACATGGTGTCGGCCCTGACGATTCAATTTGCCTTCATCTTCGAACCCGCCGAAAGTGGCATCATGCGCCGGGGACCCCGGGATGTGACTCGCGGGATCCTGTCCAAATGGGATGTGGCGGAAGTCACCTACGTGTCGTTGCTGATTTCTGGGCTGGGGATGTTCGCCTACGACCTCTTAACGGGCCAAGGCCTCTCCGCTGTCATCGGCAGTACCATGACGTTAAACGTGATCATCTTCGGGAAGATCTTTTACCTGTTCAACCTGCAAAATGACCACCCCGTCTTGTCGAAATACTTCTTTAGAAATAAAATGAGTTTCCTGATTGTCGGCATCTTGCTTCTGCTGCAAGCCATGATCATTTACTGGCCAGCCATGCAGGGCGTCTTCCACACCACGTCGGTCAACTTCTTCTATGGTTGGGGGATCCCAATCATGGCCGGGGTCGTCGTCTTAGTCGTCACAGAAATCGTGAAGGCCGTTCGCCGGCGCATCGACAACAGTACGGTTGCCCGCGAACAGCGGAGCTTCTAAGCCGTGCTACTTCCTGTGGGGGTACTGGTCGGCTAACTTAAAAGCATGAATCTTCTTTGGAGGAATGTAAGTTGATGATTAGTGAAGCCGGAGTGGCAGAACTAATTCAACGGCTAGACAATGTAAATGCTGATGTTGTACAGCGCAACTCAAAAACGCAAACAATAGGCAAAAAGTGTGAGCACAAATCGCAAACGAAGATAGATTGTATGTAAGCACCCAATAACTGACCGTATTGAATTATAAATTAAAGAAATGGCCCGTCCTCGTTTTTTGAGGGCGGGCCATTTCTTCCATATCTGGTCGGACCATATGCGTATAGAATCGCACGCTCAGAAGCCTTCCTAACAGATCTTATGACCCACATATAGGATTTCGATGTGGCTAGCTTACCCGGTTCTCTGAGTACTTGCATTGGTGTCTCATCGCCTTGTAGGTAAGGCTGAGTCACTAACTTATCCCGAATCAACTCGTATAAGTGGACTCATCAAATCACTAGACTTTATGATCCAGTTTGCTAAAGTTGTCTCGGACAACGCTGCTCCCATTCTTTGCCAGTCTTTTAACTGCCGAGATAGCGGAACACCTTGCTCAAACTTTTGATGAAGTATTTCCGCGATGACTGAAGCGGAACCTAAACTATGGATTACACGGCTGTTTGGTAGTAAGTCATTGTGTAAGGTAATACATTTTATAAATGTTTAAAAAGAGCAATCTTTAGGCTGAGTGTGGCTTAAGGTCGCTCTTTTTCGAATGTAAACTAGAAGTTTCCCGTTGGTAAATTAGGCGTTCCTTATGCCATGGTACGTCAAGATTTAATCTCGATTCAGGAGGTTAAATCTATGAAAAAATACTTGTTACGATGTTTACTTGCGGGGTAATTCTATTTGGTGGTGTGGTGAGTGCTAGCGCCGCAAGTTTTCGTGTATCACATGATGTACCGCTTTCCTGGTCTGCTAGCTGCACAATTGTTACGTCTGGTGATCATATTAAAAATGTGAAGGATGTAAAAACAAGAGCAAGAATGGGTAAAATAACGAAAGCATATGTGACCCATGATGCGGTCAATAAGGTTACATTGCATATTTCGAGGAAGCTTGGGATAGTTAATTATAAAAGCGGGCTGGTTGCGAAGGTTAGCAAGGGGAAACTGATAGTTACGGTTATTTAATCTGATATATTGTTGTCCTTGCTGGAATTAACCAATTATCGACAATGATAACGTATGTGCCTAGGATACTGATGAGAAGGACAATGATGCAAATTAAGTTAATGGTCTTATAGAGACTGTTATACTTATTGTTACGCCATGCAACATATAGAGGCATAAAGATACCTATAGGTGGAATCAGGCCGGATACGATGGATAGAATGATTAATATGATACCTTCATCGGTATTTTGGTAAAGATCTGTATTGATCTTCTTTGATTGTGACTGCTTTTGAATAATTTGTTCATCACTGAGGTTGAATTGCTTCTTTAGGTTCGGATTCTCTGATAGTAGGTTGTCGATAGACATTTTATAAACCTTACTTAATTGAATCAGGTTGTCTAAATCGGGATATCCTCGTCCGTTTTCCCACTTGGAGATGGATTGTCGGGTGACGTGCAGAATTGTGGCGACTTCGTTTTGTGAGAGTCCTTGGGCAATACGAGCATTTTTAAGTGTTAAACTAAAGTTTGCGATAAGTGGTTCTCCTTATTTGGCATATTAAATGGGTACTTCAATTAATAATACCAAAAAGTGTGTTGGACATACAGCCCGATAAATTAGGTAATGTAACTAGAGGAAACGATGAGTGTCTTTGCAAAGGAGGTGTTTTATAATATGCTAAATTTGTTAACGAGGTATTGCTAATACGTATTAGCCCACTAAAATTATCGGAGTGAGCTAGAAAATGAAAAAAATTATTACAGGGACATCGCTTATTCTTTCCACAGCTTTATTAGGAACAATGTTTGTTGAATCGGGTGTTGCAACAAAGGTAGCACATGCTGATACTGTCGAAACAGCTATGCAGACAACCTCGAAGAAAGTTTATCCTAAGTTTGTGTCTGGAACACAGGCAGATCAGATTATTAGTGATTATTTATCAACTGCCAATGATCAACAATTAGAGGCGATTCAACAAAGGGTTAAATCGTTTGTCCAAACAACGGTTCAAGGGAACAAGACAACTGTAAGCATTAGTGATGATGTTATGCAGACTGCTATGATGAGTGTAATTGCACCTAATACTGGTGTATTCCAAACTCGTAGTGGCAAGGGAACTACGAAGATTGTTTGGCATGGTGCTGCAAAGAAGGGAAACGTGGATGTCTATATTAGCGCTGGCATGTTAAATATGGCAAAAAAGCAAGGATTTAATGTGTTAGCACAGATTTGTCTGTTACCATTAGGTGCTGTGGGTGGTGCTATTGGTATGGCACTTCGCGTTGGGTTAAAAGGTGCTCTTGGTACAGTGTTCAATAAAGCATCTGGTAAGGGCTTCGCAAAGGGACGTGTATTCCACTTTAAAGGTGGTAAGTATAAATCATGGTCGTATCAGTAAAGAGAATATTCTTGACTTTATTTAGCATTTTGGTTGGGGTATTTTCAGCAATGAACTTTGAGTACACATTGAAGACGAAGATTATTTTGGCTGTTGTTTTTTCAGTTGCAAACGTATTTTCTTCTTTGTATACGTTATCGTATTGGAAAGAGCTACGTGAAGATCGCTATAGTCAGCTTCAATATTTTTTAATGCTTGTAGTAATGGAAGCGGCGTTATGGGTGTTTACGGCACTGGTTCCTAGTAGCCTTACTGGCCCAATGCTGTGGCTTTGGCTGGGTGCTATTAACTTATGCTTCTTCAGTGTTTTAGTGATTATTGCAATTTCATTCGAAAGATTTTGGAGAAAACGTTAAACAAGATTAGATAAGATCATCACTGTGATTACGGTGGTGGTCTTTTTAGAATGTAGCGTTAACTTGGCCGTACTGGTCGAAAGTTTGGATGGTAGTTATTGGGTGAAACCTAAGGATAAGTGCAAAGCAAGATAGTGTGCTTACGTACGGAAATGTTCAGGAAGCTAAAAGACACCAGATGAGGTTACTAACCAAGTTGCAAACCCAGTCGTAACTAGCAACGGTTGTCATGAATCGGTCATGGCTTGAGGAAACGATTCGCAGGTGGCCTAGGTTCGTGAACAGTAAAACTCACATAATTTTTTAATATTTCGCCCAAACCCCTAGCCCTTAGCACCTGATAATCCTATACTGGTAGCAAAGGAGGCGGAACATCAATGTTGAAGAAGAGTTCCGATTGTACTGAGATTCTAGTGGGGAAGGCTGCCAGCATGGACGGCTCGACGATTGTGGCGCGTAACGAGGATGGTTACGGTCCCATCAACCCCATCAAATTTGTGTTGCATCCCGCAACCGACCAAACGGGGGCGTCATTCACGTCAGCCGTGACCGGGGTAACTGTCCCGCTGCCCGATCACGCTTACCGCTATACGGGCACGCCGCAGGCCGATCAAAGCGACGGCCAATACGAGGAAGCCGGCATCAATGAACTGAACGTCGGCATGAGTGCCACGGAAACGACGGCGACCAACGCCCGCGTCTTGGGCTACGACCCCTTAGTAGACGATGGCATCAACGAAGAAGCCATGGTCACCCTGGTGTTGCCCTACATCAAGAGTGCTAAGGAAGGGGCCCAACGCTTAGGTGCCTTACTCGAAAAGTACGGAACTGGTGAAAGCAACAGTATCGCCTTTAACGATAACGAAGAAATTTGGTACTTAGAAACCGCCGGCGGCCATCACTGGGCAGCCATGCGTTTGCCAGAAGACTGCTACGCCATCGCGCCGAACCAAACGTTGATGCAAGAGGTCGACTTAAATGACAGCGATAATTTCTTAGTGGCCACTGATCTGGTCGACTTCGTGGAAAAGCACCATTTGAACCCGACCCCCGGTCACTTCAATTTCCGGGAAATCTTTGGCACCCATGGGGAAGACGACGCGTATTACAACACGCCACGGACCTGGTACGGCCAGAAGTTGTTCAACCCAGAAGTCACCGACCAACAACCGACGGATCAAGACATGCCGTTTGCCCGGAAGCCCGCCAAGAAGATCGCCATCGAAGACGTGGAATTTTTCCTGTCATCGCACTACAATGGCACCAAGTACGACCCATTTGGGACCTTCGCCTCAGGTTCCGCCGATGACCAAAAGAAGTACCGGCCCATCGCCATGGATCGTAACCAATGTTCCTCAATCTTGCAGATCAGAAATGATGTGCCCGCGGACCACGCGGCTATTCAGTGGATCGCCATGGGCTTCTTTGCCTACGCACCGTACGTACCGTTCTTTACCAACATCAATGACACACCAGTAGATTACCAGAACACGACGACGGCGGTCGATGTGGAGAACGTTTACTGGTTAAATAAGACGTTATCTGTTATTATTGAACCACATTTCCATGACTATGTAGAAGCTGTCAACGCCTTTCGTGAAGGGTGCCAGTCCTACGCGCGGCAACGTGTGGCGGCGACTGACGCAGCCATCACGGGGGACGCCACGACTTTCCTGACCCAAAGTAATGCGGAAACGGCCGGGGAAGTTTCTAAGCGGACTCATCAGTTGTTCGACGATTTGGTCAAGCACGGGCTGTTGTTATCCAAGACGGCTTGGGAAAAGGGCCAAAACCTGTAGCACAGTGGCGTTAGTCAGGTGAACCGACTAGGGGGGAGTTCATCATGAAGATTATGAAAATTGTTTTAGCTAGTGGTGTTGCCTTGAGCCTGTGGGGTGGCGCCGTTACGGCGGATGCGGCCAAACGCGTGACCTTGCCAGCCTATCCGCAACAACGCGTCTTTACGTTTAAAGCCAAGGGCACCAAGGTCTACAGCTATCCGCGGGCGGCTTACCGCCACAGTACGGTGTTGGGGACTGATCAAAGCACGACCAAAAAGTGGACCGTCGACAAGGTTGTGACGGTCAAGGGTCACCGGTACGTTCGGTTAGCGCTGGTGAGCGCCAAGAATCTGCCGCACGGGACCATCGTGCCCAACGCCTCGAAGACCAAAAAGACGTTGGTGGGCGGCTACGTGGCGCTGAGCAAGCTGAAATTTCATCAGCAGATCGCCAGCATGACCGCCGTCAAGAAGACTGCTTACTGGACACCCACGACGACGCAGGACTTCTGGGATATGCCCAAGCACACGTTGGGGAAGACCGCGGCGAGCCACTACGGCCACACTTACGGCTACCGCACGATTTATGCGATTCAGTCGCTGACTACCAAGCAACACCGGCAATACCTGTATTTTGAAACGGCCGCCGGTAAGGCCATCGGCTGGTTGCCGAAGACTGCCGTTACCAAGGGCCAATACCCCGACTTGCTGAAACGCGAGCTGTCCCGCAACTTAACGGCCGACAGTACGGCGGTGACGACCGTGGACAAGGCCGGTCATGTCAAGGTCGGCGTGGCCCTGAAGGATGGCCAGGTCAAGCGAGTCGCGCTCCTGCAACAAAACAGCGAAACGACCGTGTATGACTACCAAGATGGCCAAGCCGTCAAGCAGACCACCCGCACCTCAGCGGGCAAGGTCAAGCACACCGCGGCGGTGACGCCCACCAAGAGCTTGACCTTCAAGGCCCAGGCCGATTTTGATATTCAAGGGTACAAGTATCAGGTAAAGGTCACCCCAGCTGGCCAAGTCAGCGTGATGAGCGTTGGGGGCTGGATGGCTTAGAAAACAAGATTTTAAAGGTCAGGTTGTTTGCATGAAGGTGCGAATGGCCTGATTTTTTTACGGTAATCGTTGACTTAAACCAACCTTGAAGTGCTAAGCTAGACCTTGAGGTGAACACGATGACAAAAACAGAGTTACAGAAGCTCGACGACGGAGAACCGTACTACTTCTTGGATGAGGCGGTGGCGGCGCGCAAGGCGCGGGCGGCGAAATTGTGCCAGGAGTTCAATGCGATTCCGGCCACGGATCCGGCAGCCCAGACCGCTAAAGTCAAGGAAATCTTGGGCAGTCACGGTGAACGCGTCTCCGTGCAGGCCACATTTAACTGTGATAACGGTCAGAACATCCACGTGGGCGAGGACTTCTTGAGCAATTACAATCTCACGATTTTGGACATTGCCCCGGTAACGATCGGTAGCCACGTGATGATTGGCCCCAACGTGGACATTTACACGGTCAATCATCCCCTGACACCCTCGGGTCGGCGGGGGTATTTGGCTCAGGCCGCGCCAGTTACCATTGGCAACGACGTGTGGATTGGCGGTAAGGTCGCCATCATGCCCGGCGTCACGATTGGCGACAACGTCGTGATTGCCTCCGGCGCCGTGGTCACTAAGGACGTGCCCGCCAATACCCTGGTCGGTGGCGTGCCGGCCAAACCGATTCATTCATTAAGTGATGACTAATATGTAAATACGAAGCAACCGGGAGGTTCAGTCCCAGGTGCTTCTTTTTTATGACATGCTTGTCGATTCAGCGCTGCGCAACAACTCATAGATCTCGGCCTTGAGTGGGGCCTGGGTGGCCAGCCACTGGCGGTCCCGGTGCGTTGGCGTCAGGGCGATATCGCGGATGACGTGTGCCGGTCGCGCGGACAGGACCAAGATGCGGTCTGACAGGTAAATGGCCTCCTCGATGTCATGGGTGACCAGCAGCGTGGTCTTTTGCAAATCGGCCGGTAGACTTAACAGCCAGTCTTGCATCAACCCGCGAGTCATGGCGTCCAAAGCGCCGAAGGGTTCGTCCAGCAGGCGGTAATCCGCGGGGTTCAACATCGTCCGCAGTAAAGCGACACGTTGGCGCATCCCACCGGACAGTTGGTGAGGTAAGAAGTGGCGGTAATCCACCAGGCCAAAGAGCGTCAACAGGGCCGTCACGTGGTCGTGGTCGATCGGTTGATGATTGATCCGCTGATACAGCGTGATGTTTTGGTCGACGTCGTACCACGGCAGTAACATGTCCGTTTGGGGTAGGTAACTAAACGTGGTATTGAGCCCGGTAATGGGCTGGCCCGCCACCTGAAGCGTCCCCGTCGTGGGAGTCAGGAGACCTGTCAAGAGTTTCAACAAGGTCGACTTGCCCGCGCCACTGGGGGCGATCAAGGACACGAAGCTGCCATCGGTAATCGTGGCGGTCACGTCGCGCAAGATTTCCAGGTCATCGAGCGTGAGGCCAACGTGGGTCAGGGTGATGGTCATGATCAATCGCCAACGTATTGGTTGGTGTACAGCGTCTTAGCGGGGATAGCCTTTTTGATCAGACCGTATTCCTTCATGAAGCCGGTGTAGTTGTTCCACACTTTGGCGTCCATTTGGCCCCATTTGGCCGCATTATCGGTGTAGTTGGCCGACAAGAAGGCTTGCGAATCCTCTAGGAAGCTGAGGTCGTCGTCCTTGGCGTACTTGTGTAAAATCTTGGCGTCGGCCTTGGGGTGAGCGATGGCGTCTTGGTAACCCTTCTTCGTGGCCGCCATGAAGGCCTTGACCACCTTGGGGTCCTTTTGGAGCTGGGTGTTGTTGGTGATGATAACCGGGGTGTAGTAGTCCAAACGTTTGTCTAGCTTACGCAACGGCATATAGTTGACCTTGATGCCAGCGTTCTTGGCGCGGATCACATCCCAGCCCTGGAACCACCACTGAATGTCGTTTTTCTTGCCCAGGCTCTTGGGCCCGTCGCCGGTCGCTCCCACGATCTTCAATGATTTGGGATTGACGCCCGCGTTACGCATGACGGCCTTGAGCACGGCTTCTTCACTCGGCGTTTGCCAGCCGGCGTAGGTCTTGCCCGCAAAGTCCTTAGGCGAGGTGATGCCGCTGTTGGCCTTAGAAACGAAGCCGGACGTGTTGTGCTTTAAGACGGTGGCGATGGCCTTCACGGGGATGTTTTTGCCATCCGCATGGGCGTACGTCACGTCTTCTTGATAGCTCACGCCGAATTGGGCCTTGTTGGCGCCGACCATGCCGATGCTGGTAGCGTTGTCGCCGGGTTCGATGATCTTGACGTTTAAGCCGGCGTCCTTGAAATAGCCCTTGTCCTTAGCAACGTACAGCCCGGTATGATTGGTGTTGGGCACGTAATCGAGGACGATGGACACGTCGGTCAATTTTTTGGTTGAAGTTGAATTGGTCGCCTGGTTTTTGCTGTTGCCACAAGCGGTGAGCGTCACGGCGAGTGGGACGAGTAGCCAAAGCTTGGTTAATTTCATGATGTTGGTTTTCTCCCTTGGATTAATAGGCGATAGTAGCCCTTTTGTAGTGCCCAGGTCCCTAGGTTTAGGGCCAGGCTTAAAATGATGACGCAGAAAATGGCGGCGAAGACCTTGTCGATCTGGTAGCCGTTTTTCACCCGGATCATGTAGTACCCCAGGCCGGCTTCGGCGCTGAGCCATTCCCCGATGATGGCGCCGCTCACGCAATAGGTAGCGGCGATACGCAGGCCGGCAAAAAATCCCTGCATGCCTTGCGGAATCTTCAAGATGCGATAGACCTGCCAGTTCTTGGCCCCCATCGTTTGCAAAAAGCGAATCTGGTCGGTCGAGACCTTCCCCAGCGCCTCCGAAAACGCCACGATAATGGGAAAGTAACTCATCAAGATGACCAGAATAATCTTGGGCGCCATGCCAAAGCCAAACCAGAGGCTAAGCAGCGGACCTAGCACCATGACGGGTAAGGTCTGCGAAATGACGAGCAGTGGGTAAAACGACTGGTACAACAGCTGCCAGCGATCCATGACCAGCGCGGTGCCAAAGGCCAGCATACAGGCGATGCCCAGGCCGATCAACGATTCGTACAGGGTGACCCAGGAGTTGACGAGTAGCCCCCCGGCCTCGGTCGCCAGCGCTTGGGCGACACTGACGGGACTGGGGAGGATGAAGCTGGGCGTCTGGAGCAGCGTGACGGCCACCTGCCAGGTCACCAGTAAAATGACCAGGCTGCCGAGTGGGTAAAGTTTACGGGTAACGACGGTGAGTTCCCCCCTTTCTAGGTCAAAAAAAGCTTCATCGGGGAATTTACCGCCAGATGAAGCATCCGTGCGTTCCTCCCTACGCCAGTGTGAGCTGACAGGTTCGATGGGTCAAAGTTTACAACTTCCTCTCGTGCCGTCTAACGGTATCCCCAGAAACTTTTAAGTTGGATTTAGTATAGCATGGTAAAAGATGGGGTACAACTTAATTTTCGAAAATGGATGGGAATTCTTCGGGAAATGACGATGAGCGCTGATGTTAAAGGGATTTCGAGCCTGGACTTTTATTGATGTTGCCTGGTGGGCCTTTTATTAAAACTGTTATAAACGCCTCAATATCAATATTTTTATAAAAATTACAGCTTATCTAAACTAGTTAATATGCTATTAGATTATTTCAAAAAAGATGCCCATCAAAAAAGGCCGTGAGTCTCGCTCATGGCCTGGTAAATTGGGTGCAATTGTTTAATCAGCTGAAGGTTGAGCCTAAAATTAACGCGCTGATTGCCGTAATGACGGTGTTCTGGCACCTAAAGCTGGCGAACGGTAGGCGACCAGTTCGGATTGTGAGGCTGAAAACGACTACTTTTGACTTCACGAGTCGCATGGTAACAATAGTTCCAGTTGATTTCCGTCTTTCAACCTTCAGTTAATCAGCAACGGGCACGTTTTCGCGGATCACCCGCGCCGGACTGCCAGCAATGACCACGTTGTCGCCGAAGGACTTGGTGACCGTGGAATTGGCGCCCACGACCACGTTATTGCCCAGCGTGACGCCCGGTAAGATCACCGAACCGCCACCGATCCAGACGTGATCGCCCAGCGTGACCGGCTTACCCAGACCCACGAAGGCGTCGCGGCCGGCCGGGTCCAGGGGATGGTAGGCGGCGTAGATTTGGACGTGGGGCGCCAGCATGCAGTGGTCGCCAATCGTGACCGGGGCGATGTCCAAAATGACGTTATCATAGTTGCACATGAAGGCGTCACCCACGTGGATGTTGTAGCCGAAGTCGCAGCGAAAATTCGGTTGAATCCACGGGTGTTGGCCTACCGAGCCGAAGAGTTGGCGAATCACGTGGTCCTTTTCGGCGGTGGCCGTGTCATCGAGTTCGTTGAGTTGCTTACACAAGCGTCGGGCGTGGGTCTCGTCCGCGGCCAGCTCCGGGTCCATGATATTGTAGGGTTCACCGGCTAAGAATTTTTCTTTTTCAGTCTTCATGGGTATCGTCTCCTAGATTTGATTGATCCCAGTTTAGCACAGATCACGGTTATTTATCCGGACTAATTTTGAAAGTTTACATTCATTCGATAATGAAATAAGAACCCCAGCAGACAGTTCATGGCAATACCGGTCGTGCCACTTAATTTACTCGCCAAGCAAACCGACCCCTCGAGCGGCGTGGTCGGCGGGAGTTATCGTAGAATAGACACAAAGTCACGGGGTAAACGTGGCTTGGGCATCTCAGCTTTGAGAAAAATTAACGGACCATGTCGGACGACTACCATCAAATTCGGACGATAGGAGGCTCGGAAGCTGAGAGTGGGGGGACTTCGTGCAAACGGGGTCTCTTTTTGACTTGCACCCAACTAGGGGGATGCGGTATACTACTAACACTTCAGCTAAAACGGCTGAATGCAAGGAGATGATCGACGATGATGGCATCGTTATTTGTACGGAAAAGTGCTGCTAGTTAGCGACACTTTTCTGCAAGACCTTTCAGAGAAGTGTCAGGTTTGTATCTGAAAGGAAAAAATAAACATGAAACCAACAATCACCGCCTACGAATATAGTTATATCAGCCAGCAGCTCGACGCCTTAGTGAGCGCCTATCTCTCGGTCAATGACAAGCACATGCGCCGCGTCGTGCGGGATACGACGCTGGAACGCATCAAGCCACTGTTGCCACTGGACGAACCGCTCGTGCAAGAATTTTTGACGCGCCTGCAGCCCGACCGGTTGACCCGTAAAGCTGCCGCTGAAATCGTGCCGTTGCTGGAACCCCTCGTGATTCCGTTTCCGGAGCTAACGACCAAGCAATTAAGCAAGCTATTTCGTAAGGTGAAGAAGCTCAAGCAGCCTGAATGGGCCACGCTGAACTTGCACCAACTCACGTATCTGGGTTGGAACGACGGCGGTAACCAGAAGAAATACCTGGTGGCCCCGTATCAGGATCGCTTGATCGGCATTCAAGGCGATCTCGCGCCCCAAGTCGTCAAGGGCGTCTGCAGCATTTGCCACACGATTGGCAACGTCTCGCTGTTTGTCTCGACGACCAAACGCTCGGGGCTGGGCAGCTACACGCGTAACGGCAATTACATTTGCCGAGACAGCGAGCAGTGTAACCGCCAGTTGACCGATCCACAAGGCCTCGCCGACTTTATCACGGTCGTGCGGCCCAAAAAATAACCTTTAATGAGGCCTCCTAAGCGACGATTGTCGTGGCGGAGGCCTTTTTGGCGGCCGTGGGAAAGCGCTTTACCCTAAAAACTTGGTGAAATTTCCCTGAATCTCCCGGGTTTTCACACGAGATTTGTTATAATGAATCTTGCTTTGTGAAATTTAAGAGTGAGAGGGAAATGACTATGTCGAGTGCATTAGCAGCAAGCAAGGTGGCGCGGTCATGACGCCACAACATCATTTACGCGGGGTCTTATTAGCCAGCATCGCCTGCATTTTGTGGGGCATTTCGGGGGTCGCCGCGAGCACGTTGTTTAAGTTGAACCCCCACGTGACGGCCCTGTGGCTCACGCAGGTGCGGATGATCACGGCCGGCATCATTTTGTTGGTGCTGGGCCAACTCATTGGGGTCAAACCGTTTGAAATCTGGCGACAAAAGGCCACGGGTCTGCGGGTCATCAGCTACGGGCTATTGGGATTAGTGCCCGTTCAACTTTGCTACTTTGAGGCCGTTAAGTTCGGCAATGCCCCGATTGCGACCATCATTCAGTTCTTGGGGCCGTTCATCATTAGTATTTACTTCTTGTTATTTAAACACGTGATTCCCACGCGACCGGAAATGGGCGGGATGCTGCTAGCCTTTGTCGGCACGCTGTTGATCGTGACCCACGGCCATTTGAACAGCCTGGCTATTTCGCCGGTCGTCCTCTTCTGGGGAGGCTTGTCGGCGATTGGGGTTGCCACGAACACGCTGATTCCGCGGCCGTTGTTGCCGAAATTTGGCGCCGTGTCCGTCACCGGCTGGGGCTTGCTGGTCGCTGGGATCTGCTTAAACATCTTCGGCCCGGTCTGGCAAGACCACGTGACGCTGAGTTGGGCTGGCTGGTCCATGATTGGCATCATCATCGTCTTCGGGACCGTGATTCCGTTTCTGATGTTCGCCCACGCGCTGGGCTACATTCTCCCCACGACGGCCAGTCTGCTGGACGCCTTCGAGCCGCTGTCGGCAACGGTCTTTTCCGTGATGTTTCTGAGCGTGCAACTGACCAAATACGACCTGGTCGGCGGTGCGCTGGTCATCTTGGCCGTCATGGCGCTGTCGTTAAACGGTCATCAAATGTTACGACTGATTCGCCGTTTCCGCATGAAAACCGATTAACGTTACAAAAATAAAAGGCGTCGCCAACTAACCAGTTAAGTGGTTAATTGACGACGCCTTTTGACTTGTTATCATACAGGACAAGGTCCGATCGCTTACCGTTGTGCAAACCAGTGCCTGCGGCTGTCAGGGGTTCCGCCTGCTATGGGGGACGCCTCCAGCCAAAGAGCGGTCTTCCGGCTCGCTTGAAAGCCTGGCACAAAACCGCCAGTCTCCCAAGTCGCCCCACGCTGTAGGCCGAGAAAAGACCTCGGCCAACACCGTCGACACAGCTGGCTCCACCCCTGACGACCTCCGGCAAGACTGGCGTATGCAAGACCGCGTGGACTTGGATGACTAACGAAATGGCTTGCGACCTTTGCTGCATGTGAGTTGGCATAGCGAGTTAAGTCAATGGGTGTGGTTAAACCACGACGTGAGCCGAGAGTGAAGTGAAATCTAGGCTCAGCCGGGGAATTTAGTAGCGATCTTTGCTGCTAAATTGGTGACTTTGAGACGTGGTTTTCGGCTCAAAGCAAGCGCCGAGACCGGGCTTTGGCTCGGGGCGTCCTCCCCCAGCGTTCCGGCCTAGAGTTTCACGTAGCGGTAGGCGGAAATCAAAGACTATCTTTTAGTCTACCGCCACATCCTTGACTTTCAGCGTCATGGCGTTGATGGCCACGATGATGGTGCTCAGCGACATGATGACCGCGCCGACCATGGGATCGAGCATGAAACCGATGGGGGCCAAGACCCCGGCGGCCAGGGGGATGGCAATCAGGTTGTACCCGGCACCCCACCAGAGGTTTTCAGTCATCTTGCGTTGCGTGGCGCGGGCCAGATCCAAGAACTGGATGACGTCCGCGGGGTCGCTGGAGACCAGGATGATGTCGGCGGATTCAATCGCCACATCGGTCCCAGACCCAATGGCCATGCCGACGTCGGCGCGGGCCAGGCTCGGCGCATCGTTCACGCCGTCACCGATGAAGAGGACCTTTCCCTTTTGCTGGTAGGCCTTGACCAAACGTTCCTTGTCTTCCGGCAACAGGCGCGCCTTGACCTCGGTGATGCCCACACTCGCCGCCACCTTGTTGGCCGTTTCTTGGTTATCCCCGGTCAACATGACGGGCGTGATGCCCTGGCGTTTCAGAGAAGCGACCAGCGTTTTGGCCGCGGGCTTGATTTGATCTCCTTGGGCAACTAACCCCAAGACTTGTTCGCCGGCGACCAGGTAGCTGATGGAGTTGCCTTCAGCGGCGAACTTGGTGAACTGGTCGTGGTCGTAGTCCAGGTGGTGTTGGTCCAAATAGTTGACGGAAACGACGCCGTACGTGGTGTCTCCAATCGTCCCAAACTGACCCAGGCCGGTCTCTTGATGCGTATCGGTGGCCGGGGTGATGGTGAGGTTGCGAGCTTGTGCGGCGGTCAAAATCCCGGTCGCCAGTGGGTGACTAGAGCCACTTTCCAATGCGGCTAAATGCTGCAGGACGACGGTCTCGTCTAAATCAGGGGTTAAACTAACCAGGTGGTTGACCTTGAACTCACCCATGGTTAACGTCCCAGTTTTATCCATTAAGGCAAACTTTAATTTGTTAACTTGTTCCATGGCGTTACGGTTCCGAATCAACAGGCCGTTTTGGGCGGCTAAAGCGGTGCTCCGCGAAACAACCAGCGGTACGGCCAAGCCCAAAGCGTGGGGGCAGGCGATGACGAAGACCGCCACGGCCACTGGTAAGGCCACGGTCAAATCGGCAACCGTCAGCCAAACGATGAAGGCGAGGATCCCGGCAAATAGCGCGGCGTAGAACAGCCAGCCGGCCACCTTGTCAGCCAGGTTTTCGGACTTGGACTTGGCATTCTTGGCGTCGCTGATCAGCTTCATGACCTGCGCCAGGTAACCGGAATCCCCGGTCCCCGTCACGGTAGCGGTCAACGTCCCGGTCCCGTTGACGGCCCCACCAATCAGGGAATCGCCGCTGGCTTTCTTGACGGCCTTGGATTCCCCGGTGACCAGGGATTCGTTGACGGCGGAGGTCCCAGTCACGATGGTCGCATCAGCGGGAATTTGTTCGCCGGCACGGATGACCACCGTTTGGCCGACTTGTAAGTCAGACAAATTAACGTCAGTCACGTTCCCTTGGTCATCGACCACGTGGGCGGTCTGCGGTAACAATTTGCCCAGCGCATCCACGGCGGACCCCGCGTTCATCACGGTGTTCATTTCGATCCAGTGACCCAGTAACATGATGACGATCAGCGTCGACAGCTCCCAGAAGAAGTTGTTGACGACGGGGGTCACGTGGAACAGGTCGTTAGCGATCACGGCGTAAATACTGTAAACGTAGGCCACGCCAATGCCCATGGCAATCAGCGTCATCATGGCTGGGCGCTTCATTTGTAGCTCGGCCTTGGCGCCGCTGAAGAAGGGGGCACCGCCGTAGAAGAAGAGGACGGAGCCTAAGATGGCGACGACCCAATCGCTGCCGGGAAAAATCAGCTGGAAGGGTAGCGTCATGCCCATCATAGGTGACATCAAGATCACGGGAATCATTAAGATCAGGGAGACCCAGAACTTGCGTTTCAGATTGCCCATGTGCATCATGTGGCCATCGCCCATGTCCATATCCATGTGGGTCATGTCCATATTACTCATGTCTTGGTGTTCTGCGGGCTGGTCCATCGCCATTTTGGCGTGGTCCATGCCCTTCATATCGTGTTGCATATTCATGTGACTCATTCCTAAGTGGCGGTCATCTTTCATGATTCACAACTCCCTTCGCAATCGCCGGGCAGGCAGTCACAGTGGACCGTGTCCGGGGCGGTTGGTAATTTTTTCGCTAACACGTCGATCAACTGTTGCACGTCGGCCTTGCTCATCTCGGTCTGCTCCAGCACGTGAGCAATCGCGGTGCCACGGTGCATCGCACACATCTGGTCGAGCTCATTGGTCAACGCCGTGTCCATGGCATTTTGTTCCGGAATCAGGGGCGTGTAAATGAACTGCCGGCCCTGCTTGGTAGTGGCCAGTGCGCCTTTCTTGACCAGGCGGCCAATCAAGGTCTTGATCGTGGCGGGTTTCCAATCGTGCTGTTGCGCGAGTAAATTAATAATGGTGCGGCTATCCGTTTGTTTTAAGGTCCAAACGATCCGCATGACGCGCCATTCCGCATCGGAAATGGTCACGGCGACTGCTGTTGCCATAGCAAACAACTCCTTTGATGAACAGGTCTCTGTTCGATTGATTAGTTACAGTTTACAATTGTAATCGGTCGGTGTCAAGAGGAAGGTCTTGGGGAGGAGACCTGATTGGGGAGAGTCGAAATCTGATTCTCGTGAGGCATTGATAAGACGTTCTGAGGTGGACGAGGTGCGGTCTCGTTTTTGGCGAGTCAACGTCTTAAAATCGTTCGACCATAAGCTGAAGTTATGTTCATTTAACATTTACTTGTTATTAAATTCACAACTGATGGACTATACTCAAGTCATCAAGCAATGGGAGGAATTACTTATGGCAAAACAACTCACAGATCAGGTTACTTTCCGTCACGGTGCCACGATTAAGAGTCGGTTGGTGCAGTCGCCGATGCTGACGAACAGCGGTAAAGATGATGGCTATGTGACACAGGACACAATTGATTATTACGCCGCACGGTCACAATCGGCCGGTATGGTGATTGTAGAATACACCTATGTCAGTCATGCTGGGGGTCCTTCCCGTTCTTGGGCCGATGACCGTCTTCAGTTGGGATTATACAAGGATGACCAGAAGCCAGGTTTTGCCAAATTAGCCCAGGTCCTGAAAAAGGATGGCAACAAAGCTATCTTACAGCTGGTCCATTCTGGTCGTGAATCCAATTACCGGGCCAAGCAAGGTGAAAAGGTCTATGCGCCATCGTCATTTGACTTTGGTTTTCTCGACTACGAGGTCACAGAATTGACCGACGCTCAGATTCGCGAAATCATTCGAGATTTTGGCGCCGCTACTAAGCGGGCAATCGACTGTGGCTTTGATGGTGTTGAGATTCACGGTGCCAATCACTACCTCTTACAGGAGTTCTTCTCTGCTTGGTCGAACCGCCGGACCGATGAATGGGGTGGTCAGAGCCTAGATAATCGGATGAACTTCATCATGGCCGTGACCGCCGAAGTCTTCCGGGTGGTGAAGACCTATGCGCCGAAAGATTTTATTGTCGGTTACCGCATCAGTCCTGAAGAGATTCATGGCGATACCGTCGGCTACGATTACCGCGAATCCAATGAATTGATTCATAAACTAGCTACGACGTTTGATTTTGACTACATTCATTTATCCCTACCGGCTTACAATGCCAAGCCTGCCGGAGTCGACCAAACCTATGCGGCGTTGGCTCAACCAGAGTTGCCAGCCGAGACTAAGCTGATGATTGTTGGCAACGTGATGTCAGAAGACGATGCCAAAGATGCTCTGAAGGAAACCGACCTCGTTGCAGTTGGCCGGGCAACGTTGATTGACCCACAATTTGGCCTGAAAATTAGCGAGGGTCGTGGGGATGAAATTATCCGCGAGATTTCACCAGAACAAGTTAAGCGCTCTAAGCTAACGCCAGGATTGATCAATTTATTCTCTGACCCGAAGATGGAACCGCATTTGCCAGGCCGCGAATCCATCTACGCGCTGCACCAGGCCGGGTCGTTAGACAAGTCCGTTTTGAAGAATGGAACCAGTGCGTCTTACAATTTGGATGCCTTTAAAAAATAACGTGTGACACCAGGCCGTTAACCCCCATGAGTTAGCGGCCTTTTGCTGTATAACTGAAGGTTGAAAGTGAAATTAACGTGCTGGTTGCCGTAGTGACGGTGTTCTGACAACTAAATCTAGTGAAACCAGACGCCTGCGTCAGCCAGGGGTCCGCCTGCTCTGGGGAACACCTCCAGCCTGAGGGGCGGTCTTCCGGTTCGCTTGAAAGCCTGGCAAAAATCACCAGTCTCTCAAGTCGTCCCGCGCTGTAGGCTGAGAAAGGACCTCAGCCAACACCGCCGACACAGCTGGCTCCGCCCTGGCTGCCTCCGGCAAGTTGGCAGTTATCAGCAACACTGTGTTAATGAAAGATTAGTCGTCAATGCAGCTGCTATCTGGGGTTAAGACAACTGTCACTAATGCACACTACCGTAGCCGAGAGTTCGCCAAATATGGGTTCAGCCGTGGGAGTTGTCTTAGCGGCGCGGTTCATGCCGCTTAGACAACTGGCGTCTTTGAGACGCGAACTTCGGCTCAAAGCGAGGTGTCGAGACCGTCCTTTGGCTCGACCCGTCCGCCCCAGCGTTCCAACCCATATTTGGCGAACGGTAGGCGGCCAGTTCGTATTATGTGGCTGTAAACGACTATTTATGACGCCATGAATCGTATGTTAACAGTAATTCCAGCTGATTTTCGTCTTTCAACCTTTAACTGTATAATTGGGTTAATGGTAGAAAGGTGGGGTGAAGATGAACCTCGAGCAGATGGCCTATCTGGTGGCGCTCAAGCAGACGCCGACCTTGTCACAGGCTGCGCGCAATCTCAATATTAGTCAGGCGGGGTTAAGTCAGTCGCTGGACAGTCTGGAGGCCGAACTGGGCGTTAAATTATTTGAACGCACGCGGCAAGGGACGCGGCCGACCAAGGCGGGCGAAAAGATCATTGCGCACGCCGAGAAAATCGAAACGCAACTGAATTTGATTCAAAACGTGGCTGATCAACGTCAACGCCTGGCTGAACCGCCGTTGCGGGTGGGGGTCATGAATGAAGTGCCCAGCTCACTATTGGATTGGCTACTCACCTTTCAAGACGAGCGACCACAGTTTAAAGCCTACTTAAAAGAAGACGACAGTGGTCAGATCATCGCGGGGGTGAAGAACCAAACCTACGATGTTGGAATCGTTGCGGTCAATCAAAGTGACCAACGACAATTACAATCGCTGACATTTCATGAAATTGGTCAAGGCACCTTCAAGCTCTATATGACGGCGAATCATTATCTGGCTAATTATCCGGACCCCATTCCGCTGGAACTACTGAAGGAGCAGGAATACGCGTTGTTCATTGACGATTATATTGAAAATTTTGTGGCCGACGTGACCAAGCAAGTCGGGCCGCTAAACGTACTGCTGCAGTCAACGTCTTTTCGGGTGGTCTTGGAGACGATGAAAAAATTTCAGGCGGTCTCCATCATCCGAGACACGCAGATTCAAAACCGGCTATATGATTTTGAGCAGCAGAACCTAGTGGCCCATTCCTTGGGGGATTTGGGGACGCCACAGATGACTGATTTTAAATACGGCATTATCCAACTACCCAATAAGCAGTTGACACCAATTCAACAAGAATTTGTTCGTGGGATTAAGTTGCTGAACAAACGCTGACGGGTAGGCAATTGTTGCAGTCGATTAAAAATTTCGTCATAATATGACAAATACATTTATAAGAAGTTAAAATTTTAGCAAGTTTGGCTAACAAGGGCCGATTCCGCCGTGGATTTTGTATAATAGAAGGTACCTGTTAAATCGAAAGGAGCGTTGACGCTCGTGGTTTTATTGAAACGTTGGTTGCGGCGCGGGGTGTTACTCGGGTTAGTGGCCATCATACTCGGTGGCGGTCCGGTGGCTCAAGCGGCCAGCAAAACCGTTACGAAGGTGCCTGCCCGGGCTGCCTATGTTATGGATGCGCAAAGCGGCCAGGTGCTGTACCAGCAAAATGCTGACAAACGTTATCCCATCGCGTCATTGTCGAAGCTACTGACCGTGTATTTGACGGTCAAGGCCATCAATGACGGCAAAATCAAGTGGACGGATCAAGTCCCCATTAGTCGCGACCTGTTAAAGTTGAGTCACAGTTACGCCTACTCCTCATTGCGAATGAAGAAGGGGGAGACGTTCACCGTCAAGCAAATGGTGGCGGCGGCCATGATTGCCTCGTCCAACAGTGCGGCGACGGCGTTGGGGGAGTACGTGGCCGGCAGCAATGCCAAGTTCATCGCGCTCATGAACCAGCAGAGTGAAGACTGGGGGCTCGAGGCCCATTTCATCAGCTCCTCTGGCCTGGACAACACCGATTTGAAGGACTACAACCTGGTTTTGCCGGGCACCGGTAAGAAGGAAGAAAATCTGGTCTCGGCCAAGGCCATCACCACGGTGGCCCAGCACCTGATTCAAGCCGACCCCAGCATCGTCCAGATTTCCGGGAAGAAAGAAGACAAGGTCAACGGTACCCAAATCTACAATGAAAACATGTGCCTGAAAGGCCAGTCGCACTACGACAAGGTCACCAACATCGATGGGCTCAAGACCGGATTTACGGAAAACGCCAAGCTGTGCTTTACCGCGACGTACACGGTCAACGGCCAACGGATGATTGCGACCATCCTGGGGGGCGACACCACGTTCTCCGCGATGAATAAGTTGATCAAACAATTGAAGAAACAGTATCAATTGGCCACGACCACGCTTAACGATCGCCGCATCACGCTGGCCAACGGGCTATCCACGACCGTTTGGGCCCAGCCGACCAGCAGCCAGGCCGGTGTTTGGTACCAAGACCAAGCGGCCGGGTTGACGACCACGGTGGAAACTAAGCTGTCCCCGGCACAAATGAGTTCGGGCACCGTCAATGCCGGTGACCCCGTGGCCCAGGCGACGGTCACCGACACCAAGACCGGGAAGCAACAAGCCATCACGTACCGGTCACAACAGTCCGTCACGTTATTTGCGGACCGCGTGATCTTCAACGAGCAGACGCAGCCAGATGCATTGTTACAGACCTTGGTTCAGCCGATGGCGACGGCATTTCAATAGACTTTCATAAGTAAACAGGCTTCAACTCAGTTTTGCGTGAGTTGAAGCCTGTTTTTTTACTTTCGACTTTTCGGTAAGCCGATTCAGTTACGGATATTTGCCGCTACAACGCGGTCAACAACCAATCGTACTGCCTTGAATTTTAGCTGACTTTCGTCAATCCACCGAAGACAGCGCGTCCAACATATTGATGCGCTTGAGCTTGCGGTGCATGATGCCCATGACCAGCAGGCTAAAGGCCAGCGTCAACAGGGCCGCATACACGTAGCTGACCCAATGGATGCCCGGCGAGAACATCAGGCTGTCCGTTTCGGCCGTGTTCAAGATGTAGGCGTGCAGCCAGTTGCCTAAGAAACAGCCGAAGAAGATGCCCAATGCCGTGAGAATCAGGTTTTCCCGGAAGATGTACATGGTGACCTCGCCATCGTAAAAGCCCAGCACCTTGATGGTCGACAGCTCGCGAATCCGTTCGGACACGTTGATGTTGGTCAGGTTGTAGAGCACGACCAGCGCCAGCGCCCCGGCGGCGACCACGAAGATGACGACGACCAGGTCCATGGTGTCTAGCATTTGAAAATTGTTCTTCTTTTCCGTACTCAGCAGCGTCACGTTCAGCATGCCTGGCGTCTTCAAAAGGTCGTTGGCAAAGGCGTTTTGCTGGCGCTGACCGTGGTGGGTAAACTGGACCAGATTGCCGTTGTAAACGGGTTTTTCGCCAAAGACCTGGTGGTAGTAGCTGGGCGACAGGTAGATGAAATGATTGACGTAATTTTCCGCGATGGCCGCGATGCGAACCTTGCGGGTGGTGCGGTTGCCGAGCTTGACCGGTAGGGTGTCG
Organism: Levilactobacillus suantsaiihabitans; assembly: GCF_004745505.1. Classification (GTDB taxonomy): domain Bacteria; phylum Bacillota; class Bacilli; order Lactobacillales; family Lactobacillaceae; genus Levilactobacillus; species Levilactobacillus suantsaiihabitans. The sequence continues at coordinate 22,396 of NZ_RKLX01000030.1, forward strand.
CCGACGTGAACGTCGTAGAGCTTGGCCAGCTTTTCGTCGATGATGGCGCCGCGATTGTTCAGGTGATAGGCGGCGTGACTTTGGCGGTTGCGCAAGACCACGAACCGGTTGAGTTGCTGGGGATGCTGCGGCACGCTCAAGGTAGCCGTCTGGTTGGCGACGTCGGACCGTTCGACGGTGGCCTGGGATTGTTTCACGACCAGGTCATCTTGGTAGAGCGACTGCCGGTGTAAGGCCCGGCGCTGCTTAGCGGTCTGTGAACCGTTGCGGACCACGATGGCGTCGTAGTGCCAGAGTTGGTTAAATTGTTTCACACTGATGTCGCCGATGGAATCCTTCAGGCCAAAGCCGGTGATCATCATCGCCATGCAGCCGGCAATGCCCAGGACCGTCATCAACAGGCGCTGTTTGTAACGAAAGAGGTTGCGTAGTGTGACCTTGTGATTGAAGTTCAGCCGGCGCCAGAACCAGTGCCAGTGCTCCAGCCACAGCGTTTTACCGGCCTTCGGGGCTTTAGGTTGCATCAAGGTGGCCGGCAAGCTGTGCAGGTCCACCCGCGACACGGCCACGGCGCTACCAATCGTGCAGACCAGCGCAATCACGAGGGCAACCACGATGTCGAGCCAAATGTATTGGACGTTGATGGCAGGTAGGTTGTACATACTGCCGTAAGCCTGAGCGATGAAGCGGGGGAAGAAATTAACGCCGAAGCCGACCCCGAGTAGCGTGCCCAGGAGGCTGGCCAGCCCCCCGTAGAGAATAAATTCACTGCCGATGGCGGCATTGCTGTAACCCAACGCCTTGAGCGTGCCCATTTGGACCCGGAGTTCGGCGACCATTCGCGTCATCGTGGTCAAACAAATCAGCGCCGCAATCGCAATAAAGAAGAGCGGGAAGACCGTGGAGAGGGCCACGACCCGTTGCGTGTTCTCGTGGTATTCGCTGTAGCCGGGGTTGGCGGCCCGCCCGCTAAAGAGGTAGGTCGGCGTGGCGATACCGGCGATTTGCGCCTGGGCTCGCTTGACCTGGGCTTGGGCACGCACCAACGCGGGTGTGTTGGCCGGCACCTGTTGGGCGAGCGCGTGGACCTTGGCGACGGTCGGTGCGAGTTGGGCTTGAGCCTGGCGTTGGAGCGCGGCCTGCCGTTTTTTCGCCTGTGGTTTGAGCCAGGTCTTGAGACGCTTCGTGTTAGCCCGGTTCAAGCGGTTGTAGCGGGCCGTGTAGGGCGTCACGCCGCGCAGGTTCTTGAAGCCGACGTCGATGCGACTGATGACACTGGTCTTGAGCGTGTGCGGCTTGACCAACGCAAAGTAGTCGAGCGTGCCCTTGCCAACGTTGGTGACACCGCGGGTCGTCTTTTCGATGTAGCGCGGCGAATTAACAAAGCCGACGATTTTAAAGGTCCGCCGGTGAAATTGGCGGTTTAGCTTACTCGTGGTGGCGATGTGGTAGGTGCTGCCCAAGGTCAATTTCGGCTGCAGGGTCCGCGCCTGTTGGTCCAACACGATTTCGCTGGCGCGCCGGGGCAGGTGGCCACTGACCACGGTCAGACGGTTCAACGACCCCGTCGGCAGTTCCGCAACCCGGACGGTTTGGTTATTGTTTAACTGATTAATGTCTAAGTATTTAACGGCTTGATAGGTGATCTGGTCGCGGTGGTGTTGCAAGACGGTCAGGTCATGGTGAGTCAGGCCGGCCGTGGATTGAACGCTGTTGGTCGCCAGATTTTGGTCGGCGTAATAGTCCGTGGCGGCCTGTAACATGTCTGGCCCCGTGGCCCGAATCCCGGTGTAAAAGGCCACGCCGAGAAAAATAATTAAAATGATGGAGATGAACCGGGCCTTTGAGTGGCCAATTTCACGCCAAAGAACTTTCCAAAATGCTTTTGTCATGGTCATCACCTACCATTCAATGTCGGCGATGGGCGTCGGCTCGGGATTTTGCTGGATGGACTGGACCTGCGCGTCATTGATGTGGATGATTTGGTCGCCCATCTTGGCAATCGCGCCGTTGTGGGTGACGATGATGACGGTCATGTCCGTTTGCCGGGCGCCGTCTTGGATAACCTGCAGGACCTGTTTACCGGTCTGGTAATCCAGCGCGCCGGTCGGTTCGTCGCATAGCAACAGCTTCGGGTTCTTGGCGATGGCGCGGGCAATGGCCACGCGTTGTTGTTCGCCGCCGGAGAGTTGTGCGGGGAAGTTTTTGGCGCGGTCCGCCAGCCCGACCAGCCGCAGCGTTTCGTCCACGTCGCGGGCATCGTGGGTGATTTGCGAGGCCAGTTCGACGTTTTCTCTGGCCGTCAGATTCGGGACCAGGTTATAAAATTGAAAGATAAAGCCGACGTCTTGGCGCCGGTAGGTCGTGAGTTGTTTGGCATCAAATTGCGCAATATCGGTGCCGTCAATCAGGACCTGGCCGCTGGTGGGATTGTCCATGCCGCCTAAGATGTTGAGCAGCGTGGATTTGCCGGCGCCGCTGGGACCCAGGATCGTGATGATCTGACCGCGGTCCACGTTAAATGAAATGTCGTGGTTGGCGATGGTTTCCTGGTCGCCTTGCGTGAATTTACGGGTTTCGTGTTTGACTTCGATGTAGGCCATGTTGGGGACTCCTGTTCTGATAGATTGTGACTGAAGTTGACAGGCGTGTGGGACCGACCGCGGGATTCCGGCAGTCCGTGTCTGCCAATTGACAAATTAAAGGTTGAAAGACGAAAATCGGCTATAACCGTTGTCACCATGCGACTCATGACATTAGGACTAGTTGCTGACCGCGTCATAACGGGAACTGGCCGCCTACCGTTCGCCAAATATGGGTTGGAACGCTGGGGCGGATGTACTGGCCCCTGTCAAGTTGTCATTCGAAATAATATAAAATGGACGTTTACCCTAAGCGGCTTCATT
>NZ_RKLX01000031.1 GCF_004745505.1 Levilactobacillus suantsaiihabitans
TTGGGGGATCGCCCCCTGCGAGGATAGGACGTTGCCACGCGATTATTCCGGCATAGCTCAGTTGGTAGAGCACCTGACTGTTAATCAGGTTGTCGACGGTTCGAGCCCGCCTGCCGGAGCTTTATAATGGAGAGTTGTCCGAGTGGCTGAAGGAGCAGCATTGGAAATGCTGTAAACGGGTACTAACCTGTTTCGAGGGTTCGAATCCCTCACTCTCCGTTTGAAATAGTATGACCCGTTGGTCAAGTGGTTTAAGACACCGCCCTTTCACGGCGGTAACATGGGTTCGAATCCCGTACGGGTCATTTTGGAGGATTAGCTCAGTTGGGAGAGCGTCTGCCTTACAAGCAGAGGGTCACAGGTTCGAGCCCTGTATCCTCCATAGGTAACATAACATTCTAATTATGGTCCGTTGGTCTAGTTGGTTTAGGACGCCTGCCTGTCACGCAGGAGATCACGAGTTCGAGTCTCGTACGGACCGTTGTTATGTTATTAATAATTTAATACACAACAAACATATTACATGATGGTATATGGCTCGGTAGCTCAGTCGGTAGAGCAATGGATTGAAGCTCCATGTGTCGGCGGTTCGATTCCGTCCCGCGCCATTATGGTGGGGTAGCGAAGTCTGGCTAAACGCGGCGGACTGTAAATCCGCTCCTTCGGGTTCGGTGGTTCGAATCCACTCCCCACCATCATTATAGGGATATAGTTCAATGGTAGAACAACGGTCTCCAAAACCGTCGATGTGGGTTCAACTCCTACTATCCCTGTTTGTAATGTGATGGCGGTATTGGTGAAGGGGTTAACACACCGGATTGTGGTTCCGGCACGCGTGGGTTCGATTCCCACATACCGCCCTAGATTGGGGCATCTTGATTTATTCAGCTGGTCCAGTCAGATTGGATAGGCGATTATGGTGGTATAGCCAAGTGGTAAGGCAGAGGTCTGCAAAACCTTCATCGTCGGTTCGAATCCGATTACCACCTTTGACTGGGTGTATCCAATCAATCTTTATGAATTTTTTGCCGGAGTGGCGGAACTGGCAGACGCGCTGGACTCAAAATCCAGTGACCGTTGAGGTCGTGTGGGTTCGAACCCCACCTCCGGTATCAGAAGCTTCATCTCGGGAGTCATCGCAATTGGCGGTGGCTTTTTTGTTGTTCCTAAAAGTTGGTGTAGCAAGGCCACGGCGATAAGCACCGCCCATGCTTGCTGGTTGACGGTGATCTGACACGGCACGGGCGTTTACGAGTCGCTTAAATCCGTGTGTCTTTTCGGTGGCGCATAGCGGGTGAATGCGATCTTCTGGTTGTCCAGATGGCCTAAAAATGGATTAATTTTTCCGATAGATCTGTTACCGGCCTTGTCCGTGGGGGGACTTAAATTTTAAGCGGGTCATCACCGTCAGATTAATGTCTGATGGTGGTGGCTCTTTTTTAGTCGGGGGCTATTCGTGGGACGGTAGAGAGGACGTATCACATAGCAGGGGTCAATGAATCGCTAGCGCGTGGACCGCTCTTTTCTAGAAGTGTTCAGGGTATTCTCCGTTTGCCGTGACAAGTATTTGGGCCTATACTTAATCTTGTGATTAAACACACCAGAATTGGGAGGTTCATGATGAGAAAACGAAATTGGGAGATTCTTTTGGGCTTGGCTGCCGTATTGGTTGGCTGGCACCTGGCCGGAGGAACGGCTCAGGCGAGCTATAACAGCATGTTTGCGCGTGAGGGGTACTTGGCTAAGCATGAGCGTTTGGACGCGACACGGTCGTTTGAACGGCGAATTAGCCGCTATAAATCCGTGTATGTGACCCAGAACAAGGCGGGGCGGATTCGCAACGTGAGCGTGATGTTTTACGCCAAGCCGCAGCGTGATCACTTTACGACCTACGCTAGCCATTGGATCAACGTGCGCCAGCTGCGTAATGGTCAGCTGTACGCCTACAATGATCGTACGGTCTACGGCAACTACCTGGTGGCTTACCACCAGTTTGGTCGGGGCCATGGCACGACCATCAAGGCGGGGAGCCGGCCGGTCAAGCTGCACTTCTCTAAGAAGGGGAACTTGTTGATTCGCTACCAGAAAAAGTTGCTGACGGTCCACTTAAAGAGCGGTCAGATCAATTTAAATGGCAAGGCCACCAGTGCTAAGCACAACCGCCAATTCAAAGGCAAAGTGCCGACGAAAGGCACCCGCGTGAAGCGTTTGATTGCGGACGCCAAGCGTTATCTCGGCGTTCCGTACAGATATGCCGGACGGGATGCCTTTGGGGGCTTAGACTGCGCCTCATTCGTTGATCAGGTCTATTTGGACGTTGAACACCGCGACATTGGCGGGATGACCGGCGTGCAACAGAAGCTAGGTAAGCACGTGGCCGTTCGCAAGGCCAAAGCCGGCGACCTGCTCTTCTGGCAGATTGCCGGGCAGAAATACACCTACCACGTGGCGATGGCCATTGGTCATGGTAAGTTGATTGAAGAAGCTGGGAAGTCGGTGCACATCTCGAAGATTGCCAACCGCAACCCGCAATTTGCTATTCATATGAAATAATTCTAAAAACGGTCCAGGTCGCGTTGATGCGTGTGCCTGGGCCGTTTGAATTTTTGGGGGAATCGGTGCTCTAACAACTGAAGTTCGGTGAGGCCCCCAGGTAGTCGGTGGTGAATGGGTGAGGGGGAGCAGTCTTCTGGTTCGCTTGAGCGCCTGACAAGGCCTGCAGGCGCTAAAATTGTCTCACGGTGTAGATTAAGACAACATCTCAGCTACACCAGTGGGGGCCATCACTGGCTATCCCGGCTGGCACAATGTTGCTGACAGCCAGTTAACAAGTCACTTGCTACCGGAGGCTAAGTCAGCCTTATTGGCCCGTTTATGCTATGCAGCGGTCAACACCTAACCCCAACGGTCTTTTTTGTTGGGGAACATAAAAACGCCTAGCTGGACCGGCGGCTAGGCGTTTTGCAGGTATTCGTCAATGTTTGATAGTGATTAATCGTTGTAGGCGTCTTCTAAGCCAACCTTGTCTTGGTGGTTGATGGAAGCGTAACGATCAGATGCGTACATCACGCTGGACTTGCTGGATGAGTGGCTTAAGCCTAAGGCATGGCCAATTTCATGGGTCGCAACGTTCGTCCGTTGATTCTTGGTGTAACCGTACTTGGTTAATAAGCTACGGTTCAACGTAGACTTGGCGGAAACGATTTCGTTTTCGTTGCCCTTGTTCAAGTAAGAGTAGTTGGTGTAACCGGCTAACTTGCCGCTCTTGGTGCTGAGGGATTTGGAAGAGGTCAACGTGATGTCAGCCTTTTCGCCGCTCTTAGCAGCCTTTAATTGAACAACGCCGACTTTGTTCCAACGCTTAACGGCGTTCTTCCAAACACTTTTGTAGTAGCTGGAACTGGTGTTGGTCTTGTATGTAATTGTGGTTTGATCCCAAGCGCCCCAGGAAGGTGTTGGCTTGCTGGTAGCGGCGGCGAAGATGGTGGAGCTGCAAGTGGCTAAGGTGACAACCAAGGTGGCGATAACTAAGACGGTCCATTTAACAATTTTCTTTAACATTTTGAATACCCGCTTTCTTTTAATTCCGAATGATTCGCTTTTTAATTGCTTACTATCTTATTGACTATGGTTAGTATAAAGCGAGAACTAAAAGAGTTGGACGGACACTTCTATGGGGATGGATAGTTTCAACGGGACAATAGTTGCAAAGTGGATAATCATTATCCCATAAACGCGATAGTGTGGGGGTAAATGGTTACATATCAAGCATTGTGGCCACTTTTTGATGTAAGCGGTTAGCGGGTTGGTTAAAAATTTGGCCGAATAAAAACGGCCCCCATTCTCAGGTCGATGGAAACGATCAGGGAATGGGAACCGTGAGATGATTTAGCGGAACAGCAAAAGTGTAACGAACATTTGACCGAATAAGTCCGATAAACTACCAGTAAATTACAAATATTTGACCGCAGTCCCATAGGCAGCTACGGATTGCATGTCGGTGCCAATCGACCCGGAGTCAAAGCGCATCATGACCACGGCGTCGGCACCCATGTTTTGCGCATTGACGCGTAGGCGGTCGACCGCGATGTTGCGGGCTTCGTCGAGCATCTTGGTGTAGTCCTTGATTTCACCGCCGACTACGTTTTTGAGGGATGCGCCAATGTTACGGATGACGTTTTTCGATTGCGTGGTCAAGCCAAAGACCTCGCCGATGACCTCGTATTCTTGGCCGGGGATGTGTTCGGTGGTAGTCACTAAGATTTCTGTCATGGGAATTCCTCCTTGTGTTGCTTTAAATATACCTAGCTGACCGGTAAAAGACAAGTCAAGGAGGCGGCCAAAATAAATTTTGCTGACGCGTTATTAGTAAATTTGTTGCCGACCGGTTACATATCCGCGGTATTTGCGGGTGATTATGCAAAAGGTAGCGCCTGCTTTTTGACTTTCTTGCAAAACCTATCCAAATTGGCTGTCTGGACTAACTGCTTATTAATAATCGAAGGTGTTAATTGCGAACAAAGTGTGTTAATTTAGAAACAGTACTAGCCCCGGCTAGCAAAGAGGAGGAAAATTGCATGACACTTGAACCACAAGAGATCAAACGGGTTTTAGATATTGAGGAGGCCTTGTACACGCCTATTTCAGAGAAGAATCGCCAATTGATCGACGAGTTTTTGGAGATTCGCCAGGCCTATCGGTCAGTGACCCGGCGGATTGAGGATGCCTTGCAGGCGCCGTTGGACCACTATCAGCAGCGACGCCATTTCTACTTGGATGTGGCCGATCTGGCCCACTTCCGGTTGAACTTTTTCGAGTTGGTCGGGCACTTCTTGCAAAAGACGGTGGGATTGACCTATCGCTTGGAGTTGTGGGACCGGGAATCGCATCATAAGGATAGCTTTTCTGATTTGGAGTTGACCCAGGCGGCTTGCCGAGAGTTCAGTACGGGGACGGCAGTCGAAACGTTAGAATACGCCCATCTAAACTTTCGCTTACGGCGGAAATTTGAAATCCGTGGTCGACACCTTTATTGGGAAAAGTCCCAGTTCTTTGTGGCGGGGCGGGAAGTCCCGTTGACGGACGGGTTGATGCAACTCCAACATGAACTGGAAGCGTGCGCGCCCGTGCTGCGAGGAACGGTCTTGAAGATTAAGGAATTTACCTGATCACTACGGTTACGTCTGACTGGCTGCGAGACCTGGTTGAGTCAGGCGTGCTACAGAAAACGAGCGGGTAGCGGCCAATATTGCGCACTAGCCCTAAATTTATCAACAAAAAATGACCAATCGCTAGGGGATTGGTCATTTTCAGTTGGTCGTTGACTTCAAGGCCAGCTTATTTGCTAGCAGGCGTTTGGTTGCCGTGATTTGGCCGCGCAATAAGTCCTTGTGCGCAACGGCAATAACGTTGGAACGACTGCGTAAGTGCTGGTTGGTGCCCAGAATTTCGTCGTCGATCAGATACAGCGCGTTGGGCGCTACCGTGAGGTCCCAATGATGTTCGGCGTGGACCTGCGTCGTGGGGATGTGCAGCGCAGTCGCCAAGTTTTGACAAAAGTGAGTGAGTAATGCGGCATCAACGATTCGGTTGCCAGTGAGGGTGGGCTGAAATTTGCCACTGAGGATGTCACCAATCACTTTGATTTCGGTCATGCTGGTTCCTCCATTATTAGATGATGCCTCATTCTAGCATGGTTTAGCGGGAAAACGGTAGGCGTTGTGCTTGGGTTTAGCGAAACTTTAAAGTCTCGGCGGCGACAATTCGGCGACTTAATCATTAAGCTAAAATCAAAACGCCGGTCAGAAATTGACAAATTCCCGAGAAAATGAGCTGGTAACGTTGGTTGAGCCGCTGCTGAAGCCACCAGTGGGCCGCTAACAAGAGGATGATCAGCAGTGTCCGCCAAGAAAGCGACCCCACAAATAAGGAAAGAACACAAATAATTGGCGCAATTAAGGTTAACCGCCAGTCTCGTTTCGTCGGTAAGTAATAGGGCTCGAAAAAGGCCAGGTAGCTGGCCATCAGCGGAACGAGTGGCGTTAAAAACTGTAAGGCCAGGTAATGGTTACGTAAGAAAAATAAGATTACGGGCACACCACAGCCGGCCAGCACGCTGAAGACCACCAGCCCGTAAGCTGATTGGAGGCCCAGCTGGGGGATGCAGGCCAAGACCAAAAAGATGCACAGCAGCAGGGCGAACAGTTGGACCAGGTGATTACCGGGGGCCGCGAGAAACCCCATGGTAGCAGCGGCAACGACTAAGATGGGCCCAATCGTTGACTGAAAGTGACGCTTTAAGATGAGAAAGACGCCCCCGGCCAAAAAGATGCCGTAAATGGCGAGAAAGACTTTCACATCGGTCGCTAGCGGTGTGCCGGTCGAGGCGGTTGTTCCCGCCAGCCACCAGAGAAAATTTTGACAGAAAATAAACAGGAACAGTTGCTGTACCGTTCGGTTTTTAAAGAAGGCCATGAGAGTGGTCATGGAATCGCTCCGTTTCAACTGGGTTTATAGTGTTGCCTTTTATCTTAGTAATTATTTGGCCGCGGGTCAACGGTTCTTTGAGAAATTTACCGGTGCTTCCTTTTAAGTCGGCCGGATTTGTGTTAAAATTCTTGAGTTATGAGTCAATTCCCGATAGGATTCACGCGTTTTGTGAAGCTGCCTTGTAACCGAATGGCGTTGAGATTATCGGTCAACTCGCCGTCTACTATATCTAGGGGGAATATCCATTGCAAGAAAGACATTTATTTACTTCAGAATCCGTTTCCGAGGGTCATCCCGACAAAATCGCCGATCAAATCAGTGACGCCATCTTAGATGCGATGCTGCAACAAGATCCCGATTCCCGGGTTGCCTGCGAAACGTCCGTTACGACTGGTTTAGTCCTGGTCTTCGGTGAAATTTCGACCAAGGCCTATGTCGATATCCAAAAAGTGGTGCGTGAAACCATCAAGGAAATCGGCTACACGGATGGCCAGTATGGCTTTGATGGCGACAACTGTGCCGTCCTCGTGGCCATTGACGAACAATCACCTGACATTGCGCAGGGGGTCGACGACTCATTGGAAACGCGTGAAGGGGATGAAGATCCCCTCGATAAGATTGGTGCCGGTGACCAAGGGCTCATGTTCGGTTATGCCGTCAATGAGACCCCTGAATTAATGCCGTTGCCAATCGAATTGAGTCACGCCTTGATGCGGCGGATCGCTAAACTGCGTAAGACAGACGTCATCGACTACCTGCGGCCAGATGCCAAGGCCGAAGTCACGGTCGAATACGACGATAACGAACAACCAGTTCGGGTCGACACGGTCGTTTTAAGTACGCAACACGATCCCGACGTCACGTTGGATCAGATTCGTCAAGACGTGATCGAACAGGTCATCAAGCCTGTAATTCCAGCCAACTTACTGGATGATCAGACCAAATACTTCATCAACCCTACCGGTCGGTTCGTCATCGGTGGTCCTCAAGGGGATGCCGGTTTGACGGGGCGGAAGATTATCGTTGATACGTATGGTGGGGCCGCTCACCACGGTGGGGGCGCCTTCTCTGGTAAGGATGCCACCAAGGTGGACCGTTCTGCCAGTTACGCTGCGCGCTACATCGCCAAGAACATCGTGGCAGCTGAATTAGCCACGAAATGTGAAGTGCAGATTGCCTACGCCATTGGGGTGGCCGAACCCGTTTCGGTCTACATCAACACGTTTGGCACCGGGACTGTGGCGGAAAGCAAATTGAACGCCGCTGTACGGCAACTGTTTGACTTGCGCCCAGCCGGCATCATTCAAATGCTGGACCTGAAGCGGCCAATCTACAAGCAGACTGCCGCTTACGGTCATTTTGGCCGGACCGATATCGACTTACCTTGGGAACACCTGGATAAGGTCGAGGCCTTAAAAGCAGCCGTTAAATAAGTTAAGATGAAACAGGGAGGTCGGGGCGAGCAATCGTGCCGGCCTTTTGTTTACAATGGACGCGCTGGTTTGTAATAGCGAGGATGGCCATCTGTCGATTTGAGTAGCGTGACGGTAAAGCCAGTTAACTGAGGTGGACTTTCACGATTGCTAGTAATGTGGTGACTGGCTTACGCTTCACATCATGGATCAAAGTATTTGAGGCGACTGACTAAGCTAATGTTGTACCGCGGGTAAGTACTAACCCGCCGGAGACAGCTAGGGGTGGAGTCAGCTGTGTCGACGGTGTTGGCTGGGGTTCTTTCCCAGCCTACAGCGTGGGACGACTTGAGAGACTGACGGGTTTTGTCAGGCTTTCAAGCGAGCCGGAAGACCGTTCTGTGGGCTGCAGGCGTTCCCCATAGCAGGCGGAACCCCTAGCTGACGCAGGCATCTGGTTTGCGAAATTTTTCAGCCGTGATTGCTAATAAATAGGCTTTTAGCAAGTAGGAGCAATAAAAAGTAAGCTAACAGCTTGTATTTTTAACGGTTAGCCGCGATAATTGGTATATTACTGAATAACAGAAATTGGGCAGTAGCAGCAATTGGCTACGTAGATTCGTTGAGTGGTGGGGCCAACGTCAGGAGGAAATTATGTCTAAGAAACAAACTAACGTTGGATTAGTCACTGTGGCGGTCTTTGTGGCCACCTTTATGTCAGCCGTTGAGGGGACCATCGTCTCGACGGCCATGCCAACCATTGTCGGTGATTTACACGGGGTTGCCCTCATGAACTGGGTCTTCTCCATCTTCTTGTTAACCAATGCGTTGGCGACACCCATTTACGGCAAGCTGGCGGATACCGTGGGCCGAAAATCGGTCTTCTTGGTCGGCCTGTTCATCTTCGTGTTGGGATCCACGCTGTCGGGGATGTCTCACAGCATGGAAACGCTGATTGCTTGGCGGGCGCTACAAGGTATCGGGGCCGGGGCCATCATGCCGGTCTCCTTTACGATTCTTGCCGACATCTATCCCGTTGAACAACGGGCCCGGGTCATGGGCCTCAACGGGTCTGCCTGGGGAATTGCCGCCGTGGTCGCGCCCTTGCTCGGGGGCTTCATCGTCGATCAGTTGAGCTGGCATTGGATCTTCTTCATCAACATCCCGATTGGCATCATCACCATTGCCCTGATTTGGTTCTTCTTAAATGAAACTACCGAACGCAAGGCATTTACCATGGACTGGTTTGGCTCTTTGTGGCTATCGGTGGGCTTATTGGCCATGATGCTGACGTTCCAATTGCTGGGTGAAGGCCAGATCAACGTCTTATGGGTCATCATCGGGTTTGTCGTGGCCATCGTGGCCTTTGCACTGTTTATTCGCCAAGAAAAACGAACGGCCGACCCGTTGATTCCCATGTCACTCTTTAGCAACCGGACCTTCGTGATTCAAAATTTGATTGCTGCACTGTTGAGTGGCTTCATCATGGGCTTTGAAGTCTATTTACCCACTTGGACGCAAGGGCTATTGGGCTTAATGGCGTCTCAAGCCGGATTCGCCATCACACCTAGTTCATTGATGTGGATCGTCGGGTCCTTTATTGCCGGTAAGCTCTTGTTGAACCGGTCGCCCTACAGCATTGTTAATTTGGCGTTGGTCCTGGTCTTGATTGGTGCCGTGACCATGGCGGTGATTCCGGCCAGCACGCCATTCTGGTGCTTCTTCGTGATTGCGGCCATCTGTGGGACCGGGTTTGGAATCACCATTACCACCACGACGGTGACCGTACAGAGTAAAGTGGCCGTCGATGAAGTGGGGGTGGCAACCTCCTTTAACACCTTGTCACGGACGCTGGGCCAGACCATCATGGTGTCCATTTTTGGCATCATCATGAACCTGGAAATGGCGCGTGGCGTGGCCAGTCATCCGGGCACCAACCTGGCAATGATGAATAAGTTAATTAACCCCCAAACGGCCAAGGAGTTGCCGGCGCACCTCCTGCCGACCTTGCATGGTATTCTATACCAAGGGCTCCACGTGATCTTTATTGGTGGGGTACTGCTGATCATCATTTCATTCTTAGTGAACTTCTTTGATCGCAAGGATACGGAACAGGTCACCGGGCACCAGGGGTAATTAGTCCCGTTTTAAGTTCAGATACGGTATAATAATGCTAAACGACCAAAAAGTGGAGGCGATAAGATGTTTGAAAGTAATCACGCGCGGTATGCGAGTTATGGCACGGTTGCGGCTTTGCCGGATGATATGATTGACGCAATCTGGCAGATTATTGATCACGACCTCCAAGGGTTGTTTCCATTAGATAATCTGTTGACCTTTAAACTGCACAACCACCAAGGCACCACGACCTTTGAGTACGTCCAATCAGACGACAATCAAATGACGTTGCGGGCGGGTTTCGACACAGAATTTGGCTACACGCCAGAGCTGCCAGAAACCGTGTTGGCCTACGATGATGGTGACAGTCAGATTATCCTGCTGCCATCAGAGACGAATGACCGTTAAATTTGTGAGAGATTAAAATGGTGATTGCTCCGGGGATGTCCCTGGTAGCAATCACCATTTTTTGTTGGGTTAAATGACTGAAGGTTGAAAGACGACAATCAGGTGGAACTATTGGTATCATGTGCCTTATGGCCGAAACGTGCGCCAACAGGCAGCCGGTATCATCAATTTTAGGTGTCGGAACACTGTCTTTTCTGCGGCAGCAACGTCAAATTAGCGAATCAAGCCGAAATGGCGCAGGCCGTGGACGATGCCATCCGTCGTGTTGGACGTGGTGACGTAGGCCGCCTTGGCCTTGGCCTCTGGAACGCCGTTGCCCATGGCGATGGGGACGTCGACCTCGTCAAACATTTGCAGGTCGTTGTACCCATCGCCGAACGCGTACGTTTTCACATCTTGCAAGCCAGCGTTGGTCAAGAGGGCTTGGATACCAGACTGCTTGCTGACACCGTGGACCATGGTGTCTAGGCAACGCGGGTTATTGCGGACTAAATCCAATTGACCCGCGAACTCATCGTGGTATAATTGGTCCTTGTCACGGTTGAAGACGTTGATGAAATTAATCTCTTGGTGATGATACCATTCGGGGTCCACCACGGGATTCAGGCGCAACAGCTGAAAGTTTTCGGTGGTGTCGGCATTAGCCTGGCTGAGCCGAAAGCCTGCGCGGTTGTAGTATGCCAGTGGGTCATGATGCGCGTTGGCAAAGGCTGTGATGGCGTCTAGCGTGGGCTGATCAATAATCGATGCGGTCAGGCGCTTACCTTCAAACTGCACGTAACTGCCATTGGCGCCGACGACGGAGTCAATGCCGGTGGCGTCGAGGACGTATTGAATTTCAAAAATGTTTCTTCCGGTCGCAATAACTGGTAAAATATGATGTTGTTGCATTTCGTGAATGGCAGCGATGCTGGCTGGCAAGACGTTCTTGTGGTCGTCAAACAGGGTGCTATCCAAATCAAAAAAGACGATTGCTTGATACATATTTAACCTCCTAAATGTTGACGTGTTGCGGTTCCATTATACAGCAAGAACCAAAGTTGACGAAATGACGTAAATTTTTTTGCCAAGCAGATGTAGTAGTTGCCGTTTTTATGTTACACTATATCTTGTATTTTGAATTAAAGAGGGGCTATCATGGTGATAATTACAGCTGGAATGATCGGTGTCGGTAAAACGACCCTTACTGGAAAGATTGCGTCACACTTGGAAACTCAAGCATTTTTTGAACCGGTTGGTGATAACCCAGTGTTACCACTTTACTACCGGGACCCGAAGCAATACGGGTTTTTGTTACAAATTTACTTCTTGAACAAGCGGTTTAGCATGATCAAGCGAGCCCTAGCGGACGACAACAACGTCTTGGACCGCTCCATCTATGAAGACGCGCTCTTCACGCGGGAAAACAACGCAGAAGGCAACATTACGGACACTGAGCTGGAAGTTTACCTCAACCTGCTGGACAACATGATGAACGAATTGCAAGAATTGCCAAAGAAGGCCCCAGATTTGTTGGTATACGCCGACGCTGACTTCGATACGATCCTCCACCGGATCAAGAAGCGGGGCCGCGACTACGAACAATTCGATGACAATCCTGAATTGGAATCCTACTACAAGAAGATGTGGACGGCCTACCAAGGCTGGTTCGCCGACTACGACGTGAGCCCAAAGATCAAGATCGACTTGCAAAAGTATGATCTGGACGTTCCTGGGAACACGGAATTGGTATTGGCCCAAATCGACGATGCCTTAAAGGACATCCGCACGCCAGTTAAATAAGCTTCACCCACGCCACCACCGGTCTCTTGATCGGTGGTGGTTTTTTTAGAATGAAACGAAAGGCTACTAGCCAGTGGTTAAGAAAACCTAAAGACGAGGGTACGGTGGGTTACCAATGGCCGGTGGATTTCGTTAGTAAGAGTAGGGGAGCGTGCGCCAACAGGTGGTTGCCTGTCGTCACACGCTTAAGACCAAAAGAGCACGCCGCCTCCCGGTAACGGCAGGTGCGTGCTCACACAAGATTAACCCAATTTCTTCGCGATATTGTCCAAGGTCACTTCTGCCGTGTCAGCGAAGACCATGTCAGCGGCGCCCAGTTCCGTGGCGTCACCAATGCCCAGTGAGACTTCACCGGCCGCATTGATAGCAGCGACACCAGCGGCAGCATCTTCGACCCCAATGCATTGGTTGGCTGGCAGATTCAGCAGTTCGGCACCCTTGGTGTAGATTTCTGGATCCGGCTTGCCGTGCGTCAGGCTGGCTGGGTCAACGATCTTCGGGAAGTAGTCGGCCAGTTGTAATTTGCCCAAGACCCGTGGGGCGTTCTTGGAAGCGGACGCCAATGACAGTTGATAGCCCTTGGCACGCAGGTCATCCAAGAAGGCCTTCATGCCGGGTAAAATGTTAGCGGGCGTCATCTTGTCGACTTCGGCCACGTAATTGGTGTTCTTTTGGGTGGCCAGTTGTTCCTTTTCGGCTTGGGTGTAGTCGTTTTCCTTGCCACCGGCCTTTAAGATCATTTCCAAAGAGTCCATCCGGCTAATGCCCTTCAAGCCGTTGGCGAGTTCGTCGCTCCAAGCCACGCCCAAAGAATCGGCGAGTTGGTGCCAAGCAGTCCCGTGCAAAATGGAGGTGTCGGTGATGACACCGTCGAGGTCAAAAACAAATCCTTTAATATCAGCAAACTTAGTCATGTGAAGCACTCCTTAATAAGTAATGGTTTGTGGAACGTTAGGTTTTAGTGAAACAGGTTGTTGCCCAATTTTAAGTGTTGCGGCGTGATCGGCCGTCACGGTCACGTGATGGTGGTCAATCGCAAAGGTGTAACGGGTGCCGCGTAGCAGGTGGCTAAATTTAACCGCGTCCCAGGCTTGCGGCAGGTGAGGGTTAACGGTCAAATCTTCCCCCAAGGCGTCGACGCCAGCGTAATAGCGCGTTGACATCAATGTGACGGCCCCCATGACACCGAGGTGGATGCCTTCGGCCGTGGTGCCCCCCTGAATATCGTAGTAATCAGAGAACAACGCCTGTGAGAAAAGCTTCCAGGACTGATCCATGTTGCCCGCCATGGCCGTTAAAGCGGCGTAAACGATGCGTGACAGCGTGGATCCGTGCGTCGTACGGTCAAGGTAATACTGGAGATTTTGGATCAAGGCGTGGTGCGGGAGCTCATAGCCCAGTTGTTGCAAGAGACCGGCCACTTGCGGCGCGTCGAGGTTGTATAAGACCATCAGCGCATCGGCTTGTTTGGCGACCTGATAGGCGTCCGGCGTCTTGCCCTCGGCCTTTAAAATCCGGTCCATCCGAGAAATGTCGCCGTACTTTTGCCGGTACTTGGTGAAGTCCAGTTGCGGTAACTTGAAGTATCCCTCGAACTGCCCGATGATGCCATCCGGGCTGATGTCCAGTTTCAAGTGGTGACTGACGGCTGCAAATTGTTGGCGCGTCTCGGCCGTGACCTGCGTCTTTTGGTCAACCGCTTTCAATGTCGCCGGCGTCAAAGTTTGTCGAATTTCTTTGAGCTGGTTAAACAGCCAGGTGACCATTAGATTGGTGTAGGCATTGTTGGCCAGTCCCGTCGTATCGGCATTGGGATAGTTTTCGTGGAACTCATCGGGACCCATGACCTTGTCGATGGTGTAGCGGTGGTTCGCGTTGTTCAGCGTGGTCTTGCTGAGCCAGAATTGCCCGATCTCTTGTAGCATTTCTAGACCATATTTGGCCATGAAGTCGGTATCGCCGGTGATGCGGCAGTACAGGATGACGTTGTAGGCGATGGCCAAAGAAACGTGCCGTTGCAGTGATGAGTAGTCGGGGTCCCAGGTGTTGGTCAGAGGGTTCAAATGCGTGACTTGCGACTGTTCATCGCCGTGTTCACCGGATTGCCAAGGAAACATGGCCCCGGCATAGCCCGCCGCTTGGGCATTCTTCTTGGCCGCTGGCAATCGTCGGTAACGGTACATCAATAGTTGCCGCGTCAGCTTAGGGTCGTGGAGCGCAAAGACGGGCAAGTCGAACATTTCGTCCCAGAAAACGTGTCCTCGGTAGGCCTCGCCGTCGAGTCCACGCGCGTTGATCGAGGCATCGATCTTGCCAGAACGGATGGCCTGAACCGCCGAGAAGAGGTGATACAGGTTGACCCGGGTCAGCTTTTGCGACGTGATATCGCCGCTGATCTGGATGTCGGCGTCCGCCCAGCGCTTTTGCCAATAGGCGGTGCTGCTAGCCAGCGTGTCTGCAAACGACGCCTGCTGGAGTTCGTCGGTGGCGGCACTTAGCAGGTTGCCGGTCGTCTCACGACTGGTGAATAAGACCACATTTTTTTCAAAAGTGTAGGTGTGTTGCGGTTGAACGTCCACGGAGCGCATTTGGCGGACCTGTTGTTCGGCGTTCGGCCGGGTGTCACTGGGAGCGGTTAGTGCTTCGCCCGGGCCAGTCAAATGGGCGCCCAGCGTGAGGTCAACGTGTGATGACCGCGTTTGTGCTTCTAAAAAGATACTGTCGGGCTGTTGGCTGGTGCCGGTAACGCGCAGGTGACGTTGGTCAAAGGCGTTGTACCGGGCGACGTTGCCATTCACGACGCTACCGTCGATGGTCGAGTAGACCTGCAGGCTGCCCGCAAAGTTGATCGGGGTGATGCTGTAACGAATCGCTAGTCGGTGCCAGTCTTTGAAGTTGGCCACCTTGCTAGTCTTGATCTGCAGCGTGTGGCCGGTCGACAGCTGGACCAGCATGGTCGTGGTCAGCGTCCCGGTGTGTAGGTCCAGGCTCCGGTAGATGTCTTGAATGTCGGCCGCTTTAATTTGAAACGGATTTTGATGGTCGACCCCAAAGGAGAGCGCTTGAGCATTGGGCAGGTTGACCAGGTCCTCGTTGGTGACTTGGCGGCCATTGAGGTTAGTGGTCAGTTGGTCATACAGGCCGGCCGTGTACATGCCGGGGTAGTTGTCGGCGTCCGCGTGGGCTTCCGTATAGGCTCCCCGCACACCGAAGAACCCGTTGCCCACCGTGAGCATGGCTTCCTGGCCGTAATTGCGTTTACCTTGGTATTGGCCGTAATAGTCCAGGTGCCAGGCCAGGTAATCGCGTTTGGTCGCTAGAGCCGCCTCCAGGCCTTGATCGGCGATGGCTTGTTTGCTAACGACCGGAATGTTCAACATGTTGGTAATGGCCAACCCAATATCGATGCGTTGGTGGTTGATGCCCACGACCGTGTCGGAGAACGGGTAGCTCAAGGCGTTGTCCACCACGGCGGCATCGACGTCGAGCCCCGCTAGCTTCAACCGCAAGTTTTCCAGGTTCTCACCAATCGTCTGTTCCGAATTGTAAGCGATAATAAATTGCCGCTCGCCAGTCTGATCTGTCGGGTGGTAGCTGACTTCCAATGAATCATCTAAGACGTGCAACGTAATAATTTTCAAAGCGCAATCGTCATCCTTTCTGCTAAATGATAGCGTATTCTTTCACAGTTAATCTTAGGCTAACTGACCGCAATAAGCAATTATTTCCGTTCAGAAAGGTCAAAATTAATATTATTATAAATGCCGAAATGGCGCAATTGCAATCGGTTGCATCGTTTCGACGTTCTTGGTTGTAACGCCCGTCAGCGTCGGCGGAATGCGTGGCGGCTGGGTGGAGGTGGCGCTGAAAAAAGGCTGCCAGCTGCAGGGGGACTGGCGATGGCGAAAACGTGCGCCAACAGTCTCACTTGGCGGTAAAAAACGAGCCTGGGACAAAATCTCCCAGGCTCGTTCACAGTACCTTTACATAGCTGAAACGTGCGCCAAAAGGCAGCCGGTTCAGCTTAAAACTGCTAGCCAAACAATCCAAAACCGGGATTATTCGGCTAGCAGCCTTAATGCTCACCAGCTAATCGCCTTTTGGCCCACTCTCCCACGGTACACGTATTAGATTTTAAAGTTAGTTGACCACGTACAGAGGGTCTTCACCCTTATCGACTCTGACCGCGTTCTTGGCCACGATGGCCGCCATAGCGTCACGGGCTTCGACGGTGGCGTTACCGACGTGAGGGGTCAAGATAACATTGTCTAAGGCCTTGAAGCCATCGTCAACGTTTGGTTCGGCTTCGTAAACGTCCAAGGCAGCGCCGGCCAATTCGCCGTCACGTAAGGCTTGGAGCAGGGCCGCCTCGTCGATAACGGGACCCCGAGCGGCGTTGATGAGGTAAGCGGACTTCTTCATCCGTTTGAACTCAGGAGCGCCCAGCAGGTGATGGGTCTGATCGTTTAATGGGCAATGCAAGGTCAACACGTCACTCTTGTCGATAACTTCATCCAGCGTGGCGTAGGTCGCATTCAAGCTGGCTTCCGTTGCGGCGTCGAGGGGATGGCGTTGGGTGTAGAGAATCTTCATGTCAAAGGCGGCCATCCGCTTGGCAACGGCTTGACCAATTTGACCCATGCCGACGATTCCCAGCGTCTTGCCGGCCAATTCATGACCCAAGAAGAAGAGAGGAGACCAGCCGTCAAAGCCCTTGGTCCGCATCAACTTGTCCCCTTCGACCATCCGGTGGGCCAGGGTGATCATGAGGCCGGTCGTGACTTCAGCGGTCGAAGTCGTGGAGACCTTGGGCGTATTGGTGACGGGGATGTTCTTGGAACGGGCGTAGGCGGCATCAATGTTATTGAAACCAGCGCCGTAATTGGCAATAATCTTTAACTGAGGGTCGGCGTCGATTACGTCTTTGTCCACCTGAGTCGACAATGGCGTAATCAGATAGTCCTTGCCGACAATCCGCTTCAACAACTCGTCCTTTGTGATTAATCCGCTACCTGAATAGCTGTCAACATCGAGCCCGGCTTGGTTCAAAATGTCCAGGGCTGACTGGGGAATAGGTGCAGTTACTAAAACACTAGTCATGAGTGTCACTCCTTCAGTAAAATTTCACTTCACAAGTCTATTGTAATCGTTTTCATCAGAGAAAACAGCCTTCCCTGAAAAATCTTTCGAAAAATTCGCCTAAACGTGTTAAGCTGTGAAACATAAGACTGAAGTGAAAGGGGTTACCCACCGTGAAATTAGTCACAAGTATCCTGATTGTCGTCCTCACGGCAGGCATCGTGGGCGGGACCATCTGGTTGATGCTGACCTTAGCAATAGCGGCGTGGCTGGAGGTCTTGATCGGCGTGGTCGGTTTCGTATTGGCGACGGTCGTCAACCTTCTGTTATTCTGGTTTCTCTGGCCGCGGACGCCTTCGTTTGAGGACGATGATGAGTAGGGTGAAGCGGCATAAGTCAGTCGCGATTCAAGGTGCGCGGAGATCAGTGCCTCTTTGCCTCACTGCGATTTGTTGGATGACAAGGTCTGCTTGACCGTGATGTGATTAGAAATTTCCGTTGACCGCGGATTAAAGTCATGGTGATTGGCAGGGATGATAGTGGCAGCTAGTCGGAATGTGTTGATTGGCTAACAACTACTGTAGCCGATAGTTCGCTGGATATGAGTTCAGCCGTGGGAGTTGCCTTAGCGGCGGGCTTTGTCGCTTAGGCAACTGGCGTCTTTGAGACGCGGTTTTCGGCTCAAAGCGAGGTGTCGAGACCGTTCTTTGGCTCGACCCGTCCGCCCACAGCGTACCGACTCATATCCAGTGAACGGTAAGGCGGTCCAATCAGTCAACGTTGCCAGTAAACACCAAAATTTAGAACGAAAAAAAAGACCATTACGATAAGTCGCAATGGCCAAAGAGTAAGGTTACAACATAATTGGGGGATTATGTTGCAAAAAATTTCATCTACTTTGGGGGAGTAAAATGAAATCAGTCTGTTGAATGAGGACAGAAGCCTCACGAGGTAAGTCCTAAAACTTCCCCGCAACCATATAGTACCGCATTCCTTGGGAAATTGCCATTAAAATATAAATATTTCGTTAACAACGCAAAAAATCAGCGGGTGAGACGCCACAGAATGTCGTCTTGCTCCCTAATTGCGGGGTTTGTTAGGCGAATCAACAAAAGTGAGAGGATGGTTTTTTGACGAATCAAAACAGAAAATTGGGGAGTACCGCCGCGTGGTTGTGGTTGATTCTACTGGTAATTATTTTAAACCTCGTGCAACTGCCACTGCTATTTTTAAACCACGGAGCGATAGGTCAGCGGTTCGTTTGGTCAGCGATTTACGTGGCGGGATTTGCGGCCGTGATCGCCTTAGGCCTGTGGATCTATCGGCGGGTGCACCCGGTTAAGTGGCAGCGACTGACGCGCCAGGATTGGTGGTTGATGGTCAAGGCGTACGGCTTTGTGATCTTAGTTGAAATGGTGTTGGGAATGGTCAATAGCCTGCTCTATCATCAGACCAGCACGGCCAACAACCAGGCCATCTCATCGTTCATGAATCAGGGGACGCTGACCATGGTGATGCTGAGTCTAACGGCGGTCCTGGCCAGTCCGGTCATCGAAGAGCTGACATTTCGCGGCGTCTTGATCGACGGTTGTTTTCCGGCTAACATGTTTTGGTTGCCGATCATCGTCAGTGGGGTGGCCTTTTCCATCGTGCACATGAGCACCAATCCCGTTAGCTGGCTGATCTACGCCATGATGGGCGGCACGTTCGCCTATGTTTATAAGCGGACCGGCAAGCTCCAGAGCACGATTTTCCTACATGGATTCAACAATTTAATCGCCGTGGGGCTGATGTTACTGACGCTTCATTAGCCGAAAAAAACGCCTTGACTGAACATATGCTCAGTCAGGGCGTTTGACTTTAGTAGGGATTAAAGTTCCTTGTCGACTTCCTTGGCAATCTTGCGTTGATTGCTGACGACATCCAACTGGCTCTTGATGGTCACCAGTTCGCGCATCGTATCGTCGATTTCGTCATCGGACATGCCCAATAACGTTTGGCATTGACCAATCCGAGTGTAAACTTCGTCACGCTTGGCGGTGGCCATTTCGGTCAAATGAATCAGCACTTGCCGTTCATCGGTCCGACTACGAACCCGTTCGACCCAGCCTTGCTTTTCCAGACGCTTCAACAGGGGCGTTAAGGTCCCGCTGTCGAGTTCCAGGCGTTCACCTAGTTGATGGACGGTCAGCGGCGCGTCTTCCCATAGCACCAACATCGCAATATATTGAGGGTAAGTCAAACCAAAGGGTGCCAAGGCGCTTTGGTAGAAATGGTTAAATTTTTTGCTGGCAGAATAGATGGAGAAGCAGAGCTGCTCATCTAAAAGAATCGGTGTAACTTTCGGCATGGCACAGGCCTCCTTTCAATTACTTTCCAGAGTATTGTATACAATTAAATTGCCGCTTGCAAGTAAAAACTCCCGGTTTAAATGGCCTGTGAGGATTGCCTTGCAGAGATTAGTGGGGGGATGACCCCAGAAACGATTTAACGTAACGTCTAAATAATTATATAGCATATCGATAGCTAACTTCAACAATTATTGATAAAACAAGTTTTTATTTACGCGAATTTCTAAAAGGGCAATTGGTTTGTTCGGGGGGTGTGCAAGTTTAACGGCGATTTATTTGAGTGAAGAAAATTCGAATAAAATCGTCCATGGTGGGTGCATTTAACCCCATTAAATGTGACAAATTACCGAAACTGACCCGTTTTGTCAATGAAAAACAAAATGACTTAGTTAGTTAACCATATGCATCCAAGTATAGCAGAAGTTCTGTAAAAGGAAAGTAAAACTAGTGAAATTTTTCATTAAAATCGCATGAGGACACGACTAGGACCACTTTAATTAATCACAATGTAAAACAATTATCAGCCGATAGTTTAATTGCAAATAACCCCTAGTTTATGGCCAAAATGAAAACTAGGCAAACTGGTTTTGAGCATGGATAGTTTATCTTGCTATTTACGTGGGATTAGGTACAATAAGGGTGTAGAAAGATTTATCCACATTTAAATATCTGTGAGAATAACTGATGGGTGTTGATAAATCCCGTGGATAATCTTTAGTTAGGTCGTTGACGACCGAAAGTATGGAAATAATAGTTTAAGGTGTGTTGCCTTACTAGGGAAGGACTGCGACAGGTTTAGCCGTCGCCAACGAGGAGGATATGAATCATGAGAACGCGAAATTTAGTTGGGACCAAAGAACATTACAAGGCATACAAGGCAGGCAAACGTTGGCTCTACGCATGTATTACGGTAGCGACGGTTGGCCTGGGACTCGTTGGGGGCACCGGCCTGTCCGCGCAAGCCGATACGGCAGCGACTGGTGAAGAACCGACGGCGATTGTTGCAGAACCGACGACTGCGTCAGTTAAGGATGATAGCAACGTTGAACCGGTCAATAAGGACGCGATTAACCCAGGTGATGCCAGTCAAGATAATGATGAGCTTAAAGATGACCCTTCAGATAATGCTGGTGTGGTCAAAGACGACGCTGTTAATGAAGATACTCAGCCTAAGGAAGAGACGCTAACGCCAGGCAACGCAGGTGAGAAGGAGCCAGACCCGGTTGATCAACAGCAGGAGCAAGAAAACAATACACCTAGTGAAAACGAAAATGTAAGCGGAAACAAAGACAAACAACAATCCCAAGATGTGGTGAACGATCAAAACAATCAAAACAACGTCGAGACGGATAAAGCGGTGCAAACGCCGAACACACCGCCAGTCGATCCAGTCGCACCCGCGGTCAACACGAGTTCCCGCCGGCCGATGATGCGGGCAGCCATGGCGGTTTCCAGTGGTCCGAAGACCTTGGTAGCCGTGCCAGTTTACCGGGCCCCGGACTTTGACAATATTTTGGGGAAGGATGCCGCGGAATGGATGCCGGATGCCAATTTACGGGCGTTGGTTATCGGCTCGATTGATAAACAATATTATGGTGGCAACCACAAAGTCACGTCGGCTAACCTCTACCAGTATGCTGGTTTTGATGGCTGGATGACCTACGGTGTGAACACCATGCAAGAATACTTTGATTTGGGACCAATCAAGAGCCTAGAGGGACTGCAATACTTCACGAACCTCAGAACCTTTAAGCTTAGCGATGCGGAATTGCCGCTGGCTGGAATGATTGATTTCTCATTTGCGCCGAACTTACGGGAATTCACGCTCTTCAATGCGGATGGCGTTGTGACCGATTGGGGAGTTGCGCCAGACACCATCTTGCACTCCTACTTTGCGACTAACGATCAGCTGCAGTACCTGACGTTGAGCGGGTTGAATTTAAATGGCAGCTTCCCTGATCTGACGGCTTATCCAGAATTGTACATGCTGAGTCTGGACAACAACCAATTGACCGGGAACCTGCCGGACATCTCCTACTTGAAGAATCTCTTCTCATTGAGTGTCAACGATAACCAATTGAGCGGGCAGCTGCCAGATATGGCCAACTGGTCGATCACCACGTTGCGGATCACCAAGAATAAGTTCTCTGGGAAGTTACCAAGCACGGCGACGTTAACGGCAATCGAGTACGGAACCAATCAAATTACCACGGCCATTGCGCCAGGGTCTTACCGGCCCGGGGCCTTCGTCGTGGGGAATGGGCAAACGTTGGACAACGGGCACCACGTCCTGACGAACGCCAACAATCGCTTTGATCCGACCGAGGGGCTCTTCGATTTCATGGACTTTACCACGGGCGAGCCAGTTACGGATATCAAATTAGCACCGGGACAATTTAACACGGGCGCGACCATTGTCTACTCAGCCGACAGTACGGCGGGCATCACTAACCACAACGCGTGGGCCCAAACGCAAACGGATGCGTCGAATTGGTTCACCATTGTGGCCAACCCGGCGAACCCCTATGGCTTCCTGCTGGTGGCCAAGCCAGAGGCTAAGGACGGCAACTATGTCATTCGCGTCAAGATGGCTGATGGGACTTCTCGTGACCTGGATGCGTGGGTCAACTTCTCCGTTGTGAACAAGATGACGACCGGAACCGTGACTCCAGAAACACCGGAACCAGGCGTCACGACCGGGACGGTAACTATCGTGAGTGTTGATCAAGATGGCAAGGTCATCGCACAACAGGTCAAGACCGGGAATGTCGGTGACACCTATAGCTTTGATGCTCCAGAAATCACGGGTTACCAGGCTACCGGCGTCACCCATGCGCAAGGCATCTACACGGCGGACGGACAGACCGTCACCTTCACTTACAACCAGCTGGAAAATGCCGGCGATGCGGATAAAATCGACGATACGACGCCAACCACTAAGGACACGACCAAGCAAGTCGACGTGACGACCGGCGGGGCAGCTGATACGATTGCGACTGATCAAACCCAACCGGCCGGGCGGACTAACCGGGTCACCGGTCCAGCCCAAGGCCAAGTTACAGGCGTCAAGAACCAAAAGACGACGAGCCAACCAGCGGCGACTAAATTAGCCACGGGTCACTCAGCCGCAACGACGGCCGCCAAGACCAGCTTGCCACAGACCAACGAAGCAAGCACTGGCAATTACATCTTAGCCGGAGTTGCCACGTTGCTGGGGGCATTGGGACTGGCCAGTCTGAGATTGCGGAAACATTAGGCAGGCGCGTGAGAAAAGACGATTAGCTAACGAGCAAATAAAGGTGATAACCAAGAGCCTGGGAGGTGCTTTCTCCGGCTCTTTCGTCTATGCCTAGCTGAAACGTGGGCCAACAGGTAGCCGGTTGGCCCACGCTTCGTTCATGGCCACAAAGATTGACGCCACGGGTATGTTAGCTTGCCGATGAAACACGCCTGAATGAAGCGGGATTCCCGCTACTGGTCGGGAAGTGTGGTATTTTACAGTTGTTCCTAATCCTGATGGGGACGGTAATATAAGGCCACCGGCGACAGCGATGTCGTTCGGTGGTTTTGTTTTGGTCATGCGGGGGATGATACATGACGTGCTTGCGCAGAGAATTTAACTTTTTCTAAAACGTATGTTCCCTTAGACGGCATCTAGATTATGCTATACTTGATTTAAGATGTCGGGTGTAAAAAGTTGCCCTGTGTCAGGAACTTCGCTAAGATAGCGATGCGTGCCTGAGAAGTGGGTTTAAGAGAGAAGGGAAATTCAGATGTACTCAATTAATGATATTGCTGCTTGGTTCATCAACCAGGAGCCGATGAGTGATAAGAAGTTACAAAAACTTTGTTATTATGCCGTTGCTTGGGGCTGGGCACTGTTAAAGCAACCTATTGTCAATGATACTGCGTTTGAAGCGTGGGTCCACGGCCCCGTTTCACCCGAACTTTATCGCGAGTACCGGTCGTTTGGCTGGACGCCCATTGATACGCCGGTTGTTCCAGGGAAGGAAATCACCAATGAACATCAGGTCGCTGATTTGTTAGGGTCGGTTTGGGAAACGTATGGCGATAAGAGTGGTGATGAGCTTGAGGCGTTAACCCATCATGAGGATCCTTGGCGAGAAGCACGCCGCGGTCTCCGGACAACTGAGTCTAGCCATAACAAAATCTCTGCAGAGACGATGGCGAAATTTTATTTGAGCATTTATGCGGGGGACTGAATCTTGGCGAAATTGACCCATCATACTTCGAGTAAGAAAAATCGAATCCGCCAGTTAACGGAACAGACAACCAGTCCTTTGGGGAAAGTTCCGAGACTATTAGCGCCGGATGATCGAACTAGTCTGCGTTTTAAACTCGCGTTACCAGAACTCCTTCAGGCACCGTACACCTTTGAAAAAATGAAGGTCGGTGACATTAGAGAATTTAGTATCTTTTTGAAGAAAACGGTTGGCAAGAACCTGACAATTTCTCAAGTCGAGGCCTTGTATTTGCGTAAGGACGGTCCGCATGGCGCTAAAAACAAAGAAAAGATTCACGATGAAGATCGATTGACCGTACATTTTGATAATGGTAAAAGAGATTTCAGAATTCACGGGTACTATGATGAATTAGGGTACTTTTGCGTTTGTCGAATCGATCCGCATCACAGATATAATTTTGGTTCTATGATATTTGGTGTTGATGGAGAACTCCATCGACGCCATTTTTGTATAAAAAAGAGGCATATCACCTCTGTGCTACAATCAAGTCGTCGAAACCAATTGAAAGCGAGGA
>NZ_RKLX01000032.1 GCF_004745505.1 Levilactobacillus suantsaiihabitans
TTGGCCAAACGCGCTGGTATTTCCGTGCGAACGCTGCAGTACTATGATCAAAAGGACCTGTTAAAACCCACGGCCACGAGTGAAGGCGGCCGCCGTATCTATACGGCAGACGATGCCGCGACGCTCAAGCTGATTTTATTGTTGAAGAGTATGGGCTTAAAGTTGGCGGCGATTCGGGAAACTTTGACCAGCGACAACGCCCAGCCGGTGCTGGAACTCCTGTTAGCGGAACAGGCTCAGCGTCTGGAACATGACCGTGACCAGGCGGTGGCTCAGCTGAAAACCGTGACGGCAGTCCGCAAGAGCCTGACCGGCGCGGCTAATTTACCACTCAAATCCATTCAGGACATGGATCGACTAATGGCAAATCAACGTGCTTTACGTCAAGTTCATTTACGCTTGGTGGGTGGCGGTCTGGTGATGGACGCCTTGGAGATGGCCGGGTTGGTCTATTCCTGGCTGACCGGCAACTGGTGGGTCTTTGGCGGCGCCATGCTCGTGGCCGTACTGGTGGCGATTGGCCTGACGCGTCACTACTTTTTGCAAGTGGCCTACACCTGTCCGCACTGCCACACAACCTTTCAACCGCGCTTCTGGCAAGCCTTTTGGGCCGGCCACAGTCCACGCACCCGCAAGTTGACCTGTCCGCACTGTGGTCAAACGGATTTTTGTGTGGAAACGATTGCCAAAGATGCCCTGAACCCCTAAACTGAAGCTAGTGACAGACTTCACAGAAGGGTGGAATTTTGATGAGTGAGCAACGGACCGTGCGGCTGATCTTGCCGCAATGGCAGGGCGGTGTCAATCCAGATTATTTGTTTGGGGCGGAATTGTTGGCGCAGGTCTTACCGCCAGACGACCAGGCTGAGACGATTCACGTGCCGGTATCGACAAATTTGGCGGCCAGCCAAACGGCCACTGATGGCGTGGCTGGCAAGCCGGTGTTGTTACAGCAGATGGCCGAGACCAAGTCGATTTTAGACGTTAAGCAGCCAGACCGTGTGATTACGGCCGGCGGAGACTGCTCCATCTCAGAAGCGCCTTTTGACTATCTCAGCGGCAAATACGGCGAGCGCCTGGGCGTGCTGTGGTTAGACGTGCACCCGGACATCGCTGACCCCAGCACGTCTCAACACGTGCACGAAATGGTGGTGGCTAACCTGTTGGGCAAGGGCGACCCTGACTTCAGCAAGGCCGTTGCCAACCCCATCTTGCCGCGGCAGCTGATGTACGGTGGCTTGGACCACGCGGCGTTGCGGCCGATGGATCAGGCCGTCGACGCGCTGGGAATTCGCTACGCCACGCCGGAAGACCTGGCCAGCGACAGTCAGTCGATTCTGGATTGGCTGGCGGCCGAACAACTGACGCATCTGGCGGTCCATTTTGATCTCGACGTCTTGACACCCGCGGATTTCCGCTCGATTCTACCGGCCCAACCCCACACGGCTGTCAGTGACTTCGGTGCCGCCGTCGGGCAAATGGCGCTGCGCCAAATCGTGCGGGTCATGCACGACGTCAGTCAACACGCAGACATCGTGGGCTTCAGCATTGCTGAGCACATGCCGTGGGACGCGATCAACTTGCGGCACGCGTTGCGTGAGATTGCTATTTTTAAATAGCACCCAAAAAAGTCCCAGCCACCGGCGCAACCCGTGACTGGGACTTTTCATCGCAATGTTAAGATTCTGGTACCTTGTCGTGCAAGATGGCGTCGAGCACATCTTCGGCGACAAGGCCGACTTGGCCGGCGTCGTGACGGTCGGCGGGGCCGTTGAATTCGGCGTAGTTGGTCTCGTGTTTCATGACCACGATGCGGTCCGCCATGCGGGCGGCTTCGTTGACGTCATGGGTGACCAGGATAGTCGTGAGCTGTTGTTGCTCACAGATGCGCAGGATCAGGTCCTGCATTTTCCGCCGAGTCAAGGCGTCCAGGGCGCCCAGCGGTTCGTCGAGCAACAGGACTTGCGGATGCGACATCAAGGCGCGGGCCAGAGCGACCCGTTGCTTTTGCCCCCCGGATAACTGGTTGGGGAACTGTTGGGCGTATTCGTCCAAGTCGACCAGGTGCAAGAGCTTCTTGGCTTCGGCCTGTTGTTGGGCGTCGTGGCTTTTAAACGACAGGTTGTCGAGCACCGTCATCCATGGCAACAGCCGGTCTTCTTGAAACATCACGCGAATGACGACTGCGGAGTCTTCACGGGTCTGGTGATTGAACAGGACTTGGCCGCGCGTGGGCGTTTCCAAGCCGGCAATCATCCGCAGCAGGGTACTTTTCCCGCCACCACTCATGCCGACGAGGGCGAGAAATTCGCCGGGTTCGATGTTAAAGCTGACGTCACCTAGCGCGGTGATTTGGCCGTAATCCTTACCGATGTGGTCGATGGTAATTTCTGGTTTGGTGGTCATTAGTTATTGCTCCTTCCCAGCGTCTGCCAGTCGAGGAAGAGCGTTTCAAAACTCTTGGCGACCAGGTCAGAAATCTTCCCGAGGATGGCGTAGATCACGATACACAAGATGACTGTTTCCATGTCCACGAAGTCTTCGGCGTTGGTCGACATGTAGCCGATACCGGAGTTGGCGGAAATGGTTTCGGCCACAATCAGCGTGGTCCACATCACACCCAGGGCGTAGCGCACGCCGACCAGCACTTGCGGTAAGGCTGCGGGGAAGATAATTTTTTGAAATAGTTCACGTTTGGATAAATTGTAGGACTTACCCATTTCAATCAGGTCCGGGTCGACGTTACGAATCCCGTTGAAGGTGTTGATGTAGACCGGGAACATGGTCCCGATGGCCACCAGCGAGATCTTGGCGGATTCGTTGATCCCCAACCACAGGATGATCAGCGGGATCAGCGCCAAGTGGGGCACGTTGCGGACCATTTGGATGGAGGAGTCGAACAGCAGGCGAGCCGTGTTGGACATCCCGTTTAAAAAGCCCAGGATGAAGCCCAATCCACCACCAATCACCAACCCTAAGGTGGCCCGGTACAGACTGATACTCATGTTCTTAGGCAGTTCGCCCGTTTGCGTCAGCTTGACACCGTCCTTTAAGACGGCCCACGGTGACGGCAAGATGTTGGTCGACAGCCACCCCAGACTACTGCTGAGCTGCCAGATGACGACGACGAGCACGGGAATCAAAAATGGTAAGAACCCTTTAAATGAGAAGGACCGCGACTTCGGTTTTGGCGGAAGCGCGGGGGACAGGGAAACAGATTTTTGCATGAAAATGAGCCTCCTAGGCAATAATGACAAGTTTAAAGGGAGGCGGTGCCGATGATGACCGCCAGCCTACCCGTAGTTTACAAGTAATTTCGGGTCACAACTATTGCCGTTTTCTAAGTGTTAAATAAGAATTTCTTAGAAAGGTGGGATGGGCGGCTCGCTGGACCGTCATTGGGGCAGTGGTAGGTGTAATTTGGCGAAAAGTTTTCTAGCATCGAGCGATTGTCGCGTGGCCCGTGACGCAAACAGTTGCTGGTGTTGGCGAACGTGCTCGGTGAGGGCGGCTGGTTGGGTGAGCAGGCGTAACTTGATTTCTTGATCGAGTGACTGTAGGACTAGGCCATTCTCAATGTTGGATAATGTACTAAAACTCATAGCCAACAACAACGCCGTTTCACGGAGCGTTAATCCCAGTCCCGCGCGGGCGGCCTTGATTCCTTCTGGGAACAAAAAGCCATATTGTTCCCGGTAAAGCTGATAATCAGTGTCAAAGTTCTGGTCAATCTGATCCAGCGGTTCCAGATAATTAGCGGTGTCGTTTAGGTCAGCACCAGCCGGGACCCAGTAATAGTGTGTATTTTCCAGTGGGTCACCAGCAATCATGGCAGTCTCTTGAACGGCGATGACGGTATAGGCAATCTCGTTGCCGGTGATATCGGTTGACGTAATGTGGTTGATGATTTTCATGAGCGGCCTCTTTTCTAGAGATGGTAGAACCGATAACGTTTGTTACTGTATAATAACATGGAATGACAATTAAATCTCCTTCAACGAGTGAAAGTAGCTTTTACTCATTAATGCCAGACAATATCAATGATATAGCCGGTCCCATCCTGGTTGTTCCTAGCGAGATTGTTTTATTAGAAGTTAGTCGGCCAGCTAATGGCTATCACAGGCTAAGCAAATTGTTATTGGCATCGGTTCTGTAGCCGGAAGTTCGCCCAATATGAGTTCAGCCGTGGGAGTTGCCTTGGCGGCGCGATTCATGCCGCTTAGGCAACTGGCGTCTTTGAGACGTGAACTTCGGCTCAAAGCGAGGCCGAGACCGGGTTTCAGGCTCGGTCCGGTCCGCCCACCGCGTTCCAACTCATATTTGGCGAGCTGGAGGCGGCCAGTCCCCGCTATGAGAACTATCTCAGATAGATAAATGCCACAACAAAAGCGGCCACGCCCCAATAGGTGTGACCGCTTAATCATTAATCTTTAGTGGAATACCCGCGCAATGCCCGCGACGTAGGAACGTTGTCCGTTCTTGATCGGTTGGACCATGATGCGTGGTGGCCAGCTTTCGATGACCTTGCCCTTACCTAAGTACAGGGCCACGTGCCAAATCGTGTGGGTCCCTGGTTGATAGTAGAAGACCAGGTCGCCGCGGCGTTTGTGACTGTAGGCCACGTGCTGGAACTTCTTGCTAGCCCAGAGGTTCCGTGAGTTCCATTCGTTGCCCGGGAAGGCGTGGTGAATGGCGCTTACTGGCTTGGGGTTGATGCCCCCAGCGTACAAGGCCTGCATGACCAGTCCAGAACAGTCCGTGCCGTAAATAGGTTTGGATGAGGAGCCGACCAAATAAGGGTTACCCTTGTACTTGTAGGCTTGCTTGATCATGGCTTCGACGTGTTCCTTGCGGCCATTCCAAGCGTGCGCACCCAGTGACGCCACGTTTTCTTCATGAGATTCGCTTCCTTAAATTTAATAACTCAGCGCCCGATAAGCGTCGTGCTTGCGGTGATTGTGTAAATTGGCCAACGTCATGCTGGTCTTTTTCTTGGTCCACGGGTCGTTGTAGTAGGCCCGCTTACTGCTGTAGCCGGACAACGTGATGGCGTGGTTGACGAAGCCATCGACGCCCGCGACCCAAATGACAACGGGATGGCCTTGATTGATTTGGCCCTTCATCTTCTTAAATGAGGCGCCAGTCATATTCTTGGCCGAACCCAGGTGAGCTTTCACGGTCGACATGAGGCCCTTGGGATAGATCCACCAGCCGGACCGCGAGTAGGGACTGCCGACAAAGCCCTTGTTCGGGTTCGAACTGCGCGGCATTTCCTTAGCCAACGACATCTTGGTGACCTTGGCGCCGGCGTATTTCAGCATCATGGTCGTGGCCGTGATCTCACAACCGGTCGGTAGTTGTGGCCGTTGGGCAATCAGGGGAACATTCAGCCAGCGGTAAGACTTGACCGTCCCGTTGCGGTGAATCCAACCGGTCTGCGTGTGCTTGTAGGTAAATTTCAGCCAGGTGCCATCGGCCATGGTCTCCTCACGGGTGATGTGCACCTTCCGATTGGCGTAATGCCGCCCGGTCGAAATGGCCTTCATGTTCTTGGCCGAGGATTTGGCACCACCGGACTTGGAGACCTTGTAGTTATGCTTCTTATTGGCGCCAATCTTGGTGTAGTAGTTGACGACCTGCTTGTTCAAAATCTTGCGATAAGTCGGTTTCGGTTTTGGCTTAGGCTTGGGTTTCGGCTTAGTCGTCGACTCGGACTCGGCGCTGGACTCAGATGATGCCGAGGATGACTCAGATTCCTGACTGCTGACATTCTGGTCGGTCGTGGTCGTTTGACTGGTCGTGGTCGCAGCGCTAGACGACGTGGTTTTCGCGTACGCCAGGCCACTGGGAGCCGTGCCCAGCAAGAGGCCCAGACTGAGCGCAGCCAAGCCGCCAATTAACTTTTTCATAGAGGTGTCCACCTTTGTATGTAATGATGAGGTATAATATGCCTGTATAGGTACCCTAACAAGGATTATTTTACCGCTTCCACAGCCGAAAAACAATGTGTCAGGCCACCTTTATATATCGTTCACGAGCGGATAATCCGCCTGAATAATGGTTTTAACAAGGACAATTCTACCGCTGCTAGGACAGAAAAGCAATAGAACCTGGGCCGCAAATTGGCGTGATGGCGGCGTTTGAAGTGATGATGGTCAGGCAGAATTCAGTGTGGCGTCGTGTGCAAGGTGCAATGGCTTTTCGGTAGTAAGACTCGTATGATTAAGGATGTTGTTAAAATAATTAATACATAGAAATTCGGAGGGATTAACATGAAATGGTACACGCGAATCATCGCGGCTAGCTTAGTCACCCTGGCAGTCGGGAGTGTCGGCGGCGCAACGCCGGCTCAGGCGAAAAAGCAGGCAAAAATCAGTAGCTGGGGCTGGCAATCGACGCCATGGGCGAAGCAATATGTCGTGACGAAGGGCCCGATTTATAAATCGTTAAATTTGAAAAAGAAGTCCAAGACCAAACAAAAAATCTTTTGGTCTGACACCATGTATACCTTAAAATTGACCAACGGGAAACACGTTAGCTACCGTCAGCTGGCTAAGAAGAACGGTCACCTAGTGGGTTACGTTGCCAAGAAGCATGTCAAAATTCTAAAGGATAGCGATCACCGGTCGGCGGCTTATCAGGCGAAGGTGAAAAAAGCCAAGAAGGCCAAAGCGGCTGAAAAGAAGGCCTTTACCGCCAGTGAACGCAAACAGATTGCGACGTACCGTAAGCAATTTAAACAGATTGCCAATACCACCAAGGGGATGTATGTGCAGAAGCCATCCGTAAAGGGCCACTTTGCTCCAGGTAAGTTGAGTGCCAAATACGTGAACGCGACGGTCGATTCGATTAACTTTTACCGTAAGATGTACGGCCTGTCACCCGTGACGGCCGATGCTGGGTGGAACACCGAGGCGCAATATGGTGTAGCGACGTTGGCTGCGGCAGGAAAAGGCCTGTCTCACGGGTTGGTCGGCCTCAACAGACCCAGTTTCGTGTCAAAGGCTGACTGGCAACGCGGAGCCGATGCGACAGACTCGAGTAATTTGAGTGAAGGATTAACTAAGCCATACGACAATATTTTAGGGTACGTAAACGATGGCAACAACATGACAAGCATGGTTCCGGGACACCGGGAGTGGATCTTGGGTGGTATCGCCAAAGTCGGCGTTGGTCAGGCCGGTGACTATAATGACTTGAAGGTCTTTGGTAGTCACGACGGTGATTATTCACCGTCAACGGTGGCCTTCCCTAAGGCAGGCGTCTTTCCGAAGCAGGCTGCAGCGGATACGGTTTGGTCCGTCTCATTTGACCATGATTTGGGATCAAATGCTGCGAAACCAACAGTTAAGGTGACGGATGATACGATCCATAAGAATGTTCATGTTTCTGAGGTGGGCATTAGTGGGGATGCTTACGGCTGGTTTGGGACAACGGTTTACTATGAACCGTCGTTTGTTAAAATTAAGCGGAACCATACTTACACGATTAAGATCAGCAACATTGCACACCAGCAAGATGTGACTTACAAGACGAAACTGTTTGATTTGAAAGATTAATTGGAAAAAATGAATAAGTAACGGGCTTCATCAGCGGATTTTGGGCTGATGGGGCCCGTTTTTTTAAAAGCAATTTAGGAGAATCACTGGTAATAACGAAAAAAATATTTTTGGGATAACGTTTACCTAAGAAAATCAGTAGCACCAAGGAATCCAGTCAATCCATGCGATTTAAAGCCGTAAGAATCCAGAGAAAAACGTTTGACAAGAATTGGGAAAACGTTTACCATAACCTCATGAAATCACCAGCTGGCTTTTGAACAAAGAAATGATGATGGAGGTCTCAGAAATGGCAGATAGAACAGTCATTGATTCAGCGGCGTTTGCCCGTGGATTTGCCAATGCGGCGACGCAGGCGGGGATTGCGACCAGTCAGATTACCCCGGCGGCCAAGAGTTACCTGTTAAGTTACCTCACGGCATTTTACCTGGCTAACGATTTTAACCAGGCGGAGGCCCAAAACTTCGCAATGAAAACGGTTAAGTTTAAAGATATGAGTTTTGAACAATTACTTGAGCGGGTCAGTCAGCTCAATAAGTACTGAGATGGAGGAAAAATCATGACAGTTATTTTAAATACGTGGGTGTTTGAAGCATTGGTCAAGCAAGGAACGTCACAAGTCGCATTGACCCAAAAGGTGGCCGACCTGGGTGCCGATGGCATCGAGGTTCGGCGCGAATACTTCACGGACATCGCCCGCGAGACCGTCGCTGTCGGTCAATTGGCTAAGAAGCTGGGCCTTGTCGTCAACTACAGTGTGCCCGACGAGGTCTTCTTGCCAGACGGACGGCTGAATCCACAACTGCCGACCTACTTTGCGGAAGGCCAGGCCATGGGCATTGCTAAAATCAAATTCAACACGGGCCACTTCGACCGCTTCACGGGTGACTTGGCGCAAGCATTAGGTCAGCTGCCACTCGACCAAATCGAGATGAACGTGGAAAATGACCAAACGCCGGTTTCTGGCACAGTGGCGGCGATTCAAGCCTTTTTGACAGCGGCACACCAGGCCACGACGGCCAATATCGGCTACGTCTACGACCTGGGCAACTGGGCCTTTACCCACGGGGATGCCGCCGCAGCTGCCCGCGCATTAGCGGCAGAGACGCATTACATTCATTTGAAAAATACCAGTGACCAAAATGGCCAGCTGCAAACGACAGCTGACCTGGATACGGGCATTTATGATTGGCGCCAATTGCTAAAGCTCCTGCCTCACGACGTTCACTTTGCCTTGGAATACCCAATGGCGACCGACGCCGAGATTACCCAGCAGTTACACTTGCTGCGGGCGGAAGTAGGTGATTAGCATGGGTTCAACGATTAGCGCCATCCTATTATTGCTGACGTTCGCTGGTTTCATCTATTACATCGTCAAGGGTGGCAACCTGATGATTGGCTTCTTCATCATGGCGATTCTCTGGGCCATCATCGGTCAGATTCCGGCGGACCAAGTGATTCAAAAGGTCTTCGCCGAACCCGCCTTGAACTACGGGCCGACCATCATCTACATTGTCTTCGGGTCTTGGTTCGGCCGGGTATTGGTCGACAGTGGGATTGCGCCAGCCATTTCCGAAGCCACCAATCAAGTGGGGAAAAAACGGCCATTGTTGGCCATTCTGCTGGTCATCATCGTCACGGCTTTCATCTTTGTTAGTGCTTACGGCGTGGGCTCTGTGATTGCTATTGGGGTGATTTTACTGCCCATCATGTTGTCGGTCGGGTTGCCCCGCGACATTGCGCTGTCGGCCTTCTCCATGGCCATCGGGGCCCCGATGTACTTAAACGTCGTGCTTTACAACCAAATCAAGGCGTTCTTCCCCAAGGCCCAATACGGCGGGACTTATCTGGTCTTTGGGGTCTGCGCCACGTTGGTACAATTGGTCGCCGTCATGATCTTTGTTTTCTGGCACCGTAAAAAGATCGACCCCAGCAAGGCCGACGAAAATCTGCGGATCATCGGCGCGGAGACCAAACAGGCTGCCGACGTGAAGGTCCCTAAGTTGGCCTTCATCGTGCCAATCGTCCCCGTTTTGATGAATATGTTATTCAAATGGGATGCGATTCCGGCACTGACGCTGGCCACCTTGCTGGCGATGCTGTTGACCGGCAAATTCAAGGGGTATCAGAAGTTCGTCACGTTCTTGAACAGCACCATCAAGCAGGCCATCAGCGATATTGCCGGTCTGATCATGTTCTTGATGGCTCTAATCATGTTCAGTGGGGCGGCATCCATGGATGCGGTGCGGTTCCGGCCGTTATTTGAAGCGGTATTGCCACACAACATGTTGGTCCTGGCCTTGGCCTTTGGGATTTTGGCACCGCTGGCGTTGTTCCGTGGACCATTTCACGTTTGGGGTGCCGGGGCTGCCACGGCGGCAGTTCTGTCTGGGATTGGCTTGTTCAGCGATGCCTTTCTCCTACCGCTATTGTACGTGCCTACCTTGCTGGCCGTTTCCACCGACATTACCCAGTCTTGGAACGTCTGGGGACTGGACTATATGAAGGTTCAGACCAAGGACTTCCTGAAACACGGGGTACCCATCATGTGGGCTGTGTCGATTATTAACGAATTGCTAGTGTACTGCTTCTTCGGCTAAATATTTCGAAAAGAGGATAACTAAGATGAGTGAAATTTTAACGATGGGCGAACCAATTGTGACGTTTGCCTCCAAAGAACCGGATGTTTCCCTGCGTGACGCCCTGGAATTCCATAAAATTTTGGGCGGTGCCGAGCTGAACGTTGCGATTGGGGCCCAGCGGCTGGGCCATTCCGTGGACTACGTTTCTCAAGTAGGCGAAGAGCCCCTGGGCGACTACGTGATCAAGACCATCAAGTCCCATCACGTGGGAACGCGTTACATTAGCCGCGATTCGCAAAACTGGACGGCCTTTCAGCTGAAGGACCGCGTCACCCAAGGCAATCCGACCACGCACAACTACCGGCGTGCTTCCGCAGCGGCACACCTAACGCCAGCGGTCGTGGACCAAATTGATTTATCAGACGTCAAGGCGGCCCACATGTCTGGCATCTTCCCAGCTATTTCCGATACCGCAGAAGCCGCCTTTCGGACACTCTTGCAACGGTTGGAAGACGCCGATATTTTGACGACCTTTGACCCGAACTTACGGCCAACATTGTGGTCTAGTCATGAGAAGATGGTCGCCACGCTAAATGAACTCGCGGGGCACGCCGACATCGTGTTGCCCGGGGTTGAAGAGGGGGAAATCCTCATGGGGTCCGCTGATCCGGAGACTATTGCGGACTTCTATTTGCAAGGTGCTCGGACCAAGGTGGTCATCGTCAAGGTTGGACCCGCGGGCGCCTTCGTCAAGCGTGATAACGGCGATAGTTATTTGGTCAAGGGCTTTAAGGTCGACAACGTGGCCGACACGGTTGGCGCCGGAGATGGGTTTGCCATGGGTGTCTTGACGGCATTACTAGAACACAAGTCCTTGAAGTCAGCCGTCATGCGCGGCAATGCGGTCGGGGCCTTACAGGTACAGACTTACGGCGATAACGACGGGTACCCGACTCCAGCAGAGTTACAGGCATTTTATCAAAGAGAAGGAGTGGCAGAAGCGTAATGGACTTACAAGTTGCAATTGATCGCGTCACCTTGGACCGAGCCGTGGCATTGGCTCGCCAGCTAGACGAACAGGTCGATATTATTGAGTTGGGAACGTCCTTGATCAAGGACTACGGTTTGGAACAGATTCACGCGCAGTTGCCGAAATTACGGCACGCCAAGCTATTGTTGGATTTAAAGACGATTGACGAAGGCGAGTATGAATTTGACAAGGGTTTCGCGGTCGGTGATATTTTGACCGTGATGGGTGCGGCTTCGCCAGATACCCTGACCAGCGTCTACGAACTGACCCAGGCGCGGAGCAAGCAGATGTTCATCGATATGATGGAGATTACCGACGCCAAGACGGCCCAAATCGTGGACCATCCGGACGCCATCTACGGAATTCACCACGCCAAGGATTCGCGGGCTGGCTTTGATGCGGCCGCAACGGTGGCAGATTTCCACGCCAAGTATCCGGCAGTCAAGCACATTTCTGTGGCCGGGGGTATCGACCTGGCAATGGCGCAAAAACTGGCGACGCAGGGCATTACCGAGTCCGTTATCGTCGGGAGCGCCATCGTCAAGACGGCCGATCCCGTGGCCGCTGCTCAAAAATTTATGGAGGTTATGCACTAATGACATTGATTGGACAAGTGACGCAAGAAGTAAATGAAGTCATGGGGATGATTGACGAAAGCCAATTAGACCAGGCAGAAAAGCTGATTCAAAAGGATAAACGCATCTTTGTACTGGGCGCGGGTCGGTCCGGCTTAATGGCCAAAGGGTTTGCGATGCGGTTGATGCACATCGGCTACACGGTCTTTGTGATTGGGGAAACGATTACCCCATCCGTTCAGGCAGGCGACGTGTTGTTGGCCGTTTCTGGTTCCGGTAAGACGGCTAGCATTTTGGAACTGGCAGAAAAGGCTGCGGCTAACGGGGTTACCGTGATTTCCGTCACCAGCCA
The DNA here is from genome assembly GCF_004745505.1 of Levilactobacillus suantsaiihabitans. Lineage (GTDB taxonomy): Bacteria > Bacillota > Bacilli > Lactobacillales > Lactobacillaceae > Levilactobacillus > Levilactobacillus suantsaiihabitans. Next base: position 12,099 of record NZ_RKLX01000032.1, read on the forward strand.
CGCCGATTCACCGCTGGGCAAGGTCGGCCAAGCCGTGATCGTGGTACCTGGTGCCACGAAGGGTGGGGATGGTGTGAAGTCCATTCAACTCCTGAGTACGTTATTTGATCAAAGCGTGCATTTGACGTTAGACGTTCTGTGTTTGAAGTTAAGCCGGCGTGACAACGTGTCGAACGCTTCGGCTGCGGCGACTCACAGTAATATGGAATAGAAATGACCACGCGGAAAACAACGGGCCTCGGTTCGTTGTTTTTTTGTTAAACGGAATTTTGCGCGGAACGGACAAACCATGCTAAACTAATGAATGATGTTACCCGATAAACGGGGTAATCGACATAAACTAACTTATTGGAGCGAACTAGGCGATGGCACGGAAAGCAAACAAAAATGCAAATATCAAGGATGTTGCGGCGTTGGCCGGCGTGTCGATTGCGACGGTTTCCCGCTTTCTCAACGGCAATCTGGGCCGCATGTCTAAGACTACGGCGGATAAGGTCCAAGACGCAATTACCAAGTTGAAATACGTGCCCAATTCGGTCGCGCGACAGATGATTACCCAGTCCAGCAAGCTGATTGCCGTGATGGTGGCTAACGTGGATGATTACTTCTCGACGGAACTCTTTAAAGGAATCAGTTCGATTCTGGAAAGCCAAGGCTACATCGGTGTTCTGTTGGATGCCAACGCGGATATTGAGCGAGAAAAGACCTTATTGCGGGCGATTGGCTCGCGCGGCTTTGACGGTCTGATTCTACAGTCCTTTAGTAATCCGCAAACGGTGCGAGAAATCTTGCACCAACAGATGCCCGTGGTCAGCGTTGACCGGGAAATGGATGCTTGCCCGTGGCCGCAAGTAATCACGGACAACTACGAAGCAGCCAAGGCGGCGACGACGTATTTTGAAAAGCAGGGCTACCAACACGTGGTCGTGGTCACGTCCGAACTGGCCCTTAGTCGGACGCGGCAGGAACGGTTTCGCGGGATTCAGGCAGCCGCCGACAACGTGGATGTGCTGGAGGTGTCCGAAACGTCCTATAACCACAGTGACGTGCACCAACGCCTGACGCAATTGATTGCCAAGAGCGACCAGAAGACGGTGGTCTTTGCCCTAAAGGAACGTTGGTTGCTGGAATTCTTCCCCAATCTGATTGTGTCCGGTCTGATCGACAATCAAGACGTGACGGCCACCGGTTTTGCCGACACGGATTTCATTCGCCGGATGGAACCGAAGCTGACGTTGATTACCCAAAATCCCTTTTTAATGGGTGCCAGCTCGGCAGAACTCATGCTCCGACAACTGGCGGGTGAACAGGTCGCGCCGGATAAGATGATTATCCCGGCCAAATTACAGTAAGCAAGGGTTGAAAGACGAAAATCAGCTGGAACTACTGTTATCATACGACTCATGACGTAAAAAATAGTCGTTTTCAGCCTCACAATGCGAGCTGGTCGCCTACCGTTCGCCAAATATGGGTTGGAACGCTGGGGCGGACGGGTCGAGCCAAAGAACGGTCTCGACACCTCGCTTTGAGCCGAAGAACACGTCTCAAAGACGCCAGTTGTCTAAGCGGCATGAACCGCGCCGCTAAGACAACTCCCACGGCTGAACCCATATTTGGCGAACTCTCAGCTAAGATGGTGCGTGTTAGTAGCAGTCGTCTTAACCCCAGATAGTAGTTATATTGACGACTAGTCTTTCATTAACACAGTATCACTGATAGACGCAGGCGTCTGGTTTCACCAGCTCTGGGTGTCAGAATACCGTCATTACGGCAATCAGCACGTTAATTTCACTTTTAACCTCCAGTTACAGTAAGCAAAACGGTCACGCAAACATCTTCTGAATGTTGGTGTGGCCGTTCTTTTGTAAGCACCTAATAACTGACCGTCTATGATTGACGGCCGCAACACGATATGATTGAGTTTGGGACAAAAACCTAAAAATAAGTGGTGTTAATTGCCGGTTTGTGGCAATTAACACCACTTTTCTTTGGCAAAATATGGGCTTGTTTAACAGTATTAGATAGCGTTGATCGAGCCGATGAGCTGCCTAAAAGTAGACTGGGCAAGGCTATCACTTATGCGCGAAATCAGCGAACGGCCTTAAATAAAGTCATCGACTATGGTTCGATAGATTTTAGTAATAATGCCTCAGAGCGTAACATGAAGAGTTTTGTAATTGGTCGAAAAAATTGGCCCTTCAGCACCAGTCCCGCTGGAGCTAAGGCTACAGCAATCTGGATGACACTGATTGAATCAGCCAAAGCTAATCATGTTGATCCGCGTGATTATATTACACATCTTTTAGAAAAGATTCCGCAGCTACCAGAATTTCCAAAAAAGGAAGATCTGGAAGCTTATTTACCATGGAATTTTAGTCGTGCCTTAGCAACGGCGATAGAATTACCATAGCCGCTTAGAGCATGGAAGAAATGACCCGCCATCAAAAACCGAGGACGGGTCATTTCTTTAATTTATAATTCAATACGGTCAGTTATTGGGTGCTTACAAATATTTTGCAATTCTATTTGCCTTATTTGGATTCATGTCTTCAAACTTTTTAATTAGGTAGTTTACGTTTGGCGGGAGTTTTGCGGGTTTTCTTTCACTATCTGTATTCTTTAGTAGCTGGGAAATATCAGTATCAAGTGCTTGGGAAATTTGGTTTAGCTTTTAGATGCTAATGTTTTGATTGCTCGTGTATTCTAACCTTGAAATAAAGTTGGTAGAGAGATGACTATACTCTGCTAGTCTTTCTTGACTTAATCCCAAAATTTTGCGTTTTGTTCTAATATTTTCTCCAATAATAGAATTAATATCCACGGTTACAATCACCTACTATAACTTGATGTGTATACCTTGAATATAGTTGGTTTTAGAATATTCCTGAATTATTCATACCTTTCAAAAAAGTCGTCAGTTTTCATGTTTTTCAAAAACTGACGGCTTTTGATCTTGCTTACTATGTATTGAGACTCTAAATTTTGATGGTATCACCTAACG
>NZ_RKLX01000033.1 GCF_004745505.1 Levilactobacillus suantsaiihabitans
GTCGATCAGTAATTCTTGCAGAACTCCGATAGATTGTCTTCTTAACGATCACATCTGGATTCAATGGAACAATGTAATCCTTACATTCCAACAATTCCACCAACTTTCTTTTTTTCTTTGGAATTTGTCTTGACGGGTTACGGTTTTCCATTCAGTTTAGAGGGAGTGACGTTTTGAGCGCAGAATTGTTCCCTGGAATCAGCTATTTGGAATAACTGAACCAGAGTACAATTCTACTACTAAAAGTTTCCCCTTAGTTCGTCGGTCGTTAACGCCCGTCGCTTGTCTGTACAATTGCGGTATTGCTACCACCACTCATTATAAACCTACGTTTTCGGTTTAGCCTACTAAAAAACGCCCTAGTAGGCGTTGATGATACGTATTTATTTTTGTTCGATCACCAACTAATCAATGGCACCAAGCCGAAGCTTCATTTTACCACCCGCGCCGTTAATGGTCGCGCTCACCATTCACCACCCAGCCGTACAGATGACCTTGTTGTGGTATAGCCAGACTTATTGAAGTCGCCCTGGCAAACGTGTCCCCTTGGATTTAGACCCCAGCTTGTCCCCTAGGGCTTTAAAAATCGCACCGGCCATGTTATAATAGTCGTTAAACAATATGACTTTTATGTGTGGCGCTCACCGATTCCCGTCGGTGGGTGTTTTTTTATGTTCTATTTTATGAATTAACCATACCACTATTCAGCTTGTTTATAAACAAAAATTGCAAAAATAACAAAAGTAATTTGTAACAAGTTTCATGTAATTTGATACTTGTAATTTGTATCTTTATATTTACGTTGAATTGCTATGCTCGTTGCATTACAATGACTATGAACTAATAAGTTCAAGTCTGGAGGATCCTGTATGACCACATCGATCACGATAGGAAACTTTAAAGGTGGAGTTGGAAAAACAACAACTTGTGTAACCTTTTCTTATCTATTAAATAAAGCCCATAGAAAAACCTTATTAATTGATTTTGATCCACAAGGAAATGCTAGTGAAATTATAGAAAAAACATTTCCTGTATTCAAACAAAAAAATTCCAAAAGTTTAACTGATGGTATTAAGAATCTGGATTTATCTGAGTCCATTGCACACGTCACAGATTACCTTGATCTGATGCCTAGTGATTGGAGCTTATCTTTGCTTCCTGATATGCTTGAAGATTATAAGAAAAGTGACCGACCACTATTTTTAAAAACTTTGCTAACAAAAATTAGAAATGATTATGATTATATTTTAATAGACGTTCCGCCAACGCTATCAGCATATACAAATAATGCCGTTTTAGCCTCAGATTACGTAATTATGGTTATGCAGACTCAAGAGCAATCTTACTCAAGTTCTTTAAAATTTGTAAGCTATCTTCAAGGGCTTAGAAAAGACTATGACAAATCATTTGATTTGCTTGGCATTATTGCCTATCTGGTTAAAAAAGACGGACCTGTCGATCATGAAGTGTTGAAAGCCGCTAATCAAGCCTTTGGAAAAGCCCTATTTCATGGGAACGTATTTCAAAGAGAACGTGTTAAACGTTTCGGAAAAAGTGGAATTAAAGATGAGGATATGTGGGACAAAAGGGCTTTATATATGTATCAAGTAGTATTAGATGAAGCTCTATCACGAATTAATCTGTTGGAGGAGTAGAATATGCCGGAAAAGAAAAGTCTTTTAGATCAGATTGATGCAGAGAGTCAATTAAAAGATGGCGACTCTCCTTTTAAACGAAAAGAAAAAACAAAACCATTACGAGTTAGAGAATCATTTTACAATGATATTCGAAAAATTGCCTTCGAAGAAAATACAAAAATGGTTGAGATTTTAGATGACATAATAAAGCGTGGGCTTCGAAGCTATAAAAAGAGTCACCCAGATACAGATTACAAGTAACTTGTAACTTGTAATAAGTAACTTGCAATTTTAATTTAACCTGAACAAAATACGCTTACGACTCAAATGCAGGCTTTGGAATCCAGCGATGCTAACAAAGAAAAAAGTAAATAATTACGCGCTCTCAGACAACACGTTCACCTTTTAGATGTATACTTGTCCGTTTAAATTAAGCAGAATGCACACAAAAAAGTCCTCTATTACGCGGAATAGAGGGCTTTTCTGAAATCAGTACATACAGGCTTTGCTTAGGAGCGTTGCTTGTGTCCATTTAGGACATACACAATCTACCAAATATCCTTTTTCATGATCTTTCACCTGTTTTAGATTTTAGAAGTATCACTTGGTTTCTCAATTAACTTAAACCGTCGCTGCTGCGTGCGTTTACTAATCCCCGTCTTTCGTTCAATCATCTTGTAGGTCATGCCTTGTTTTCGCAGCTCATAAGCAAATCTGATTTGTTCATCAGAATACGTTTTCGGTCGCCCTTCCCGAAACAACGGATCATGTTGCTTGGCATACAATTTACCTTCTTGTGTGCGCGTGACAATCATATCGCGTTCAAACTGCGCAAAGGCGCTAAATATTGTAAAGACTAATTGGCCAGTCGGCGTATTGTCAATTAAGCCCATATTCAAAATGTTGACTTTGACATTTTCTTTAAACAACTCTTGGATAATGGCTAAGGCCTCGCGCGTGTTCCGCGCAAACCGATCCAGCTTAGTGACAATCAAAGTATCACCTGTTTTTAGAGCGCGCAACAGTTTTCGAAACTCCGGTCGTTCAGTAGTTGTGCCGGTAAACTTTTCCTGAAAGATTTTTTCTGCTCCTGCCAATTTTAGTAACTCAATTTGATTTGCTAATTTTTGATCAGTGGTACTGACCCGCGCATAGCCATATTTCATCTTTTTCTCTCCTTACTTATGTCATTAAGTAATGACACGGTTCTAACCCTTTAATTATACAGCATCAAAAAACAGGCCACAACTGTTAAGTTATGACGCAGTTTATATATTCATTTAGCGGACATTAACCCATTTATTAATAAAAACTGGACTTAGAATGCGTTTCTCAAACGTCGAAACATGAAAAAAAGCCTATTTCTAGGCGCTTTTTACGATTATTGTTGTAAAGTTTGTTGGGCTTTTTTAGCTCTTGGCTTTTTAAATCTGGATTATCCTTTGCACCTGAAGATGGAAAGGGGACTGCTTCTTCTGCTTATGGTGGTCTAGGCATGGCTTTAGGTAATAACGGATTTAACGTTATCGGTGCTTTGTTCCTTAGCCAGTTTCGACTAGGATTTATAGTCTTTGGTATATTCACATTTGCTGGCGTATTAATTGCAACTTTGATTGTCCATGAGCCTTCTAATTTAGATGAAACCTCAACTAAAAAGAAAGAAAAGTTTTCTTTAAAAAATGTAAAGTTAATTTTTCCTTCTTGGCAAATTGGCGCGACTACTACCTAGCTCTTATAGGAAAAATGTTTCAGGGAGTTGGAAACTTTGCAATTACAGGATACATTTTATATATAATGACCGACTTTCTTCATCGTGGTAATCAAACTCAATCTTCTATCCAACTTGTTAACATGATTATGCTTATTTTTGGCATTTTGATGGGATTAGTCGCTGGGCCACTATCTAATAAATTTAAAATACTGAAATTACCAGTAGGTCTCTCAACTATCTTATTAGCAATTGCAGGTCTCTCCCTGTTCTTCTTAAGAAATAATACTGGTATTATTCTTTACGCCTTAGCTGCCGGTTTAGGAATGGGCTTATGGAACGCACTTGATAATTTATTAAACTTAAAAGTTATCCCCGATCAAAATCGTGTTGTATTTTTCTTAGGTGTTTACAACTTAGGTAATACAATTACACAAGCTATCGCACCCGTTTTAGCCGCTGCCGTCATAAGTCTTTTTGGTTATTCTGGAATTTTTATTGTTTCATTTATTTTTTCCTTGATTGGTGGTATTTCAATGCTATCGATTAAATCATTAAAACGTTAGTAAGATATTTTTTAGCAATCCTTATTTAAAGTTAAGGATTGCTTTTTGTTCTCTTCAGTTGCAATCGCTTGCAACTCGCACCTATCCTCTGCTATGCTCGTGCCAACAATGGTAATTATTTATTCACCTAAATTTAGGATGGAGGTAATTAAATGACTGAAAGTTATCAATTTGATGTTTTGTACTTAGGCGCGGGGCATGGTGCCTTCGACGGGGCGGTTCCACTAGCTAATAGTGGTAAAAAAGTCGCCATTATCGAAGCGGACAAAATCGGGGGAACTTGTCCAAACCGTGGATGCAACGCGAAAATTACGCTGGACAACCCGGTTCAACTTTTACGCCACCAAGAACGCCTTGATGGCATTGTAAATGGTGACTTAAAGCTGGATTGGACTGCCAATGTAGAACATGAACACGAAGTCATCGACGGCTTGCCGGACATGATTACTGGTTTACTCGACTCTGTTGACATCGAAATTATTCACGGTCGTGGAAAATTTGTTGATGCTCACACCATCGAAGTGGATCAACAGCGCTACACCGCTGACAAAATCGTGATTGCAACGGGGCTACGTCCCCACCATCTAGATGTTATGGGCTCAGAACTTACGCATGACAGTACCGATTTTATGAACCTCAAACAGCTTCCTGAAAATATCGTAATTATTGGCGCGGGCTATATCGGCATGGAATTTGCCACGATTGCCAATGCTGCCGGCGCGAACGTCACTGTACTTTTACGCCATAATCGGGCGTTGCGCAAATTTAATCAAGATTACGTAAAACAAGTCATTGCCGACCTCGAAAAACGAGGGGTGAAGTTCATTTACAACGCTCAGGTGGATCGTTTTGAGGAAGACGGTTCTCATTTTACCGTGTCTTATAACGATCACGAAACCCTCACCACCGACTGGATTTTGGATGCTACCGGACGAATTCCTAACATCGAAAACATCGGATTAGACGAAGTAGGCGTTAGTTACAATGCTAACGGGATCGAAGTTAACGATCATCTTCAAACTAACATTGATAACATCTATGCTTCTGGTGATGTGCTTGATAAAGAACAGCCTAAGCTCACCCCGACTGCGATCTTTGAATCTAGTTATTTAACCCAACTTTTCACAGGAAAGACTACTGACGCAATCAACTATCCGCCCATCCCAACCATTGTCTTTACCTCACCACAAATCGCACAGGTTGGTATGAGCGTCGAAGAAGCTCAGCAAAATCCTGATTACACCATTAAAACTAATCATCTTCCTGACGGATGGTTCCGCCAAGTTGATAAGGAAACAATTGGTGATAACACCTTGATTTACGATCAAGACCATCATCTTGTAGGAGCAGCTGAAGTTAGTGAACATGCTGCCGATGCAATTAACGTTTTATTACCAGCAATTGAGTTTCAATATACAGCTGAACAACTAGGCCGCATCGTACCTCTCTTCCCTACTTTGGGAGCGGACGTCTGGTCACAGATTTAAAAAAACGCTGAGTGCGATAATCCCTTTATGGTTGTCAGATGAAATACTATAATTCATCTGACTAATCATAGGGGGATTTTTGTATGCCTAGAGCTAGACACACGCTTCAGGAAAAGTTGGCGCTGTTAGCTAAATTCAAGCAATCAGGTTTATCAATTGGGACTTTTACCAGACAACATGGTATCCATCGAGAAACGCTCATGCGTTGGCAGTCGCGCCTTGAACGTGATGGGTTGGCAGGGCTCACGGAAGCGCACACAAATAATCATTATTCCAACGAATTGAAACTTAAAGCTGTTCAGGCTTTTTTGGCCGGTGAAGGGTCACTGCTGGATTTAGCCACAAAATTTGGTTTACGTTCATCAACACAACTCGACAACTGGGTTTCCAGGTATAATAGGGATAAAACCTTGACGGCCAGACCGTCTAGAAAGCGGGTCCCTACCATGAGTCGGCAAACAACTTTTGAAGAACGCATCAGGATCGTTGAATATGTGACTAAAGCTAAACACTCGTATACCGAAGCCGCGGATCACTTTCAAGTCTCCTACCAACAGGTCCGTACTTGGGTGATCAAGACTAAAAGTGGCGGCTATGAAGCGCTCGTAGATAACCGTGGGCATCGAAAAGCCAATCATGAATTAACCGAACTAGATAAGGCTAATCTCCAGATCCGAGAACTAAAAGCACAACTGGCAGATAAGGAACTCTACGAGGCCTTCATAAAAAAATTTCAGGAACTTCAGCGCAGGGGGTGAACAAACCACATCGGCTGGCTTACCACGCTATCAAGGTAGTCAGCCAAGGTAATCATGGTGCCGTAACGAAACTTTTAACCGTTATCGGCGTCAGCCGACAAGCTTATCATAAAGGGCTTAGACGACAGGAAACAACATGGGAAAAGCACAATAAACAACTCAAAACACGCACCCAATATTGGTTTGATTTTCACCACCAAGGTATCGGTGCTGGAAATCTTCTGACTAACTTACAAGCGGATAAACTAATTGATTTTCCGGTAACTTTGAAGCAAGTTCGCCGGGTCATGCGTGAACTTGATATTCGCTGTCAAGTACGGCCAAAGAAGCATAAACGGGCCAAACAAGCTGAACAATATTTACTCGACAATGTTTTAAAGCAAAACTTTCAAGTGACAGCGCCCAATAAAGTTTGGTTATCTGATTCAACTGAACTAACTTATGGGCTTAGTGGTGAGTACAAAGTCCGCTTAAGTGGTGTCTTGGATTTATATGGTCGCCGACTCTTGGCATACAATCTCAGCGCCACAGAAACGAGTGCCGCTGAGATCCAGGTTTTTCAGCGTGCCTTTACTGCAGTTGGTAAGGTCCCATCACTTATTCACACCGATCGTGGTTCGGCGTATACCTCAAGAGCGTTCAATCATTTCATCAATCAATTTGAGATCACCCGCAGTATGTCGCGTCCAGGAACACCATATGATAACGCCCCGATGGAGCGCTGGTGGAATGAATTTAAACTTCGCTGGATGGCGCGTCATCCGCGAGCAAAGACCTATCAAGAGTTAATAACGCTCGTTGAATCAGGAATCGAATATTTTAATCATGACAATCGCTCAGCACAAAGAAATGGCCTCACCCCGGATGAATACTGGAATGAAGCCATCTAAGTGACCAAAAACTTTATATTATTTCATTTGTCAACTTGACAGGGCCTAGTGCAGTTTTGAACATCTTCATAAGGTAAATAAAATTCAATTGTAGATTTATTTAATTTTACAATCTACCATATAACGTCTCCATCTTTTCAAAACGACTTAATTCTACGGGCTATAAATAACTTAATTTGCCAGTCTATAACGTTTCAGATTAAGCTACCACTATGTTATAATGACCATATCGAAAGGAGATCAATCTAATGAAATATACGAAAACCAAAGCAGTATTAAATCAACTCGTTGCCGATTTGAGCCAGATGTCAATGATTATCCATCAGACGCATTGGTACATGCGTGGACCCAACTTTTTGAAGTTGCACCCCTTGATGGATGAGTTCATGGAAGAAATTGACAGCCAACTCGATGTCATTTCTGAACGGCTGATTGCGCTTGATGGCAGTCCTTACTCGACCTTAAAAGAAATGGCCGAAAACACTAAGATTCAAGACTGGCCTGGTGAATGGGACAAAACAACCCCAGAACGCCTCGCACACTTAGTTGATGGCTATCGTTACTTGGAAGACCTTTACCAACACGGCATTGAAGTATCCGATGTTGAAAAAGACTTCAGTACCCAAGATATTTTCATTGGTCTCAAAACCGCAATTGAGAAGAAAATCTGGATGATTCAGGCAGAGCTTGGGTCGGCGCCGGAAATTGATGAATAAAATAATATTAAAAAATCGGTAGGCTTAAACATTGCTAACGCTTATATCAGTGCTGCTATTTAATTAAAATGCGACATCCCAACAACGGGGTGGCGCATTTTTGTTTGCAATGCGGTGACAAATAGGCCGGAAACAAAATAAGTGAGTGATAACTCATTTTAATGTTGACAAACCGAGATGTACTGATTATACTAAGGCCATTAAGTGAGTGAGTATACACTCGCTTTGAGAAAGAGGGTTATTAAAATGGCAACGGATTATGTCATCGCCAAGCAGGTCAGCAAGCACTTTGGTCATCAGCAAGTGCTCAATCAGATTGATTTGACACTGCCGGCTGGAATGATTTATGGCTTGATTGGGCCATCAGGAGCTGGGAAGACCACCTTGATCAAGAGTATTTTAGGGATGGAAGCTGTGGATAGTGGCACTGTTAAAGTCATGGATACGGTGATGCCCAATAGGGCGGTAATGGCACAAGTAGGGTATATGGCCCAAAGTGACGCTTTGTATGAGACACTAACGGCCCGTGAAAACCTGACCTTGTTTGGGCAATTGATGAGCGTTCCAAAAATAAAGTTAGCACAGATGATTGATTATGCAGCCGGATTAGTTGATTTAACGTCCCAATTAGACAAGCGGGTCAGTGGCTATTCGGGTGGGATGAAACGGCGCTTGTCGTTGGCAATTGCCCTGATTCAGGATCCCCAATTATTGATTTTAGATGAACCGACCGTTGGGATTGATCCAGAATTACGGCAACAAATTTGGACCGAACTAAATAAGATCAAGGATACCGGTAAGTCGATGCTCGTGACAACGCATGTCATGGACGAAGCAGAACGGTGTGATTATCTCATGTTGATTCGGCACGGGATTGCGCTTGCTGAGGGGACACCCGCGGCACTGAAACAACAGTATGCAGTAGATACGATCGAACAGGTCTTTTTGAAAGCGGGGCGGATGCAAGATGCGAACGATGGCAATCGTTAGACGAGTTTTTAAGCAAATGTTACGTGATAAGCGTACCTTGGCGCTGATGTTTTTGGCACCATTGCTGATTATGACGCTGATGTATTTCTTATTTCAAAACAACACGACGCAAGTAGCAAGCTTGGGTGTTCATCATGTAGACCAATCCGTGGTTAACGTGATCGATACCAAAAACGTGACGATTCATCATTATGATAGTTCACAGGCACGGAAAATGATTAAGCAGCATGATCTAGATGGCTATTTGACTCAGAAAAATGGTCAATTGACGATTACTTATTCAAATAGCAATCCAACCAACACGTCTTTAATTAAGGCGAGTTTACAATCAGGATTAGTCAAGTTGAAAATGAAGACGCTGGTGACCGTTACTAAGAAACAGCGCGCGGCCCTTGAATCGCAACAAGCCGCTTTGAAGAAGCTGACAGCAGCCCAGACACAAGCAACGGTGACCAAGCTGAAGACTGCCATTGCACAAGCCCAGGCCCGCGGTGACCAGGCAACTGCTGAGAAATTACAAAAGCAACTCAAGCAGGCCACAGCCACGACGTCTAGTTCGACTCAGTCAGCTAAAGCAACCAGTTATACGACTAAGTCTCATTATATTTATAGTAGTAGTGATTCAACGTTCTTTGAAAACTTTTTTCCAGCCTTTCTCGGTTTCTTTGTCTTCTTCTTTGTGTTCTTGATTTCTGGCGTTTCACTTTTGAATGAACGCACTACTGGAACCCTAAGCCGGCTACTTGCAACCCCAATTCGACGGAGTGAAATTATTATGGGCTATCTAATTGGTTATGGGGGCTTTGCCATCATTCAGACTGTCCTGACCGTTGTTTTTACAATTACGGTCTTCAAGATTCACTTAGTTGGTAGTATTTGGCTGGTCTTTCTGACTAACTTATTATTAGCGTTAGTGGCTTTGACCTTGGGTATCTTTATTTCCACCTTTGCTAACTCAGAATTTCAAATGATTCAGTTTATTCCACTGATTGTTGTACCACAAATCTTTTTTGCTGGGTTGGTTCCAGTCGATGGCATGGCCAGTTGGTTGCAAGCAATTGCCCACATCATGCCGTTATACTATGGTGCTAATGCGATGACGGCTGTTGTGACAAAGGGTGCTGGGCTTGGCGATATTGGTGTCAATTTGTTAATATTAGTAGGGTTTATGGTCGTACTAACAATGTTGAATATTGTTGGAATGAAACGTTATCGGAAGGTGTGAGGATATGGAACGACCACGGATACGGGATTATTTTCAACAGGATCTAGGTCAGAATGAAACGATTACACCTAAGCAACGGGCCATCCTCCAGGCAAGTCTCGATTTGTTTGCTGAAAAGGGTTTTGACCAGACCAGTACTAGTGATATTGCACAACGGGCCGGCGTTGCGGAGGGGACGGTCTATCGGCGGTATAAGACTAAGGCTGCCTTACGGGATGCCATCTTAGCACCAATTACCGCGCACATTGTGCCAATCTTAGCGAGTGATTTTTCAGAGGATAAATTACGGCAGCGTTATCCCAGTCTACAGGCATTCGTCACAGCAATTTTTACGGACCGAGTTGCATTTGCTAAAGCTAACGTGAAAGAGTTAAAGGTCATTTTTGAAGTGGCAGCTTTTGACACCGAACGACGCGAACAGATTCTTAGCCAGATTGCGCCTAAGATGGTCAAGCAGATGGGAAGTGTCATCAATCAACTAAAAGCAGATCATTTGATTGTGGATTGGCCGAATGATTTGATACTGCAAAGTTTGTTATCGCAGCTATTCGGTTACCTAGCGCGGTTAATACTGGAATTGCCGGGAACTGAAATTGAGCGCGAACAAGCGTATTTGATTACGGTGATGACCAAAATATTGACCCCGGGTGAACATGATCAAATTACTGGTCAGTGAGCTAACTGTTACTTGATATAAACTAAAGCCACTTCTGTACTTAGCGGTCATTTGAACGCTAAGTACAGAAGTGGCTTTGGTCGTTGCTACGCGTGTTCGTTTGTTAATCTGCTAGTATCGTCATTTTATTCAACAAACTAGTTTGCAACTGGCTGAGTGTGGTCGTCATGTAGACCGGGTAAAGATCTGGGTTGACGAGCCGCTGAGTTGTTCGTGGGAGCTCGGCAAGTTTAGCCTGGGTCGTTGCCTGAATGGTTGTAACCGGAATTGACGTGGTGTTGGACAAATCTACCGGCGCGAGTAAAGGCCGGGCTTCAAAATGGGTGAGTCGCTGTTGGCGGTCGACACTGAGTGGGTCACTGGTGACGACGGTTAGGCTGGTCGCATCGACGATCGTCTCGGTAGCTAGTGCAATCAAATCAGCAAAGGCCCGCTTAGGGCTCTGGTGCAAATAGTCTGAGAGTGTGCCTTTTACCTAGTTGTTGATAGGGTGTTGTAGGTTATGCTGGCACCATCGCTTTTAATTCGTCCACGGCTGAAAACCCGATGAGGCTTAGCTCTCGTCGGGTTTTCTTGCGTAATGCATGGATGACTTCAATGCCGCTGAGTGTTGCACTAGTGGATGTAAGCTGATTCCTGAGACAGCTTCTAAGAACGTTTGAATCTTTGATGGGTAAGACAACTTGTTGCATAAGCTGTTAGTTCCTTTACTTTAAAATTAATTTAGTTGCAGAAAACCTAAAAATCGAATATTATAATGTAGTACGATGGTAAACTTAAAGGAGGCGGATTAGAATGAGTAATACTATTATTAAAAACAAGACAATTTCAACTCGTGTAACACCTGACATTAGTGAACGGGCTAAAGCTAATCTAGCAAAACAAGGGCTAACCGTTTCTGAGTATATACGCTTATCGTTAGTTAAAGCGGCCAATAATGAAGTTCGATTAGTCAGCTTTTTAGATTCTCCGGAAGCCTTAGCCGCTAAAAAAGAAGCAGAAACAGGGCAGGTCAAAAACATTGGTTCATTGACTGACTTTGAAGATTGGATCGATAAGTTAGATGCAAATTAAACAGACCAAATCTTTTGAACGTGAATTAAAAAAACTAGTCAAAAAACATTTCCCAATAACTGTCTTGAAGCCTTGTTTAGAAGCAATTGTTGAACAAGATGTACTTGTTTTGAAACAGATTAAAGATCATGCATTAAAAGGAAATTGGCGTGGCTATCGTGAATTTCACCCTGCCAGATATGGCAACTATGGTAAAAATTATGACAACTGGATTGTTATTTATCAGCTAGATCATGATGAATTGATTTTGTTATTGGTTGCAACTGGCTCCCATGAAATCTTGAATCAATAGCTATAGTTTAGGGGCACTTATAAAAAAATAAATTAAAATAGCCCCCAATATCTATAATGTAGATATTGGGGGCTATTTTAACAACGTTTTTGAGGGGTTATTTGTGCCTTTTAATCGCCCCTATAAAACAGCCCCCGTTATCTAGTGGATAGATAATAGGGGCTGTTTTTTTGTTTAATGGTATTATAGGTACTATATTAGTATGAATATATTGGAGAAATAACATGTATAAAAACATCAAATAAATCGTCAGCGGATTGGGCGCTTTTATAATTGCCCAATGGCTCTATCATACTCTGTCACAATATCCAAACATCAATATTTGGCTGGCTAGACTGCTTCCTATTCTTATCATTTTTATTGTGTTCTTTTCTCTGCAATGGATAATCAACACATTTGAAAAGTAACCTTATAAATTTTAGTTATTATATTGGGCTGAAACCCTTGCTACAAGCGGACTAGCAAAAATGCAAGCTCGACAAAAACATAACTAAATAATCTATTGCTCTTATGATGATATTTTACCAAACGAGAAAAACTAGTCCGGAATATCAGCATAAGAGCAAGTGTGTTAATCAGTCCGTATTAGATAGTTTTCCGTCGACAATTTTGTAGACATTATCAGAAAACTCTCGCAGACGATCATCGTGCGTGACGATGACGACTGCTTTTTCCTCGTCATGCGCAATATTAGCAAAAAGTTGGCCAACTTCTTTGACACGTGCCGTATCTAATGCTGCCGTAGGTTCATCGGCTAGGATGATCGCCGGGTCTGTATACAACGCACGGGCAATTGCAACGCGCTGTTGTTGACCGCCAGACAATTCGCCAGGGTATTTGTTTAATAATTTTTGAATGCCTAGCGTTTCAATAATTTTGTCAAATCCATCTTGACTGAGGTTATTGTTAGGCTTCACCTGGTCAACAAGTTTGAATTGGTCTGCTACGGTTAAATATGGCACGAGATTGTACGCCTGTAAGACGAAACCGATTTGTTCAAGTCGTGTTTTTTCGGCTTCTTTGGTACTCAAATCACTGATGTCGTGACCATTCAAACGAACTGAGCCGTCTGTTGGTGTCTGTAACCCGCCTAAAATGGTTAGCAAGGTACTTTTACCAGATCCTGAAGGACCAATGATAAGCGACACCTCACCAGCTTTAAACGCTAAACTGACGTCTTCTAGTGCCGTAACTAAATTAGTTTTCTGACCAAATTGTTTCGTCACGTGTTCAAGGGCTAGTTTTTCTTCACGCATCTTTTTAACCTCCAATTACTGATACCGGATCAATCTTACTAATCACACGAATCGGAATGATTGCACCCAGTAACCCGGTTACCATCAATCCGGCCGCAATGAGTCCCATCAATCCCCAATCAAATGCCATTGGTACGCTATCTGGAATCCCAAATTCAGTTAATGCCGATAGTACAGCACCAACGACGATACCAGTTGCCATAATAAAGAACGTCTCAAATAACGTATTTTGGGCCAAGAAACGATTTGGAATGCCTTGTGCACGCAAAACTGCCAAGTTAGGCAATTTTTGAACCGTTAGAATGTAGAGGAAGATGGTAATCACAATCAATGAAATGACAATCAGGAAGCCAATCATGAGACCAAACGTCGCTTTTTGCGGTGTATAACCTGGCAATTTATTGATAAAGGCTTGGTATGAATAAGTCTTTAATGCTTTATCATCGACCGATTGTGACGTTTTTGAAGTAACTACGCTACCTTGGAATTGATCTGACACGCCCTTAATGACACGCCATTGCGCTAACGCGCCATAAATAACAGGTGCGGTGTTATACGTGGCATTTTTCGCATAACCCACGATTTTATATTTCGTATCAGATAACCCAATCGAAATTTTATCCCCCATACCGTAAATATCCTTATCAACTGAGTCAGCGAGGACGACTTCGTTAGCTGCCTTTGGCAAGTGCCCCTTGGTTAATTGTAGGTTTTTAGCGATGTACTCGTCGTTATTCATCCCAACGAATTGTGCGGATTCACGTTTTCCGCCAATTTTCATATTAACTGGTGTAATGCCAAGTGTTGCGGTTTTGTCGTCGCTTAACTGATCCACCTGTTTCGTTGTCAGTAATGACTGTCCGGCATTGCCATTAGCGTCTTTGGTCATTACAAAGGACTTAGACTGCCAGCTGTCCACCGCAGCGGTGTTAGCTGTTGCCAGCCCGAGCGCCAGGGCACTTAAAATGAAAATCAAATAACTGATTAAGACGACGACTGTTAGAATCAAGCCGTACCGTAGTTTTTCTTTTTTAATCTCTCTAATTGCTAAAAACATTTGTTCCTCCTGTATTTGTTGCAGTTCAGCAAACTTACTATACACAAGTATACATGCTCTTATGATGAGATTCCGGACTAGTTTTGCTAGTTTGGTAAAATATCATCATAGGAGCATTTTTATTTATGGTTACACGTTATGAAGAGGACTTAAAAAAGTCCATTGTGGAGATGGTTAAAGCGGGACGACGATCCGATGAATTATCCAAGGAATACGGTCCTTCAGCCGATTCAATTCGGAATTGGGTTAAAGGCGCTAAATCAGTTGAGCTAGAAGACGGTACTGAAGTAACGTCCAAAGAATTCAAACAACTTCAAAGGGAAAATCAGCGATTAAAGGAGGAACTTGAAATTTTAAAAGCTGCGGCGGTGTTACTGGGAAAGCATTAGGACGAATTAATTGCCTTGTCTTCATAGAAGATCAGTTATTGCGACACCGCTTATCAATTATTCTTTCGGCACTGAAATTACCGCGCAGCACCTATTACCATTGGAAAAGATATCAACCTAGTCAACACGAACGTGTTGATAATCAGCTCAAAGAAAAAATTGAATTGATTTGGGAAAATAATTATCGTGCCTATGGTTATCCACGAATAACGATGGTGCTTCGCAAGTCAGGCATCTGTGTTGGGTCAAAACGAATTTTACGATTAATGAGGGAAATGGAG
>NZ_RKLX01000034.1 GCF_004745505.1 Levilactobacillus suantsaiihabitans
CCAAAATTTTGAGCGAACGCATCGAGGTTTCAAGCAAATTCAAGATACGTTAGAATCCATGTATTAGAAGCTAGCTAATGGGAGAGGACTTCCATTTACACAAAAAATTTGACACTCCCAATAGCGGAAGAGATAACTGAAGGTTTCGTCTAACTCTGTTTATTATTAGGGGTGTATGTCGTGCAATTTATAGTATCGAAGATTATCATTAAGAACTGAGGATGATAAATTTGCTGCATCGTGAAAATCAAACTAAACAATACCACACCAGCTCAGCGGCTGATTTGCTTAAAGAAGTGATGGACTACTATGACATTACCCAGGCCGATCTTGCCGAGCGTATAGGAGTGAGCCAAAAAAATATTTCTGATATTCTTAACCGTAAACGTTACCTAACAGAAGTCTTAGTTATCCGCATAGAAAAGGTTATGGGAATTTCTAGCAAATTGTTATTATCGTTAGACTCTAACTATAAGCTTCAACTAGCTGAGCAAGATTCTAATACAACTACTGAAACTTGAAAGCACCCAAAAGAACCAAAGCTCCGTTAACTCCGGCTTTTCTTTATCGAAATTAGGTGAGTGATCAATAGGTATATTTATTAACTGTTTACAGTCTAATCGGGCTAAAAAGCAACACAAGCGAGGATGGCGAAAGAAACACAAAAAAGCCGTATCCAAATAGATACGACTCAACGGAGAACTTGATCATGATTGCCAGTTCGAATTAGATCAAGGATGTGCAAGTTTATTTCATTATTGATTGTGGATTTGATAAACGAGCACCCAATTATCATTATACTGACGGTCAGTATGTAATTCTCAAAGAAAGTGATATTTACCGGATAACTTATGATCTTTGTGCTTGGTTCTTAGCTCATTAGTTTTACCGACAACTAGCAATTCAATGACATGTTTAAGCCTACTCATATCGTAGTGCTTTCGTTTGAGACGCTTGTAGTTGCGTTTGAATGAATATAGATTAGGAGAATAAAGTAAGATGGACTTAAGCATCTGTATAGTGGCTTATTATAATTATGATAGTATAAAAAAAGCCTCAATTGTCAAATCAAGTGCAACACTTTATAACCAATTCTTGTTAGTGGTATAGCTTATGCCATATTGGGGTAATAGTCGCAAGGACGCAACCAGCCCAGTGAGCGCCTTGGGCGATGATTCAACGCCGACTGTGCTGCCTGGATCTCATCAAGGGTTACGTTCTTGAATGACTTTCCTTTTGGGAAATACTCACGTAGAAGGCCATTAGCATTCTCATTTGATCCACGCTCCCAGGGTGAGTACGGATGAGCAAAGTAAATCTTCGTGCCAGTCACGCGAGCCAAAGCCGAGAACTCTGAACCATTGTCGAACGTAATGGTATCGAACTCCCTGGCCCCATAAGAATCGATTGTCTCCTGAAGCACCCGACGGCAGGTCTCAGCGTGGTAGTCAGGTAGCTTAACGATTATCTCAGTACGGGAGTACCGCTCTGTCAACGTCATCAGTGCTGGTTCACTTTCAACTCGCTTTCCCTTGACCAGGTCGCCCTCCCAGTGGCCGACTCCTAGACGGTCGTCAACGGCCTTTGGCCGATTCTCAATCGACTCACCGAGCTTATGCTTGTTAGTGCGAGCGTGGCGCAATCCTGGTCGCTTGATGCGACGCCGTAACTTGACGGGTAAATCTAGGTTGGTGATTGGGAGCAGACCTGCGTCAATATACCGATAAACCGTCGGTGTTGAGGGACATCTCAAGCGCGGATAACGCATCTGGAAGTCATGTACGAAGCTATCAACGCTGTGAATGCGAGGGCGTTGTTTAAGACATTTGACCAGCGTTTTGAAGAAGTAGTCACATCGTTCTAGCAAGCCCTTCGCATGGCTGTTAAGGCGAACCTCTTCGTGCCTGCGTTGTGCCGCATCAGCAAAATAGGTTGGATGGATTTGGCGGTGAGAATCCATCTGATCAACACTTCCCCGCCGCGCCTCGCGGCTGATTGTACTTCGACTGCGGTGCAAATCACTCGCGATGGCATTAAGCGTCTTACCCTGCGCATGCAGCACTTCAATTTGGCCTCTTTCAGCGGAAGTTAGTTGGTGATAAGAACGAGTGGTGGTACCCTGAGAGTGGGTCATGAAGATTCCTTCTTTCTTGTATTGTTTAGTCGCTAACAAGAATAGGTCTTCATGGCCTTTTTTTGCAAATTGGTCTGCTTTATCAGGTGGTGCACTTCGATTTTAAACCGGGGATTGAAAAATAGCTTGCATTGCAGCTTAGACATTTCTATAAATACCACTGGAGCGATTAGAATTCCATTTATATTAATGCAGCCGGTTAGTAGGTAACGTTATCAAGCTTTTTCTGAAGCAACTTTTTAATTAAGTATGCGGTAGGAAAAAAGCTGTTTAGGAAACAACTAATTTTGAATAAAAAACCAAACGACTCATTTAATTTACCTAATTCTTCTGGACTTGGATCCAATTGAGGAAAAAGTATTAGTCTTATGAGATCACGTTTAGGAGCAAAACTTTTCTTTATCTGAAACAAGTCCGCCCTAACTAAGGCCTCCGACTTAAGCAAAGATTTCACTGCCCTCATTGAATTATTACCCGTAATATGGACTCGTACACCTTCAACATTTGATGGGAGAAAACTTGAGTTCATAAAGTTAAGTGCCCAGAATTTCCAATCTTCACAGAATACCAATTGCTCGTCAAACCTAAATCGCACGTCAGAAAGTGAAAAAGCAACAGTTTCTATTACGAACGGATTCTCTATACACAACCGCTTTGGGGAAGGTAGCTCGATAGGCTCCGTTCGCCGCCCCGTCTCGTCAAAAACATGAACTGCTTTACAATAAAGCGGTGTATGATTATTCAAAATCTGTGTCTTCTTTGTTAAAACCTCTTGCAAATATATCGGCGTTAATTCATCATCTGAATCTAAAAAGATCCCTATTCTGCCCTTTGCGTATGATAGTCCAACGTTGCGGGCATGGCTACGTCCGCCGGCGCAGTGAAAGACCCTAACTTGTCGATTGGCATTAGAACTGTAAGATGATGCTAGATGATAAGTGTTATCCGTACTATTGTTAACGAGCACAATCGCTTCAACCCGCGCATCAAGATTCTTTTCAAAGATCCTAATTGAATCCAAAGCCCTAATGATAGTGGACTCAGAATTTGCAGCCGGTATAATCACTGATATAAGGGGATTAGTCAATGTCATTGCAAAGCACCTCATTCATTGCCGTCTGAGCTCTGTACGAACAAATAAAAGATGACAATTGTCCCAATAAAGATTAGTCCGTTCGTTACTATATCTGAGAATACGTACAAGGAATCAGAGTAATAAGACATCGTAAATATCTGATAGACAAGAGATGTAATTAAGATCCAATAGTATGATCTCTTTGAACGTAGATACTCACTCTCAGCTTTGAAATAGAAAAAACTACCAATACCATAGACAATCAACAATTTCACCCAGAGCATTATGATCCCGTACTTTTGTAGTGCCAAACCTAACAGCGTATCAACATTACCGCCATAATTAAGGTTACCTAAATATACAAAATTTGGGACAGAAATTGGCGCTCCCACTGCAAGAGTCACCCCAGAGAATCCCATTGAAATCTTCTCATTGAGAACTGCGATTGGACTCCCAACGTAATAAGAAAGATAGTAGAATAAAGAGTTACTCTGGGATAATTCGACATTCGATGTTTTTATGATTTGCCTAACGGAAAAGGAAACTACAATGACTAAAAGTAAGGCAGGAATAAGATAGTGCCAGACGCTTTTTACTTTTCTACGTCTTGTATTTTCTTCCCTCTTATTCCAAATTCTGGATATGATAACATAATCAATGATAAACGCGGAAAATATACGAACAATATCTGTCCTACTACCAGACATAATAGTAATTAGTGCTCCACAAATTATCCATCCTAAATAAACGAGAGACCTTCGCGTTTGGTATATTCCCTGCACTAATTGAACTGCTAGTAAGAGGCAGCCAACGTATGCACAAGCCAAAACAATTTTATACCCTTGCCGTATAAATACGTTCATTCTAACTGTTGCAGTTCCATGGCTGTATGCATCTTTTAGATATGCAAATGAGTTTAAACCCGTACCCCCATGACTTTGCCCCAGCTTGTATGCTGAGAAACCATACAGCACGGTCATGATCACTACCAGAGTACTTATAAACACTATAGTTCCAGTCGACATAGTTAAGCGGATATGCCTTCCCGCAGAATTCAATTTCTCGTTTCCCGTGACTGATGCACTTCTGCCTAACGCAGTTCCGACAATCATCATAAGCAAAGAAGTCACTACTACCAGGACAGTTTTCCACACGATCTTAACCTGCCACAATTCTGCATAGAAAGCACAAAGAATCGTGGCAGCCATGAACACTGTCACGCTAATTGTGGATGGGTTAAAGAAGTCTCCCTTAAAGATTAGAAGACTAAAAATTAGTATGGCGATCTCGAAGGCTATTAAGAATGACATAGTTTTCCTCCCCGGATTTAAAATTGAAGTGTAACACTTATGAGAGTATACAAATAGGCCATGGAGGCCTACACTTTTAGTACCACACTAAAAAGAAAGAAGTATCCCCATGACCCAATTAAATATTACCACTACTCATAACTACCAACAACTATCGGAAGCCGAAAGAGGTGCTATTCAAGCGTTTCATGAAGATCATTATTCTATTCGTAAGATTGCTAAACGACTTCACCGAAGCCCTAGTACGATCAGCCGCGAACTCAAGCGCGGTACGGTTCGTCAGCTTAATTCGGACTATTTACCGTACTATCAATATTACGCTGATGCTGGCCAAGCTAACTACCTTAAACACCGCGCTAACTGTCATTCTAAAGGCCTTTTACAGCGGTGCTGGTTGTTCTTCTCAATGCTCTGTAAAGCACTCAAAGCCCATGTCCGTATTGATAGTGTCGATAGCTTTGTTCACCGGTTTCGGCGTGATCATCCAGACAAACCTTGTCCTTCAACGCCAACCGTTTATCGCTACATCGATCTGGGCTTGCTTGATTTGGATAATACTGACCTACCAGCTAAGCTCCGACGTCGGGTTAAGGGCACTCGTAAGGTCCATGCCCGTATGAATAAGAAGAACCTCGGAACGTCCATTGATGAACGTCCAGATTCAATCAATGAGCGCCTAGCGCTTGGTGATTGGGAAGGTGACCTAGTCAAAGGTAAGCGAATTGCTAGTGAACCTGCTGTGATGACTTTGACGGAACGCTTAAGCCGCTTTGAAATCATCGTCAAGATCTCTGACTATCATGCTGAAACTTGTCGTGACGCCCTTCAAGCAATCATCAATGAATACGGGACTGAGCAGTTTCATTCCATCACCTTTGACAATGGTAGTGAATTCTCCTTAATGAACCAAGTTGACGGAACGCAGATCTACTTCGCCCATCCTTATTCACCTTGGGAACGCGGTAGTAATGAGAACCAAAACGGCTTGATCCGGGAGTTTATGCCTAAGGGTAAGTCTATGAAGAACTTTACAGATACTTATATCGCTGAAGTTCAGGACGCTTTGAACAATCGGCTTAGAAGATCACTCGGCTATCTAAGTGCTAGTGAATCTTACCAACTCTTCACCCCGTTGACGTTAACGTTGCATTAATAAATATGGCTCCATGCGTTTGCTTATTTGACTTAGTGTTGCACTTGATTTGACAATTCGGGCATAGTTTTCCTCTGTCTGCTGATATTTAGTACTGGCCTAGTAGGATTTGTGCTTTTAATAGTAACGTCGCTAATGACGACGGCCTACGAAAATCCTTGTCTAACACCAGACTCATTCGTAAATGAAAGTGTTCCTTATAATCTGTTACTGTCTCGAAGAAATTTCTTTCTTCCGGACTAAATAAAACTGACGTATGGAGTAAGTCTCTGCATGGGTTAATATACGCTTTCTGATGTTTCAAAACCTTCTTAATTCTTGCCACTCGCCCCTTAAGGATATTGCCATCCGTTGAAGAATTGTCTGAATATCGAATATGATAGAATTGAGGTTCAGTCACAAATTGAACATCTCCAACTAGGTAACATATCAGGCCCGTCCAGAAATCGTGAGGAATATCAGGTGAACTTGGTAAATTTTCTTTAACAATATCCATTGCAGCCCGATTCCAAACCATGCTACATCCTTGAAAGAGCTCACTTACCACAGCCATCTTAAAGCTGAGCGGTTCTGGTAACTTTTTTCTCTGGTTGGGAAGTTGCTGCAAGTTTTCATCGACCTCTAGTGATTGCACATGGACCATCTCGGGAGACCTCAAGCTCTTCTTCATTGGCGCGATAGACGCACTTAGTTTATTGGCAAACCAAATATCATCTTGATCAGAGAATGCAAAAAAATCGGCGCTGCCCGATAGTTCCATGAGTTTAAAAAAACTTGCCCGCCATCCAAGGTTACTTCCAAAGAATAATTCTATCCTTTCTGGATTACGGTCCTGAAGTTTTCTCAAGATTTTTTGCGTATTGTCGATTGACCCATCATCCCGAACCAGTATATTAACCCTGACACCCGCTTGTTTTAGTATACTATTAATCTGCCTCTCTACTGTTTTCTCACCATTATAGGTTGAAAGTAATACCTGTACTGTTGGTAACAATTCGCATGACCCCTCCGCTTTAGTTCACTTCTAGTAATCGCCTGAATCTTCTGTAATAGTTTCTCCTAGAGTACTTTTCTCTCAAAGACTTAGCGTATTCTTGCGCTTTGTCCTGTTCTGAAGAAAGGTGCTGATAGATGAAGCTAATATCTCTATTAACTTCGTCAACTACATTCGCTCTATCGACCATGAAGACTCTGTCTTCAGAAAGGTATTCTGGGATACCCCCAGATCGTGTTGTAATCAGTGGTTTTCCCATTGAAGCAGCTTCTAACATGGTCATTCCCGCGGGTTCATCCCACATTGAGGGAAGACACACGACGTCAGCCAATTCATAAGCTGCTGGCATTTGTTCATAGGGGATATACCCTGTGAAAATTACTCGATTATTCTGTTCTCTAGCTAGCGCACGTAATTGTATCATATATGAACTTGTTACATCGCTACTGTAAAATGTCCCGCCAATAACTATGATTTTAAGGTTTGGAATTTCTAAAGTACGAGTGGCCTCCAATAACTGCCTTGCCCCTTTCTCATATACTAACCTTCCAGAGAATAGCACCACAAAATCTTCTGGCGGGCAATTCCATTTTTTGCGCAGACTCCGAACTTCACTAGCGTGACTAGTTGAGAAAAGATGATCATCAAGGCTATTCTTAATGACGTAATGCGGCACTCCTATTATACCTGGAAACCGGTGATCGAATGAGTCCAAAACAAACTTGCTGATTCCCCACACTGATGAAATGTATGGTAAGAGCCTCTTTGCACCAAACATCTTTGAAACCTCGTTGTGTAAGTAAAAAGTTGATTTCTTTAGAAACTTTTTCCTTACGGACGGGAATAAAAAGATTAAAAAGAGAGTTGAATTATTGACCAGGATTACCCTATCAAAATTTTTCCGTCTCAGAATACAACCATACTGCATGATCACACTAAGTCTCTCCAGGATATAACGATATGAAATCAAATTCGCATTTTTACGAATAAAGCGTACCAGAATATAAATAATTCTATCTAGAGCTTGGGCAAGCTTTCCACTCCGAAACAATGCAAAATCTATATATGGATATTTTTCTGCAGCCGCAGATCTTGCAGACTGATCAGCTAGCCCAAAGACTGTAATATTTAAACTATCATCTGTTCTATTCTCGTCAAGAATCTCCTGAACTAAATTTTCTACTGCTCCACCCTTCACCGCAGGGACAGGCAAGATACCAGGTGTTAAGATAGCGATTCTCATATCTTATATAACCACTCTTCCATTTTCACAACGATTGATTTTATTTTCACGAATGGAATGCAAATTGTTATCCACCAGACACACCTGAGATACGAATATACTTCTAAGGCTGGGATAGACAACAAATTAGGCAAATTGCACACCAATGCCTGTCAAGATGCCCGTTCTACAAAAGATGGTTAGCCAGCTTAAATTCAGCGTTGTAGACGTCAAAAACTTGCCTCTCCATTTTTTGCGGATTAAATAGCCTTTCAATCCTTTGTCTCCCAGCCCTACCCATGGTCTCCAACTCTTCTTTTGTCACGGAGCTCAAGACCTGATAGAGAGCATTCGGATCTTCTGGGGGTACCAGAATTCCCGTTAATTCTTGCACAACGATTTCAGGTAAGCCCCCCACTTTACTGGCGATAACCGCTGTTGAGTTCGCCATCGCTTCCAAAGCTACCAGACCAAAACCTTCCCAACGGGAAGGAACTATCAAAGCATCCGACTGAAGTAGTTGATTAGCAATCTGCTCTCGTGACAACCATCCAAGATAATTAACATTCCGCCTATTACTCAGATAAGTTTTCTTGTCATCGTCCAAAATTGAGCCTCCAGCAATTGACAGCTCGTATTTACGTGGAAGTCGCTGAAAGGCGCTTAGCAGTACATCCAGACCCTTTTGACGATCAAACCTGCCAATAAACAAAAACTTTGTCCCCTGATGAGCGCTGTGCTTACGCGGCATCTTGGAATATTGGATAGCATTGTGAATCATCACCATATGATTTTCCGAAATCCCGGCCCTTACAGCGGAGTCTTGCTCGTCCTGAGATATATTGATAATATAGCCAACTCGGGAAAGAACTCTTTCTACGGCTATGTATACGTCTTTCGATAAAGCGGAGACTCTTTGGTTAAACGCCCATCCGTGCGCACAATAAACTATTCCAAAGTGAAGGTGCTTAAATGAAAGCAAGGCACGAACCCTTATTAGCCCTGCAAAAGTAGAATGCAGATGGACAATATCCGGCTTCACTTTCAAAATTGTTGGCCATTGATGTAATATCGTAAAAATACCATGAAGTCCTCGTTTATAACGATATCTAATTACCTGAACCTTGTCAGATTCAAATTGAAATTGTTCTGATTTGAAATCGCTGACCATCAATATAATCTTTTCAATCTTAGGATTCTTCTCTTGCATATCAATCAAGGTACGCAGATATGTAGCCACTCCGCCAGCCGCATACTCCCCTAAATACAGAACAATCATTCATGCACTCTCTTTCTTTCACTTCAGAAGATAATCAATAGACAGGTCCTAATTAAAGTTTAAAAATCTTGCGTCCTAAATAATTCATAGTTGCAATCACTCTGTAGCATGACAAAGGTTCAACTTTAGAAAATCGTATACCTCAGGAAACATTAAAACGCCCAGATTGTCAAACTAATTCTAGCACACATCAAACACCTTGTCAGTGGTCTAGGTTTCTGCCGTGTTGGAATAGTAGTTACACGACCGAAGCCAGGACAGGCTGTATCGAGGGCGATGATTTAGTAATGACTGAACAGTCATTACCGGATCAAGTGTTGCGTTCTTCAGGGACTTAAACTTCGGCAACACTCTCGCAACAGGTCATTTACATGCTCGTTGGAGTCCCGTTGGCCTGATTCAATACCGCAGACTTAGGGCCATTGTCGAAGGTAATTGTTATAAGCTCTCTGGGGCTATTGATAGACCGGGTCTTTGAGTACTGTCCATCAGGCCTCTGCTGGGAGTTAATCAGCCTTACAAGGATCTCCGTTTTAGACTAACGGTCAGTAACCGATATTAGGGTAGGCCCGAACGGCCTTCGCCGCTGTTTTTTCAAAGCACCACTCCGTAGTTCGCGACGATTCGTGCGTAAGCTACTTGAAGTTCAAGCGCAGTGAGAATTCTTAGATATGCATTGCTTTAATAGTTCTTCTTTCATCAAATCCAAGTTGTTCGTAAGAGCAGGCGATAGTGTGAGCGTGAGTCATGAAGATTCCTCTTTCTTGAACGTTGGGCAATAGCAAGAACAGGTTTTCATGGCATTTTTCGGCAAATCGGTCTATTGAAATAGGTTTTACACTAAAATTTTAAATCAAGGCGTAAAAATCTTTCGAGCTCTCACTATCAAGCTTCGCAATTGTGGATCGAAGCCAAATAGTAGTAAGTAAAGTACTAAAAGGACAACCAAACCACCTGATAGATATATCACAAACGAGGAGATTGACTGAATCTTGAACATAATTTGAATCTTTGCAAATACACCAAGAGCAAGAGCAAGCCGTAAATAGAATCCACCGGTCTTGACTAAATATGGTCGGAGAGACTGATGAAACCCAAATCGAAAAAGTACAAACGGCTCAAACCAAAGATCAACAATAAACGTTGACGTCAAGGTTCCTAAGAGAACTCCATCTATACCTAAATGAAAGCCCCATAAGAGGAATATTGAAACGCCCAAATTTACAAGTGATTCAAAAACAGGTTTCCACCGTTGTTGCCAAAACAGTCCGTATGCAGAATAGAAAGTTCTAGCTGAGCCCTGGTATAAAAGAGCAGCAACATACACCGACATTAACGCCGCCGTATGAACAGGCAATACGTACTTTCCACCCAACCACACTCGTACAAAGTTATTAATGAAAGCAAAAGTACCCACTCCGGCAAGAAAACTCATTGTTGAATTTACAAAGTGATATGATTTGAAGACTTGAACCGAATGCTTAGTCTCTGAACTAACAACAAGGTTGCCAACGGTTGGTACAACAGCGTTTGTGGCTTGCGTGATCACGCCCTTAATCGCATTCGTTATCAATGTGTAGTTAGAATAGAGTCCAACAGCAGCTAGCCCAACAAATGACGAAATTAGTATATTGTCAGACCCCAGGACAACAATGGAACCAATTTGATTTGAGACATTCCCAACAATGTTGTGAAGAAGCTTTGCTTTAACCTCTTTACTGACGGGTTGTACGTCCTTCTCATTTATGAAAGGATATCGTTTATCCACAATCCTAGAAATATTTAGGTTACTTAGCGCCGTGGTAATGATCTGTACTACCAGATACGCTATAAAACTCCTCCAAAGAATTAGGCAACCAATCTGAGCAATTATCGAAACAACATAGAAGCCAAAATCATTTATAACAGTCACATAGTTTGCTTGATTTGCATTTAGCATTGAACGTTTATACGTGAAAAAATAGCTCACCACAGAATTTGCCAAGAATAAAACATAATATAGATAAACAACTGGAGTGACAGTGTAATCTTTCATCACATATGGCAAAATTGGCATAATTGCTATTCCTATAAGGCCAACGGCCAGGCCAATTGCATCGTATGCTCGCTTATACAAACGCATAAGGGACTTAATGCTCTCTCGATTGTTAAAAGCTATTGGCTTGTAAAGCTCAACAACAATTGATGTGCCAATTCCCAGCTCTGTCAATGATAGGAAACTCAAGACGTTTGTAAAAAGGCCATTCAGCCCAAGAATCTCGATGCCAAGTAGCTTAATAAAAAACGTTCTCGACACAAAACCTAGAATTGTTCGAAAGAGATAAATCAAACTGGATACAGAAGAATTAAGCATAGAGTTTTTTATTCTACTCGTCACGGCAGATTTTCACCTCGAATCTTATGAATTGTTTGAAAGATTCTCAATCGCAGCAATAAGGAAGTCAGTCCTGTCTGACTTCCTGCCCATCTTCGAATCTTCAGATAGGGCTCTCCGGGGTGATTCCAGATATAGTAGCGAATTGACATCCACGTTTGTCGATATAACCAGATCTGCCGTTCGAGTACATTGACAAAAGGTAGCCTCTTTTGAATGGCCGCCTTTTCATCAAGATTCTGTATAATAAAATCCTCAGAGAGGCTCTTGGATATATTGCTGTCATGGATGCGATAATTTCCGACTACCGTGGCGCTCAGATAAGCATTACCCGCAGTCAATGCTCTTAGGTATATGACGGTGTCATTTAACATCTTTACTTCTCCGATTCCGGCTTTTTCTAGGCTAGAACGGCGAAAAACACTGCTAAAAGTTGACGCTGGTTTAGCAATATCTCTTCCAAATTTGTTTAGATAAGAAGTGGCATCCACAACCCCCAGCAACGAGTATGAGTTGACAGTTGTTTTCCTTTGATTGCTCTCTTTGAAATTTCTAGTGGAAAAACCAACAAAAGCGATATCAGGATGTTTCTGAAGAACCTGAAGTGCCTCCTGAAAGGCAGAAGGGTTAGTATAAAAGTCATCGTCATCCATAAAGACAACAAAATTTGAGCTGGTATGTGTTAAACCATACGCACGCGAGTCCCCTGGCCCAAGGTTTTGGGGATTTTGATGATATCGCACCTTCTCTTGATAACGACTGCTCAGAACCTCTCCTAATTCGGCGCTTTCTGGATCATCATCAATCACCAGCACGTCAACGTCCACACCGTTCTCATCTAGAACTGAATCGATAGCTTGCACAAGAAAGTTAACCCGTTTGTATGTAGGGATAATCACGCTTATGTCGGATTTTCTCAATTACGACTGCCTCCCAAGTTCTGCAGAATTCTTGATGTACTCATCAAAGAAAGAGAACTGTCTCTCAGCTTGATGACGAACATCTATCAAAATATTATTCGGCAAAGTGTTTAAACTAGGGACTGTCTGAAAACTAAAAATTCAGGTATAATCTGAGGAAAAACGAATCGAGGCATTCCGATGACAACACCTAAACGATACGAACTGGAAGATGCTCAGTGGGACCGAATCAAAGGATACTTCCCGCCATACCGGACTGGCCGTCCATCAAGCCTAGACAACCGTACCGCCCTCAACGCTATCCTCTGGCTCATGCGCAGCGGGGCTCCTTGGCGTGATCTACCTGAACGCTATGGCTCTTGGAAAACGGTGTATAGTCGCTTCCGAGCCTGGGTAAGTTCAGGCTTGTTCGAACAGGTTTTTCTCGAATTGATTGACGATCCCGACATGGAAAACTTGAGCTTAGATTCAACGATCGTTCGAGCGCATCAAAAGGCCACTGGGGCAAAAAAAACGCCGAATGTATGGTCGAAAATCAAGCTATTGGACTAAGTCGAGGTGGTCGAACGACCAAGATTCACGCACTCGTTGACGGATTAGGGAATCCCTTGGGTTTTCACCTAACAGGTGGTCAAGTACATGATAGCCAAGTTGCCAGTGAGTTGCTGGAAGGCTTCGATATTTCTCAATCAAATATTATCGCGGATAAAGCCTATGGCACCGCGAAACTTCGCCAGTATATTGAAGATAAAGCAGGCGTCTATACCATTCCGCCAAAGGAAATACCAAAGACAAGTGGACCTGTGATTACCACGTTTATTGTGAGCGCCATTTGATTGAGAACTTCTTCAATCAGTTGAAGAACTTTCGTAGGATTGCAACGCGTTATGATAAGCTCGCTCATGTTTATCTGGCTACGGTCTACATTGCCTCAATTTGCATCTTACTTAAGTAGTTTTCAGACGGACCCTAGTAATATAGCAATCAAGTGAATTTGTTTTAAAGCTTGGATAATGATACAGATTCCCTGTATAATGGTTCCTTGTAGAGAAGTTAAGGCGGTGGCTATTTCCGATCGGAGGTGGTGCTTATGGTGTAAAACCTTTAAAGCCCATAAATCCCAATGAAAGGAGTAGCCTAAGTGTCCGTGTCGGACTCTTTACAATTAATGCTGGCTTTCGGTACGTTTATCGTAGCCTTAATCGCGTTAATTGTTGAGCTGATCAGAAGTCAGCAAAAAAAATAACCGCCTTAGCTCTGGCAAGCTAGCGGTTATTTAATAACGTTAAATTATGTCACCGTCTTAAACGGCTCTACATGGGAAGCCCTGTTCACGCAGGGCTCCTTTTTCTATCTGTATTATAGCATGACTATAACTGAATTTCGACTATTTTAAGTTAGATTTGTAGCAGGTGAATTAATGGAGAAACTCAGATATAAACTTTCACTATCATCTTGCCATACAGGAACGTCAATTAATTTTTCTGTATGGCAAATTCTATAATTAATCCGAACAGAAATTAAAAAGCCCAAAGCAATCACTTACAATGGTAGTAGCTAATTCCAACCAATATAGGGAGTGATTACTTTGGGTACATCTACTTTATCA
>NZ_RKLX01000035.1 GCF_004745505.1 Levilactobacillus suantsaiihabitans
GATCATCAGAATGTGACAAGCTTATATAACGCGTTCAAAGATTATTTAAACCAGCAAACCGACCTTAAAGTCAGTGAAGTGCCTTTAGCGACGCTAAATGGGGCTAAGGGGTATTTTCAACCCAGCACTAATGAAATCGTCATTGGTGGCGATGAGCCCGATAATGCTTTAAAATTGAAGACGTTATATCATGAATATGCGCATAGTCAGTTACATGGGTTAAAATCAGCCTTTAAAGATCGCCCGCGAGCCTATCAAGAAACGCAAGCCGAAGCGGTCGCATATGTTGCCATGCAAAATATTGGAGTTGATACCAGCAACTACTCACTCGGTTACGTGGCCACCTGGGCTAAAGATAAAGCCGTGATCCATAGTGCTTTAAGTGAGATCCAGCAAGTGAGCAACAAAGTGATTGAGCTTAGCGACGGGTTAACCAAACAATTAGGCTTACAAGAAGCCCAAAAAGAGCCTGAGCATGATCTAAAAAAGCAATCAGCCCAAGCACTTAATAAGTCCTATCAAGGCTTGCAACAACAAATTCAACAGGCAACTAATCCCCATAAAAAATCAGTTAAATGATGTACACCAGGAAATCAGTAATCGAACGCAAAAACAACTCACAACATTTGTTGAAGAAAATCCGTCAATCAAACAACCCGATTTCAAAAATGACCAAAGTCTAAAACGTTAGCCAGTTTTTAAAGGACATGCTATAATGTAATAGAAAAAGGAAGCCCTGCTGAAGACAGGACTTCCCATGCAAGCCGCTTCAAAGGCGGTGGCGAAGTTAATAAGACAGCATTAAGCTACCCTGTAACCTACCAAAGTTACGCAGGGCGGCTTTTTTATTTGTGGTGCTTGTCGATATAGCTGAGTAGCGCGATTAAAAACGTGCCAAACAGCAACATCAACGAGAGTGTCTGGAAGACGCTCATTGACTGTGAAACCTTCCTGAAGATTATTCCATGTTCCCATGGGCCTCACCTCACAAGGGAAAAGACAGCCACCGCCCTTAAAACTTCCTGCGTAATCCATTATACGGGTGAATTAAGTGTTGACCAAGCACAATAAAAATTGAGTCATGGGGTTTCATAGGATCCTAAATTTGATCAAATTAAGAATCAGCAAAACATCTTTTGTAGATACCCTTTTTTTAGTTCTTGGAGTTTTTCAAGCTTACGCTGATGAAGAGCGATAGTGGCATCTAACTGTTTGAAGAATGAACCGATCTTTTGTTGTTCTTCCTGACTAGGTTTATAGATTTCAAATGATGAAAATTTAGAAATCCAATGACGTTTATGACTTTTAGGTACATATTTTATATTCTCCAATGTATTAAACATAAAATAGAAATCGTCATAATTATCATTCAAACTAAGTAATTTCATTGCGGAGCTCTTAATCTTAAAAGGGAAATCTACATAATGAGAGCCAGTTGTAAAATCATCAAATATAACAACTGGATTCTCTACGGTAGCATTTTTAATCCCGCTAATTTCATCTGTATAGCCCAATAAGAAACTCTTACCTGCTGTTAAAACAGGAGTATTAAAATTGTCATCATACTCTGTAGATTTGACAATATATTTTGTTGGTTGCTCATAGTTAAATATCTCCCCCAACTTACGCTTTTCCCAAGCGTCAGCAAACCCTGCAAATCTTAATTGCGGGAACTTGCTACCATTTCTGGGGAACAATTTTTGCAAATAGCCCTGTTTAAGTTCCTTAAGCTTAGCTAACTTACGCTGATGAAGAGCGATAGTGTCGTCTAGTTGTTTGAAGAATGAACCCAACTGAGCTTGTTCTTCAGGCGAAGGTAACGTAATTTTGGTTTCCAAAATATTTTTATTGTATAGTCGCTTGATGGTACTTCCTTCAAGTCCTTGCCATTTTACGATTGAATAAAATTGTTTCAAAAATGAATTATCTAGCTGTTGATCATGCTTTAGCCAAACAATGTTGGAGTCTTGAAAATATTCGTCATATCCTTGATACACAACAGTTCTGCCAATACTACCAGATGCCGAAATTAGTATGTCACCTACTTCCGGGTATTGATATTTTGACTTATATTCTTCAAAAATATCACGAGATATAAAGGCGTCTGGCGTTCCACCAAAAGTACCGATTTTATAAAATGGAATATCGCCTACATCGCTTGTTTGCTCTTTGAAGATGCGCTTATTCATCGCAACTGAACCCAAATCGCCTAACTTACGCTCTTCCCAAGGATCAGTGAAACCTTTAAATCTTAATTGCGGATATTTAGCTTGGTTATCTTTCATTGTGGGCCTCCGGTTTTGACTGATCATTAACCTGGGTGGTCACTAACTGGCTAGCTAATTCATTAAAGGATTGTTCATTCTGACTGATTTCCTCATCCAGTTGCTTTAGATCAGCTTTAACTTGGTCCAGATCAATCTCGGGTTCCGGTTCAAATGTATCAACGTAGCGCGGAATATTTAAGTTGTAGTCATTCTCCTTGATTTCCGCCGGTGAGGCCACATGAGCATATTTATCGACATCCTGCCGGTTTTGATAAGTTGTCACAATTTTTTGAATATTCGCTGCCGTTAGCTTATTTTGATTCTTGTCCTTTTCAAATTCCCGGGACGCATCAATAAACAAGACGTCATCAGTGGTTTTATGTTTCTTTAAAATCATGATTAACGTTGGAATACCAGTGGAATGAAAAATATTGGCGGGTAGTCCAATAATGGCATCAATCCGGTTATCTAACAGGAGCTTTTGGCGAATCTTGCCTTCTTTAGCACCCCGAAATAATACGCCATGGGGTAAGACAATGCCCATAGTCCCGTGTTCCTGCAAATGATAAAAGCCGTGTAGCAGAAAGGCAAAGTCGGCTTTAGATTTAGGTGGTAAGACGCCATAGTCGCGGAAACGGGGATCAGACAAGCGTTTATCACTGTTATCCCAGTGTGCCGAGTAGGGCGGGTTCATGACGACCGCATCAAATAAGTAAGGTTCGTCAACCGGCCAATCTTTACTTAACGTGTCACCATTGCGTAAGTGCATATCGTCATACGAGACTCCATGTAACATTAGGTTCATACGGGCCAGGTTATAGGTCGTGGTGTTCAATTCTTGACCGTGATAACTCACTAAATTGGGGTCTTGCACGTGCTGTCCGACATTTAATAGCAGTGAACCGGAACCAACCGCTGGATCATAAATAGTTCGAACTTGTTTGTCACCTGCATTGCGCTGATAAGTCACAATCTGGGCAATAATGTCGGACACCTGCCGTGGAGTATAAAATTCACCCGCCTTCTTACCAGAATCACTAGCAAATTGCGCGATTAAGTATTCATAGGCGTCACCTAAGACGTCGCCTTGATGATGGATAAGATCAATCGCATTTAAAGCTAACATGGTATCACTGATAGTTTGATTCCGTTGTTGTAAAGAACTGCCTAATTTATTACTACTTAAATCCACATCGGCAAACAAGCCCGAAAAGTCTTGCGCTGAAGACAGATTTTGCGTCGACTGTTCCAGATCATGAAGCGCTTGAGATAAATCGTCTAACGCAAAAGTATGGGCTTGAATCTTGCCAATCAGGGTGGTGTACAACGCTTGTGGTTGAATTAAATAGCCGAGCGTGTTTTGCAAATACTCCACTAAACTGGGCTGCACCGAGACGCCTTCCAATTCAAACTGAGGATCCATATACTGAGCATATTTCCGGGTGACATTTTCGGTTTCGCCTGACCAATCACTAAAGGTCGTTAAGGTTTTCTCAGATAGAAACCGATAAAAAATTAACCCCAATAAATAATTTTTATATTCAGAAGCGTCCATTTTCCCGCGTAAGACATCGGCCGCATTCCATAGGGCGCTTTCAAGTTGACTAGCTTGCGTTGTTTTTTCTGACATTGTTTAACCTCACTTATTTTTGTAGATAAATTGCTAAATCGTGTTCAATAAACTGCCGCCAAGCGGCCTGGGACTTAATCCGGTATAGTGGCAAAATAGCTGGAATCTTCGGCCCAGTGGCAGTTTGAGCTTGTAAGGCCGCTGCTAAATTCGCTGACTGCGTTAATTCTTGTTCATGATGCCATTCATCGGTACCCACGGTGTGTTCACGCGCCACCCGCAATAGGGCTGTTTGATCTAAGCCCCACGTGTGGGCGAATACCGACGTTTTTTTGACCAATTGTCTCTGGGCATAATCAGCCACCAACTCCCGAGCATTCAACGCTACTGGCGCTTTATTTTGGTCACTCTGTTGCTGAGACTGTTGCATTTGTTGCTCAATATAAGGCATGGCTTCGCGAATTAATTGAGCCTGTTGCGGTTGCGTTTCCGCTAATTTATTCAAACTAGCCTGTACTTTGGCACTATTTTGCAGGTAATCGGTCATATGGGCTTGGGCTTGATCAGGTGTCGTGTACTGTTGCTGTTCATCAATCCAATCTTGAATTAATTGCGTCAAATAATCATAATCCACCAAGACGACTGAACCAACGGCTAGGGAAAAGTCTAAGGCAGCTAATTCTTCGGGGACTTTCTCAGGCTCTTGGTTAGTAACCGCCGCTTTAATCCGCAGATATTTACCCGTATAGGATTCTACTTCGGGCTGAGCGATACCAAAGGCCTTTTCACTGTTTTCCCAAGTGAAATCGTTGTACATCGATAAGGAATTCAATTGCTGATTCACTTGGCGAAAGGCTTTCACAAACTGTACCTTGGCAGTGGTTCCTTTCAGGTCATCGGCAGCCGTCGGCGTTTGAGCAATGGCTTTTAAATCGACCACAGCCTTTTGAAATTTTAAGACAGCCTGCTGATAAGTGGGACGAATGATGACATTAAAAGAGCCTTCGCCACTATATAACTTATAAGCTTCACGTTCATTAGCTTCCATGATTGCCGGCACCCGAAAGGTCACAATTTGGCCTTCTTGTTTTAATTCCCGGTTTTGGAGCCGGTTGGTGCGTGAGTAGGCTTGAATAAGTTCTTGATAAGCTAAGGTGCGGTCAACAAAGAGCGTGTTTAGCCGAGGGGCATCAAAACCTGTTAATAACCGTCGCACCACAATCACTAAATTAATTTCCTGATCGGGTTGCAAATGAGCAAAGACCGCCTCACGCCGGGCAGCCCGTTTTGCGACATCTTCGTTATAGAGATTCAAATCGGCTAAATCAAAATTAGTGTGATACTGCTGATTATAATCTTTTAAAATGGTGGCCATTTGGTCATGTTTTTGCGCACTCTGATCTTCGTTTTCACTTAATGAATAAGTAATTGCAATTCGGGGCCAATCAGGATCTAGCTGATTGTGAGTAGTCTTTTTCGCGGCTTTAAAGGCTTGATAATAGCGTTGCGCCATTTCAATGGAGCTGGTGGTTAAAATCGCATTGTAGTTGCCATGCCCCAAGCTGGTTTTACGTGGGCCTTTTTGTAAAATATATTGAACAACTTGTTGGATATGTTCATCAGTCTCAAAGTCAGCCGGAGTTAAATACGTTTCTTCCAAGTCCTTGACTGACATCGCTTGAATCTTGGCTTGAATTTTCGCTTCATCAGCCGTACTCAGCAGGCGGCCTTGCTTATCGCGACGTGCTTTGACGCGCTGGTTTTCTTTCTCGAGGGCCCGGGTTATTAACGTATCTTTGCCAATTGTTGTTACATGTTCGACGTTAAACGGTAACACGGCTTGGTCCTCTAAGGCATCTCGCAAGTTATAAACGTGACAGACTTTACCAAATAGCTCCTCAGTCGTGACCGCTAGATCACCCTTGAGCTGTTTCTTATTTTCATTAAAGATGGGGGTGCCGGTGTAACCATACCAATTACTATTGACAAACGCTGCCCGAATTTCCTTTTGCATCTTACCAAATTGCGACCGGTGGGCTTCGTCAACAAAGAAAATCACCCGTTGCTTTAAAGTCTTACTAAAGCGGGATTGCTTACCGGTTGCCAGCTGGGCTTGCGTTTTTTTGACCGCCCGATGGAGTTTTTGAATCGAGGTGACCAAGACCTTACCGTCATTTTGTTGCAACTTACGCATTAAATCACCGGTATTTTGGGCTTCGTTAATGGCAATATCGTCATTGGCAGCATAGGCACTAAAGTTGCTGGTTGTCTGTTCGTCTAAATCCCGCCGGTCAACTAAAAAGATGACCTTATCGACACCGGGATCTTGCGCAGCTAATTTAGCGGTTTTATATGAGGTGAGTGTTTTACCAGAACCCGTGGTATGCCAAACAAAGCCATCTTGATGGTCATGAATCCGGTGCATCACGGCTTCAATCGCATAAATCTGATAAGGCCGTAAGAGAATTAAGCTCTGACGTTCTTGGTCGATGACCGTATATTCACTGACCATTTTGTGGGCCATGGGAATATTAAGGACTTGGCGCGTAAACGCTAAGCCGTTTTCCACGGGGTGATTATCCCGCGTTCGCCAATTGAACAAAAAGGCTTTATTGAAATGATCCGGTTCGGCATTCGCAAAATACGCCGTACTATCCGGCGTCATAATCACAAACATTTGCAACAGCGAGTAAATTCCCGTATATTTACCTTCCTGCGCGTATTTTTCAATTTGATTAAAAGCCTGGTTAAGTTCGACCGTGGCTTTTTTTAGTTCCAATTGAATTAAGGGTAACCCATTAATCAATAGGGTTACGTCAAAACGGCGATCAGGATCGACATCTTGAGTACCAGCTAACCGTGGTCGCACTGCTTGCCGTACCACTTCATAACTAGATTTACCGCCAGCAACGTCCGCTTTCCAAAACAACTCGACCGTCACCGTGCCCAGCTTAGCATCATCACGTTCAACTTCCACTTTGCCAATGCCATTTTCGGCGGCTAGTAATTTAGCCGCTTCGTAAGGTGTCCGGACCTCAATCGCCCGTTTAACCTGATTAAATTCGGTATCAGTTAAAGGGTGTCCCTGTAATTTAGCATAGTTATTGTTGTTTAATTTATCACGAAAATTAGCCCATAATTGATCCGGGGTCGCACCATATAGGTCTTTGCGTTCCACCCATTGATTGCTTCCAGTCGTTAAGGTTTTAACAACTTCTTTTTCAAACGACAGTTCCAACATAAAAACAGTCCTTCCCCCGCTTTTAAATTACTCACTAGTTTATTATACGCGAACAGATTAGCGTTTAGGCTTCATAATTTTACAATCTACAATATCAGAAAAATTTAGGCTACTTTTCCCAAAAAGTAAGGTATTAAAGGTATCTTAGATCAATCTCAAAAGTACAGCTATTGAACGAGTCGTCGCGTGTTACGGACAATAAAATGGATTATTGGATTTCTTTGAAAAGTAAAGCAGTTAATCTATAGAAATATAGGCTCTCTCAGGACGCTTGAGATAATTCAGTATACTTCTTCTTAAAACTAATGGTAAATTACTAAATGGGATTGAAATCATGCATCAACCACATAAAAAAGCCAAAGAGAATCGATTCTCTTTGGCTTTTATTTAGTACAATTATTAATCTAACCATCAGCACAATGGGGTGTTTAACAAGCAATACAAGATGTTGCATAAACTATTTTTTAATTTACGCCAGCTCCCTATAAAACTATAAAGGAAACTAGCTAGTTACGTAAATACATGGTTTCTTTTTTATCGCCAATACTTTTGCGATCATATGAACATCGATAAATGAAATCGATAAATATATTTCCATGGGAGTTTTTTATGAGAAAATCTGTTCGGCTAATTACATTGACATTAACAGCTATGACTTTAGGTGGTGTTGCTGTTCCCTCTATATCTGCTTTTGCAGATGCAGAAGGAATTTCATCTGTTACAAAGATTGATTATCAAAGTATGAACTCAGATCAATTAGGTAATCTTATTGATACATATGACATGGATAATTTAACGACAAATCAAGAAAATGTAGTTAGTATCTATTCAGCTAAACTTCAGGACGAATTAAAAGCTGAGGTATCGCAAAGTGCACCTGCAACTATAACAACACCTCGCTTTCAGTCTAGAGCAGCATTAGGATTAATGGCACGGTTAGCTGCTAAATATGGAAAAGTGTATGTTTCTAAGACATTACCTAAGATTGTGTACAAGAAAGTCGCAAAATTAATCGGTAAAAAAGTTAACCAAGCTAAGTTTTTGCATATCTGGAATAATACTATCGGTGTGGCAACTGGAGCAGCTTTGGAGAGTGCAATTGCCAAAGGATTAAAAGCATGTGGTGTTCCTAAGGGGATTGCTAACACAGCAGCAACAATTATTGCCACAGCCGTTGGTATCTTAGTGTAAAATGGGATACATGGAAAAAATTATTGAGTTTTTATGTTTAATTTTGGTAGTTGGGCTGCTTTTGTTTTTAATATTTAGATTTATGACAGATTTCAAGGCAACATTATTATTGGTTCTTGCTATATCAGTCGGTATTTTTGTCAAAACACATTTCTTTGGTAAATGGTAGATTGCAAGAAATAACTTGAACGAATTTAATGACGTAAATTAAGCAAGAAGGTACGCTGCCAGAAATAGTACAACGCGAATTTGGGGAGGAAGAATAGTATGAAAGCTGATAGCATACACTTATTTGATTTCCTGGGGAATGGTAAAACAATTTTTGAAATTCCTGTTTTCCAGCGAAATTATGAGTGGGATAGAGAACAATGTAAACAATTATTTAAAGACCTAACCGTTGCGGCGCAAACTAATACTGATCATTTTATTGGTGCAATTGTTTATGTTACCGAAACCGGTAATAAGATGAGTCATATATATCGCATTATTGATGGTCAGCAGCGCATAACAAGCTTAACTTTACTATTAAAAGCATTGTCGGTTGCTGATGAACACGACCAAGCGGAAATTGAGGAAGAGTATTTAACTAATAAATATCTGGATGATAATAATCATCTTAAACTAAAACCGGTTGAACATGACTATGAAGCATTTTATTCAGTAATGAATAGGTTAGATTTTGATAAGCCTTCAAAAGTTATCGATAATTATCGCCTTTTTCAAAAACTGATTAAAAGCAGTGACATCGATAGTTCTAAACTGTATGAAGCGATGAACCATTTTAATATGGTTTACATTGAGTTAAGTAGCGATCCAAATGAAGAAAATCCACAAGTTATTTTTGAGAGTTTAAATTCGACGGGAGTTTCGTTATCACCTTCTGATCTAGTTCGAAACTTCCTATTAATGAGACTTGATTCACAGCAACAAACGAAATTATATAAAAATTATTGGGTTAAAATTGAGCGTATGTTTGCTACTAAAACATTTGCTGAATTTATTCGGCATTATTTGGTTGTCAAAACACATACGTCAGTTAAAAAAAATGGTGTATATAGTAGCTATAAGGACTACTTCATTTCAAATGGGTTAAGTTCCGAACAAGCTCTCGCTGACCTCTTTAAATTTGCTAG
The DNA here is from genome assembly GCF_004745505.1 of Levilactobacillus suantsaiihabitans. GTDB lineage: Bacteria > Bacillota > Bacilli > Lactobacillales > Lactobacillaceae > Levilactobacillus > Levilactobacillus suantsaiihabitans. The sequence continues at coordinate 9,403 of NZ_RKLX01000035.1, forward strand.
TTACTACGATCAAATTTTGAATCACAAATCTGCTGATGATCGGTTTAATAAGATATTAGAGCATATCAATGTGATGGATAGTAAGGTTGTATTTCCTTATCTAATGCTATTAATGGATTTAGTAGATACAGCAAAAATTAATCAAGAAGAAGCCATTCAGTTAGCACATATTTTGGAAGGTTATCTTTTCCGATTAAAGGCATGTCAAATGCCAACAAATGGTTTAAATAAAATTGTCGTAGGCCTATGTGATTTATCTAAAGAGGGTGGTAACCTACGCCTCAGGTTACTTCGGTTGCTAAAGGCAAACTTTCCAGACAATCGAAAGTTATTGGAAAGTTTGATGGAAGTGGACCTTTATCATCAAAGAAATCATTTAGCAAAATTATCATTGGTGATCCTTGAAGAACATAGGACTCGAGAAACAATTAATTTTGATGATGCACAGGTTGAGCATATCATGCCACAACGATTGAACGCAGAATGGCGACTTCAGGTTGCTAATGCTGATAAGGTTAAAGAACAGTATGGTGGTACGCTTGGTAACCTGACTTTAACTAAATATAATCAGGAGATGAGTAATAAGCCTTATAGTGAGAAAAAAGAATTTTATAAGGACTCAAATGTTTCTCTTACTCGAGAAGTTTCTGAAACGTATAATCAATGGGGAAAAGAAGCAATTATCGACCGCACTAAAGAGTTAACAGATGAGTTAATCCAAATCTTTCCGATGCCAAACATCAAAGAAGTTAATGAAGAAGAAATTACTGGTGAGTACACAATTGATCAAACAGTTGATGTGACGGGTAAAGCCGCTGTTCAAATAACAATTAATGAAAACGAATATCCAGTAAAAACATGGAAACAAATGTTGAAAATCTTCCTCAATGATCTTTGGAATAGGGATAGTCTTAATTATGATCGGATTAAAGAAAACAATCAGATAAGTCGAATGCTCTTTAGGCCTCACAACGCACCGGCCACGCTTGAAAATGGTACCGTAATCGAAACAAATTTCTCCGCTTCGGTTATTCTAGCCATTATTGCCAAGATTTCTGAGATTTGTGATATTACAGACCAAGTCTCATATACGGTGAAATAATGTATGTGAGTACCTTGCGAATAATAGATTCGCGTGAAGTTGAAAAGTATTAACTCAATTAGATGATCAGTTATCAAATAGGCGTTTCATAATTTGCTATGCTATGGGTAATCACTGATGGTAAAATATGAATGTAAATAAAAAAGCGAGCCGCTTTAAAGGCAGTGGCTTAGTTACTTTTTATCTAATAAAAGATTGTCCGCAACCGGCCAAAGTAAAGTGCTCCATAATTGTTAGACAAGAAATCTAACAGTTATGGAGCACTTTACATTAAGTTGCCGATGAAAAAGAATTTTTATATTATTTAGGTAGATGGTAGATTGCAAATTTGTCCAAAAATTCGGATTAAATTTGCAATCTACCATAAATAAAAGCAAGCACCTATGTAAAAAAGTGCCTGCTTTGATTAATTATCAAAAACATTCCAATCTATATTTATAAAGGGTTATCTTCCCAATTTAAATATTGATTAACTGATCTTCAATTGCTCAATTATTTACGTTCTAAGAAGCCTAATACAGATAAATTTGGCTAATTATCCATGTAATTTTTGTTGCAATGTATCACCAATGCCATCTACTTTCTTAGCAGCCAAGACGGTGCCACCGATGAGGACACCACCTACAATGAGCGTAGAAGCGATCATAAACTTAAATACATTTTTCAAGACGTCCATAAAATTCCCCCTTACTTTTTACTGGTTCGACCAACAACTAATGAAACAATCAGAACTAAAATAATTGCCCCAATGATCGATGGTATCAATGCCATGCCAGCTAACGAAGGGCCCCAAGTACCAAGGAGCCCTTGGCCAATCCACGCACCGATTAAACCAGCTACGATGTTTGCAATCCAGCCCATAGCAGCACCACGGTTAGTGATTGCGCCAGCAATGGCACCAATGATTGCCCCGACGATTAATGACCAAATAAGTCCCATATTTACTCACTCCCTTAGTTAACACGACTAGATTTATTGTCAGACGTTACTTTATCAACGCTGTCACCTAATGTTTCCTTCGATTTCTTTGCGCCCTTACTGACGGCTTCCTTCGTTTTGTCTGTGGCATCGCTCACGCGATCTTGCAGAGAAGTCGAATCTTTTTCATGTTGCTCCTTTGTCTTGACATCAACAACATTCACATTTACCTCAATTACTTCTAATTCGGTCATATTCTTTACTTCCCGAACGATAACATTTTTGATCTTGTCATACAGTTTAGAAATATCAATGCCGTATTCAGCAACAATGTCGAGATCCACCACCTTTACCATAATTATAGCAGGACAGTTGTGATGATGGAATTATATGCTCTTATAAGGAACCAATTAAGATTTTTGTTTGACTAAACCAATCTAGCCAATAGGGTATACCCTATTGGCCGTTTCTGGTTTTGTGCTATACTAGGATTTACTAATGTTCATTAGAACTGTCCAAAAGGAGACTTGGAAATGTCTAAAATCGGTTACGCTCGCGTGAGTTCCAAGGAGCAACATTTAGATCGACAGTTAGCGGCTTTAAAAGACGTTGATAAATTATTTACGGATAAATTAAGTGGGGCTAACACTAATCGGCCAGAACTGCAAAAAATGCTGGCCTATATTCGTGAGGGTGATATTGTAATGGTCACTGAATTAGATCGCTTAGGCAGAAACAACTATGATTTGACTAAGATCATGAACTCCATTCAAAGTAAGGGTGCCACCCTAGATGTGTTGAATTTACCGTCCATGACAGGGATTGCTGACCCAAATTTACGTCAACTGATGACCAACTTGATTATTGAACTCTATAAGTATCAGGCCGAGAGTGAACGTAAGCGAATTATTGAGCGCCAGCAGCAAGGGATTGCCTTAGCTAAGCAGCAGGGTAAATATCATGGGCGCAAACCCCAATACACCCAAGACGATCCCCGCTTGCAACATGCTTTTAAACTTTATCAGGCAGGCATGAGTGATGTAGATGTTGCCCGTAATACAGGGATTAAACGGACGACCTTTATCAGATATCGAAAGAAATTCAATATACAAAGATGATGTTTACATGAGAGAATCATAGCAGAGCGGACCACTTGAAACTTCTAACTCCACTAAAATCCGAGAAATGACCAAGAAAAATGACAACTCTTCGAATATTGTTACTTCAAATTAAAATCAAAAATGATTACCTTAAAAATTGAGGTTTTTTAATTAAAATAATATTATTTTATGCTGTGTTATCCGCAATTCTAAATCTGGATCATAGTGATATTTGATAGCTTTGTAGCAGTATGTAAATAAAATTATTATTCTGATCCTGAATTATTCATACCTTTCAAAAAAGTCGTCAGTTTTCATGTTTTTCAAAAACTGACGGCTTTTGATCTTGCTTACTATGTATTGAGACTCTAAATTTTGATGGTATCACCTAAC
>NZ_RKLX01000036.1 GCF_004745505.1 Levilactobacillus suantsaiihabitans
CTAACTTCCACTACAGAATACAGATTGAATTCAATATTCGGGTCCAAAAAAGAGGCCCAATTCGTAAGTGAATTGAACCTCTCAAATTCTCCCCATCAACACCGGTTGACAAAGAGCCCTAAAAATAGCAAAAGCCCCGCTCACACCTTCTACCGTGTGAGCGGGACCTGATAATACTACTTCAATTCTGGTGCATCTGTCTTATAGGTGGTCGTCTTGTTATGGTTCTTCACCAACGCACTGGTCTTTTCCGTTTTTTCCGCCTCAGCGAGCTTTTCCATCGCTGGTTTGTACTTATAGGTAAAGTCAGTCTTATCCACCTTCTTGAAGCCCTTTGGCTTGTAGAAACGCAGTAAATCCCCATAGATGACCCGATCAGACAACGAGAGTTCCGTGGTAACGTGGTTTTGCATCTGTGCCACGACCTTCTTTTGGGCCGCCGTCAGTTTCAGGACCTTTCCCGTCTGGGTATCGTAGACGGTCCCACCGATTTTGGTATACTTCGGCGAAACAAAGTTGCCATTTCTAAAGGCGACCGTCTGATTGCGGTCCTTAGCCAAGAGGTCTTGCCCAAATTGGACCGTATCCGTGTTCTTGACCCCTAACAGGTCTAGCAACGTCGGTAACACATCGATCTCGCCCCCGTACGTGTGCTTAATGCCACCCTTGAGTCCCGTCGCATGAATCATGAACGGCACCTTCTGAAATTGGGCCAAGTCGAAATTAGTGACCTTGTCCTTGCCTAACAGCTGGGCAATCGCTGGCCGGTGGTTATTGGAGATCCCGTAGTGGTCCCCATAGGCCACGATGACACTGTTCTTGTACAGGCCGACCTTCTTCAGGTAGGTCAAGAATTCCGCAAAGGCCTGATCCAGGTAGTGGGCTGTCTGAACGTATGGGTCCACGGTCTTATCCCCGGTCTTGGTGGCTGGGAAGTCTGTGTTCTTCTTATCTAACTCATACGGGTAGTGGTTGGTCAGCGTGATCAATTTCGCATAGAACGGTTGTGGCAACTGTTCGATGTACTTGGCTGACTGTTCGAAGAAGATCTTATCCTTCAGCCCATAGCCAATGCTATAACCCGACTTCTCTTTATAGTAGCTAGAACTAAAGAAGTATTGGTACCCCCACGACTTGTAGGTGTTGTCCCGGTTCCAGAAGCTCGGGACATCCCCATGGAATGCCGCCGAAGTGTAACCCGCCTCTTGGCTCAGGATCGCCGGTGCAGCCTGGAACGTGTTTTGGGTCCCGTAGGTCGTCATCGCTGACCCCTGGGGCAACCCAAACAACGAGTTTTCCAGCATCATTTCGGCGTCAGACGTCTTCCCTTGGGCCACTTGGTTATAGAAGTTGTCGAACGACAAGGTGTTCTGGTTATGGTAGAACTTGTTGAGAGTCGGCGTCACTTCCTTACCATCGACCTTATAGTCGATCAGGAATTGCTGGAAGCTTTCCAGGTGAATGATGAAGACGTTCTTGCCCTTTTCCTTGCCATAGTACGACACGTTCGGGCTGACCCGATTTTGCTTCAGGTATTTCAGCACACTCTTCATATCACTGGCATTGGCACTGGCCCGCGTGGCGCTTTCCTTTTGCGTCTGGTACGCGTTAAACGCCGCGTACTCGTTCAGCCCCATGTATTTAACAATGTAGTTATTGTCAAAGGTCCGCGTCAACAAGCCGGACCGGTCCGCGTTAGCCATGCCAAATTCGGCAAACATCAGGCCAAACGACAAGACGGTGATCGCAAAGGCGTACCGCCGCTTAAACGGCCGCGGGTCGATTCGAATCACGTGGGTCACTAGCAGAATGATCAGGATCACGATATCGATATAGACAAAAAAATCATAGACATGGGTGATCTGTGCCAGGCTTTTGCCCAGGTTATTCCCCACATCACTGGAGCCCTTCATGATTCCGAAGGACAGAAAGTCTGAAAATTCACGATAGTACAAGACGTTCGCAAAGATCCAGGTCGATTCCAACACGTTGATGATCATCATCAGCCAGTAGGCCAGTCGACCCCGGAAGTAAAGTGCAATCCCAAAAACCAGCAGTGCTGCCGGCACCGGATTGATGAACAGTAGAAACTGCTGCACACTTCCTTTGGCTCCTAACGTAAATTCAGTTTGATAGGCAATGTAAGTCTTTGCCCAGAAGAGAACAATGGTTAACAGGAAAAAGCCCATGCGGGTATTGATCCAGTTCATGTTCCGTTTAAAAAAGTTCGCCATGAGACAGCCTCCACAAAGTAATTAACATCACTACAGTATAGCGGATATTAGCGGGTAATCAATCTGATTACAGAACCTTTGAAAAAATTCAAGCTTTAGTCACAAAAACGCCACACCCACCGAACGGGTTTTTGCCGGTGATTCCGTGCTCGCACCTGAGTCGAAAACGCCCAGGGGTAAGCCCATTTCTAGAAAGGGATGGGCCAACCGCACCCATATTTTTTCTAAAAAAAAACAAAACTATGGCACCCATAGTTTTGTGATTAGTTATCCGTCAGTAAATCAAATAATTCGATAGCCACTAAATCAATGTTATCAAACTCAAAGGTCGTTTCCGGATTGTGTTCTGTTAACGTGTAAGTGTGGGTCAATTGGTTAAATACGACCGTTGCTTGTTCCACGCCTTCTTTTTCAAAACGACGGGGTTGTGGCTCGTCGGTAGCATCCTCTTGCATCGCCTTCAAGCGATTAATGATGCCAATCAGTTGAGATTCTTCCATGGTTGGTCCCCTTTCTAGCTTTCACTAATGATTTTACCAAACTTAGGCCACTATGGCACGCCCTAATCCAGAAAATCTCAATCATTTCCAGATTTCTGGCGTTGACTAGGGGTCTCATGGACCTTATCGGGACGAATCACCATGGCCACTAAGCCCGCCAGCATCCCCAGGTAATAGGTCAGCAGCCGCCACAAGATCATGGCCAACACCAACTTACTGTTCGACGAGATGTAGCTTCTAAAGATCATTTCAAAACTGTACTCCGCTCCCCCGGAACCACCGGGAATCGGAAAGAGAGAGATGACCATCACGATTAAGATATGCAGACTCGTGACCATGACGATGTTGGCGGTGGTATACCCCAGCGCCAGCATAATAAAGTACGGAATCAGGTAGTAGAACATCAGCTGGAAGAAGGTAATCACAAAAACCCGCAGCATGAGTTTCCATTGCCCGCTGATCCGGACACTCTCCGCATAGAAGGAATCGATTTTCCCATTGATGTTGGCTGCCATGCGGTCGAATCGCTCGGCCTTCATGAACCACTTCATTGGCGTCAGGATGACCCCCACCAATTTCTTGGTAAACGCATGCCAAAACATCACCATCAATAAGCCAATGATGACGGCCAAGTGAATCGTGAACCCAAAGACCACCAGCCAGGCCAGCGCGTGGAGCTTGTCTTGAATGCTGTGAAAGCCGATGACCAGCGCAATTAAGAAGTTGATCACGATCATCGATTGATAGACCACAAACTTCATCAAAAGCACCGAACTGGCCTTTCCCGCATCCACACCGGTTTGCATCAATGCAATCAGCTGAGCCGGTTGCCCACCGGAAGAAAACGGTGTGATGCCATTAAACAGCTGCTCGACCATAGGAATCCGCAGGGCATCCTTAAAGGTGAACCCGCTGATGCGATCCGAGATAAACACCTTAACGATCCAGGCTTCTAACCCCAGGTAAATGGCCATGCATAAGATGGCCACCCCGAACCACCAGAAGTTGATATTCACAAAATCATTGACTAAAACAGAAAATTTAATGTCACGTAGGGAATACGCAAAGATGGCGATCCCCAACAGAAACATTAAGGCTAAGACCCATTTATTTCGTCGTGACATCCCTTACCCCTCTTTTGCTTGTTGCGTGTAGAACGCCCGCCAAATCGTCGCCAGGTGTTCTTCGGAGTAACGCTCAGCCGCGGCCAGACTCTTTTGCCGCAGTTCAGCCAGCGCGGCGGTGTCGTGCGGCAAGCGTTTGAGTTGCGCATCCATTTCCGCATAATCCTTGGCCGGTTGGTAGTCACCCGCAATAATGGCCTGATACAGGTCCAAATCACGTAACAAGACGGGCGTCCCGGTACTAAAGGCTTCTAGCACTGACATGGGGAACAACTCGTTAAATGACGGCAATAAGAACAGGTCTGCCAGATCATAGTAATCCACCAGCTTGTCGCGGTCCACGATCCCCGGGAAGCTTAAATTGGCTGGCGGGTCATCGACGACTTTCTTGAGTTCGGCATAGCCATCCGTCATCCGGCCAAAGGAAAAACCCCCGGCCCAAATAAATTGCAAGTCCGGATTGTTGCGAGCTAATTTGATAAAGTCAAACAACCCCTTGCGTTCCTGAATCTGGCCAATGCCCAAAATCGTGAAGCGGTGCGCATCGTAGTGATACTGGTGGCGCAACGCCAGCTTTTGGTCGGCATCGACCGGATAGAATTCCGTACGACTCACAAAGTTGGGAATATAGGTCACCTTATCGGCCGGAATCCCGGCTGCTTCCAGCTTGGGAATAAAGGTCGGGTTGACCACCACGATGTGATCCATACGTTTATAGAAAGCAATCACGTATTTGTAAAAAATCGCCCGGAACGGTTGAGGGATCTTGAGACTCCCCTCCAAGGTCTCGGGCAAGAAGTGGACGTAGCCAATCTTGCGCCCACGATGGGGCAGAAACGTCGACAGGTAGTAGGAAAAATTGATCGTGTGGTAATGGGTCAAGTCGACTCGGCGATAGCTGTTCACCGACACGTCGAAGTCTTGGTCCAACCGTGTCGCCAGTAAATTCATGAGTTCGTTGTAGGCACTCCCCACACCCTGACCCTTGACGGAATCAGCCGCAGAAAACATGTTGATTTTTAACATTCAATAACTCCTCTAATCACTAAAATCCGGGGTATCCTCGTGCGACTGCTCGTAGCTCGCCTGGGCATCTTGATAAAACTCAATGATGTGTTGGCCAAACGTATCCGCGGAAATCTCCGCCAATTTGCGCGCCAACAGGTCCGGATCCTGCTCTTCATCCCCGTGTAGCAGGTAATCCACGACATTGGTCACCATCTCATCTTGGGTCGTAAACGTGACCCCCAGCGTCCGGCTTGACAGTAACTCGTCGGTGTACGGGCTGGTCATGACCACGATCTTGGTTCCGGCCACCATGGCTTCGATGTACGTCAACCCCTGGGATTCGGAATCCGAGGACGACAAAAAGACGTTGGCCATGTGATAGTAACGAAAGACCTCATCATTGTTGACCTCACCGGTAAAGGTAATGTGGTCGTTGTACCCTGATGCCTGAGCTTGCGCCTCCAGGTCTTCTCTGGCCGGACCATCCCCCACGATCAGGAGCTGGGCATTGGGCACTTGTTCCAAGATACGGCCCAATGCCGTGATGCTGGCCTTGATATTTTTCTCATAAGCCAACCGACTCAGCGACAAGATGACCGGGGTGTCCGGGGCATAGCCCAGCTGCCGGCGCAAATTGGCCGTGTCGGGTTGCTCATATTGGTGCAAATTGACTCCGGTCGGAATCACCCGGATCGGCGCTTTGACGCCATAATCCGTCAAGGTCGTCAGCACCCGATCACTAGGCGCCACCACGCCAGTTAAATGGTAACAAAACGCCAATGTCCCCTGTTTAACGTGAACGGGCTTTAAGATCTTCCCGTTGGCCACGTAATGCAAATAGTCTTCATACATGGTGTGGTAAGTGTGTAGACACGGAATCTCCAGATTGCGGGCCACAAACTTACCGATCCACCCCATCGAAAATTCCGTTTGGGTGTGGACCACGTCCAGATTCAACTCCTTAGCGATCTGGTAGGCCTGAAACAGTCCCCGTACCGCGATACGGCGGTCCGTAAACGACACGAACGGAATACTCGAGAACCGAAACACGTTGCGTTCATACACGTTCTTCTCCACGTGTGGATCAGTGGTCGTGAAAATGTAGACTTGGTGCCCCTGTTTTTCCAATTGATCTCGCAGCGTCTTAATGGACGTCGCGACCCCACTCACTTGAGGGAAATAGGTATCCGTAAATATGCCAATGTTCATTGCCAATCCCCCTTGCGTCTTGTGTTTTGGCTAAATAGTCAGGTACTACGCATTTTACAATCATCATAATTATATGGGTTTGCCTAGGTGATTGCAAACTACAACAGCAGTTGCGGGCAAATTAATTGTTGCACATTGCGACTACAGTGGTAAATGGAACTGGCCGCCTTACCGTTCGCCAAATATGGGTTGGAACGCTGGGGCAGGCCGAGCCAAAGGGCGGTCTCGACGCCTCGCTTTGAGCCGAAAAACACGTCTCAAAGACGCCAGTTGCCTAAGCGGCAAGAATCGCGCCGCTAAGGCAACTCCCACGGCTGAACCCATATTTGGCGAACTCTCGGCTACATCGGTATCAGTCAACGCGTCAACTAGCTTTCGGTCAGCACAGCTTTCCCGATAGTTGTCAGCTTGCCAGTGACTGCCAGAAATGGCCTTCAATCGTGATTCATAAGAACATTTCTCAGACTGACTGCGTCCGTCCAGCAAGCCCCACCTCAGACTGACGTAGGTTCCTGATTTCACCACCCCTTCCCCCACCATAAAAAATAAGGGTTCTATGATATTTGGTGTTGATGGAGAACTCCATCGACGCCATTTTTGTATAAAAAAGAGGCATATCACCTCTGTGCTACAATCAAGTCGTCGAAACCAATTGAAAGCGAGGAAAA
>NZ_RKLX01000037.1 GCF_004745505.1 Levilactobacillus suantsaiihabitans
ACTTTTTCCAATTTTGAGGACTTGGTAATCCGAACCTCAAATTACATCAGTTGGTTTAATTCCGACAGAATTAGAACGAGTGTTTAGAAAAAGATGTGCCATTTATTGACATAGGAGCATAATTCGTTTTTATCATCCTCTCGCCGAAAAATAAAATGTTATTAATGAAAATATTCCGAATTGATACAAATACTCATAGAATAGAACAACTGTAAATAATTAATTGTTTTCATTCTTTAAAAAGTTGCTTATTCTTCCAAAAATAGTTGGTCGAGATAAAACTAGGAAAACACCATAGACTACGCCACCAATGATCACTTCGATAATAAGACTCATCCAAGTAGTTGATAATTTTCGGTCTACCAAGTAAACAACAATAAACATAATTAATCCAGAAAATAAGTACTTCGGAACATTATCAAAAAGAGAACGGATTTTCATTTGTTTACGAATCGAGAATAACATACAAGCCGTCACTCCGAGCTCGGAGCATACGGTTGCAATCATGGATCCTTGTACGCCATATAAAAGTATCAACGGAATATTAAACAAGACATTGATAGCTGCTCCCACAGAAACAGCAAAGGTATATGCACGAGTTTGTTGCGTTGGTATTAAGTACTGCATGCCAATAGCATTATCCCAAGAAATAAACAGTGCAGCAAGAGATTCAATCATCATCAAAGAACCTAAAACTCCGAAGCCTGGTCCAAAGAACAAGATAGAAAATTTGTTTGCAACTGCCGCAAGCCCAAAACATAGTGGCACAGATATAAATGAAACAAAATCAAAAGAAAATTGAAAGATTCTGTGTGTACCCGCCAATCCTTCTTTTGAAAAACGGTTTGCAATGTGTGGAAGAAGCACCGTACCGGTTGCCGTAACAACTGCTATAATCATTCTTACAACTTTATCGGAGTTATCATAAAAACCAGACGCATCTGTAGAAATCATATTGCCAAGCATAGTTTTATTTAGTACAACATAGATTTGAATCGCAATTTGTGGTACAAATAATACGATTGATGGCCAGAGATGCTTTAAAATGCCGTTGATTGTAAGTCTCGGTTTCTTAATATAAAAGCGTAAATATGGAAACATTGTTAAACTACCGATGAGTGTCGATATTGTAATAATGACGATATATAAAAGTGTATCACCGTGATTTTTTACAAATATAAAAATTGCAGCCACAGAGATAATCTTGACAATTACATTTCGCAAAACTGTAACTTTGAAATTTTCAATTCCCATAAAAAGCCAAGATATATCGGCCATGGCAGCAATGATCAAAATAGATTGAGCAAGAAGAAATGGCGTATACTTTACATAAAATAGCGAAAAAATAATATAAAAGACCAACGAAATGCTCAGGGTCACAGTTCTCATCACTAGAATTTCCCAGAACGTTGCCGAAAGTGCTTCTTTATCATCACGAACGAATGCAATCTGTCGATTCCCGTAAAACCCTACCCCGACACTACCAAACAAAATAAAATATTGAACCACAGAATTAGTGTAGGAGTTTATACCTACCCCAGATGGTCCTAATACGCGTGAAATATACGGTATGGTAATGAATGGAACTAAAATTGCAAATATTTGATAAAAAACATTCCACAGGTAGTTTTTTAATACTTTCATATATGCCTTCCCTTACAAGCCTTCGTATTGGTCAACAACATCCTTAATTACAGACAAGTATTGTTTACCATATTCTTCATCTGGTTCGAGGTAGCCACTCTCACCCCACTCATTCCAGGCGAACATAAAAAGATAATCGTTTTGATAATGATACTTTACGTTGTAGGCTTGCTTGAATAAATACTCCCGAAAGAGTTTTGGATTTGATTGCATCACCATTCCCCGACGTGATTTACGCGGCGTATCATCATAACCAACGAACATGCCTGCTACTGATTTTTCACTTGTTGCATGCCGTTGTATGACTTTTTCCATCAATGAAGTATAACTATAAATTTTTGGGCCTTTGGAGATCGCACGTTGTTTATGAGATGCAACAAATTTCGAGGTTGATCTTTTAAAGAATTTTGTCGCAATTTTTAAACAGTTTTTCTTAATAACTGCTTTCAAATCGCGTTTCATTTTTTTAGAGACACTCAGCCTCTCTTCTTTTTCTGTCTCAAAGTCAGTCAATGCATATCTCGGTTGATATTCAATCGAGTAAGTAAATTTTGAGTCATCACTTGCTGGGTCTTGTTCAAATTCAATCTGTTGATAAGCATATTCTATCCCATCAAATCCATTTTCGCGTGCAAGCTGATTCCAATACTCGAGCGATTCATTCAAATTAGGAATGGACTCTGGACGATAAATTACAAGAAGTGGGCGATTATTTTCAACAATATAATCTTCATCTTTGAAGAATTGCAGTAAGTAGTCGAAATGTTTTTTCCACTCTAATTTGTCACCGTATTTTTGCTCGAGGAAACTTTCAGGTTTGTCAGTGGCAGTCCACGCATTCTTCCATGACTCATTGGCCCAACAAATACAATACGGAAAATGTATTTGTTTTGAATTATGTAATAATTCTAGTGGCTTATTTAACAATAAAGTTCCACTGAACCAATAATGGTAGATACAAAAACCATAAACGTTATTTTGTTTAGCCAGCCGAGTTTGCCATAAGATTGTCTCCTCATCAAGCAAATTATAATAATTATTATTTTCAGGTACTCGCGGCTGATCATGTTGAGCAAACAATGGTTTTGCTGATTTGACACTGTTCCATTCCGTGAATCCTTTTCCCCAAACCTGATCATTCAAAGGAATTGAATGAAACTGTGGTAAATAAAAGGCAATGACTTTTAGCATAACGTGTTTCCTTTCTAAAAACAATTCAGATTCATTAGTAAAAGGTGGAGTCGTCCAAGCTCTGGAACACAATCGGTAACAAGTAGCACACAATGACGACCACATAAATTGATCATATCAAAAACATGCAAACTTCTAATGTGTGAACTGTCTCGACTGCCATCTCCACAATCTATCATATTTTTCACCTGTACTACACTCTAAAAACGAAACTTTGAGAAATGTTTAAGGATTGAATCAGAATCATATTGCATTATAAAGATAATTTTTTGCAATTTGCATTAATAGCCCTCCAGAAAAATATTAAACAAAAACTATATAACAGGAAGGATTAAAAATTGGGTTCTCCTGTCCACCTAAGTTCTAATAAAAGTATCTAGATGGTGAAATCTTACCATTCTTAATCAAGCAGAATAACTTTTAATAAGTTTTCATCTGCCTTCACTTTAATTAACACTTAACATCTGTCCAGATAGCTAACTAGACAAATCAAAGACTCCCCTTAACCGAATGACTTCACATTCATTAAAACAAGATAATCAAATTCAGTGATTAATGAACCCATTGAAGATATAAAAAATCCGTAATTAACATAATTGTATATGAACCCTTTGTATTTTCGTTTAACGGCTTAATGGTTTTTCACCTTAATAATAATAACCTTTGTTAAAAATTTGATTTTTTCTTTTAAGGGCTTAGAATTTATTATTTCTTTTATTAGAGTGAGAGCAGTATCAAAACAACTGTTCGTCCTATCCAATGATAGGTGATTCTTCAAAATAATTCTCGTCCAATCTCTCATAAATGCATAAATAGACTTTAGAATTAAACTACATAAAACATCAGATTCTTCATGTTTTAACATACTAATAAATTGTGATATGATTTTTTCTTCTGAAAGGGACATTTTTTGGGCATTGTTTGTTGTTAATATACTTCCTTGACGTATTCTATATGCATAATTTGGTTCAGGTGATGTAGCAACTAACTTAGCGAGCATATAAGCTCTTGCTGTAAAATCTACATCCTCAAGTAGAATCCCTGGCGTAAATCGTATATGATTACTATTAATAAAATCTAGCCTATAGATACTCAACCAAACTACAAAAGATATGTTGCTGGATAAGAATTGGTCTAATACTATTGTCCCACAATTGGTTGGAACATTGAAATCTGGAACCCAACCTTTAGGAATATTGCCATTAAAGTCTCGAAATGACCCACGCACAATGTCAGCTTCTGTTTTGTCAGCAATTTGATAGAGCGAGCTAACAAAGCCTGGCATAATTTTGTCATCTGGATCTACAAAAATTATATATTTACCAGTTGCCACATCAATACCAGTGTTCCGAGCTACTGATAATCCTTGGTTTTTTTGGTTGATTACCTTAACATTGTGATGACTACAGATTAAATCGGAAATTACTGCTAGCGACTGATCTGTGCTACCATCATTTACTATAATGACTTCAACATTGCGATATGTTTGAGCTAAAATTGATTCAATACATGTCCTACCCGAATTGTCAAATCAAGTGCAACACTTGCTAAACTTCACTTATAAGTGGTCTAGGTGGTGGTCATGCGAGTAGCTGCTCAGCCATGAATTCATTGGCTGATTTATAACCAAATAGTTTACGTGGCCGTTGGTTAAGTGCCGCGGTCGCTTGCTTAATATGATCATCACTGAAACTGGTAATTGATTGACCTTTAGGGATAAATTCTCTTAGTAGCCCATTAAGCTGTTCGTTACTGCCCCGTTCTGACGGCGTATAAGGATGAGCAAAATATAGGTTGGTCCCAGTGACCTCACTCAGCGCAGAAAATTCTGCACCATTATCAAAAGTGAGTGACTTAACCCCCTCAGCATCAAGTTTATGCACAAACTGTTGAACTGCAGCCTTACAGGTTTCAGCCTGATAGTTGGGGATTCTGATCACGACTTCGTAGCGCGTCATTCGTTCAGTTAGGGTGAGCAGTGCCGGTTGATCGCTGGTTCGCTTGCCTTTGACTAAATCACCTTCCCAATGACCAAATTCAGAACGATCATTAGCCGCTACTGGTCGCTGTTCAATTGAAGTCCCCAAGATCTTTTTATTTTGGCGTACACGACCAGTACTGTGCTTTTGGTGACGCTTAACCTGTTGTGGTAAATCGATATTGGCGACAGCTAGTAACCCGCGATCAATGTAGCGATAAACAGTGGGTGTTGCGGGGCAATATTCAGCTGGATGGTGACGTTTATAAGCACCGACAAAGCTATCTACACTGTGCACTCGGAACTTAGCCTTAAGCGCAGTGGTCAATTGGTTAAAAAATTCCGGATTATGTTCGAGTAGACTTTTGCGATGGCAATTTAAACGGCGTTGTTCGTATTGAATTTGACCGCTATCGGCAAAATAACGCTGGGTATAAACGCCATAACTGGACATTTGCGTCACGGTGCCGCGCTTGATTTCACGGCTGATCGTGCTGGGATCGCGGGTTAATCTTTTAGCAATCGCTCTGATCGAATAATGATCTTCATAAAGACTCTGGATTTGGCCACGCTCCTCACTTGATAGTTGCTTATAAGATTTTTTGATGGTATCTTTAGATTGGGTCATGAAGTCCGTCCTAACTTATTGGTTTTGTCACTTATAAGTTTAAGGCTTCATGGCCTTTTGGTCTAGTTATTTAGGTGTTGCACTTACATTGTAAATCCGGCGTGACGAAAAACTTCTTCCAAATCTTGCTTTTGGGCTAGTGCAGCGATAATTTCTGTGGTAAGTTCATTCATGGGGAATGCCTCCTGTGATGTTTTCTGTGGTTACTAAATATCATAAGGGAAGGCATTCCCTATTTCTATACAATTCAGAAATCTTTTATGCATTTACACAAGATATTTTACGCTCTCCGCCTTATCGTTCTAATATGAAAGGTGCTAAACAGCATAATAAGCGTCAACTCAAGGCGTTACGGCGGACAATAGAGTCACGCTTTTCAATTTTAGCCCAGCAATTTGGGATTGAAACCAATCTCACCCGTAGTCTATTTGGTTTTCAATTAAAGATTGAATTGACGATATTGGTATACAATTTAGGCTTTTTTGATTTTATGACGAACTAGCACCACGCGTATTAAATATAAACTTACTTTTTGGATATCTATTAACCATTAACGTAAAGAATAAATCATCACCTAAATTGCTATTAGCATATCCTTCAACAAGTATTCTTTTCAATTATTTTATCATCCTTTTATAGTGATTAAATCGATTAAATCTTTTATAAGTTATGTCGTAATAGGCAGTATTCTAATTATAATTCAATACATATTAAAAGGGCGGGAGCAGGTCCATAGACTTCAACGTTTTAATTTGGAAAATTTCACCTTAATATCAATAACTACAGGGACATAGAGAGAAATAAAGAATTTAACTTTTTTAATTAGCCCATTTTTTTTACTTGGCAAATTACAAGTTTAATCCGAACAAGCCCGGAATCTTTCAATGGCAGTCTGTTGATGATGTATTTTTAATGGTCGTTGATTAATTAGTTCAAGTGCTGCTAGGATCTCAT
>NZ_RKLX01000038.1 GCF_004745505.1 Levilactobacillus suantsaiihabitans
CCCGGGTCTTCTCCAGCCTAGTAACCTTCTTGGAGTTCAGCATCCAGACGAAGTAGTAGATTGGCAGGGCGATTGCGATGATTGTAATCAGGGTAATGACGTTGGTGATGTTCAGCTGACCAAACGCCGCGAGGATCAACAGGATAATCCCGACGCCGCCGATCCCCAGGAGGGACTTGGTCAGGACAGCTGATAAGTGCTGGTGGTCAATCGGGTCGTTGGGGTAGAGGCTATCCTTGGGCAGGTATTTGCGACCATCGATTAGGTACTGGACCAGGCCAAAGAACATTCCGAAGGCGGCAAGGGAAAAGCCGGCGTGGAAGTTGGTCTGACTGCCAAACAGGTGGATCCCAAAGCCACCAGCAGCCCAGGGTACCGCCCATGGAGCGACCGCAGCCCCGAGGTTAATCCCGAAGAGGTAGATACTGAAACCGGCGTCCCGTCGCCGGTCCTCATCACTGTACAATCCCCCGACCATGTCGGAGATATTCGGCTTGAGGAGTCCGGTCCCGACCACAATCAGGGCGATCGAGGCGAAGAGGGCGCCCTTGGCGAAAGGCAACGACAAGGCAATGTGTCCGAACATGATCAGGACTCCGCCGTAGAAAACGGTCTTTCGCGAGCCCCAGATGCGATCGGACAGCCAGCCGCCAACCACGCTGGAGAGGTAGACCATCGAACCGTAAATTGCCATGATAGAGGCGGCAACTGTCTGGTTAATGCCGAGACCACCCTTGGTTACGGCATAGTACATGTAAAATAGCAGGATTGCCCGCATCCCGTAGTAACTAAAGCGTTCCCAGGTTTCCGTGAAGAACAGGGTTGACAGCCCCCGGGGATGGCCGAAGAATGCAGTGTCAATGTTTCTTTTCTTATTCATTGTGACCAACACACCTCCAAATATTTATCTGATAACCCAGACCCAAGGTGTCCATTTGACACCACTAATTGGTCTGACACCAAGTAATTGTCAGTTATTATATTACTTTGCCTTGATGACTGCCAGGCCCGCCAGCAAACTAAGGAAGAAAACTGTCTCAGAGTGGGACAGCGTAATTAATAATATTAATGATCAAACCACCTAGTGCTTATTTCCTCATCAGTTAAGGGACACCGGAATTAATTATCTACACATTTTACTTTTTTAGGCCCTGATGCTGTTTTAAGGTCGCACCCCCGATATAATGGATGTAATTGGATCCAGAGGAGGGTCAAAGATGAAGGATGATTTAATAATTACTGACGTTGCCACTAGTGTTGAGAAGATTCCACTTAAGCGGCCTTTTGTTACCCACCTGCACACGGTCAACGAAATCCAAGCCGTACGGGTGCTCGTCAAACTCAACAACGGCACGACAGGGATTGGTTCCGCCACTCCCAACGAGGTGGTCACGGGTGATACCCTTGCCACCCTGCAAGCGGTTATTGAGACTGTCATCAAGCCCCGGTTGGTCGGCAAATCACTGAATCGCTTCGAGCCCCTGATGGCAGCCCTGCAGAAGAGCGTCCGTTATAATCAACCGGCCAAGGCCGCCCTGGACATCGCCATCTATAACGCCTGGGCGCAAAATTGCCGGCAGCCCCTAACCGCGCTATTGGGCGGGGCCAAGGACAGCATGGCGACCGACTACACAATCAGCATTGGGGAACCCGGGCAAATGGTGGCTGAGGCGAAGGCCCTCGTCCAGAAAGGGTTCCACGCCCTCAAAGTTAAGATTGGCAATCGACCGGTTAGAGAAGACGTTGCCACCATTACCCAGATCGGCCGGGCAGTGGGCCCGGCCGTCAGCCTGCGAATTGATGTTAACCAGGGATGGACCTACCAGCAGGCCCGGCTAGGATTGCACCTCCTGGAAGCGGCCCAGCTGAAGATTGACTTCGTGGAGCAGCCACTAGCTGCTGACCAGTTGCCAAGCCTGGCTAAGCTGCGCGACCAGACCTGTCTGCCGATCATGGTGGACGAAAGCGTCTTTACTCCCGCAGACGCCCTGACGGTTATCAGGGCAGGGGCTGCTGATATAGTCAACATTAAGCTCATGAAGAGTGGGGGCATCTATCCGGCTACCCAGATCAACCAGATTTGCGAGGCGGCGGGGATCTCCTGCATGGTTGGCTGTATGATCGAGGCTCCCGAAAGCCTGGCGGCGGCGGTCGCCTTTGCCAACGCCCACCAGAATGTTTGCTTTATCGACCTGGATTCGGTTTACATGGCCAAGGAGTTTCCGTCTGCCAACCAGCTGACGCATGGTGGCGACCGCCTCTGGCTCGCGGATAATTAAAACAGCGGGCGTTCACTATGCTCAAAAGCATTTTAAGCTGGCGGGTTAGCGGCGCGTCTTGGATGTAGCAGCGTTTGAAGGACCTTCCATTACAATTGCAGGTAATGGAGCAACAGTTGGATACATGCATTTAGCGGATAATAAGTTCAATGCCTATCAACGAACTTATGTGCTCCAAGAGTTTCTAGTAGATAGAAGTTTTATATTTTCAGAAATTGGAAATAAGCTGCCTAAAAAATAAAACAGGAAGCTCGTACAGGAAATATTCCGTACATTGTTATGGACATGTTGACTGAACTGAAGCTATCGATTCCTCAGAATAATTCAGAGCAACAAAAAATAGGTTCATTCTTTAAACAGCTAGATAACACTATCGCTCTTCATCAGCGTAAGCTTGAAAAACTCCAAGAACTTAAAAAAGGGTATCTACAAAAGATGTTTGTATAGGGTCTATAATTCACAAATACCCCCTCGGAAACGTTGAAAGAATAACCCCTAATATCTATAATGTAGATATTAGGGGTTATTTATTTTTATATACCAGAAATAGCTTCTTTTATTCGTTATTTTTTCGATACCTTTTAGAACGATTTTGACCAGGAAATAAACGATTATGCGATCCGACTCGAATGCCAATTAAGACTAGTTCATCTTTATCAATCGTATAAACCACCAGGACATCGTTAGTTTCGTTTGGTGTTTTGTTTTTCGGGGTATCTCGTAAGTGAAATTCATTATAACCGCTCATTCGCCGATTAAGCTCATGATCTTCAAATTCTTGTGGTAATTGTTGTTGCTCAAGCAACAGGTCAATGGCTGCTCGAACTTCATCAATAATAGATTTATCTAAACTGGCTAACCGTTTTAGATCAGCATTAAAGGTTGCACGTGGTTTAAATCTTAGTTTTTTCATTATTTAAACTGACTCCAATAATCATCATCTGATTCAACAATTTCATCGTCAGGTAAAACATGGCGTTTAATTAACTGATCACGTGCAATTGCATATTCTAACGAACCTTCTTTAGCTTTTAATGCTCTTTCTAGCCAGTCCATTTTTTCTTGTGAAACGATGGCTACTGCGCGACTATTTGAACGAGCAATATAAACGGTTTCGTCTTCGTCATTAACTTGATCTAAATATTTTTTTAGGTTAGCGCGAAAATCGCTCTGTGTTAATGCTAATGTCATATTTACCACCCTTTCATTGTACTTAATATTGTACTTTAATTTGTACTAAAAATCAATTTTTTAAGGAGCTAAAACTATGCAACAAGTTGTCTTACCCATCAAAGATTCAAACGTTCTCAAAGAGGTTCAAGATACCTTACTCAACAACTTTAAAGCTGGCCGGCGTAACTATACAGTTTTTCAAGTTGGCAAAGCGACACTGCTGCGAGTCAGTGATGTCATGCGCTTAAAACAGGCCGATATTTTTAATCCGGACGGTTCTATTAAACAAAATGCGTTTATTCACGACCGAAAAACTGGTAAACCTAATACCTTGTACCTTAAACCTGTTCAAACAGAGCTCTTATTGTACCGTCAATGGCTACTTGATCATCAGCTGGATTCTGAATGGCTCTTTCCTTCAATTCAACACCCAGAACGCCATATTACTGAAAAACAGTTCTACAAAATTATGAGTAAGGTTGGCGATCTATTAGGAATTAATTATCTAGGTACTCATACGATGCGCAAAACTGGGGCTTATCGTGTTTACACGCAATCAAATTATAATATTGGCTTAGTCATGAATCTGCTCAATCATTCCAGTGAGGCGATGACTTTAGCTTATTTAGGCTTAGACCAGGCTAGTACCGAAACGATGCTGGATCAAATTGATTTTGGTTAGGGGGCTGGCTTTATGGATTTAGATTTTGAAACCAACAAGTATGATCTTTTTGATGATTGGCATCAAAACAAGACTAAACAAGCCTTTACACAAAAGTTGCAGCAACAAGCTCAACTTGAAAAAACACAGCTGCCACAGTTATTGTCGCGTGAAGATTTAAAAATTCGTTGGCAGATGAACTCTCGTCAAAGTGTTCATCAAGTTGCTAGTAAGCCTGATTTCCCGCAACCCGTTTTTGCTTTTAATCATGGTAAGACGCCACTTTACTTAGCAACTGAAATTCAAATTTTCGAAATTAATCACCCTTGGGTAATAACTCCCAGTGCTCGTCTTGATTATAGTCATTGGATCCTTCGTAATGTGATTGATTAATCTTGAGATTTAGCTCTATGTTTTTGAGGGTTTATTCTAGGCTTTTTATAGTTGGCGCTAGCCTTCTAATACAAATAATACCCATTTCGATGGGTATTAAATCTACCCTTGACAAGTGTCAAGGGTGTAAGTGCGCATTGACCTCGTTTCACTCGGTCTGCTGATTACCCACCACTAATTTTAGTGTTCTTTATCTATTTTCATTAACTAGGCCTGCTTTAAACACACCCTTTAGCCATAATAGCTCTCATTGATTCGTTATTAATTTTAACTAGATAATTAAAGCAATTAACAACATGAGATACACTGAAAAATGGCCAGATGAGTATCTTTTTACAAGAATATCAATTATATATATCCCTTAAACTATTTTTTGCTTTTGGTCTTATGGCTAAATGGAATAATAGCAAGGCCAAGACATATAGCAAAAACAAGAGTCGATCTAATCAAATCATGATCTTGATTATCAAATATTGCACTATAGGCTAAAAACAAGCCAATCGCTAACAAATAACGAAAAATAATCATCCAAATCTTTTTACTCATAAAGCCACGCCTCCTAGAACAAGTTGCTCATACTCAGTTTAATCAATATAAAAAACTATTCTTGCTAATTCATGTAGCTAAAAAAGAGCATAGTTCCCCCTGGAGACTGCTAAGCGCATTTTTAAACTAAACTAGTCAGGCAGTGATCATTTAAAATGATTAGCCCGTTGATTCAAGTTAGTCAAACTGGCTAAAATTGTCCGTTGCTTGTTCGTATAAGCAATTCAATCGCTAATTTAACATAAATATATAGCCCATCGTTAAAACGGCTGAGAAACGATTTTAGAGCTAATTAAAGGGGACTACTTGCTGGCTGCTTGTTTCAGGATGTTCAGCTTGATATTTAGCGTTGGCTTTTTTGTTCCAGTAAATGCCAAACAGATTTTGCATGGTGCCGTATAAGTAGTTCTCGACGTTCTTGATATGCTTCTCGTTACTTCTCAGGGCGTTGAAGTAGCGTCTTAATGTCTTGGTCATTAGAGGTTTTAGTTCGGGATCATCTAAAGTAATCCAAACGCCGAGGTCTTTGTGGGCTTTTTCAATGGCATACTTAGCATTTAAGATAATGCCAATGAAGCGACGCATTTGTTGCGGAGTGCGGCACCAGAAACTTAGTAATTGCACGGCTTCGGGTTCTAAGAAAACCGGTAAGCCACTGTCTTCATCAGTTAAGAAGTCATTAGCATGGTTCACCAAATCCTGGTTTTGCTTTTGAATTTCTGCTGGTGAAAAATGGGCTGTGGAAAAGTCCAACTTTTGAGTATCTATATTGTATCTATTAGTATCTATGTTTTTAAAGTCTTTATATAGATCGTGTCCGATTTTCGGATTTTCGCTCGTAGCAAGGGTTTG
>NZ_RKLX01000039.1 GCF_004745505.1 Levilactobacillus suantsaiihabitans
TGGCAAACACCGTATCAGGTTATGCTGACAAATTTGTCCAAAAATTCGGATTAAATTTGCAATCTACCTTATAATGTTAAGATTTTTGCCCGAAAAGCCTTTATTCTTTATAAAAAGCCCGCTATAATAGCATAAGTATAAAAAAGTTAATGTTTATAAAAATTATCATCGAAAAATAAACTTACACGCGATGGTAGTAGGCCGTACTGGAGGAAAATATGGATTCTGAGCAAACAATTAGTGTGATGCAAATTTTTGGTATCTTGCGTAAACACATCAAAGCAATTTGGATCACAACTTTAGTAGTTTTTTTGGCGTCGATTTTTGTTACCTTTTTTGTGATGACGCCAAAATATGAGGCGACAACCGAAATATTGGTTAATCGAAAACTATCGGCCAGTATGCAGGCGGCACAGTATCAGCAAGTACAAGCCGACGTGCAGATGATTAGTACATATAAGGATATCATTACTAGCCCAACTGTCTTAAAGACAGTCAATAACACAACCAGCGGTTACCCTGGATATCCGGGATCAATGAGTGCATTGAAAAATGCTATTTCAATTAGTAACCAGCAGAACTCGCAGGTATTCTCGATTACGGTTAAGGCAACGGATGCTAAAACAGCGGCAACAATTGCGAATGAAACCGCCAAAGTATTTAAAAAGCAAGTTGTCAAGATGATGAGCGTTCATAATGTTTCAATCGTGTCAAAAGCGACACCGAACTATTCGGCGGTAAGTCCGAGAAAGACCATCAATTTGGCAATCGGATTAATTGTGGGGCTGATTCTCGGTATTGGATTGGCATTATTGCGTGAGGTTACGGATCGAACGGTTACTTCCGAGAGTTACTTGACGGATGAATTGGGATTGACCAGCTTAGGTATCGTTAGTGAAATTGACGATAAGGAAGTTAAAAAGCGGATTACGCGTGAACGTCACAGTTCAGACGACTTAATTACCGGTGCAGATGGCAGAGTAGAAGCGCGTAACCGAAGAAGGGTGTAGGTGACGACAATGGCGTGGTTTAAGCGAAACAAGAAAAAACTTGATGATACAAGTTTAAAGTATGGTGTCGGTTTAGTTAGCTATACAGAGCCCAATGGGATGATTGCAGAACAGTTCAAAACCATTCGGACGAATATTCAATTCTCCTCGGTTGATAAGCAACTCCAATCAATTCTGTTCACATCGTCGGAACCTTCTGAAGGAAAATCAACGATCAGTAATAATATGGCAGTTACCTGGGCGGATCAGGGCACTAAGGTTGTACTCGTTGATGCTGACTTACGGCGACCAGCCGTTCATCGCTCGTTCGATGTTAGTAATCGGATGGGATTGACGAACTATCTATCAGGAAACGCTGACTTATCGGCAGTGGTTCGCGAGACCATGGTCAAGGACCTTAGCGTAATCACAAGTGGACCAGTTCCACCTAACCCGGCGGAGTTATTGGGTAGTAAACGAATTGAAAATTTGTTAAGTGAACTAACCGCTGAATTTGATTTGGTGATTGTTGATGCACCACCGGTTAATATGGTGACGGATGCACAGTTATTGGCAAGCCGAATTGATGGGACGGTTTTAGTTGTGCCACAAGGTATTGCTGACAAGAATGGGGTGCGTCGGGCTAAGCAACTGTTGGAGACTGTTCACGCTAACATTTTAGGAACAGTGATGAATCGTGTGACAGCCCAAAAGTCAGTGGGTTATTACGGTGGTAATTATTATGGTGGCAGTTATTACGGCGGCTATTACGGAACGGATGATAAAAAGTGACGTTAGTTGATTTACATTGTCATATTTTACCGGGTGTGGATGACGGCGCGAAAGACTTGCCGATGGCGCTTGGTATGGCACGCGACGCGGTGGCACAAGGGATTAGTCATATTCTGCTGACACCGCACCATATGGATGGCGAATATACCAACCATAAGGTAGATGTATTGAGAAAAACAACGGCCTTTCAAGAAGCACTAGACGCTGCTAAGATCCCGTTAACGGTCTTTCCCGGACAAGAGGTGCACTTGACGGGGGAGCTCCTAAGGGCACTGGATGACGACGATATCCTGTTTATGGATGAGGGCGGCAAGTATCTACTATTGGAATTACCGCATAGTGGGATTCCAGAATATACGGAAGATATGATCTTTGAGTTGCAGACGCGTGGGATTACACCAGTGATTGCCCATCCGGAACGGAACCATGGGTTTCAGAAGGAACCGGACCGGTTATATGATTTTGTAGAAATGGGTTGTTTAACGCAGCTGACCAGTAGTAGTTATCTTGGAGTGTTCGGCGATAATGTCGAGAAATTAACTACTAAGATTATTCGCAGTGGTATAGGCTTTGCCTTTTCCTCGGATGCGCATAATTTTAAGGGACGGCGATTCTTAATGGGGGACGCCTTTAATAAACTAGAGCAACAAGCTGGTAAAGATGTTGCGACTAGGTTTAATGATGACGCTAGAGCAATCCTCAATGGGGAGGAGATTGTGAAACCGGAATTTACTAGGATTTCGGTGCTCAAGAAGAAAAAGAGGTTTTGGTTATTCTAATGGATTATGGAGAAGAGCATACAAGAAATATTGCGATTGATTTGAATTACGAACGACATCGCTATGTATATCGGTCGGTAAAGCGGATTTTTGACTTTGTAGCTAGTTTTTTTGGCCTAGTGTTACTCTTACCGGTATTTTTAATTGTTGCTATTGCAATTAAATTAGAAGAGCCAAAGGGGCCAGTATTTTATTCGCAGATTCGTTTAGGACGACAACAGCGCCCCTTTAAAATGTACAAATTCAGATCAATGGTCGTTAATGCAGATAGCTTGAAAAAATATCTGATTGATAAAAATGAAGTTGATGGGGCGATCTTTAAAATTAGGATGGATCCACGGGTGACAAAAGTTGGTAGATTTATTCGAAAACATAGTATTGACGAATTACCTCAGCTTTTGAATGTTCTACTGGGACAAATGAGCTTGGTTGGTCCTCGCCCACCTTTACCAGATGAAGTCGTAAATTATACAGATTATGATAAGCAAAGATTATTTGTGAAACCCGGATGTACCGGTTTATGGCAAGTTACGGTTCGCAATGAAGTTGGTTTTGATGAAATGGTTGGACTTGATCTGAAATATATCTTGCATCGAAGCGTATTATTTGATTTGGGTGTTTTAATTAAAACTATTAGTGTTTTTTTCAGACCTAATGGGGCATATTAAGGAAGACCCAAATTGCAAGAACAAATTAGCCACACGATAAATCCTATTAAATCAGTATTTTCATTAATATTCATATTTTATGGACTTAACTTAACCGGTGGAAGCAGCGGAGAAAAGCTCTTTGGTTGTTTGATAGCCAGTTTGCCGGCGCGGTAAATTGTTTAGCTTTGACTCAACTGCTTGGATATCATGAGGACCCAAAATATCCATGGATAGACCCTTGGGTACATCGCGGCGGATCATTCGATTATGCGCTTCGTTAGTCCCACGCTCAGAGGAACGATATGGATGGGCATAATAAAGGTCAGCGACACCGGTAAGTACAGCGCCAACTTCCGAGAACTCAGCGCCATTATCGGCAGTAACTGACTTCATGATTGATCCGTATTCTTGACAGATCTTGGCCAGCTCATAGTTGACTGAATCGGCATCACGACCATCGATCAAACGTAGAATTTGGCAGCGGGATTGACGCTCGATCAGCGTTAAGATCACACTCTCTTGACCGTTGCGCTTGCCCACCACGGTGTCCAATTCGAAATGGCCGAACTCTTGGCGCTGGTCGATACTTTTAGGCCGTTCATCAATACTCCGTCCGGCCAGACGCTTGTGCTTGATCGAGTGATGATGTTTGGCACGGTGGCGCGTTTTTTCGAGTAGATCAAGATTGCGGACTTCAAGTAACTGGGCATCAATATAGTGGTATAGCGTCTTGGTCGAGACCATCTCCTCAGGTTGATATAAGCCTTCAAGTTTGGCCCGTCCTACTGCTGCATCAGGCGACCAACCATCTTGACGCAAATGAGTCGTAAAATAGTCGATAAAATCAGCGACACCGACGAGTTTCAAAGGTCGATGACAGTGGGCTCGATTAGCTTCGTACTTAGCTTGTGCTGTTTCTGGTGAGTATACAGCGTAATATTGGCGTTGACCATTCACTTTTTTTACTTGGTCGATCTCGCCGCGGCACAATTCATTATTGATTGTTTGATGACAAACATTAAGCGCTCTTGCAATCTGCCTTTATCAATTAGCTAAAAGTATTTGGCTAACTTGATTATAAAACGCGCGTTTGCGGAGTTTCAAAATAAATTTGAAGTAATTGTAGTATAATTAGAGTTATTTTGAGGAGACCGAAGGGGTGGTTGGTAGTATGCAACATAGAAAAAAGACGCATCCAGTTCGTAACACCATATTGGTACTTATTCTCTTATTGATCGCCGGTGGTGCGGCGTATGGTATGACACGCTATAGAAGTATTAAAAATGCTGTCAACAGTTCGTTTAATGCTTCTGGTGTAACTAAAGAACGAGATGTAAATAAGCAATTATCTGATAAGAAGCCTATCTCAATTCTCTTATTGGGAACTGATACAGGTGCATTAGGTCGGAGTTACAAGGGTCGAACCGATAGTATGATGGTTGTGACCTTAAATCCGACCACTAATAAAACCACAATTACGAGTGTTCCGCGGGACACGGCGGTAACGATTCCTGGTTTTGCTAGTCAGTCCCCTTCGAAAATTAACGCAGCTTATGCTTGGGGACAAGCAAAGACTACTATCGATACGATTCAAAAAATGCTAAACATTCCTATCGACTTTTATGCGTTAATTAACATGGGTGGCATGGAAAAAGTTATTGATCAGGTCGGTGGTGTTGATGTTACGCCAACGTTAAGTTTTACTTATGCAGGTTATACATTCAAAAAAGGTATTAAGACCCACATGAATGGGAAAAAAGCATTGGCTTATTCTCGGATGCGGTATGATGATCCAGACAATGACTATGGCCGACAGAAGCGGCAACGGGCTGTTCTGATGGCGTTAGTTAAGAAGAGTGGTTCAATCTCAACATTACTTAATCAGAGCTTCATCAGTTCTTTGGCTAAGCAGACACAAACTGATTTAACCTTTGATGATTTAACGAGTTTAGCGCAGAATTATCGGTCAGCCACCAAAAACTTGAAGGAAACACACCTCCAAGGGACTGGTAAGGAACTTAACGACCAGAGCATGGAAGTTATGAAAAAGTCCGAACTCCAACGCGTGACAAACTTTATTCGTAATGGCTTGAGCTTATCTTACAAGAAGACCGGATCAATTGCGGTTTTTAGTAGTACGAATTCGAAGAGTAAGAGTCGTTCTAGCTCCAGTTCTAGCACAGAAACAAATGCAACAACCGCTAATGGCGGAACAAACAATGGTAGATTGTAAAATTAATCCGAACGCTGTTCGGACAAAAAAGATC
>NZ_RKLX01000003.1 GCF_004745505.1 Levilactobacillus suantsaiihabitans
ATTCAGGACAATGTTTTGAATCGTAACTTTAAGGTCGCCGGCCCCAACCAGGTTTGGCTTGCGGATTCAACTGAATTGTCATACGGGCCAAAAGGTCAGTTCAAAATCCGACTCAGTGGTGTCTTAGATTTGTGTGGTCGAAGATTAATCGCTTCATTTTTGAGTACTACAGAGACAGCGGCAGCAGAGATTCAGGTTTTTAAACAGGCCTTTGAACAAGCCGGTGATGTGCACCCACTGATCCATACGGATCGTGGGGCTGCTTATACTGCCAAAGCCTTCAATCACTTTTTGACAGGACACAAAGTGATGCGCAGTATGTCTCGACCAGGAACACCTTATGACAATGCGCCAATGGAGCGTTGGTGGAATGAATTTAAAGCGCATTGGATGGAACGTCATCCAATGCCAAACACGTATGAAGAGCTTGTGAAGCTGGTAAACGAAGGTATCCACTACTTCAATTACTTGGATCGTTCCCCAGAAAGAAACGGCCTCACCCCAGTAGAATACTGGAATGAAGCCGCTTAGGGTAAACGTCCATTTTATATTATTTCGAATGACAACTTGACAGGGGCCAGTACAGGTCGCTCTTCACTGTGTCGCGTTCTGGCCCAGATTTTAAGTACTTATCATAATCCGGTTGTATTAGAGAAAATGGCACTCCGATTTGATAGCGAAAAAAATCGCGAGTGAGGCAGACTTGATAAATTATATTATCAAGGTAGTTATTCGGTGACATCATTGTTTGTACAGCATCTAACAATGTTTCGTTGGGAGTAATAGTGACAGGATTTTCCCAATAGGTCCATACACAAGTTTGTAGAATAGTGATGATTGTAGCAGCCGCATCTTTGTAAATTGGGTCATCCTTGTAAGAATTGACTAAATTTTCGTCATATTTATTATCGAGAATATTTTTCACGGTCACTGGATCTTCGGAATTAGGCAGCCAATAATGTTTTTGGCGTTCGCCAGATTTTGAGACGAAGGTGGTGTAGGGCATTTGGATACCACTTATTGTAACTTGGTTATCAGCAGTATTTGAATCAGCCTGGCTTGAGGATGTATTATCTGCCAAAACTGGGCTGGTGTTAAAAATGATACCAAACGATACTAAAGCGAAAATGATCGTAATTATTTTACGAACAGAGCTAAACATTTTAGCCACCTGACTTTCTATGTAATTAATTTTATTATACCATTCCACTACATTAAACGGTGTAAATTAAAAATTATTGAATGGGGTCTTGATTGACTTGAAGCAGTTTAGATTTTTGGCGAATTAATCTAAAATAGCCCGTCCTCGTCACCATTGATTAATTGGCGACGGGGAGCGGACTATTTAATATTTTGAAGATTGAAAGACGAAAATTAGCTGGAACCACTGTGATCATGCGACTCGTGACGTCAAAAGTAGTCGTTTTCAGCCACACAATCCGAACTGTCTGCCTACCGTTCGCCAAGTGTGGGTTGGAACGCTGGGGCGGGTCGAGCCAAAAGGCGGTCTCGCTACCTCGCTTTGAGCCGCAAACCATGTCTCAAAGTGGCCTCATAGTCGAAACGTGCGCCAACAGGCAACTGGTTCCGCTTAACACTGATAGGCAAATAATCCAAGACCGGGATTATCCGCCTATCACCGTTAATGCTCGCCAGTTAACCGCCTGTTGGCCCACTCTTTTTAAGCACCCTTGATGGTGGCCTGCAGTTCTTTTTCGTTGTAGAACCACAGGACCACGAACATCACGATGTACAGGGTCAGGGGAATCCAGGCGTAGTTGAGGATGATGGTGTGTTGGGTGGCGACGTTTTGCTGGTGGTTGGCCACGTAGCCGGACAGGTGGAACAGCCCGGCGGTGACCAGGCCGCCCAGACCCAAGCCGACGTTGACGCCGAAGTCATCCGTGGAGGCCAAGATGCCCTCCGCTTGAATGCCCAGCGCCATGCCGTAGCGAATCGTGTCGGCAATCATGATGGAGACCAAGCCAATGATCAGACCACCGCCCACGGCATTGAGCAGGATACCGGCAAAGATGATGCCCAGCTGGTTGGTCATGACTCCCAGCGTCAAAACGAGTTGGCCACTTCCGGCCGTTAAGATGCCGCGTTGCATAGTAGCCTTTTTGCCCCAGATGTCAGCGCCCTTGATAATTAAGACGACGCCAATCAGCGCCGCGAAGGTGAAGCCATTGGCTAGCGGCACCAATTTTTCACTGTGTTGGATGTATTTGAAATAATAGATTGTGGTCTGGTTCTTGATGGCCGTGGTCAACCAGTACAACAGGATGACCGTGGAAATCACCAGCCACGGCTTGTTTTGCCGCAACATCTTGCTGACGGCGGACCAGGATTGGTGGGATTTCTCCGGATTGGTGAACCGCTCGCGCACGTGAATGAAGGTGTTGAGGATCAGGACCAATGAAATCAGGCCGAAGAGGGCGATTGTGAGCAGAAAGCCTTGTTGCTGGTTGCCGTGACCGAAGAAGGCGACCAGCGGTAACGTGAAGACCGCCACAATGATTTGCACGGAGCTGCCACCAAATTGGCGAATCACGCCCAGCAGGGTCATTTCTGATTCGTTTTGCGTCATGGTCGGCAGAATCGACGTGATGGGCAGGTTGACGGCCGTGTAGAAGAAACCCAGCCCCAGGTAGGTGACGTAGGCCCAGATGAGCTTGCCGGTATCGCCAAACGGCGGAGTGACGAAGGTTAAAATGGCAAAAATCACGTACGGCAGCGCGTACCACAGAAAGAATGGCCGGCTCTTGCCCCATTTGGAATGGGTCCGGTCAATCATCAAGCCGATAATCAGGCTTTCCACCACATCGGCGAGGCGCGCCACGATAAATAAAATCGCGGCAGCACTGGCGGACAAGCCGTAGACGTCGGTGTAAAAGAAGAGCAGGTAGGTGGTCATCATTTGAAAGACCAAGTTATCGGCGGCATCACTGAGGCCGTAGCTAATCCGCTCGGGCCACTTGGTTTGCCAAGGTTTGTTCAATGGGTATTCCCCCTTAAGTTCTCATTCTGATGGGTTGGTAAAATAAGTGCGGGTCGCCTGCGCCTGGCAGGGGTTCCGCCTGCTATGGGGACCGGCCCCAGCCAAAGTGCGGTCTTCCGCCTCGCTTGAAAGCCTGGTAAAAATCACCAGTCTCTCAAGTCGTCCCACGGTGTAACCTGGCACAAAACGCCAGCTAACACCGTCGTCACAGCCGGCTCCGCCCCTGCCAGTCTCCGGCTAGGCAACGTAACGCGTTTGACTAACGTTATCGGCGAGACTAACCATTGTTCGTAACCAAAAGGTCCAGTTGCTGGTCACCCTCAGAAAAGTGGCCATCGCAAGTTGACAACTGGGCCAAAGTATTGACGTAGGACTGTTGCTGGGTTGCTCAACCGTAGTCGTGAGTGGCGCGCCAAATGCGTTCAGCCGTAGGATTTCCCTTAGCGACGAAGTCGGTTAGGGAAATGGCGTCTTTGAGACGCGGGCTTCGGCTCAAAGCGAGTACCGAGACCGCACTTCAGGCTCGGTGCGTCCGCCCACAGCGTTCCAACGCATTTGGCGCGCCGCGGTAGGCGGACAGTTTTCACAATGGTTAGCAGGCAGAATCCCTGACAGCCGGAGGCGTTGGTGTGACGTTTGCTAGTGCCGGCGACTTTCCTGGGTCAGGCGCCGGTAGACTTCGGCGCCGACCAGGTCGTTGGTGACCATCCAGGCGATGTGGCCGAGGGCTTCGGAGACGTGTTCTTCCTTAGGCTGGTCGGCTGCGGACGGCACGGTGCCCATGGCTGGCATGATGCCCAGGTGAAAGGCGACCCAGATGGCCAGGCCGAACCAGGTACCGGCGTCTTTTTTCACGGCCGGAATCTTTTCGCCGATGATTTGGTAAAGCACGGCAAAGGTAGTCGAGAAGCCGAAATGAATGACGTAACTGACCCAAGGCAGTTGGTGGCCAGAATAAGTATAAGTGGCGTGGGTGACTTGCTTGGGAATGCCGAATTGTTCCAGCAGAGTCTGCGGTGGGTTGGTGGCGTCGCGGGCTGCCGTGCGGGGTGGCAAGACGTTTTCCCAGCCGAGCTTGACTAATCCAGAGACGATACCCGCCGCACCGCCAGCGATGATGGCTGCCGGTAAGTTGAGGGGATGACGTTTAAATAAAGACATAAAAGATTTCCTCCTTCAAATAGTTCTACACGTCAAATTATAGCCTTTTCGGTCACTTTTTTGGAGAGGTTTGATTGTGACCTTTAGAACAACCGAGTCACGGTCGCCCACAAAAAATTAGAATATGTTAAGGTGAATTGGTAGTGTTTCGCAACGAAAAAACGAGAGGGGTACTGGGATGCAACCAACATTTGAAAAAGGCTTTATCGACATCAAGGATGCCACGCAAAATAACCTGCAGCACGTTAATTTACGCGTGCCCAAATACCAAACCACGGTGTTCGTGGGCCTGTCGGGGTCGGGGAAATCGTCGCTGGTGTTCGACACGATTGCGGCGGCGTCACGGCGGGAATTGAACGAGACGTTCCCCAGCTTTACGCAACAGTATTTGCCTAAATACGGGCAACCGCACGTCGGCGACATCGAGCATCTGCCGGTCGCCATCGTGATCGAGCAACAACGCTTGGGCAAGAATGCCCGCTCGACGTTGGCGACGTACACCGGGATCTACTCGTTGATGCGGCTGTTATTTTCACGGATTGGTAAGCCATTTATCGGGTATTCCGACACGTTTTCGTTTAACTTGCCGCAGGGGATGTGCCCGGACTGCCAGGGCCTCGGCTACGTGGACGACATCGACGAGTCCAAGCTGATCGACCCGGAAAAGTCGTTGAATCAAGGCGCCATCACGTTTGTCAGCTTCGGTCCCGATACGTGGCGGTGGCGGCGGTACGCGACCAGCGGGTTGTTCGATGACGACAAGCCCATCAAGGACTACACGCCGGAAGAATACGAAATGTTGATGCACGCGCCGCAACAGAAGCTGGCCCATCCCGGCGAAGGTTTCCCACGCACGGCGTTGTATGAAGGCGTCGTGCCGCGAATTCGCCGGTCGGTGATTGGCAAGAAGGAAGCCGAACACCACCGCGAGGCCATTGCGGAAATCGTGACCCGCAAGCCGTGTCCCACCTGTCACGGAACGCGGTTGCGGGCGGCGGTCTTAACCAACCACATCAACGGCAAGAACATCGCCGACGTCACGGCCATGGACCTGAACCACGTGTTGGCATTCTTGCGCGGCATCACCGAACCGTTGGCCACCGACGTCGTGCGGGAGCTGACCACCAAGATTCAGTCACTGGTCGATATTGGCCTGGGGTATTTGACGCTCGACCGCGGGACCAGTTCGCTATCCGGCGGGGAAGCCCAACGCATCAAGATTGCCAAGTACCTGACCAGCGCGTTGGTCGACATGGTCTACATTTTGGACGAACCCAGCGTCGGCTTACATCCCCACGACATCCAGCTGGTCAAGCAGGCGTTGACCCGGTTGAAGGATAAGGGCAACACGATTCTGGTGGTCGAGCACAATCCGGCGATGATCGATTTCGCCGATTACGTGGTCGAAATGGGCCCACTGGCCGGCCAAGGCGGCGGGACCGTGACGTTTACCGGGACCTATCCCGAGCTGTTGGCGTCGGATTCGTTGACGGGAAAATGGCTGCGGCAACCGCACCACTGGGGCGCTGAACGGCAGCCGACGGGGACTTTGCCGCTGCGCCACGTTACCCAAAACAACCTGAAGGACGTCGACGTGGACGTGCCCCTGGGCGTTATGACGGTCATCTCCGGGGTCGCCGGTTCCGGGAAGTCCTCGCTGGTCACCGCGCTCAAGGGCCAGCTCAAAGACGACTACATCGACTTGGCCCAGGCGCCCGTGGGCATCAACATTCGCTCGACGCCGGCCACGTATTTGGGCATCTTGGATGAGATTCGCAAATTGTTCAGTAACGCCAACAATCGGGTGGGCACCAGCCTGTTCAGCTACAACGGCAAGGGCGCCTGCCCGCGGTGCAAGGGGAAGGGCGTCACCATCACCAATATGGCTTTCATGGACCCGGTCGTGCAGACCTGCGAGCTGTGTCACGGTAAACGCTACAGTGATGAGGCCTTGCAGTACACGTATCAGGGCAAAAATATCGCTGAGGTGCTCCAACTGTCGGTCAAGGTGGCCAAGGACTTCTTCGCCGATACGCCCAAATTAGCCAGTCAATTGGGCAACTTGGACCGCGTCGGCCTGGGCTATTTGACGCTGGCTCAACCCCTGACGACACTGTCGGGTGGCGAACTCCAGCGGTTGAAATTGGCCGTGGAACTGGGCAAACAGGGGACCGTTTACCTGTTGGACGAACCCACGGCCGGCCTGCATTTGCAGGACACGGACCGTTTGTTGAAGCTGTTCAACGCCCTGGTGGCCGCCGGCAATTCCCTGATCATCATCGAACACAACCTGGCTGTCATTGGCCAGGCGGACTGGCTGATCGACGTCGGTCCCGACGCCGGCCGCTACGGTGGCCAGATTCAGTACAGCGGCACGCCCCGCGAAGCCGTCAAGGTGGACCAGTCCCGGACCGGCGTGGCGCTGCGGGCTTGGATTGCGGAGAACTAGCGTCGGCCGGCGTCTGTTGAATCTGGCTGCCTCCGGCTCGCCAAATCTGGGTGGGACCGCGCTGATTGCCGCAAAGACGGTGTTCTAATATCTGAAATTGGTGAAACTAGGCGCCTGAGTCGGGCAACGGCAAGGGCTTGGACCAACGATATTTGAAAACATACGTTCCCATTCCACCTAAAATATGCTAAACTAAAAGAACGCAATTTTGCAGAGAGGACGGAGAACATGGCAACCACGATTTTAACGCCGGCGGAAAACCGGTTCCTACAATTGAGTCAGCAGGCCCTGGACCTACCGGCGTTGACGCGGTTGATGCCGCTGTTGCGCGACCACCCGACCATCAAGGACAGCAGTGACTTCTTGACCCGTTCGGCCCGGGCGGCGTTGCTGGAACAGCGGGTGGATTGGTTGAAGCTGAGCAGTACGGCGTGGAAATTGCTGGCGGATTCTCCCTACGTGATCAATCCCAGCAATCAGCGCCTGGACTGGCGTCACTGTGCCCTGTGCCACAAGCCGGTGCGCTACGAATACCACGTGGTGTTGCGCGCCAACGGCCACAAGATTATCGTGGGCTCGGAATGCGTGAAGAAGTTCATGAGCGACGAGATGCAATACCTGATGACCATCACCACCGAGGACAACATCCACGCGGTCGCTCAGTACGATGTCCTGACCGCCCATTATCCGCAGGTCCCCGAAATCTTGTGGGACCCGGCAGCCTTGCCCCATTTGCCAGCCACGCATCATCGCCGTCAGCGTTGGGTCCACAGCGGAACGGCGCACACGGTGACCGGGTATTTGCAACACCGCCAGACGACTTTGCCGGAAACGCAACTCCAGCCATACCTCAGTGAATACGATACCCTGACCACTCTGGACCACGAGGCCGCGGTTGCGGCCAAACGAGCTGCCCAGCGTCGGGCTGACCGGGAACGTCAACTGGCTGAAGAAGAGGCTCAGGCCGCCTGGGACCACGCCCAGCACCAAGAAAGCGCGGCGGTCCAGGCCTTACGCGCCTCCGCACCGTACCAAACGACTTTGCAGCGGGTGGCCGAATTAATCGTGCAACACCTGCCTTTAGCTGAGTTCAAGGCCCAGTTGGCGCAGGTCATCCTGCCACCACAACTTAAAAAGCTGGTCAATTCCTATCAGCTGGGTGTGATGGCCACGGAATTTGACCGGCAACACCAAATTACCGCCACCCGCCTACAAATCGTGCCGCGGTACCTGGTGGCCGACGTCGACCGCTTGAGTCGGCAATTGGCACATCAACGCCAGCGCGATTGGGATGATGACTTGTTCAATGCCGCGGTGGGATTTGACTGGACTCACGATCAGCGCCAGGCGCGTCTCGACCAGTTGCGTCAGCCATGGGAGGGACGCCAAGTTCCCGCCGCAGTCTTTAAGGATTGCCTGACGATCCGTGAGCGCTTGTCCGCGGGGCAACCGGTGCCCGCAACTTGGCCGGCAGCCGTGCGACGGGCCTTCGCCCACCGCCTGGCCGTTCAGCCCCAAACCGGCTGGGTGCCCGCCAAGAAGAATCACGTGACCACCGCCCAGCTGCGGCAGTTGGCCCACAGCCACCCCGACTTTCCGGCGGTGGCCACGGCCTATCACCGGCTGTACGCCTTACCTGCCGCGACGGAAGCGGCCACGTTGTCGGCTCTGCAACAGTATTATTTATTGCTAGCGGATAAGCGGGCCGAGCGGCAAAATGTGACACATGCGTTGGTTCAGAAATTGTTAGAGGATTAGTGAAAAGCCAGTGACGGCGAGGGATTCCGGGTCACTGACTTTTTTTACTGTTCTAAAATTTGCATCATACGGTCGAGTCTATTCGTTATTTTTTAAATAAAACAACCCCTAATAGTTTAGGGGTTGTTTTTAGTCACCATATACAGTGTTAATGGTTGTCCACCACTCACTAGGACGGCAGATACTGTCACGATAGGCATTATCGTGATAATAACGAATATTGTCGTTTGTTAGACAAAATAAAAAATCTGTTGTCCAATTATTTGATTGCGAGTTAATTCACATTAATTTAAAACCGCTATCAATACCGGAATGCCGGCGTTAAAGGGATTTTAAGTTTTATTTAAAAAAGTTAATGATTATTTCCGGAAAAAGGTTTACATGTTCATAATTTGGACTTATAATGTTGTTGTTACATAGTTAAGCAAACGTTACATGTTTGCCGCCGCTGATCCTATATGTGGAGTCGTTACTTGGGAACGGCTGGAAATTGGATGAGTGACAACGACTATCGTATGGTGCTTAAGGGTTTGTCAGTTTTTGGAATAACCAATACAGAGGGGTGCATTCTTTATGAAGAAATCTATTAGTAGTATTTTGTTAGCCAGTGCGTTGTTACTCGGTTCCATCGCGCCAGTGGCGGCCAATGCGGCAACTAACACGGGGAGCATGACTGGGAAGACTACCGGATCCATTAGTTTTAACAAGCCAGCCGCAACGACTGATCCAGTCGATCCAGATAATCCTGGTACGACGGATCCTGGTGACAAAGGTGGGGTCGATGTTGACCCAGATAATCCAGCAGGGGACTTGGCTTTGCTGTACGTTTCTAATGGAATTAACTTCGGGACACATGATGTCTCGACCCAAACGACTAAAGCAACGGCCGAAAGTATCGACAACACGCGGTCTACTGGAACCGGTACAGCCATTGCAAACAATAAGAACTTACTGACTGAAGTCACCGATACTCGGGGTACCAACGCTGGCTGGTCCATTAGCCTTAGTGCTGACCCGATGACGGTTGATGGTAAGACTGACAGTACTTCAAATGGCGATAACACGTTGAAGGGTGCCCTGTTGAACCTCAACAGTAAGAAGGCCGCAACAATCAAGAGTAGTTCTGATACAGAAAGCGGCATCACGCAAAGTGCCGTTACTGATATGACGACGGATGGTACTTCCACACAACCCATTTACGGGGCAAAGGAAAACAGTGGGATGTTGACCACGACTTTCCAAATGGATCCAGGCGACATTCAATTAAGCTCGATTCCAGCCAACGTTAAAGGTGGCGTCACTTATTCTGGGAACATTAACTGGACGTTGAGTGATACGCCAGCTGAATAATTGCATTACGCGGTAAATGGGTGTTCATTTGGTGAAGGATGAGCACCTTTTTACCTTACATAAGTCGGTAACATGAACGACAAATTAAAACTAACTAGGGTAGTCAGGGGTGTAAGGATGCAAGGTATTAAACGGATTCAGTTTATCGTTTTAGCAGTTTTTAGCTTGATTTTAGGTGGCTGGGGACTCACCGCAGTCGCACAGGCCGCTGGGGAAAACGAAGTTGGGTATAGCGTGAAAGCCGCGATCCCCAAAAATCAGATCAACAAGAAGAACTCTTTCTTCGATTTGAAAATGAAGTCGGGGCAGACGGAGAATTTGCAGGTCCGAATCTACAACGTGACCAACCAAAGCATCAAGGTCCAAACGGCCATTCATACGGCGTGGACCAGTAGTGCCGGTGCGATCGAATACGTTAAGCCGGCCAAGTCATTTGATTCGTCGCTCAAGTACAAGATGAGTGACATCAGTAAGCTCCAAGGAAAATCGACAGTGACGATTCCAGCGGGCAAGTCCCGCGTGGTGACGGCTAAGGTCAAGATGCCAACGACTGCGTTTAACGGGGTCATTCTAGGTGGCTGGTACTTTAAACGAATCGATCACCAGGTCACGGGTAACGTCAAGGGAGCTAGCAACCTCCGGAATAGCTATTCTTACGTGGTGGGAATGAAGTACACCATGGGCAGTCAGACGCCGTTTCCTGATTTGAAATTAGGCAAGGTCGCCGCTGGCTTAGGTGATTATCACCGCGGAGTCTTCGCTGACTTGCGGAATCCTAAAGCGGTCATCATTCCCGACCTTAAAATGAAGACGACCATCACGAATCGCAATGGCAATAAGCTAGTCAAGCAAGCCACGAAGGACAATGTCCAAATGGCCCCGAATACCACGTTCCGGTACCCCATTTACTTTGGCAAAGAAGAATTAAAAGCCGGTAACTACCACCTCCACATGGTAGTGAAGAACACGGATCGGACCTGGGTATTTGACCGTAACTTCACGATTACGGCTAAGCAGGCCGCGCAATTCAACCGCGGTTCGGTCGAGAATTCTGGGATTAATCTGTGGCTGGTGCTGGCGCTAGGGGCGCTGGGGATGTTAGTGCTCATTCTCTTGATTCTCTTAATCATCTACTTGATCCGGCGCAATAAGAAAAAACAAGATGAGCAGGAGCAGGCTGAATCTTAGACCATCTACCTGAAAGGGGGAGCGTTGGTCATGAAAAAATTTATCATGAAACTGATGTTGGTGCTCACGCTGGCTTGCGTGCTAAGCCTGGGAACTTCAGCGCTCGCCGATAATGTGGTCAGTCGCGGGGAAACGCAAGTGGGAATTACCTTTACTGGTAGCTCCGTGACCGGGACGGCTGATGATGAGATTCCGACCGGCAAGACACCGATGAAAATACCATCCGCGGCGGATACTGCCGAACGTCATGGGCGTAGTGGGGGAACTCAGCGAACCCAAAACGGCCGAGCAGGCGCGACCGCAACAACGCCTAACACCTCAGTAGCCCAACCACGAAAGCACGGCTTGTGGGCAGCCAAGGCTGCTGCCGCGGACATGCTTGCCGGGCGGCTACCCCAAACCAACGAAGTGCAGTCATTACTGGCGGATATGGTCGGTATTTTGTTGTTGCTCGTCGTGATTCTGGCGGCAATCGTTTACTGGCAAGCCCGCTTATTACGAGAGAGGGAGTGAGTCAAGATGAAGCTAGGTAAATGGATAATTCAGCTTGGCTTGTTCCTGGCTGTCGTTTTTGGTCTGGGAACCCTGGTACTACCGGCACGCGCGGCGACATTGCCGGCGGGAGCTCGTGCGGTGAATACGCAGAGTGCGTTCTATAAGCCGCATGTGACCCCTGTAGGGGATTCGGATCCTATTGACTGGTCGCTTGTTGCAGACTACCCAAAATTAGCAGCGCCAATTGCGGCCAATAATCTGTCACCAAACGGTCGGGTCACAAATAAGACGACTAAAATCTATATTTCAATATCAGGTAGGTTTTTGGCACAAAGTGGGTCTAATATTACGAGTGTCAAGCCGTTCGTTCGGAATGGTACGAAAGTCCTTAATTTAGGAACGAGCACGGTACTTTTTCCCACAACGGTCAGCACAGCATTAGATAGCTACTATGAGATTGATGTTGATTTGTCGCGGATTCAGAACCTCATTCCGTTAAACGTTGGCTTTGCTGTGACTTATCAAAATTCGTCAAAGACTGATTATCTAAAGTTTGCTGAACTCCTTGAGGATGCTGAGCTTGAAAGAGAGTGGGGTGGGGGTTCTCTGACGACTGATCCCAAAATGTATATTGACTCTACCATCACGACCAACGATCCAACTACGGGGAACGTCCGGAACATTAAAGGATCCGATAAAAAGATTACAGGGGTGGGTTATCCCGGGTTAGATATTGAGCTGACGATAACTGATACAAACGGCAAAGAAGTTGTGTACGATAGTCAAATTGGTTCGGATGGTAAATTTGAATTTGACTTGCCCGACTATGTTGGTAAATTGACGAGTAAGAAGACAGTTGGTGTACAGGAGTATAATGATACCGGGGACGCTGTTGGCGCCGTTGCAAATGTCATTCCGGTTCTGGATATTACTACGAATAAACAGGCACTAAGCATCGACCCAGATACTTTAGAAGACAACATTGCCGGCAAGAGCGACAGCGACATTCTAAAATGGATTGCCCAACAGGCAGGCATTACGGTGTCGTATTTGGGCGACCAGTATAACTTGAGCGATGTGACCTTGAAATCTGATCAAACTGATTTAGCGACCCAGATTGCTGATCTGGCAAATGGCAACAGTCTGACCGTTAAGATTGGGGCGACGAATTCAGCGAATATCTCGACCGTTGATACGGCGGATATCACGTTGACGCGGACTGACGGAGCGCTGAGTTTTACGTCTATCAGCCCAACGCTTGAATTTGGTTCAGTCGCGGTGCCTAGTCAGGAGATGCTATTTGCACCGACGACTCAACCGGATATCTCAATCAGCGATACTCAAGCGAGTGGGACGCCGTGGTACGTGATGGCCCAGGCGACTGACTTGACCTCAACTGATGGCCGGAAGTTGGCAGGACACATGGTCTACGTCGATGCCGATGGGGAAAAGGAGTCCATGGCCAATGCGGTTCAAGTTGCTACCGGTGTACGAGACCGGAAGACGACTTACCCGCAAAACACGGCCAGCAAATGGTCCACGAAAAATCAAGGTCTCACCGATCCCGCGACGGGCCTCTACATTGATGCACTGCCAACGGTATACGCGGGCGGCGATACGATGCAATACCAGGGAACAATTTCCTGGCAGTTAACCAATGCCCCAGGTTCTGTGGGCAGTGATATTAGCAATTAAAAACCTTAGGCGTATGATGCTAAAAATGGCGGATCCGCTCATCGCTTTAAGATGAGTGGGTCCGTCATTTTTGATGAGGTTGTCCAGTCAGTAAGAAGCGGCCACGCTGTCGGCACTGCAACAATACGTGTTGTTGCTAGCAGATGAGCGTGAGCAGCGGCGAGAGGCGACCCGTGACTTGTTGCAGCAACTGTTAAATGACTAGTGACCAGTCTGAATTGCCCGGCTCGGTCAGTGCGGGCATCAACGACACAACCGCCTAAACAATGAAATAGCTTTGGCAAGTTGGCGTACTAACTCACGGGTAATCGTGGTGTGGGGACGCCTTTTTGTTGACTGGGAACCAAAAGTCGGATTTGACGCATAAACCGGTTTAATAAAGTGATACGCCATCCAACCTTTTACAAGATTAGTATTGTGAAAACGGTTGCCAACAGAACCCGGTTAACGCCTACGGGGATAGACGATTGAGGGCCTATCGTATTTTGAAAATCCGGCTTAAATCGCATGAGTACGGGGGCTATATAAAAAGATACGGGTGTAAATAACACCAATATATACGCCTATCAGTTGATACAATAGCCTTACAAACGTTTTCATGATTAATACGCCAATTTTACGTTTTGTCCCGTGATAATATTTACAACCCCAGTCATCGGCCCTATAATAACGTTGTTACATACTTAAAGAAGCGTAACAACCATTAATGGCCGTTGCAATTCTTGAGGTAATCTAAATAATTGAGGTGCTTGGTCTTGGGAACCAGGTAGTTTAGATTACAGGGTATTGTTTGTCACTAAGTGTTGGGACTTATCAAACAAAGGAGTGCGTTACATCATGATGAAGAAGACAGTAAGCAGTATTTTATTAGCAAGTGCATTATTGTTGGGGACTGTTGCACCCGTTGCGGCTAACGCGGCTGAGGTTACAGGAACGACTGGGAACACGAAGACACAAGCAGCTTTCACTGCACCTAAATCAGTAGTTGACCCAGTTGATCCAAGTAATCCAAGCACCCCATCTACAGGGGACAATGGCGGTAATGGGGTGACCAATACGGATACGACTGGTGGCTTAAACTTCCTATATGTCACGGATTCAATCGACTTTGGTAGTGCTGAAGCCGTTTCCAGTGGTGTTCAACCGTCAATGCCGGCTAGCAAGATCAGCACGGGAAGTTTTACCGACGATGAGCAAGTCAATCCAAACTTTGTCACTGAACTCTCTGACACCCGTGGGACTAGCGCTGGCTGGTATGTCACCGTTTCTAGTAGCCCAATGACAGATACGACCAATAGTAATTCAAATACAAATACATTAAAAGGGGCAACTGTTGACTTCGGTACTGGAACGGAGATCAATAATTCCGCAAGTGAAAACGGTATCTCGGCGAATGCCGTCAGCGTTCCTACCGAAACGGCAACAGCGCAGACTATTTATCAAGCTACTGCTGATAACGGTGCTGGTCAAACGTCATTCCAGTTGAATCCCAAGAATATCGAATTGAATAACGTGGGTCCTAATACGAATACAGGTACCTACAATGGTAACTTGACTTGGACTTTGAATGACACACCAGTTGAACCAGCTAAATAAATTTTGAGTTGCGATTAAAGGGTGTCCATTGGGTTGAAATGAACACCTTTTTCGCCTACATATGCTATGTCGACGAACTGATATAGCAACTAAAAGTCTAACTAGGGTAAGGCGGGATTTAGTATGCAAGGATTGAAGAAGTTTCGACTCATCATTGTCGTGTGTTTGAGTCTATTGGTGGGACTTTCATTGCCAGTTTTGGGGCGGGCAGCGACAGCCACTAATGATATTGGATATAGCGTGAAGGCGTTGATTCCCAAGAATCAGATTGATAAACGTCAGTCGTTCTTTGAGTTGCGAATGAAACCAGGGCAAACGCAGACGTTGCGCGTACGTCTGTACAATGTGACCGATCAAGCTATCAAAATAAAATCGGCTATTCATACGGCGTGGACGAACTCTGGCGGAACGATTGATTACACGAATCAGCCGCAAAAGTTTGATTCGTCGTTGCAGTATAAGATGAGTGATATTAGTAAGGTGCAAGGTGCTAAGACCGTGACGATTCCAGCTAGGAAGAGCCG
This sequence comes from Levilactobacillus suantsaiihabitans, assembly GCF_004745505.1. Taxonomy (GTDB): domain Bacteria; phylum Bacillota; class Bacilli; order Lactobacillales; family Lactobacillaceae; genus Levilactobacillus; species Levilactobacillus suantsaiihabitans. The sequence goes on from NZ_RKLX01000003.1 coordinate 15,218, forward strand.
GGTTATGACGACTAAGGTGCAGGTTCCCCGGGATCAGAAATTTAATGGCATTATCTTGGGTGGCTGGTACTTTGAACGGCTCAATACTAAAGTCACTAGCAACGTTAAGGGAGCCAGTAATGTTCGGAACAAGTATGCCTATGTTGTGGGCATGGAATATGTCATGGGCAAGGTCCCGGCAGGAAATTTGACGCTCGGTAAAGTGGGCGCTGGCATCAGTAATTACCACCGTGGGGTCATCGCCAATCTCAAGAACCCGACGGCGACTATCGTTCCGAATTTGAAAATGACGACGACAATCACCAATCGTGACGGCGGCCAAGTCATCAAGGATTTGAAGCAAGAAAACGTGCAAATGGCGCCGAACACAACGTTTAGCTACCCCATGCTCTATGGGAAGACGGCCTTAGACGCTGGCCATTATCGCCTACACATGGTAGTGAAGAACCGGGACCGGACCTGGGTCTTTGACCGTAACTTTGCGATTACCAAGGCACAAGCCGACAAGTATAATGCCGATTCGGTCGACAATCCGGGGATTAACATCTGGCTGTTGATTGGTTTGGGTGCTCTGGGAATGTTAATTTTGATTTTACTGATTTTGTTAATTATCTACTTGATTCGTCGCCGTCGTCGTGATGACGAGGAGGCGGCCGAATAGTGACTGCGAAAGGGGGGCGTTGGTCATGAAAAAGTTGGTCATGCAATTGGTTTTGGTGCTCACGTTGATGATCGGTGTTGGTGCAGGAACGCCAGCGCTTGCCAAGACAGTGAGTGGTACCGGTGGGACGACTCGAACCAGCGTCTACATTGTGGGCAACGCCAATCTGGCTCGATTGACTGCTGGTAATCACGCTGATGAAGGCGATGGCAATGTTCCTAGTGGAGATAAGCCCACCACAGCTGGAAACGATGCTGATCAGTCAGTAAATAATCGTCAGCCAGCCAAGAAAAAATCAGCTCCCGGCGCCGTGGTCACCATGGTCAAGGCCGGTTCGGCAGATTTGATTGCCGGACGACTACCACAGACTAGCGAGTCGCGAGTCTTCTTGATGAGTGTCTTTGGCCTGTTGCTCTTAACGGTCTTGATGTTATCGTTGATTGTCTATCACCAGGCACGGCTACTGAAGGAGAGGGAGTGAGCCGAGATGAAGTTGAAGAAAATTTTACGACAGCTTGGCTTGTTGCTGGCCTTTGTGGGGCTGGGCGTTGGTGTGGGTGTAACGACTGGCTATGCTGCCCAGCCGGGGACTAGTCTAATTGGTGCCCAAGGGTCATACGAGCAAACGCCAAACTTTATTGATGATGATAGTAAAGGATTTCGTGCATCATACCCTACGCTTGATAATGTCACAGCTGATGGCGTTGTTAATGGGCGAATTACCAGTGCGACAAAGCATATTTATGTTTCATTTTCAGGGAATGCCACAATCAAGACCGATTACTATTCTGATTCTCAATTTACCAAATTTTATGCTGATGTCACCACTTATGACGGGTCAACGGTAACGACGCTGAATACGGATTCTCCAAAAATGTGGTCATTGAGTTCTGGTAATACAGTTGCACAGGCGCCGTCAAGTTATATTACGATTCCTGTAGATTTCACTGACTTAGGTGTTAGTCCCAGTTTGCCAATCTATATTGGGTTTGACTACGGTGCTAAGAGTGATTTGTTTAACATTAATATCATGGATTACTATAAGTCAATTACGTTAACTGCAAATAACGATAATACGAGTGCCTTAGCGGGCGTGACGATTAACAAGGGAAATGATATTCCTTCGTCAAGTACGACGGTCGAAGGGACTGGTGATGCGGGGTTAACGGCCATGCTTACCGGTGGAAATATCAAAGCAGGAGATTACAAAACCACGGTTCAGTCCGACGGGACGTACAAGTTTGATCTGGGCAGCACCACGCTAAAGAGTCTTGGCGATCCGAGCACCATCAAAGTCACCGAGTACAACCAATTCGGTGATTCCAAGTCCGCTACCGCCAACGTCGTCGCCACCGTGCCGCTGGACATCTCGCCCGCGAGCACGACCTTGACGATTTCGCCTGATGATTGGGCGGCCCACATTGCCGGCAAGTCGTCCGCAGACATTGCGGCATGGCTGGCCGACCAAGCAAATCTACATGTCACCAAGCAAGGTGACACCACGCCGTTGACGCAGGCCGGCGACGGACTAGCGTTTAGCACGGCCGACGACCTGACGACGTTGACGGCTGGTGGCACGCAGACGGTCAATCTGAACGCCGCCGACAGCAATGGCGACAAGAGCACCACGCCGGCTGCCATTTCCGTGACCCGAGGTTTAGGTGAACTGCAATTTGTCGACCTGAGTGAACTGATCTTCGGGGCGGGGGCGACGTTGGCCGTGCCCGCGCAGTCGACCCTGTTTGCGCCAGGAACGTACCATGTCAACATTTCTGATTCTCGTGCGACCGGTTCGCCGTGGTACCTGAGCGCCACCGCCTCCGCGATGACCGATAGCAGTGGCCACACGCTGAGTGGCGACGTGGTCTACGAAGACGGGAGCGGCAATGTGACCAAATTAGATGCGGGTAATGCCGTGCCGGTCGCTTCGGGCACGCGGTCCGGGGAGTCGATTGACGCCGCCAAGGACTGGACGCAAAATGGAAAAGCCTACACGAGCAATGTGCCCGCGGGCATCTACCTGGACGCCAAGCCGAATATCTATACCGGTAGTACGGCCAACGCCTATGCCGGCACGCTGACCTGGTATTTGAACGATGCGCCGGGGACGAGTAACTAGTGTGGGTTGCGCACCAGCATGACAGTGTGCTGTCGCGCACGGTAAGCGGCCAGTTTCCACGATGACGCGGACAACGACTTTCACCTGCTAATTTTTAGGTAAACAAAAGAGGAGCTGTGACGATGGCCACGGCTCCTTTCGTTTTATCTTTATATAGCTGAAACGTGCGCCAAAAGGCAGCCGGTTCCGCTTAAACCTGATCACCAAACAATCCAAGCCCGGGATTATTCGGTGATCAGCCTTAATGCTCGCCGGCTAATCGCCTTTTATCCCACTCTCTTTTGACATTTAGTCATCTTTTTGAAAAAGCTGTTCGCCAGCGCCGATGACCATACCAACGGCCATCCCCCACATGGCGAGCATATCCTGATGGGTCGCGACGAGAATCAAGACCACCGCGTAGTACAGGGTGGCGACTGCCGCTTTTGCCCGGCGCCGCGACATTAGAGCGCCACGATCTTGCCGACAGCGATTGGCAAGGTGACGTGGGTAGAGTAGTGGCCGACCGCGCCTTCAACCGTGTCTGGCAGGGCGACATCGTCGGTGACCCCGTGGATGTAGATGACCCGCTTGTCGAGTTCGAGCTCGCTATCGTTGAAGGTCTCCTTGAACTTCTTGTCCAAAGCGGCTAGCGGCACGACCTTGGTGTAGGCGAAGTAGCCGTTGGCATCTGCGACGGGGTATTCGTCGTTGGGGATGTCCATTTCGTGTGGCGCGTCGTTGAACGGCACCATGGTCGTCCCGGAGACGGCACCGGTTTCGGGGAGGTCCACGAAGCCATCGTGGTTCACGTCCTGGGCGCTGGTTGCGATTTCAGCGGCCTTGCCATCTGGGAAGCCGTGGAAATGTTCCCAGTGTTGTAAGCTGGCTGGGGTGTCAAACATTTCGATGTTGATAGTCAGGCTGTCGCCGTTGATGGTGAACAGCGCAGTCCCGTGAGCGGCGGTGCCGATTGCCTTTTCGTTAAGTGGCACGATGTTTGCTTGATAGATTTTCATAAGAAAAAACCTCCTCGATTTGATAGACTTAGTGTACAATGATTTTAACGAATAAAAATTGATAATTATCAAGAAATGACGAAAGAAGGAAAAAAGATGACGCATTCGCCATTTAAATGTGTGCAGGGGGCCCCAATCTTCAAGGGCCTGAGCGATGCGGCCATCGCCGAGCTGGTCAAAATTTCCGTGCACCAACAGGCCGTCAAGAAGGGCACGGTGCTGTATGACCCGACGACTCAGCTGGACCGGATGATGATCATCGATTCCGGGCGGGTCAAGGTCTATCAGCTAAATGAAAACGGCAAGGAGAAGGTCCTGTACATGTTGCGCAGCGGGGCCATCGACAGTGAAGCGGCGCTCTTTGCCAAGCGCAAGCACTACAACTACGCCGAGGCCGTCGAGGATACCAAAATCTGCTCAATTGGCCGCGCGGACTTTCAGGCGTTGTTGCGGCGCGAACCGGAAGTGGCCTTCAACCTTTTAAATATTTTAGGTGACCGCCTGACTGAATTGGAGTCCGTCAGCGCGTTGACGGGCAACCTGAAATCCAAAAACCGCGTCTTGGCCTACCTCCAGCAGATTGGCCAGGAGAAGCAGACGACCGAATTTGACCTGCCAGTCAAGAAGAAGGAACTGGCCAGCTTCTTGGGCATCACGCCCGAAACCCTGAGCCGGCAACTCGGTCAGCTGGTCAGTGACGGTCTGTTGGCCATCGCCGGCAAGCGGATCACCCTGCTGTGAGAAAAGTTTGTGAAATTTCACAAGCTCATCATAGCACGCTTTCGGTTTGGCCTTAATCATTTAGCTCAATAAAAATCAGCACAACGGTCTGTGGCCGGGGTGCTGATTTTTGGTTGGTCAGGAAGCGGCATCCGCTGGTGGGCGAGCCGGGTTACCAGCGGCAGTTGATGGACTAGCGGGTGGTTTGCTGCAGGCCATAGATGATTAGGAATCCTGCGAGGATCAGCGGAGCCAGGGCGATGCCGAACAGGTCATTCGTTTTGCGGACCAGCCAATCGTATTTTAAGCGTGGTGTGTCGCCAGCGAATTTGGTAAACGGCAAGGCGGCTGGTTTCCACTATGAAGCGGTCACCAACTAACCTAACGCTGATATGAGTCACTGCCAATGGGTCTAACGCGTTACTTAACCCGCAAGACCAAGCGCTTGTTGGCGGAGACGTAGCGGCCGTTGGGAAGCTGGTAGCGCGTGGTCAGCTTGTGCTTGACCAGCTTGGTGACGCGAATCGTCTGGTTCTTGCGATAGTGGTGCTTGCGTCCGGTCAACGCGGCCGAACGGTAGCTGTTGAGGCCGCGCAGCACCTTGATCTTGGTGGCCTTGATTTGGTAATAGGCGTTGGCCACGAAGTCAGCCTTAGCCGTGATGTAGCCGGTCTGCCCGTACGTCTTGGCGCCCGGCGTGACGTCCTTGACGTGGTAGCGTAACGCCCCGGACTGGGCACGGACGACGCCGAGAATCTTGAACATGGGGCGTTGGGCCCGGGCTGACTGAGTGTACCAGTGCAGACGTTGTTTGGCGCTAAAGTTAGGGGATTGGTAGAGCCCTAATTTTCGGGTGGCCGTGATGATCTTGGTGGCGGTCTTAGCTGGCGATGTCGTGGCCTGATCGGCAACAGTATCTGGTGCCGGTGTTGGTGCCGGTGTTGTTGCGGCCGGCGGAGTGGTGCTAGGCGTTGTGGTGGCCGGCGAAGTTAGCGGCAGGGTGTATTTTTGCGTGAAAGTGGCATATGTGTCATCGTCGCTGCCGTTATAGTAAGTGATCAGCAGGTTGACCTGAAGCTGCTTGGCATTGGCCGGGACGTTGGTGATGGTGAGGTTGTCCAAATCCTCCGGCAGCGAGACATCACCGATGACAGCGAAATTATCGGCAGTTTCTTGCAGACTTTTAGGCGTGTAGAAAATGGTGTAGGTTGGCGTTTGGGCGGTGAAGGTGTTTAGATTGGTCAAATCAAACGTGTGATTATCTAGATCAATGTTCCAATGCGGCGTGTCCATTTGGTTAGTGAGATTCGTGGCGTCCATTCCCCCCTGGCTGTCGTAGTGGCTGGAATCATCGAAGTAAGGGGCAAGCTGGGTACCCATGGCGATGGCGATGGGTGGCACGGCGCCAGTATCGTAGTCGGCGTTGGTGATTGTTAAATCAGCGAAGGGGAGCTTGACGGTATTGCCGGTCACTTTAGCGGCGGGCAAGGTCACGGTGGCGTTGGTGTCTTGGGGGTTGGCGCTTAAGGCAGTGATGGGGCTGTTCAAGCCGTTGGCGGCTTTGTAGGTCTGCCAAGCGGAAAAGTCCGAGATCTGATTTTGCATCAGATTCAGGTTCTTGATGTGCATGGGTGCGGTGCTTTGTGCGTTGACCTGGGCGATCTGCAGGATGGTGGCGAGGTCGGTGTTGGTCAGCTGGTCGTGGACGAGTTGGAGGTTTAGGTCGGGGCGAGCGGCGGACTTGTCGGGCCGGTCGTTTAAATAGGCTTGGATGACGGGCGCCAGATTGTCGCCAGACAAGGCGGTTTGGTCGGTCAACCGTAGTGTGGTCAGCACGCTAACGATCTTGATGAGCGGGGCGTACGAGGTGAGTGGCTGATCGATGGCCACTTTTGCGCCGACTTTTTGGACCCAATCGAGCGTCGATTCGCCGGTAAGTGAAGGATTGGTTAACAGAGCGGTGCGCACGGCCTGTTCGTTGGGGTCAGCGCTGGTGCTGGGCAGGACCTGGTCGATCGTTTGGTCGAGGTCAAGCGAATCGGCGCGCGCAGACAAATTAGCCGTCAGTCCCCAGGCACACAGGCAGGTCATGATAGCTAGCAATAGAAATTTAAAATGGCATTTTCGCATGATAAAGCGACTCCTTTCCCCAATAAGCGGTCTACTACATTAACTTTAGCACCACTTAATGAGTGAAGTTCGCATTCATGCTCAGTGAAAATGATACGCTACCGTCATTTGGGCATATTGGGTTGAAAGCTTGATATGACGGGGATGGCCGCCGGGAAATTGGGGTGAGGAAAGTTAGCTGACTTTTCTTTTGGTAGCGAATGGCGGTAAAGAAAAAGAGCTTGGGCGCAATAAATCCCAAACTCTTGTGCGTTAACTTTAGACAACTGAAACTTATGCCACTCTGATTCAGTTCTTCGGTTCGTGCAACACATTGCCCAGTGAAATGCCCAGAGACGCCAGCGTTAGCGGCCAACTCAGTGTCCAAGTGTACAGCCAGAAATGACTGGCATCGCTAGGCTTGAAGAAGGCGAGAATCGACAGGTGAGCGCTGGCACTGACGGCGATGATCAGGCCGAACATGACCAGCTGACACAGCAGGCCGCCGTAAGTGGAGAAACGGTATTTGTGAATAATGGCCGTGTCGTGGTCGATGTCCGGGGCGCCGTAAAGCGTGGCGTTGATGGTTGGGTTGTCGTAGCCAATGTACAGCGTAATGAGCAACAGCCCCAACACAAAGCTGCCTTGCCACGGCACCAACAATAATGCGTGGCCCGCCAGCAGGCTGATCTGGCTGAGGCGCAGAGCTCGGTGGGCATCGCCGTGGGCCAATTTACCGAACACCGGATAACCGGTCTCAAAGCCGATGAGATACAACGCAAAGACCAGGTACATCCCCGCAGTCCCAAAGTAAAAGTAGGCGAAGAAACTGTTGAACAGCAACACCAGACTCATGGTAAAGCCCCGATTCAAGAGGCGCACCTTGTATTGGGGCAGGACGTTTCGGTCCGTGTACAGCTCGATGGCAAAGACCAGCAGGGCCACACCGATGATCGTCAGGAGTAGCCAGTTGGGCCAATTTAACTGCGTCTTGCGCAGCGTGGTCAGCACCGCGATGGCGGCAAAGCCCACCAGCGATAACGCCCAGCGCCAGCCCTGTTGGAGCCGGTGGCGCTGCGGGGCTTGTTGGCGGTAAAAGTCGTTGGTGAACTGTTCGAGCAACAACCCGCCCGGCAACGCAGCCAGGTAGAGGAGCGCCAGGGCACTGAAGGTCAGCGTGTAGGACCAGCCTGCCGCCAGGTCGACGCCGAGCATGATGCCCAGACCCAGAAAAATGACCCAGTACAGCCGTTTCATTTTAAAATCGGTCAGTTGCGTCAGGTGAAGCTTGACCGTCAAGAAGTACGGCCAAATCGTGGCGGCGCTGTAGCCCCACAACAGGCTACCGACGATCAGCCAACCGACCGCGGTGGTCACCGCAAAGATCAGGCTCCCCAGCGCACCCAGCACCAAACAAGCAATCAGGTAGGTGCTCGAGCGCAGGTGCAGGCGCTTGGTGTAAAAGATGCTGGCCGCCCGCGAAATGTAGAAGGCTACCAGGGCAATCAGATAGGTCTCGCTTTGGGTCTGTTGGTACTTCAGGAGCATTAAAATATAAGGTAACATCAAGCCGATGTTGGCCAGAAAATTGAGGGTGCCGACGGAAAAATCAATGCCGGCGCGGCGCAGTCTTGACACGCCATCATCTCCTTTGCAGGTAGTTTTATGTTTGAAATGGGATTGGTGAGTAGTGATACGGATGAGGCTGGCCGCTTGCCAACGATTGGCTACGTGAGGGGAGTCGTGATTGTGGTCAGCCGGCCAGCTGTTTGGCGAGACCAGCATTCTGGTAGGGTAGCTTATTTCTTACATAGTATAGCATTAATTGTCGGAAGCGCCGGCGATAATCACCGGGGTGACGAGTGTCGATGAGACTGAGGTAAAACGGTATTAAGCAATTGGATTCCAGAACATTAGCGCTGTTGTGAAGACCTTTTTTGCTGGTCGATAAGGTAGCTGGCGTTAGGGGGCTAAACCAGTATTGTTAACCACCAATCGTAGCCGAGAGTTCGCCAAATATGGGTTCAGCGAGGCGTCGAGACCGCCTTTTGGCTCGACCCGCCCCAGCGTTCCAACCCATATTTGGCGAACGGTAAGGCGGCCAGTACATACCATGTAGCGGTAAGCCATCAGTCTCAAAGTCTGCAAAAAGAGCCGCCAACCACGCAAGCGAAGGGCTAACGTGACTGGCGGCTTTAATTTTAACTCAGAATCAGACCGTTACTTCTCCGAAGAAGTCTTCGGCGTCAGGCGCTTTTCCACGAAGGACAAGACCAGATCGGTGATGATGGCCATCAACGCGGTCGGTAAGGCCCCGGCGAGGATGATGGCCCCACCGTCCGTGGCGTTGGTCCCGCGCACGATGATGTCACCCAGACCACCGGAACCGATGAACGACCCGATAACGGTGATCCCAATCCCGATGACCAAGGCGTTACGAATCCCGGCGATGATGACGGACAGTGAGAGCGGCACGCGAATCGTCATCATGATTTGAAAACGTGTCATGCCCATGCCCTTACCGGCGTCCAGCACGTCGCTGTCGACGCTCAACATGCCGGTGTAGGTGTTCTTGATGATTGGCAGCAGCGAGTACAGGAAGACGGTGACGATGACCGTCGTTTGCCCCAGCCCCAGGCCTAACATCAAAATCGACAGCATGGCCAGTGACGGAATCGTTTGGATCACGTTGGCAATGCCGATGATGACGGGCGAAAGCCGCCGGTACTGCGAAATCCAGATGCCCAGTGGAATGCCGACGATGGCCCCCAGCAGCACGCCGTAGATGGAAACCAGGAATGTCTGGTTGAACTGACTCAGGACGTACATGCCGTTATGACTAAAGTAATAAACGAGTTGAGACAATAGGCCCATGTCTTTCATTACTGGTTCCCCCCTTCAAAGTAGTGATTTTTCTTCAAGAAGTTGTTGGCGACCGTCTGGGGTTCTTCCAGTTGATCGTCGACTTGGTAGTTCAACTTTTGCATGGTCTTCAAGGAAACTTTGCCGACCAAACGGTTCAAGACGCTGCGCAACTCGGGATGTTGTTTCAAGATGGCATCCGTGGCCACGGCGCTCCCATCATAAGGTGGGAAGAAGTTCTTGTCGTCTTTTAAGAGTTTCAAATGATAACTGGCGACCCGCCCATCGGTGGAGTAGCCTAAAATGGCGTCCATCTTGTCGGCGGCTAACGCATCGTACAACAGCCCGGTCTGCATCGGTAAAACGGTGCCGAAACTGTAGCCGTAGGTCTTTTGGAAGGCCGGGTAGCCGTCGCCTTGTCGGTTTTGCCAGATTTGGTCGATGCCGACCTTCATGTTGGGCGCGAGTTTCTTCAGATCACTGACCGTCTTCAAGTGGTGCTTCTTGGCGAAGGCGGGCTTGACCATCCACGCGTAGGTGTCGGCGAACCCGTATGAGTCGAAGTAAGTCATGTGGTAGCGTTTCTGAAATTCACTGGTGACGATGTGCTTGACTTTGGCGGGGTCCCGTTGGAATTTTTCGTTCAGGATGGTCGTTAGATCGGTCCCGTTGAACCGGATGGATGAGATGTCCGCCTGGTCGTTTTTCAGGGCGTTGAAGCTGACGTTACCGGACCCCAAGTTGTTGATGATGGTCGTTTGTAAGTTTGTATAGTGACCGATCATACCTGCGATGACGTAGGCCATGATTTGTTGCTCGGTCGTGTTCTGTGACGCGATTCGCACAGTATTGTTGCCCGATCCGGCCAATCCTGGGAGGGCACACCCACCTAAAGGCAGGAGAATCACCGCAACCAAGAAGCCGGCGAGCCATTTACGTAACTTTTTTAGCATAGCGGGCCTCCTATCGTAATTGCCGCGGCGTGACTGCCGTTTCCACTTTACCCAGTAAGTAGTCGACGATGAGCGCCAACAGGATAACGGGAATGGAGCCACCGAGGATCAGGTCAGAGCGGTACAGGTTCAGACCGTTGAAAATGAAGTCGCCCAGGCCACCGGCTCCGATGTAAGACGCCAGTGTGGCCCACGCAATCACGTAGGTGGCGGACAGGCGAATCCCGGCCATGATGACCGGCGCTGCCAGTGGAATCTCGGCTTGAATCATCATTTGCCACCAGGTCATGCCCATGCCCTTCGCGGCGTCACGCACCGTGGGGGAGACCCCTTGCATGCCCAAATAGGTGTTGCGCAAGATGGGCAGCAGGGAGTAGATGAACAAGGCTACGATGGCGGGCGTTGACCCGATCCCGAAAATGGGAATCATGATGGCCAACAGCGCCATGGCCGGAATCGTTTGAAGCACACCGGCCAAGGTAATGACAAAGTTGGCGCCGTGTTTCATCCGCGTCAGCAAGATGCCCAGCGGTACGGCCACAATCACGCCGAGGGCTAAGGCCGCCGCCGAAATGTAGAGATGTTGGCCGGTCTTACTGATCAGTTGTGTTCCGTAAGTCGCTAGAAAGTGCATCATTGTTGGGAGTCGCCTCCTTCATCATGGGTCGCTGCGGCATGGATGTCCGCGTTGATCGGTGAGGCGGGCGTTTCGTCAGCTTCCGGGGCACCGCGTAAGGCATCGTAGACGATGTCGACTAAGGCCGTCCGGGTGACGATGCCAACCAGGTGCTTGTCTTGGTCGACCACGGGCACGTTCTTGACCCCTTGCTTCAAGATGCGGTCAACGGTGTCACCGATCAGGGAATCGGCCTTCACGAAGAAGACTTGGCGGTTGGTGAAGTCACTGACGGTCGTGTGGGCGTCAGTGATCCGGTTGATGTCTTCCAAATCGACGTACCCCTGGAGCGTGCCGTCATCGTCGGTGACCAGCAGTGTATCAACCCGCCGATCGTGCATCAGGTCAATGGCGTCATCGACCGTCTTGTCCGGCGTGATGGACACAGGGTTCTTCAACATGATCTGGCTAACTGACAAAATGTTCGGTTGGGCCCGAATCAACCGTTCCTCCCCAATCAGGTTGGTGACGAATTCGTTGGCCGGATGGCGTAAAATGTTTTCCGGCGTGTCGACTTGGACCTGCTTGCCTTGGCTCATGATGACGACCTTGGTGGCCAGGTGTAGCGCTTCGTCCATGTCGTGGGTCACGAAGATAAAGGTCTTGCCGAGGTCTTCTTGTAAATGCTTGACCAGGTCCTGGAGCGATTCTCGGGTAATGGGATCCAACGCCCCAAAGGGTTCATCCATTAAGATGATCTCTTGGTCAGCGGCCAAGGCCCGCACGACCCCGATCCGTTGTTGTTGCCCACCAGAAAGCTCGCCGGGATAGCGTTTCAGCATCTCGTCGGGCAGTTGGGCCAGTTCGATCATCTTGTGGGCTTGTTCGGCCCGTTTTTCTTTGGACCAGCCCAGCAGCTTGGGCACCATTTCGATGTTTTCTTGAATCGTCATGTGGGGCATCAACCCGATATTTTGGATGACGTAGCCGATGGAGCGCCGTAATTTGACGGGGTCCATCTTAGAAATATCCTTGTCGTTGATTTTGATGGTGCCGGACGTTTGCTTTAACATGCGATTAATCATCCGCATGGTCGTGGTCTTTCCCGAGCCAGAGGTCCCAATGAAGGCGATAAATTCACCGCGACCGACTTGTAAGTTGAAGTCGTCAACGGCCACTTTGCCATTGGGATATTCCTTACGTAGATGTTCCATTGAAAGTAGCATAGATTAACCTCCTGTATAGTGGTGTTACAAAATTACGGCGATGTACCGCCGAATAAAAATAACGATCGGTGTGCCGGGAGCACACGTGAAAGCGGGCAACCTGGAGACCGGTCGTATGTGGTTTTGGTTTTTGCAGTCATCCTTATTGTACACGAAAGCGCGGGGTTTACCAAAAGATAACTATTCCTTCTGTTGATAATCAGCTAGTATAAACGAGTTCGACTGCTGACGACATGCCCGGCACGTCGGGGATGAATGGGTATTTCGTTACGGTAACATAGCTAAATGAGTTTTCAATAAGTAATTTCTTATTCATTTACACAGAAAGCGTTGTGGATGGTGGATGGTCGTTGCCTGAGGCGGGGATAAAATTTTCTGAAAAAAGGGTTGCCTTCGACCTACTGGAACCCATTATACTTTTAGCTATCATCAAAACTGAAAGGAAGTTACGACCTTGAAACGACTTTTACTTGCTGGTGCCATCGACAGTGCCAGTCAGCTGCTCATCCAGCAGCTCAGCCACAATCCTGAACTTGACCTGACCGTCTACACCTCAAGTGCGGTGACACTCCCCGCCACGGTGACGGCCTTGACCGAAGAAGTCCTGGACGAAGGGGGCCTGAGCGCCGCCATGTTGGACCAAGACCTGGTCGTGGCCTTGGTGCCGACGATTCATTTGGCGCAAACGGCGGTGACCCTAGCCACGGCGGTGCGCGCGGCGGGCAATCCGCAATTGATTATCGGCAAGACCGATGACATCGACGACTTACCCTTGGCTGAACGCCAAGCGCGGCAAACTCTGCTGGCGGCGGGCGTGGCCTTTGATTTGGTCGAAGGTCTCGGCAGCGTGGACAGCCTCTTAGGCGTCGCCCCAACGGAGACCCAGGTTTTTGGGCCGGATGAAGTCGGACCACTGGAACGGTTTGCCGGGTAATTATGGGGGCCACTATAGATACTAACGAAATCCGCTGGAAATTTGTGACCGGTGGTGGAGTGGTCTTAAGGGATTCTTACGATTGGCGCTAGCTTGTAGCGATTGGTCATCAACCCTAGTTGTGAGTTGCCAAACGAGCCCCAATTTTATGACGATAGCGCATAAAAGCCCCGCCGACCAGTCCATGACAGACTAACCGACGGGGCTTTGAACACTTATCTTAACTGGAAAACTAAAGATTGAACCTAAAACTAACGTGTTGACTGTCGTAACAGCGGTGTTCCGATACCTAAAATTAGTGAAACCAGGCGCCCTGCGTCAGGCTAGGGTAGGGCCTGCTCGGGGAAACACTCCCAGTCTGAGGAGCGGTCTTCCGGTTCACTTGAGAGCCTGGCAAAGACCACGAGCCTCTCCAGTCGCCCAGCTGTGGCTGACTCCGGCAAGTTGACGGAGTCAGCCACACTGTGTTAGCGAAAGACAACTACTACCTGGGGTTAAAGCGACTGTTATTGAGACGCACTACCGTAGCCGAGAGTTCGCCAAATATGGGTTCAGCCGTGGGAGTTGCCTTAGCGACACGGTCCGCGGCGCTTAGGCAACTGGCGTCTTTGAGACGTGGGCTGCGGCTCAAAGCGAGGCGTCGAGACCGTTCTTTGGCTCGACCCGTCCGCCCCAGCGTTCCAACCCATATTTGGCGAACGGTAGGCGGCCAGTTCGTATTGTGAGGCTGAAGACGACTATTTTTGACGGCATGAGGCACATAACAACAATAGTGGTCCAGCCGATTTCCGTCTTTCAACTTTCAACTGGGCGACCTAGGCTGTTTTTACCCGAGCTTTACGAATCTCAGGGACCAACCACCAGATCAAGGCCAGGTTGATCAGCATTAACAGCGCGGTCGAGAAGAAGACGGCGTTGTAGTTGAAGACCCCGGCAATCCAGCCGCCTAGCAGCGACCCCATCATGTTACCGATGGCTTGGAAGGACTGGTTCCAACTGAAGACGGTCGATGTCAGCTCGACCGGCGAGTTTTTGGTCAGCAGGGTCTGAATTTCGGGGAACAGCGCTCCGTCGGAAATCCCGATCATGAAGCGCAGAATCCCGAGTACCCAGACGCTGGTGACGAATCCTTGCGGCAGGTACATCAGAAAGGCGAAGACGTACCCGAAGATCAAGACCTTACCAGAGCCGTGCTGGTCCCCGTAACGCCCGAGGCGCGGGGAAGCAAAGATGTTTGAAATCCCTGGTAAAGCCGCGATAATGCCGGCGACCACGGTAATGGGACCGACGTTGTGCATCAGTTCCTTGACGTACAGACTGATGATAGGGGAAATGGAAATGTTCCCAAACTGTACGATCAGCGTGGAGGATAAGAGGACCAAGATCAGCTTAGGATTGGGAAAGGCGGCCAAGGGGTTGTGGCTCTTGGGACCGTTCGCTGATTTGGTCACAGGCTTGAATTTTTCTTCAACCAAGACCCAGCTCATGACAAACGTTAAGAACAACAGGCCGGCGGTGATGAAGAAGGTCAGGCGAATCGAGAAGACTTGCGCCAAGACCCCACCGATGACCGGCCCCAGCAGCATCCCGCTGGTGACCCCAGTCATCAACGTACTCAGCGAGGCCCCACTGTGTTTCCGGGGCGTCTGCGAAGCGACCAGTGCTTGGGCATTGGAAATGAACCCCGCGAAAACCCCTTGCAAGGCCCGCAGTGCGACCAACTGCCAGACGCTGGTGGCAAACCCCATCAGCGCCATGGCCGCGGCGGTTCCCAGAGACGACCGCAGTAACATCAATTTGCGGCCTTTGCGGTCGGCCACCATTCCCCACAGGGGCGAGGCGATGGCACTCACGAAGAAGTCGGCCGCGTAGACCAACCCACTATACATGGTGACTTGTGATTTGGTGTAATCGCCTAAACTACTGATATACAACGATAGAAAGGGCATGATCTCGCTAAAAGCCATGCCGGCAACAAACGTACAAAACCAGAGAACCCGTAAATTTCGGCGCCATGGCCCGGACTCTCTTTCAGCTTCGTCCAAAATGGTTCAACTCCTTATAGCTTGAAATTGATTGGTGAGGTTACCTTAAATAACGCAAACCAATCGTGACTTATTCGTTATGGTAACCCCATTAAGATACGCCCATAACCGCGGAAGGTCAACATTAATGACTTAATTGTATGCGCTCGCAAGTGTTTTAAATCCCCCGTTTTTGTGCAAATGTAAAATTTTTGTGACAAGCCGAAAGTGAGAGTGGGACAGGCGATTAGCCGGCGAGCATTAAGGTTGCTAACCGAACAATCCCAGGCTGGGATTGTTTGGTTAGCAGTTTTAAGCGGAACTGGTGGCTTTTGGCGCACGTTTCAGCTATGTAACTATGTAAAGGTGACGCGAACGGGCCCGGGAGGTTTTGTCCCAGGCCCACGTTTCGGCAATTTAAGGTTAGTGCACAAAAAGCGTTTGGGCGATTTCGTCCCAAACGCTTTTCATTAATCGGGTTAGATAAATGGTCAAACTAATCTTGCGGGAAGTACTCGCCATCCGCAATCTTTTCCAGCAGGCGCCGGGAAGGAATGAAGAAGGCCGCACCGGTGATGGGCGTACTGAAGTCCAGCAGTCGGTCGCTTTGGGTGAACATGTTGGTCAGCATGCGCTGGGTCACGGTGAAGTGGCGGGCGTAGCCGATGAAGTAGGTACCAACGATGCCCTTGCCCGGTTCGGCAAACGGCACGTTCATCCGCACAATTTTGTGTTCGACGCCGCCCTCGTTGTCTTGGGAGGCAATGTTGTGGGCATTCGGTAATTTTTCGTCGTCTTCGAGTTCGCGGTCACTGAATTTATGCCGCCCAATGGCTTTTTCCTGGTTGTCGGTGTTCAGGGCTTTCCAGGCGTCCATGTTGTGCAGGTACTTCTGGGCAAAGGCGTAGGAGCCGTTGATAAATTCGGGGTCTTCCTCGCCAATCAGCGCGTACTGGGTGGCATCGGGTCCCGCGGGATTTTCCGTGCCGTCAATGAAGCCGATGATGGCCCGGCCTTCAAAGTAGCGGAACCCTGGTGTTTCATCGACTACGGTCGTCCAATCGCGGAGAAATTCCCGCGCCTGGTCCATGACTTCATAAACCACGGCCGTATCCTTGGCCCGAACGTGGAGGAACAGGTCGCCCGGGGTTGCTGGAGCCGTGTATTTGGGGCCTTTGACCTCTTGAAAATCCACGAGTTCTTTCGGCACGTTGGCCGTCGGGAAGAGCAGTTTCCAGGCCGTGGCCCCCAAGCCAAAGGCGACCCGCAGATTGGCTTCGGGCGAGCGAATCGCCATACTGCGCTCAATCGCAGCGAGGCGGTCAGCAAATTCGGCCAGGGCATCGCGGTCCTGGTCGAGATGGTCACGGTCAATAACGTAAGTGGTAAACATGATGTTGTCGCCGGCGTCGCGGTAGACGTCTTGCGCGTCAGCTGGATTGATTGGCATAATGAATTCCTCCTCGAAAATTAACGTGAAATCGGTATCAAAGTTAGTATATCACGGGCCAGATGGTTGACGGTACTGAAAAGGGTTATCAGCCGATAATTATTGGCAAATAAAAACGGCCGCCCGTTAAGTAAGTTAACAGTCGGCCGTGCGATGCTGATTTGGAAAAAGTTGAACGGAGAATTAGCGGGGGGATTCCCGAGATGTTTGGTCCACTGGCGAACCAATGATTTTACGCCTTAGCTATTTCGCTTGAAAGGCGTGAATCCCTTGTACCAGGCGGTCAAGCCCGTCCTGTAAGCGTTCGGCCGGGCAGGCGACGTTGATGCGTACGAAGTCGTGGCCATCGCCGCCATAGACAGCCCCGGCGGTAATGAAGAGGCCCGTTTCTTGGCGAATCACGTCACACAACGCCTGAGTATCGTGGGTGATGGCTTGGCAGTCGATCCAGACCAAGTAGGTGGCGTGGCCGGCAATCACCTGGAGTTTGGGCAAGTGTTGCTGGATAAAGGTCGTTAACGTTTGCTTATTGGCCGTGATCGTAGCGTTTAGTTCGTGGACCCATTCGGCGCCTTGGGTGTAGGCTGCGATGGTGCCGGGGATGGCAAAGGCGTTGGGCTCGGCCAGTTCTTCACTGTTGATACCGCGGTCAACGCTGTTGCGCAGATTTTCGTTGGGGATGATCAACGTGGCCGCGTGTAAGGCCGCGACGTTGAAGGTCTTGCTGGGCGAAACGGCCGTGATGCTGTGGTTGGCCGCCGTATCACTGACCGAGGCAAAAGGCGTGTAGCCGTGCCCGGCGTCGGTGATGTCGCCGTGGATTTCGTCGGAAAAGACCGTGACGTGGTTAGCCGCAGCCAGGTCTGCCAGCCGACTGAGTTCGGCGGGTTGCCAAACCTTACCGACCGGATTGTGCGGGTTACACAGAATCATCATGGTCGTCAATGGGTCCGCCAATTTGGCGGTTAAATCATCCCAGTCGATGACGTAGGTGCCGTCTTGAAAATGCAGGTCGTTGCTCAAGACGTGGCGGCCGTTATTGACGATGGAATTATAGAAAATGTTGTAAACGGGCGCCTGGACCAAGACGTTGTCGCCGACGTGGCTGATTCGCCGCACGGCCGACGAAATGGCGGGTACCACGCCGGTCACGAAGCGCATCCAGTCGGTCTGCGGTGTCCAGTTGTGTTCGGTCGCATACCAGTGTTGGACCGCTTTAAAGTAGGCATCCGGGACTTCTTCATAGCCAAAGATTCCGGTGTCGGCCTTTCGTTTGATGGCGTCCACAATGGCGGGCGCGGTGCGGAAATCCATGTCGGCCACCCACATGGGCAGCTCGTTGTCCTTCACGTCCCACTTCACGGAATTGGTGTGACGCCGGTCGATCATTTCAGAAAAGTCATAACTCATTGTTGCAAGGCCTCCTTAGTCGTGGTAATCGTGGTGCGTTTAGCGTCGATGGCTGGGTCATCGAAAATGACTTGGCCAATGGCGGGCGCGGTGATCTTACCGTTGACGGGGTTCTTCACGCTGTCGATGGCCGTGTTGATGGTGGCATCGATGTCGGTGCAGTATTCAAAGGCCAAATCGGTGTTGATCAACGAACAGTTTTTCATGGTCAGATGATCGACGTAACACAGGCCTTGATCGCTTTCCAGCCAACAGTTGACAAAGGTAATGTTTTTGGTGTTCCAAGCCAGGTATTCGCCAATGATGGTGGAGTCGTAGATGGTCACGTTGTCGCAATTCCAAAAGGCATCGTGGGTGATAAAGGTGGAATTGTGGACCTCGACGTTCTTGCTGCCGTCAAAGGCGTAATTGCCGCTCACCTTTAAATTGTGAACGACGACGTTTTCGCTGTTCATGCCAAAGTAGTCGCCGGTCGCCGTCACGTTATCGAGTTGGACGTCTTGGCACCACCACAGCGTTTCGCCAGCGTTAGCAAAGGTGACGTCGTCAAGCTTGAGGTGACTAGCGTGCCGGAAGGTCTTGGTGGCGCGCACCAGGCTGTGGGTCATGGTCAGATCATCGGTGTACCAGATGCCGGCGTGGGCGTCTGGCTGCCAGGTGGTGTGGGTCAGGTTGGCGTGATGGGTGTACCACAGCGGGTACTTCCATTTGAAAATCGTGTGGTCAATGGCCACGTTTTGACTGTGTTTTAGCGGGGATTCCCCGTCGACAAAGGTACTGTTAGTAATGTGCAAATCGTGCCCCTGAAAGAGGGCCCGTTCGCCGGTTAAGGTTTGTTGGTTGATTTCTGTTGTCACTGATTGATTACTCCTTTTTACGAACCGATGAGGGAATAGACTGCGGGGCCCAATGCCCCATAAAACTTATTCTAGACCCTTCGTGTGGCTCGAAGGCAAGAAATTCCACAAAAAAGCTTAAATTCGCCGCCGGTACCAGTAGAAACGGTCGATGACCAATAGGCCGCTAAGCCACATGGCGCCAAAGAGCAGCCAGAACTTGCCGTTGGACAAGACTGGGGCGACGCTACGTTGTTTGACCTCAAAACTCAGGTACTCGTGGGGATGGTGCTGGATGGCTTGCGGCAATAACGGATAGGTCGCGGGCGCCGTCTGGAGCGCGATAGTGTGGGACCCGCGGTTGGTCACGGTCAGGCGATAGGTGCCGGGCGCTTGCAGCGGAATGGTCTGATCAAACGTGGTGGTCTTCCCCCGAGATTGCCAAACGACTTTCCCTTGGGCGTTGGTCAAGGTGAGTTGACCGGTCAGACGTTTGCCGGTACCAATCGTGAACTGATCAAAAGGCAGGGGGGCCGTAAACGGTTGGGTCAGCGACTGGCGCGTGTTCAGGCGCAGGTGGTGGTTTTGGTAGTAGTGGCCCTCACTTTGACTGACCACACTGACGGGCTCGCTGTTGGAGTGGACCATCAGGTTGGTATTTTGCCAGGCCGCCAGCCCCAAAATGCCGGTGAAGGCTAGGGCCATGCCCAGCGGCAGCCAGCTGGACCGTTCCGAATAGCGTAGGATGTTCAGTGGTTGGCGATACCCAGCCGCCGTGCCCGCAATCAATAGGAAGAAAATCGGCAAGGCGTAGCGTTCTTCAGCCTCCCAGAAGATGACGTGAAAGCAGGCCAGCCCGATGAAAAACAGGCCGCCAAGCAGATAGGCTGAAGTCAGATGGTAGCGGCGAATCTGCTGGATGCCCCAGCCTAGGTTGACCAATAGGAGCGCCAAATAGCTCAGTTGACACCAGATAGCCAGGAACCAATCGCTGGTTGCGCGGTGCTGGCGGTACCAGTTGGGCGCACGGTCGTAGGCCCGGTTGATCTGAAAGCTGTCAAAGGTCCCGTTGGCCAAGAAGAGGCGGGTTTTTTTGAACAGATGGTTGGCAATGCCGCTGGGACCCATTTCGTGGAGATAGGTCGTCAGGTCGGCTTTGGCCGTCGCTTGCTTGGTCGCCTGGGTCGGCTGCTGGCGAATCTGAGCGACGTTATCGAGGTGGTATTGTCCATAGGTCGCGGGATTCCAGCTCATGGCCACCCAACTCATGGCGGGCAGGGCCTGGTTCGGGTCGGTCACGTAACCGTTGGCGCGCGCCGTCTTCTTGGCCAGACCACCGCCCACCACCAGCGTCGCCAGCAAGACCAGCGTCAAGAGGCTACGGGTGAAACCGGGGTGCGGCGACTGGTTGGGGCGGACCCACAGCGTGATGACCGCCGCAATCAACAGAACGATGAAGTTGGCTTTGATCAGGTAGGCGGCCACCAGTAGGAGGCTCAAGACGATGCTGCGCACGGTGATCTGTTCCCAGGTCGTGGCGCGCTGAAGGTGGCGAAAGGCCGCAATCGCCAGTAAGGCCAACGGGATCACGGCCGTATCGCTATAAGTGTTCAGCGCGTAGGCGTAGAAGGGGACCGCCGTCATGATGAGCACCATGAACAAGTTGGCCCGCGCCGGATTGTGGCGGCGGAGCTGGTGCCAAATAGCCAGTAGCCCGAGGTCCAGCCAGGCAAATTGCACGACGTTGAGCCAAACGCCGGATTCGCTGCCGACCAGCCAGCGGCCCAGTTGCAGGATCCCACTGAGCAGGAGCGTGAAGTTAACGTTGTTGGGATAGGTGTAGAAATAGGCGTTCCAGTGATGACTGCCATCGAGTAGGTTGAGCGCCTGTTGATGCACGAAGTACAGATCGGCGCGCGGTGCGGCCACCCAGGTCGTGGCGACCCACACTTGAACCAGGAGGAATATGCCCCACAGCCCCCAGGCCAGCCATTTACTCGTCCGGGGGGTGACGCGATGCAAGAAACGAAACAATAACCCGACACCGCCCAAATACAGGGCACTGGCCACCAGTAGGGCCAAGGGTTTGAGCCAGTCATGATCGACGCGAATCGTTACCGGCCACAGCGCTAGCCCAAAGGTCAGTAGTAGTCCTAAGCTAATGATGCCGCCTAACGTGACGGTAATGTCGTGTCGAATTTTCATGAGTGGCCTCCTGATTTAATCACTTGTTGCTTGCGGTACAGCGTCACGGCTTGCGGGTAGGGCATGGGTTGCCGCGCAAAGCTGGGTGTGTAGGTATCTGTTTGGATGATGAAACGCGGCCGGTGTTTGACCTCGGTAAAGGTGCGCCCCACGTACTCGCCGATGATGCTGATGGCGATCAGCTGAAAGCCCCCGAGGAACCACAGCGACGCCATGATGGAACTCCACCCGGTGACCACGGTGCCCCGCAGATGTTGGATGAGAATCCACAGTAACATGACGAATGCCCCCGTGCAGATGACCAGTCCAGCATACAGGACCGCGCGAATCGGTGCAATGGAAAATGATAAAATGCCGTCCAGGGCGAACCGCAACATTTTGCGTAACGGGTACTTGGAAACGCCGGCTGTTCTGGGCTGGCGTTTGTAGTACAATTTGGTAGCCGGAAAGCCCAGTTGCGGGATGATGCCCCGAATAAAGGGCTTGCGTTCCTGGCAGGCCATCAAGGCGGCCACGACGGGTTGTGTCAACAGCCGAAAGTCCGAGTGGTTGGGAATCAAATCGACGCCCAGCTTGCCCATGACCCAGTAGAAGCCCTCGGCAGACGTGCGTTTGAACCAGGAATCTGTGGATCGGTCATTACGTACGCCATAGACCACGTCAAAACCGGCGTGGGCCTTGGCGACCATCTCCGGAATCAAGTTGGGGTCGTCTTGCAGGTCGGCGTCGATGGTAATGATCATGTCCGAGTAAGCGCTGGCCGTCTGCATGCCGCCCATCAAGGCCGCTTCTTGACCGTAGTTGCGGCTGAATTTGAGACCCGTAAAGATTCGGTCTTGTTGCGTGTATTGCGAAATCAGCGACCAGGTCTGGTCCTGACTACCGTCGTCAACAAATAAGATCTTACTGTCCGTGGCAATGGCGCGCTCGTGCATCAAGCGGGTCAACAGGTCGGCCAGCACGGGCGCCGTCGTCGGTAGAACTGGTGCTTCATTGTTGCACGGGACCACAATGGTCAACCGTGGCGTGTGGGTAAATTTCATGATTAGTCGTCTCCCCCGAAAATCTCAGTGATGAATCCCCCTACGTTCTTCCATCATAAGGCTTTCTGAAGATTATGATGACGGATGTGCCCCGAATTGGGGTGTTTTTTAAGGGTGATTAACTTTGGGGTTAGGCATTTAATTAGCGACTGATCAGTAAATCCAGTATAATATTTTTTGTAAGCGATATCACCAAAATAATATGGAGGCGTTCGATTATGGGAAAACTAGATGGTAAGGTTGCGATTATTACCGGTGCTGCGCAAGGCATGGGGGCCGCTCACGCCAAGCTGTTTGTCAAAGAAGGCGCTAAGGTCGTCATTACCGATGTGAAGGAAGCCGAAGGGACGCAATTGGCCCAAGAACTCGGCGATGCCGCCATCTTTATCCAACACGATGTGTCCAGCGCAGCCGATTGGCAAAAGGTGGTCGATCAAACCAAGGCAACGTTTGGCCGGATCGATATCTTGGTCAACAACGCCGGCATCACGTTTGCCAAGGGACTCCAAGACATTAGCGAAGAGGATTACATAAAGATCTTTAAGATCAATCAACTTGGGACCTTCCTAGGGGTCAAGACCGTGGCCAAGGAAATGGTGGCCCAACACGCTGGGTCCATCGTCAACATTTCTTCATTAAATGGGCTCGTCGGTGGTGCCGTGGGGTACACCGATACCAAGTTTGCCGTGCGGGGGATGACCAAGGCCGCCGCCTTAGAATTGGCACCATCCGGCGTGCGGGTCAACTCGGTTCACCCAGGAGTGATTGAAACGCCGATGATCTCCCAACCCGGAACGGAAGAAGCCGTGAAGCAGTTTGCCAAGGCCATCCCACTCCGGCGCATCGCCAAGCCTGAGGAAGTTTCCAAGTTAGTCCTGTTCGTGGCTTCGGACGACGCCAGTTACGCGACCGGCTCCGAGTTTGTGGTCGATGGCGGGATGTCGGCACAATAGGGATCACCTTTAGTCATTTAAATCTAGAGACAAGGAGCCTGGGACAAGTGATCATCCCAGGCTCTTTTCGCGTCACTTCTACATAGCTGACTGAAGGTTGCAAGTAAAATTAACGCGCTGATTGCTATAACGACGGTGTTCCGACACCTAAAATTGGCGGAACCAGACGTCTGCGTCAGGCTAGGGTGGGCCTGCTCTGGGGAACGGCTCCAGACTGAAAAACGAACCGCGCTGTAGGCTGAGAAAGGACCTCAGCCAACACCGCCGACCCAGCTGGGGCCATCCCTGGCTGCCTCCGACAAGGTTGATGTCTATCAGCAGCACTGTGTTAATGAAAGACTAGTTGTCAGTGCAGCTACTATCCGGGGTTAAGCCAACTGTTACTAGCACGCACCACCTTAGCCGGGAGTTCGCCAAATATGGGTTCAGCCGCTGAAAAGAGTGTGACGACAGGCGGTTAACTGGCGAGCATTAACGGGCTAGGCGGATAATCCCGGGTTTGGATTATTTGTCTAGCAGTGTTAAACGGAACCAGTTGCCTGTTGGCGCACGTTTCGGTCATGAGGCCACTTTGAGACGCGATTTTCGGCTCAAAGCGAGGCGTCGAGACCGCCCTTTGGCTCGGCCCGTCCCAGCGTTCCGACCTATATTTGGCGAACGGTAGGCGGCCAGCTCGCATCGTGAGGCTGTAAACGACCATTTTTAACATCAGAAGTCGCATGCTAACAGTAGTTTCAGCTGATTTTCGTCTTTCAACCTTATGCCTCTAAGCTTAGTATATTTAGTATTTCATCGCAAACACCCCGTATCAAGTAGAGTTGCTCTACAGATGCGGGGTATTTGTTAATGAGAAAATTTTTAGCGGTTTGCTAAAGAATCCAATGCTGCAACTACGGCTTGTGTACTGGAATATTGCGCGTGCCAATTTAAAAATGTAGTTGCAGACTGGGTACTGACGTGATGATTGAGCTTTAACATGAGGTTAGCGGTCCGGACCTCCGCATTGAACGGTGCCAGTAAGTGAATCAAAGTGGTTGGCAACAAATGACGTGGTAATTTTAGCGCTAACGTTGGCTGAGTCGTTTTGATCAATTGGATCACCGTTCGCATATCGATGGGGGTCGGCGCGACTGCGATGAAGCGGTGGCCCGCCGCATTGGGCGTTTGTAACGCCAAAACGTGCATGTGGGCGACATCGCGCACGTCAACCACGTTGATCGTTAGATTTGGCGTTGGTTTGCCGTCAATTAAGCGTGTTAAAATACCAAAACTCCCCGAAACGTGGTCGCTTAAACTAGGTCCCAGCATTGCCCCCGCGTTAACAGTGACCAGTTGGGGTGCTTGGGGATGTGTTTTGACGAATTGCCACGCCGCCTGTTCTGCCAACAATTTTGATTTTTCATAAGGGGATAGGCCCGGTTGTGCCGGGTCCGTCCAGTCAGTAGGCGTAACTGGCTTTGTCCGGCTAAAGTTACTGAAACCCACGGCACCGAGGTTGCCCGTCATGATGACTCGGTTGACCCCGGCAGTGGTTGCGGCGCGTAAAATCCGTTGGACGCCGACCTGGGCGGCGTGACTAATTTTTCCATCGACACTTTCGCCGTTGACGAAAACGGGTGCGGCGACGCTCATCACGGCATCGACACCAGTCATTGCCGCGGCCCAGTCTGCGTCTTGAGTGAGATTGGCTACGACAAAGCTGAGTGCATCTAAGTGAGGGACGTGGTGGTGTGTAAGGGCTCGTTTGACCGGGGTGGCTTTACTCAATGAACGGAGGGTCGCCCGGACAGCGTAGCCATGAGTCAGCAGTTCTTTGATAATGTGAGTCGCTAAAAAGCCATTGCCGCCGGTGACTAAAATTAATTTTTTCATTTTAAACTCCTTGAGGATCAATTGTATATTTTGATTGAATCGGTTATTATCATTACTATAAACCCTCGAGTGTACTCGAGGGAAAGTCAGGAGTGAAGTTTATTTTGCTATATCAAATTAAGGACGTTGCTGCTAAAACTGGTCTGTCCATCTATACACTGCGCTATTATGATCAGCAAGGCTTGTTGCCGTTTGTCGCACGCAACGCAGCGGGTTACCGAGTTTTTACGGATGGCGATCTACACTTACTACATACGATCTGTTGTTTGAAAAATACCGGTATGAAAATTGCCGATATTCGAAGCTACATCGAAGACGTGATGCAAGGGCCGAAGACGATTGCTCACCGTGAACGGTTGTTGCAACGTCACCGCCAACAAATTCTAGCTCAGCAAGCAACAATTATGGCGAACCTCAAGGGGATTGATGAAAAACTTGCTATTTATCGAAATCCACAGGCAATCGACTTAGTTAATCAAGAACGGGCGGCGGCTGCAACTGAAAAAGTCGCTAACGGGTTACCCAATCCATTTGAATAGTGCGAAGGATAAATTGTTCCTTAAAAGTGCGCGCGGTGACCGAGCGTATTTTTTTATGGCAACTAGTTCATTAAAATTGATGTATTCTTTTATTTTTATCCCATCATTATCAGCCTTATAATTAAGCTTCTTAAATATTAACCATAGAAAATATACTAAGCTTAGAGGCATAAGAGCTATCCGACGGGATGCTCTTATGTCTCTAAGCTTAGTATTTAGATAGCTGAAGCATGCGCCAAAGGGAGTCGCGCCTTTAATGCTCACTGGCTGATTGCCCTCTGTCCTACTCTCCCTTTTACATGCTTGTGGTTAGTGACGGAAATGCCGGTTGCCCGTGAAGATCAAGGCGACACCCAGCTTGTCGGCCATGGCGATGGAGTCCTGGTCACGAATGCTACCGCCCGGTTCAGCGATGACCGTGATGCCGTGTTCTGCCGCGTAGGCGACACAGTCGTCCATTGGGAAGAAGGCATCGGAGACCAGAACGCCCTGAGCATAGTTGGGCTTGGTTTCGGCCTTACCGACCGCAATCTTGACGGCATCGATCCGGTTCATTTGACCGGGGCCGACGCCCAGCGTTTGGTCCGCCGTGTTGATCAAGATGGCGTTACTCTTGACGAATTTGATGGCCTTCAAACCAAAGCTGATGGCCGCCAATTGGTCGGCGGTGGGTTGGGCGTGACTGACGACTTGGAAATCAGCAGGGTCATCCAGCACGTTGTCGCGTTCCTGACGAAGAAGTCCACCACGCACGCTGACTAATTCGTCGGGTTCCGGTTGTTGAGCGGTCGCGAAGTCGACGGTCAACAACCGGAGATTTTTCTTCTTGGCCAGCACATCGTACGCATCGTCGTCGAAGGCCGGTGCGATGATGATTTCCAAGAATAACTTGTGCATTTTGGTGGCAGTGGCCAGGTCGACCGGGCGATTGAGGACGATGATTCCGCCAAAGATGGAGATGTCATCGGCGGCGTAGCATTTGTCCCAAGCCGTCGACAGGTCCACGGCCGAGCCGATGCCACAAGGGTTCATGTGCTTGAGGGCGACGACGGTCGGGTCGCTGAATTCCCGAATCAGTCCCAGCGCCGCGTCAGCGTCCTTGATATTATTGAAGGACAGCGGCTTGCCGTGCAGCTGGTTGGCAGCGGCGATGGAGAAGGGGGCCGGTTCGTAGTCTTGATAGAAGGTTGCCGTCTGTTGCGGGTTTTCGCCGTAGCGGAGGGCTTGTTTGCGTTTGTAAGTCAGCGTCAGGGTATCGGGCTTGGCGTCGTCGGTCAGATAGGTGGCGATGACCGCGTCGTAGTGGGCCGTATGATGGAAGACCTTGGCCGCTAAGTGCTTGCGGAAACGTAGGTCATCCGTGTGTTCAGCGAGCGCATGGCCCACTTGATCGTAGTCAGCGGGATCACAGACCACCAGCACGTCGCGGTAGTTCTTGGCCGCGGCCCGGATCAATGAGGGACCACCAATGTCGATCTGTTCCACGGCAGCGGCAAGCGTCACGTCGGGTTGAGCAATCGTGGCCGCGAAGGGATAGAGGTTGACACAGACCAGGTCGATCGGCGTGATGGCGTGGTCGACCAGCGTTTGTTGGTGTTCCGGGTTGTCACGGCGTGCTAGGATACCGCCAAAGACCAGCGGGTTGAGGGTCTTGACCCGACCGTCTAACATTTCGGGAAAGTGGGTCACGTCTTCGATGGGTGTGACGGCGACTCCGGCCGCAGCGAGGGCCGCTTGCGTCCCGCCGGTTGAGACAATTTCGAAATCTTGGGCAAGTAACGTCTGGGCAAATTCCACCAGTCCAGTCTTATCTGAAACACTTAACAGAGCACGGCGCATGAGAAGGCCTCCTAGATTTTTTTGAGTATCCCCATTGTACGTGATTTCTCCTGAACAATCAACGGGAACAAAATATAAATATTCGTATATTTACAAACCGGCGCACGTGATTCACGCCAACGAAGAATATTAGGTTAATTATAAGCGAACGATAACGGTTAAGGTCACTAAATAGGTCGCCTTCCCGCGGCTACCCGCTTCAGTCTTGTTTGATTTCCGACAAACCAGTGCTGACCGCCACGCTGCCAGTTCAAGTTACTAACTTTCTGTCAGGCCGATTGTTACCACTATCGTTGATTTAACGGCATTCCTGTAATAAATATAATTGTAAAATCCAGTAACTGAACTGCAATCCCCCTGTTACGGTCTGCACATTTTAATCGGCTATGGTTAAAGATGAAGTGAGGTGGTGCCCTCAGGGGAACCGTGGTGTGCGGGGAAACAGTCACGCCACGAGGAGTCAGCGAGAGCAATTTTAAATAGGGAAGTGCCAAACATATGTCGAGTAAACAAACTTGGACCAAGCGCCTGGCGCAAACGTTGATGGCAGCGAGTGCCTTGGTCGGAATCGCGTGGGGTGGCGGCCAGACCGTTGCGCACGCCAGCACATTGGCCATTCCGGATATTTCCGAATGGCAAGGAAAGTTAACATCGTCACAGGTGGCCAATTTGAAGAGTCAGGTGTCCTTTGTCATCAACCGGCGGCAATACGGCTCGTCGTACAAGGACCTCTATGCCACCAATAACACGGCGCTGTACGTGAAGTATGGCATTCCTTTTGGGGAGTACGATTACGCGCGGTTCACCAGCGCGGCCAGCGCCAAGCAAGAAGCTAAGGATTTCTACAACCGGTCGAATAAAAATGCCAAATTTTACGTTTTGGATTTTGAAGAAAATGACGTCACGTCCGGTACCACCAACGCGGCGGTCAAGGCCTGGTATGATGAAATGAGCGCGTTGACCAATAAGAAGTTGGTGTTCTATTCCTACCAATCCTTTGCGACAAGTTATGCCAACACCGCACGCCAGAATTTTGATGCGCAGTGGATCGCCAACTACTCCACGACGCCTACGATTTCTTACGCACTGTGGCAATATACGGACCACAACTACCTGTCCGCGTTGGGCGAATACACGGATAACAGTAAGGCCGTAACTTCGGTGCACCCGATCTCTTGGTGGACGGACGCCACGACGACCGCGCTGACGCACACGACCTACGCTTACAGCAGTTACAAGAAGGGCCAACATGTCTATCTACATAAAGGGGCAACCAAGGATGCGGATGGCACGGCGATTGCGGCCAGTGACCGGCAGAAATTTTACAAGATCAGCAAGGTGAAGAGCGTCACCTCGGACAAGTCTAAGCAGGCGTTGTATTTGAGCGGCCTGAACCAGTGGGTCTTGTCCCAGGATGCGACCGGCTATTGGGTCGGCCAACATGGTTCCTTCACGTTGAATCATAAACTGAATCTTTATACAACTTCGAGTCTGTCCAAGAAGACTGGGGGTTATTACGTGGCCGGCGATACCGTCGCCGGGAAAATCGTCAAGGCACCGAGCGGCAAGTCCTACCGCATCAAGACCAAATTAGGTTACTTGTCCGCCAACACGAAGTACTCAGACCACGCTTACTACGAGTCATTGGGGTCCAAAACGACCATCAAGACCAAGAAGAAGGTCTACGAATACGGGAAGTCTTCATTTGCCAAGAGTAGCCGGAAAAAGGCGGTCAAGAAGGGCACCACGCTGGCCGTTACGGGCGTTAAGAAGCGGTCCACGGGCTCACGGTACTTTGTTTTGAGCAACGGCAACTACGTCACGGCACTGAAAAGTTACGTGACGAAATAGAGAAAAGGAAGTTGGATAGTTATGCAACGAAAAACGAAAATCATCACGACCGTGACGACGGCCCTGGCGCTGTTGGCCTTGGGTTCCGGCACGGCCCTGCAGATTCACGCGGCTAACGATGTCAGTTCAGTTGGCCAAACCACGGCGCCGGCTAAGGCCACGGCCGATGGGACTAAGCTACAGGCCGACAGTGCCAGTGGGACCAAGCAAAATTACCGGGTCAATTACACAGCCACGAATAGCCAGTCGGCGACCTACCAGAAAACCACGTACGGTAGCACCAGCACGGCCAAGGACCAGGTTGATTACGTGGGCAAGTCAAATGGCGCGAGTGTGAAGCTAAATAATGGCACCACGGCCGTCGTCCAGGGGACCATGGGCCACACCTATGTGCACTGGAACAAGGGTGACTGGTCCGTGACCGCGGTCACCAGCAACGCCGATGCCACGGGCACGCCGACGCAATTTGCCAAGCAGGTCAACCAGCAGTTGAACCAGGCCAGTCTGCCCAAGAAGGCCGATACGGGTGCCATCACGGTCTACAGTCAAGATGAGGACAACGAGACCAATTCGGTGACCTGGCAAGATGGCAAGCAGGTCTACAAGGTCAGCGGCACAGCGGCCGACGCCACGGTCAAGGTAGCCCAGAACGCGGATAATTAGAGAAAAGAGTGCGCCAGCAGGCGGTTAGCCGGCGAGCATTAAGGCTGGTAACTGGATCATCCCGGTTTTGGATGATTTGGTTACCAGTTTTAAGCGGAACCGGCTGCCTGCTGGTGCACGTTTCGGCAATGTCGCTGGCGAAGAACGGGCTGAACTAACACAGTGCGATACTGGCCGCCTTACCGTTCGCGTCCGGTACCCATAGCCGACTCTGACTACTGGAACTGGTGAAGCCAGTGCCTGCGTCAGGCTAGGGTGGGGCCTGCTCTGGGGAACACCTCCAGCCTGAGAAGCGGTCTTCCGGTTCGCTTGAAAGCCTGGCAAAAACCGGCCAGTCTCTCAAGTCGTCCCGCGCTGTAACCTGGCAAATGACGCCAGGTAACACCGCCGACACAGCTGGCTACACCCTGGCTGCCTCCGGCAAAGTGGTGCTCCTGTCAGTAACACGACGTCTAGGTAGGATTCAGTCGGCCAATGTTCACTACCTTGGGCGAAGTCAATCGTTACTGGCAAGCACTTTTGTAGCCGAGAGTTCGCTAGAGATGAGTTCAGCTGTGGGAGTTCCCTTAGCGGCACGCTTTTTGGCGCTTAGGGAACTGGCAATTTGGAGACGCGGGCTATCGGCTCCGAATTGAGGTTCGAGACCGCTCTTTGGCTCGGACCGGCGCCCTCAGCGTTCCAACTCATCTCTAGCGAACGGTAAGGCGGCCGGCAGACAAGACACTAAAGTTGCCAGGCGACGGAATGTGAACAGTTAAGCAGAATAGGCTAAACCAGGGGCTGCGGCGACGAACCGTAGCCCCTTTTGGCACCCCGCCAAAAATAATTCAAAAAAATCTAGTAACCAACGTTTCTGAGCCGTAAACTAGAGCTATGGAAATCAACGGGAGGGGTTGCTTTTGAAGAATCTGCGTCAACCAGAGTCGGGACTTTCCTGGTTCTATCAACGATTTTTAAATAATCATATTACAATTTTACTGTTAAATATTTTTCTCTTGTTGTTGGTCTTGAATGAATTGATGCAAAATGCCTGGATCCTGACGCCAGTCTGGAAATTCATCGGTATCACCATGCCGGCCATTGTGGTGGCGGGGATCCTCTTCTACGTGCTCGACCCGTTCGTGCACTTCATGGAACGGCGCTTGCATTTGCGCACGGGGCTGGCGATTGCCATCGCGATGCTCCTGACGGTGGGCATCATCGTGGCTATTTTCTTGAATCTGATTCCGTTTCTGACCAAGCAGACCAGTGGCATTATCGGCGCGCTGCCGCAATTTGCCAATGACATGCTCCACAATATCAATCGCCTGAACCAAGAGCACCACTGGCTGTCCAACAGCAATCTGGCGGACATCAACCAGCGAGTTACGACCTACTTTTCCAAACGGGGGTTGAACTTGTTGACCGGGACGCTGAGCTCACTGGGCAACGTGGTCACGACCGTTAGCGACTGGATCATCACCATCATCACCGCGCCGCTGGTTCTATTCTTCATGCTCAAGGACGGCACGCGTTTTCCGCATTACATCAGCCAGGTCGTGCCCACGGCGTACCGCAGCCGCTTCGTCACGATGCTCGACCAGATGAACGTGAAGGTCAGTTCCTACGTGCGGGGGCAACTGACCGTGGCGTTGTGCGTGCTGATCATTTTCACGACCGGCTACTCGATCATTGGCTTGCGCTATGCCCTGTTGATTGGGCTGCTGGCGGGGCCGTTGAACCTGATTCCGTACTTTGGGTCGGCCATCGCGCTGGTCCCCGCGCTCATCATCGGTGTGGTCACCAGCCCGTCCATGTTGCTGGGCGTGGTCATCGTGTACCTGATCGAATGGGTCTTGGAAACGCAGGTCCTGTCGCCGCTGATCATGGGCAACAGTCTGGCCATGCATCCCATCACCATCGTCTTCGTCCTGCTCGCTGGGGGCAAAATGTTTGGCCTACTCGGTGTCATCTTCGGGGTACCGGGCTTTGCCGTGCTCAAGGTCCTGGCCACCACGGGCTTCCAGTGGTACCAGGAATATTCCGCGCTGTATCCGGACGTTTTGCCACCAGACGAGTTGGAACCTTAACGTTTGATTAACACCATCAAGTTGCCCGAAAACGGGTCAAATCGGCGTAGCCCTAGTGGTTGCGTCGTTTTTGTTTCCGTGAAAATTTCACAACTACCCGGCCACTTTAAGTTTCAGCAAAGCCCGCTCTGGGATACTCGGAACATGTTATGAAATGGAGGCGACCCAAAATGAATTTTTTGAAACGGGCCTGGTTAAATGTGTGGGCGAAGAAGGGCCGGTCAGTCTTACTGATCCTGGTCTCGTCCGCCATCTTGATGTTTGTGTTAGCCGGCCTACTGATCCGCAGCGCTGCGGTGAAGGCGACCGACCAAGCGAAGGCCGACGTGGGGGCAACGGTCACCCTGTCGGCGAATCGCCAAGCGGCGTTTAAGAAGGTGCAAAGTAGTAGCAGTTCCAGCAAGTCTAGTCGACCTAAGATGACGCTGACACCGGTCAAACTGAGCGATGCCGCCAAAATCGCTAAGCTCAGTAACGTGAAAAGCGAAAATGTGACTAGCAGTACTAGCGTCAATGCCAGCTCCTATGACGTGGTCTCAACCACCAGTGGGATGGGCAGCAGTCAGGGCGGTCCTGGCAACATGAAGGGCGGCACCAGCAGTGGCGATACCCAGATCAATGGGGTCAGCGCCACGAGTTTGACCACCGCCTTTAGTGATAATCAAAGCAAAATCACCAAGGGCCGCGGCATTACCAGCGCCGACAAGAACACGAATCACGTGGTCATCGAAAAGAACCTGGCCAGTCAAAACGACCTGACCGTGGGCGACACCATCACCGTTAAGAAGACGACCGGTAGCAAGGCCAAGGTCAAGTTGAAGATCGTCGGTATTTACCGCGCCAGCGCAACAGCTTCCAGCAGCGCCGGTCCGATGAGCAGTGACCCTAGCAATACGATGTACACCTCATACACCCTGGCCAACACGTTCAAGGGCAGCAAGTATGCGGGGACCGCGGATTCTGTCACGTTTAACGTCAGCAATCCCGCCAAGGTCAGCAGCGTGAAGGCCGCCGGTAAGAAATTGATCAATACCAGCAGCTATTCACTGAGCACCGATGACGCCAGTTACCAGACGGTGAAGGCCTCGATGAGCAACGTCGAAAGCTTTGCCAATAAGATCGTCTGGCTGGTCGCCATTGCCGGGACTATTATTCTGGCGTTGATCGTGATCTTGATGATTCGCGAACGGCGCTTTGAAATTGGCGTCCTCCTGTCGCTGGGCGAAGCGCGTTGGAAGATTGTGGCCCAGTTCTTTACGGAAATGTTGATGGTCATTGTGGTGGCCGTAGCGATTGCGGGGGCCGGTGGTAAATTTGTCGGCGACCAGCTGGGGTCACAACTGGTGGCCCAAAGCACCACGACGCAAACCACGTCGAGCAGCACGTCAACCCAACCCGGTGGTGGGCAACCTGGTGGTGGCGGTATGCGCGGCGGCAACGGTGGTCCGGGGATGCAACAAGCTTCTAGCACCAAGGCCGCGGATACCGACCTGGACATTAGCGTGAGTGCCGTCAGCCTGGCGGAACTGGGCGGCTTCGGCTTAGCTATCACGTTCCTGTCGATCATGATCGCTTCGGGTGGCATTTTACGACTGGAACCGAAGAAAGTCTTAATTTCCTAAGGAGGATGCGCATGTTAAAGACACAAAACCTGGGTTATTGGTACCAGGATAAATCGCAACCGTTGTTTCAAGATCTCAATTTGACATTTGACGAGGGCCAATCCTACGCGATCCTCGGCCATTCCGGTACGGGGAAGACCACCTTCTTGTCCCTGATTGCCGGGTTAGATAAGCCCAAAAGTGGTGACATCTGGCTGGGCGACCGGTCCCTGAAACAAATCGGATTGACCAACTACCGGCGCCACGACGTTTCAATCGTGTTTCAGGCCTACAACCTGTTCACGTACATGTCGCCGCTCAACAACCTCTTGACGGCCATGGCCATCACGGGGGCGGAACACGCCGGCGACAAGTTCTTTGCTCGGCGGACACTCAATAGTCTGGGAATCGGTGAAGACCTGGTTGAACGCAACGTCCAGCACCTCTCAGGGGGCCAGCAACAGCGGGTAGCGATTGCCCGGGCCATGGCTTGCGATGCCCCGTTAGTCGTGGCAGACGAGCCTACAGGTAACCTAGACGAGGACAATACGCAAGAAGTCATCGACCAGTTCCAGCAGCTGGCGCATCAGCAGCACAAATGCGTCATCATCGTGACCCATGAGCCCGACGTGGCAGCGCGGTGTGACCACCAGTTCCGGCTGGAAAACAAGCAGTTCACGCAGTTGGCATGATGTCGTTGTTAATTAATGCCTGCATCACGGCAACCTGATTCGTGCTGGTCGCCTGCCGTTACGTGAAACTCCAGGCCGGAACGCTGGGGGAGGACGGTCCGAGCCAAAGTCCGGTCTCGGTCCTTGCTTTGAGCCGCAAACCCACGTCTCAAAGTCACCAATTTTGTAGCCAAGGACGCTACAAAATTCCCCGGCTGAGCCTGGATTTCACTTCACTCTCGGCTGCTGTAGTGCGTGTTAGTAACAGTTGCCTTACCCCCAGGTGATAGCTATATTGACGACTAGTCTTTCACTAACACAGTGTCACTGATAGACATCAACCTTGCCGGAGGCAGCCAGGGTGGAGCCAGCTGTGTCGGCGGTGTTGGCTGAGGTCCTTTCTCAGCCTACAGCGCGGGACGACTTGAGAGACTGGCTGCTTTTGCCAGGCTTTCAAGCGAGGCAGAAGACCGCTCCTCAGGCTGGAGCCGTTCCCCAGAGCAGGTGGAACCCTGGCTGACGCAGGCGTCTGGTTTCCCCAATTTTAGGTTCAACCTTCAGTTAACGACCGGAAATAGCTCCGTTGCACGCTGAAACAAGCGGGTGGCGGGGCTGTTTTTGCGGGAAACGGTCGCGGGCGATAGATTAAACCTGTATTTTTT
Source organism: Levilactobacillus suantsaiihabitans (assembly GCF_004745505.1). Classification (GTDB taxonomy): domain Bacteria; phylum Bacillota; class Bacilli; order Lactobacillales; family Lactobacillaceae; genus Levilactobacillus; species Levilactobacillus suantsaiihabitans. Next base: position 50,104 of record NZ_RKLX01000003.1, read on the forward strand.
AAAATTACGTGTTACACTGATCACTGTTGAATACTAATCAAAGAAGGTCGATGACATGACAGTTTTTAGTGCTTACGCCGATGAAGACATCACGGCGTTTCTGAAAGAACAGGTCAAGGATGGTACCGTAGCAACCGATGAGCAGACGTTGAAGAAGCAATCCTTCAACCCCAATGCGTCTGGTGGCGAGTCTGGCTTGGCTCGGGCGTTCGTTGAAGTTGCCAGCGTGGCCGACATCCAAGGGGTGTTACGGACGGCGCGGAAATTTCACATCGCCGTGGTGCCCCAAACAACGTTCAGCAGTACGGTGATTGGCTCTGACGGGATCGACGGCGCCATTATCCTGTCGACGCGTAAGATGAATCAGATCCTAGAAATCAACAAGGAAGATTCCGTGGCGGTCGTACAACCTGGTGTGGTCAACGGTGATTTGGACCAAGCGGCCCGAAAACAAGGCTTGTTCTACGCGCCAGATCCGGGTTCCAAGCCATTTTCATCCATCGGCGGCAACGTTTCGACCAATGCCGGTGGGATGAGTACCGTGCGTTTCGGCGCCACTAAGGACAACGTCTTGGGCCTCAAGGCCGTGTTGGCAGATGGCCGGGTCATCAAGCTCGGGGGTCGCACGCTGAAACAAGCCTTTGGTTACGACCTGACCCAGCTCTTTGTGGGCTCCGAAGGCACCTTGGGCATCATCTATGAGATCACGGTCAAATTAATGCCGATTCCGCTAGGCAAGTCCGTCATGGGCGTGGCCTTCTTTAAAGACATGAGTGCCCTCGCCGCTGGGGTGACGGCCGTTCGCATGTCGGGGGTCTACCCGACGATGTTGGAAGCCTTGGACGGCAACACGGTCAAGGCGTTGGACCGCTACGAACACACGCATTATGCGGACAACAGCGGCTCCATGTTGATCTTCCGGCTGGACGGCAGCAGTGACGAAAGCGTTGGCGTTTTGAACGATTTGTTAGCGAAACACGATGCGCAAAACGTTCAGGTCACCACCGACGCTAAGGAACAGGCCGGGCTGGAAAAGCTGCGGCAGGACATGTTACCGGCCGTCTTTGCTGGGAACAATCACCTGATGGAAGACATGGCGATGCCGCTGTCTAAGCTGGCGCCGATGATGGACTTCTTACAAGACCTGGGCAAGAAGCTGGGCATCACCATCTACACGGCCGGTCATGCCGGCGATGGCAACGTGCACCCGACCTACACTTGGTCAAAGGACGAAGACGACGTGCCGGAAGTGATCATCGAAGCACTGCGGCAGACGTTCTGGAAGACGCTGGAAATGGGCGGGACCATCTCCGGGGAACACGCCGTGGGGATGGTTAAGAATCAATGGAACAACCCCGAATTAGGCGAAACAGTCGATCTGTTACAGCATCAGATCAAGACGTTGTTTGACCCGATGAACCTGTTGAACCCGAAACGCAAGATCGATTAAAGAAACTGAACAAACGTTGTGTGAGTTGCAACGGGGAGCGTTAAGTGGGCTGGCGAGCACCAGTCGCCTAACGCTCCTTTTGTGAAATTTAATGGGTTAGTTTCCCAGACGACGCAACTGTTTCACCGAGAAATAGTGTTGCCCTGCTGAGCATAAAGTTTGCGAAATCAGCCGACAAAATAGATAATTATTGGTACAATTGGAGCCGGATACAATCCCAGAAGATGACGAAACACAACCGGTTACAATTTTGCAGTGAAAGGAAGACAGCAATGGCTGACGCACAGTGGTGGCAACACGCGGTGGGATATGAAATCTACCCGCAAAGTTTTTTGGATAGTAACCATGACGGTGTGGGTGATCTGCCCGGCATCCAAACGAAAATCTCATACTTAACTTCCCTGGGTGTCGACTTTGTTTGGCTGTCTGCATTTTACCCCTCCGGTCAGGTGGACAGTGGCTACGACGTGACGGATTACCGCGGCATTGACCCCCAATACGGCACCTTGGCGGACTTTACCGACTTGGTCACGGCGTTTCACGCGGCGAACATCAAAGTGGTGATCGACTTGGCGTTGAATCATACGTCCAGCCAACACCCGTGGTTCCAAGCCGCCGTGCATGATACCACGAGCCCCTACCACGACTACTACATCTGGCGTCCGGCTACGGCCACGACACGTCCCAACAATTGGGAGTCCATCTTCGGTGGGTCAGCCTGGACCTATGTCCCCGCCGTGGATGCGGCTTATCTGCACACCTTTGCTGAGGACCAGCCAGACTTAAATTGGGAAAATCCCGCCGTGCGCCGTGAAATGGCGGCCACGATTCAGTGGTGGGCGGACCGGGGAATCGATGGTGTGCGATTAGATGGCGTCACGCATTTAAAAAAGCGCCAAGACTTCGCCAACGTCGGTCATCCGCGAGTGGACTACTATCAAGACGTGACGGGCACCGACGTGTTTCTTGCCGACTTACAGCCGGTATTGAAACGCAACAACCTGTTCGTCATCGGTGAAGCGGGCGGCATCGACATGACCACCGCACAACGCTGGCTGGACCCGCAACAGGGGTTCTTCCACCTTCTGCTAGAATTTGATCACGTGCACTTCTGGGAAAAGGCTGAGCCGAAGCTACCAGTTGCGGCGTTACGAGCGACTCTTTCCAAATGGCAATTTGGCTTGGAAAAGAGTGGCTGGAACGCCTTGTTCATTGAAAATCACGATTTACCACGCGCTGTTTCATACTATGGCGATCCGGTCAATTACCGCCGGCGTTCCGCTAAGGCACTGGCTTTGTGGTACCTGTTGATGAAGGGGACCCCGTTTATTTATCAGGGCCAAGAACTCGGCCTACCGAACGCCGGTTTCACGCAGATCAGTCAGTATCGTGACCTCGACAGTCGGCTGTACTACCAGCAACAACGGGCCGCAGGGGTACCGGAAAAACAGGTGTTGGCCCAACTGGCCATGCGCAGCCGGGACAATGCCCGGACGCCCATGCCGTGGACCCATCAACGTTACGGCGGCTTTTCGGACCACGAACCGTGGATTCAGCTGGCACCGGGCACCGAACAGATCAACGTGGAACGCGAAAGTCACGACCCGCATTCGGTCTTGACGTTCTATCAACAGCTGATTCGGCTGAAAAAGTCTGTTCCGGCCCTGGAACAAGGTCGCTATGAGTTGATCGATACCCGTGATGACCAGCTGTACGTTTACCGGCGTACCTTGAACGGGGATAACTGGCTGGTCGTTGTGAACATGAGCGACCAGGTCGCCACGACGCAGGAGTTTGATTTGACGACCAGCGAATTGATTTTCACCAACACGGAAGTGGACGCGGATTCGGATGATTTGGAAATTCATCCTTGGGAGGCTCGGTTGTACCACTTACGGAAATTGGAGTAGGTTGAAAAAAAACAAGTGAAACAGGCGGAACCGAATGCAACTCCTCGGTTCCCTTTTTACATGGTAAACTTTTTTATTAAATTGTGGTTTTCTGCTTGCATTTCAGCAAGTTGTTCTTTATTATTAAATGTATAGATATTTCTATGGGGTCAACCATTTTGCGTATTGCTAGTCGTGTTAACTATCTAACCGGTTAGCAAAGTGAAGATAAGGATATGATAATACTATGAAGAGTAAGGTCGTTCATGCGGAAAGTTTCTTTGAATCTTTCATGGAGTTGAAACGAGAACTAGAGAAGGCAGCAACCCGATTCCAACGAACCATGGGGATTTCAGTGGATCAATATGCGATTTTACACCATATTTTGGAGAACCCAGGGAAGCTCACTTCCGCCACTGTCGCTGATAGTCGCGGCATTTCGCGGGCAGCCGTTTCTCGGGGAATTTCACAGCTCATTCGCCGGGGGTATGTGGTTCAGAGCTATCAAAGTTCTGACCGGCGCGTTCGGCCACTGTCGTTAACGGCTAGTGGTGAACAGTTAGAAATCAAGTGTCACGAGGCGTTAGACGTCGCCGCGGAGACCATGAGTCAGGTGACGTTAGATGATAGTGGCAGTCAATATACAGTTGGTCAGTTGACCAAGATGTTAAGTGCGCTGACGGTCAAAGAAGACCCCGAAGACCAGAAAGCGTAAAACGATTTAGATTTTAACTCCAGAGAATTGGTCGAACGCGACCAATTCTCTTTTTTTAGCCAAATCAAATGAGATGTGAGAATGGGTTTTTAACGAATTTGTCCGTTTAAAACGATGACGGTTAACAGTTCAAAAATGCCGCCGCTTTTTTTAAAGGACGTGGTACACTGGACGTAACGATGGCAGAGAAGAGGAATTCCCATGATTGTCGAGAGAAAAATTGGAACGGGCGAGCAAAATCTAGTCTGGGTCATGGCCATGATCGAAGACGATAGCGATAAAGACGCCCTACAGGTGACGTACGGTTTGACCGATGAAATTTTGACCTACGTGACCGACGTGAATGAACGGTCGCACTATGACCGCGATGAATACCTGAATACGCAACTGTTCGTGCTCCACGTGCCGGTCGTGGTCGACCAGGTGTCGCAACGCTACATCACGCGGCCCGTGACCTTTTTGTTGAAGGGCAATCAGGTCTTTTCCATCACCACCAAGCGGACGCAGTGGGTGAATCAGACGTTAAGCGAGCGGATGAAACTGAAACAAATTTCCGATACCAACGAGTTCATGTTGATCGGTCTGTTCATTTTGTTCGACCAGTTCATTCCCCCAATTCGCAAGATCAATGCGGAACAAAATCGGCTGGACAAACAACTGAATCAGGCGCCCGACAACAAGGACCTGATTGCACTGTCCAACCTGCAACAAAGCCTGGCGTATTTCGTGAGTGCCACGCGCAACAACGCCATGATGGTGGTCAACCTCAGCAGTACGCCATTTGGTAAGCAACTGTCGGATAAGAATTCGGAGCACTTGGCGGATGCCGTGATTGAAGCCCGGCAAACCTCTGAAATGACGGCGATTGAGGCGGACGTAGTCGACCGGATCTCAAATACGTTTAACAACGTGCTGAACAACAACCTGAACGACACCATGAAGTTCTTGACGATTTGGTCGCTGGTCTTGACGATTCCCACGATCATCACCGGGTTCTATGGGATGAACGTGAAACTGCCCTTTGCCAACGATACCATCTCGTGGCTCTTCACGGTGGTAATGATGCTGGGCATTATGGGCGTTGTCGCCTTGCTGTTGCGGCACCGGCATTTTTGGTAAAACCGCTAGTGGCGGCTGAAATAAGATTAGGTTCACTGAGAGTCTGGGAGTGCCTAGCCTAGGCTCTTTTTGCGTTGGGTCAAGATGCTGGGACGAGTCCCGCCGCAACCCGCGTCAGGACTGTAACCGCTAACAAGTGCATTTAATCACTTACAAAAAGTAAGTCAAATTACTGGCCTTTTCGTTGGTGGGGGACTATGATGTTACCAATCAATGATTTCGGGGTGTTCGACCACGCATGGCGGCCGCCCATCCTTACCACAAGGGAGCGCGATTTAGATGTCAAAGATGATTGCTGGACAAGCGTTAGTGAAGGTTTTAGAAGCCTGGGACGTTAACCATATTTACGGGATTCCTGGTGGCTCAATCAATCATACGGTTGAAGGGTTGTACCTAGAAAAGGCCAATATCGATTATATTCAGGTGCGCCATGAAGAAGTGGGGGCCTTAGCCGCCGCGGCCGATGCGAAATTCACTGGTAAGGTTGGCGTGGCCTTTGGGTCTGCCGGCCCCGGTGCCACCCACCTGTTTAACGGTCTGTATGACGCCAAGATGGATCACGTGCCGATGTTGGCATTGGTTGGCCAGGTGCCCCAGGCCGCGATGAACACGAATTATTTCCAAGAAATGGATGAAACACCGATGTTCAGTGACGTGGCTGTGTACAATCGGACGGCCACCACGGCGGCACAACTGCCGTACGTCGTGAACCAAGCGATTCGCGAAGCCTACCGGCAAAAGGGGCCAGCGGTCGTCATCATCCCCGAAAATTTAGCCGCTGAAGAGATCGACTACGAACCGGTTAAGACACCTAACGTCGTCTCGAATTCCTTTACGCAACAGATCGACCCGGCCGCCATTCAAGAAACATTGAAGCTGTTGAAGGCGGCCAAGCATCCACTGGTCTACGCAGGCCGGGGCTTGCTGGGAGCGCGCGCTGAACTGGTCCAATTCAGTGAACAGTTCAACCTGCCCGTGTTAAACACGGTGCCCGCGACTGGTGTCATTCCGACAAATCATCCCAACGCCATCGGAACCTTTGGCCGGCTCGGGTCCAAGTCGGGCTTTGAAGCCCTGCAACATACCGACCTGATTCTGTTCTTAGGGTCCGAGTTCCCCTTTGCCCAATTCTGGCCGAAGGATATCAAGATTGTTCAAGTCAATAACAATTCCTTTGATATTGGCAAGATGGTTCCCGTTGATTACGCCGTCTTGAGCGATGCTAAGAGCTTCCTACAGGCGATGAATGCCACGGGTGAAACATTACCTGAAACAGCTTGGTTGACTGCTAACCGGCAAAACAAGCAAAACTGGAACCACTGGCTGGATCAATTGGCCGCAGATGACAGCAATGGCCTGGCGCCCGAAGCCGTCACCAAGAAGATTGCGTCAATGGTGGGCCCTAAGGATACCTATGGGGTCGACACTGGGAACGTTTCCGAATGGGCGGTCCGCGGTTTGCCAATGGATCAGCAGCAACGTTTCGCCTTATCCGGGCTGTTTGCCACGATGGGCTACGGCCTGCCAGCCGGGTTAGCCGGGGCCTTGAGCGTTCCAGATGCCCAGGCCTGGTCACTGTCCGGTGACGGGGGCTTCGCGATGGTGGCACCCGATATCATTACTGAAGCGCGTTACGGCTTGCCGGTCATCAACGTGGTCTTCAGTAACCGGCGTTTCGGCTTCATCTACCGCGAACAGATCGACACCAAGCAACACTTGTACGGGGTCGATTTGACCGATGCCGATTGGGCCAAGGTGGCTGAAGGGCTGGGCGGTATCGGCTTTACCGTTACCAACAACGCCGAGGTCGCTGAGGTCTTCGATCAAATCAAGGACCTGCAGGCCAAGGGCAACCGCAAGCCAATCGTGGTCAACGCCGTCATCAAGGACGATGATCCGATTGGGACGGCCTTCATGCCACTCGATCCGAAGTTGTATGGGCAAGACGCCGTTGACGCTTACGCCAAGGAAAATCACATCGACACGACCCAGCAACCTTCCTTAGGAGAGCTGTTGCGGGCGCAGGGTGACAATCTTTAATTGAATTATGAAACGAAGGAGAGTGAGACAAAAGGCGATTAGCCGGCGAGCATTAAGGCTGATAACCGAAAAATCCTGGTCTTGGATTGTTCGGTTATCAGGTTTAAGCGGAACCGGCTGCCTTTTGGCACACGTTTCAGCTAAGTAAAGGTGAAAGAAACGAGCTTGGGAGATTTTATTCCAGGCTCGTTTTTTTGGCCAGCGTGTACCAGTTGGCGGAACGTTTCGGCATCGCCTTGAGGTGTAAAATTCTACCCCGGGCTCGTTTCACAAATCTCCCCTTGAAAATCAGCCACCAATCGCTTAAAATTGTTAGCTGACTAACAAAAAGGAGGACGATTCTCATGACCGAACGCCGGTTAGGGGCTTGGCTGCGTGATGCCGAGCACCAAATGAACCAAGAAATGAACGATTTTGCCCGCCAATACGGGTTGACGGGGATGCAGCTATCCTTGGTCGACTTTTTGGGCCGTCATCCCACGGCGACCGTGTTTCAGGTCGACCTGGAACACGAATTTCACGTGCAACGGTCGACGGCCTCACTGCTCGTGAAACGCATGGTGGAACGCGACCTGGTCACCCGGGTGGTGGCTGCTAGTGATAGTCGCAAACGGCAACTGCGGCTGACGCCTAAGGGCCAGCAGTTGGTGCCCATCGTGCAACAACATTTGGAACAACAGGATGCCAAGATGGTGGCCGACCTAACAGCCGGGGAGGCACGGGCCTTTCGCCACGCCTTACGCAACATCAGTCAGTGGCACACGACAAAGGAGTGATAGCGAAATGACGAAAGAAAAAATTGACCCGCGCGTGGTGGGGGCGGTCCTGGCGACCGGCTTGATGTCGCTGAGTGGCGTCATCGTGGAGACCGCGATGAACATCACCTTTCCCACGCTCATGGACCAGTTTCAGGTGACCACGGGGACGGTCCAGTGGATGACCACGCTGTACCTGTTGATTGTGGCCTGTATCGTGCCCGTTTCATCTTATTTGAAACGCCGCTTTAAATTGAAACAACTCTTCGTGGTGGCCAACCTCTTATTCATCACCGGGTTGGTCATCGACGCCTGTGCGACCAGCTTTTCCTGGCTGTTGGCAGGCCGGGCCATTCAAGGTTTTGGGACTGGGATCGCCTTGCCGTTGATGTTTAACATCATCTTGGAACAGGTGCCGCTCAGCCGCATTGGGATGATGACCGGGGTCGGTACGCTGATCACGGCGATTGGCCCCGCCATTGGGCCGACGTACGGCGGGGTGCTGGTCACTCATTTGAATTGGCGCTATATTTTTTGGATTTTGTTGCCGTTTTTGATCGTGTCATTTTTCGTGGGGATCAAGACGATTCGCCAGGTATCCCCTACGCAAGCGGAACACTTTGATTTTTGGAGCATGCTGGGGGTCATCGTCACGTTTGCCGGGCTGATCTTTGGGTTTAGCTCGCTGAGTGATCAGCCATTTTTGAGTTGGTCGGTGGGCGGTGCCATGGCCCTCGGACTGGTGGGCCTCATCTTCTTCGTGCGACGGTCGCAACACCAAGCCCAGCCGTTGATTCACCTGCAAGCCCTCGCCAATCCGGCGTTTGCCTGGCACCTGCTGGCGTTTTTCCTCCTGCAGATCACCGCACTGGGGCTGTCATTTGTTCTGCCGAATTACCTGCAGCTGGTCGATCACCAATCCGCCTTTATCGCGGGGCTGGTGGTCCTGCCCGGGGCGGTGATTGGGGCTGCGTTTTCGCCGATCGGTGGCCACATTTTAGACCGGTTCGGCGCCAAACGCCCAATTCTGCTGGGGCTCGGCCTGGTCGTCGTGATGTTGCTCATCATGACCGTCGGCGCCAAGGACCTGTCCGCCTGGGCCATTCTCGGGCTGTATGTGGGCTATATGATCGGTGTCGGCTCATCATTCGGTAACATCATGACGGACGGCTTAAAACAGCTCTCAGCCACGCTCAAGGCCGATGGCAACGCCTTGATGAATGCGATGCAACAGTTTGCCGGCGCCATGGGGACCGCCATCGTGTCCGCCATGATTGCGGCCAGCCAAGCCGGCAATGCAGGCAGCACGGCGGTCAAAACGGCAACCGGGTCGCAGTGGGCCTTATGGGTCTTAACGATTGCCGGCCTGGGGGCTTTATTAAGCATGCTCATCGCGCTGAAACGCAACCAGCACTAAGCTTTAGACAAATTTAATGGCCTTAGATCATCACGTTGGTAACGCTACTATCCTAACCATTAGGAGTGGCGTTATTTTTATTTAAGCTCAGCCATGCTACAATTCAGAACCAAATAAAGCCAACCGGCTACGGAAAGTGAGGCGATTTAAATGAAGTTTGATTGGCGATACGCTTTTCATTCCTTTTGGTTTCTGATGGCGCTGATGGTCCTGTTGAGCTTAACCACGGCGGTCGATCACGTGCACGGGGTGCGGATCGCGTTGGGCGTGATCTTTGGTTTCTTGCTGGTCGACGGTCTGTGGACGTGGCAATACCCTTACTTTAATCGGCTAGGGCGGCAGGGGGCATCGGCGATGATCAACCTGGTCTTGTTTGTGATCATTGCCGCATTTACGCTGGCCTTCAAGCAAGAATGGTCAGCCAGTGTCTGGGGATTCATGAGCTTCTGGCTCGCTAGCATCGGCGGTACAATTGACGGCTACTTAGCTCGGCCCACCAAGATTTTGGCCAGCCAGACCCGCGGCGACCTGCGGAAAAAAGCCGAGATCTTGCAAAATTCCTCACGTTTGTAATGGTGGTTGAAGGTTGAAAGACAAAAATCGGCGATTAGTTGTTGACAGCGTCATAGCGGGAACTGGTCGCCTACCGTTCGCCAAATATGGGTTGGAACGCTGGGGCGGACGGGTCGAGCCAAAGGACGGTCTCGACACCTCGCTTTGAGCCGGAAAACACGTCTCAAAGACGCCAGTTGTCTAAGCGGCATGAACCGCGCCGCTAAGACAACTCCCACGGCTGAACCCATATTTGGCGAACTCTCGGCTACAGAAGTGCTTGCCAACAATGATTGCCTTAACCCTTGGCAGCAGACGTGTTAATTCTAGTTTCAACTTTCAGGTTGCAGTTGAATGATGGTGTGCGCGAAAGTCTGGGCTACGGTCCGGGCTTTTTTTGTGGGTGAGGCCAAACGCCTTCGCCAGCGGTACCGGTGAGAGTGGTGAGCGCGTCAACTGTCTCTGGACGGTGGCAGGCGGCCAGTTTAAAGTAACCCGCCAAAAAAGGCCGCTCACCAGGAAGGCAAGCGGCCGGAGATTTTTAGATTAAAGGATGTTACTCGGCGGCATAAGTCCAGTCGTAGGACAGGAGCTGGTGGAACCGTTCGCCGATGGGGACCCACAGCTTGGCTTTCGCAATGTTGCTAATGGATTCCCAGAACAGCGGGTCCTTGCGCTCCTTGTCGCTCAGGTTAATGTTGACGTAGCTCCCGGCTTCCGTTTTCGCGATTACGTAGGGATAGAACACCTTGGTAATTTGAGCGGGAGTGATGCTCTTAATTTTTGGATTGTCATCAATCAGCATAAGCACGCTTCCTTTCATTTGATGGATTCAGTATACCGAGAAAAGGTAGCGATAACCACCAAGTTTCTTTAAGGATTCCCTGAGAATTTCTTAGTTTTATCGGTGAGCGGCTTAACTGCGGATTTGATTAGAAATGGGGCAGACTAGTGCCCACGGTTGTCAGGGTTCCGCCGTCAGGATTAGTTGGCCCAATAGGATGGAGCAACTATTGACGGCGGCCAATGCTTGCTATGAACCGGTTTAGTCAGGTGCTGGCGAGTGCACAGGGGCGGCTGCTAGCATACCTGAGAGTACATGAAACAGAATCACTGCTAGATCGGCGCTGGTCAACCCCCAGCAGAGAAGAACGCAGTCACCACGCAACCAACGTAGCGGCCGAACCAGTCGTCGCTGACAATCCCCAATCGTAGCCGAGAGCGGAGCGAAAATGGGCTCAGCCGTGGGAGTTTGCTTAGTGGCACGATTCATGCCGCTTAGCAAACTGGCGTCTTTGAGACGTGGCTTGCGGCTCAAAGCGAGGGCGAGACCGCCTTTTGGCTCGACCGGTCCGCCCACCGCGTTCCAGCCCATTTTCGCGCAACGGCAGGCGGAAAGACTCATCTCCCGTTGCCAAAGGCCAACCTATTTCGTAGCCGCTGCGTTTTGCAAAGTGACGGTGAAGCAGGCGCCGTGCGGATCGTTGTCCGTCACGGTGATGTCGCCTTGGTTGAGCTGGACCAGTTGTGACACGATGGCCAGCCCCAGGCCGCTACCGGCGATTTTGGTCGACCGGGAGGCGTCCATCCGGTAGAACCGCTCGAAGATGTGTTCGCGGTCGGCTACCGGAATGCCGGGGCCGTGGTCGGCGACTGTCACGGTGCTGGTCGTGGCCGTTTGGGCGATGATGACGTGAATCTGCTGGTCGGACGGGGAATATTTGTGCGCGTTGTCCAGTAGGGCAATTAAGATCTGATGCAGCATGTCGGCGTCCGCGTTGACCATGACCGGTTGTTTGGGGCTGGCGAAGGTCACGCGTTGGCTGACCAACGGCTGGTAGTGGGTGACCACGGCCTGGGCCAATTTGGCCAGGTCCAGCGGTTTCAGGTCCACCTCAGCGCGGTCGGCTCGTGACAAATGTAGGAGGTTTTCAATCAGGTGTTGCATGCGCAACGATTCCTGGTCGATGAAGCCCAGCGACTCGGGGATGACCTCGGGGTGCTGCTTGCCGCGGCGTTCGATCAGTTTTAAATTCCCCCGAATCGTGGCGATGGGCGTCCGCAGTTCGTGCGAGGCGTCGGAGATGAATTGGCGTTCACGCTCCAACCGGCCATTTTGCGCGGCCAGTAATTGGTTGAAATCCCGCGCCAGCTGGGCGACTTCGACGGGCTCCGTGGGTTGGGGCAACTCGGGCTGACTGACGTCCGGGTTGGCGGCAGCTTGCTGGGCGGCGGTCGCCAGCGAAATGGTCGGCGCACTCAGACTCTTGGCGAGACGGCGGACGTACAACAGACCGACCAAGAGACTCAAGCCAATGGCGATGATCAGCACGGAAATCAAGACGTGCAGGTTGCCGACCAGCACGTGCATCCCAATGAAGAGGTAGTAGGTGTGTGTGCCGGTTCGCAGTGTTTCCGAGAAGTACAGGCCCCAGCCCTTGATGTAGACCAGGTGGGTGAACGGAATCGACCAGTTGCTGGCCTTGACCAGCTCGGAGCCGTGGGGCAACAGGGAGGTGGTGGTGCCGTCATTATTTTTGATCAAGACAAAGGTGTTGTGTGAGTTCAGACCGCTACTGCGATTGACCGTCAACCAGTCCTTAAAATTACTGACCTGCGTCGTTTGTAAACTGGCACTGAGCCGCTCCGCTTGGTCCTGCGCGCGCAACAGTTGGTCGACTGTCAGAGTGATGCTGACAGTCAACACGATGATCAGCCCAATCGTGATCAACAGGCTGGTAAATGAATGACGAATGATGTCCGCGTAGGTCCGCGGCGTGTGGTTAGTGCTCATCGGGATCATCTTCCTTTAGACTGTAGCCGACACCGCGAATCGTGTGAAAGAGGTGCGGGGCGTCGGCCACGTCGATTTTATTGCGCAGGTAGCCGATGTACACGTCGACCACGTTTTGCTGGCCCAAGAAGTCCACACCCCAGACGTTGTCGAGGAGCTCGTCGCGGGTGAAGACCTGGCCGGGATGTTGCATCAAAAATAGGAGGAGATCGTATTCACGTTGAGTCAGCTGAATCGTCTCGCCGGCCCGGTCGACTTGGCGGGTCTTGGTGACCAAAGTCAAGTCACCCAACTGATACGTTTGATCCAAGCCGCTTTGGTGGGCGGTTCGTCGCTGAATCACGCGAATGCGGGCCAGCAGTTCTTCGATTTCAAACGGCTTGGTGATGTAGTCGTCGGCGCCGTTGTCCAGGCCGGTGACCTTGTCGCCCAGGTAATCGCGCGCGGTCATCATGATGACGGGCAGTTCATCATGCTTGCGAATCCGCCGCAGGACCTCCATGCCGTCCATCTTGGGCAGCATCCAGTCGAGCAAGACCAGCAACAACTTATCCTTTTCGCGCTGGTACGTTTCCCAGGCCGCTTCGCCGTCAGCGGCGGTCAGGACATCAAAATCTTCAAACGTTAATTCTTTCGCAACGTAACTGGCGAGGCCTTCCTCGTCTTCCACCAGTAAAATTGTATTTTTCATCATGTACAAAACTCCTTAATCAACGTGGGGTGCCAACAGTTTACCAGAAAATTTGAAATGAAATCTAAGAAATTCTAAGACGAAGCTTAAGTCCCCTTAAAGATTGCGCGCCGGCAGTCGTGGTATAACTAGACTATCGAAAACGCCAAGTGCAAAAAGAGGAGTGGTTTGAATGACCAAAGTAAAAACGATGATGACAAAAGCCTTGTTGGGGGCCATGACGGTGACCACGTTACTGGCCACGTCCGCCGGCGCCTCAGCTGCTGTGAAACCGGCCACTGCCGCCGCAGCTCCAACCATTGAGCGGACCACGATCACGTTGAATCCACGGCCTAACACTGAAGTGCAGGTCATCAAGATTCGGCTGAAAAAGCCCACCACGACTAAGCAATTGTCCCAGCAGGTCCAAACCAACGTGGACGCCAGCGCCTTGAGCCTGGACCAGCGCCACACGGACAGCCAACTTAAGTAAGCCTACCAAATGAAGCTTAACGCGACATTGCTATTGGAAATCTAAGGGCTGAAATGTAAAGCGTAGCTCGTTATCATGCGACTGATCGTAATGAGGCTAGCTAATTGCCAGTTCATAGCGGAAACTGGCCGCCTACCGTTCGCCAAATATGGGTTGGAACGCTGGGGCGGACGGGTATGTACAGTGACCCGTCAAAATCACGGTGACAGGTCACAATTATTTTAGCATAACTGATGAGTCGCGTTGCGCCGGCTGCAGGTTTGTCACGCAATAGTCACATAAAAGGAGCGTCGGGACAGGGATTGTCGCCAGACGCTCCTTTTTAAGTTTAAACGGATTGGACCGCATCGGTCACTGGCACGTCACCGTTGACCAGTTCAATCGTCTTGCCTGGTAGTGGGTGTTGAACGATGGCGACCACCGTTGCGGCTACGTCGGCCCGGGAGATGCTTTGGGTATCGCTGGCTTCAGGGGCTAACGTGATCTTGCCGGTCGGGTCGTCATTGGTCAAGAGGCCGGGACGAACGATGGTGTAGTCGAGGTTGGTGCGGTGCCGCAGCCATTCATCGGCGTAGTACTTGGCCACGTAATATGGCCGGATGCCCGACTTTTCCCAGAAGGACCGGTCGTCGGTGCCCAGGGCACTCACGATGATGAAGCGCTTGATGCCCGCCTTTTCCGTGGCAATCATTGACTTGATGGCGCCGTCGAGGTCGATGTTTAGCGTCATGTCATCGCCGGTACTGCCGCCGGACCCCGCGGAGAAAATCACCGTGTCGACATCATTCATTGCGGGGACCATGGCGTCGGCGGTTCCCATCAGGTCAAACATCCGGGGTTGCCCGCCAAGATCTTTGATGATGTCCGCTTGTTGGGCATTGCGAATCCCACCATAAACGGTTTCACCGGTAGCGGCGAGTTGCTTGACGATGTGCTGGCCAACGTGGCCGTGGGCACCAATAATTAAAGTTGTCATGAAATTCCTCCTAGTTTTGCGATTGACTTAACTAAGGTCTACTTTAACGGTTTCGGCCGTGAATTTCAGCTAAAACGACTTCTTGGTCTGGCGTAAACGCTTAAGGGGAGGATGGTGCGGGGCCGCCTGCGGCTGACAGGGGTTTTGTCAGGCTCTCAAGCGAACCGGAAGCCCCCCCTAGCAGGCGGAATCCCTGACAGCCGCAGGTAACTGGTTTTCGCTATTTTAGTTTGAAGGCGGAATGGTGGCGGAAATGGCTAGTTCTTGGTATGATTCTACATGATTAGCGATGCCAGTTTGTCAGGCGGAAAACCGTTTAAGCATTGACATATCAGCGATTGAATTGTGTGTGATTAATTGTGAAAAAGATTACGATTGTTTCCAGCTGGTTTTTCACCTGATAAGCCGTATAATAGAGATAAATCATCCCTGACAGTTAGATTATCCACAGATTTCCAAATGGGGGGAGTCGTGGTCACTGGTTAAAATGTAACCGTTTTAATCATCGGAAATGTTAACGACTGACTGCGTTCGGGGAGAACTTCTAAAACAGAAAAGGGGTCGTTTCATTATGGCAACGATTTTAGTTCTAGGTGGCGGATACGCCGGTATGCGGGCCATTAAGTTCTTGCAACGCGAGGTTCCTAGCGAAGACCAGATTGTGCTGGTTGATAAGACGGGGACACACACAGAAAAGACGAATTTGCATGAGGTTGCGGCGGGGACCATTGCGCCGGAACGGATTACTTATGAGATCAATGATGTGATTGGTAGCCGGGTCAACTTTATCCGGGACACGGTCACCAACGTTGACGTGGACCAAAAGCAAGTCACCTTGGAGAACCATGCACCACTGACCTATGACTATCTGGTCTTGGCGCTGGGCTTCCAGTCCGAAACGTTCGGGCTGAAGGGCGCCGCCGAAAACGCCTTACCAATGGATGATTTGGAAACGTCCGAAGCGGTTTACCAACACATTGAAGAAAAGGCCAAGAACTACGCCCAAACGCAAGACGAAAACGATTTGACCATCGCCGTTTGTGGGGCCGGCTTTACCGGAATCGAACTGTTAGGGGAACTCAGCCAATCCTTACCTAAGCTGCAGACGCGTTACAACACGCCAGCCTTCAAGGTCGTTTGCCTGGAAATGGGCAAGAGCATTTTGCCAATGTTTGACAAGTCCCTGGCAGACTACGCGTTGGCCTTCATGTCCAAGCACCACATCGAAATGAAGCTGGGTGCGGCCATTACCGAAATCAAGCCGGGCGCGGTCGTTTACCAAGATAAGAACAGCGATGACGAGGCGGAACACGAAGTCAAGGCCAACACCATCGTGTGGACCGTGGGGGTCAGTGGTTCGCAGGTCATTGCGGACTCCGGTTTCGAACAACGGCGTAACCGGGTCGTGGTCAAGGACGACCTGAGTTTGGAGGGCCACCCCGAGGTTTACATCGTGGGGGATGTCGCTGCGGTCATGGATCCCGACAGCGGGCGGCCATACCCGACGACGGCGCAAATCGCTTTGGCCTGTGGGTCCCATGCCGCCAAGAACATCGGCTTGGCTCTGCGTGGTCACGAAACGCGGCCGTTTGTTTACAAGTCTAGCGGGACCGTGGCTTCCTTGAGTGACCGTGACGGTATCGGCGAAATCTTCAGTAGTAAGAAGAAGATTCACGGGTACGTGGCTTCCGCAATGAAGAAGATCATCACCGACCGTTCCTTGATGGAAAGTGCCCATTTGAGTACCACCTTGGCCAAGGGTCGCTTTGATTTATACCACTAAACTTCAGTCATTTAAATCAGCGAGTAGGCAAATTAGCCCACTCGCTTTTTTAATGGTAAAATAAGACAAAAAGGTGGAATTGCCATGCTCAAACAGCAGCTCAACACACCGTTGGGGCCAATGACAGCGATGTCAGATGGACTGGCCCTCAACGGCCTGTGGTTTGTGGATCAAAAATATTACGGTAGCACGTTGCCCAGGTTAACCTTGCTGGAGCAACGGCCTATTTTTACCAAGGTGCAGGCGTGGCTGGACGCCTACTTCGCTGGCAAAAAGCCGACCGTAGACTTTGCGGTCCAACCCGCAGGCACGCCGTTTCGTCAGGCGGTGTGGGACCAGCTGCGGCGAATTCCTTATGGTGAGGTGACAACGTACGGGACGCTAGCGACAGTGGTCGGTGACCAAGTGGGCCACTTCGTTAGTGCTCAGGCGATTGGTGGAGCGGTCGGACACAATCCGATCAGTCTCGTGATTCCGTGTCATCGGGTGGTTGCCGGTGGCGGGGAATTGACAGGCTACGCTGGCGGCTTGGCGCGTAAACAAGCGCTCTTGCGGCTAGAAGGCCAGCTAAAAACGAACGAAGACCACGTGATTTTGCCAGAGACCCCCTAAATTCTGACAAATTGCGTGCGATTTAAGTGTTACACACAAATCTATCACGCAATCAGTCCCAAGATATGCTATAATCAATCCTGTTCAAATACTCTAGCGTACGATTATTAATAGACATAATCGGTTGCTAAAATTGCGGCTTTTTTTCGCGAAAGGGGTTTCTTCTGGCGGGAGAACGCGTATAATTTTAGTCAGCTTAGGACGTTAGTGACAGTTGCTAGCTTCCGGGGGGGATGCCTAGTAACGTGCAATACTTAAACATAGATAGTGTGTAAATGATTGGAGGTATCACGATGGCTGCATCAGAAACTAAGGAGCGAATTGCGGAGGCCTTGGCTTCGTTGTTGAACCACAATACGTTTGATAAGATCACGGTTCGTGAGATTGCGGATGAGGCGGAAGTTCACCGTAAAACGTTCTATTACTATTTCGCGGATAAATATGAGTTGTTGGCGTTTGTGTATGAGCACTTCATTATTGAAGCGCCACGGCATGAGCAACCGATGACCTTGACCTTAGAGAACTGGCGACCGGCAGTGATTCAACTGTTAGAACGCATCGCCGATCATTCGAAGATTTTCTTGAACGCCTACCCGTACGATGATGGGGTTTGGCGCCAATCGATGAATGAATTTGTGGCATCACGACTGTCAATTTTGCTTCACGCAATGCCCGAGTACCGGTACTTAAAAGAAGATGTCATCGACACGTCCGCAGAATTCATTGCTGCCGGGGCGTTAGGCATCATCAACAAATGGGCTGACGACAACTTCACGGCGAACCCGCGGACTGTCTTGGACCAAATTACAACGGCTAACCGGCTGTTCAACGGGATTTTGGATCGTTGGAAGTTGAGTTAGACGCTTCATAACTTTAGGCAACAAACTTGGGGGACCTGGAAATTTTTCCGGGTCTTTTTTAAATGGTCATTCAGCGGCTGCCCCGCGGCACAGTTTAGTCTTGCCACCTCACTTGAAAGCCGGTCAAATTTGCCGGTTGGTCGCACCCCCTGATTGTCGAAAATATGGTAGACCAATTCGAGAAATGCAACCGGTTGAAAATGGATAACACAGCTAGTTTCACAAACAATTTGCGGAAAACATCACAAACAAAAGGCTGGTATTATAAGGATACCACGGGTATAGTAGTTCTCGTAAGGGGTTACATTGTGAACGTCAAAAGCCCCATAAGGAGGAAATTAAGATGGCCTACCAAACTACCAATCCCTATACCAATGAAGTGGTTAAAACCTATGAAAACGCAACACCCGAATACGTCGAAGAAAGCCTCGCCAAGGCGCAAAAGTTATACAAAGAATGGCGCAACGACCCGGTCTTTACCCGGACACCGGTCCTGCACAAGTTAGCACAGATTTTCCGTGACGAAACGGATAGCCTTGCCAAGGTCCTGACGACGGAAATGGGCAAGCTCTACACCGAAGCCAAGGGTGAAGTGATTCTGTGTGCCATGATTGCCGACTACTACGCCGACCATGCTGCCGAACTCCTGACTCCACGAAAGATTGAAACTATTGCTGGGGAAGCCCAATTGGAAAACCATCCCTTGGGCGTCTTACTGGCGGTAGAACCATGGAACTTCCCATACTACCAAATGATGCGGATCTTCGCGCCTAACTTTGCGGTGGGTGATCCTATCGTGTATAAGCATGCGGCCATCACGCCGGCTTCAGCGTTGGCCTTTGAAGACGCCGTCCGCCGCGCTGGCGCCCCAGACGGTGCACTGACCAACCTGTTCTTGTCCTACGACCAAGTCTCAGACGTCGTTGCGGATAAGCGGGTCCAAGGGGTCGCGCTGACTGGTTCCGAACGTGGGGGGACCGCGGTCGCCGAAGTTGCCGGGAAGTATTTGAAGAAAAACACCATGGAACTCGGTGGGGTCGATGCCTTTATCGTGGCTCACGACGCCAATATGGCCGATGTGAACGCGATTGCACCGCGGGCACGGCTTTACAATGCGGGCCAGGTCTGCACGTCATCCAAGCGCTTTATCGTGACGGCCAACCACTACGACGAATTCCTAGCCTCCCTGAAGGCGGCCTTCTCATCCGTGAAGATGGGCGACCCGATGGATCCAGAAACGACGCTGGCGCCGATGAACTCCAAGAAGGCCAAGGAAAAGCTCCAAGCTCAGGTCAACGAAGCCATCGCGGGTGGGGCCACGGCCTACTACGTGCACGAACCGATCGATGATGATGGGCAATTCTTCATGCCAACCATCTTGACCGACATCGACAAGAACAACCCGGCATACGGGAAGGAAATGTTCGGTCCCGTTGCCCAAGTCTACAAGGTCGCCGATGACGACGCCGCAGTCGCATTGGCCAACGACGCCGACTACGGGCTGGGCGGTATCGTCTTCGCCGGCAGTCAAGAAGCAGGTGCCAAATTAGCCTCTCGCATCGAAACGGGTATGGTCTTCGTCAACACCTTCTTCAGCTCCTTGCCAGAACTGGAATTCGGTGGTGTCAAGAAGTCCGGCTTCGGCCGTGAACTGGGTCAAACCGGGATCTCCAGCTTCGTCAACCAGGAACTGGTCGTTAAACGCGACCACCCGAATGACGATGAGACTGGTGGATTGATTTTGCCACATACGTTTTAGGGTTTTGAAATAGGATTTTTGAAGGGATGGCCTGGATGGGTCGTCCCTTTTTTGCATGGGCCCAAAACCACTATCAATCATCCTTAATCATTGGCATCACAACTCAATGTGTAAAGCAGTCATCATTAGGCAAAATTATTGTAAAAATCAAATAAACTGTGATAACCTGAACAAGTACAAAAAGCTGAAAGGGTGATTGATGATGACAGATCGTTTAAAAG
Source organism: Levilactobacillus suantsaiihabitans (assembly GCF_004745505.1). Classification (GTDB taxonomy): domain Bacteria; phylum Bacillota; class Bacilli; order Lactobacillales; family Lactobacillaceae; genus Levilactobacillus; species Levilactobacillus suantsaiihabitans. Next base: position 70,209 of record NZ_RKLX01000003.1, read on the forward strand.
ATAAAGTTGCGATTATTACGGGTGGGGTGGCTGGTATCGGCCTCGGTATCGCGACTTGCTACGTCCGTGAAGGGGCCAAGGTCGTGCTGACGGCTAACCACAACGTTGATGGGGGTCACGCCGCCGTTGCCAAATTTGGTGAAGATGTGAGCCTGTTCGTCCAACAGGATGTGGCCAAGGAAGCCGACTGGCAAAAGGTGATTGACGCCACGGTTGCCAAGTTTGGCCGCGTTGATATTCTGGTCAACAATGCCGGTATTGGTGGCGTGAACGGCGCCATTGAAGATTTATCCTTAGATGATTGGCAAAAGGTCATTGACGTTAACTTGACGGCGAACTTCCTAGGCGAAAAGGCGGCCATTCATGCCATGAAAGACACCGCCGACGCCAAGGGTTCCATCATCAACGTGTCCTCCGTTGCTGGACTGGTGGGCTTGCCATTTGCCCCGGCCTATTCCGCTAGCAAGGGCGGCACGCGCCTGTTGACGCACGCCACAGCCCTGAACCTGGCCCAACGGAAGATCGCCATCCGCGTCAACTCGGTCCACCCGGGCTGGATCGACACGGCCATCGTTCCCGAAGCGGCCCGCAAGCAAATCATCGCTGGCATTCCGGTCGGCCACATGGGCGAACCCGAAGATATCGGCGAAGTCTGCGTCTACCTAGGCAGTGACGAGTCCAAATTTGCCAACGGTGCGGAATTCACCGTCGATGGCGGCCAACGCGCTTAGACGAATTATTCAAAATTAAAATAAAAAAGGAGGCCTGTGACCAACGTCACGGACCTCCTTTTTGCAGGTGATGTTACTGTTCAGTAGCGAGTTTCGAATAGATAGCCGCGTCAGCAAAGCCCGTGGTGACGGGGATGTGCTGGCGTAAGATGCCATCCAAATGGTAGTGGTTGCGCTCGGCGACCTGACGGCTAGGGTGGTTGGCGGTAGCCGCTAAAATGTTTAGCTTGACCAGGTTCAGTTGGTCGAAGCCAACCGTTTCCACCTGCGCCAGGCTGCGGGAAATGACCCCTTGGCCGCGGAAATCGCGCCCGAGCCAGTAGCCCACGTCGGCGTGGCGGTCCTGAAAGTTGTGCAGGTCGATCATGCCGGCGGGCTGGTCGTCCACCCAGATGACGGCTAGCCAGAGCTGCTTGTCGGCGATACGGCCCTGACAGTAGCGCAAGAAGATGCGCTCGTCAGCCACCGATTGGGTTGTTGCTGCCCAGGGGAGCCAGCGGGCTAGATGAGTTCGGTCTTGTTGAATCAGGGCAAATAGGGCCGGCGCGTCCGCCACATCCGGCGTGCGCAGGTCGATTTTTAATTGGGTCATTACCTCACCTCACGAACCTTTTCTCCCGTTATACACGCTACTAAAGGGAAAGTCAACGCTAGCTCATCGGGGGCTCGTTGTGATTGGCACCCGTTTTATACAAAAAAAACGGCCAGGACCTGGTCCCAGCCGTTGCGTGGTGTGCTTACTTGACGATGCCCACCGTATTTAAAATCAGATAAACGTTTAAGATAATCAAGATGACCGCGATGATCCAGCCAAGCACCTTACTCCAGGTCCGGTTGACGAATTCGCCCATCAGGTCCTTGCTACTGGTGAAGATGACCAGCGGAATCATGGCAAATGGCAACGCGATACTTAAGAAGACTTGGGAGAACGTCAGGAGGTTTTCAATCTTCGCTTCATTACCGTGGTAGATGATGGCGAAGATGATGACTGGCGTCACGGACAACAGCCGGGTGAGCAACCGTTGTGCCCACAGTGGCATCTTCAGGTTGATGAACCCTTCCATGATGATTTGCCCAGCCAGCGTCCCGGTGATGGTTGAACTTTGCCCGGATGATAAGAGGGCTAAGGCGAACAGCATACTCAGGATAGGACTGGCGATGGCGCCGACGATTTGGCTATCGCTCAACGCGTTGAACAGGTCGACGAAGCGGCCCAGGTCACTGTCGGTGCCAAAGAACAAGGCGGCCCCCAAAATCAGCAACAGACTGTTGACGACGAAGGCCAACGTCAATTGAATGTTGGAATCAATCGTGGTGAACTTGATGGCTTGGGCCACACTCTTGCGGTCCTTACGATCAAAGCTCCGGGTCTGCGAAATCGATGACCCCAGGTACAAGTCATGGGGCATCACCGTCGCCCCGACGATCCCTAAGGACAGGTAGAGCATGCCGTGGTTAGTTACGACCTTGCTGGAAGGCAGGTAGCCTTGAAGCACTTCCCCCATGTGGGGTTGGGCCAAAATCACTTCGTACAAGAAGACGAAGAGGATAACGGCGACCAAGGTGGCGACGATGGCTTCGATCTTTCTGAAGCCTAACTTCATCAAGACCAGCAGGACCAAGACGTCCATGGCGGTGATGATGATACCGACAATCAATGGGAAGCCGAACAACAGCTTCAAGGCGATGGCCGACCCAATGATTTCGGCGATATCCGTGGCCATGATGGCCAGCTCGGTGATGATCCACAGGACAAATCCCGTGCGCTTGCCGGTCCGTTCCCGGGTCAGTTGCGCCAGGTCTTTGCCGGTCACAATCCCCAGTCGCGCGGACATGGCTTGTAGCAACATGGCAACCAAACTAGAGAGCAAGACCACCGTCAGCAGCGTGTACTTGTACTGGGCACCACCGGCGATCGACGTGATCCAGTTCCCGGGGTCCATGTACCCGACGGCAATCAGCGCACCAGGGCCGGTATAGGCCATCAGTGTGCGCCAGAAGCCCGCATTTTGCGGAACCTCCACCGTGCCGTTGACTTCATCCAGACTCTTCTGGTCGTTGCCAGTGGACTGGATCATATGGTGCTTCTTCTCGTTGGTTTCATGATTCTTCATAAAATCCCTCTTTTCTATTGGCTTAGAAATTCAGGTAGTCGAATTGACTTTCTGCTTTTCCTGGTAAACGCGTTGTCGCGTCAGCGTGGCGAAAATGGTGCGAATAATGGCAAAATTTACGAAACTGACGATAATGACGCGCTTCAATTCCATCAGTAAGTATAGGCCATTTAGCCGCAATGTCAACCGTGTTGGGGATAATTTTTGGCAGGCCAAAAAACATTTTATATCAAAGCAATTAACTTTTTTAACCCATTGTCGGGCGGTCTAGCGCGGATAGGGATTTTTATGGTGCCGTTTCCATGCGTTCCCCACCAAACTGTGTGAATTCTGCACAAAATAGTAACGGGATTGACGGCGGCGGTGAATTGGTGGCAGGACCTAATGACAGGATTAGCCGCAGCTTAAATGAATAGGAAAAAACTTTTTTCGGCCAAAAGGTGGTGGCCCTGACAGATTGCGTCAGCGACTAGGTGTAAAAGCAAATTAGACGATTGGTTTCGACCGTTTCATAACAAATGGCAGATGACCTAGTTTTCAAAACTAGATGATTGCGCTATAATAGCAGTTATCATCAAAACGTGAAACTAGCAGAAATGAGGTAACTCCTATGCAACCAGAAAAAATCGCCATTTTAGTGGATTCGTGTTCCGACGTCCCGGCAGATGTGTTGAAAGCTGCCGATATGGCGTTGATGCCGATGAACGTGATCTTTCGCGACCGGGTCTATGAGGACCGCCTAACGATCACGCCGGCCGAATTTTACCGGCGCCAGGCCACTGAACCGGCGACGACCGCCAGTCCTACGGGTAAAATGATCGTGGACGCCTTCGACCGGATTCAGGCGTCGGGATACACTCACGTGATTGCCGTGTGCATTTCCGCGGCGCTATCGGGGACCTTTCAAGAGACCCAGCTGTTAGCGGCCGATTCACCGCTGACGGTCCACGTCATCAATACCCGTAGCGTGGGGATCGGTAGTGGTTTTGCGGCCATCTACGCGGCGCAATTGCGGGATGCCGGCCACAGCTTTGACCAGATTGTTCAAGAGGTCGAACGCGTCACGGCGCAGACCAAGGTCTTCTTCTACGTGCCCAGTCTGAAATACCTCCAGGCGGGTGGGCGCATTGGCAAGGTTGCCGGCATGGCCGGGACCTTACTGAACGTGAAGCCCATTATTTCCTGTGATGCGGAAGGAGTCTACTACCCGATCGCCAAGGTCCGCGGCGAGAAGCGAACTATCACAAAATTACTGGCGTTGATCGATGCGGCCGTGGGGGATGCCCAGCACGTCAACATCGCCGTGTGCGATGGCGCCAATCCCGAGTTGCGCCAAGACGTCCTAGCTCGGCTTCAGACCAAGTATCCGCAGGTCGCCCACTGGTATGCTGGCGACGTGTCGCCCGCCCTCGGCGTCCACACGGGCCCTGGTCTCATCGGCGTCGGCGTCCAGGTCCTGGACTGAAAAAAGAGTGTGACAACTGGCGGTTAACTGGCGAGCATTAACGGTGATAGACGGATAATCCTGGTTTTGGATTATTTGTCTATCAGTGTTAAGCGGAACCAGTTGCCAGTTGGCACACGTTTCGGCTATGTGGCCATCTTGAGACGCGGGTTCCAGGCTGGCCGCCTACCGTTCGCCAAATGCGAGTCGGAATGCCGGGACAAACTAGGTAATGGCCCTCTACGCAATCCATCCGATCATCTCTGTCAGACCTGTCGTGCAGACCCGACTGTGTTGCGACCGCGGCCAACTGGCACTAACCAGCTTCACCGATTGCTGCTGACAGGCACCACCGTAGCCGAGAGTTCGCCAAATATGGGCTCAGTCGTGGGAGTTCCCTTAACGGTGGGCTTTACCGTTTAGGGAACTGGCGTCTTTGAGACGCGGGTTTCGGCTCAAAGCGAGATTGAGACCGCCCTTTGGCTCAATCGGTCCGCTCACCACGTTCCAGTCCCATATTTGGCGAACGGTAGGCGGCCATTATCTCCCCTGTAGTAAGCGTTGGGTCGGAGACGACAAAAAAGCCACGAGAAGAGTCGTGGCTTGAGGGGGGATACGAGCAGGGTTAGATACTTTGGGGGAGTGCTAATTGCTGCTCGTAAAGAGTATTAAGATTTGGTACGACTTCGTTAGTAACACTCGTTGTTACTAACTTGATTGTAGTGTAACGCCAATGGCGATTAGGTGCAATTGATTGGTTTCATAAATTTACTAATAACGGCGTTGGCTGTCAATCGTTGGTAAGCTGAATGGTGGTTTCCACCTGATAAGGCCATTGCCAGACCAATTCTTCAAAAAAACAGGTGTATGCGAATCGCAGCTACGGACCGGTCTTATCAGGTTTGTGGCCGCTTTTTCATTTGGTGGTGATAAATTTCCGATGATAACTTGCTGACAAATTAATTTGACCTTCTATAATGGAAATAGTCAGTTGAGTAGCGTTAGTCACCGGCGACACTTGCCAAAAAGCGGCGACAGGGGAGCGAGATCGGTCAAGGTTAAAACCGTTTACATAAAATTAGCAAGTTGACGGACCGTTTGACGACCTACCGAAGGGGTAGCGGTGAAATTTACTGGTGGTTTTGACTTACCAGCGACCGTTAACCATTTATAATAATGATTATAGAAAAGTCACGGCTAGCAAGCGCCGAAGTCGCCTGACCGACCGGCTACGCGGCAATTACCGACTGAAGGTGACGGCAGGCGGGGGTCACAAAACGCAAAGTGAGGCCGTTAAAATAACGAATGAGGAGGTGGACCCGTGAGTCTAATCGCATTGATTTGGGAGGTCGTTTGGCACCCCCTAACCGTCCTAGTTCCCCTGACCAATCAGTTGGGGACGGGAATTTATCCGGTCTTATTTTTTCTGATTTTTTTGGAGTCGGGCATGTTGATTTTTTCCTTTATCCCCGGGCAATCGTTACTGTTTATGATGGGGTCGATTGCGGCTTATCCCCAGTCACGGCTGAACATCTGGTGGCTGATCGTCATGTTCACGCTGGCGGCGACGGCTGGGTCGGCGGTCAAGTATCTGACCACCCGCAAGTGGGGCGACTATCAGGAGAAATTGATTCAGCGCTTGCCGGAACAAAAGGTGGCGCGGGCAACGGCGGTCTTTACCAACAATGAAGACCAGACCTTACTGATAGGGCGGTTTATCCCGTTTGTCGGCCTGTTTGTGCCCATCATCGCCGGCACAACGGACATGGACTGGCGACAGTTTCGCTTCTTAAACCTACTGGGGAGCTTCATCTGGGTCGTCAGCTGTTCGGCTGTTGGCTATTTCTTTGGCAACACGCCGTTTATCCGCGAGAACTTCACCTGGCTGTTCTTGGGCCTGCTGGCGGTGCCGTTTTTGGCGCGCCAAGGCTGGCAGTACTGGCGAAGCACGCGGCGGGGCTAGACCCGCCATTTTGGCCAAAGAAAAGACCCTAAGTAACATGCGGATTACTTAGGGCCTCTATTTAGGAATCTGTTAATAAATCACTTGTTTTGGGGGGAGTGCATCTATAGACAGTGATTCCTATCATCTATCACAGTGCTTAAGGTCAGAACGTATCACGAACCAACTATCCGTATCATAGTGATTTTAAGGTCAGTTATCAAGCCAATTGTAACTTATCAAAAATAATGGCTAAAAATCACCAATTGCGGTACGCCCGAGTGGTTTGCTTAACTTAGCGGGTGATTAATCAAAAGCGGACGGGCTGGGCGTTAGACGCTGGCTTAGGGTCGCTAGCAGTGACTTGACCCATTGCGCGCAACCGGTTGGCAATCGGAGTATACCGGTTATGGTGTGGACGTTTGCCCGGAAAGTTAACAAATTTTGATCAAAGTCGACCTGGGGGACTTGTCCGGATAACCGTGATTTTAACGGTTTTGCCGATTATAAGTTTGCTTATGGATGCATAACGATTTCACAAAAATAGTTGGTGCGTGATGCACATTCATCAACCATTTTAATGAAAGTGTGAGGTTTTTGCCGGAAACGACGATTTTTCCGAGACGAAGTCATTTATCTTTCGCTAAGTTTCAAGTAGACTAGCTGTAGAATCGTTTTTCATGTAGGAGGGTAAACATGAAAGTCATCATTGTTGGTAGTACACACGCTGGCACTAATGCAGCGCTACAAATTTTGCGTGATCATCCAGAAACAGATGTAACCATTTACGAACGACACACGAACGTTTCTTTCTTGTCTTGTGGGATTTCACTGTTCCTTGATGGGCAGGTTAAACATCTTGAGGACATGTTCTATTCTTCACCTGAACAACTTGCGGAAGCCGGGGCAAAAGTTTTGACTCGCCACAACGTGATCAAGATCGACTCAGAAAACAAGTCGGTCGAAGTCGTGGATATGGAGTCTGGGGACGTTTCAACGGATACTTATGACAAGCTGATCATGGCTACGGGGTCAACCGTGACGGTACCACCGATCTTTGGTATCGATGAAGATAAGGTTATGCTATGTAAGAACTATGAACAAGCGGTCGCCATTGACAAGGCCGCTGCCGGCAACAAGCGCATTGCCATTGTGGGTGCCGGTTATATTGGAACGGAATTGGCCGAAAGTTATGCGCGGACGGGCCACGATGTGCAATTGTTCCAGTCGCGTGACATCATTTTGAACCATTACGTCGACAAGGGCTTGTCCGATCACATCGTCAACATTTTGCAAGACCATGGTGTCAAGGTCTTACTGAACCGGCGCGTCACGTCCTTCACGGGTAATGACGACGGCGAACTGGTCATCGAAACCACGAACGGCGACTTCACGGCTGACCTAGCAGTGGTCTGCACCGGGTTCGTGCCTAATACGGAACTCTTACGGGGCCAAGTTGAAATGGACCGGCACGGCGCCATCATCATCAACGACTACGTGCAAACGTCTAACCCAGACATTTTCGCCTGTGGGGACGCCAGCGTCGTCAACTTCAACCCAACGGGCAAACCAGCCTACACGCCACTGGCTACCAATGCGGTGCGTCAAGGGATGCTGGCCGGGATCAACGTCTTTGGTAACATCCAGAAATACATGGGGACCCAAGCGACGTCGGCCATGCAGATCTTCGGGCGGACCTTGGCATCAACCGGGTTGACCATTGACCACGCCGTCAATGCCGGCCTCGATGCCGACATGGTCACCTTTGAAGGCACCTGGCGGCCAGGTTACATGCCATCGACAGATGACTTGACCATCAACCTGGTCTACAACCGGGAAAACCGGCGCATCTTAGGTGCCCAGCTGCTCAGCAAACATGAGGTGGCCCAATCAGCCAACGCCATTTCGATTGCGATTCAAAACCGCAACACGATCGACGACTTGGCCTTCGTGGACATGCTATTCAACCCGAACTTCGATGACCCGTTCAACTACCTGAACCTGGTAGCTCAACAGGCCGTGGAAAAGGAAACCAAGCGTGGCAACAACAAGCCACGGTTGACGGCGGGGATGGACGCTGATCCTGAATTCGCTGATAAGGAAGACTAATACATCGTCTGAAAAAGAGAGTGGGCCAAAAGGCGATTAGCCGGCGAGCATTAAGGCTGCTAACCAAATAATCCTGGGTTTGGATTGTTTGGTTAGTAGTTTTAAGCGGAACCGGCTGCCTTTTGGTGCACGTTTCGGCTATGTAAATGTGACGCGAACGAGCCCGGGAGTTTTGTCCCGGGCTCGTTTTTTGCTGGGATGATTCGAAGCAAAGATTGTTATAGAATTTGGCTTAATTGCTGGGACTAGTATGCGGCATCTTCGAGCTTATACAGCAAGAATACTGACGCAGCGCGGTTTTGAAAACCGGCACGAGCATTTTTCTTGGCAAATGATACCCCCTAGGGTATAATGAATCCATTGACAAATTTTGAGGAGGAATTTTCCAAATGCAAGCAATCACGAGCAAGGACTTTGAACACGTTGGGGACGACACGGCGGTGACGGTCGTTGATTTTTGGGCGACCTGGTGTGGCCCATGTAAGATGCAGACACCGGTGTTGGAGCAGCTGGACGAAGAGTACGGTGATCGGGTGAAGTTTGCTTCCCTTGACGTCGACCAAAACCAGGAATTGGCACAGTCACTGGGCATCATGAGCATCCCATCCTTAGTGGTCTTCAAGAATGGTATGCCAACGGAAAAAGTCGTCGGCTTCCACCCCAAGGCGGCCCTCAAGAAGTACATCGACGAGAAGCTGACTGAGGTGAGCGCTTAGTGGTACAAACGACGGCAACGCAACTTAAGAATCGTTTGCGGCGCGCCGATGGTCAGCTGCAAGGCATCCTGAAAATGGTCGAGGAAGGCCGCGATTGTCAGGACGTCTTGACGCAGTTGGCCGCCGTCCGCTCCGGCGTTGACCGGATGATGGGCGTGGTCGCCGCCGAAAACGTGAAACAGTGTTTGGCAGATAGTCAACTGGACACGGCCCAACAGGCCAAGCTTCAGGCCGCGTTAGATCTCGTGGTCAAAACCCATTGATTTTCCCGAAAGAGAGTGGGCCAACAGGCGGTTAACTGCTAAAGGTTGAAACTAAAATTGATGAATCCAGACGCCTGCGTCAGGCTAGGGTGGGGCCTGCTCTGGGGAACACCTCCAGCCTGAGAAACGGTCTTCCGGTTCGCTTGAGAGCCTGGCAAAACCGGCCAGTCTCTCAAGTCGTCCCGCGCTGTAGGCTGAGAAAAAACCTCAGCCAACACCGCCGACACAGCTGGCTCCACCCTGGCTGCCTCCGGCAAGGGTGGCGGCTATCAGCAACGTTGCGTTAATGAAAGATTAGTCGTCAATGCAGCTACTATCTGGTGTTAAGGCAACTGTTACTGGCGAACAGTAGGCGGCCAGTTCCCACTATGAAGTTGCCAACGAGCAATCTTAACGCCATGAGTCGCATAATAACAGTAGTTCCAGCTGATTTCCGTCTTTCAACCTTCAGTTGCAGTGTTAAGCGGAACCAGTTGCCTGTTGGCGCACGTTTCGGCTACATACAAGGGCCTGAGATTGTTTTTTCTCAGACTCTTTTTTTGATATAATGAAAGGATAATTTTTAGGGGGCTATGGGTGTGACCATTATTTCTATTATCTTTTTTGCGTTTATCGGCGGCAGTAGCCGATACCTGCTGGGGCAATTGGTGCCCGTGGGAACGGGGTTTCCCTGGATGACGTTGGTAATCAACCTTACCGGCAGTGGTGTGTTGGCTTGGCTGTCACACGCCAAGCGACTCACGGCGAATTGGCCCACGGCATTGACTGTGGGCCTAGGGGTCGGCGGTTGCGGAGCCTTTACGACTTTTTCGACGTTTGGCGTGGAGACGGTTCGGCTGATAACCGCGCAGAAATGGGGCCTGGCCAGCGGTTATGTATTGGCAACGCTTCTCGGGGGTGCGTGCTGTAGCGCGGCCGGCGTCTGGATTGCTCGGCGGTGGGGAACCTTCCGCCTGGAGGAACAGTGATGGCCGGTGTGGCTGGCCTGGGAGCCGCGCTGGGGGCATTGGCCCGGTATGGCACGACGCGGTGGGTGCAGACCATTTACGGCAATCATTGGCCACTGGCGACACTGCTGATCAACTGGCTAGGGTGCGCATTGCTGGGGCTTTTGACCGGTTGGCAGGTTGCTCGGCTGTGGCTGGTTTTGCTCGGCACCGGGGCGTTGGGTGGGTTCACGACCTATTCGACCTTTAGCCATGAAGTCGTGATGCTGCTGGACCAACGCCGGTTCGTGGCCGCTGCAGGATACTTATTCTTGAGCGTCGGCGGGGGCCTCTTGTTGGCGGCCGGTGGGCTGTGGCTAGGCTGGCAGTTGGTCTAGTCGTTAAACCAGTGGTAATTTGGCGGCAACTTCCTTATCATAAGGAGAGAAAGTTAATCATGAGAGGAGTGGCCAATTTGGCAAACCGCTTAACAATTGCGGAACAAAATCAAGAACTGCGCAGTCAATTGTCGCCAGAAAATCAAGCGTACTGGGACGAACTGGTCGCAGCGCTCAAGCAACACCCCCGTTTTGCCGATGATGGCAAGCTACAGCGCTTCTTGCGTGAACAGTTGCCGCAGGTCTTGGTAGCCCAATCCAACGGGCAAACGACGGCACAATTTTACGGGATGGACGCACAGGCGGCGGCCGTAAAACTCGGCAGTGCGCGGCAACGCCCGACGTGGTGGAGCTGGGATCTGCTGGTACCCGTGCTGATTTTTGTGCTCGGGGTCATTTTACCGGCGGCCATTCTACCAGCTGTGCCGCTGCAAGGGCTCTTGATTGCGGTCCAGTTCGGCCTATTTGTCATCGCCATGGCGTTGGGCATCTGGGTGAGCCAACACCTGGGGGCACAGGGGCAGGTCTTGAGTTGGCTGGTCATCATCGTGGCCTTGGTGGTCGCGATGCGGGTGGCCGCCCAGACAGTTCCGGCCGCGGGCTTGCTCTACCTGACCCGTGGTGGCGGAAGTGTCGCTCTGATTGCCTTTGCCGTGATCGTGACCGGGCTGACCTGGTGGCATCACCAGCGCCACGCGGACTCTTGGTTTCCCGCCATCCTGGGGAGCCTGTGGATCACGACGTTACTAGCCTTGCTGGCGCGGTTCCCGTTGACCTCAGGGCTGATGGTGACGTCGGCGGGCAACCTGTTGATCGCTATCGGCACCGTGTTGGCCGACGCCAGTATTTTGATGATTGGCTGGCACATTTGGCAGATTCGTCAGGGGAAAAAATAAGCATGCCAAAAGTCTGGGAGACGGTAAACTTTCCCAGACTTTTTTCGTCAATTTAGTTAGGTCACTAAAATCCAGTTGGTTCCAAGGCGTCCGTTACGAATGACGTGGCCGGGGCCAATCCCAGATCCTGGCGCAGTTGGTTGGAGACCGCCGTGATCTCGCTTTGTGGCACGATTTGGTAATCGATGCCGTTGATGGTCGCCGGTTGGCCCTGCAGCGTGGCCGACTTGATGTGGCGGCTGGTGTGGCCGTCTTTGGTGCGCAGCCACATTAGGTCGTCAAAGGTCAGGTTGGTTTGCAGGTTGTGCGTCAGCGACTTCAAGACCGTTTGGTAGCGGACCAAAGAACTGAGGCTGGCCTCCTTGAGCACCAGGGCCTTGATGATTTGGCGTTGCCGGGCTTGCCGGCCGTAATCGCCCAGGGGGTCCTGGTCACGCATCCGCGAGTAGGCCAGGGCACTGGCGCCGTTCAAGTGAATCTTGGTGCCCTTGGTGACGTTGGCTTGTTCGTAATGGAAGGTCAGTAGCGGATCGACCGTTACGCCGCCGACCGCGTTGATCATCTTTTCCAGGCCGCCCATGTTCAGCAACACGTAGTAGTGAATGGGCACGTTGACCAAATGCTCGACCGTCTTCAACGTGGCGCTGGCGCCGTACAGCGGGTAAGCGGCGTTGATTTTTTCATCGTCTTGTTGGCTGCCGTAAATGTCCACGAGGGTGTCGCGCGGAATGCTGGTTAGCGTGGCCGTTTGCTTCTGGGGGTCGATGGTCGCCACGATCATGGTGTCCGTGCGACCAACTTGGTGACGTCCCAGCGCCCCGGTGTCGGTACCCAGTAGGAGAATCGCAAACGGCTTGCCACTGGTGATGGTCGTGTCACTGGGCCGCCCCACCGCGTGGTACGTTTGCGAAAAGGTTTGTTGTGCGGAATGCCAGGCGCGCCAGCCCCACACGCCGCCAATCAGCAGCAGGCCGCCCAGCAAAATGAAGAGTAACCGCCATCCCCGATGCCGGCGGGGGGTAAATTCCGGCCGCCGTGGTGGTAAAGGTGTATTTTGCATGATAATCCCTCCCCAATTACGTGGTCCAGTATAACCGCATTGCCGAATGACGCGGCCACAGACACCCATAAACTTAAGCATTTTGGCAAATTCTTAACTAAGTGATTTAGCGCAAAAAAATCATGACGTAAATATTGGTAGAAGCGCTATCATTTGGTGTACAGTAGAAGAGTAACGAAACCTATCAATGGAAAAAGGAGTTGGCAATTTATGGCAAAAGTTGAAAGCTTTACTTTGGATCATACGGCCGTCAAAGCACCTTACGTTCGGCTGATTACACGGGAAACGGGCACGAAGGGTGACGTCATCTCGAACTTTGATTTACGGTTAGTCCAACCGAACGAAAACGCAATTCCAACGGCTGGTTTACATACCATTGAACACTTGTTAGCGGGTTACCTGCGTGACGAAATGAGCGGCGTCATTGACTGCTCACCATTTGGTTGCCGGACCGGGTTCCACCTGATCACTTGGGGGGAACAATCCACTGAAGAAGTGGCCAAAGCCTTGAAGGCATCCTTACACCGGATCGCCTTTGATACGGAATGGAAGGATGTTCAAGGCACGGACAAGTACAGTTGCGGCAATTACCGTGACCACAGCCTGTTCTCCGCCAAGGAATGGAGCAAGGATATCTTGGACAAGGGTATCTCCAAAGATCCTTTCACCCGTGAAGTGGTTTAATCGCTTAAATGTACGTTGGTTTAAATCGTCCCTGAGAGAGTGGGCTAAAAGGCGATTAGCCGGCGAGCACTAAGGCTATGTAGAAGTGACGCGAACGAGCCTGGGAGGCTTTGTCCCAGGCTTTTTTAGCGCGCGCCAGTCCGCACCACGTTAGCCACCAGACGGTTAGCTGAGTTAGTTATCCGGGCGCGGTTACCAGTCAGCACGGGTCACGCGGGGGCGCTGAGGCGTGTAAACTGAATGGTAAGTAAGACTGTGGATCAGAAAGTCAGACATTTATTAAAGCGGGGGATGTGTTAGCAGTGAAAAAATTAAACTGGTGGCTGGTGCTTCTGGTTGCGTTGGGGCTGGGCCTGACCAACAGCACGACCGTCCAGGCGTACCACACCTATCATCAAAAGTCGGCGGCGTTAAGCGTGGGCAAGCGGCGCATGGTCAATGATAGCCACGTCCACTACGTCAAGGCGCCGCACACGTATCGGCATGCCAAGAATCGGCACGGCCGCAACACCATTGCGCGCAGTCGGGGGGCCGCAATTACCTTTAAGACCAAATACCTCCTGCCACTACCGGGGTACCACAATCAAGCCTGGGGCAATCCGCAAAGTCTGGCGACGAACGGCCGGTACCTCTACGTGTTGTACACGCCGACCGCTTGGCACAACCGAGGCCGCATCGTGCGCTATGACATGCACAAGCTGAACAAATTGGGCCTGACGCCTCGTCAATTACAGACGGCGTACACCAGCAATGCCAAGGCCCAATTGGCCAGTCACGCGGCGGTCAAGATTGGCAAGCCATTTGAGACCGGTCACGGCCAATCGCTGGCTTACAATTGGAAAAATCATCATCTTTATATGTGGTGTGACCGGGAAAAATCAGCCGCGACACCCGTGAACCAGTACGGGTACATCAAACAAATCAAGGCTAAGAGCCTGACGCCGCGGTATCAGATTCGATTTCGACTGAAGCACAAGGGCTTTGCGGCACCCGGCGGCCACGTGTTGACGTTTGATAAACAGGGCCGCGCCTATTTCTGGAGTCGACCGACGACGCACACGGTCTACATTTATCGCGGGCACATCTCGCGTCATCACGTGAAGTTTCACCTAACGCATCAGGTCCTGAAGCACGGTCCCGGCACGCACGTCCAGAGCATGGGCTACAATCCGCATACCAAACGGGTCTACCTGGTGGCCGACGATTCGATTGCCAGCCTGCCCGTCAGCAAGTTAGCGGGCAAAGGCCACCTGACCAAGCACAACGTGAAATGGACTAAGTTTAGCTCTAAACGGGAATTTGAGGGCTTGACCTTCACCAAGAGCGGCCACGCCTACCTGTTGTGCAACCACAATCCGGAAGTCTTGCGGGGAAACAAGATTAGTTGGTAAGTTTAGCAAGTAGCAGAAGCCTTTTGAGACCCCCGCGGTGCCCAGTCAGTCTTATACTGGCTGAAAACATTGGGGGGTGAGGGATTATGCGAAAAATTGGTTTACTTGGGGCGATAATCCTGAGTTTGGGGATGGCGGCCGCACCGGTGAATGCGCAGGCGGTCCCACGGATTCAGCAGTCGTCAGCGGCCTTGGCGACGCCGAAGCATTTGACGTCATTGGATGACAGCCTGGTCCATTTTGTGCCGGTACCGAGCGTTTATGCTCACGCGGCCAATCCGCACGGCGTCAACACGATTGCCAGTGACCAGGGGAGCCCGGTGACGTTTACCACGAAATACCAGCTGCCGATTCCGGGCTATCAACACCAGGCCTGGGGCGACCCGCAAAGCTCGGCGGTAGTCGGCCAGTATTTGTACGTGGTCTACTGCCCGACGGCTTGGTATAACCGCGGCCGCATCGTGCGGTTCGACATGGCCGCGCTTAACAATTTACAAGCCACGCCGCAACAGGTCCAACGTGTGTACACGAATGCCGCCGCGCAGTCGCCACAGGAGATGAAGATCCGTGCCGCCATCAAGGTGGGGCCGGCCTTCACCACGGGTCACGGCCAGTCGCTGGCGTACGATTGGGCGACGGGCAAATTCTATATGTGGTGTGACCAGGAGTCGGCGCCGCGTATCAACTTGAGTCAATACGGCGTCTTACAACAGATCAGCGCCAGCTCCCTCAAGCCGGTCCACCAGATTCGCTTCCGGTTGAAGTCACAGACCTTGGTGGTTCCCGGCGGTCACGTGCTAGCCTTTGACCGTGCCGGGCACGCCTATTTCTGGACGCGGCCGGATCCGGTGAACGTTTACCTGTATCAGGGCACGATTGCCCGCAACCACGTGCATTTCCGCTTGACCAAGCAGATCTTAGAACACGGACCGGGGACCTGCGTTCAAAGCCTGGCGTACAACCCGCACAACGACCGGCTGTATTTGGTCGCCGACGATTCCATTGCCAGCTTACCGGTCGCCAAATTGGCGGGCAACGGGTCGTTGACGGCGGCGGATGTGACCTGGACTGGCTTCGCGTCGACGCGGGAATTTGAAGGGCTCACGTTTGGCAGTGATGGCCAGGCCTACCTGATGAGCAATCACAATCCGGAAATTTTAGTTGGTAACTCGTTGAACTGGTAGACCAGTATTGATAAATTGGTGTTAAGGAAAGCTCGGACGGTGCCGTCACGGGCTTTTTTGTATACCGACAGCATGGACCAATCGTAAAAAAACGTGAAATTACCCCACCCAATTTGCCAATTTTAGTGTATGCTTAATGACATGCAGTGTCGGTAATTAAGCTGGCGGATAATCCGCCCGTTTGGTGGCAATGGCTGATGAGCGGCGACTGGGAGAAGGGCCGGCCACAAAGCGCCAATCGGTCAGCGACCGGCACCGAAAAATTTGCGGAAGGTGGGGGCCATGGAAGCGGACAAACGTGATTGGCAGGTCATTTATCAAGAATTGGCGGAATTGATTGGCGAGGAGAATACGCTGAAGATTTTCCGAGATTTTCGGGGCAGCACGGTGAGCTTTCCCATGCGCTTGATGCGGCGCGAAGCCCTGGTGAACCGGGTGAAAGATGAGTACCTGGCCGGTGCCTCGGTCCATGAGCTCAGTGCGCATTATCAGTTGGCGGAACGCACCGTTCGTAAGTATGTTCACAAGTAACGATGCAAGCAATTTAGCGTGCAATTGCGCGTGCAGGCCTAAGGTGTCGCGTTGATTTCCACATGCCAGCAATTTTTGCTATCTTGGGGATAATAATCCTGTAAGCAAATGGAGGTCGTTAGGGATATGGACGTTGATACACAGGCATTACAAGGTGTTTACAAGAAGTTAAATGAGTTGTTGGGGACGGAAGAAATGCTAAAGTTTTACCAGGAATTTCGCGGTACCCAACTGAATTTACCCATGAAATTGTACGGACGTGACGGCACGGTGGCGGCAATTAAGAAAAAGTATCCCCAGATGACGGAAAAGGCGTTGGCCGACCAATACGGCTACTCGCAGCGCTGGGTCAAGCGTGTCATTAGCGAGGCGGAAAAGCAGCGCTAGGGGGCAAAGAAGGGTGACGGATGACAGGATTAAAACGATTCGGTGTCTTACTGGCATTGGTGGGCGTGCTGGCTAGCGGCCTGCCGGTGACCACGGCGCAGGCCAAGGGGACGGCACGACCCGCGGCGATTAAAAAAATTATCAAACGTGACTTGCATGCGGTCCACGGGCGCTGGTCGGTCAAGGTCACGCGGTTGGGCCAGCACCCCGTGAGCGTGACCACCGGCAATCATCGCGTGCGGGCGCAGCGGTCCGCTAGCACGATCAAGGTTTACGTGATGCTCACGATTTTTCAGCGCGCCCAGGCCCACCACTTGAAACTGACGCGCACGGTCAAGGGCAATCTTAAGCGGATGATTTATTATTCTGATAATACCGCCACCAACGCCCTGATCAGGAAGCTGGGTGGATTCAAACGGGTCAATCAAACGGCGCAACACTTTGGGTTCAAGCACACCCATTTGCGGCGCTACATGTTGGATACCGCGGCGTTGAACCGGGGCCACGACAACTACACGTCGGTCCATGATCTGACCCGCTTTTTGACGCGTGTCGACCGTCATCAGCTGTTGGGCAAGACCTATGACCGAAAAATGCTGACCCTATTGCGTCATTGTCGCAATCACAGCAAGCTGCCCAAACTGGTGACGCACGCCACGGTCTTCAATAAGACGGGTGAATTTCCAGCCAAGGGCGTCCAAAACGATGCGGCGTTGTTCAGGACCAAACAGGGGACCTATACGATCGTCGTCATGGCCCAACAAGGCCGGCAGTATCAGCAATATCAAGCCATGAACCACCTCGGCCGGGATGTCGTCCGGTATTTAAATCAACATCATTGATGGAAAAGTCGCGGCGTTGGCCCGGCTTTTTTATTATGGAATTGATTTTCAAAATAAACATTTTAGTATAACGAAATTTGTATGTAAATGTTGTGTAAAGCCCCTATACGACGGTAATTTTATCCGGTAGTATTGGAGTTAATCATTAGCAAGTGAAACCGGCAATTGCCGAAAATGGCGAGGTGGATTGATTGCCCGTCATGCTAAGAACCTGGGGAGGAATTCTGATGGACGCAACGAGCTATCCTTATTTTCGTAAAAAGTTGAAGCACTACATGAAGACCGTGAGCAACAACCAAGAACCCTTAATGATCACCCGTAAGAACAAGCGTAACGTGGTGTTGATCTCGGTGGAAGAATACAGCACGCTCCTAGAGAATCAGTTTATTTTAAGTCACCTGGAGAGTCGTGCCTGGCTACAGAGTCCGGATCACGTGGCGCCTACGCCCGAAGTGGTCGCCGAAGCCATGGCGGAATCTGCCACGGCTGAGGTCGAAGAACCGTAAGCTGGGAAGGGACTGGGACAAAATTTCCCAGTCCCGTCGCCTTCACCTTGACATAGCTGAAACGTGCGCCAAAAGGTAGCCGGTTCCGTTTAAAACTGATAACCAAACAATCCAAGACCAGGATTATTCGGTTATCAGCCTTAATGTTCGCCGGCTAATCGCCTTTCCCACTCTCTTTTTTAGACAGGTCATCGCTGCGAAATGGGGGATGAACGTGACTAGCAGAATCGTGTATTTAGAACAGAAGGCGTCGAGCAACGCGCCCGCCCAGACGCACAACCTGTTTCTGGTCGGTTACGCGATTTTTCAGGTCGAACAGGGGACCACGCTGCGGCCGGCGTTAAACAGCTGGGGCAAGGTCCAACGCATCATCGTCGATCACAAGGACCGGTTTCGAATCACGTTTAATTCCGGCCGCATCTTCGTGTTGAGTGCCAAGAAGGTCCTGACATATGAGACCGACCGTGACGAGTTGACCTTAGCGGAACGGCTGCAAGATCACGGACTGAAGCTACCGGAGACTACCCCGACGCCGAATGAACAAGCGCCCGAGCAATTAAAAGAAGTGTGGCCCACGGTGCGTCGCTTGACCAGTATCCCCCAAAGCTACGTGGTCATCGACTGTGAATTTGGGGTCTTGTTTAAGACGCAGCGAACCGGCGACGATATCGCCATGACCCGCACGACGGTGGCCGGTGAAAAGGCGGGTGTGTTCCAGTTGGCAGCGTTGGGGTATCAAGACGCTCGGCCACTGGACATCTTTTTCAACCAGTACCTGGACAATCCCAATTTTTCGGCGGAAATGAAACTGCGGGGCCTGAAGGAAACGGGTCTGACCCTGGAAGCCTTCGAGCACCAAGCCCAACCGTTGCGGGTCATTCGCGCCTTTATTCACCAGGTGTTGGCCCGCCGCTTACCACTGGTCTTTTGGGATCAGGGCAATGACTTACGGCTACTGAAAAATACCGTGTCCGTTTATTACGATCAGCTGACCACGGAAGAACGGACCATCCTGCAGGCGCCGCTGGCCGTTTTCGATGGCAGTCTGTACACCAACGAGGTGATTAATCGTAGCAATCACCAGCATGCCAGTCGGCACTATCTGCCGCTCAATGGGGTGGCTGGTTTACTCAACATCGTTAATCCGCACCAACACAATGCGTTGTGGGACGCGCAAACGACCCATTACGTGGTGAACGCCTTGGCGCGGTTCAAACACACGGCGCCACTGATTCTCAGTGCGCCGCAACCCCAAGCCCCGTTGCTGTTGCCGGCGCCGCAAGTGTCGCCGGCGGGACCAGCTCCGTCCCCCCGTCTGACCAAATTGCAGAAACTCCGTGCCACCGGTCTGACGTACCGCCAGATTGCCCAGCAACTGGGGATGAGTCCCAGTACGGTCTGGCGAGCACTGAAGCGGCAACAGGATCGTTAGCCTTGATAATTAAATTTATAAGGCGTCTACCGGCCTCCCGCTGGGGAAACTCGTATAATAAGGGGTAACCAATCGGGTAGGGGGTAAACGTAAATGACGGGAAAACGACAACCGTTGCGGGGATTGTGGCGGTTTAACCAACGAATTGAACAGTGGCGTGCCATGCGGGCCATCAAGGAGGCCTTTCGCGTCGCATATCCATTTATTTTGGTGATGACCTTGATCGATGTCATCGGCCAAAGCCTGTTGACCAATAACGGGTTCTTCTTTCAGATTTATCACGTGGGGAGCTGGCTACCGGGGCTCGACCTGTGGCGGCAGTTGTTTCAGGTGATCAGTCTGGTGATCAACGGTATCGTGGCGGTGATGGTGGCCTTTACCACGGGACACTACCTGGCGCGGACCTACCGGGGAGACGCTCTGGCCGTGGGCGTCATGAGCGCTCTGGCCTTTTTAACGCTGAATGTGAATTACGAGGCGTTGAATACACCGACACGGGGCAATGGTGATGCCATCCCCCAGTTCATGGAGAACAACCTGGGCCCCCAAGGCATCTTTCTGGCCGTGGTCGTGGGCCTGGTGGTCGGCTGGTTTGGCTGTCATTTGATGGGCTGGCTGGGCAAGTGGGCCTTGAAGCACCCACAATGGGGTCAGCTGTCCTGGACCAGCCGCGTCGCCTGGCCACTGCTGATTGTCTTGGCCATCACGACCGGTCTGGGCTATGGTCTGAGTTGGTTGAATGACGGTGGTCTGAACGGCTTGGTCTACCAAGGCTTAAACGCAATGGTCACCAACCCAGGACACCAAGGGGTCATGATTCTGGCCGTGACGGCGATCAATAACGGCCTGTGGTGGCTGGGGCTAATTGGTCCCGTCTCACTGGCCGGTAACAGCTCGGTCACGTCGCTTCAGAACCTGGCCTATGCGGTTCAGCACGGGTCAGGCTGGCACGCACCGAATCCGGTCACGCTGCATACGTTGGGGGACGCCTACGCCAACTTCGGCGGGGCCGGCATGACGTTGGCCTTATTATTGGCGATTTGGCTGGGGTCCAAGCAGGCCAGCTATCGGCGGGTGGCCAACCAGACCTTTTTGCCGAATCTGGTCAATTTAAACGAACCCACGCTCCTGGGATTGCCGTTGCTCTTTAACCCGATTTTACTGATTCCCTTCATCGTGGCACCGGCCGTCAACATCATCGTGGCGTGGTGTGCCATCACCTGGAAATTGGTGCCGCCCATCGTCTACCCGGTTCCGCGCACGACGCCTGGTCCCTTGATCGCCTACCTGGGGACCGGTGGCGACTGGCGAGCACTGTTATTAAGCCTGATCTGCCTGGCGTTGTCTGTGGCCATTTATCTGCCCTTCGTACGACTGGGCAACCTGGCGGGAGGTGAAGACCATGCGGCGTAATTGGTGGCGTTGGGGATTAGGGGTGCTGGTCGTGCTGGCCATTTTCTTCCCCAGCACGGCGTGGATGCATCAACGGATCACTCAATACAAAACAAATTATAAAACACCATTGAATCCGACCATCATGGTCCCGGGCTCCAGTGCTAGTCAGAACCGCTTTGACAGTCTGATTACGCAACTGCGCCAGGAGACTAAGGTGGCCCACAGTGTCTTGAAGGTCAAGGTCGCTGAAAACGGCCAGTTGTCGTACACCGGGTCCATTCGCCGGGGCGACAATCAGCCCTTCATCGTCATCGCCTTTGAGAACAATCACGACGGCTATGCCAATATCAATAAGCAGGCCCGGTGGTTGAATGTGGCCTTCAAAGATCTGGTCAAGACCTATCACTTCAATCATTTCTCGGCGATGGGGCACTCCAACGGCGGCTTGATCTTAAGCTTGTTCTTAGAGAAATACTTTGCGCAAACCAAGCACGTGGCCATCGACCGGTTGATGACGATTGCCACGCCATACAACATGGAATCGAATAGTACCACGGAACAAACGGTGATGCTCAAGGAATTGATTGCCGGTCGAAAGCAGCTCCCCAAGCAGCTGACGGTGTACTCGGTGGCCGGTACCGAGAACTATTCCAGTGACGGGACCGTCCCCGCCAATAGTGTCAATCAAGGGAAGTACGTCTTTCAAAATCAGGTAGCCCACTACACGCAAATTACGGTGACCGGCGACAACACGACGCACTCGGATCTGCCGCAAAACAAGCAGATTGTCCTGTTGATCCGGCAATATCTCCTGCACGAAAACCTCCCGGCCAAGGACCGCGCTCAGAATCAGGCCGATACCAAGCGGCGTTCCGTCACCGACGAGACTGGCCTGCCTTAACCGTTCTGGTATAATAAGAAAAAACGGTGGGAGTGGGGTTACGTGAATTTTCGTCAATTGGAGTACTTTTTAGCAGTGGCCAACGCCGGCCAGATTACGGCGGCCGCCCAGCAATTGCACATGGCCCAGCCCCCCTTGAGTTATCAGCTCAAGCAACTAGAGGCGGAATTGGGCGTGACTTTGTTGAATCGGTCGGCCACGGGAACGACCCTGACGCCAGCTGGTCAGTTGTTGCGCGACTACGCGCAGCAGTTATTGGACCTGCGCGAACGGGCCGACAGTCAGGTCCGTTCGTTAGGCCAAGGCTTGGCCGGTGTGTTATCGGTGGGGGTCATTTCTTCTTCCATCGGGGCCACGCCCAACGCGAAGTTGCGGACCTTGACGCGTCACTATCCCAAGGTCCAGATTCGGCTGTTCGAAGACAACACCTATGGGTTGATCGACCGGTTGTCCAAGCGCCTGATCGACGTGGCCATCGTGCGGACGCCCTTTACCGCACCGGGGTTGGCCAGTAAGGAACTGGCGACGGAATCCATGGTCGCGGTGGTTCCCAAGAAATACGACCACTTTCCGGCGGCCACGCTGAAGGTCGAGGACTTGGCCAGCGTGCCCCTGATTATTTATCGGCGCTTCGAGCACCTGTTTCAAACGACCTTTGCGGCCAAGCAGATGGCGCCCTTTATCGCCTGCACCTGTGACGATGCCCGGACCGCCGTGCAGTGGGCGGAGTCACGGATGGGGGTGGCGGTCGTGCCCCAATCAGTGGCCGAACAGACCAGCGGGGCGCAAACGGCGGTGCGGTTGATTCGTTACCAGCCGTGGCGCACGACCCTGAAACTGGTGTGGCCGGAACAAATCACGCCCAGCCCACTGTTACAGCGCTTCATTGATAGTTATTAAATATATGCTAAATACAAAATCAGCCGCCTAGCCATATTTATTTAATATGGCTAGGCGGCTTTGTGGTGAAACCGGTTCACCGCTTGGGGCTGAGTCATTTATCTGCGGTTGACTTACGGCCACTACGGCGGCCTAGTGAAACAATCGTTTGAATTCTATTACACAAGCAAAGGCTGATAATTGAACTAATGCCTAAGTTATCGCAATTAACCAAGTGAATGATGTAACAATTATTTTGACAATTACCGACTGACAAACTTGCCGCCAGCCCAGCAAAGGTTGATAATCAGTTAAGTAATTTGGATTGCATAGGAGGACAGCAAACTTATGATTCATACAGCTATTATTATGTTGGCCGTGGGGATCTTCGCCGGAATCGCCGGTGCCATTTTGGGCATTGGTGGGGGGATGATCATCACGCCAATTCTAACCCTGGGGATGGGATTAGATATTAAATACGCCATTGGGGCCAGCATCATTGCCGTGATTGCGACCAGTTCCGGGTCAACGATCGCTTATTTGCGCGACAACGTGTTGAACTTACGGGTCGCCATGTTTTTGGAAATTGCGACGACTATCGGCGCAATTGTGGGGGCTTTGTTGACCGGGGTGCTTGACCCCAAGTACCTGTACCTACTGTTCGGGTGTCTCTTGGTTTTCTCCGGGTGGAACATGTACCGCAAGTTGCGGCGTGGTCAGGAAGTCTTACAACGAGTCGAACCCGATAAGATTGCGGCTAAGCTCAAGCTAAACGGGACTTACTTCGACAAGGCCGAGATGAAAGATGTTGACTACCAAGTAGAAAATGTGCCCGCCGGTTTTTCCGTGATGTTTGGTGCCGGGGTGGCCAGTGGCTTGTTGGGCATCGGTTCCGGAGCCTTCAAGGTCATGGCGCTCGACACCTTCATGAAGATGCCGTTGAAGCCATCCAGCTCGACGTCCAATTTGATGATGGGGGTCACTGCTGCCGCTAGTGCCACGGTGTACTTCTTCAATGGCGCCATCTTGCCCGGCATCGCGGTGCCAATGGCCTTGGGCATTCTGGTGGGGGCCGTGATTGGTTCACGCATTATGCAGGTCCTGCCGGCACGGTGGATTCGCATCGCCTTCATTCCCATTATCTTGTACATTGGGTTTGAAATGTTATTTAAAGGATTGGGGGTTCACTTCTAATGGCAGAAAAACCAACAACGGCTAGGGAAATGGCCCAAGTCGAAACGATCATCGGCCGTATCTTGCAGGTCGGGGTCATCTTCTCGGCCATCGTGATGTTGATTGGCCTGGCGCTCTTCTTGATCACGGGCTATTCGGGCTACGCGGGGGATTTCGTCCCACGGCAAATGGGGATGATTCTTGCCGGCACTTGGCAACTGAAGCCCTATGCCATCATGATGCTCGGCGTGTACTGCTTGATTTTGACGCCGGTCTTACGGGTGGTCGTGTCGATCTACGCGTTTTATAAGGAAAAGGATCATTTGTACGTGGCCATCACCACGTTAGTCTTGATTATTTTACTGATTGCATTAGTGATTGGGGTCAAGGGTTAAACCACAGAATAGAAGCGGAGTCGCGGCGATGGTCGCGGCTTTTTTTGGTCCGTCAAAAGGGCGTAGGTATGCTAAACTATTAGATAACAATATGATGAGAGAGGCGACGAACGTGGGGACACGGAAAACGGAACAGTGGCGGCGAAATTTAGCGGTCCTCTGGCTGGGGACTTTTATTGCGGGGATGGGCTTCAGTGAAATCATGCCCTTCATCTCACTTTATGTGGACGACCTGGGGCACTTCACCCGCGGGCAATTGACGATGTACAGTGGGGTGACCTACGCGGCAACGTTTCTGGTGATTGCGGTGGTCTCCCCGTTGTGGGGCAAGCTCGCGGATCGCAAAGGCCGCAAATTGATGCTGTTGCGCTCCTCGCTGGGGATGGCCGTCGTCATTGGAATGATGGGCTTTGTCACCAACGTGTGGCAGCTGATTGGCTTGCGGTTCTTGCAGGGCTTTTTTGCGGGCTACATCCCCAACGCCAGCGCCCTGATTGCGGCGGAAACGCCCAAGGCCAAGAGTGGCAACGCGCTAGGAATTCTGACCACGGGTTACGTCAGTGGCAACCTGATTGGCCCGGTGTTGGGCGGAATCTTGGCCCAGGTCTTTTCGATTCGCTGGACGTTTATTTTGACCGGGATCTTCTTGATCATCGTCTTCTTCCTGAGCGCCACGCTGGTGCACGAGCATTTCACCCCTGTCAGCAAGGCGGCCCAGGCCCAAGCCGGGTTTTGGCTGAAACAGGTCAAGAATCCTACGCTGATCGTGGTTCTGCTGGTCTCGACTATGTTCATTCAGATGGGCAACAATTCCATCACGCCTATCATCAGTCTGTACGTGCGTGAGCTGATGCACCACACCGGGCCAATCACCCTGGTAGCCGGCATCATTGCGGCGTTGCCCGGGATCTCTACGTTGATGGCGGCACCTAAATTGGGTGAGTACGGCGACCGTCACGGGACCCAGCGCGTGCTGATCTTCGGCTACATTTTTGCCGTGTTGATGTACTTTCCGCAAGGGTTTGTCACCAGCATTTGGCTGCTGGGGCTTCTGCGGTTCATGATCGGTATTTCGGATGGCGCGCTCTTTCCGGCCGTGCAAACGATGCTGACCAAGAATGCGCCGCAGTCGCTGACTGGGACCGTCTTTAGTTGGAACCAGTCCTTCCAGGCGTTAGGCAGCATGCTGGGGGCGATGCTCGGTGGGGTCGTGGCCAACTGGTTTGACTACAGCGGCGTCTTCACCTTCACAGCCATCACCTTGTTATTAAACTTTTTATTATTATGGTGGCTAGCCCCAGAAATCAGACATTGGCGGGGATCATCCGCCACAAGGAGTAATGCAAATGACTGAGCAAAATTTACCCGTGAAATTTCCCAACGATCCCACGTCCCTCAAGGCGCTGGATAATTTCCGCACGTTGATGTTGAATTACCGCAGTGCCGTGCAGGTCGTTGAGACCAAGATCCATTACCTGGACCAGGAATACCAAATTCAACACGGCCACACGCTGGTCGATAGCCTGCAGTCGCGAATCAAGTCGCCTGAAAGTATCTTGGAAAAGGCGCAACGCAAGCACTTGGATTTTAATTTTGAATCACTGCCCGAACAGATGCACGACATCGCGGGTATCCGCATCATCGTGCGTTTTGAAGACGACATCTTGGCCATGGAACGGCGGCTGGAAAAGCAGCCGGACATCAAGGTGTTAAAACGTAAGGACTACGTGGCCAAGCCGAAACCCAACGGCTACCGCAGCCTGCATTTGATCTTAGCGGTACCGGTCTACCTGTCGGCTGGGGTGCAGGCGGTCACGGTCGAGGTCCAGATCCGCACGATTGCGATGAACTTCTGGGCCTCTTTGGAGCATGAATTAAGTTATAAAAAGAACGTCCGGCACCAAGACGAGCTGCGCCGCGAATTGATTGCCAAGGCCGAACTGGTCCACCAGCTGGATCAGGATATGAACGGCATCAAGAATCAGATTCGCGCCGAGGAGAATCAGTAGGGCCGTTCGTAATGAAAGCTTGCAAACAAATTCACAAATAACGCTGACACCCCGCAACCAGTGATACGATAAACACTGGAGGGAGTGGCGTATGATGTTTAGACAAAAAATGATTACCACGTTGGCCGTCGCGGCGGTCAGCCTAGGCGTGGGCACGTTGATGGCCCAACCGCAACCCGCGGTCGCCAAGGAGACAAAGACCCAGATTCCGCAGGCCTATCGCGGCCATTGGCGGTTGGCCCACTGTAATTGGGACCTGAAAAAAGGCACGCAACTCACGATTACTGCCACCGCGTTCAAGAGTCGCTTTGGCACGTATCAAGGCGACCAGCTGGGCGTGGATGTCGCGGCCCACGCTGTTGGCATTTACCAGGCGGCCAACGGGATGCAGGTCAGTCCCGAAAACATCCTGCAGCGCACGCATTACAACCATCACGTCGCGTTGAAGTGGACGTACAATACCGGGACGGCATATTACATTAAATAACTGAAGGTTGAAAGACGAGAATCAGCTGAAACTACTGTTATCATGTGCCTCATAGCGTTAAAAATAGTCGTTTTCGGCCTCACAATGCGAACTGTCCGCCTACCGTTCGCCAAATATGGGTTGGAACGCTGGGGCGGACGGGTCGAGCCAAAAGACGGTCTCGACACCTCGCTTTGAGCCGAAAAACACGTCTCAAAGACGCCAGTTGCCTAAGCGGCATGAACCGCGCCGCTAAGGCAACTCCCACGGCTGAACCCATATTTGACGAACTCTCGGCTAAGATGGTGCGTGTTAGTAGCAGTCGTCTTAACCCCAGGTAGTAGCTCATTAATGACTGATCTTTGACTAACACAGTGTTACTGATAATCGCTACCTTGCCGGAGGCAGCCAGGGTGGAGCCAGCTGTGTCGGCGGTGTTGGCTGAGGTTTTGTCTCAGCCTACAGCGCGGGACGACTTGAGAGACTGGCGGTTTTTGCCAGGCTCTCAAGCGAGGCGGAAGACCGCCCCTCAGGCTGGAGCCGTTCCCCAGAGCAGGCGGAACCCTGGCTGACGCAGGCGTCTGATTTCACCAATCTTAGGTGTCGGAACACTTTCGTTACGGTAATCAGCGCGTTAATTTCACTTTCAACCTTCAGTTAAATAAGTTAGACAAAAGGAGCGTCGTAAAGCCAGTGGGGTTTTACGGCGCTTTTTTTAGAGCCGGCCAATGTTAACGGTAAGGCGGCCAGTCCCCGCCACGACGAGTTTTGGCCAAATAAAAAAGCCTCAGCGTTAGCCAAGGCTCGGTTATCGATCATGCTCAACGTGAATTATTTTTCACTGGAAGCTTGGTCGTCACGGCTAAGTAGCGTGATCCCGTTGACCGCGATCACAGCGACAACTGCCATCGAGACCCCAATTTTCAAGGGTTCCCAAGTCATTTGTTCCAACGTACCACCGATGTAACCCATAACTTCGCCGAAGATAACGGACCAAAAGATCACGACTAAATTAGATTCAAGCCACTTCACACGTGTCACCTCACAATCGTTATTAGTTTACCACGATTCATGACTGAGCGGGTAATTAAGTTTTAGCTGGCGTTGAAATTTCTGCGGCAAATGCGTCTGAGTTGCGGGGGGACGGGAATTCAAGTATACTGTGAATAACTGAAAAAATAGATGGTTGAAGCGGCTGCTTTCAAGAACGATGTCTTCCTTGGGTTGGGAGGACCGTTTTGGCGGGCGCTTTTTTCGTGCAAAAGGGAGGCAACTTGTGGAATTACTAAAAGATTTAACGTTGATTTTATTGGCCACCACGATCGTTGGTCACTACTGTACCCGCATCGGGATTCCTGCGGTGATTGGGCAACTGTTAGTGGGGGTTCTGGTGGGCCCGGCACTGTTGGGGTGGGTCACGCTGACGCACTCGCTAGAGAGCTTTGCGGAAATTGGCGTCATTATTTTGATGTTTATCGCTGGGCTGGAAAGTGACCTGCAATTATTGAAACGCTACCTGAAACCCAGCGTGTTGGTCGCCTTGATGGGGGTCTTGATCCCCGTGATTGGGACCTACGCCGTGGGGCTGTTTTACCACCTGGGCACCACGGAAAGTTTGTTCATTAGCGTTATTTTCGCCGCCACGTCCGTGTCCATTTCCGTCGAAGTCTTGAAGGAAATGAACGCGCTGAACAGCCAAGAGGGAACGACCATCTTGGGCGCCGCCGTGGTCGACGACGTGTTGGCCGTGGTCATCTTGAGCGTACTGGTCAGCACGACCGGAACGGCGGTGGGCGACAGTGCCGCGCAGTCGTCCAGCCTACTGTTGACGACGATTGAACAGGTCATTTACTTTGCCGCAATTTACTTCGTGGTCCGTTGGCTGGCGCCGTACATGGCTAAGATTGGCGAACGTCTACTGATTCCGATGGGGCCGACTTTGATGGCCATCATCCTGTGTTTTGGCATGGCCTACGTGGCCGAATTGGTGGGCTTGAGCGACGTGGTCGGTGCCTTCTTTGCCGGCATCGCGATTTCGCAAACGACTGCTCGTTCGACCGTCGACCGGCACATTGAACCGGTGGGCTACGCGCTGTTTATTCCGGTCTTCTTCGTCAGCATCGGTCTGAACATGGACTTCAACGGCTTGGGCAAGCAGCTGGGCTTCATCGTCGTCTTGACGATTGTGGCCGTCTTGACCAAGTTGGTCGGCGCCGGCAGTGGGGCCAAACTGGCGGGCTTTAGCTGGGGCAGTTCCACCGCCGTGGGTGCGGGGATGGTCTCCCGGGGTGAAATGGCTTTGATCATCGCCCAGATTGGGTATCAGGCCAAGTTGATGTCACCGGTGCGCTACTCCGCCATCGTGGCTGCCATCATCGTGGCCACCTTGTTGGCACCGTTCCTGTTGCGCTGGACCATGGACCGTGTGCACCGGCACGACCGCGACCGCTCGAAAGTTCGCCCAGCAGAGTAACGGGCAATGCGCAACGCGTTGGCCGTATGACTCACGGGTCCGTGGTTGTGCCGTTAGCCGAACATCTTGTCACGTGAAGACTTTTGGCTAACGGCGCTACCAAGCCGTGAAGAGATATTTCATTTTAAAATGTAAACAAACGACATCGGCCAGCGCTGATGTCGTTTGTTTGAGTTCAGCGGGTTGCTAAAATTGCCTACCAACAGGGGGTAAAAGTGTGCTACACTGCAATTGTAAATGCTTTCACTACAGATAGGAGTGCCCGTCATGTTGCAGACCGTTTTGACCGCCATTATGCTCTACGTTGCGACCGCCGTTGATTTACTGGTGATCCTGTTGATTTACTTCGCCCGGGTGACCGACAAGCGACAGGTGCGTGACATTTATTTGGGGCAGTATTTGGGCTCGGTCACGCTGATCGTGGTGAGTCTGTTCTTTGCCTTCGTCCTGCATTACGTGCCGGAAAAATGGCTGCTGGGACTCCTCGGACTGATTCCGATTTACTTCGGGATCCGGGTCTGGTTCGTGGCGGACACCGGCGAGGAGCGAGCGGAGTCGCGATTGAAAAATAAGGGCCTGAGCCAATTGACGGCCACCGTGGCCATCGTGACGATTGGCAGCTGTGGGGCGGACAACCTCGGCCTGTTCGTCCCGTACTTCGTGACGCTGGACCGCAGTCAGCTGGCGGCCACCCTGATCACCTTTCTGGTCATGATTTACCTGCTGGTCTTCACGGCACAAAAAATCTCGGGTCTGCCCCACATCGGCGCGTTCATCGAGCGCTACAACCGCTGGGTGATTTCGGCCATCTACCTGGGGCTAGGGGCCTTCATCATCGTGGACAACGGCACGATTCCCCAATTATTGAAATTCTTGTAAAACAAAAGCCACTACCTAGTGCCAATGCATGGCGCTGGGTAGTGGCTTATTTTTACATGGATTAAACCAATGCCTACGGCTGCCAGGGGTTCCGCCTGCTATGGGGGACGCCTCCAGCCTGAGGAGCGGTCTTCCGGCTCGCTTGGAAGCCTGGCACAAAACCGCCAGGCTTCCAAGTCGCCCCACGCTGTAGGCTGAGACAAAACCTCAGCCAACACCGTCGACACAGCTGGCTCCGCCCCTGGCCTCCTCCGGCGATGATAGTCGTGATCGGACCCATACGACTGTTGCCAGCTAACCCGGTGGTCGGCAGCCAATGACCGCTAACGTAGCCGAGAGCTCGCCCAATATGAGTTCAGCCGTGGGAGTTCCCTTGGCGGCATGGTTCTGGCCACCTAGGGAACTGGCGTCTTTGAGACGTGGGCTGCGGCTCAAAGCGAGACCGAGACCGTACTGTGGCTCGGTCGGTCCGCCCACCGCGTTCCAACCTCATATTGGGCGAGCGGTAGGCGGCCAGCACGAACCATGTCATGGCAGCCGCAGGCACTGGTCTATGCTATTTAAAATTTCGCATGCCGGTCACCCTCATGGTGCTTGAGCGGCCGGTGCCATTCTGCGGCGAACCACAGGAAGACGAAGAGTCCCAGGCTGATGGCACTGATGATGGCGCCCAACTTGAGCCCTGGCGTCGTGTAGGTCAGCGTGACGTGGTTCTTGCCGACGTGCAGCGGCACGCCGATCATGCCCTTGTAGTTTTGCCGTACGGGAATCAGCGACTGGGCGTGCATGGCCGATTGAATCTTGACCGGCCGACCGTTGACCTTGGCCGTCCACCCCGGTGTGTCCGGAATGGCCAGGTACAGCAGCGACCGTTGCGGCGTCCCCGTGACGTCGCCGGACAGCCAGGTGACGCCACTCTTGGCGCGTAGCTTGAAGCGTTGTTGCTTCAGGCTGGTGACCAATTTTTCGTAGCGCTGCTGGTTGAGCGTGGCAAATTGGTTGCCGTATCCCTGCAGCGGTCCCTGGGTGACGTAGCTAATTTTCAAGACTTCGCCGCGCGTGTGGTGACCGAGGCTGATCAGGTAGCGGTAGCCGTCGGCGTTGATCGCCGGTTTCATGGACTTGCCGTTGACCTTTAGGCTGGAGTAAACGATGGAATTGGTTGGCGAATAGCCGTGCAGCAACCCCGTCGCGGTGACGCGCACCGTAAAGGTTTGGATGAAACGCTGACCAGGCAGTTCCGTGGTGCGGGAAACGCGTTTGAGGTCACTGACGGCGGCCCGATGCGTTTTCACTCGCAAGACTTTCACGGGGGACAGAGTATTGGGTTGGGCCCCGAGTGCCCGTAACACCCGCTCCTGGTTGACCATGGCGCTTTGGTCGTCAAGTTGCAGGTGAGCCAATTCGGCGGGAACGGCAAAGCCAATGCCGGCGTAAGCGTTCAGCCGGTTGACCGTCGTGCCGTGCAGGCGGTATTTGACGCCCATCAAGGTGTCCGTCAAATGCGTGTACCCCTGAGGGCTGATCCGGCGCACGTTGGGGCTGAAGTAGCCGAGGTCGTGTTGGAAGACCCGGGCCTGTTCGACCAGCGTGGAACTGTAGGAGCTGATACCCGGATACCGGTACATCAGCGGATCATTGTAGTGGTTGTAGGCACCGTCGTAGGCCTTGCCGATTTCATCGTGGGTAAAGTCGATGCGGTGCAGATTTGGTTTGGCCTTGGCCGCCGAGACCTTGGCCAACGTTTGCGAATCCTGGCGGAAGTACTTTTCAAATTTGGGTTGCGAGCCAAATTCCATGCCTTGCGTCGCCCACAAAAAGTTGCCGCCCAGCTCCAGGCATAGCAGTGTGCCCAGCAAGCCAATGCGCACGGGCCGCCATTCGCTGATGAACAACAACATCGTGTTGACCAACAGCAGTCCCAGTGCCGGCCACACCAGGTGAAAGGCCGGCTGGCTCAGGACGTACAGGTCGTGGTTGTAGTTGGGCAGCAGGTGATCCCAGACGACCGGGATGACTTGCGCACTCAAGAAGCCGATGACCAGCAGGCCGGCGCCCCAGACCAACGCGAGGACCTTTTGCGGGTCGTTCATCGATTGGGCGGGGTGCGTTTGCCAGGCGCGGTAGGCCGTGACCAGGGCTAGGAACGTGAAGAAGTAGACGTTGCGGTACGGAAAGCCAGCCGGTTGCTGGAACATGTGCCAGGCGGTATTTAAAATCGTGACGAACAGGCCCAATCCCATGACGATCAGTAGCCACATGGTGCGGTTCTTCTCGACGGCTTTGACCTGCGGCGACACGAAGAACACGATGAGTAGCAGAAACATCAGCATGCCCATGAACAGCGACGGCGCGTGGTACAGGTGAGACAGGTAGCTACTGGTCCCCGGCGCAAATTGGGCCAAAACTTCGGGGCCAAACATCGGCGTGGGCAGGTAGTTGTTTAAGAAGAAATTGCTCTTGCCCGTCAGCAGCATCCCCTGCGCCGTCGGAATCAAGACGACCATCGACATGCCCCCGGCTAGCAGCGAGCCGACCGTAAATTGGCGAATCGCCGGCCAGTGCATGTGCCAGACGTTCTTGAATGGCGTGGGTGTCGGTTGATGTTCAATGATCAAATAGATGAAGTACATGACGGAAAACAGGCAGGTCATATAACCCATATAATAATTACAAATAATCGTGGCGGTCAGACTGATAGTGTACAGGCCGTAGTGGTGCAGGCTGACGATGCGGTGCAACCCCAATGCCACCAGCGGCAGCCAGATCAGCGAATCCAGCCACATCATGTCATAAAAGTACATGCTGACAAAGCCACACAGGCTAAAGGCCGTCGTGAACAGCAGCATGGACCAGCCGCTGCGCAAGAAGGTGTGCCGAATGAAGAAGGCCATGGTCAGCCCAATCGTACTGATTTTAAGGATGATGATCCAGGTGACCGCAATCGGCAGCTTGGTCGCCGAAAAGGCAAAGACCAACAGGTTAAACGGGCTGATGATGTAGTAGGTCAGCAGGGGGATGATCCCGCTACCGGACCCCAGTGAAAATGAAAATAAATGAAACTGACCGTGTAACAATGTCGCCCGTAAATTTTCCAAAATGGGCACGTACTGCGTCCCCATATCGCTCAATAATAGGTTCCGTGGGCCAAAAGGTGTCACCTTAAGTCGCCAAAAGATTAGACACAGAATGACGAATGGAATCAAGAATGCTCCCCCATACACCCACCGGCTAACGCGTAGCGCCGCTAGGGTGTGCCGTTGTTGCTTCATGAATACCCCTCCGTTTAATGAATCGTGCATAAATCGTAGTGTGTGTTGCTGGGGTGGCCTAACCGACTGCCGCAGCTAAATCAGTGCCGGGTGGATCAGCTGGCGCCCCTCATCGTTAATAGGGACAACGAACGCGCAACAAACGTCTGTCCTTATAGAATACCATAGCAAGTTGCCTTGACAAAAGTCTACCGCAAATTGCTGATAGTTCCGTGAGGGAGGCGTTAAACTTCGCAAAAACTTAGCGATTGGTAAGGCCAATAACTTAAGGTTCTGTTATTGTTAATGGTGTAGGGTATAATTTTACTTGGGTCAATCGTTGCGGGGTGGTAAACTTTAGCCAGCACATTGATGGCATTGTCGGGGCTGGCCGCCCTACCGTTCACTAGATAGAGGCCAGACGTGCCAAACCAGTAGCCTGCGCCAGGTAGGGGTTCCGCCTGCTATGGGGAACGGTTCCAGCCTGAGAAGCGGGCTTCCACCTCGCTTGAAAGCCTGGCCCAACTCGCCAGTCTCCCAAGTCGTCCCACCCAGTAACCTGGCACAAAACGCCAGCTAACTGGGTCGACACAGCTGGCTCCACCCCTACCTGGCTCCGGCAAGATGGGTGCGTTCAAGCCACGATGCGTTGGCTGCGTAGCGTGTCACCGTTAGTCGCTTGATGTGATGCTGCCAGGATGCATGATTGGCAAGCGTTACTGTAACTAGTGTTCTAGAAAACCTCAGCTTTCAGTGAATGCTATCCCTGCGAACTGGCTTCATGGGTGTACCCCAAGGAACTGTTGTGTGAAGTCGCTCCTGTTTCTGGTACACATTGCTGGCAACCACCACCGTAGCCGTGAGCCCGCCAAATATGGGCTCAGCCGTGGGAGTTCCCTTAGCGACATGATTCTGGTCGCTTAGGGAACTGGCGTCTTTGAGACGGGGGCTTCGGCTCAAAGCGAGGTCGAGACCGCTCTTTGGCTCGACCGGTCCGCCCACCGCGTTCCAGCCCATATTTGGCGGGCGGTAAGGCGGACGATTTAGACAGTGTCATAAATAACGAATGAACATTAAAGAAGAAATTTCAAGGAGGAATGCCCGTTGCCTAGTACTGCGAAGGTGTTAGTTGTTGAAGATGAAAAAGAATTGTCCGCGGATATTGTGGAGCTGATTGCCCCTATCTGTGAGACCACGGCGGCCTATGATGGCGAGCAGGGGGAATTTCTTGCGAGCCAAGACGTGTTTGACGCGATTATTTTAGACCTGATGTTGCCAGGCGAAAGTGGGCTGGACCTCTTGTTACACATCCGCAACAAGGGCGTGAAGACCCCCGTCTTGATTTTGACCGCCAAGGACACGATTGCCGACAAGTTGCGGGGCTTCAATGATGGGGCCGATGACTACGTGACTAAGCCGTTTCACCGGGAGGAATTACTGGCGCGGATGAAGGCGTTATTGAAACGTACCGGCCATTTGAACAGCAGCGATGTAATTACCCTCGGCCAGCTGGAAATCAACACCAGCAAGCATTTAGCCACCTTTAACGGCGAACCACTGACCTTGAAGGGCCGTGAGTTTGACCTGCTGGCTTATTTGGTGGCCAATCCCGGCACCATCATCACCAAGGAACAAATTTTCAACCGGCTGTGGGGCTTTGATTCCGAGACCAGCCTGTCCGTGGTGGAAGTCTACATGAGCAATTTGCGTAAGGAACTGAAGAACGCTGGCAGCAACCTATCGTTACGGACCATCCGCAATGCGGGGTACATCATGGAGGCCCCCGATGAGCAATAAAGTAAACCGCGCGCAACAGTGGCGGCTATTTTGGAGTAGCTTCATCGGCTTCACCGTCATCTTCGTCCTGCTGGGGGTCATCGTCTTCGTCTTGTTTCGGCGGACGATTCTGACCAGCGTGGACCAAACGTTGCGGGTCGAACGCAGTGCGCGTTTGGCTGGGCCGCCACGGACGACCACCCAGCAACCCTTTGGCCAAAAGGGCGCCAACCAGGGCCTGCAGCAAACGCAACACAAGGCCATCCATCCCTTCATGACCACCACGCTGATTTTTGACCGTAACGGCAAGATTCTCAATAAAGAACAGCTGGGCTCGCGTTACGACACGCTGAAAAATATCACGCTGGACACCAGTGAGCAGGGGCGTCTGCACACGATTACGATCAACGGTAAATACAATTTCCGAACGTTGCTAGTCAAGGTGCCGACTACCAACGCTGACAAGACCTTGGCGGGCCATTACCTTTTGATCCTGGAAAATATCGACCCACAAAAGGCCGCGATGCGCACCTTTACCAAGGTCATGTTGATTACGATGGGGGTCTTTTGGCTCCTGTCCATTCTGATGAGCGTCTGGATGTCGCGCCTGACTATGCGGCCAATTCTACGGTCGTGGGGCCGGCAGACCGAGTTTGTGGGCAACGCTGCCCATGAGTTGCGGACGCCCTTGACGATTATTCAAAATAAATTGGAACTCCTGTTGACCAAACCGAACGATAAAATTATTGATCAGGCCGAAAATATCGCGATTGCCAGCAGCGAAAGTCAACGCCTACAAAAGCTGACCCAGGATCTATTGGCGCTGGCCCGGTCGGATTCCAATACGCTACAGACGAACTTTGAGAAGACCCACGTGGCCGGTTTCTTGGACCACACGGTGGAACCCTACACGGAAATCGCCGCCAGTCAGGGCAAAAAATTGGTGCTGGCACCCATCACCGATTTTGCCGTGACGCTGGATCAAAACTTGATTCACCAGCTCATGAATATCCTGATTGATAATGCCATGAAATATTCGCCTAAGGGCAGTACCATCACCGTTTCCGCCAAACTAATCGGGCGCAAGTGGCAACTGGTGGTCGCCGATCAAGGCATCGGCATCAAGAGCGCCGACCGGCAACGCATCTTTGATCGCTTCTACCGCGTCGATTCATCGCGGAGCCGCAAGACCGGCGGTAACGGGTTGGGCTTGTCAATCGCCAGCTGGATCGTCAGCCTGCACCACGGCACAATCGTGGCCAAGGGAAACGACCCCCACGGCACACAGTTTGTGACCACGCTGCCAGTCACGCCCAACAACGGACTGACTAGTCGTCGCGATAAAAAAGCCTAGAGTGAGACCAAAGGCGATTAGCCGACGACCATTAAGGGTGATCCTGGTCTTGGAATGTTTGTTGATTAAGCAAAACCGGTTGCCTTGGGGCACACGTTTCACCCATGTCAAGAGGACACACGCTAGCCTGGAAAATCATCCAGGCTATTTGTATATCGTGGTGTTGACCGAAACTGCCCACGACCGCCAGGAATTCTGGCGAGGGGAGTGGACTTGACGGTACGTGATGACGAGTCCCGGTAGTCGGCAGGGCTAACACTTTCGCTGTTGGAAGCCGGTGCGTCGGCTGAGCGGAACAGACAGCCGCAAGCATCAGGCACATTGAAGATGATTGCGGCAATCCGCAACGTGGTCGGGTTTAGCGACAGTTGCTGACCACCTGTCCCGTAGCCGAGAGCGGTGGCAAATATGAGTTCAGCTGTGGGAGTTCCCTTAGCGGCACGGACCACGGCGCTTAGGGAACTGACAAGTTGGAGACGTGGGTTGTCGGCTCCGACTTGAGGTCCGAGACCGTTCTTTGGCTCGGGCCGGCGCCCTCAGCGTTCCAACTCATATCTAGCGAACGGTAAGGCGGTCAAGTTTCCACAATCTCGCCCTCAGTGTTCCAGCCCATATTTGCCACCGCGGCAAGGCGGCCAGCCCACACAATCCCGTCAGCAACCCCAACTACCAGGTAAACCCGGAAAAAGTTTCAATGCATCCGGTTCTATGGTAAGGTGGTTTTATGATAACTGCGTGATTGCACAAGGAGTAGTCAGAAAAAATGTTAACTATCCGCGACATCGCGGCGAAGGCTGGTGTGTCTGTTTCCACGGCCTCGCGCGCGTTAAACAATAACCCCCGTATCAGTCAGGCGACCCGAGAACGGATCCAGGCCCTGGCGGAGGCGGAGGGGTATTTACCCAACTATAATGCCAAAAACCTCACGGCTGGCGAGGCCAATGCGGTCGGGGTCGTTTTCCCGACGGCCGACCACAGCCAACCGGAAAACCCGTTTTACATCGACCTGTTGCGGGGCATCAACAGCCAGCTGACGCAACGGCATTACGTGCTGTCGGTGGCCATCAGTAAGACCGCCGATGAGCTGTTGGAAAACGTCAAGTCCATGGTGGCCCAAGGCAAGATCAAACGCTTTGTTCTGATGTACGCCCACCACGACGACCCCATTGCGGCCTTCTTGCGGCAACAAAAGCTGCGGTTCGTGACGATAGGCCAGCCCGATGACCATCCCAGCGATTACTTCGTCGACAACGACAACCTGGAAGCCGGCATCGGTGGAGCGACCTACCTGCTGGACCAGCTGCACGTCAAGCATCCGGTCTTCGTGGAGTCCAGTCACAACTGGGCTTACGAACAACAGCGGCGACAGGGCTACGAACGCGTGGCGGCGACCTTCAACGTCGAACCGTTGACCTGCAAGTTGGGCGAGCTCAACCGGGTTCGGTTGTTCATCAAGCAGCATCCCGAGATTGATGGCATCATGGCCACGGATGATTTCAACGCGATTGAATTTTATCGGTTAGTTCGTGAACAGTCGGCCGTCAAACATTTTCCCATCGTCAGCTTTAACCACTCGCTGCCGGAAGGGTTGACCGACGCCAACCTGCATTCCATTAACCTTTTCCCGGAAAAAATGGGTTCGGCGACCGTCGCGTTATTGTTCAGTGACCGGGAACCATTGGCCACGCCGACGCCGGGTCGAATCAAAATTCCGTACGAAATTAAATAGTTTTTTTAGGT
Organism: Levilactobacillus suantsaiihabitans; assembly: GCF_004745505.1. Lineage (GTDB taxonomy): Bacteria > Bacillota > Bacilli > Lactobacillales > Lactobacillaceae > Levilactobacillus > Levilactobacillus suantsaiihabitans. The sequence continues at coordinate 108,456 of NZ_RKLX01000003.1, forward strand.
TCGTTCAACTGGCAATAAAGCCCGTGAGCGAGCCTTTTTAAATTGTCAGGTGAACTGCCAAACGACAAATTTAGTCGCAAAAAAGTTTGCGCAAACGGTTGCATTAATTTTAAAGCGGTGCCATAATATGCAATGTAATCGTTTTCAGCAATTATTATTTGTTAGTTTGAGGAGGTATTTTCACATGTCAGATGTTGCTTCTGCAAAGGCACCAACAGCTGAAGCTAAGCCGAAGAGTGGCTTGCCTAAACTGTCTGCCAGTACCATTTGGATGATCAACTTTGGTTTCTTGGGGGTCCAAACCGCCTTCACGTTACAAAGTTCCCAAATGAGTCGGATCTTCCAAACCATTGGGGCCGACCCCAATAGCTTAGGGTGGTTCTTCATTTTGCCACCACTGGCTGGATTGATCGTTCAACCAATCGTGGGTTATTATTCCGACCGGACCTGGGCGCCTAAATTAGGTGGTCGCCGGTTGCCATACCTGTTGTTAGGGACTATCGTCGCGGTCATCGTGATGTGTCTGTTGCCAAACTCCGGGAGTATGGGCTTTGGTTACGCATCACTGGCGGCGCTGTTGTTCGGGGCTATCACCGTGGCCTTCTTGGACCTGTCTTCTAACGTGGCCATGCAGCCCTTCAAGATGATGGTCGGGGACATGGTTAACGATGATCAAAAGAGTTATGCTTACGGGATTCAAAGTTTCTTGTCCAACACCGGTGCCGTATTAGCGGCCATCCTGCCATTCCTGTTTGCGGCCGTTGGGATTGCCAACACGGCGTCCAAAGGGGTCGTGCCCGCAACGGTTAAGGTTGCTTTCTATGTTGGGGCTATCCTGTTGGTCATCACCAGCCTCTTCACTATCTTACGGGTCCACGAATACGACCCAGATACCTATGCGAAATATCATGGGATCACCAAGGAAGATAACGCTGAAGGTGGGAACTGGTGGACGTTACTGAAGTCTGCACCCAAGGTTTTCTGGACCGTTACTTTAGTTCAATTCTTCTGCTGGGTAGCTTTCCAATACCTGTGGACTTACTCCGCTGGGGCCATCGCTGCCAACGTTTGGCACACGACTAACGCCGCTTCTGCTGGTTACCAGGCTGCTGGGAACTGGTACGGGGTCTTGGCTGCCGTGCAATCCATCGCTGCGGTTGTTTGGTCTTACGTCTTAGCAAAATTGCCAAACCGGGTCCACAAGTTGGGCTACGCCGGGAGTTTAGGCTTAGGGGCCATCGGGTTCTTATCCGTCTTCTTCCTGCACAATCAATACGCTTTGATCGTTTCATTCATCTTAGTTGGGATTGCCTGGGCTGCGATGAACACTTACCCATTGACCATGGTTACCAACGCCTTATCTGGGGCCCACATGGGGACTTACCTGGGCTTGTTCAACGGGTCCATCTGCTTGCCACAAATCGTGGCTTCCCTGGCCAGCTTCGCGCTGTTCCCATTATTGGGTGGCGCCCAAGCCAACATGTTCTTGTTAGCCGGTATCATCATGGCTATCGGGGCCGTATCCGTTGGGGCCATCAAGGAAACGTACAAAGCTTAATCGTTTGAAATTGCTGGATGAACGTTTGATTTAGATGATTTACTAAAGGTTGAAAACTGAAAACTGGCTAGAATGATTGTCGTCAAGTGACTGATGACGTTAAGGTGAGTCGGTTACAGCCTCGTAGTAGGGACTGGCCGCCTACCGTCCGCCCAATATGGGTTGGAACGCGGTGGGCGGACCGGACCGAGCCTGAGAAGCGGTCTCGGCCTCGCTTTGAGCCGAAGGTCGCGTCTCAAAGACGCCAGTTGTCTAAGCGGCATGAACCGCGCCACTAAAGCAACTCCCACGGCTGAACCCATACTGGGCGGACTCTCGGCTACAAGGGTGATTGTCAGCGACGACTGGTTTAGTCATAGTCGGCAACGCGGTGGCAACTAGAATTCTAGTTAGCACAATGTTGCTGATGACCACTAACCCGCCGGAGACAGCCAGGGATGGAACCAGCTGTGTCGACGGTGTTAGCTGAGGTTCTTACTCAGCTTACAGCGTGGGGCGACTTGGAAGACTGGCGATCTGTGCCAGGCTTTCAAGCGAACTGGAAGCCCGTTTCTCAGGCTGGAGGTGTCCCCCATAGCAGGTGGAATCCCTGGCTGACGTAGGCTTCTGGCTTCACTAGTCTTAATGGACAGAACGGCGTTGTTCCTGGATGCTGTTTTCAACCTTTAAATGATTTAAGAAATGAACTTCGGTCGACGGTTGTCCTGTCTGCCGAGGGAGCGGCCTAGCGGCTTAACCGAGACTGGGTCATGGAAGTCCATGATGTAGGCGGCTGACCACCAGCGTCGCTCTTTTCTGTGATAGAACAGTTTGACTGATTGACTAAAACAAAGGAGACCTGTTAACCATGAAACGTATTTTTGAGGTACAACCATGGAACGTCATTACTCATACTTTTGACCCGAAAGACAAGCGTCTGCAAGAATCCATGACGAGCCTGGGTAACGGCTACATGGGCATGCGTGGTGACTTTGAAGAAGGGTACAGTGGCGACTCATTGCAAGGCATCTACTTAGGGGGTGTCTGGTATCCTGATAAGACCCGGGTCGGCTGGTGGAAGAATGGCTACCCGAAGTACTTTGGGAAAGTGGTCAACGCGGTCAACTTCATCAAGTTGCCGATTGAAATCAATGGACAAGCCATTGATTTAGCCAAGGACAAGTTCAGTGATTTTACGTTGGACTTGGATATGAAGCAGGGCGTGTTGAACCGCTCCTTCACGGTTGAACGTGGCGACGTCAAGGTTGCTTTGACCTTCCAACGCTTCTTGAGTGTAGCCCAACAAGAACTCTCCGTTCAAAAGGTCACGGTCAAGAACTTAAGCGCTGACAGCGTGGACGTCACGATCAAGCCAAGCATCGATGCCGACGTCAAGAACGAAGAAGCCAACTATGATGAACGCTTCTGGGACGTCTTAGCCGCCGAACAAGGCCAAGACAGCGGTAGCATCGTGGCCAAGACGACACCGAACCCATTTGGCACACCGCAATTCACCTCTGGGATGGAAATGCGCACGGTCACGGATTTGAAGAACGTCGCCGTGACGCAGCCCAACGACAAGGAAGTCGTCAATGCCTACACCGGCAGCCTGGCACCCCAAGCCGAGACCAGCCTGGAAAAGCGGGTCATCGTGGTCACCTCTCGCGATTACGACACCCAAGACAAGTTGACGGCTGCTATGCACCAGTTGAGTGATCAGGTGGCCAAGTCGACTTATGAAGACCTCTTATCAGCGCACACCGCTGTTTGGGCAAAGCGTTGGGAAAAATCCGACGTGGTCATCAACGGCGACGACGAATCACAACAAGGGATCCGCTTCAATCTGTTCCAGCTGTTCTCCACTTACTACGGTGAAGATTCCCGCTTGAACATTGGGCCTAAGGGCTTCACCGGTGAAAAGTACGGTGGTGCCACTTACTGGGATACCGAAGCCTTTGCCGTTCCCGTTTACCTGGGTATCACGAACCCAGAAGTCACCCGCAACCTGTTGATGTACCGTTACAAGCAACTGGACGGGGCTTACGTCAACGCCAAGGAACAAGGCTTAGACGGTGCCCTCTTCCCAATGGTGACCTTCGACGGGATCGAATGCCACAACGAATGGGAAATCACCTTCGAAGAAATTCACCGGAATGGCGACATTGCCTTTGCCATTTACAACTACACCCGTTACACGGGCGATACCAGCTACGTCTTGCATGAAGGGGCTAAGGTCCTCACCGAAATTTCCAAGTTCTGGGCTGACCGGGTCCACTTCAGCAAGCGTAACAACCAGTACATGATCCACGGCGTCACGGGTCCTGACGAATACGAAAACAACGTTGACAACAACTGGTACACCAACATGTTGGCGCAATGGACCTTGAAGTACACGTTGGAAATCTTGGACCAGGTCGACCACGATACGGCCAAGAAGTTAGCGATTTCCGCTGACGAAAAGGCCAAGTGGCAAGATATCGTGGACCGGATGTACCTGCCTTACGACAAGGACTTGAACATCTTCGTCCAACACGATGGCTTCTTGGACAAGGACATCGAACCCGTCAGTGCTATTCCAGAAGGTCAACGCCCAATCAACCAGAACTGGTCATGGGATAAGATCTTGCGGTCACCTTACATCAAGCAAGGGGATGTCTTACAAGGTATCTGGGACTTCATCGACGACTACACGCCAGAACAAAAGAAGGCTAACTTTGACTTCTACGAACCACTGACGGTGCACGAATCCAGCCTGTCACCAGCTATCCACTCCGTCTTGGCGGCTGACTTGCACTACGAAGACAAGGCCGTCGAGCTTTACAACCGGACGGCCCGGTTGGACTTGGATAACTACAACAACGATACGGTCGATGGCTTACACATCACGGCCATGACCGGTGGTTGGATCGCCGTTGTTCAAGGCTTCGCTGGCATGCGGGTCCGCAATGATCAATTGCACTACGCTCCATTCCTGCCTAAGCAATGGCAAAGTTACAGCTTCCGGCAAGTCTTCCGTGGTCGTCTGATCGAAGTCAGCGTCCACGCCGACGGGCCACACTTCAAGTTGATCAGTGGGGAACCATTGACGATTGACGTGGCTGGCGAAAAGGTTGAGTTGACTAGCGCGGTTACCGAATAATTTATGAAATGTAAAATGACGTTCACCAGATTGTTGGTGGGCGCCATTTTTGTTTTGACTGACATTTTTAAAACTTAACGGGAAAAAATCTTAAGAATTTTTCAAACGTATGTTCCCCTAAAGCTGTGTAGTGATATGCTATAATTAACCCAATCTTTAGGGGAGGTACCCGTCTATACATTCTAACTTATAACACCCAGGGTTGAGCTTCAGTTCGATATGACTTGGGTAAACCCAAGTGACGTGAATCGCTGGCAAAACCAGCGTACTATTTATTTTGTTGAATCAACAGTGTGGTGATTGTTGGTTTTTCTTTGAACGATTTCAAAATTGAGCATACCCTAGACAAAAATTTTAATCGGATTTGTGAGTAGTATGCTTGACCTAGTACGTATTAAGGCGTATAGTCTCATTTGTGGGAGGAGTATGGCATTTGAAAATCACTGTTAAAGAGGTTCTCGACGAGCTTGCAAAAGCTGGATATACCGAAACACGAGTAAAGGGCGATCATCATCGATTTGAAGATGAATGGGGGCACAGAGTAACCGTCCCCTATACTCGCCCTAAAGACACCGTTAGTCCGACCACATACCGGTATATTAAGCAGCAAGCAGGATGGCATTAGGCAATGCTTTAAAAGAGTCGCACACAATGAGGTGAAAATAATGGCGAAAGAAAAAATTGTAGTTTATCCAGCCGTTTTTATCAAAGATGCTGAGACGGCAACATTTACGGTAGTTTTCCCTGACGTTTCTGGCGCAATTAGTCAGGCCGATTCGCTGGGTGAGGCGATGGTTAAAGCTGAAGAAGTTCTGGGGTTAATGCTATATGATGAACCGAATCTGCCGGAAGCATCTTCCTTGGCAGAAGTTCAGCGCACACATCCTAAAGACACGGTCCAGTGGGTTGCTGTCGATTTGGTCAAGGCGGCCAAAGGGGTTACCAAGCCATTGGTTAAGAAAAACACGACGATTCCAGCAACATTGGCACATGAGGCTAGTGAACGCGGTATTAACTTTAGTGCCGTATTGACCCGGGCATTGAAGGCAGAATTGGGAAAGTCTTAGTGAAAAATATGATTGATTAACTTGACGTTTGATAGTTTTGCAAATAGGACCACAGCGATTGACTGTGGTCCTATTTGCTCGACCTGTCTGCCCCAGCGTTCCAACCCATATTTGACGAACGGTAGGCGGCCAGTTCGCATCATGTGGCTGTAAACGACTATTCTTGACGCCATGAGTCGCATGCTAACGGTCGTTCCAACTGATTTTCTTCTTTCAACCTTCAGTTTTAACAACGAAAAACGCCTACCCGCAATTGGGATAGGCGTTTTTGTCTGTTAAAAATCTTTAGGCAAGTTGGTGCGTTGCTGTTCCTTGGCGCGTACCAAGGGGGCCTCATCTTGCCAGTAGGTCAACCATTCGCCGCTGGTGGTCAGACTTTCGAGCTCCAGCTGCTCGGGGACCAGCAAGTCTTGTTCGAGCCGGTCCTTGAAAGCGGTGATAAGCTGCTGGATAACGCCCAGGTTTTCCGCCAAATCGGGGCCACCCAGGGTGTTCAATTGTGGGGCAAATTGCTGGCGAACGGCCTGCTCAATGTCGCGGAGTTTGCGTGCGTTGACGCGTGCCAGCTTGGGTTGGTTGTGAACGTCAAATGCCACGGCTGGTGTGACACCAACGAATTGCGCGTTGATCTTGGGGGTGTCGATGCCGTAAGGGGAGGCGTCACCGTTACCGAAGACGTCGAATTCCTGTAGGACGGTTAAAACTTCTGCCATGTGTCATGTGCTCCTTCGTATTTGCGTATTGGCCCTAGTTTACGGCATAGAAAAACCCACGTCAAACGGGGCTGCGTTTGGTGTGGGTAAGAATTGCCTGTGAAGGTTGAAAGTGTGATTAACGCGTTAGTTCCCAGAATGACGGGATTCTCCCCGCTAAAGATTAGTGCAAACGGTAGGCGGCCAGTTCCGGTAATGAAGCGGCTAACAACTCATCCTAACGCCATGGGTGCTTCCTAGTTTTTACCAGCTAGCCTTGCGAACGCCGGGAATCTGGCCTTTGTGGGCGAGCTCGCGGAAGTTCAGGCGAGACAAGCCGAATTGGCGCATGTAGGCGTGGGGCCGGCCATCCAAGTGGTCACGGTGGTGCATCCGAGTTGGTGAGGCGTCGCGGGGTAACAGGGCGAGCGCCGCGTAGTCCCCGGCGGCCTTCAGTGCGGCCCGTCGCTCGGCATAACGTTCGACGGTCGCTTCGATGCGCTTAGCTTTTGCAATCTTTGACTTCTTTGCCATGAATCAGTGATGCTCCTTTATAGTTAGAATAGTAATAATTACGTTTTAACAATCTATCATAGCGCCCAGGAACCTGTCAACGAAAGCGACCTGAGAATCCGTAGAAAATAGCCACCGCCCATCCCAAGTGAACTTTAGGGGATTGGTGGTGGCTATTAGATGATTGATGGAAGTTAAGTTCGGTCAGTAGGCCGGCGTTCAGACGCGGATACCGGACCAGTTGAAATCGAAAATACAAACAGACGACCTAAACCAGTCGGTCAATCGATCACGAATCGTAGCCGAGAGTGGTGGTAAATATGGGCTCAGCCGTGGGAGTTGTCTTAGCGGCGCGGTTCATGCCGCTTAGACAACTGGCGTCTTTGAGACGCGACTTTCGGCTCAAAGCGAGGGCGAGACCGTCCTTTGGCTCGACCGGTCCGCCCACCGCGTTCCAGCCCATATTTACCGCCACGGCAGGCGGCCAGTACAACACCCAACGCGGCCAGCTCCACACTGGCTTAGTAAGTCAGATCGTAAGTGATTTCGTACTGCTTGGTCTCGCCGGGTGCCAGCTTGACGTCGCCGAACTCGGGGAAGTTCTGCGAATCCGGTAAGGTCTGTGCCTCTAACGCCACGCCCATGTAAGGCTGTCCGGCGCCAGTGGCTAATTTCATGTCGGAGGTAAAGGAGTTGGCCGTGAAGACGACCAGGGCGTTACGTTGGGACTTGATGGTCACGGCGCGGCCGGATTGCGGATCGGACAGCTTGGCAATCGTGTCGTCGGCGCCCGGAGTGACGTGGTAAACGTCATCGAAGCCCTTTTCGGGGATGTCTTGTAAGCCACGGATGGCGCGACCCAGGTTTTGTCCGTCGGCGAAGTCGTAAGGCGTGCCGGCGTTGGCAACCATTTTACCTGTAGGCAGCTTTTCGCCGTCGAGGTCTAAATGTTCTTGGCTGTTGATCTGCAGCGTTTGGCCGGAGATCAATTGATCGTCGCCGACGTTGAAGTAGACGTGCAGCGTGGGGTTGAACAGAGTCAAGGCCGTGGTGTTGCCTTCAAAGGTCAACGTGACGCGGTCGTGGTTATCCAGCGTGTAGATCATCTTGGCGGTCAGATCACCGGGGTACGAGTCGTCGGCGCCCTTGAAGGTGTGGGTCAAAATGATCCGGGCCTTGTTGGGGTCGGTCGTGTCGAGATTGCCGGCCCAGTTGACCGTGTTGAAGCCGTGCGGGCCACCGTGCAGGGTATTTTGACCTTCATTGGCGTCGACGTGGACCGTTTGGCCGTCGAGATCAAAGGTCCCGCGAGTGATCCGGCCGGCAGTTCGGCCGATACCCATGCAAACGTAGAACGGATTAGCTAAATAATCCGCCATTTTGTGGTAAGATAGCACCAGATTCTTATCACCCTTGTCAGTCGGTACCGTTAACTTGTGTAAAGTGGCGCCCCAACTCAAGATGGAAAGAGTCACACCATGATCATTTTCAATTGTATACTCTGTGACGGCTTCGTTTTGGTAAGTGTCCCAGTGTTTCGTTGCAGTTTGCATAGCAAGTCCTCGATTCTATTTTTCTGAAGCGTTTTCATTTTAACCCTATCATATATTTTTATCCGGACAATTGTCAAATGCATTTTCCGCTAAAATGACGAAAATGGGGGAAAAATGTCACTGAGGAGGCGAGATGAACCGAATTTTAACTTATGCGGATGAATTTTAAACACGATTGGTTAACAGAAGTGATTGTTTTTCTGCACAAATTTTCACTTGTACGCAATGAAAAGAACTGGCATAATAGATAAGTTCAAGGAGGGTTGCGGTATGGCTAGTAAATTAACTGCGCTCCCAATGGTTTTGGGGGCTAGCTGGTTAGGCTTGTACTGGGCCAGTCGACAAACGCTGGGCAGCGAACCGCTGAAACGGCGCCGACCTGATTGGCCGTATACCGTGACGCCGACGCTATTTGTGCCAGGCTGGGGTGGTAATGCCTGGACCTACAACCGGCTCTTGCGGTGGTTGGCGCGACAGGGGATGGGCCATCAAGTGCTCACAATCTGTGTCGACCGCCACGGCGGGCTGCGCGTGAAGGGACATTGGCCCAATACCGCCAGCAACCCCTTGATTCAAGTCCTGTTTGATCATCCCTTTACGGCGGATTATCAGCAGCAGATCACCTGGATCACCAGTATTTTGCGGTACTTAAAAAGCCACGACCAAGTGACGACCTACAATTTGGTCGCCCATTCTTGGGGTGGCAGTGCTGCGGTTAGTAGTTTATTTTTGCATGGTGGTGCGGCGGACATGCCCCAACTCAACCGGATGGTCTTGTTGGGGGCGCCCGTCGATGAACATGACCGAACGCACCCCGTTGATGCAGCTTTTCAGCGGCTTCAAGCCGTGCGGGCCGACCTGGGTAACCCCTCGGTCCCGGCACCATCCACAACGTCTATGGGACGCTCTCAGGACGGTTGACAGACGGCTCCGTACCGGTCTATCAGATTACGGCGCTGCGGTCACTGGTGGCCCCCAGTTCACTGACGTATCACGAACACCACGTTGCCGGTATTGGTCACGGCCGGCTACACGCTTCGCCACAAATGTGGCGGTTGATTGCGCGTTTGCTGTGGACTGACGATGGCCTAGACCCTAAGTGAATCAAGTGACGAATGGTTTAGCTACTTTTAAACTTCACCGGCTAAAATGGCGTCAATGACGTTTAATACGCCGTCGTGATTATTATCGGTGGGCGTGATGAGGTCGGCGACGGCCTTAACGCTGGCGGTCCCGTTTTGCATGGCGACCCCTAAACCAGCGTGCGCCAACATGTCGCGGTCATTGTCGTTATCTCCAAAGGCGGCGATTTCGGCCGGTGTAATGTGCCAGGCCTGTGCCAGTTCGGTCAGGCCGATTGCCTTGTTCATGTGGGCAGCCACGATGTCGATGCTCCCAAAACCACTGGCCATCGCATTGATTTGCCCCGGAAAACGCGCATTCAAGCGGGCGGCCAAGGCCTGGATCGTCTCGTTGGGCCATTCACCGTTGATCTTGTAGATAGTGTCTTCGACCTGCGTGAGATCCGCAACCCGGACAATGTTGTTAAAGAAGTAGTCTTGCGACGCCAGGTCGCTGGGCTGGTCGTCTTGGGGGATGTAGGTGCCATGCGCCCCGGACAACCGTAAGATTTTGGGCCGCAACTGCGGGTCTGCTAAGATTTCGGTGATCACTTGGCGGACCAGTGGTAGCGGTAAGGCGGTTTCCAGACGCGTTTGGCCCTGGTCGACGATCTGAGCCCCGTTTTCCGCCACGAAGGTTTGGACGCGTGGTGTGGGGGCAAAGACCCGTTGTAAGTGGCCCAAATGGTTCCCACTGGCCACGACGAAATGAATGCCAGCTGCCGTCATGCGGGTCAGCTGGTCGTCAAAGCGGTCATGGTTGTATTGTCGCTGTTGATTGAGAAAGGTGCCATCGACATCGGTGGCAATCAGTTTAATGTTGTGTGTCATCGTCTTCTCCTTGATGTTTTTAAGAATTTCTAATTTTAATGATAAAGGCTTCAAGTAGGGAATTCAATGGTGTACGTTAGCTGAAGAGTCAAAAAAGGGTTCGAATTACTAGTGTTTTTAACCAATATGCTATAAACTACTAATGAATCAGTAACATAAAGACTGAAAATAAGGGCTATAATAAATGGTTAGCGGGTCTGATAAACCCAATGACCCGATGACGCAATGCAGAAAGGAAGAAAGATTAAATGACGCAAACGAACGATTTAAACCAATCCTTGGAATGGTTCTCGCAACTTCAAAAGATCATGCGGCCAGTCACCACGATCAAGACGGAGGAAATTACGATTTCGTTGGAACAATTCAATCTGTTACATGCCATCACGGACCAAAAAGATGAGTTCACGCCAACGAAGTTCGCTGGTCAAATCGGTGTGTCCAAGTCCATGATCTCCGGGCAGATTTCCCGGTTACTGCGGGCTGGTTTAATCGAAAGTATCGCCTCACAAGTCGACCGGCGCCAACACAACCTGAAGTTAACGCCGGATGGTGTCAAGGTTTACACGCAAGTTCGCGGTCAAGTCGTTGAACGATTGAACGGCTTACACGACGATATTGCAAAATTAATGTAAGTTCGCAAGATTAAATTCATATTGAAAATAAGTCCCCTTTACGACTGGAATCTTTCAATCGTGTGACAATTTGGTTAAGATGACCCAACGCTTTCATGTCTTAGCTATAATGGAACATGTGGAAAGAACTTTGGAACTGGAGGGGATTTTTTGAATCTGAGGAAAAAGCTAGGTCTACTGGTAGTCGTTGCGACGGGGGCAACGCTGTTAGGCCTAAGTCCGGCGAACGTGCTGCCGGGACGGACTAGTGGAACCACGGTCGCACAAGCGGCTTCCACGATCAACGCAAAGCACCAGGGGATGGTCGGTGACGCCAAGACGGCGAACAACGACGCTTTGCAAGCAATGATCGACAAGTGGAGCGGGAGTGTCACGATTCACGTGCCAAAGGGAACCTACCTCTTTGACAAGGGTGCCATTAAGTTGCATTCGAACATCACGTTTAAATTTGACAAGGGTGCCGTTTTCCGGATTACGGATGGAAATCGGGTAAACTTTGCTTACCCGAGTCCGGAAGCCGGTTACGATGGTGGGATCAGTAATGTGACCTGGAAGGGCGCAACGTTCCAAGGCGATAACACAGCCAAGGGCCAAAGTGTCTTCACCCAAAGCATTCACCATGCCACCAACGTCAATTTTGATAAATGTGTCTTTGATAACGCCGAATCACCAACTGGCCACTACATCGATATCGATGGGAGCCACAACGTGAACATCACGAACTCCGTATTCACCGGGTTCAACGGCTCGCAAGACTTCAAGGAAGCCATTCAAGTGGATTACTCCAACAAGAAGGCCATGTCTTACAAGAACAAGGGCGACAAGTATGATAACTTACCAAGCTATGACGTGACGGTTGACAACAACCAGTTCTTGCCAGTGTCCAAGAAGTCCGGGCAGGTCTCATCGTATGCGCCGAACCCGATCGGTGAGCACGCTATCTACGGTCACGGGAAAGCCGGCATCATCCATGATGTCCACTTCACCAACAACACGGTCGTCGATCCCAAGCCACTGATGGATGACGGGGTCGCCACGATTCACTTCAAGGGTATTTCCAACCTGTGGATCACCGGCAACCAGTTCATCAACCAACACGTGTTGGGGTCTGGGAACTACATTTACCTGTTGAACTCCGAACCCAATTACACGATGACCAACTTAAACATCACGGACAACACGTTTACCAACGTTAACCCTACCAAGCAGTACGTCTTCTTGGATAGTACGTCCGCGGATAACCCAATGACCGACGTCACCATCACCGGTAACAAGGCCATCACGCAAAAGACTGGCGCCACCTTTGTTAAGGGGAACTTCCCGTTAACGGGCGACACCATCAACATCAGTGATAACAAGATTACCAAGGGCAGCGTCGTGGACACCAACGTCACGTCGCAACAGACCATCACCAACACGACGGTCCACAAGCCATCGTCCAATTCGAACTCAAGCTCCAGCAGTAAGCCGAAGCCGCAGAAGTTGAAGAAGCGTAAGCAAACCAACAAGAGCGAAAAATACGTGGCAGGCTTGGACACGCAACATGCCCAACTCGCAGACAACTTTGACAAGTATTCCTTGTACAATCATATTCGCGGTCACAAGAACTGGAATATCATGAAGTACAATTGGAAGAAGCAAAAGAAGATGCGGGTCTACATCGACATGCGGGCCACGGCCGATACGGGCAAGTGGTACCGGATTCGCTTCAGCAAGAAGTCCACGACCAAGTACTGGATCCGGGCCAAGGCCTTGGTCTTTGATACCTTCACCAATGAAGAATACAGTCGTGATCTGACCTTGATGAAGATCTACCCGGTTTACACCCGGCCATTCGATGATCCACTGTTGGCCAAGCAAAAAGGCACCACGGCCGACATCGCTGAACGGCGCGTTACGATTACGCACCGGGTCAAGCGGACGGATTCCAACGGCAAGGTCACGACTTATTACCAAATGAGTAATGGGTTGTGGACGCGTGCATTGGCGTTCGATTTGGATTCCTAATTTAAGCATCACCCCAGACGCAACTAACGTTTTAAGGACGTTGGCTGCGTCTTTTTGGTGTCCGCAACTTTTTGTGCAGAGTGACTTGCAACTCTGCCAGTCCGAAGAACTGTTATCGGCCGACCGGTTTTGCTATTCTTTGGGAGAGCGATTGTGAAATCGGTTAATTAGCTTGACCGTCAGCTATCGCTTCAAGTAGACAAGAACGGGGCTGGCGTGTGGCCAGTTCGAGGAGGATTACATATGAAAAATGTGAACAAGCGTCTCCGTCAGGTCGGCGTGGTGTTGGTTGCATTGGTTAGCTTGGGAGCGGCGGCACCGGTGACGACGGCGGACGCAGCGGCTAAAACTGTCCCGCAAGCATTGCGTAAAACCTGGTTTGACTGGGGTGGTGAGAGTGGTCTCCATCGTGTCAAGATTACGGCCAAAACGTATACGGATAGTTTCGGCTTGTATCAACACGGGAAGTGGGTCCTTAATGGCACGCAACATACACTTCGGCTGGGGAAAAAGGTTAAGAAAAACAAGACCTTTACGCTGAGTAAGAAACCAGATAAGAAGGGGTTCTACACCTTAAGGGTCAAGTTCACTTATCAAGACGGTAGCCTTCAAGACGGGAATGTGACTAGAAAGATTAAACGCGTCAAGGTAAAGGGCAAAAACCGGTTGAAGATACAGTTGCGCTTTTCAAAGACTGACACCCGCATGGATACTTACATGCCGATAACGAAGAAAATTCTGACGACCACGATGAATTAAGTTAGGTGAAGGGCAGGAAAATCACAAATGAAAAAAACATGGATTGTTGCCGCAACGCTCATGAGTTTTGGCGTTCTCGGCGGATTGGGTCAAACGCAAACGGCGTCAGCGGCTACGAAACTAGGAACGTCGGTGCCGAAGTCTTTGCGAGGAACTTGGTATGACTTGAACAGTCAGATGGGCATCATGCGGGTCAAGATGACTGCTAAGACATATAGCATTTCGACTGGCTTTTTTATTAAAGGTAAGTGGACGCCTAACTGGAATGGCGGTCGGACTTACAAGTTGGGGAAGAAAGTTAAGTTACATAAGACGTTCACAATTTCCGCGAAGAATAATAAGCGAGGATACCGAACAATTACGGTGCGGCACTACAACTATTCTTATGTAAAATCGCAATATAAGTTGACGAAATCCCGTTGGCATCAGACGCAGGTGCTGGATCATAAAGCCAGGGTATACTCAAACAAGGGCCAGTTCGAAACAACTGATTCTTATCCATCGGAACTGGTCCAACATTCAAATCCGGCAAAATACTTCTATGATGAATTTGGTATCGGTAGCGTGGACTAGGGAGGGATAGTAAGATGAAAAACGGCATGCTTTTAGGTGCTAGCTTATTGGCTTTGGCATCATTCGGGATCAGTTTGAGTACGTCAGAACCGGCTCAAGCCGCAACGACAATTCCTAGCAATATGCGGGGAACTTGGTACCTTATTAATGGTGATGAAATGTTAGGATACACTCGTTTAAAAATGACGGCGAAAACTTATGACATTGCGATCGGAACCTTTAAGAAAGGGAAGTTTGTCAAAGTCTGGAACGACAAGAAGCCAGTAAAGCTGGCGAATTCATTGGTTGTGAACAAGACGTTCACGACTGAGAGAAAGGGTAAGAAGCTCATTCTCAAAACGAAGATGGCAGATTGGGGAGTTGTCACGAATACTTATTACATGAAGAAAGGTAATCTCTTTCAACAGTGGGTAAAAGACGATAAGAGAGCTGGAAACATGTATCGAAGCGGTGTATTTGAATTTAAGAAGGTAGCTCATCCAGCGAAAGACTACAAGGCTATTTATCAGAGTAATTAAGCTGGGAGAAATTTTAGCAATGAGGCTATTACCAATTCTTTAAAGAGGAGATTTTAAAAATGAATAAAATGTTCAAATTAGGTGTTACCGCGCTGGTCGCTGTTAGTTTTGGTGGGGTAACGACAACGACGGCGGACGCAGCCACTTGGCATAAGGGCCTGCCAAAAATCATTCGGCACAAGATGTACCGGACTAAGTTTAATCACAAGTATGGCTATCTTGATTACGATTGGTACAAGGGAACGAAGTCCGTGTTGACCACGCATCGTCCGCAAAGTGGCGCAGCGCTGACCATCTCAAATACCAAGTATAAGAAGGTGGGTAAGACTTACGTTGTCAAGGGCGTTGATAAGCTGGCAACGGCGCGGAATAAGTACTCCGGCCACCCTAGTAAGGCGTATGGTTATTACCGAATCAGAAAAGTAAGTCAAAAGAAAATCAAGATTGCTGAGGGGAAAAAGGCTCAAGGCTCCAAGTATGTTACTGTGCAACGCTTCTATCACTATCCTAAGGTAAATGGTCACGCTTGGAAGTAACGAATCTCTTGTACTTATTAGAAGTGTCAGGATTGAATTCTTAATGAAATTAGGGGAAATTGAAAAATGAATAAAGCATTTAAGTTAGGTGTAACAGCCTTAGTCGCCATCAGTTTTGGTGGGTTAACGGCAACGACGGCGGACGCAGCCACTTGGCATAAGGGATTGCCAAAATTTGTGCGGAATAAAAAATTCCGGACCAAGTTTGAGAATAAGTATAAAGAATACACGTGGGCTAGAGGGACCAAGCGTACTTTTTCAATTAAGCATACTCAGGCTGGTATCGACGTTGCTAAGAACGTGAAATACCAAAAGAAGGGCAAGACTTACCTTATCAAAGGTATTTATGTGGATCCTGACGCTAAACGGCACACTTCGTACTATCGCGTTCGGAAAATCAGTAACAAGAAGATTAAGGCCGGTTTTGGTAAGCGTGGAAAATTGATGACAATGACTAAGTTTAAGCACTTCCCACGAGTTAATGGCCAAATCTGGAACTAGAAAGGATTTTCGAAAATGAAAAAGATTATTCCAGCAGTCGCACTGTCAGCGGCATTTCTTGGTATCGGCTTGGCGGCCCCAACGTCTGCGCAAGCCGCTAAGTTGACCACGGTCCCCAAGGACATGCGGAGTGCCTTTGGGAACATGGGGGAGTTGGCCTACCTTAAAAAGTTTACCAAGACGACCTATAATATGGGCGCAATCGTGAAGAGCAAGAAGGGTAACTGGGTGATTCCGAAACGTAATCGCCCACTGAAATTGGCCAAAAAATTGAGTCAAAAGACGTTTACACTCACCACGAAGAACAAGTATGGGTACCGTAAACTACAGACGAAAGATGGCAAGTACGTTTCGACGGAGTACTACAAGCTTAAAGGAAAAGCACTGACGATCAGCGACTCTGCCAATGGTAAGCAGTTTGCTGACGGTTACACGAAGTTACCAACGTTAGCTAGCCGGAGAGCCTTCTTCGGCAAATAAACGATCACCACAAGATGAGCGCCGACTAACCACGCGTTAGCCTGCGTTCACCTTGTCATACATAGAAAGAGGTTTAAGAATCATGATGAAGAGAAAAATCGTCTGGGCCAGCCTGATTGCAGTGTTCGCCCTCGGCGTTGCGGGGTGTGGCAATCACAGCAAATCGACCGCCAGCCACAGCAAGACTAGCCAGTCCACCAAGGTCGCGGACAAGCCCAGCACCAAGAAGACGGTGGCGAAGGTTGAAACGCCAAAGCCATCCGCAATGACGACGCTACTGAAGCCATTGATGGGCAAGAATGCCGAGGACCAAGGCACTCAGGGCGACAAGGGGATGACCTACTCACAGTTCTACTATCGCCAAGGCAACTGGCATTGGCGGGTCACTGCGAAGTCCGGTACCGTGATTGACGCGAAGGTGCTGAGCTTAGGAAAATCGGAATATGGTGAGTCTCAGTTGAAGGTTCAAAAAGGTCATGGCGACAACTTCACCGTCGACCTCAGTCGGCCAGATCAAGGTGCGTACTACTCTGTTAAATCCAAAGCGCTTGATCATACTGCGACCTACCTGATTGGCGATACCGATGGTCATTGGACTGCCGGAGCGCCCTCTGAGTTGACGGGGACTTGGTCAACGCATATTTACTCTGTTTCTGACGGCGATGATCCGTATGAGCGTACCCGTTTCTTTATTAGTTCGGACGGTGTAGGTGGTGAAAGGGATACCTTTACGTCGCGGTACACGGTCGACAAGCTTGGATCCGGTTGGGGAGCTAATGATGAAGCACAGTACCAAAAGCTGGCTGACAACAGTTACCTGTTGAAAACTCACTTACAAGGACGGTTTGTCGATGCTTATCGAGTAGTTTTGAAGAACAATCAGTTGACAGTTGACGATGGTGCCTATCATATGTCTAACATGTATAAAGCATCTGCTAAGCCTGGACAGGCCTTTGGGTCTGATAATAGTCCAGCTAAGAATCTGACATCTGATCAGCTTTACGATTGGATTTTTCGGCATTTGCCAGATTACAACCAAATGAAGCATACTTATAAAAAAGCGGCGTGTTTTCCAAGTACCAAGGATGACCAGGGGCGAGCTGTTGTCAGAGTTATTGACAATGGCCGAAAGGACTTCGCACCGACAATTGGGTTTTTCCGAGTTAGTGCGATGGGTGTCTTAGAAGCACAGAGCGACGGAGGCGATGAATGGTACCCCGTCTCCGACGACCCCGACAATTAAAATCTAAATACTCAAATACAACCCAGCGAAAATACAAATTTTTCGCTGGGTTGTTAAGTTTTCCTTCAAACTTGATTCGCATCAAAGACAGTTTTCCCTGGGAAATGGTACACTGTTTCCAAGCTCGATGGCCATCTTCAAACAATCTTCACGGTTCTGACGTAAAACGGTTGCATTCCCTTGGTAGAGTGTATTGTAAGCCCTTGAAAATGGGTGGCAGACCACCGGATTTTAGCAGAATCTGAAGAAATTGTTAAAAGGTGGCCTAGACCGAGTAAAATGGGTTCCATCATTGCGAATTGTGGTGTACAATGAGAAACATAATTAGCACTCAAGAAATAGAGTGCTAAAACGAGTACCTCATCGAAGATAGACAATTGGAGGGCGATTTTATGATCAAAATGTACTTTCATGCAAAAACCACTGCGGTAACCAAAGCTATGAAATGGCTGGCTAACCACGACGCCATCTTCACCGCACGGGACATTAAAAAACAACCTTTAACCAAGGATGAAATTCTTTACATGCTTTCTTTGACCGAAGAAGGCACCGACGACCTGATTTCAACGCGTTCTAAGGCTTACAAGGCCTTGCCTGCGTCCGTACAAGACATGGGGATGAACGAACTGGTCGATCTCTTACAAAAGAATCCGGGAATCTTAAAGAACCCGATCGTCGTTGACCGCAACAAGTTGGCTACCGGTTTTGACCTGGAAACCATCCGGGAATTCGTACCGGCCTCATACCGGAAGAAGGAACTGGCTAACTTCTTCAAGATTTTAAACGGCGGCAACAAGACGGCCTTGGCCTAAATCAGCATTATAGAAGCTTAAAGCGTACTGCCTAATTGTGGTGGTGCGCTTTTTATGTTGCTCAGCTGGGCCTATTGTGGCATGCGATTCATGACGGTAAAAATAGTTGTCTTCAGCCTCATAAGGCGAACTCCCGGCTACGGTGGTGCGTCTCAATAACAGTCGCTTTAAACCCAGGTGGTAGCTACATTGACGACTAGCCTTTGATTATCACAGTGTTACTGACAATGTCCACCTGGCTGACGCAGGCGCCTGTTTTCGCCAATTTTAGATGTCAGAACACCGTCTTTAGGTACAGAAAAAAGGCTAGAGCCGCAGCCCTAACCTTAGTCGTTTGATTTAGCTTAATGTCGCCGGCCGAGAGTAACCGACCGTGTGCCACCAGGAGACATTGGTAGCTTCGTTGATGACCCCGCGGAGTTGGGCGTCGATCATCTTGTGGTTGCCCTTGTAGATCCCCACGTGGGTGATATTGTTCTTGCTGGTCCCGAAGAAGATCAGGTCGCCGGCTTTGGCGTTAGCCGCGCTGACGTGGGTGTAGGAATCGTACTGGGCCTGTGCTGTCCGCGGCAGCGTTTGCCCCAAGGCCTTGTTGAAGACGTACTTGGTAAAGCCGGAGCAGTCAAATGAGCTGGGACCGTTGGCGCCGTACACGTAAGGCTTGCCTAGTTGCGCCTTGGCCACGCTGTAGAGATCGCTGTACGACCCGGTGCCAGTCGTTGCGGTGCTGGTGTGGGCGTAGTTTTTCTTTTGCAAATACCCGTGCCAGATCCAACCAGAAGCCGTCTTCCGGCCGTTAGTCACGTAGTAGTATAAATACTTCACGCCGTTTTTCTTGATGATGTAGCGCTTCTTGGTGGCGTGCCAGGTGGTGTTGGGGTAGTTTTTCAGGTAGTGGGTCTTCTTGCCAAACGTCATGTTGCTGGCCGTGCCGCCCAAGTTGTAGGTCCAACCGGTCGCACTCTTGCGCGTGTAGGCGGTGTCGGTCATGTTGCTGGTGCTGACAATGGTGTTGGTGGCGTTGGCCTGAGCGGTGGTGCCTTGGCTCAGTACGGGTACTAGCGCGGCGGCAAAGGCCACGGCGAAACTAATCTTTTGTAATGTCTTCATGTTGGTCTCCATCCCTCATATGTAAATTGTTTAATTGCTGCTTTCCACAATTACTAAGATAACCGTTGGGGGTTACAGAACCATTACGACAGAAAATCATTGCGATTACCGTTCTGTGGGCGGCCGTAATATTACAAGGGTTGGATGGATTGGACCGGGGAAAGACCTTTGTTGGGTGGAAATGGGGTGCGTTACGCGACACCGAGACTGTGCCTCAGCGCCCTGGTCCAGTAAATGGTCAGGCGGCCAACCCCGCACCGTGTCGCCACAGACGGGGACTAGTTGTCATGGTGGCGCCACCGTCAAAGCGCTGTTGGTTGACCACACGGCCACGGGTCCCGCTGAGTTCTCGTCGGCCAGAGGTTAGTTTCCATAACAAACTTTGACAGAATCACCCCCAAATTCTCATATTAAAATCATAATCTGTAACCGTTATCATTTCTGTATCTACAATCATTACAGAATGTGATAGACTATGACTAGCTCTTATTTAATCCATTACATATTTAAGAGGACGGTGTTTTACATGAGTGGTTTTATCGGTGAATTTTTTGGAACTCTGATTCTGATTCTACTAGGGGTCGGGACCATGGCGAGTGTTAACTTGAACAAAGCGTATGCCAAAGGGGCCAACTGGACCTACGTCTGCGTGGCCTGGGGGATGGCGGTCACGATGGGCGTTTACGTGGCCGGCCTATTGGGCTCGCAAGGCCATTTGAACCCGGCCGTGACGATTGGGTTCGCGGTATTTGGCTACTTCCCATGGGCTGACGTCGTTCCCTATTTGCTGGGCCAATTCTTAGGCGCCTTCGTCGGGGCAGCGCTGGTTGTTATCCATTATTATCCCCATTTTCAAGCGTCACCTGACGAAGCCAACGGCAATCACGTGGGCATCTTCGCCACGAAGCCAGCCGTTAAGAATCCGGTCTTTAATTTCCTCTCTGAAACGATTGCCACTTGGGCCTTCGTCTTCATTCTCCTGAACCTGGGCAACTTTACGGCCGGGTTGAAGCCATTTATCGTCGGCATGGTCATCATGGTCGTCGGTATGGGCCTGGGGTCGACCACGGGATTCGCCTTGAACCCGGCGCGTGACTGGGGTCCGCGGTTGGCGTACACCATCTTGCCGATTCCCCACAAGGGCGGCGCGGAATGGAACTATGCTTGGGTACCAATGGTCGGGCCACTGGTTGGGGGCATCTTAGCTGCCGGCCTGCAATTCTGGATTACCTACTAATTTTAAAAGCTTAATGGATGGATGAAGAGCTAAAAACCGCGGGTGCTGAAACTGAGCACCCGCGGTTTTCTTTAGCTTCTAAAGGTTGAAAGACGGAAATCAGCTGGAACTACTGTTAGCATGCGATTCATGGCGACAAAAATAGTCGTTTTCAGCCTCACAATGCAAACTGGCCGCCTACCGTTCGCCAAATATGGGTTGGAACGCTGGGGACGGGGTAATCTGTCCGACGCCTCGCTTTGAGCTGTAGCTCACGTCTCAAAATGGCCTCATAGTCGAAACGTGCGCCAACAGGCAACTGGTTCCGCTTAACACTGCTAGGCAAATAATCCAGAACCAGGATTATCCGCCTAGCGCCGTTAATGCTCGCCAGTTAACCGCCTGTCGTCACACTCTTTTAAAGCGGCTGGACCCATATTTGGCGAACTCTCGGCTAAGGTAGTGCGTGTTAATACCAGTCGTCTTAGCCCCAGGCAGTAGCTGCATTGACGACTAGTCTTTCCTTAACACAGTGTTGCTGATAGCTGTCAATCTTGCCGGAGGCAGCTAGGGTGGAGCCAGCTGTGTCGGCGGTGTTGGCTGAGGTTTTTTCTCAGCCTACAGCGCGGGACGACTTGAGAGACTGGCCGTTTTTGCCAGGCTTTCAAGCGAGGCGGAAGACCGCTCCTCAGGCTGGAGCCGTTCCCCAGAGCAGGCGGAACCCTGGCTGACGCAGGCGCCTGGTTTCACCAATTTTAGGTGTCAGAACACTGTCGTTGCAGCAATCAGCGCGTTAATTTCACTTTCAACCTTCAGTTAGCTTAAAAAGCGTTGTAAGTTCTGGTAAACCTGCGCCTCCAAATCGACTGGGGCCAGGCCGCGGAGGTTGGCGACGATGCGGAGGCTTTGTTTCAGGATCGCTGGGTAGTCGGTCACCTGCACGGGGCGGTGTTGGGCCCACGCCACGGCAGACAGGCCGTCCGTTTCAATCAGTAGGCGGTTCAACGGAATCGTTTTCGCCAGTTGGGTGACTGCGGGATCGGTCAAGACGTCCGGGCCAATCGTGAAGTAACAGTCCAAGCGAATATAATCGGCTTGATATTCCGGCGAGGCGTACCAGTGGACCAGATAACGGTTGGGGTATTTGCGAATGGCCGTCAATACCGCGCGCTCGCAGCCCTTGGTGTGCAGGATCACCGGCTTGCGGTGGTCGTGGGCAAAGTGCAGCTGGGCTTCAAACAAGCGTGCCTGTTCCAACAGGTTGACGTCGGTCCAAACGCTGTCCATGCCAATCTCGCCAATCAGCTGGGTCGCCTCCAAATAGGGCGTGACCTCGGCCCAGTGCAGCGTAGTGG
The DNA here is from genome assembly GCF_004745505.1 of Levilactobacillus suantsaiihabitans. Lineage (GTDB taxonomy): Bacteria > Bacillota > Bacilli > Lactobacillales > Lactobacillaceae > Levilactobacillus > Levilactobacillus suantsaiihabitans. Next base: position 130,651 of record NZ_RKLX01000003.1, read on the forward strand.
CCGCCCAGGGGTGAATGCCAAAGCTCAGGGGCTGGTGATCGCCCACTAGGCTGCGGTTGGTCTCCCATTCGGTCGGAGATTGACAATTGATGACGGCCAAAATGTGCTCGTCGCGCTGTAGGGCCGCCAGTTCAGCGCTACCATCCAAATGACAATGGGCATCACATAACATTTACTCGCCTCCTTGGGATCACCGCTAGTGTAGCATGGTTGGCTCGGCAGGCCTAGTGAACCGCTGAGTTGGCGGGGAGAACTTACTAAGTAGTCCCGGCGTCAAAGGTAACAATTTTGGCGGTTTGTAAGGTCACTTATTTAAGTAAAGACTGTCCAGTCTGGGGAGTCTGGTTAAAATATTTCCGAGGCTAAATATGATTTTTTGTCTAATTAAATATAACTTAATTAATAGAAGTGCCAATTTAGTACACTATCTTATTAGTTGCGTACAATCATAATTGGTAGTTAAACTAGTTATGCTGTATACTTACTATAATGAGTCAATAGTCATCAGATGACCATAGTTGTGACACCCTAAGCGTAATCCCGACGAAGGAGGAAATATCGTGTTCAATTTAACTGATGAGAAACGGCATTATAAGATGTATAAAAAAGGGAAACAGTGGCTGTTCGCGGGAATCGTGACGGCGACGCTGGCGTGCGGGGGTGTGGTGACGGCATCTGCGGCGACGGAAACGCCGGACGGTACGCCGACGTCGGCCGAGAACGTGGATGGTAGTGAGCCAGAAGAGACCGTTACGCTGCACAACGCAGCCCCGACGACGAACGAAGCGGCGATTACGCCGACTGACGACGCCGCGGACGAAGTGACGGAGGAGTCGGCTGAGTCCGTTGAAAAGCCGGTGGTGCCCGTAATTGCGTCGGCTGATGAGGACCAGCCAGAACCAGCAGTTGCCCCAGACGAATTGGATAAACCGGATGAAGCGGAGAAAGTGGAAGCGCCGGCAACTAGCCACCCAAAGCCGACGTCCCCGAAAGTACCAACGCCAGACCAAAAAGAAGCGGTCGACCCAGTTGAAAAACGGGTGGCACCAGCACCTAAAATCGCTGCCCCAGCTGCAATGACGGCCAATTTGGCAGCGGTTTCTGCCGCGCCGGTCGTCGACAATTTTATCGATCAGTGGCTGCCGAACCAAACGTTACAAAATGAAGTGTTGCGGCAGCTACAGGGGCTGAGCGCACAGGCCGCCAACGGTCGTCATTGGGACAGCGTAGCGGACATTACCCAAGACGACCTGGCGTTGATCACCTCGCTGTCAATCTCCGGTGGGGGCAGCTTCCCCGACACCTACATTGATGGCACGACGTCGTTTTCACTGAAGGGGCTGGAGCACGCCGTTAACCTGAAGTCCATTCATTTCTCGGCGTCACAAAATACGTCGACAATGGTCTTCGGTGACATCACGGACATTAGCCCGTTGGCAGGACTGAAGCAGCTAGAGTACGTGGATCTGTCGGGAAACCGCATCAGCGACCTCACGCCGTTGGCTGGCCTAACGAACATCAAGGAACTCTACCTGGCTTATAACCAAATTACCGACTTCTCCGTGCTGGCGGGGCGGCAATTCGACCGCCTAACCACGGATTGGCAGTACATCATCTTACCCCCGATTCGGGTGAATAGCCGGACCCGAACGGCCGATATTTCGCAATTGTACGTGGACCGGGACGGCCAGGTGGTTACCTGGAGTTCGGGAAATAGCTTTACGATGCCGTACCGGGTCGTTGGTAATGGGCAGAGCGTTAAGAAACTGTTTTACCGGGGAATGAATGGAGCGCCCAAGAAAAATGCTGATGGCAGTCTGACGTTTACCGGTATTTACGATCAGGAGCCCGGGCCGACAACGACCAGCTCGAGCTATACGGTTGAACCCCAGAAAAACAAGTATTTCTTGATTGGTCAAATTAGTGAAAATAGTGGCAAGCACGTTTTGGCCGCAATCTTCCAGCCTTATGAAATCGCCGACGAAGCCGCAACCGTGACCGTCCATTATCAAGATGAGGCGGGGAAGGCCTTGCGCGATGACGAGGTGCTGCCGATGGGACTGGTGGGCGATAGCTACGAAACGCAGGCTAGAGAAATCGCGGGTTACCAGCTGAAGACGGTGCCGGAAAACGCCACGGGCCTTTACGGGGTGGACCCTATCGATGTGGTCTACGTTTACGAAAAAACGGCGCCAGTTCAGCCACCAGTCGTGACCCCCGTCGCGGAGATTAAGGTGACGGTCCATTACCAATTGGCGGATGGCACGCCGGTTGCGGGCGACACCAGCTTCACGGGGAAGGCCGGCGAAGCGTATACGACGACGCCGCTGGACTTGAGTGACCAGGGCTTAGAATTGATTGGCACCCCAGCGAACGCGAGTGGTACGCTGGGCAAGGTGGACATTGCGGTGGTCTACGTTTATCAAGCCAAGGCTACTCCGGATGAAGACGGGGCGTCAGGCGATGAACTGGCCGATGATGCTGTGGATATGACCGGCGATGACACGGTCAACGAGGCGGGTATGGGGGCCGACATTGCCATCGACCGCCCACAGGAAGAATCTGAACCACAAGTCACGCCGGTTGCCCAACCGGCCCGGACTCAGGTCCAACCGGCTGCTAAACAACTGGCGCAGAAACAGAATCAATCGGTTCAAGCAACACTCCCGCAGACCGACGAAGCTCAACTCTCGGCTAAAGTGGGCTGGCTAGCGCTGACAACGCTGGTGGCCAGTCTGGGTGTCGGTTGGCCGCGAAAATGGCATTAAAATTTCAATAAGACTCGTTTGGTTGAAAAACTAAGCGGGTCTTTTTTCTACACACTTTTAAAACTGTAACATAAAATATTTTGGGAATATTTCAGCGGAACATGTGAAATGGTTAAAACGTCTTACTAGCGATGAATACTGGTATAACGGGAATGAAATCACGAACTAATTAGGGGTATCAGTTAATTGAATTAACACAAAGATGGCCAATCCGTTTTATATGTTGACTGGATTTTTCTGACAAAAGACACTATAATGAAACTTGTAAAGGGCATACATCGTTGGGGATGAGAAATGCCCGAATAAACTCGTAATTATGCGGAATTAAGACGTCAATAACATGTTTTAGAGGGGTGTTATTTATGTTTAATGGGATGAATACGAAAGAGCATTATAAGATGTACAAGAAAGGGAAGGCCTGGGTCTTCGCGGGTATCGTGACCGCCACCTTGGCTTTGGGCGTCGCTGGGGGACCCACGGCCCATGCGGATACCACGGGGGCCGCGGAATCTGATCAGGAGAGTGAATCCGGCCAGAGCGCTACGCCAGCCAAGACGGCGACCTTGTCGTCGACGACCAAACAAGTATCTACGGGAAATGAGACGGAAGATCCGTCAACAGATGACGCCACTACTAGTGAAACTACGACCACGGGCGAACAGGATCAAACGCCAGCGGCTGCCAAGACAGATACTGTCGAAGCACCGACTGCCAAAACCACGACTGAGACGCCGGCTAAGCCAGAAACGCCAGTGAAATCAGCGACACCAACGCCAACGCCTGAGACGCCAACGCCTACCAAAGATGTAACCGCCACCATCACAAAACCGGTCACGAAGGTCACCACGGCTGTGACACCAAATATGCGGATCAAGGCGCCAACGCGCACAAAGATGATGCACACCGCTCGGGCCATGGCGCCAGCTGCGCCGACCACCCCAGCACCAACGGCAACGGCAGCAGTGACCGCCGCAACGCCGGTGACTGAAGCGGATGAGTCGATTGATCAGTGGATGCCGAATAAGAAACTACAAGCGGAGGTTTTGCGTACTTTAAACCAAGTAGCTCCGAATGGAAAGACTTGGGCCAGTGCTGAAGATATTACGAAGCAGGATATGCTATATTTGACTGGTTTATATGGCAAGGGCACGACTTGGATTGACGCCAATACACCATATTCGCTAGAAGGACTACAGTATGCAACTAACCTTACGACGATTGTCTTTAATGGACTTGCGCAAGCGCAGGATGCGTTATCACCGATATATGCAGGAATTACTGATATCTCTCCTTTGGCAAACTTAACCAAACTTCAGACGGTTTGGCTTGAATGTAATTCAATTTCAGATGTGACACCGCTGGCTAATTTGAAAAATTTGACTAGTCTTCAGCTGGAATACAATAAAATTTCGGACTTTTCATCTTTGAATCCGAGTCAATATACCATGTTTGATTATCATTCACAGTTTATTTTGTTACCAGGTGTTTATGTCTCTAATACGACGCGAACTGCTGAAATGCCATTTAAAGCTTATTTGCCTGGAGGGAAATTGGCACAGCTTAATCCAGACGGGGGCTCAATTTATGTTCCGGCCGTATATATTACACCAGATACTGAGAAGTTCTGGGCCTTTTTCCGGGGTGGAGATGCAACGGAAAAAGATGGCGGTTTAGTTTACACCAACTTGAGAGATAACGGTTATCTTAACATGACTGAATATGATGGCAAACAAATCATTCCAAATCAATTGGCGTATTATATGACCGGTACCTATATGTATGATGATAGCTTTCCTTTATTCGTTGTCGTACAGCCCTACCAGATTAACGACGATGCAGCACCAGTTACTGCCGAATACGTTGACGAACAAGGGACAAAGCTACAAGCGGATACCATTCTCAATGGTGTCGTCGGGAATGGCTATAAGATTGATGCGCCGACGATTTCTGGCTATACACTAACCGCCACCCCAGCCAACGCTACGGGGATTTTTTCCGATACCCCACAAACGGTCACCTTCGTTTATAAGGAAGCCACGTCTACGGTGACGGTTCACTATCAAGACGACCAGGGGGCAACGATTAAGCCCGATGACGTTAACACGGGTAAGGTGGGTGACGCCTACACGATTGACCACCCAGCTATTTCCGGCTACACCTACAAGGAAACGGTCGGCGATGCGGCGGGTAACTATGCGGATACCCCAACTGAAGTGACCTTCATTTACACCAAGGACAGCACCGTCACACCGCCAACCAATCCAGAACAAACGATCACAGTCACGGTTCACTATCAAACGGCCGATGGCACGCAGGTCGCACCGGACGTGGTCATCACTGGGAAGACCGGGGATGCCTATACGACTAGTCCGGCGACGAACGTTTTGGATGGTTACGAACTGGTTTCCACGCCGGCCAATGCCACTGGGACCATGGGCGACAGCGACATCACGGTGACCTACCTATACACCAACACCGGTGACGGCGACCAGGTTAACCCTGAACCAGGGACCCCAACCACGCCGACGAAACCAACCAAGCCAACGACTGAACCGGATATGGTCACGCCAACTAAGCCAACGCCATCGGCTAAGCCACAACCCGTTACGGGCGGCCAAGCGGACACGGTTTCACCAGCCGGTAAACGGACGCCGGCCACTCAAAGCGGACAACAGGGTGCGGCCGCAACGGTTGCATTAGCCGCTACAGCTACGAAGCAACCAGCCACGCCGGCTACGGCTACCAAGACGACGTTACCACAGACGGATGAACAATCAACTTCACCACTGTGGGGGCTAGCGTTGTTAGGCGGTTTGTTAGGACTCGTCGGTTTCAAACGGCGGAAGCGGAATTAAGAACAGCAAACAATGCACCAGCTAGAAATGGTTGGCGCATTGTTTATCGCCCGATGTTAATAGTGTTGAAGGTTATTCGGAAATAAGTTTCATGGGCGAAGATAGTTGATCAATCATGCGGAAAAGTTTAAGGAGTGAGATCAGTGTTTAAGCAGTGCGAAAGTCAAGAACATTACAAGATGTACAAGAAGGGCAAGACCTGGGTCTTTGCCGCAATCGTCACGACCACGTTGGCCTTGGGCGTCGCCGGGGGGCAGACGGCCAAGGCGGACACAGCGCCAGCGACTGATAATCAAACGGCCGACACTGGCAGCCAAAGCGCAACGCCAGCCAAGGCGGTCACGCTGACGTCAGCTACGAAAAACGACACGGGGACCACGACGCCGCCAGCCGGTACTGGTGCAGACGTGGAGACGTCAGCGACTGAGAATAAGCCGCAATCAGATGCCACGACAACTAAGCCGACGACGCAACCCAGCACGCCGGCAACCAAGACAGCTGAGACTACGCCCGCGGAAACTACGGCTACGGAAACCTCAACCACCACGACCCCAACCAAAGTGGAAGCGGCAACTACGCCCGCGGCACCCGTTACCAAGAAAGCCGTAACCAGGGTGACCACGGCCGTGACGCCAGACATGCAGATCAAGGCGCCGACCCAGAAGAAGATGCGACACACGGCCCGGATGCTGGCACCGGCTGCGCCTAAGGTGGCCACGGCCGCGGTGACGACGGCCGTAACGGCAACTTCACCGGTGACAACTGCTGACGAGTCGATCGACCAGTGGATGCCGAATAAAACGCTGCAACAGGCGGTGTTGGGCACTTTCCAAAGCCCGATTACTACTGGCAATCAGGCGGTCGTAGATTCCGGGAAGACCTGGAATAGCGTGGCCGACATTACCCAGGCGGATATGGGCCTGTTGACGTATTTTAGTATTCCAAGTATGGGATTGTCCACGTACATTGACGGGAAGAGCTCGTTTTCACTTGAAGGCTTGCAATATGCCGTTAACTTGCAGACCCTAAACGTTTCGAACAATATGAATTGGGCGCCGTACTCATTTCGTGGTGATGTCACTGACTTAACACCGTTGAAGGACTTACAGAATTTGAAGTGGTTAGAACTCACCGCTAATCGTGTTTCGGATATCACACCAGTGACGGGGTTGAAGAACTTAAAGGAGCTCTATTTTGCGCAGAATATCGTGTCTGACTTTTCGTCGTTGAATTTAGCGCAATATACGGATTGCCGATTTATCCAACAATTCGTAGAAAAAAAGCTGGTTTACATCCCGAAGACCGGGAGCTACGTCATGGACAACCCAGTGAAGGCACCACAAGGAGTGACCTTCACAACCAGTACGGTTCTCAGACTGGGCGTCCCTTTGTCTGCCGTGGCGTCCACTGGCAATCCAACGCCCACTGTCCGTATTTTTTGGAACGGTGCTGATGCGGTGACACTGGCTGGCAATCAGCTGAGTTTTAGCGGTATTAAGGACCAAATCATGCCTGGGGGGACTGAAAATCCGTTTGATTATCTCTACCCAAACTTGGTTCAAGAGGACTACTCCTATTTCTTAGTCACGCTGTTTGACGCGACTGTTAAGGGTGTCGCGGATACGCAGGTGATGATGGTCATGCCGTACCTTAAAGCGGACGCGGCCAAAGATGTGACTGTCAATTACGTCGACGAGGCGGGTAAGGCCTTGACGGATCCGGACACATTGACGGGCTTTGTGGGTGAGGCATATACCGCTACGCCTAAGGAGCTGCCGGGCTATGTCCTGACGACTACGCCAGCCAATGCCACGGGGACCTTCTCCGATACCGCTCAGACGGTCACCTTCGTTTACAAGGAAGCCACGGCTACAGTGACGGTTCACTATCAAGACGACCAGGGCAAGACAATCAAGCCCGATGACACGGTGACGGGCCAAATTGGCGAGGCGTACACGATTGACCACCCCGCCATTGCCGGATACACCTACAAGGAAACGGTCGGGAACGCTACGGGGACTTACGAGGAGACGCCAGCTGAGGTGACCTTCATTTACACCAAGGACGCCGTGACGCCGCCAGTCACGCCGACGCAAACGATTACCGTGACGGTCCATCACCAAACGGCAGACGGCACGCAGGTGGCTCCAGACGTGATCATCACGGGACAGGCTGGCGACACGTACACGACCAGTCCGGCCGCCAACATTCCAGTAGGCTATGAGCTGGTCACCACCCCGGCCAACGCTACCGGGACCATGGGCGACAGCGATATTGTTGTGACCTACCTCTACGCCAAGACTGAAACGGATGGGGATGGTGACCAAGTCGCTCCCGAACCGGATAAACCAACGACGCCAACGAAGCCGACGAAACCCGCGACCGAGCCAGATCAGGTGACCCCGGCCAAACCGGTGACGCCTGCCACGGGCGGCCAGGCTGACCAAGTGACGGTCGGTCGGCGGACACCAGGCAAGAACGGTGCGGCTACGACGGTTGATTTAGCGGCTAAGCCGGGTGCGACAGCCACCCAGCCGGATACCGAGGCTAAGACCACGCTGCCACAGACGGATGAACACTCAACTTCACCACTGTGGGGGCTAGCAGTTCTGGGGTCCTTGCTGGGACTGGTTGGCATCAAGGCAAGACGAAAGAACCATTAGACCACTCAAAGGAGCCGACGCTGATCGGCTCCTTTTTGTTACGGATTTTAGTGATAGTAACTATGAAAAACAAATTGTTTCTCGAACTGTTTCACGGCATTGTTTTATTTATGAATCGTATCATATCACCGCTTACATTTGATTTGCATGATAATTCAAAAAATGATGTATGTCCTAAACAGTCATGGGGTGTGGATTTAATGTTAGTTTGCTAATATAATGAACTCAAGTAATCAATCTCACAAATATCTATGGCGACTATCATCAGCGAATCATGCGGGTTCAATACTTAGGGAGTGAAGATGATGTTTAAGCAGTGCGATGCGTCGGAACATTATAAGATGTACAAGAAGGGGAAGGCGTGGGTCTTTACGGGGATTCTCACGACCTTTTGCCTGGTTACGGTTGGCGGGACTGAGGTCGTTCATGCGGATACGCTTGGGGATGCGGCGCCAAGTAGTAGCCAGCCAGCAGCTAATGAAGCGAAAACTACTCAGCAAGTGGTGCTAAAATCCAGCGAGACGCCAGCCACAACGATATCTGAAATCAAGGATTCAGATCAGGATACGGAATCATCAGAACCGGCAGCGCCAGAGTCGGATACGCAACCAGCAGAGAATCAGAAATCAGAAACTCCCAATTCGGCCACGCCGGACACAGCCAATGCTGAAACGCCAGCTAACAAAACACCGGATTCAGATGAACCGGCGGCACCCGATGCTAAACAGCCTGCTGACCCTGCCGATAATGCGGATGATCAGGAGACTTTTGATCAGGCGGATGAGCAGAAAACTGGCAATAATCAAATCAATGGGCTTCAAGGCAATGGCCAAATGACACCACCGCAACGGATGAAGAAACTGCGGCTGGCGGCATCACCTACACCTCAGCCCGTCGTAGCGGTGCCAGAGGACGAATCCGTGGCAGTGACAGCGGACCAGTCGATTGATGAGTGGATGCCGAACAAGCGGCTACAACAAGCAATTTTGAACACCTTACAGTCTACTAGCCTGGCCAATCCGATGGTGATTGCTTCAGGTAAGACTTGGTCCAGTGTCAATGACATTACGCAAGACGATATGGCCTTATTATCCCATTTCAGTATCCAAGAAAACATCATGTCCACGTACATCGATGGCAAGAATTCCTTTTCCCTCGAAGGGCTACAGTATGCCGTTAATCTGACTTACTTGGACTTGAAAGGCAATACGTTTTTTGTTTGGGGCACGACTTTGGGCAATTATTCAGGGCCATCGCCTGATGGTGGTCATTACTTTGGCGATATTACAGATATTTCACCGTTGCGGTCGCTGACAAAGCTGGAATTCTTACAACTAGCGTTGAACCGGATTACCGATGTGACGCCGATTGCTGACTTGAAAAATTTAGTCACACTGCAGATGCCATATAACTGTGTCTCTGATTTTTCTTCGTTGAATTATGCACAGTATACCGATAGGATGACATTTGACCACCAATTAATCATTCATGATCCAATTATCGTCGATGGCAAGACTCGGACAGCGACGACGCCGATTACGATTAAATGGCCGCAAAACTTCAACTCAGAGACGATGGCCAATAAAGGTTATGGCTGGATGTACGATACACAAACCGCTATTTATAGTTTCGAATCGGCCGGGGTGGGGACACCGGATGGTAATGGTCATGTGGTTTACACCGGCATTCCTGATCAGGTCATGCCAGGCTCTACAGCAACGGTTTTTAGTGGTTATAAGACCACGCAGTTGCCGTATAAATATTATCTATCACAAGTTTATTTCGACAAGGACAGCAATGGTGAAGAAGGCGTGCAATATTTCTCGGATTACACCCCTTATACTATCGGCGAAGAGGCTCAGCCGGTGACGGTTCACTATCAAGATACTGCAGGAAAGGCCATTGCGGATGATCTGGTATTGGCTGCCGGTCTAGTGGGAGAGCAATACACGACCACACCGCTAGCTATCACAGGGTACACGTTGACCACGCCCCCGGATAACGCGAGTGGTGTTTACGGCGATACGCCGATTGACATCATTTATGTTTACACCAAAGACGCCGTGACGCCGCCAGTCACGCCGACGCAAACGATTACCGTGACGGTCCACCACCAAACGGCAGACGGCACGCAGGTGGTCCCAGACGTGATCATCACAGGAAAGGCTGGCGATACGTACACGACCAGTCCGGCCGTCAACATTCCGGCAGGCTACGAGCTGGTCACTACCCCGGCCAACGCTACCGGGACTATGGGTGACAGCGATATTTCAGTGACTTACATCTACGCCAAGACTGATGGGGATGGCAACTTGATTACGCCTGAACCAGACAAGCCAACCAAGCCGACGAAACCCACAACGCCTACGACCGAACCAGATCAGGTGACGCCGGCCAAATCAGCGACACCCGCCCAGCAACAACCGGGCAAGGGCGGACAAGCAAATCGGGTTACAACCGGTCGTGCGCCAGTAGGTACAGCACAATCGGGAGCGACGCCGACGGTTAACTTAGCAACAGCCGCGCAAGCGACGCCCACAACGACAACTCAGACGACCTTGCCACAGACGGATGAACGCACCGTTTCACCACTGTGGGGCCTGGCGCTACTCGGCGGATTGTTAGGCCTAGTCGGTCTCCGCAGAAAACAACACTAACAGCATTAAAATGGGCTAGTCATCAAGTGGACTAGTCTATTTTTGTGCAATTAATTACTTAATGTTAATGGTTTAAACTATGCTAGCTTTTCGCCCGATAATCGGTTATAATAGGACTTAGTTAGGGATTGCCAATAACACACTAATAGCCAATTTCGTAACACTAAGGTGCTGGCTGAGCGATCAGCAGAATGAGGAGGATTATTGTGCGACGGACAGTTGCGTCAAAACGACAGATGGAAATGATGAAGCGGGGACGGACCTGGGCGTTCGCCAGTCTGTTCACCGCGACGTTGGCGATGGGAGCGGGGCACGTGACGGCGCAGGCCGACGAAACCACCCCGGAAAACGCCCCGACCGCGGCGACGGGAACCGCTAGTCAGACAGATTCGGCAGTTACGTTGTCTGCAGGGACTCAGAAAACGACGACGGCAGTGGCGGATACGGATGAGACGACTAATTTGCATGAAGATGAAAGCGATAACATAAATGATGTTGTAACGGATGCAGAAACGACTGCGGCGGCTGAACCAGCTGAGCCGGCACAAGCGGCGGTGACGACCGACACTACAGTAACGGACGTCACCGCAGTTGAAGACGCTGATTTGGCCACGCCTGAGGTAGAGACCCCGGTGCCCATCAGCGCGCCAACCGACCAGCCAAGCGCTAAACCAGTCACTCAGACCGGGGCCGCACCGCAACTCAAGGCGGTGAAACTGGTGAAGGCCCAGGTGGCCAAACCGGCGACCGTGAAGTTGGCTCATCAGCAGAAGGCGGCCACGATTGATGAGTGGATGCCCAACACCACGCTCCAACAGGCCGTCTTGCAGGCCTTACGTGCACAGAATCCAGGGCAAAGCTGGGCGAGCGCCGCCGACATTACGCAAGCAGACATGGCTCTGCTGAAGACGCTCTCGATACGAACCGGCGCGGGCACCTATATTGATGGCAAGACGGACTTTAAGCTGGATGGACTGGAATTTGCCACGAACTTGACCAGCTTTTATGCTGGCGGCAACTTGGGCGGTGAACCGGGGGCTTACTACGGAGATATTGCCGACGTAACACCGCTGGCCGGTTTGGAAAAGCTGACGACCTTGGATTTGCAACATAACCGTATTACGAATGTGGCGCCGCTAGCTGGCTTGAAGAATCTCCAGACGCTATATTTGGCATTTAACCGGATCCAGGATTTCTCCGTGCTGAAGGGAAACAGTTATCAAAAATTTCATGCGGGCTCCCAAGCGGTCGTCTTAGACCCAGTCAAGGTCAGTGCTACCAAACGTTCCGCGCACCTGAAGGTCCAATTTATCACGATCGACGGTAACGTCATTCAGCTGGAACCGGTGGCGGTGCGGGTTGCCGATCCCGTCTTTTTCAACAGTAGTGGCTTCACTTACCGTTTCTACTTCACTGGGGGCACTGGCGTGAGTGACGGTCAGGGCGGATTGAACTATACGGCACTCAAGGACCAGATCCCGGGCATCACCGAATATCCCGGGGTGACGGTCGATGTGCAGGAAAACAATTATTTTATGACCGGGAAGGCCGAGGGCAACGACTCGTACGGCAGCTATATGTTCGTGGCCATGCAGGGGTATGACATTACTGAAGAGGCCGCGGCGGTCACGGTCAAGCATCAGGATGAAAGTGGCAAAACGCTGGCCGCCGACGTGGTTCTGCCAACGGGTATGATTGGCGAGGACTACCAGACGTCGCCAGTGACCATCAGCGGGTACAAGCTGAAAGCCACGCCGGATAACGCCACTGGGAAATATGGCACGGATCCCATCACGGTGATTTACGTGTATGAAAAAGATGGTGGGGGGACCGTGACGCCACCTGTGGTCACACCGACCGAAGATGTGACGATGACGATTTACTACCAGCTGGCCGATGGAACCGACCTGGCGCCAAGCCAAACGGTTAGTGGTCAGCCCGGAACGGCGTACACCACGAGCCCGCTGGCGATTGACGGTTACACGCTGGTCACGACGCCGGCCAATGCCACGGGCGTCTTTGGCGACAGTGATGGCCGCATCGTGTACGTTTACGAAAAGACGGACGACGAGACGACTGGAGGCGACGGCGACCAAGTGATCGACGGTGGCGATGGGGATGAAATCACTGATGGTGGGGATGACGTGACAATGGATGGCCCTACCGGCTCGGTGACAACGGCCGATGGTGGCGCCGGTGATACCGTGAGTGGCCGGCCCATCCAGACGGGTCAGGGCACAACCACTAGTCCCGCCGCGACGCCAGCGAAGACCAACGCACCAGCGACGACCTTGCCGCAGACTGACGAACGCCAGACATCAGCTTGGTGGGGCGTGGCCCTGCTGGCAGTGACCGCGGTCGGCGGCTGGCTTGGTAAGCGCCGGCGGACGAAGTAATTGTGAACGATATGGGGCAGGGCAAGGGTCCTGTCCTTTTTTGTGTGGTTAGCATAAATATAATTATAATTATAAATAATTAATGTTATAGTAGTTTTATAAAGAAGCTTGTTGTATACTAAAAAGTGATGAAGTGATTAGAAATTCGTCGACACTAGGCTATTTCATATCAGGGGGGATTGGATTTTGCACGTCCAACGACAACGTTATCGAAAATATTTTGAAGCTAATACGGATAAATACGGGGTTATCGTACTAATATCGCTGGTGAGCCTGGGGTGGCAACTGAAAACGGCGATCCCGGCCGCGGCGGACCAGACACCGATGCCTGCCAGTCAGCAACAACCAGCAGCGGCAGTGGAGAAGGCAAGTGACGAACCGGCCGGGGATGACGACGGGGATGATGCGGCAGATGGGGGCGCAATCAATGCAACTGAGGCGCTTGATGAGGCTACTGTGACCACCAAGAAAGCAACAAGCGCTGTGACCCCGGATAACACAGTCGATGCAGTGGCGATTGCGCGAACGGTGGCTCAGGCGACTTTGCCCAAGAGCCAGGGACCAGTGCCAACTAGCCGACGAACTACGCGCATGACTGCTGTGCCGACGGCCGCGGAGCCAGTCAGTGCCGACACCGCGGCGGATACCACGAGTGAACCAGCGTCCGCAACGCCAGGCCCCTACCAATTTCCAGTGGCGAGCTATACGAATGAAACAATTGATCAGTGGATGCCGAACCGAATCTTGCAGCGCGCCGTTTGGTTAGCGCTACGGGATACGTCCCAAACAGATGGGAAGACCTGGGCCACGCAGCGGGAAATTACCCAGCAGGATATGCGGCGGTTGCAGCGTTTGTACGTCACGGGAAATGCCGAGTCGCATGGTATTAGTAGTTACATCGATGGCAAAACGGAATTTTCGCTCAAAGGGTTGGCTTACGCCGTGAATCTTGAAACATTATCGTTGGGTGGTGGACACATTCAAAATGAACCGTTCCAAGTGTACGGTGACGTGGTCGACATTTCGCCGCTGGCCTATCTACCTAAGCTAGAATATGCAGCCTTAGATAACAACCGAATTGCCGACATTTCACCACTGCGGCATCTGCAGCAGTTGGACCGGTTATATTTAACGTTTAATCGTATCGCTGACTTTAGTCCGTTGATGGGCCATGAATTCCGCCAACTGACAGTGACTAGGCAACTGGTGACGTTGCCTGCGATTGCGGTAGATGCCCAGACGCGAAGGGCGCAAATGGCGTCACCTTACATACAGCCGAATGGTCCCTGGGCAGTGGCGGGATTGGGAACGACGCTTGCAAATTATCTGCGACAAAATATTTCATTTCAACTGACCGAGACGGGGCATCTTTGGAATTTCGTTGAGTACCACACCATGCCGGATACTGATATCGATTTGGGCGAGACTGATGATGATTGGGGCACCCTGTATTTTAAAAATATTCCGGATCAGTTGCCAGGTGATCATGGCGGTCTAGAGGATAATCAGGCCCATCATCAGATTGCCTTACCTGATTATTATTACCTGATGGGGGAGGCTTATCCGGATACGGATGAGTTTAAGACGACCGACGGGGATATCGAATGGTACGTGGTTCAGCCCTACACCATTATCCAGAAAGCTGGGGCAGTCACGGTCCATTATCAGGATCAGACGGGACAAACGCTGGCGCCAGACCGAACGTTGCCGCAGGGAAATGTCGGGGACGCTTATGATACCAGTCAGTTGGTTGCGGCCATTAAGGGATACACGCTGACGACGCCACCGGATAATGCGGCAGGGAAGTACACTGCCAACCCCATCTCGGTGACCTATGTTTACCGGAAAAATCCAGTGAAACCAGATACGACGCGGCCACCAGTTCCTGGGGTGACACCGCCCGTAGAAGTGATACCACCAACGTCAGTGGTACCACCGACGACGGAACCGATCTTTCCAGGATCGCCAGTACCAGTGACGCCGCCAACGGTGACTGGGCCAACTGATGTGAACCAGCCGCCAGTCACGGTGGCGCCCACGTCTGAGATGCCGTCGGCCGGTACGGAGAGTGCGGTGACGCCAACGATGCCAGTCACGCATGCCGAGATTGGGGACCTGCTGACGAAGACGCCACAAAGGCCAAGAAGAAAAGCAATTCCGGGTCACGGAACAGCCTTACAACAAGCGGTTGCGCATCCTAAAGTAGGGGGACATCGGAAATTGACGCCACGGCAACCAACCTTACCACAGACCGATGAACGACGGGCCTGGGCTTGGTGGGGGATGGCTTTATTGCTGATAACGGTGGTTAACGGTTGGCTAGGTAAGCGGTGGTGGATGAGATTGTTGAAAAAACAAAAATAGTAAGTTGGACAGGGCTGAGGTTCTGTCCTTTTTGTATTTTATAATTATTTAATTACCACGATAAATAATTAATATTATAGTAGCTTTCTGACTTATTTTGTCGTATACTAGTGCTTAACTCGTTAGTGGTCTAGGCGACTGAACGGGGGATTCAGCTGGGGATGAGCAGAAAGTGGGGGATCTTTAAGTGAGTAAGGGACAACGAAAAAGTAGACAGTTATTGACAGATAACGCTGATAAAAGTGTGATAATTTCAACAATGGTACTGATGAGCGTTGGTTGGCAGTTGGGAATGACCACGCCGGCCTCAGCGGACCAGCAAGACGAACCGGCAGCTGGTCAGACGCAGGTACTAGATGATGAAGCGAGCAAGCCGAAAATTGGTCCAACTTCTGATCGAGATACGACGACAACTGATGACGAGAAAGATGAGACTGGCGGCGCGCAGGCACAGCTGACAACGGCGCTTACACCCGATACCAAGGCAGACCAGCCTGCGATTGCCCGGGCGGCGGAACAGGTGACGACACCACCCGTGGCGGCCGGAGAACAGCCGGATCAAGTGGGTGCTTTGACGGATGAGTCGGCTGTGGCCGTTGTGCCGACGGGTATTCCAGTATCAACTGAACCTGCTCCTGACCAGTCAGTTCCAGTTATGGCTTATGATGATCGAACGATTGATGAGTGGATGCCGAATCCGAGATTGCAAAAGGCAATTTTACGGACGCTACAGATAGGAGATAGAGATCAAGTAGATTCTCATCCAGATAGAACCTGGAAAAAAGTCACTGATATTACGCAACAGGACATGAGCCTGCTACGTGATGTGAGTATAATCGGGAGTTATCATTCGGATGGAATAAGTACCTATATTGATGGGAAAACCGAATTTTCGCTGAAAGGGTTAGAATACGCCAAAAACATGGATAGAATTGCATTAGGCGGAGGGGGATGGAATCACCCCTATCATCTACATGGCGATATAACTGATATTTCTCCACTGGCCTATATGCCTAATCTGAAATCTGCACTGCTATCGTATAATCGTATCGAAGATGTCTCGCCGCTGCAGCATTTAAGTCAATTGACGAAATTGCATTTGGCCTACAACCACATTTTAGATTTCAGGCCGATAAATAGCGGTTATAGTGAAACTTATCTGGCAAGTCAATATGCTGTGTTGCCTCCAGTTAAAGTGAATTCTAAAATCAGAAGCTATCATATGCAGTCGTCGTTTTGGCTGCCCACCGGTGAAAAAGCGAGATTATCGCCGATTTTTGAAAAACTTTATCAGGATATTAATTCCGATACGCGGAGCTATGTAACCTATCATACATTGACGCAAAAAGATATCACTGAAAATAATGCAGGAAAAGACTTGATATTCAAAAATATTCCAGACCAACAGTCAGGAGAAATAGGAAATCTTGAAGAAACTCAGTTACCACTATCGGATTATTATTATTTGGTGGCTGAAGTAAACGCATTGAGAAGAGAAGTCGAAAAAGGTACAGATAACGATAATGACGATTGGGTTGAGTGGTACGTCATCCAACCCTACACCATCGGCCAGACAGCCGGTCCCATCACCGTTCACTATCAAGACCAATCCGGAAAGACCATAGCACCTGACCAAAAACTTGCCCAGGGCTTTGTGGACGATGACTACAATGCTGAAGAGCTAGCGATAAAAATTAAGGGATACACGTTGCAAACGCCATTGCCTGAAAATGCCAAAGGTAAATACACCGCTGATCCGATTACGATTAAGTTCGTTTACCAGCAAGACCAGTCTAAGCCGACGCCCTCCAAGCCGCCAGTTGCTGGGGTGACGCCACCAGTGGCACCGGGGGTTGTCCCTCCAGCGACACCGGATCCGAAGCCAACTGTACCGATGCCTGTGACGCCATCAACGGTGACTAAACCGACCGAACCGGATCAATCAGCCACGCCAACGGCTACGGTTGAGCCAGCATCATCAACGTCAACTGCGTATCAGGCGGGGGCGGCCAGTGTGGTAGCGCCCGTGACACCCGTTAATCACGCCGGGGTCAGTGACGCGATAGCCGCGACGCCTGCACCGCAGTTACCACGCCGACTGGCGAGCTTTGATTTCCAGTCGTCGTCGCAACGACCGCTCTTACCGCGAACTGGTCAGCACAAGAACCAACTGGTCTGGTATGGCGGCTGGGGACTTCTACTGGGCGTGGTGGGCCTTGTCTGGCGACACCGCAAACGTGAATAGACCTAATGAAGCATGCCAGAGACTTGGTGTGCTTTTTTGCTTGTCGAAATATGTCTAAGTTAATTCAGATAACAAATATAGGGTTAACGATTAGTCTAACGAAAGCGCTATCGAAACGGATTAGACAATTTACGTAATTCGCTGAATTTATTGGGGAAATTGGCCTTGATTTTAGCGGTGACTAACTAGGTAAAACCTTTAATGAAACACCAACTAGTAGCCGTCAAAAGAAATATTTTTCGAGAAAACAAGTAATTTGGGTAATTAGTTTTATCACCTGACAATTAAGCTTGATTTTCTTGCGAAACGGGATACAATAAGGGTGTAGAAAAGATTACCCACATTAACAAATGTGTAACGTAAAAATGAATGACTAGGGCGAGTGCAGCACATAAACTTCATTAGGGGGAAGTTATCATGCGGAATGAATTAGGGACAATGAAAGAGCACTACAAGAGCTACAAGGCAGGCAAACGCTGGGTTTTCGCATGCATCACGGTGATGAGTTTAGGTCTAGGACTCGTTGGTGCGGGCACCACGGCTCAAGCCGATGATGCGTCAGGTAATGACGCTTCGTCCAGCAATGTCCAACCAGCAAGCAATTTGCAAGATAAGCAACAGGTCTTAAAGACAACAACGTCTTCAACGACCAAAGAAAGCGATGTTCAAAACAGTGCTGACAATGACGTCGATTCCGACAATCTCGCCAACGATACGAGCAACGACGCCGCCAACAGTGATCAAGAAAAGGACAACACTGGCGCACCGCAATCGGATGCTGATGTGAATGCTAGTTCAGACAAGGATAATGTTAACGACGAACCGGCACCACAAGCCCCCGTCGATGACCAGTCAGGACAAGCTGATGATGTTGTCGACGACACACCAGACACGGTCAAGGATGAAAGTCCTGAGAGCAATGTGGCTGGCAATACGGATAACACCACTGATAAGATCGATGAAACCGGTGACACTGACAAAATGGCGGTTAGCGACCTGAATACATCAGCTACTTACGGTCCAGCGCGGCTCGCTCGGACTAATCTAATGAAGACTGCCACTTCCAGCATTGACGGTGTGGATGCATCAGTTTGGATGCCGGATGCCAATTTGCGAGCCGCAGTTGAATATGATATCAACCGGTGGAATCAGGAGGGGGATGTCACGGTTACTGATGCTAACCTTTCTGAAAATTTGGCTCGTCTGAATTCCTTGACCATTAGCAATGCAGCTGGCATGCCAACGAGTCTGGAAGGGTTACAGTACTTTACCCGATTGGGAACGCTTGAAGTAAATGGTGACTTACCGGCCGCTGGTTGGATTGACTTCTCGTTTGCTAAGAATTTGAGCATTGTCTACATCACTGACAGCGCGCTGAATGGCGTCGATTTTCCAACTTTCTTTAAGCAAACCTTTGGTAACAACCCAGAACTGATGATTTTAAGCATCACGCATTCTGGCATGACCGGTAATCTGCCAGACATCACAAATTATCACAACCTGCAAAACTTTACCGTGACGAATGCCAACTTGACGGGGACTTTAGCGGATCTCGGAAGTTCCACCAGTCTGAAGACGTTGATGCTGGGTTACAACCAGCTGACCGGTAATTTAAGCGGCATTGACAACTTTCCTAATTTGGCGTCATTGTACGCGGCGGATAATAATCTGTCCGGCGATTTGACCGACATGAGTCATTACACGGGAACGTTATATTTGCCAGACAACCACTTAACTTCTGGGGTACAAAATCAAAAAGGCTATGCCCAAGGGCTCTCCAGCATGGACTTCCAAACGGTCACCGGTCCAACCTACACGTTGACGTCCAAGAATCGTGAAATTGATCCGGTGGCTGGTGTCATCGCTGGGGTTCAAGATGCAACGGGGGCCATTGCCACGGACGACCCGATGATCGTTTACAATCCGGGGACTGCTGGCGAATACTTTAAGATCGTTACCACCAGTAATGGCGGGTTCAAGTTGCAGGCCATCGGGGATGTGCCGGACGGCGATTACACGCTGACGGTCATCAACAAGAAGACCTATCAATACGGCGTCAACCTGACTTTCACCGTTAAGAATGGTGAGGACCCCGCTGACCCAGACACGACTGATCCGGATACTAAGGATCCCGACACCGACACCACCAACCCTGGCGGCACGACCACGCCAGACACCACTAACCCGGACACGACGCCAACCACGCCGGAAACTACGACGCCAGATACGCCGGTCACTGGTGGCGACGCGGATGAAATCATTGCGCCAACCACGGATGATTCGGCCACGCCGTTAACTGGCGGGGATGGTGCCACCATCGATACTACGACGCCAACTGCCCAAACCACGAACCAATCAGCCGGTCAAGCCGACCGCGTGGTTAAGAACACGACTAAGCGAAACGGTCAGCCGGTCAGTCTAGTAGCCAAGAACAGTGCCCGTGTTGTGCGGGGCACTAAGGCACCGGTGGCTCACCAACCAGCCACCGCGAACCGCCTGGCTGCCAAGCGGACTGCGACCCCAACGACGTTACCACAAACCAACGAGCAGAATAGCGCTGAGCTGATTGCTGCCGGCGTAGCAGTTGCCTTAGCAACGTTAGGGATGGGCGTGAAGGTCCGTCGTCACTAATTGAAAAAATGGATTCATCGCGAGTGGTCCAACGAAAATTTTCGTTGCGGCCACTCTTTTTTTGCCCATTTCTATCCAATTTCATCAATGTGGTGAACTACCGGACAACTAAGCAATTTTTGTTTAAAATAATTAGCGAATTGTGTTGATTGTTGCCGCCGGGAGGACGAAAATAGGGGTGGAGTCTTATTGGGAAAGGTAGGGATTAAATCAATATGGAAACGAAACGGACGCACTTTAAAATGTACAAGAGTGGCCGTCGCTGGGTCTTCGCCTGTGCTGTGCTTTTAGTCACGCTGGGTGCCGGGACCACGGTGATCGCCAACGCCGATGTTGCTGGGACTAGCTCTAGCAGCAGTTCAGTGGTCAGCGGGGAAAGCGGCAGTAGTGCAAGTAGCAGTAGTGAAAGTAGCGCTACCAGCTCGTCTGCAAGCGACCCTTCAGCCACGTCTGCCACTAGTTCTAGTGAAAGCAGTGAATCATCAAGCCAATCTAGTGACTCTAGTGAATCGTCAATCGATAAGTCGAACACGGCTGACTCAGATGTCCAGTCTAGTAACGCGAAGAAGACGACCAGCGTCAAGGCGGCTGCATCGGTCAATAAGAAGTCACTGACGACACCGAAGTCCTTGAAGGTCGACCACAGTTTGAAGCAGTCCATCAAGCAAACGGTGAAACAGGCGACCGCACCAAAACGGTATGACCACGCCAGCTTAAGCCAAATCGCTAAGGCCGCAGCCAATTCGTCGAAAGTCCAATCCATCAGCAACTTACTACATAAGCTCGCCGGCACCAACGCGACGGCTGCCGCGGTGACGCCTTATGCTGACACCGGGATTCAAGCCGGCGGTAGCGTTTACGATGATTACCCAGACCTGGACAACATCTTAGGTGTCTCCTCCGTCTTCCACATTTTTGCGCGGGAGGCCGAATTGAACGCCCACACCAACGGGAACATTGCCGTGCAAAACCTGATTGGGAACGTCAACTTTGGGACCAATATCATTGAAGAATTGTTGGACAAGGATATTTCGTACATCCAAAATGTCACCAATATTGCCAACAGTTCCTTCGTTTCCGGTGGGGACACGCGGAGCAACAAGGTCGTCTTCGGGGAAGGCATTACGATCGACATCAGCAATCCCAACCGGCCGATGATCAACGGCGAATACATTGACCACCTGCTGGCCAGTGAAGTTTACCAAGACCAAAATGGCCAAACCTACATTGATTTCGACGCCGAATTTGCGAAACTGAAGGCCCTAAATGAATCGTTGGCCAACCAGTCCAGCAATGCGACGTTTAGTAACAGTGATTTTGACGACCAGAACAACCGGGTCATCGACATCACGAACATGACGCCTAACGAAAACAACCAGATCGTCATCAACCTGACGCCGGACGTATTGAACAGCGATACGCCGCTGACCATCTACGGCCTGTCACCAGACGCTGACGGGACCACGGTCATCATCAACGTGGATACCGGTGGCAACGACGACTACAACGTGAACTCCCAGATCAAGGTCTTCTACAGCGATGGGACCGAACGGAACAACCACGAAACGGAAGACTTTGGGGACAACCATTTGCTGTGGAACTTCTACAACAGCCAGGCCAGTGACAAGCAATACACCGGGACGCTGGACTTTAAGAAGGCCTTCCAAGGCAGTATCTTGGCGCCATCCGCTGACGTGATTGCCGATGCCAACATCGACGGCAACATCATTGCCGACAGAGTGGTGGTCAACGCGGAAACTCACCGTTGGGACCTGCAAGACAACAAGGACAATGAAGAAGACGTCGACGATGAAGAGAATGATTTTGAAATTCCCGTCCACCCCGGCATCGAAGTTCCTGGCATCCCCACGTATCCAGAAGAACCTGACACTGAAAATCCGGACACGGAAACGCCAGGGACCGAGGAACCGAATGTCGTTGATCCCGACACCGAAGAGGATAACGGTGGCGAAGAGGACTTGACCTACGAACACGAGCACCCCGACTACTCCGAGGCAGAAGCCGAAGACTTTGAAGACGATTTGATCAACTTTGAAGAAAACGGTGATGTTGCTGGCGAAGAGGCCTTGTTGAACAAGGTCGACGCCGCCATCGCTGCGGCCCGGGCCAAGGGGGATACCGAATTGGTTGCCCAACTCGAATCCGTCCGCAACAACATCTTGCGCGCCTTAGGTCTGAGCGACGGCCTGCCACAAACCGGTGAGGCCAATGAAAACTGGCTGAGCGCGGTCGGCTTCGTCTTGGCCGGCACCTTGCTGGCGACCGGCGTGGCGGTTGACCGGAAGCGGCGGTATTAATCCTCTACTAGTACTAACGAAATCCAATCGCGATTTGTAACCCCCTAATTGGTGGAAAAACTGAACGATTGCTGTCAAACGTTGGTTTAGCAACGTTTTAACTATAAAAAATGACCTTGACTCATCACGTTCACGCGGTGGGTCAAGGTCATTTTGGGATTAAAAGAGCATGCGCACGCCCATGAAAATCAGCAGGACGCCCATGAACGGCTTGAGGTAATAGTTGAGTTTGGCCGGATCCACGTGCATCAACAGTCTTGGCGCACACAACGCGCCCAGGACAGCACCGATCATCAGCCAGATGCCGACTTGCCAATCGATATTGTTGGCCGACAGGTGAAAGAGCAGGCCCACCAGCGACGTTCCGACCAGCACGTAAGAGGAGGTCGCCGCGGCAGGCAACATGTCCAGCCCCAAGACCAACAGCCCCGCGATGATGGGACCGCCGCCACTCAGGCCCGCGACGCCGACCATGATTCCGCTCAACATGCCGTAGATGGCAGCCTGAGCACTTTGATGGCGGGGTGCCTTGGCTTTGGTCATGATGAAGCGTTTGATCAGCACCTGCACGCCGAGTCCCGCCAAAATGAGGGCGACGATCCAGGTGTAGATGTCGTTGGGGATGTACGGCGCCAACAGCGCACCCACCACCGTGGCGGGGATAGCCGTCAGCAGCATTTGGTTGCCGACCTTAAAGTGAATCTGGCCGGTGCGGTAATGGCCGTAGGCACCCACCACCAACGACGGAAACGCCGTGAACAGCGACGTGGACGCGGCGACCGCGGGCGCCAACCCGAAGACGCTGGTCAACAGGCCCAGGTAAATGGCCGCACCGCCGCCACCAGTTGAGAGGACTAACAGTCCCACTAGAAATCCAATTATCAGAAAAACTGCCCACATCATTTACCCAATCGTCTCCTTATCGACTTATCCTGTTAACTAGTGTAACGATAACGGAATGGGTCGTCAATTTGTGACCATTGTTGTATGATGGCTGGTAAAGACCAAAGAATGGTAGGTGCGTAAAATGAAGTTGACACAACAGCGAATTTTAATTGTCGGAGGCACATCGGGATTTGGCGAAACGGTCGCCGGCCAGGCCTTACAGGCGGGGGCGAGTGTGCACGTGATTGGCCACAGCCAGGCCCACGTGGATGCCGCGTTGACGCGACTCCAGTTGTCAGGAACGGACGCAACGGGCACCGCGCTCGATGCGCAGGACCCGCACCAGCTGGCGGTCTTCTTTGCGTGCCAGCCCAAATTTGACCACGTCTTGTCCTTTTTAGGCGGGGCCATGGGCGGTGGCTTTTTGGACAACGATGTGGCTACCATTCGCCAGGCCATCGAGGATAAATTCTTCGCCAACCTCCAACTGGCCAAGGCGGCGGTCGGGCATTTAAACGAACACGGTTCGCTGATTTTCACTTCCGGCGCGGGCGGCCATCCGGATGACGCATCCGGGGCCATCATCGGCAATCAGGCCATCAATACCATGGTGGCGGGCTTAGCGGTCGAATTGGCGCCAGACTTCCGGGTCAACGCGGTCGCACCAACCTGGACGCCAACAGGCTTGTGGCGCCAGTTAAGCGCCGAGCAAGTGGCCCAGCAGGCACAGGATTTTGCGCAGGGCGTGCCGTTGAAACGCGTGGCAACTAAAGCGGAAGTCGCTTCGGCCTATCTGTACCTGATGGAAAATGATTTCGTCACCGGGCAGGTGCTCCACGTGGATGGCGGCGTGGACCTGGGCGTGCGGTAGTGGGGAAGAGTCTGAGATGTGGTCTCAGGCTTTTTTGTTTGGCGCAGTTGGGGAGCTTTTTTGTGGGATTCTGTTGGTTCGGTGCGTTCGAGATATTTTCGCCATTTTATCCTGGTCCTGGCGGCTTCCGAAACGTGCAAAAACGGGCAGGTCCCTGCGCTTAGTAAAAATAAGACCTCCTGCCCGGCGATGCCGAACAGAAGGTCTTATTCTCACTAATGCTCAGGACCTAAGCGCCCGTTTTTGCACTCTTATCTTAATAACTAGTCCACCCGCCATCAACCGGCACAACCGTTCCGTTTACGTAACTGGCTGCGTCCGAGCAGAGGAATAGGGCCGTTTGGGCGATTTCGTCGCCGGTTCCTGGTTCTGGGGACAGTGGCATGCCGACGCTTTGACGTTCCATGCCTTCCTTGTCGATCCCTTTCATAGATTCGGCAATGTTGGTCTTGATGCCACCCGGTGCGATGGCGTTGGTCCGGATGCCCATGTTTTCATACATGTACGCCGTGTTCTTGGTCAAGCCGACCACCGCGTGCTTGGAAGCCGTGTAAGCCGCACCGGCGCGGCCACCACCGATACCGCCCACGGAGGCGATATTTAAGATGACGCCAGATTTTTGTTTGGTAAAGAGCTTCAAGGCCTCCCGCGTTGCCAGCATCACGCTGGTCGTGTTGACCGTCATCACGCGGTCCCACAACTCGTTGGTCAGCGTGCCGACCGGCGCCATGTTATCCATGATACCGGCGTTGTTGACTAAGATATCCAGGTGACCAAAGCTATCGACGGCCTTTTGAACCATGGCGACCACATCGGCCTCCTTGGTAACGTTGGTGACCGCGGCGACGGCATCATTGCCAGCGTCGGTGATGGCCTTAACCACTTCGTTGAGACGGTCTTCGTTGATATCGGCGGCCACGATTTTGGCGCCTTCCTTGGCAAATAATTCCGCCATGGATTTCCCCATGCCGGAGCCGGCACCCGTGATAATGGCCACTTTTCCTGCTAATTGTTGACCCACGTCACTCACTCCTTAGTGAAAATGTTTTAGGCTTAATTACCTAATCCTTATTATATTCTTTTACTTAACAGAAAGCGCTTAATATGCTGGGGAATGAGTCAAAATGTTTGTAAGTGGTCGTCATTCATGTAACGATAAAAGTAACATCAAAAAGTAAAGGAGTTTTGCCAAATGAAATACGTGATTACCGGTGCGACCGGTCATTTGGGTAGCCAAATCGTCGACCAACTGGCGCAGCGCGTGTCCGCAACTGAAATCACCCTCGGGGTCCACACTCCAGCCAAGGCCCAGGCGTTTGCCCAGCGGGGGATGGCCGTTTTGCCGCTGGATTATCGCGAGGCCGATAGCCTGGTGGCTAGCCTGCGAGATGCCGACGTGGTCATTTACGTGCCCAGCAAGAGTCATGACAGCTTCAGCCGGGTCACGGAGTTTGAAAATGTGATTGCGGCCGCGCAAACGGCGCAAGTCCACCACTTGATCGTCATGGGCTTCATCGCTGACCAGGCCAATAATCCGTTTGACCTGTCGGCGTTCTACGGCTATGTGCCGCGGCGCTTGGCGGCATCGGGGTTGTCGTACACCATTTTGCGCAACGCTCTGTACGCCGATCCGCTGGTGCCGTATCTGCCCGAGTTGGTCGACCGCCACAACGTCATCTATCCGGTGGGAGACGCGTCGTTGAGCTTCATCAGCCTGGCCGACAGCGCGGCCGCCTTTGCGCAGGTCGCCGTCACGCCGCGGCTGTGGACCCGTCCCGTTTATACGCTGACGCAGGAACGTTCCTACACCATGCCAGCGCTGGCCCAGGTGCTCAGCCAAGTCTCCGGAGAAGCCATCGGTTACGCGCCGGTCACGTTGGCCCAATTTGCCACGATGTATGACCAGGGGCACGAGGGCCACATGCTGGCGTCGATGTACGCCGGCGGGGCCAAGGGCCTACTGGCCACGGTCACGGACGATTATCGGCAAATCATGGGCCACCCCGCCCAATCGCTGCCGGACTTTTTGACGGCAGCCCTTGCAGCCAAAAGTTAAGCGGGTATAATGGTTCGATGAATACTGGTGAAGGGGGTCTGTTTGTGCGTTACTCGCATAAATTAAGTGAT
This sequence comes from Levilactobacillus suantsaiihabitans, assembly GCF_004745505.1. Taxonomy (GTDB): domain Bacteria; phylum Bacillota; class Bacilli; order Lactobacillales; family Lactobacillaceae; genus Levilactobacillus; species Levilactobacillus suantsaiihabitans. Next base: position 157,431 of record NZ_RKLX01000003.1, read on the forward strand.
GCGGTTCATATTTTGGCGTACATTGCCATTTGTCATGATGGTGATCTGTCGAGCACGGCGATTGCGGCCAGCGTGGAATCCAATCCCGCGCTGGTGCGACGCCTGATGGGCGCGTTGCGGCGGGCGGGCCTGTTGGCGACGCAGCAAGGGTCGGCAACGCCCAAGTTAGCGCGGCAGCCGGCAGCCATCTCCCTCTTTGACATTTACCAAGCGGTCGAAGGCACCGGCAACCTGTTGCACGTCGACGACAAGACCAATCCGCACTGCATCGTGGGTGGCAACATTCAGGATACCTTACGGGCGGCCTACGCCGAGGTCCAAACGGCGGCCGAAGCGCAAATGAAAACCATCACGCTGGCCCGGTTGATCGGCGACATTTTGACGCGGGAACGCGCGAAACGGGGACCAGCCGCAGACTGAGTGAGTCGTGTTTGTGAGGGTCGCCAAATGGCTTGCAGCAAGTTAAATTAAAAGTTACCGGACGCTGACGTATCCGGTGAGGTTGTTTTGCAAAAGCCACTCATGGAGAGTGGCTTTTTTGTACGGACGGTATATAATTAAGCAAGTAAAGAAGGAGGTATTCAGTTGATGAGTTTGAAGAAGCGCTTTATGGGCTTGTTGGTTGTAGCTTTGGCGGTAGGCGGGATGACGACAGGTGCTGTGCCAGCATCGGCGAAGACGACGGTCAAGGTTCTAAAAACGACCAAAGTTCATGCCAAGGCTTATCATGCGAAGAAGGGAAAGATTTACCGGAACGCTAAATTGACCAAGGTTGTACATAATGCTAAAAACTATCCGCACACGACGTTTATGGTGACCAAGCATGCAACGATTCGCAAGGCCAATCACAAAAAGGCCGTTTACTACTACATCGGTCGCGGAAAGGCGAAAGGCTGGATCTGGCACGGGTATTTGACTGCTGGTAAAGCGGCGAAGAAGTCAACGACAACAACCAGTAAAAAGGCGGCTAAATTTGTGGCAGAGAAGCAGTCGCAAAGCTTCTTGGCGGTCGTTAATCAGGAACGGGCTAAATTGGGCACGGCCCCGTTAACGCTAAATGATCAGCTGACCAACTTGGCCAACCAACGCGCCAAGGATGATGGGGCAATCAACGGTCTGTCACACACGGATGCCCAGGGCCAATTATTTTTTGAAAAGGAAGCGCCCAGCTTTGGTGTGACCGGAGAATCCATGTGGTCCGAGTGCTTGTATCTTAGTGGCTATACGGACTTGGACTTTGACTTTGGCAAAGACGCGGCGGACCAGTACTTGTATCATGATGCCGATTCTGATTGGGGACACCGGAAGAATTTGATTGATCCAGATGCCACCCAAATTGGCATTGGCTGGTACGTTAAAACAGCCACCAAGACGGTCTACAATGCGATTGATCAGACCAACTAAGTCGGCAATCGACGCGACTGATTGGGATCACAGGAAGTACTTATTAGGATTTTAATACAAACCAAAGCCCCTGACCGGCGCAATCTACTGGTCAGGGGCTTTGGCGTCTTTAGGTTGAGAGGAATTTCGCAAACGGCCAGTCATTTTGAGGGGAGGGGTGGCCGTTAAAAAATAGACAAGGGATGAAGGGGTAGTCATGCAGCGCAGGGGTTAGGCGCTCAGCGGACTAAGCGGTTACTTATTTGAGTTGGCCGTCATGATGCTGCTGGTCGAGATTCAGGGCACTGGCATCGACCGCCGTTTGCACCTGACTGGAGATTTGCGTCGTCGTGACGTGCTTGTGGAGTTTAATGGTTGTAGGCCGAATTTCCGGTTGCGCTTGTTTCTTTAAGGTCACGGTTGGTTGCGCTACGGCTGGTGCCGGCGTCGTGGTCGTCGCGGCCGAAGCCCCAGCGGACGTTGCCAGTAAGGTCGTCACCGTCATCGCACCCAGCATTACTTTCGTCATCATCGTTTTTAAATTAGTCATGGTCACCACTCCTCAAATTGTTTGGCGTTTTGCTTTCGATATATTAGTTATACCATCTGCTAGCGCGAAGAGCTTGAACGCACGCTAAAGGTTGCCTGTGAATTTCTTATGTTTGACTTAGGAAACGTTGAGAATGCCGCTAGGACGGCGATAATGGCCACCGCGTTCTGCCTACCGTGGCGCTAAAATTGCGGAAACCAGTGCCTGCGGCTGCCAGGGGTTCCGCCTGCTATGGGGGACGCCTCCAGCCTGAGAAGCGGGCTTCCACCTCGCTTGAAAGCCTGGCAAAGTGCGCCAGTCTCTCAAGTCGCCCCACGCTGTAGGCCGAGACAAACCTCGACCAACACCGTCGACACAGCTGGCTCCACCCCTGGCCTCCTCCGGCTGGGGGGCGTCACTGATGACAGGTTTGCGGAAATTCTCCTCCGGTCACCAACGACGGTGTGGCGGCTAATCACCAACGTAGCCGAGAGTGGCGCTAAATATGAGCTCAGCCGTGCGCTTCCCTTAGCAGCGTTTTTGGCTGGTTAGGGAACGGCGTCTTTGAGACGGGGGCTGCGGCTCAAAGCGAGGGACGAGACCGCCCTTTGGCTCGTCCGTCCGCCACCGCGTTCCGGCTCATATTTAGCGCCACGGTAGGCGGCAGGTCGGTAGCCAGCTAAACGTCGTCGCGGTTGAGGAGGGTGATGGACTCGCCAGCGGCCTCGCGGCGGTCGATGTTGTCCTCGCCCCAGACGCACAACTCGTGCAGAATGCCGGATAGCGACTGGCCATAGTCTGTCAACGAATATTCGACCTTGGGCGGCACTTGCTTATACACGCGCCGGGCGACGATGTTCGCCGCTTCCAGTTCGCGGAGCTGTTGTGTCAACATTTTTTGCGAAATTTGCGGGATGGCTCGGGCCAATTCTCCGGTGCGCATGGTGTGGTGGCGCAGATGACATAAAATAATGGATTTCCACTTGCCGCCAATGATTTCCATCGTGGCTTCGACGCCAATGTGATAAGTTTTTGTGGGCATGAAACGGCCTCCTGTTCAATTATTACCTTTTGGTGGGTAGGGCACTTTAAAGTCGGTTCTTGTGCCTGGGTTGCTAACCAGTATAATCATTATCTATCACGTAAGCAACCAAAAACCAGGGAGGTCATTATGACTAAAAAAATTTCACCGGCGATGACGCTCTTGGCGTTGGCCATCAGTGCCTTTGCCATCGGCTCCACGGAGTTCATCAGTGTGGGGCTCATGCCCTTATTAGTTCAGAGTTTTCACGTTAGTTTAGCGCAGGCGGGGTTAACGGTATCCGTCTACGCCTTGGGCATCATGGTCGGCGCGCCGGTCATGACGCTCCTGACTGGACAGATCAACCGGCACACCTTAATGGTTATCATCATGTTACTGTTTATTCTCGGCAATTTAGTCGCCGCCTTCGCCCCAGTCTTTAGTATCTTACTGGCGGGGCGGGTGATTGCGGCGCTGGCCCACGGCATCTTCATGACCGTGGCGTCCGTGATTGCGGCCGATGTTGTGGCGCCGTCCAAGCGGGCCTCGGCCATCGCGGTGATGTTTACGGGACTGACGGTCGCCACCGTGACCGGCGTGCCGCTGGGGACCATGATCGGTCAGCTGGGGGGCTGGCGGTGGTCATTTATCTTCATCAGCCTCATCGGAGTGTTGGGGTTATTGGCGGACTTCCTGCTGGTGCCCCGCAACCTGCCGCTGCCTAGCAAGGCGACGGCCCGTGGTATTCTGCGGGTCTTGGGCAATCCTCAACTGTTGGTCGCCTTGTTAGTGACCGCGTTGGGCTATGGCGGCACCTTTGTGGCCTACACCTACCTATCTCCACTGCTGGAACAAAAGATGGGCTGGTCCGCCAGTGCCGTCGTGGTGATTCTGGTCGTTTACGGGCTGATGGTCGCCTTGGGCAACACCATGGGCGGCCGCTGGGCCAACGCCAAGCCACTCGCAGCCTTGTTGAAAATGTTCACCGGCCTCTTCGTCACGCTGCTGGTCTTGTCCGTGACCGCCAATAGTCAGTGGCTGGGTCTCTTGACGGTCCTGGCCATGGGGTTCTTTGCCTTCATGAACGTGCCTGGTCTCCAACTGTACATCGTTCAGCTGGCAGAAAAATACACGCCGCAAGACATCACCATGGCCTCGGCGCTAAATATCGCGGCCTTCAACGTCGGCATTGCGCTGGGCTCCGGTATCGGCGGTCAGGTGACCAGTCACCTCGGCCTTGGCTGGACGCCACTCTTCGGGGCCGGCATGGTCGCCTTGAGCATTGGCCTGACGCTGTGGCTGATTCGGTTGGCGCGGCCGGTCAAACGCTTGATTCACAAGTTTAACCAATACTAAGCTAAATGCTTACCAGTGCAACGACTGGTCAAAAACCACCGGCAATCCTTCGAAAAGTGATTGTCGGTGGTTTTGGGTGTGGGGGGACTTTTTAGGGACGCTTGGGGGTGCCTGTTCGGGACGACGGTGACCAGAAACCTGATACCACCACGGGATAACGTTGGTAAAGGTCCCCAGCAGTTGTCGGGGTGCAACTATCCGCGGTGTAGCGGGAATGCGGCCATTTATAAAGAATATAATATTTAAATAATTATAACGATAAATTTAAATTGTGATAATGACTGGGCTTGGGTATACTCCGAATCATGAATGCCAACTTAAGATGAGGAGGGACCACGATGCGAAAGCAATGGTTAATGGGGCTAATCGTTGGTGCTGGCCTACTGACCGGGACGGTGACTGGTCAGGCGGCGACTAAAGCCGTTGGCGACGCAGACCTACAACACGCTGTGGCGACGGCGCCCCAGGGGATTCCATTAGATAATTTATTTTCAATCAGTGGTGAGGATAACTTCACCAAGCTGATTGACTCGCCGTTGGTCGACCAGTCCATTGCCCAGATTACGCGGGACAATCCGACCACTAAGGATGTGCAGGCCGGGGCGATTTGGTCGAAAACGGGGCTAACGCGGATGAATAATCAGTTTGATACCAGCCAGGATACTAATATTTCGATGTGGCTGTACTTTGGAAATAAGGGGGCGGCCGCGGCCGAGGGAATGGCCTTTGTCTTACAGAATTCTGCCGATAAAGCCTGGGCCATTGCTGGCGGCGGTGAGGCCCTAGGCGTGTGGGGCAATGACCGCGGGGGCCATGGGAGCGACATTGTGGCTATGACCGCTATTGAAAACAGTTGGGCGCTGGAATTTGATACCCACGTCAATCGCAATCCCCAGTTTGGGGCGGCCGATGCGTTTGATAGCGGTGAAATCGTTCGTGACGGCATGCACATCGGGAGTGGTTACCCCGGTCTGGCGGCAACTTATCAACAGCTGGGGAATGGGAACTACTATTCGAGACTCAACCACACCCAACCCAAGCCCGTTGCCAACTTCGCTGACGGCCAGTGGCACCACCTCTCGCTTTCGTGGAACGCTGCTGAAAAGCAGATGACCTACCGCTACAATGACCGCGATGCGCGAACGAATGCGGCTCGCTTTGGCATGGATGTCGTCCAAGACACCGTGGCCGTTGACCCCAGCAAGCTCGGGGCGACGGCGGCTAAACCGAATGTCTACTGGGGTGTCACCGGATCGACCGACGCGCAACGAAGCGAAAATGGCCTGGTCCTAATCGACAGCTCTGACACGCTGGGCCAGGTGAACGCCACGGCCACGTTGATTAATACCACGACCCACCAACAGCTCACGGCCGACAGTCGCGTGGCACCGGGCGACCGCTTGACGTATCGCTACACGTTTGACTACGATGCCGCGACCAGTCAGCAAGACATCCAACCGTTGACCATGGACATCCCGTTGCCGCAACCGCTACAGGTGACTGGCGGGGGCGTTAGCTACAACGGCGGTCCCATCAGTGAACCCTTCAGCGCAGCAGAAATGCAAGCCGTCACGCTTCACAAGACCTGGCGTCAAAAGCTAGACGCCACCCATCATCAGGCCACGGTGACAGTCACGGGGACCGTGCCGTCCGTCAGCCACAATGTGCCCATCGCCGCTGTCAACGCGCGGTTCTATGGGCCAAACTACCAAACGCAACTGCCACTGCCCCGCGTACAGATTCAGGCCGCCGTGGGACTCAAGTTGACCAATCTGGGGCCCGCGACCCAACAGCTGGGCCATCATGAGGATGCCCGGCTGCGGCTTCAATTGACCAATCAGGGCCAGCCCTTTGCCGTCGATGAGCTGGCCAATTACCAGGTGCGCGGGCGACTTAACGGCCAGGCGTTACCGGTCGATGCGTTGCAGGCGACGTGGCCAGCGGGGCAACCGGTGGGGACGCTGGCCCTCACGTTGCCGGCTGAGCAGTTACGGGTTGGCGATAACCAATTGGTCCTCCAAGCCGTCGATCGCCACGACGCAGCCACCACGTCCAATCCCGTGACCCTCACCTTGAAGCGGGGGCCCGGCACCCTGGGCTTTGCCGAGGTCTCTAATCAGGCGGACTTTGTGACGACCCAATTGACCGGGAGCGCGCAACGCATCCACCGCCAACCCGACTGGCGGCTCAGTGTTGCGGATGAGCGGGGACCCCAACAACATTGGAAATTGCTGGTGCGCCAACGAGAAGCGTTTCAAACGACCACCGGCCAACCGTTAAGCGGACAACTGTGGTTTGCGTGGGACGACCAGAGCCAGCCCATTAGCGCCAGTGACACGTTGATTGCGACGCACACCACGCAAAGTGATGCGGACCTGGTCGACGTGAGCGGCCACTGGCAAGCCGACACGGGCCCACTGTTGACCATCAACAGCGACACGCTAGCCGGCCAGTATCATGGCACGCTAGAATGGCGGTTACAGGATACCCCGTAAGTTTCATTGACTAGGGCTGTAAAACTTTTTCCAGTTCGGCGACCAAATAGGTAGCCTCAACGTCATCATCCCAATCGCGGTCGGGAAAGAGCACGTAGCGGTCGAGCACGTAGCCCACGACGACGGCGATCATGTAGCGAAAAATCTCGTTGAACGGCCAGTCGATGATGATGTGATTTTTCTGCAGCGTCAAAATTGTGTCCTTGAAGGCGGCAATCAGTTCGTTGCGCGCCGTTTCGATAAATTGGGTCCGCAACGTTTCGTTGTAGAGCAGTTCGCTAAAGAAGACCTTGATGGCGTCTTGGTTGTTGGCGGCAAAGGCCATGCGGTTGCGGACGAAGAAGTCGAGAAAGTCATGCAGGTTGGCGGCGGGGTGGTTGAGCGTTTCGCGCTTGAACTCCGCTTCGACATCGGGGATGATCTCGTGAATGATCGGCTCCAAGGCCGCCCGTAAGATGTTGGCCTTGGATTTGAAATGCTTGAACATCGTGCCTTCGGATTGGTGTGCCGCCGCGGCAATCTGCCGGGTGCTGGTATTGGCGTAGCCTTGTTCCGCGAAGAGCCGAATGCTGGTGATCAAGACGTCTTTTTGTTTTTGCGTGAGGTCCGGGTTGGCCTGAATGACCTCGGGGAACTCGTCTAAGATTTTTTTATTGGGCATGAAACTACCACCTTTTCTGAATGTGACGAATATGAAATTTACTTGTTTGGATTGAAATTGTTAAATCAGGGGTTACGTTAATCGAAGGGCGCTGATGCTGTGGGGGAACGGTAGGCGTCCAGTAAGTGCAATGTCAGCTGACACCTACTATCTTACCAGTGTGAGAGGGGATTACTAGGCCCAACACCAACCCACGATACCCAAAAAGCCGGTCTGCCTGTGTCCAGGACAGTCCGGCTTTTGGCGTTGATTAGGGGGTGAAGCGAAAACTTTAGGCAGTGTGGGTAGTCCCGGCTTTGCGGTAAGCCAGGTAGAACTGGATGATGGCTAGGACGACATTGATCCAGTTGACTGCGGTGAACCAGCCAGCCAAAACGGCCACGCTAGCCGCGCCGTAGAAGACCCAGAAGCCCAAGATGATCGCAACCACGTTGATCCAACCAAACCATTTCATCAACTCTTGGTTGCCAGTCGCGAAACAAGTCCAAACACCGTTAACAACTAACCAAGCGGCAAGAATCCAAAAAATAGTGGTAAACATGATTAAAATCCCCTTTCCATATCTTCGAGCGAGTACTTACTCGCCCTCAAGAACAACTTCAGTTTACCACCAAAATAGAAAATGGCAACCCCTTTTTGTAAAATTTTTTTCCAAGGTGTTGCGGCCTTGGTGTGATGGGATTAATGACCAATCCAAGACCGCAGATTTTTATTTTCCGACAGAGCAGGTTAGCGGGAAATCTTATCAGTAAATTAGCGTTGATATGATTGTCATAGCGGCGGTACGCCTGTTTTAACGGGAATGCGCCGCTCTGCCGGAGGAGGCCAGGGGTGGAGCCAGCTGTGTCGACGGTGTTGGCTGAGGTCTTTTCTCAGCCTACAGCGTGGGGCGACTTGGGAGACTCGCGGTTTTGCGAGGCTTTCAAGCGAACCGGAAGCCCGCTCTTGGGCTGGAGGTGTCCCCCATAGCAGGCGGAACCCCTGGCAGCCGCAGGCACGGGTTTAAGCCATTTAAAGTTAAAAAAACGGCGCCGACCAACTGGAGAAACCAGTGAGTCAGCGCCGTGCGTTGAAATTAAGATTTAAATCGGCTGTTAAGGTAGGTAGTTGCCGGCAGCGAAGTAGATGTCGTACCACTCCTGCTTCGTCAGGTTAACGTCGGCTCCGGCCGCGCTATCCTTGATGTGTTCAGGGTTCATAGTGCCCAGCAGGACTTGAACGTTGGCTGGGTGCCGCAGAATCCAGGCAGTCGCAATCCCATTCTTGGAAACGCCGTACTTGTCGGCTAGGGCTTGCAGCTTGTCGTTTAATTCAGGGAACTTCGGATCGTTGATGAACATGCCTGCGAACAACCCGTATTGGAATGGCGACCAGGCTTGGATGGTCACGTGCTTGCGCCGGGCGAATTCTAGCATGCCACCGTCCGTGACGGCTGGGGAATCGTCCATGTTGACGCGCAGGCCTTCAGTAATCATTTGGGCGTGGGCCACGCTAAATTGTAATTGGTTGAACATTAACTTTTGATCCACAGCTTCTTGCACCATTTCGTATTGTTGCACGTTGAAGTTGGAAACCCCAAAGTGGCGCACCTTCCCTGACCGTTGCAGGGTGTTGAAGGCGTCGGCGACTTCTGCGGGTTCCATCAGTGGGTCCGGCCGGTGCAGTAAGAAGGCGTCCAGGTAGTCCAACCCGGTCCGTTCCAAGATTCCATCGACGGCGTCCAACAGGTGTTGCTTGGAGAAGTCGTAGCGTTTCCCGAAGACCAGACCATCGTGGCTGCGGCTTTGATCCAAGATGATGCCACCCTTGGATTGAATGTAAAAGTCGTTGCGCGACAAGCCAGACTTGGCCAGCGCTTCCTTGAAGACTTTTTCGGATTGCCCGTCGCCGTAAATGTCGGCGGAGTCGATGTAGGTAATCCCAGCTTCATGGGCGGCTTGTAAGGCCTTGGCGGCGTCATCGACCGACAACGTGGCCATGCGCATGATGCCCAATGCAACGGCAGAGGCTTCCCAGTCAGTGCCGCCTAAGCGTAACTGTTTCATTGAAAAAACTCCTTTGCTTACAAAATGTCAAACAACTGTACCCTTTAAGTGTACACAAAACAGGTTGAGAATTCACGTCTCAGCCTTCACCGGGGCGAAACCGTCACGGGGGTGGGCGGACTTGCTGGGAGAAAATGGGCTGAACAGGGGGGCCGAAAGCTTTCCACCAGTTGGGTACAGAAATGTTCAAACACGTTCGATTAAAAAAAGATTGACAATTTTCCAAGAACCGTTATAGTTAATTACACAAGTAACTAACCAACACACTAACGAGCGGGGGATTTTAATATGACAACCAATACAGTGGTCAGTGTCAGTGACCTGGAAAAAACGTATGGCAAGCCCAATGAGCGGCAATACACGGCCTTGAAGGGCCTGAACTTTACGGTCGCGGCGGGCGAATTCGTCGGCATCATGGGGGCGTCCGGTTCGGGGAAAACCACGTTATTAAATATGTTATCAACGCTGGATACACCGACCAAGGGCAACGTGGTGGTCAATGGCCACGACGTCACGCAGATGCGCGGCAACCAGCTGGCAGATTTTCGGGCACAGGAAGTCGGCTTCATTTTCCAAGACTTCAACCTGCTGGAAAGCCTGACGGCCGAGGAAAACATCGGCCTGCCGCTGGCCTTGAAGGGCACGCCGTCCAAGGTAATGGACCAGGCAATTCACGAAGTGGCGGAAACCTTGTCGATTGCCGACCTCTTGCAGAAGTACCCGGCGGAATTGTCCGGGGGGCAAAAGCAACGGGTCGCAGCGGCGCGGGCTATCGTCCATCATCCGGCCATCCTGATGGGGGATGAACCGACCGGGGCGTTGGATTCGACCAGCGCGCGGGAATTGCTGGACCTGCTGACGACCATCAATGAGCGCCAACAGATGTCCGTCTTGCTGGTCACCCACGATCCGTTTTCGGCCAGCTTCTGTCAACGCATCCTATTCATCAAGGACGGGCAGATTGGGTCCGAACTGCGGCGCGGCGACCAGGATCGGCGCGAATTTTACCAACAAGTCCTCAATGAACTGGGCACGTTTAACGAGTAGGGGGAACCGAGATGTTAGGAAAATTAGCTTTGGCCGGGATCAAGAACCGGCGGCGAGACTACTTGGTCTTGCTGGCGGGACTGACCATGTCGGCCGCCATCTTCTATATGTTTGCCAACCTGGCGACCAACCAGGCCTTCATTAAGGCCAACGGGGCCATTTCGTCGGCCAGCGCCGTCTTTGGCTTCGGGGCCGTGTTGTTGATCTTGATCACGGTGGTCTACATCATGTACGCCAACAGTTTTCTGCTCAGCATGCGGCAACACGACTACGGATTGTTCATGATGCTGGGCGCCACTCGCAAGCGCGTCGGCGAATTGGTCTTTCTGGAAACGCTGATTTTGGGGACCGTCGCCACGGCGATTGGGATTGCCCTGGGGTTACTGATGAGCAAGTTTCTAGTCGGCTTCTTGTTAAACGCCTTAGGGCTACACTTGAGCCATTTGACGGCCGTTTACCTGCCGGCCATCGTGGCTACGGCGCTGCTGTACGTCGGCTTATTCATCTTGGCGTCGCTATTCAACTTGGTGCGGCTGACGCGGACGACCGTTTTGAAATTGCTACACAGCGATGAGCTGGCCAACCAGCCCAAGGTCAATCCGGTTCGGCAGCTGATTCAAGGCGTGCTGGGCATCGTTTTCTTGGCCATTGGCTACTGGGCGATGGCCGCCATCACCGACCTGGAGCTGACGGCGATTCCGTTGGCGTTGGTCACGATTACGTTGGGGACGTACTTGTTGTTCCGGGCGACGATTTTGACCATCATCCGGGCGTTACGACGCACCAGTTGGGCCAAGAAACGGTTGAACGGCTTCTTGTTAGGCCAATTGAATTTCCGGGTGCACAACTATACGCGCATGCTGACGATCGTGTCCTTGCTGTTTGCCATGGCGCTGGGGGCCATCACGGTCGGCTCCGGCTACCACCGCCAATTGCCACTGATGGCGGAGAAGACGGGGACCTACACGATTGCCGTGCACGATGCGAACGCCCACGAACAAAAGCTGATCGACCAGCTGGACAGCGCCTATACGGCGACCTACACGCAAAAGCGGCAGGGCAAGACGGTCTACTACAACGCCGCCGAGCTGAAACGCCAACCGGTCGAACAACGCGCCTACACCAAGACGGGGATGGCCAAGCACGTGTCCCGCCAGTCGTTTAGCGAATTCAAGAAATCCGGCATCAAGGACCTCGACTTCCTCAGCCTGGCCTTGGGCAAGGTTGGACCTTACACGCCGAAAATCTTGTCAGCCGCGCAGTTCAAGCGCCAGGCCGGTCAAACGGTCACGGTCACCACGGTGCGCGTCAAGCACCTGGCCGCGGATCTGCCTACGCTTAAGCGGTTGAACCGCTTGGAAACGGCGCGCTTCAGTCAACCAGCCCAGATGACGGTCGGCAACTACCAAAACTTTGTCCTGGTCCTGGGCATCTTCGGTGGCCTGGAATTCATCGGCTACTTCTTGGGAATCGCCTTTCTGGCTATGTTGGCGTCTTGCCTGATGTTTAAGATCTTGTCCGGCGCGCCCGGCGACCAACGACGTTACCGGATGCTGTACAAGGTCGGCGTGCGTCACGGCCTGATGCGCCACGGAATTGCAAAAGAAATCGGGATTTTATTCCTAATTCCTGGTATCATGGGGATAATCGATGTTTTGTTCGGTCTACAAATGTTTAAGCCGCTGATGGCAGCCCCGATGAGTCCCTACCAAGGAATTGGCTGGACCTTCCTGATCTTTATCGGGCTGTACGCCATTTACTACCTGATCACCTTGGGCCTGTACTGGCGAATCGTGCTGCCCAAATCCACGGACGCATAACCGACAAGGCAAGTTTACAAAGAATGTGGGAAAAATATGAATTTTAATTTTGATAGTCCGGAACCCATCTACCTGCAGGTGGCCGAGCAAGTGGAAGAGGCCATCTTCACCGGCATTTACCGGGCGGGCGAGCAGGTGCCGTCGACGACAGAGATGTCCAAAGAATTTCATATTAATCCAGCCACGGTGCTCAAAGGGATGAACCGGCTAGTCGCAGCTGGCATGCTGGAGAAGCGGCGCGGACTGGGGATGTTTGTCACCGCCGACGCCGAGAAAATGATCCGCGAGAAACGCCGCGCGGAATTTTCCCAGCGCTACGTTGCGGGCTTTACCAGTGAGGCCAAGAAGCTCAACTTGTCCGAAGACGAGCTGATTGCGCTGGTTAAGCAGAGTTACGAGGCCGAGTAAGCGGGGGCAACGGGCAAGTTCTGGCCACTAACTGATGAGACCAAAGGCCTACGTCAGCTAGGGATTCCGCCTGCTATGGGGGACACCTCCAGCCTGGGAAGCGGGCTTCCGGTTCGCTGGGCAGCCTGGCAACGCCTGTTGCGCCGCATGTTAGCCATTTGAATTTCGTGCACTAGAGCTTGGGGGACACCACCTCAAGCTCTTTTTGCATCGCGTTTGGCTTTCACACTTTCTTTTAGTAAGCCAATCAGTTTACATTTCAGCCGGAATGCGTTATAAATAGTTGTGTACAATTAAGTAGTTACGAACGGCGTAGAAAGAGGGACTTGATTATGGAAATCACAATTAAAGATGCAGCGAAGGCTTATTTAGACCAGAACGTTCGCCCAGACACGGTGCTTTTGCTGACGCTGGATGATGGCTCGAATCAGTACTCCACGTTGGGTGGGAGCTGTGCCATCGGCGACAAATTCCAGTTTGTGGCCCTGACGCAACAAGACCCGAAGTACAATATTCCCGTCACCAACAACGCCGGCTTGAACCTGTGGACCAACGCAGACACCGAGCTGTACTTGAACAACGGCCTGATTTTGGACCGTGTCTTCAACCAGTTATCCTTGCGCGATGACACGGGTATCTTGGACAGTGCGGTGGGGATGATTGAATACACCGCCGAAGAAAAGTCCAAGCTGGATTTAAAGAAGGAAATGCAAACGTTAGGCACGCGGATCTGCTAGTGTGCTGCTGGGCGCTTCCGGGGATGACCCGGGGGCGTCCTTTTTGTTTTTAGAGGGTTGTGCCACAAACGATTCTACTGGCTAGGGGAGGGGCAATACCCCTAATGCTCCGCGGCGAAAAACTTTTTTAACGTGTTCAGTCAACACCTGTGCCACGGCATGGTCGTGGTGATCGAAATCAATGCAATACCCCTTAATCTGTTCATTCTTCAACGTCCATTTCGCCGTGTTGGAATTCTTGGTTTGCCACTTACTTGAGGAAACCTTTCGCTTGGAGGTCACATGGTTGTTGAAGCTGGTGTGCTTCATGGCTTGTGCCTTCGTGGTTTGGGAGGCAACATAGAAATTGTAAGTCTTGGCCGCTTTGTAAACGTTGGCCGTGGCTTTAAAGGTGACCTTATTACCTGATTTTGTATAAGTCCACCCCTTAGGTGCCGTGATTGACGCAATGGTTGTGCCGCCTGGTAAGGTATCCGTAATGGTATACCCCTTACCTGAGTAGGACGCCTTCTTCGTCTTCTGCTGAATCTTCCAGGTGAACGTCTTCGTGTAATCCGCTAAGGCTGACTTCGTTGCCGAGTAGGTTGACGGCTTGCCCGATTGCGGACCGACGTATTTCTTGGGGGCGGGTTGCTTTGGTGTCTTAGGTTTTTTAACTTTATACGTCCCACCATCTAATTCAAGAATATCTGAATTAGGAGCGTGACCACGGAAACTAAAACCAATCGTCGATGTAGCCCAGCGTCCCATTACAGATTGCTTGCGTTCGCCGCCAACAAAGTCCTTACCGGCATTAATGTAATTGTTATTAAAAGAAGTACTCTTCTTGATTCCGATAATCCCTAATCTTCCAAGAGCTGGGTCAGCTGAAGTCGACCCACTAGCACCATAATTACCAATCATTGTCGGTTTCATGTAAGCCAACACACGTTGACCATAGCTAAAGTGTAATTTTTTGTCGCCATTGACGTGAAACCAAGGTGGCTCCATTTCCATAAAGTCTAACCCGACTTGATTTTCGTTATTCAATGGTAAAGACTTTTTTGACTTGTGGAAGAACAGGTGAAGTTCAAAGTTACCACCGGTTTGCTGACGGGAAATATTGCTATCTACATAAATATTCTTAGCTTTAGGTTTTGCTGTTGTATCAGTCCCTTGAATACCCTTACTGTTGATATAGGACCAGCCAACGGTCGGATGTTTAGGAATGGCTAATCCAAGCTTCTTAGTCATGAAGTAAATTGAATTAAACCCGTTCTGACCAACGGCTTTCTTAGTTACTTTCAAAGACATATCAACGACTTTACCATCAAATTTTCCAACATTACGGTAGTAAATTGTACTACCTGCTTTGTTATGCACAGCAGTTACAGGAGTTCCGCTACTAACTCCAGCTGGTTTGCCAGTCTTAGCACCCTTGCTAAAGGCAACCGTCGTTTTCTTGTTGAACTTTGGATAAAATTGAGCTGTTACCTTACTGCTGAACTTAACCTTACCCCAGCCATCTTTTTGCCTTTGGGTTGAAAAACCACTATGCCCTAATTCAGAAAAATAAGTTACGAAATCAGTATAAGGTACGCCCTTATAAGAGCCCTTACTACCAAAATCACCAGCATGGGCTGTTTTTGATGGTGCCATACCTAGAAAAGACACAGCTGCTAGAGCTGTAATTGATACCCCCAGGCCTAAACGACTCAGGGTCTTTAACTTAGACTTGAGTTGATGATTTTGTCGTGGTGCTTGTGATTCTGAACCTCTAGGAAGTCCAGTCGAATCTTGAGTGACGTCAAATGATTTTGAACGTTCTCGTTTGTCATCGAACATTTTCTCACCCCTAATTATGTATAATTGATTTAACCTCAAAGAGAATTGAGGTAAGTGACAGATACGTTCAGCTTGATACCCCAACGGTTAGAAGAAACAAGGGAACCCCTAAACAATTTAATCGATCGATCGTAAAAGAATCGGTTTGTTTTGTCTAACCTCTGATGAAATTAAAGTCAGTGACTAATTGATTTGAGGATTGTTGTTGATACCAAGCTAAAAATACCAACACTGTAGTAATCAAGTGTTGGTATCAAGTCATTATAGACATCAAAAAAGCAACCACGTTCGATGTGGTTGCTTCAATGAAGACGAATACCCCAGCTGGTTCAGCCAACCTAGAGTATAGTGACGTCATATTTAATTAAAGTCGTGTTGATACAGGATTACTTATTGGCAGCTGCTTTTACTACCTTGATAGTCGCAACAGTACTCTTGGATGCCCGTGAGTACTTGTAAGTTGCCTTCTTGTGACTGTGCTTGACAGTCTTACGGTTGGCACCGTAAACCCAGACGTACTTAGCATGATTAGCCTTAACTTTAACTGAGAAAGTCCGCTTCTTTGAAAGCTTTACCCAGTTATTGGTCTTGTAAGTGTGAACATGAACGTACTTAGTCGTCTTACTACCCTTATATTTACCAGTAATCTTAATCTTCTTCGCATTCTTCGAAGTCTTCGTTGCTTTTAAAGAGTAAACCTTCTTAGTAGCTTTTTTGGCTTTCTTCGTTGACTTTTTAGTGGATTTTTTCTTAGTTGTTGTTTTCTTTGAATATGTTTTAACGATTGAAGCGACAGCGGCTGAAGAGTTCTTTTGACCATTACCAGCTTTAACAGCTTTATTAACCTTTGATTTGTCAATCTTAGCACTATCAGAGTAATGACCCGTAGAACTAAATTTCACGCCAGTAAACTTATTTAATGCTGCATAAGCAGCAGCCATTGACTTTTTATCCGATTTTGTTTTCGCGTAAGTATCACTATATGCGACATCAACCTTATCAAGAACTGAATCTGCTTGCTTTTGAGTTAACTTACCATTCAGCCAATATGCAATACCTAACTGAATATTTCTATTCATGTGATATTTAACTCGGGTCATACTCGTATCGAAGGGAACTGACGCTTGGACCGTAACATCACTGCCAACGCTCGTAAAGGTTGGGACTGCAATACTTAACCCCATAACCGCGGTCATTAACATCAGGGTCGATTTTAATTTGTTGTTTTTCATTTTGTTCTTCCTCCATCTTTTTTCGTTTTTAGTTGAGTCATTTCATCGTTTTAGTTGTTATTCTTGGGTCAGCCTTATTGACCAACATGATAACTATACCGCGTGTTGCCCGGTTTGCAAACCCATTGTTGATTTTTTGTGAGAAAAGTCATGGTGACGTGTGATGGTGTTGATGGCGGATTGACGCGTCACTGATTGGCGTGACGTGTTTGTTGAGAAGCGACCAGTCGCTGTCAGATAACCACATCCTCGACCGTCAATGGGTCAACCGACTTGAGGTCAATGTCATCGGCAGTCATGGATTGTCCCGCGTCGTTGGCGTCAAGGTCGGTAGCGTCAGTGTTAACGAACGAATTGGTCAGGTCATCGACCGTCAAATCAAAAGTCTGGTCTTAGGCAAAGAGGGACCCGGGAACCCGGGATGTCCAAGTGACAACAATCTGATCAGTTCGATCACTCGGAAAAGGGGTCACATGAGTTGATGAATCCAAGGTAACAGGACTTCAAACTAAAACTCATCCCCAATCCACGGACAATCCGGAATTCCGGAATGGTCCCCCTGAACCGAAAATGTAGAAGTTGAGTGGTCATTAACATTTCTGCGGATGGCTTCAAAAGGATACTTTAAAATTAACGACAGAATTGACTGGAGTTCAAGAAACTGTTCGGTAGGGTGAGGGATGATGAATTCTGGCCCTACATTAGAAAAATTGAGATGACAGTGAGCGTGATTATTTCCCCGCCAGATTAGCACATAGCGATTCCAGTATTGTTAGTGAGCCATTCTGCACGTTCCCCGGGTCATTTGGCCAACGAACTGCCGTGATCAGTGGAGATAACGTGGCCCCAGAGCATGTCGACTTCGCCAAAGATTGCAGCGCCGCGAATACCCCTGTGAAAATTAAGTACGCCATGATTGGGTGAGGTGGTTGGTGACTATGCGGATTGGGTTGGATAATACCTGTTCGGTGGACTGTGCTTGCATTTGAGAAATTTGAATCGGCAGAGTTATGTTCCTGGTGGCCGTACCCGTGGTGATTGCGCAATTTTCGTTAACCTGCAGATGACTGCGACGGGTTTAGTTTTAAACTAACAGTCAGACTGCCTTATACCTGGTGTTACCTAACTCAAATGTGTGAGCCGACAACTTTAAAGTCGCGAGCCGCACGTGGCTTAAATATAAAAAGCCAAATCTGAGAACAGCTCGCGAGCCTAGATCAGGGTAGTCGCATTAACCGCTAGTAAACTTATGAAATCGTCGAGTAAGTGGCCGATAGTTCCGCGAACCTAGAAAAAAGGGCAGTCTTTGCCAATACCAAAGCGTCTAATGGTTATAAGGGTTTAAGGTGGATTCCATCCACCCCTGTAAATGCGTGTTGGTCGAATTGGTTGCGTTAGCCTACAACTTTAAATTTGCGAGCCTCACGTGACTTAAAGAAAAAACCAAACTTGAGAACAGCTCGCGAGCCTAGATCAGGGTAGTCGCATTAATCCCAAGTTAACCTATGAATTCGTTGAGTAAGTGACTGGCACCTTAACGAACCTCGAAAAAAGGGCAGTCTTTGCCAATACCAAAGCGTCTAATAGTTATAAGGGTTTAAGGTGGATTCCATCCACCCCTGTAAATGCGTGTTGGTCGAATTGGTTGTGTTAGACTACAACTTTAAATTCGCGAGCCTCACGTGACTTAAAGAAAAAGCCCAAACTTGAGAACAGCTCGCGAGCCTAGATCAGGGTAGTCGCATTAACCGCTAGTCAACTGATGAAATCGCCAAATAAGTGACCGACTGCTAAGCGACCCTAACGGAAAGGGCAGCGAGTGTCTCTCCCAGTCATTTACCGGTGCGACAAGTTTAAGGGCGACGTCACCCATTCATCCAAGTGCGTGTTGGTCAATTTCATTGCGTTACAGTTCAAGGTTAAATTCGCGAGCCTGCTTCCCAAATTGCTCAGACTGCCCGAATGTACTTTTGCCAGCAACCTAGCTACAGCGATCCTGAAAATAGCCAGAACAGGCACCAATTTTACGTCAAAACGGATAAAGTCGTTAACCGGCTAACTTATTTAAAAAGTTGGGCGACACCGGTTGTCAAGGGGGTGGCCAGGCGCGTATACTCAAATTACGTAAATGTTACGGGAGGGGATTTTTTTGCTTAAAAATAGTAAAGTTTGGCGACTGCTGATTGGCTTGCTTAGTTTAGTCGTTGTATTGGTGGTCAGCCAAGCGGCAACACCGGCAAAGGCGGCCACCACCCACAACGGGGCTGACTTTACCACGTCTGCCAGTGTCACGAACGGCCCAGATTTCAAGCACGTGGATACCATCGACATTCAGTACAACTTGAACTTTGGCAACACACCGATTCACGATGGCGACACCATCACCCTGGACTTTCCCGCCAATTTGCGGGGCAAGACGCCCGGGGATACGTTTGACGTGATCGACCAGGACGGCACGGTGATTGGCAAGGCGGTCGTTTCCGACACCGGCGTGGTCATCACCATGAACGGCGCGCTGGAGGGCAAGACCAACGACAAGCTGACGCTGAACCTGGCGACCAAATACCGGGGTGACGACTACGGCGAACAAAACGTGGTCTTCCCACTGGAAAACGGTGGCAGCAGTACCTCGACCATCAACATCGTCAAGGACGAGGCCAACCTGTCGAAGAAGGGCGTCATTCAAGACAACGGGACCATCAAGTGGACGATCCTGGTCAACCGCCAAGAAGTTGATCTGGAGAACTTGAAGGTCGTCGACATCATTGGCGACAACCAGGAACTGATCGAGGGTCTCACCGTCAGCAATGCCCACTGGACCAGCAAGACTCAGTATCAACGCGAAAAGCCAGCCTTGACGGAAGGCACGGATTATAACGTTACATACAATGGCAGCACTGGCTTCGATGTGAAGTTTACCGACACCGTTTCCAACCTGATTGCCATTGATTACTACACCAAGATTACGGACGAGACGTTGACGAACTCCGGGTATAAATTTAGAAATAAAGCCGTCATGAGTTGGGGCGGCGGTACCGGTGACGGTAAATACTCCGAACAAGCCAACGGGAGCGTTTCCTCGTCTAACGGCAACAGCGGTTCCGGGAGCGGCGACGTGAACGAGACCGACGAAGAGG
The DNA here is from genome assembly GCF_004745505.1 of Levilactobacillus suantsaiihabitans. Lineage (GTDB taxonomy): Bacteria > Bacillota > Bacilli > Lactobacillales > Lactobacillaceae > Levilactobacillus > Levilactobacillus suantsaiihabitans. The sequence goes on from NZ_RKLX01000003.1 coordinate 177,126, forward strand.
ACCCGGATGAAGATACCGGGACCATCGACGTTGATGGCGGAACCGAAACGGACGAAGAAGAAGCCGCCCGTGAAGAGGAAGAAGCCAAGGAAGAGGCCGCTAAGGAAGCCGACAAGGACGCCAACAAGGACGCCAATCAGAACCAGGCGGCTAAGGAAAAGGCGGCTAAAAAGGCTGCCGCAAAGAAAGCCGCTGCGGCCAAGGCCAAGGCAGCTGCCAAAGCCAAGCGCGTCGCTCCAGCCACGGCGACCCAAACGGCTGGCACCACGACCACGCACAACACCAAGTTGCCGCAGACGCGTGAGGCCAACGCCACCACGGCCAGTCTGATGGGCGTTACGGCCTTACTGGTCACGCTCGGTGGCGCTTGGATTCGCCGGCGCTTTTAAGTGAAATGAATTTGCCAAGGCATTAAGCGAGTCAGTGAACTGGACGGGAAACCGTCTGGTCGCTGACTTTTTTGCTACTCAGGCTGCGCACTAAGGACGTGACCAGTTATTCGCTCGGGACCGCGCGCATGAACCGCTCCGGCGAATAAGCGCTATGATTTCTGAATCTTTCGGCATAATTCACGCTAGGGAACGGAGCTGCAACAGGTTCAATACCTTTTTTCATCCCCACCAGCAGTACTGTTAAGCCGCCTAATGTGGCAAAAATCACAAGCTCTGCTATACTCAACTTAGAAGAAAAAATTCACCGGGGAGGGGATTTCATGCAACAGCTGCGTGAGTATAAACGATTCTGGTTCGTCATCATCTTAGGGGCCTTGGCCTTGGTGCTCCAATTTGGCGCGCACCAAGCGGGCATTGCTCAGCTCCTGATTACGGGACTGGGGATTTTGCTGGCACTGTTGATGTTCATCGACATGGTCAAAACGTTGCGGTCCGGTAAATTTGGGGTCGACCTGTTGGCGATTACCGCGGTGATTGCCACGCTGGCTGTCGGTGAGTACTGGGCGGCGCTGATCGTGTTACTCATGCTGACCGGGGGCGATGCGTTAGAGGACTTTGCCGCCCGCCGCGCCAACAGTGAGCTACAGGAACTCCTGAACAATTCGCCTCAGTCGGCCCACAAGGTGGCCGGAGAGACGATTACCGACGTGGCCATTCACACGGTTGAAGTGGGGGACCGGTTGCTGGTCAAACCCGGTGAGGTCATGCCCGTCGATGGTACGCTGGCCACGGGGCCGACCACCGTCAATGAGTCGTCACTGACTGGGGAAGCACGGCCCATCGACAAGCAGGTCGGCGACACGGTGATGTCCGGGAGCGTCAACGGCGAGGCGTCCGTTTACCTGACGGCCGACCAGACCGCCGACAACAGTCAGTACCAAAACATCGTTCGTCTGGTCAAACAAGCCGAAGAACAGCCGGCCAAATTCGTGCGGATGGCCGACCGGTATGCTGTGCCGTTTACCCTGCTGGCCTACGTGATTGCCGGTATCGCCTGGTACGTAGCAAATGACCCCGTGCGGTTTGCGGAAGTGCTGGTCGTGGCCTCGCCGTGTCCGCTGATTTTGGCGGCGCCCATCGCGTTGATCTCGGGGATGAGTCGGGCCAGTCGGAACGGCATCATCGTCAAGACCGGGACCACGCTGGAAAAATTGGCGCAGGTCAAGACGTTTGCCTTTGACAAGACCGGGACGATTACCCAAGGCAAATTGGTGGTCGACCAGGTCGTGCCGGTTTCCGCGGTGACCCCGGCCACGCTGCTCCAATTGGCGGCCAGTGCGGAACAGCACTCGGGCCACGTGTTGGCGCAATCGTTGGTCGCGGCCAATTCGGAACCTTTATTGCCAGCCACGGACGTGAAGGAGACCACGGCTCAAGGCGTTGCGGCCCAGATCAAAGGCCAAGTCGTGCGGGCGGGGAAGGCCAGTTTTGTGACCGACCAGACCGTCGACCAGCCGGACCAAACGGCGGTGTACGTCTCGGCGGCGGGCATTTATCAAGGCTACGTCAGCTTTAGTGACCAGGTGCGGCCCGAAGCTGCCGAAACCATGACGACGTTGCACCGTCTGGGGGTGGACAATCTATTGATGATTTCCGGGGACCGTCAACCGATTGCCGAACAGATTGCCGGTGAGGTCGGCATCGACCAGATTCACGCCGAATGCTTGCCAGCCGATAAGATTCAGGTGCTGGCAAAGCTCCCCGCGACGCAACGACCGGTCGCCATGGTCGGCGACGGCATCAACGACGCACCATCTTTGGCCACGGCCGATGTCGGCATCGCCATGGGTGCACACGGCGCCACGGCGGCCAGCGAGTCGGCGGATGCGGTGGTGTTAAAGGATGATCTGACCCGCGTCAGTGCGGCCCGCAAGATTGCCCACGACACCATGCGCGTGGCCCGGCAAGCCGTGATGATTGGGATCGTCATCTGTACGGTGTTGATGCTGATCGCCAGCTTCGGCGTGATTCCAGCCATCATCGGTGCGGTCTTCCAAGAAGTCGTCGACACCGTCACCATCCTCTACGCACTGCGCGCCCGGACTGATCGGTAGGAAAAAGCGTGTGCCACCAGGCGGTTAACTGGCGAGCATTAACGGTGCTAGGCGGATAACAAAAGGTTGAAAGACGGAAATCAGCTGAAACTATTGTGATCATGCGATTCATGGCGTTAAAAATAGTCGGTTACAGCCACATCATGCGAACTGGTCGCCTACCGTTCGCCAAATATGGGTTGGAACGCTGGGGCGGACGGGTCGAGCCAAAGGACGGTCTCGACACCTCGCTTTGAGCCGCAGACCACGTCTCAAAGACGCCAGTTGCCTAAGCGGCATGAATCGCGCCGCTAAGGCAACTCCCACGGCTGAACCCATATTTGGCGAACTCTCGGCTAAGGTAGTGCATACCAGTAATGGTCGTCTTAACCCCAGATAGTAGCTGCATTGACAACTAGTTTTTAATTAACACAGTGTTACTGATAGCCGTCAACTCTGGCTGACGCAGGTACCTGGTTTCACTAATTTTTGGTGTCAGAACACCGTTACTACGGCAATCAACGCGTTAATTTTTGGTTCAACCTTCAGCGGATAATCCCGGGTCTGGATGATTCGGCTACCAGTGTGCGTGCCAGAGAACGCTTGGCCCTGATGGCGGTTAACCCGTCAACTGACTTCCAGTCAAGGCGTTAGTCCTACGTTCACGTCCTACTTTTACTAACGAAATTCGCGGCAGATTTGTAACCCCTTTATTGAGAATACTTAAGGATGACGGCTGATAAACGTTGGTATGGCGGGAACGAAGTAACGGGAATTTTTTCTACTTGTTTAGGAAAATGATGGTGGTTGGTCTAGACTAACCCTTTTTCTCCCCACGTGAATGCGGTATCATGGAGGCGGAGACACTTGCTTTAATCAATCGAAGAGGAGCCTGAAAAATGACAAAATCAATTCACACTGATTATTTCTTTGATGAAGCGGCATATAACACTCACGATGGGGGCTATGTACCACTGGAGGAACCCAAGACGCCACAACAGCCGTTGCGGATTCCGCCACTACTGAAGCCGGACAAGGAAACGGCGACGGACACCTATTACACGGTCGAAGCGCAGGCCGGCGAGACCCAATTGTTACCGGGCAAGAAGACCAAGACCTGGGGCTACAACGGCTCTTTGCTGGGCCAAACGGTGGTCTTCAAACGCGGCAAGACCATGCATATTGATCTGAAGAACAGCTTGCCCGAATTGACCACGTTCCACTGGCACGGTTTAAACGTTCCCGGGCCTTACACGGATGGCGGTTGCCACGCGCCCGTTTATCCCGGGAAGACCCGCCACATCGACTTCAAGGTCGACCAACCGGCCGCAACGCTATGGTTGCACGCACATCCGTGCCCATCAACGGCGGAACAAGTTTGGCACGGCCTGGCTGGCTTGGCGCTGGTCACCGATGACGTGGAAGCTAAATTGCCATTCCCCCGTAACTATGGGGTCGACGACATTCCGTTGGTCTTGCAAGACCGGCGTTTCCACGAAGACAACCAATGGGATTATGAAGCGGATTATGATCCGGACGGGGTCCAAGGACCCACGCCAATGATCAACGGGACCATCAATCCTTACTTTGACGTCACGACCCAACGCGTGCGGCTGCGGATCTTGGACGGTGCCAACCGGCGTGAATGGCGGCTGCACTTTAGTGACGACCTACCATTTACCCAAGTGGCTTCTGACGGCGGTGTGATGCCGGAACCGGTCGAATTTACCCACTTGATGTTGACCTGTGCGGAACGCGCCGAGGTCATCGTGGACTTCGGCAAGGTCACGCCGGGCCACACGGTCACCCTGTACAGCGATGACGTGCCGTTGGTTCGTTTCCGGGTCCACGACTTTGACGCGGACGACGTCACCTTGCCTGACCATTTGGTAGACATCCCGAACCCCGATGTGACACCAAATACGCCAGTGCGCAAGGTCGTCATGTCCGGGATGGACGAACAGGTCATGATCGACGGCAAGAAGTTTGAAATGCAACGGATCGACGCCCGGCAAAAGGTCGGCAACGTTGAACTCTGGGACATTACCAACACCAACGACATGGACGGCGGCATGGTTCACCCATTCCACATGCACGGCACGCAATTCTTAGTCCTGTCGCGTAACGGCCATGAACCGTACGCCAACGAACACGGCCTGAAGGATACGGTCGGCGTCAACCCTGGCGAAACGGTTCGCATCAAGGTCTGGTTCGAGCACACTGGCGTTTACATGTACCATTGTCACATCATTGAACATGAAGATGGTGGGATGATGGCGCAGATCGAAGCGTACGATCCGGACCACCCACAAACGTACAAGCTGATGGACATGGACACGTTGATGAACGCGGTCGCTGAAGAGCGGGGCATCGACGTGAAGGACTTGAAGCTCCCCGGGATGAGCTCCTACGAAAAGATGGGGATGAAGATGTAACTCGCGTAGCCAACGGGCGGTTCGCTGGCGAGCGCACCGTTCTTGAGCGCGACACGTTGAATATCTGAAAATCAAAAAGGAAGACTGGTCAGTCTGGTTGAAGAGACTGATGGTCTTCCTTTTTTTCTAGCAAAAACTAAAGGTTTAAAATTAACGCGTGATTGTTGTAACAGCGGTGTTCTGACACCTAAAATTGGTGAAACAGGGGGCCTGCTCTGCGGAACACTTCCAGTCTGAAAAGCCGTCTTCCGATTCACTTGAGAGCCTCCGGTAAGTTGACGCTTATCAGCAATGCTGTGTTGATTAAAGACTAATCGTCAATGCAGCTACTACCTGGAGTTAAGACAGCTTGTTATGAGCAAACACTACCGTAGCCGGAAGTTCGCCAAATATGGGTTCAGCCGTGGGAGTTGCCTTAGCGACATGGTTCACGTCGCTTAGGCAACTGGCGTCTTTGAGACGAGGTTTTCGGCTCAAAGCGAGGGCGAGACCGTTCTTTGGCTCGACCGGTCCGCCCACCGCGTTCCAACCCATATTGGGCGAGCTGTAGGCGGCCAGTGTGAACTACTCGCCGTGCTTTTTCCCGCGCAAGACGTGATCCACGTGGGCCAAAGTCTCATTGACGATGTCCAAAATGTGGGGGTCGTCCAGTTGATAAAAGTTTTGCTTACCCGCACGCCGGGAGGTCACCAGCTGTTCTTTCTTCAGCAGGGCCAGTTGGTGGGAGACCACGGATTGCTCCACGTCGAGCAGGGCGCTGAGCTCACCGACGTTCAGTTCGCGCTGTTCTAACAAATAGAGAATTTGCAGTCGCGTGGTATTGCTTAATAATTTAAAGATGTCCTGCGACGCGACTAGCGCAGGCTCTTGGATTAAGGTGACTGGTTGGGGACTATCCGACATGAAAAAGCTTGCTCCTTTCATATGAACGTGATAACATATGTTATAGATAACATGTATGAGGGGATGACATCATGATGAAAACGATTCTAACCGGGGTCACGGCGTACATTTCCACCGGATTAGACTACTTAATTATTTTAATGGTAATCTTCGCCCGCGTAAAGCATCAGGACCGCTGGTTGGTCTTGATTGGCGACTTTTTAGGAACCATCGTGTTAGTCGGTAGCTCGCTATTGATCGCCTTTTTCCTGGGCTTCGTGCCGGCGCCATGGCTACTGGGCTTCTTGGGACTGATTCCGATTTATTTGGGTATCAAGCTGTGGGTGCAGGGGGATGATGACGATACGGACGCCATTGCGGCCAAGGTCGCCAATCCCAAGCGCCTGATCGGGCAGGTGGCGCTGATCACCATGGCAACCTGTGGGGCCGATAATGTCGGCATTTACGTACCCATCTTCACCACGGTGGCGCCCAACACGATTCCACTGATTCTGTTGACATTTGCCGTGATGGTGGTCATTTTCTGGGAAATTGGCTATCGCCTGGCCTGCCTGCCCAAGGTATCCGACGTCTTAGAGCGCGAGGGGCGTTACATCACGGTAGCAGTGTACATCTTGATTGGGCTGTACATTATGTATGATAGCGGGACGTTCCAGCACTTGTTGCGGTTGTAGACGGTGAATCGGTCTAGGGGGATAGCTGTCAATGCGAGATGGTTTACATCTTAGTAGGATTCATGTATATTATAGATGTTGATTATGTCTCCGAGGGTGACGGGACGTTAGTTTAGAATATTACCCAAAAAGCAGTCGGGATTAGTACCCGGCTGTTTTTAATTTGTTTAAATCACCGTCTATATCGACAAGCCAATTGCTACGAATGGCATTATTTTCATAATCATGAAGGTAAGTTTGTGCTTGTTTGATAATTTGAGCAAGATTTTTTTGGATATAGAGTACAGTGATCATGTCGTTACTGTTGTTAAGGTGATATTTTTGATAGAGGTCAGATGATTTGGGAAGGGGACACATTTTTCTGAAATCTAGGCAGGCGCGATGACTCGCAGTAGTTTTGCTGGTTGCTGGCAATGGAAAAACTAGTGATGAAATTTTGGAACTAGTTGGAACGTTTGAACGCCATGGTAAGGCAAAATTAACTTTGTTTCCTTTATAGTTTAGCTTTAAAATCAGCAAGTTTGCTCGCTCACTGACCGATAATGTACTGTGTAAGAGTTCTTTGTCCTGAGTGATTCTAAAGTACTTAGCCTATAGGACAACCATTTTCACTTTTTGAGACACTACTCTTCCCCACTTCCGATGGATATAGCTGGCGTTGTGCAATTATCCAGTTGATTTTTGGAGAGTACCTAATCTTCACTTGATGTGTTTGGGATGACGATTAGTTTCCGTGCGAAGTTAGGTGCTCATGTTTGCATAGAGTGTATCACAAATACTTTGGCGAAGTATAAAGTAACACTTATTAAATAATTAATATAAGTCTAATGATATTTTACTAAATAAAGATAAACGTCATATTTTTTGTGCCATCTATAGGTGTAGGACAGCGAAACAAAGCTACCCAATTAACCAATTCAGTCCCGCTTGAACGTTACTGAATGCCTGGTAATCGCGGCTACTCCGGATTCCCATCAGACACGTGGATGATGGGAAAAGTTCAAAGGGGGATGTTGCCGGTCGCAATTGTTTGGCAATTGTTTTTTTGATAAAGAGGTGACGGGCTTCTTCGGGAGTGTTACACCAGCGTGTACCGATTGGTAAGAATTAAAGAAAAAATCAGATACAAACCAGTAAAATAGGCTACCGACTCAAGATTAACCCGGTCGGTAGCCTATTTTGTGACATTAAATGTTAAAAGAAGAACTTGCTAGCCAACGTCACGCCCGTCAGTAACACCACGGAAGACAGCGTCGCAGCCAAGAAGGCGTTGCCGCCGCGTTGGAAGATGACGCGGAAGTTTACGCTCATCCCCAGTGCGGCCATGGCCATTCCCAAGAAGATGTAGGCCAACTTGACCAGACCAGCCAACGTGGCGTCGCCCAGCGGCAGCCAGGTGCCGATGATGCTAGTCAGCAGGAAACCGGCCATGAACCACGGAATCGGCAGCTTGGCGGGACCGGTCGTCGTGGTCGTGTTCGCCGTTTGCTTTTGGTACCACCAGCCGATGATCAGCGCGGCCGGGGCCAACAAGAGGACCCGCGACAGTTTGGTGATGATAGCGGTGTCCAGGCTGACTGGACCGCCAGCACTTCCGGCGGCCACGGCATGGGCGATTTCGTGCAGGGAGCCCCCGGTCATGACGCCAAATTGAACGGCTGTCAGGTGGAGCAGGGGCTTCAAGCCAATTTCAATCAGGGTGAAGACCGTTCCCAAGATGGCGACGATGGCCACGGCCAGGACTTCATTTTCCCGTTGTCGTTCGGCCTTGTCGGCGCTGACCTTGATCTGCGGTGACACGCCCATGACCGCGGCGGCCCCACAGATGCTGGTCCCGGTGGCGGTCAGGATGGCCAACTCGCGGTCGACGCCCAGCTTGCGGCTGAGGTTGTAGGTCAACAGGACCATCCCCGTGACCACCACGGCGGCCAGGGTGATGGTCTTGACCCCGGCTTGGGCCAGTTGAATCAAGTTGAGTTTGAAGCCTAATAGAATAATGCCTAATCGTAAGAATTTATTGCTGATGAAGCCAATGCCGGCGCGGTTGGCGTTGACCGCGCGGGGCGCCAATTGTAGCGCCATGCCCAGTAACAGGGCAATGACCAATGCGCCGACCAGGTTCAAATAGGGCAGTTGCGCCAGTTCGCTTCCGGCCACCGCACACACCAGCGTCAGGCCCGCGGCCCCCCAGAAGCTGCGGGTCGCCATCGTCGTTCGAATATCCATCGTGAATTTCCTCCTCAATCTTTCTTAAGCAAGCTCTAGTTTACTGGAAAACGATTATAAGTTAAAATTGGGATATTTAATGACACTATAAAATGAGCTTATAAGGAGTGGAAACAATGCTTGATAACCGCTACCAAACGCTATTGGTCCTCACCCAGACCAAGTCGTATACCCAAACGGCGCGCCAACTGTTTATCACGCAACCGGCCGTCACCCAGCAGATCAAGAGCCTGGAATCGGAGCTGCAGGTGGCATTGGTCCACTATCAGCGCCCGCATTTGACGATTACCCCCGCCGGTCAGGAGTTGGCGGCCTTCGTGCGGCGGGTCCAGGTCCAGGCCAACCGGGTGGTCACGAGCCTGCAACACCCGCAGGTCCAACACCAACTGACCTTTAGCACGACCCTGTCGCTGAGCGAATTCTTGGCGCCGCAGTTGATTCGAGCTCTCCAGGAACAGGGGGACTATCGCACGCTGACGTGTCAGGTGACCAATACCCAGGCGGCACTGGCAGCCATTGACGACGGTACCAGTGACTTTGCGTTGATCGAAGGGAATTTTGACAAGACCCAGTACGATTACCAAATCGTGCGCGAGGAACCCTTCGTGGGGGTGGTCGCCGCCGACAGCCCTCTGGCGCAGAAATCCCAGGTCAACTGGGCGGATTTGACGGCCACTCCGCTGCTGGTCCGCGAGGCCGGGTCGGGGAGTCGCGAGATCTTAGTCAGTCTGGCCCAAGCCGCCAACGTGACGCTCAGTGAGTTTCGCCAAATTGTGACCGTCAATAATCCTGCCGCCATTCGCCAATTGTTACTGCGCGGCGCCGGTATCAGCTTTTTGTACCGCTCGGTGGTGGCTACGGAACTGGCGAGCGGCCAACTGAAGGTCCTGCCACTGCCGGCGGGCCACCTCCGCCATGATCTGGATCTGGTGTACGCCCACGACAGCTTCTTTGCGGCCGATTATCGCCGGTGGGCGCAGATTTTGCGTGAATGAGAGTGGGCCAGACGTGCATGTGCTGCCGCACACCCCGAAACATGAAAACGACGATCACTGATCTTTTGATGATAAAATATCATTGAAGGATTAGTGATCGTCGCTTTATTGGTACTTCTTTTTGCCG
>NZ_RKLX01000040.1 GCF_004745505.1 Levilactobacillus suantsaiihabitans
CTTCCACTACAGAATACAGATTGAATTCAATATTCGGGTCCAAAAAAGAGGCCCAATTCGTAAGTGAATTGAACCTCTCAAATTCTCCCCATCAACACCGGTTGACAAAGAGCCAAAATTAAAAGAAATTTTGCTATGGGCAAATAAAAAAGCACCGACCAGCAAGACTGGTTAGTGCTCTTAAGATTATCGTGTCTGTTAACTAGACGCGAGTGACCTTGCCTGATTTCAAAGTCCGAGCTGAAACCCAGACCTTCTTTGGCTTACCGTCCACTAAGATGCGAACCTTTTGCAAGTTCGGCTTCCAAGCGCGACGACTTGAATTCAAAGCGTGAGAACGCTTGTTACCGAAGCGCGTCCGCTTACCGTTGATAAAATCCTTTGCCATGGCGTAAACCCTCCTTTATGGATTCATTACTTTTAAAAAGCAGTGCTTTTTACTCACCTGACTAATTTACCATACTCTTTTGTCGAACGCAATGTTTTCTTTCAAGTAATTTTGCTTGACACTTATTTACCGTCAGAACACGCATTTTGGTCTTCCTATTTCTATTTTTGCGTGGGTTGTGGTAAGATTAATTTCTGTTAAGATTCTATTTCCAGACAAGGAGGCTATTTCCATGGCCGTTAAGATTAAGACTCAGTACGGAACAATTGATATTACCAATGAAGTAATTGCGACCGTAGTTGGGGGTGCCGCGACTGATAATTATGGTGTCGTGGGCATGGCAAGTAAGAATCAGATTCGTGACAATGTTAATGACATTTTACGACGGGAAAATTATGCCCGTGGGGTGGTCGTTCGCCAAGAAGAAAATGGCGTGGCCATCGACGTGTACATCATTGCCAGCTATGGCACGAAGATTTCTGAAGTGTCTCGTAGCGTGCAAGCCAAAGTCAAATATAACCTGGAAACCATGCTGGGGGTTACCGCAAACTCAGTCAATGTGATTGTCCAAGGGGTGCGGGTGTTGGCTGATTAGCCAGACGTACTGAAATCAAGGAGGAAACTTAGTTGAAAGTAACAGAAATTACTAATCTTGAGTTTGGTAAGATGGTCCAAGCCGCCTCGCAAAAGCTAAACCAAAACGCTGATTTTATCAATTCACTCAATGTCTTCCCAGTCCCAGATGGGGATACGGGAACCAACATGAGCCTGTCGCTACAAAGCGGGGCCAAATACGAACGCGATGCGGATAGCACGGCGGTCGGGGTCTTAGCCGTAGCCTTGGCTAAAGGCTTACTGATGGGTGCCCGGGGAAACTCCGGGGTCATCTTGTCCCAAATTTTCCGCGGTTTTTCTAAAAAGTTGGCCGACAAATCAGTTTTGACCGCTCAAGATTTAGCGGATGGCTTCGCAGCTGGCGCAGAAACGGCCTATAAGGCGGTTATGAAGCCAACCGAGGGAACTATCCTCACGGTGGTCCGTGAAGGGGCTCAGGCCGGTTTAAACGCCGCAAAGGAATCCGACGACGTGTTGGTCGTGATGGATGCCGTATTTGAGGCCGCTAAAGCTGCTTTGGCCAAGACACCAGATCTTCTGCCCGTCTTGAAGCAAGTCGGCGTGGTCGATTCCGGTGGCCAAGGGTTGACCTTTGTGCTGGAAGCCTTTAATGATTCACTGAACGGTCGCGTGGCCGAAGAAGGCGACTACCAACCAGACAACGCCGAAATGGATGAAATGATCGAAGCTACCCACCACCAAAGTGTGCAAGGCAAGCTCGATCCCAACAGTATTAAGTACGGTTACTGTACTGAAATCATGGTCCGCATTGGTCGCGGCAAGCAAGTCAAGCATGACTTTGACTACGACACCTTCTACAACTACCTGGCCGGCCTCGGTGACTCGTTGCTAGTCGTGAACGACGAAGAGATTGTCAAGGTCCACGTCCACACGGAACATCCGGGCAAGGTCATTGCCTGGGGCCAAGAATTTGGTGACCTGGCCAAGGTCAAGGTCGACAACATGCGGATGCAACAAGAAACCATCATGGAACACGACGAGGAGTCCGGTAACGCGCCCGTTGCTGCGGCAACTGACGAAGCGCCCGCTGACACGGCGATCATCGCGATTGCGGCCGGCGAAGGTTTAGGCACGTTATTTAAGAGCCTGGGCGTGACGCACGTCGTCAACGGGGGTCAGACCATGAACCCTAGCACCCAAGATATCGTGGACGCCATCAACCAGAGTCAAGCCAAGCGCGCGATTGTATTGCCAAACAACAAGAACATCTTCTTAGCTGCCGAACAGGCCGCTAAGGTTGCGGATATTCCGGCCGTAATCGTTCACTCGAAGACGGTTTCCCAAGGAATGACCGCGATGCTCGGGTACAATCCGGACGCCGAATTGGACGAAAACCAATCGGCCATGGAAGACAATTTGAGCGCCGTGAAGAGTGGGCAAGTCACCCACGCTATTCGCGACACCCAGCTTGATGGCTTTGACATCAAGGAAGGCAACTACATGGGCATCGTCGACGGCACCATCAAGGTGACCGACGCCGATCTCTTGACGACCGCCGTGGCGACCGTTAAGGCCATGTTAGATGATGATAGTGAAATTATTACGATTATTTATGGTGCCGATACGACGGCCGAAGTGGCTGAACAGCTGCAACAACAGGTCGCTGCATTGGATGACGACTTAGAAACAGAAGTTCATGAAGGGGACCAACCGGTTTACCCATTCTTGATCTCGGTTGAATAACCGGTAAACGAAAAAAGATTGGGCTGACTGTCCAGTCTTTTTTTCGCTATCTAACTGACGGGAGGGAACAAAATGACAAGTTTAAGTGACAGCGTGGCAGCCTTGCCGGGGGTCGGTCCCAAGCGGGTTCAGGCATTAAACAGCCTAGAGATTGAAAATATCAATGACCTTTTGACGTACTTTCCCTTCCGTTACGAAGATCTGCAGGCCAAGGACCCCGCGGAATTGACCGACCAGGCCAAGGTCACGTTGAAGGGAACCGTGGCCGGAGCGGCTGTCTTGACGCGGTTTGGCCGCAAGAAAAATCGGTTGAATTTTCGGTTGTTGTTGGATGAACACACCGTGATTCCGGTGACGTTTTTCAATCAACCCTGGTTGAAAGACAAGCTAGAAGTCGGCAACGAAATCGTGGTCTACGGCCGGTTCGACGCGAAACGCCAATCGCTGGCGGGGATGAAAATTTTGGCCAGTGCCGACAGTGGCATGGGGTCGATCTACCCGGCCAACAAGGAGATTCGTCAGGGCACGATTCAAAAATTGGTGACGTCGGCCTACGAAACCTATGCGCCGGTGATCGTCGACCTGATTCCCGAGCCATTGCGCGAGCAGTACCGCTTGTTACACCGCAAGCAGATGATCCACGACATGCATTTTCCGGCGGATGGGGCGGCGGCTCAGGCAGCCCGGCGAACGGCCAAATTTGAGGAGTTTTACCTGTTTGAGTTGCGTCTGCAAATCGTGCGTCAACAAGACCACACGCTCCACGGCCAAGCGCTGCATTATGATTTGCCCAAGCTCAAGGCCTTCATCGACTCGCTGCCCTATGAATTGACCGGTGCACAAAAACGGGTCGTCAACGAGATCTGTTTTGACTTGAAACGGCCGGTCCACATGAATCGCCTGTTACAGGGGGATGTTGGTAGTGGGAAGACCGTGGTCGCCGCTATCGCCATGTATGCCGCGATTACGGCTGGGGCTCAGGCGGCCTTAATGGCGCCTACGGAAATCCTGGCTGAGCAGCACGCCAACAATTTGGCCAAGCTGTTCGCCGATTTTCCCGTCAATGTGGCTTTACTGACGGGAGCGACCAAAGCCAGTGCCCGCAAGACGTTGTTGCCACAGATTGCCAAGGGCGGTGTGGACCTATTGATTGGGACGCACGCCTTGATCCAACCGGAAGTGACCTATCACCGGCTGGGATTAGCCGTGATCGATGAGCAACACCGCTTTGGAGTCAACCAACGCCAAGCCTTGCGCGAAAAGGGCCAACAGCCCGACGTCTTAGCGATGACGGCCACGCCGATTCCCCGGACCCTGGCCATCACGGCCTACGGTGAAATGGACGTGTCGGTCATCAACGAACTGCCGGCCGGGCGTCAACCCATCAAGACCACCTGGATTCGCAGCAATCAAGTCGACGCCACGCTGCGGCAGGTCAAGGCGGAATTGAGCACCGGGTCGCAGGCCTACGTCGTCACGCCCCTGATCGAAGAGTCGGAGGCCGTGGACATGAAAAATGCCGAGGCCATTTACGCCCGTTTCAAAGAAGAATTTGAACCCGACTACAAGGTCGGCCTTTTGCACGGGCGCATGAAGGACGATGAGAAAAACGCCATCATGGCAGCCTTTAAGGCCAACGAATTTCAAGTCCTGGTCGCCACGACGGTCATCGAAGTCGGAGTCGACGTGCCCAACGCCACGTTGATGATGATCTATGACGCCGACCACTTTGGCTTGGCGCAACTTCACCAGTTGCGTGGCCGGGTCGGTCGGGGCACACGGGCTTCGGCCTGCATTTTGATTGCGGACCCCAAGAACCAACTGGCCGTGGAACGGATGACGACCATGACCAGTACCAACGATGGCTTCGTGTTATCGCAAAAGGATTTGGAATTACGAGGCCCAGGTGATATTCTAGGAAGAAAGCAGTCCGGGGTGCCCGACTTCAAGGTGGGCGATCCCGTGGCGGACCTAAACATCTTGAGCGCTGCCCAACAGGCGGCTAAGGAAACGGTGGCCGCGCCGGATTGGGCCGACAAGGACGCCAACCTGGCCCTCGCTGCCTTCCTCAGCACCACCGCCCACCAGAACACGACTATGGACTAGGCAGTGGTGTGCTTGGTTGGCCGCCTTGCCGTTCCGCGAAACTAGGCTGGAACGCTGGGGGAGGAGGTCCGAGCTGTTATGATCCCTTTGGGGTTGTCAAATGAAATAATATAATTCATCTGACAATCAACGGAGGGAATATGACATGTCAAAGGTCAAGTTTAGTGCCATGGAGAAGCTGGAGCTAATTAA
>NZ_RKLX01000041.1 GCF_004745505.1 Levilactobacillus suantsaiihabitans
CAAAATTTTGAGCGAACGCATCGAGGTTTCAAGCAAATTCAAGATACGTTAGAATCCATGTATTAGAAGCTAGCTAATGGGAGAGGACTTCCATTTACACAAAAAATTTGACACTCCCTCTTGTAGTCGTCTTACAGCGTCTTTACAGTCCAGTAATTATATAACATGGTACTACAATCATCTGGGCGTTATACTAGTCATAGTGGCATAATTATGCTGTTTGAGTGATTTATTATAACTATATGTTTTCATCATTATGATAAAATAATTTTGAATTTAAATGTTTAAGGAGGATTTTTTAATTATGAAAGGAATAATTTTAGCTGGTGGATCAGGTACCCGTTTGTACCCAATCACCCGGGGAATTTCAAAGCAATTGATTCCGGTCTATGACAAGCCGATGATCTACTACCCACTATCAACCTTAATGTTGGCGGGAATTAAAGACATCCTCATTATTTCAACGCCGGAGTATATGCCACTGTTTAAAGAACTGTTAGGTGATGGTTCTGACTTAGGTTTGAACTTCTCCTACAAGGTTCAAGAACATCCAAACGGCTTAGCGGAAGCATTTATCCTGGGTGAGGACTTTATCGGGGATGACTCAGTAGCATTGATTCTCGGTGACAATATTTACTATGGTGCCGGCCTGTCACAGCTGGTTCAGGATGCCGCCAAAAAGACTGATGGGTCGACTGTCTTTGGTTATCACGTTAATGATCCGGAGCGTTTTGGGGTTGTCGACTTTGACGATCAAATGCACGCCTTATCAATTGAAGAAAAGCCTGCTCACCCGAAGAGTAATTATGCGGTCACTGGCCTCTACTTCTACGATAACAACGTGGTTGACATTGCCAAGCACATTAAGCCGTCCGCACGGGGCGAGTTAGAGATTACTGATGTCAACAAGGAATATCTCCGGCAAGGTAAGCTTGACGTTAAGTTGATGGGTCGTGGCTATGCTTGGTTGGACACCGGGACCCACGACTCAATGCTGGAAGCCAGCAACTTCATTGCGACGATTGAGCATCGGCAGAACCTCAAGGTGGCTTCTCTGGAGGAGATTGCTTACCGGATGGGTTACATTGATAAGGATAAGCTGGTCGAATTGGCTCAGCCGCTCAAGAAGAACGACTATGGTCAATACTTGTTGCGGTTAGCAAAGCAGAATTAAGGGAGTGCAAAAAAATAATGGGACAATTAACGATAAAGAATACGAAACTACAGGATGTTAAGATTATTACCCCAAAGGTCTTTGGTGATAACCGGGGGTTCTTTGAGGAAACATACTCCGATTGTGATTTTAAGGAAGCCGGGATTGACTTCAACTTCGTTCAGGACAATCAATCCCTGTCCAGTCGGGCCGGGGTTCTGCGGGGACTCCACTTCCAACGTGGGAAGGCTGCTCAGACGAAGTTGATCCGGGTCGTTACTGGGGCCGTTCTTGATGTGATTGTTGATGTTCGCAAGGGTTCACCTACGTACAAGCAGTGGGAAGGTTACATTCTCTCTGCCAGCAACCACCGTCAGCTCCTGGTTCCTCGTGGCTTTGCTCACGGTTTCCTGACTCTGACTGATAACGTCAACTTCCTCTACAAGGTTGATAATTACTACAATGCTGAAGCCGATGGTGGCTTCTCCTTTAAGACACCAGAATTAGGTATTGACTGGTCAATTGAATTCGATAAGGCCATCACTTCCGAAAAGGACGCCGCACAGCCAACCTTTACGGAATTTGAGAAGAACAATCCATTTGTCTATGGTGAAATCTAAAGGAGTGGCATTAGCATGAAGAAAGCATTCAAAAACATTATTGTAACCGGTGGTTGCGGTTTTATCGGTTCCAACTTCGTTCATTACCTGGTTAACAACCACCCCGAGGTTGAACACATCACCGTCTTGGATAAGCTAACCTACGCTGGTAATCCAGTTAACATCGCTGGCCTGCCGAAAGACAAGGTTGAGCTGGTTGTTGGTGATATCTGTGACAAGGACCTGGTTGACAAGCTGGTCAGCCAGGCTGACGCTGTAGTTCACTACGCTGCCGAGAGTCACAACGACAACTCCCTAATCGACCCAATGCCGTTTATCAAGACCAACATCGAAGGGACCTTCACCCTGATTCAGGCTTGCCGGAAGTACGACGTCCGTTACCACCACATCTCCACCGATGAGGTTTACGGTGACCTGCCACTGCGCGAAGATTTGCCGGGCCACGGTGAAGGCAAGGGCGAGAAGTTTACGCCCGACTCCCCATACCGGCCGTCCAGTCCATACTCCTCATCCAAGGCCAGTTCTGACCTGCTTGTCCGCGCTTGGGTCCGTTCCTTTGGCCTGCGGGCGACGATTTCCAACTGCTCGAACAACTATGGCCCATACCAACACATCGAGAAGTTTATCCCACGGCAGATTACCAACATCCTGAGCGGTATCCGGCCGAAGCTCTATGGTTCTGGTAAGAACGTCCGTGACTGGATCCACACCAATGACCACTCCCGCGCGGTTTGGGACATCCTGACCAAGGGAAAGATCGGGGAGACCTACCTGATTGGAGCCAACGGCGAGAATAACAACAAGGAAGTTCTAGAGCTGATCCTGGAGCTGATGGGTCAGCCCAAGGATGCTTACGACCACGTCAAGGATCGTCCTGGTCATGACCTGCGTTATGCTATTGACGCTACTAAGCTGCGGACCGAGCTCGGTTGGGAGCCGGAATATACCGACTTTAAGACCGGCCTCCAGCACACTATTGATTGGTACACCACGCATGAAGATTGGTGGAAGGACGAGAAGGCCGCAGTTGAAGCAAAGTATGCCAAGAACGGTCAATAATTAGGTAGTTGATTTAACCAGGCAGCTGATGGTTGCCTGGCTTTTTTGGAGGGAATAATCATGACGAAGATTTTAATCACTGGTGCTAATGGTCAGTTGGGCACCGAATTGCGGAACCTGCTGGATGAACGTGGCGTTGCCTATGATGCCTTTGATGCTAAATATATGGATATTACTGACCAGCAGGCTGTTGACGCGAAGTTCGACGCCTTAAAGCCTGCGGTAGTTTATCACTGTGCAGCCTACACGGCGGTCGACAAGGCCGAAGATGAAGGCAAGCAGGTCAACTGGCGGGTCAACGAGGACGGCACGCGCAACGTTGCCGCCGCAGCTAAGCGGGTCGGAGCCAAGCTAGTCTACATCAGCACCGACTATGTGTTTGATGGTACCAACTCGGACGAGTACCAAGTTGATGATCCGACGAACCCAAAGAATGAGTATGGTAAGGCTAAACTGGCTGGTGAGCGGGCCGTCAAGGAGAAGACGGATGACTACTACATCATCCGGACGTCCTGGGTCTTTGGAAAGTACGGTAAGAACTTTGTCTACACCATGTTGCGGTTGGCTAAGGACCATGACAAGCTGACGGTGGTTGATGATCAATTTGGCCGACCAACCTGGACGCGGACCTTAGCGGAATTCATGACCTACCTGGTCGACCATGAGGAACCATTTGGGACCTATCAGCTCTCTAACGAGAATAGCTGTTCCTGGTATGAATTTGCCAAGGAAATTTTGAAGGATCAGGATGTTGAGGTGGCACCAGTGCCATCTGAGGCATACCCGCAGAAGGCTTACCGGCCACGGCATTCGATTATGAGCTTGAGTAAGGCTGAGAAAACCGGCTTTGAGATTATTAGCTGGCAGGAAGCGCTGGCAAAGTTCCTAACGGTGATCGGAGAATAACTTTAAGAATCGGTAAGGAAACATGTTCCATTAGGGATGTGATGAATTACCGTTTTCTTTTTTAGATTATCTCGAACCTACGTTCCGCGAATGATATAATGTCATTAACCGAAAGATTTGGATTGAAGTGTTGGTTAAGTTTATCTGTCAATACGTAATCACGTCCTTACGAAAAAAGGCAGGTGCTTTTCACACTCGCCTAGTCAATTTTAAGCTGACCATTTTATCTGATTAACTGTAGTTACAAATAGCGGGAGTGTTTAAATAATTATGTGTAAATAGAAAAATAAGCAATTGAAAAGGGAAAGCCTCTCCCTTATGATAGTTAGCAACCACACTCACTTCATAGGACATAGGAGGCTTTCCCCATGA
>NZ_RKLX01000042.1 GCF_004745505.1 Levilactobacillus suantsaiihabitans
GTCATGGGGAAAGCCTCCTATGTCCTATGAAGTGAGTGTGGTTGCTAACTATCATAAGGGAGAGGCTTTCCCTTTTCAATTGCTTATTTTTCTATTTACACATAATTATTTAAACACTCATAAAGAACAACAAGGCAAATAAATATAGCTAGTATATTAAATATGCTTAATATACTAGCTATATTTATTTGCCTTGTCGCATATCATAAATTATTTTTTCAGAGTCGCTAAGAGTATCGCGATAAGCTTCCATGGCGACTTTGACAACCTCGTACATTGGCATATCTTTTGCATAGCTGATATTTCGAACCATATCGGCAACCGGAGGATCGACTTGTATAGGCTGCCTATCTTTGGCCTTATATTGTTTTTCACCGTAAGTAATCTTTGCATCGTCATCAATAATGGTTGGCTTGTTCCGATTATCTTCTGTGTTTTGTTCATTGTTCTTTTTATTCAGCAACGCCATTTATTTCGATCTCCTTGCCAAGTGGTAATGTAATATTTTCAAGTGCATCAAAATATTTTGATTGATAAGTAAAGTTTTCAACATCTCCAGTTTTCTCAAATGAGGAAATTCGAGCCTCTAGTTCACAAAATAGATCGGCAAAGAGCCCAAACATTTTTCGATCATTATAATCTTCGAGTGAGACACCATCTTCGCCAAAATTTTCTAAACGGTCGTGATTTTTGATAATAGTGTGGAACACGTTATCGCGTCCATAAACTTCAACAGTCTCTCTATAGTTTTCGATTTGTCGCTTCTTATGAGAAGTTAAAAGTGCGGGCAATACACCTGCAACTTGAAAGTGTGCTTCTTCAGGAAAATTATCTAACATTGGTTGTAGGTATTTCCCAATGAAATTACTTGTTCCTTCCATCGCCATTTTACGAACTTCTTGTACGGCAATGATATAATCAGAAGCCATAATTATTGCATCAACGACTGTGTCAGTGGAAGGAGCGACGTCAAAAAAAATATAGTCGTAATCGTATTTGATTTCATCTACCATTTTTACCAAATATAAATATCTGTCTCGTTTACTCTTCGAGTTATCGATAATCGTATCAGTAAGCTCGTGTTCGGCAATTGAACCTGCAATGAAATCGAGATTTTTTGTTAGTGGAAAGATTGCATTTTTTAAAGTTCCACTTTGTACTGCCTTTACAAAGGACTGTGGGAAATGACGTTGATTAAAAGTTCTTTTTACATTACTTGTAGTATTAGCTTGCAAATCGACATCAATCAAGAGAACTTTTTGATTGAACAATGAAGGTTTACTTGCCGTTATTGCAAGAAGGTCGGTATCAGTGGTTTTACCGACGCCACCTTTCATATTTGTTAAGACCACTACTCGTCCTTTTCTCATTGTAATTACCTCTCAAAATATATTTAGTATATTTAATATAGTAGATATACTCGCTATATCGAATATACTAAATATAGCAAATATAGCAAGTTTTGTCAAAAATATATTTTGGTAAGTTTACCTTTACATCATTTCTTTGCTCGGTTATACTCTAGGTATATTCAAAAATAAGAGAATACAAAAAAAGAATAAAAGAAAAGCACCACCCAACTGCAATTGGGAAGCGCTCGACAAAATCTCTTTCAACTAAGAAGATTATACCAGCAAAATGGTAAGATGTCGAGAATGGTGTGATTTCAAAACGGTAGGGGACAAGCTGCCGGAATAAAACTAAGGGGACACGTGTGGTGAGCGACTTCTGTGCAAGTTCACTGGATCTTTTTAATTAGATCCGTAAGCGGTAATTTTAAAAACTTAAAAGTTTATTCGGGGGTAGTCGGACTACTTTCACCTTAAGCAACTTGGCATAACGCTGAGTTGCTTTTTTGTCTGCGCTTTTTCGTTTTCTATGTATTTTCTATTAAGCTAACTTAGGTGTTTATTTTGAAGGGAGGTGACGGGCCATGTATGATTTTAAGACAATCCAAGACGCGCAAAGACTGGTATTACACGATTCATTACATACATATAAAGTTAAAAATAGTAGTTCTAATATTGCCGGACAAGTGATGGAAACACCTACAAAGAAGGGGGCCATTGCGCTCTTCAGCAGTAAGGATTCCATGCAAAAAGCACATGGTGTGGTTATCACCTCTTTTGAAGGTCTGGAGGCCATTGCTGATCGGATGACTCACTGGACACCTAACACCTTTAACTGGCTGGGCTACACGCAGAACAGGGGGAGCGTTCGTGGTCACCGAGAAGCTAACTTAGCTCAGATTAATACCTTGGTCGTTGATATTGATTTTGCTGACGCGCAAGAACGCGATGCTCGGGAGCGGGAAGTTTTGGGTGCGGTCACGGTTGCCGACTTATTCATTCCCACGATGATTTTGCGGACTGCGAAGGGGTTCCATATCTACTACGTTTTTGATCAGCCTATGTTTTTACGGAAGAAGCGCGGCCAGTTTCCAGTTTTGAAAGCGGCCCAGAAAATGTCTAGTTTTGTGCGGCAGTGGATTCAACAACGGGTTACTGGGGTCGATGTGGGCTGCAATAATTTTGGCATTTTCCGAATTCCGCGTCAGGATAATCTGATTTTTTTTGATGCTAATATGTTGATCCAGGTGAGCGCTCTGATGAAGTGGTCACAGTATTATGCTGCTCAAGTTCCCGTCACGGACCAAATGGGAGATCAGGTGATTTCATTGTCTTCTGATGAGGGCCGTCAGGTTGATCAAGCTTGGTTTAAAGCGTTATTGAAAGTGACGACAGTCAAATCAGGCCATGGATTAGCCCGTCATAACACCGTTATGACGCTAGCTTTAGCGATGTATCAATCTAAAATTTCTCAGCAGCGTGCGAGAGACGTGCTTGACGTCTTTAATTCAAATTTACATGACCCATTGGTCGATCGCGAAGTTGTACAGTGCGTCAGAGACGCTTATTCAGGTGACTATCGAGGGGCCGCACTGAGTTATGTTCAAGGACTATTGGATCAATGGGTGCCTAATTTTTCAGGTAAAGTCGTTGTTAGGATTGGCTGGCATAAATTTGCTAAGCCACGTGCCGAACGACAATACAGCCATGCTAATGAATGGCGTAACGATGTGCTTGCGTTGATTAATCGAATGGGTGGTTCTGCTGCTTCGGTTGCTATGTCAACGCGTCAAATTCAGGCTGAGTTAGGGATTTCTCCGGCGAGTTTGAATCGGGTTATGAAGCAATTACAAGCAACTTCGCAATTGAAGCGGGTGCAGCGTGGTAACCAGCCGACTTTATTGACGACGGTGACCATGTTATTTAAGTCGGCTATGGTGAGACGTCAGGCTCAAAGTCAAGCGTGGACGGGGTACTTAACGACACTAATGCCAACTGTAAGCACAAATAGTTATGAGCCAACAGTTCTCACTTCAACTGAGATGCAAGCGGTGAGTGGTGATTCAGCGCCACCGTGGGTAATGGAGACGAGGAGAAGAACGGGGTGAAAAGTGCTGCTATCAATTGCCATAGGTATATATCTAGAATAGGCTTGTTGCTGTGTGAGGGTATTGCTACTTAGGGGTCTTGTGTGGGGACTCACAAAAATAGCTTGGCAAATTTTAGGAAGTGCGGTAAACTGTAGTCAGCCAAAAGGGAACGTATGTTCTTGGTATGGCAAACTTAATAGTTTGGTAGATTGTAAAATTAATCCGAACGCTGTTCGGACAAAAAAGATC
>NZ_RKLX01000043.1 GCF_004745505.1 Levilactobacillus suantsaiihabitans
CCTTCTGCCATTGCTTAAAACCGGCGACTTGAGTGGCTTGAGGATTTTGCGCATAAATTAAATCAATGTTTCTGGCGCTATAACGATGAAATTTAGCCAGGGTATTGAGATACTTTTTAAATTGGTCACTATCAGTTAATTTTAGGATTTGCTGTTCAGCCTGGGCGACTAATTGTGCTTTCCAAGCCTTAACATCTGCTTTATTTGGCATAAGTTACCCCTCCTCATCTTCAAAAATATCATTCAATGTTGGCGATGATCTTATTTGAACCGGGGTCGTGCCATAAAGGGCAACGTAGCCATCAGGTAATTTTTGCCAAGCCGCTTGATAATAGGCTCCGTTACCAGTGATTTCTTTTAAATACTTGTAGGTTCCTTTTGTTTGCAAAACCGGTAATTCACTCCCAATGACTTCTAATTTATTATCCATTTCATGATCTCCTTTGCTTTGCTAATCTCACCCGTTGTTTGGGTTTACTTTTAGGGTTGTAAAAGTGAACCTAAATGACGGGTTCACCAACCGGAACGTAGTGCAGGGCGGTAGGCAGGTTCTAATCAAAATCAAAACTTAATTTATGGCCGTCAAGCTTTAACTTGGCGTCAAACGACTTTCCTTTTTTGCTCTTGAAACCCTTTAGTTTGCTGGTTTCACCCTTGGTGACCAGTGCTTTGATCGCGGTCTTCCCGAGGGTCTTACTGCTCCATTTCTTAGGCAGGGTAAAGTCTTCGCCTTGCTTAGGCTTTACAATGTAAAATTTTTGTTTGTTTAATACGGTTGCTTGTGGTGTTTCTAAAAACACCTCGGCGGACTTTCGTGCTTGCTGTTGGTGATCGATTTGTTGCTTAATAGCTGCACTGCCAGTAAATTGCGTAGGAACATCAGCAATCAATTTTTCCACGAACTTTTTGATTTGGTTCAAAAAGTTATCCGGGGTGCGTTCTTCGGTACTGATTTGCTGTAATGCTTGCTCCCATTTAGCCGTCATTTCTGGGCTAGTTAGCAAGGGTTCGAGTTCAACCGCTTTACATAAAGTAATTCCGGCTTCACTGACGTGTAGCTTGTTCTTTTCAGTGACGAGATAGCCGCGTTTCTTTAACACTTCCAGCACATTGGCCCGGGTCGCACTTGTCCCAATGCCTTGCACGTCTTTAAGAATCGCTTGGGCTTCCTCATCATCAAGCGTTTTGCCGGCGGTCTTCATTGCCGTAATTAGGGTACCTTCGGTAAAAGGTACCGGTGCGGTCGTTTCTTTTTGCGGTGTTTGCAGATTTGCTTGAACTTGGTCGCCTTGGTGAACGAGCGGTAGGGTGGCTGCCTCTTGCTGGTCGGCTTTGTGATCATCAAATAAAGCTTGCCAACCTTGCTTAGTTGGCACCTTACCGGTTGCTTTAAAATTGGCGTCACCAACTTGGGTAATAATGGTGGTTTCCTCGTACTCGTACGGATCAGCAAACATCGCTAACGTCGTTCTTAAAACCAAGTCATAGACCTGTTGCTGTAATTTAGGCAAGCTGGCTAGTTTCTCTTTCGTCGGAACAACTTTAGTCATAATAATGGCATAGTGTTCTTCAACCTTTTTCCCATTGACGTAACGTTTGTTCGGAGTGGTATTAGTTAAAGCGACTTGCTTAGAGACTAATCCCAGATACTTCGTCAGATTAGCCACTAAATACTCAAATTCTTCATCAGTGATATAAGCACAATCGGTGCGGGGATAACTGAGCAGTTTGTCTTCGTATAAGCTTTGAATAGCCGCTAAGGTTTGGCTGGCGCTGGCGTGATAACGTTTATTCATGGCACTTTGGAGACTAGATAGCGAGAATAGTTGGGGACTAGCACGCTTTTTGTCTTGCTTTTGGACGTCCTTGATTAAACCGCCCTGTGAGCCTTTCTGAACGTGTTTAGCTCTCATGAATGTCATTAGCCCTGCTTCGTCTTTAAATCGCTGATAGGGGTCTAATTTTGCGCCGAATTTTTGCTGATTAGCAAGAATTTCAGCATTTAGTTCAAAATAGGGTTCCGGCTTAAAGTTTTTGATTGCCTGGTCTCTTTGATAGACCATATACAAGGTTGGCGTCTGCACGCGACCAATTGAGTACACCCCGCGTACCCCGTTTTGTCTTAATAACAAAGTATATAAGGGACTACCATTCATACCGATCAACCAATCACTAATTTGACGGGTTTGGGCTTCTTTATAAGCCAAATAGTCTTTGTGCCAGTCACCAAGATTTTTAAAGCCGGTAATAATGGCGTCTTTTTCCAAACTATTCAGCCATAGACGCTTAATGGTCTTCTTTTTAACGTCAATCTGGGCTTGGCTCATGATCGACCACGCAATATTAGAGCCTTCCCGACCGCTATCGGTGGCAACAATAATGGTATCGGCCTTCGTTAACAGGTCTTTGACGACCTTGAATTGATCTTTTTTACTAGCTGACACCACAAACTTGTATTTATCGGGGAAAATCGGTAAATTAGATAAGGCCCATTGCTGGTATTTCTGATCATATTTATCCGGTGTGGCTAGTTCAACTAAATGTCCGAGACCATACGTGACAAGCGTATTATCGGGCAAAACAGGGTCACTAACCGTATAGTAACCCTGTTTTTTTGTGCTCTTTTGAAAGGCTTGGACGTATGAACGGGCTTGACTGGGTTTTTCAGCTAAGATAACAGTGGTCATGTTCGTTCACTCCTTATGATTCAATTTTTGATCTAATTCTGTTTTGCCTTGTTCAGCCGCTTTTAACCAGGTTTAACGGTGCATTTTTTATTCCGATTACAAGTGCATGCCCCCATCTTCATGCCGATTTCGAGTTTGGTGTTGCCGTTGCTTTTTCGCCATTTCCCACTCAGTCTCTTTTAAACCTTGCGCCTGTCTTTGTCGTTGGTAATCTTCATCACGAGCATATAGAACAGTCATGATCGCGTCACTAAAGGCCGTCTTTAAGTAGTAGTTTGGACTAACTGGCTTATAATTTAACGGTTGATAATGTGCCAGCTGGGATTTTCGATATTGATCGTCCTTAGCTTGTTGCTCTTTTAACTGTTTTTGGATTTTCTCAATCTGACTGTTCTTAATCGTTGGATCGACTTTACATTCACCCAAAAAGAGTTGTTTAGTGCCGTCATGCTTTAAAACCCGTTGTAAGTGATGATTCTCTAACTGATCTAAGCTAAGCTGTCCCGATAAATAAGCTAACCCTAATTGATGTTCTTGGGTACTGAAAACCCTCGGTGGGTTTTCTTGCCATTGTGCCATTGTTTCGACTTTTAATGGCTTTAAAGTTGGATCATAGTACATCACGGCTGTATAGGCCTGTTCTTGTCTAACTAGTGAAAGATCATCTAAATCACCATTAGGAAAGGCTCTTTTCAATACTTCATGGTATTGCGTTTGAATGACTTGCTTAACTGCTATGATTGTCCGTAGGTCTTTGACTGCTCTCGTAATCGTTTGCTGTTCTGCTGGTGAATACTTTTCTAGTAGTCCTTTATCGACGTGTTCTAGGCTTTCTAAGCTATC
>NZ_RKLX01000044.1 GCF_004745505.1 Levilactobacillus suantsaiihabitans
TTTTTAAAAGTTCTTCGGTTTGTTCGACCGAGAGGTTATTAGCTTGAAAGTACTTTTCTAATAAAGCCCCTTTTTGAATTAATCGGCGAGAACGGGCTTTTCGTGCTTGTCGATTTTCATAATACTTAGATTGGCGTAACTTAAAATCTTCCCGCTCAATTTTTTGTTTTAAACGCGCTTGCTGCTCGACTAGTTTTTCATATTGATTAGACATGGAATTTCCCCATCTCGTATGGCTAATGATCTACGGACTTTACCTTTAAAAATTCAGAAAATTGCTTGGCTAAAAGCTTAATCTGATCGTTAGACAAATTAGCATAATCTAAATTGGCTTGACTGATGATTTGTTTACCTAGCCGTTGTTCAATCTTAATTTTTTCAGCTTTAATCTTTTGATTAAGCTGTTTTAATTTAGCTTCTTGTTTTTCTAAGTTGCTTTGAGACATAACGATCCCTCCAATCATATTAAAAATAATCACCGACACTATATCATACAGAGAATGTTAAGTCAAAGGATAAAAGTTGAAATAGCGAAGCGAAAGGCATACACTAAATTAAAGTTAAGAGAATCAGAAGACCGAGTGAAACGAGGTCAATGCGCACTTACACCCCACTAAATTCTTGTGGGGTAAATCGTGCTAAAATCCTGTATTAGAAGTCGCCAATGGCGACAACAAGGTCAAAACCCATAGAATCAAAGGAAGACGGTGACTGACATGGCAATATTCCACATGAGTTTTAGTAATATTAGTGCTGGTAAAGGACGAAGTGCGATTGCCAGTGCCGCTTATCGAAGTGGTGAAAAGCTATTTGATGATAAGGAAGATCGCCACTATTTTTATGCCCGATCGATCATGCCAGAAAGCTTTATTTTGACGCCAAAAAATTCACCTGAATGGGCGAGTGATCGAGAGCAGTTGTGGAATGAAGTTGAAAAGAAAGATCGTAAATCAAACTCACGGTATGCAAAAGAGTTTAACGTGGCTTTACCGGTAGAATTAAGTGAATCCGAACAGAAAGAATTACTGACAAGATATGTGCAAGAAAATTTTGTTGATGAGGGCATGGTAGCCGACGTGGCAATTCATCGCGATCACCCAGATAATCCGCACGCTCATGTGATGTTAACTAACCGTCCATTTAACCCAGACGGAACGTGGGGAATTAAGAGCAAAAAGCAATATATTTTAGATGATAATGGCAACAAAACATATACCGGAACTAGCAAGTACCCTAAGAGTAGAAAGATACTGATGGTCGATTGGGATAAAAAAGAAAAAATAACTGAATGGCGGCACAATTGGGTGGCAAGTGTAAATCAGGCTTTAGAGCAAAAAAACATTCCTGATCTAATCAGTGAAAAATCATTTGTGGAACAGGGAATAGCTGACACACCAATGCAACACGAGGGAATCAATAGCAAACGGCATGAAAGAAAGGCATTTAATCAACAAGTTAAGAACTATCGTAAGTCCAAAGCTGGCTATAAAAATATGCAGGAGAAAGTAGTTAATCGAGGCCACTTGGATAGCCTAAGTAAACACTTCTCGTTTAACGAGAAAAAAGTGGTCAAAGAGTTAAGCCACGAACTGAAAACTTATATTAGTTTGGAAAGTTTAGATGATAAGCGGCGCATGCTATTTAATTGGAAAAACAGTACCTTAATTAAGCATGCTGTTGGTGAAGATGTCACTAAGCAATTATTGACGATTAACCAACAAGAAAGTTCACTAAAAAAAGCAGATGAACTCTTAAATAAAGTAGTTGATCGCACGACTAAAAAACTTTATCCAGAGCTTGATTTTGAACAGACAACCGCGGCTGAACGACGGGAATTGATTAAAGAAACTAATAGTGAACAAACGATTTTCAAAGGCAGTGAATTAAACGAACGTTTAATGAATATTCGTGATGATTTATCGGTCCGACAATTATTGTCATTTACCAAACGGCCATACGTTGGCTGGAAGTTATTAATGCAACAAGAAAAGGAAGTCAAAATCGAGCTTAAATATACGCTGATGATTCATGATGATAGCTTAGAAAGTCTAGAACACGTTGATCAAGGTCTACTAGAAAAGTATTCACCAACCGAGCAGCAAAAGATTACTCGAGCAGTCAAAGACCTACGGGCAATCATGGCCGTTAAGCAAGTCATTAAAACGCAATACCATGAAGTATTGAAAAGGGCCTTTCCTAACGGCAATTTTAATGAATTACCAATGATTAAACAGGAACAAGCCTATACAGCCGTGATGTACTATGATCCTGTTTTAAAGCCATGTCAGGCTGAAACAATTGAACAGTGGCAAGCAAATCCACCACAGGTGTTCAGTCCCCAAGAACATCAACAAGGACTAGCTTATTTATCGGGACAGCTTAGCTTAGATCAGTTAGAAAATCATCACTTACAACGGGTTTTAAAGCATGATGGCACTAAACAACTCTTTTTGGGTGAATGCAAAGCCGATCCGACGATTAAGAACAGTCAGATCGAGAAAATCCAAAAGCAGTTAAAAGGGCAACAAGCCAAGGACGACCAGTATAGAAAAGTAAATATTGGACATTATCAACCGCTAAATTACAAGCCAGTTAGTCCAAGCTACTACTTAAAGACGGCCTTTAGTAACGCAATCATGACCGCCCTATATGCCCGTGATGAAGATTACGAACGGCAAAAACAGGTGCAAGGTTTAAAGGAGACTGAGTGGGAAATGACGAAAAAGCAACGGCAACACCAAACTCGAAACCGGCATGAAGATGGGGGTATGCACTTGTAATTCAAATGTAAAATAAAAAAGCTATCAGCCCGAGCGCTTAATCAGTTATATCAAGTTTGCAACGACAAGTTCAGCAAGCAAGGAACCCACAACAAAAATCAGAACTAAAAAATAAACTAAATGATATACACCATGAAATCAGTAATCGAACACAAAAACAGCTGCAAGCATTTGCTGAAGAAAATCCGGAAATCAAACAACCTGATCCTGAATCTGATCGAAGCATGAAACGTTAGCCAGTTTTTAAGGGACATGCTATAATGGAAACAGAAAAAGGAAGCCCCGCCGAAAACAGGACTTCCCGTGCAAGCCGCTTCAAAGGCGGTGGCAGAAATTTAATAAACGATTTTAGCTCGTCCTGTGACCTCTACCAAAGTTACACAGGGCGGCTTTTTTTATTTGTGGTGCTTGTCGATATAGCTGAGGAGCGCGATTAAAAACGTGCCAAACAGCAACATCAACGAGAGTGTCTGGAAGACGCTCATTGACTGTGAAACCTTCCTGAAGATTATTCCATGTTCCCATGGGCCTCACCTCGCAAGGGAAAAGACAGCCACCGCCCTTAAAACTTCCTGCGTAATCCATTATACAGGTGAATTAAGTGTTGACCAAGCACAATAAAAATTAAGTCATGGGGTTTCATAGGATCCTAAATTTGATCAAATTAAGCTCAGCAAAACATCTTTTGTGGATAGGTAGATTGTAAAATTAATCCGAACGCTGTTCGGACAAAAAAGATC
>NZ_RKLX01000045.1 GCF_004745505.1 Levilactobacillus suantsaiihabitans
AATCCTTACATTCCAACAATTCCACCAACTTTCTTTTTTTCTTTATATTTGTCTTGACGGGTTACGGTTTTCCATTCAGTTTAGAGGGAGTGACGTTTTGAGCGCAGAATTGTTCCCTGAAAACAGCTATTTGGAATAACTGAACCAGAGTGCAATTCTACGCTAAGGTTTCCCCCTAGTTCGTCGGTCGTTAACGCCCGTCGCTTGTCTGTACAATTGCGGTATTGCTACCACCACTCATTATAAACCTACGTTTTCGGTTTAGCCTACTAAAAAACGCCCTAGAAGGCGTTGATGATACGTATTTATTTTTGTTCGATCACCAACTAATCAGTGGCACCAAGCCGAAGCTTCGTTTTACCACCCGCGCCGTTAATGGTCGCGCTCACCATTCACCACCCAGCCGTACAGATAGCCTTGTTGTGGTATAGCCAGACTTATTGAAGTCGCCCTGGCAAACGTGTCCCCTTGGATTTAGACCCCAGCTTGTCCCCTAGGGCTTTAAAAATCGCACCGGCCATGATATAATAGTCATTAAACAACGATGACTTTTATGTGGCGCTCACCGATTCCCGTCGGTGGGTGTTTTTTTGTATTCACTTACAAGTACAATTGTATTTCTCTCAATAAAAGAAATCAACACTTCTTTAAAAAATGTATACATTTTTACATTAGTACAAATACTAATGTAAAAATTAGTATTTGTATACTCATTCAAAACGCCTCTATTGCAGTCTACATAGAGCTCATGTATACATTTTTACTTTTACACACTTGTATTTGTATACATGTACTAATTTTTGTGCTATGCTTTAAGAGCATTACACTACATATTTATGAGGTGATATTTTGGATAGCAAAGTCATAACATTTTCAAACTTTAAAGGCGGGACTGGCAAGACAACTAATAGTACAATGACTGGTATCGAGTTGGCACGTCGTGGGTATAAAACACTATTAATAGATTTGGATCCTCAAGCTAACGCCACTAATTTATATTTAAAAACTAAAAATAACGTCGGCGGTGAAGTAACTTCTTTTGATGAAACCTTGATGACCGCAATTAAAAACAAAAACCTCAAACCAGCTATCATCAACGTAATCCAAAATTTAGATATTCTTCCATCCTCAGCTGACTTTTCTTTATATCCTAGATATATGGAGAATATAATTTCTGACTACACCGATCGTGTAAAATACTTGTCTACCTTAATAAATCCGTGGAAAGATGACTATGACTACTTGTTGGTAGACGTTCCACCTACAATTAGCCTAATCACAGATACCGCATTATATATGACAGACTACGCGATTGTCGTTCTTCAAACTCAGGAAAGATCGCTTCAGGGTGCCCAGGCATTCATCAAATACATGCAAGATCAAATTATCAATGAATTCCACGCTCCGACATTAGATTTACTAGGAATATTGCCGGTTTTGCTGAAAAATGGTGCCCCTGTTGATAAGAGCACCTTAGCTAAAGCAATTGATATATTTGGTAAAGAAAATATTTTTGACATAACAATTAAAAATATGGAACGCTTAAAACGATATGATGTAACCGGGGTGACATTTAAAGATCAGTTTGATAAAGCAGTTCAAGACGTATACTCCAACGTTACTGATGAAATATTTAGCAGAATGGCTGGTGAATAGGAATGAGCGGATTATTAAACAATCCCAATCTAAAAAAACAACCAAAGACGGACCCACTTGATCGTGGACAAGATATCAAACCCAAAAACACCTTTACTACAGATGATCTTAAAAGTAATAATGGCAAACCATCAAAACCGGGAAAAAGCGTTGCAGATTCTGTTACTTTTTATGCTAACGTTAGAATCAACAACCATATTAAGAACAAAGCGGAAGCTTTATCTGGAATTGGTCTATATAAATCTCAAAAAGATGCCATTGATAACGCATTAGACTATCTCATTGATTCTTTAGACGCTGAAGACAAGCGAAAATTTACTTTTCAATTAGATATTCTGGAGAGTAGAGACGCCCGAACTAGGGGAAAATAATATCGCGCTCTCAGACAACACGTTCAGCTTTTAGACGTATACTTGTCCGTTTAAATTAAGCAGAATGCACACAAAAAAGTCCTCTATTATGCGGAATAGAGGGCTTTTCTGAAATCAGTACATACAGGCTTTGCTTAGGAGCGTTGCTTGTGTCCATTTAGGACATACACAATCATAGCACGTATTTGACAACTATATACACGTATAAGCAAACAATGCACGAGAATGCGTTTATATGGTAGATTGTAAAGAAAGTGGCTCATCAACAATTGAACAGCCTATTTTCCACTACTGGATCAGCCAAATTAACAACGGCAAATTCTATAATTAATCCGAACAGAAATTAAAAAGCCCAAAGCAATCACTTACAATGGTAGTAGCTAATTCCAACCAATATAGGGAGTGATTACTTTGGGTACATCTACTTTATCA
>NZ_RKLX01000046.1 GCF_004745505.1 Levilactobacillus suantsaiihabitans
ACTGAAGGAACCCTGTGAGGGTTCCTTTTTTTATACCTAAAAACCTAACGCGGCAAACGAGAGTGGCCCCGTCAGCGGCCCGCCCACTACCTGGTCAAACGGCTGTGACGGTGGTGCTCGGGTGGCCTTCACCGGCAATGGGCATTCGTGACGCATGACCCTAGCCTGGGAGAGACCGGTGACTATGCCAACGTCAGAAATGACCCGTTTGACTTGGTGATGAGTTGGTCGTGATCTGAATACGTGGGGGGGATTAATCGTTATGGTCAAGCAATTCCTGTATTTGAAGAGATTCCGCCGCTGCTGGATACGCTGCCTAGTGCATTCGTCAGAAATTAAAAAGGACTATCCTAACCGATTTGTTGGGGATAGTCCTTTTCTAATTGCGAGAGAGTTTGAGACAGTGATGTGAGTTTAGCTAAATGCGGGAAATGATATTGGTGACGATGAGGATGAGCTCGGCTTGGGGATGTTCTCCTGGTCGAGTCACTCGGTGATGACACCGATCACGCTGCTGACTAAGCAAACGACATCGTAATAGTCTTGCGGATTCTTGCGACTAAGGTGCTCGACTGCCAGGACCTTGGTGACCAGCTGTGATTTAAGCTGGGTGAGCGGATACGGATTGTTAGATTGGGTAATCAGGGCAAAAAGCTCGCGATGAGCCACGACGTAGTGGATGCAGGTCGTCGCGAGGGCCTTAAAGCTGGCGGTACTGTCAGTCGGGGACGTTGTGGTCAACGTGCCAAGAGTCCGTCGATCGTCTCAGTGACCATGTGGGTGTAACAATCGCAAACGTTATCGTAATGGAGGTAGAAGGTGCTCCGTGAAATATCCGCCTGGGCATGGCTACCCGAATCTTGGTAAGTGGTTGTGTCTGTAGTTGCGTAATCAGCGCCGTCCGAATGGCTGTCTGCGTTTTTCGTGTTCGTCGATCCAACAGACTACCTCCAGTTTTGGTCAATTTTGGGGTGACTGTCCAGAAATGGATGTATCACGCCAAACTGTGCTTCGGATTTAATATAGTACACAACTGTGCAGTCATGCATTTCATTCAAGGGGAAGATAGAAAATGAAATTCAGGACTGCGGTTCATTCAGATTTAGGGAGGCTCGTGCGGCTAATGACGCGGGCATTTCAAGATTATCCGACATTTATGATGGCTGTTCGCCCAGCGTTTTAAAAGACTGGCGGCTACTGCCAATTCTTAGACGACTATTTTGTGATGGCGCTGCGTAGTTATTGGCGCCAGGGACAACTTGTCGTGGCCGAAGAGCAAGGCAGGCCAGTGGCGGTTGGGTCCTAGCTGCACCAACGGTTAAGATTACCTGGTGGAATTATCTGCGTTGCGGGGGACTGCGGTGAGTCTGGCCGTACTTGCGGCATCGCCAAAGTCGGTTACGTGATATCGAACGGGCAGATGGGATGGCGCATCCCGCTGAGGACACCTGGACCTTGATTTACTTTGCTGTTGACTCCGCTGTCCAGGGGCGGGGGATCGGAACGGCATTGTTACAGCAGCAAATTGTGCTGATGGCTAAGGCGGCTGGAGCACGCCAATTGACGTTAGTGACCAACCCCCACCGCAACGTGGCCTATTATCGTGGGCAGGGCTTTTCGGTGATGTGTAAACGACAAGCTACGTATTCAGGGGGAGTGGTTTTTAAGTGGCAGCTGACACGGTTGGCTTAGTGTGGATCCTGGCAGTTGATGAACTTAGTGGGCAATGGCTAAATGGGGGGGGCAATCGCGTGAGGGGGTGTCTTCTTTTTTGTGGGGATGGTGGCCAGACTTTTAGATTGATAGGGGAGCCCAAGGAGTCGTTATAAGCGGTGGGATAAATGTCGTTGGCGGGCACAGCCGGAAACGACACTAGCTGGTTGGCCCAGTTGTTCGGCGTCACGGCGACTCACCTTCCTAGAGTCTGACAGAGCAACGACTAATTGACAGTCGCAATTAATTTTGTGTTTTTGTTGACAGCGGGGTAAAATGCATGGTATATTATCTAAGCTAACTTTTGTAGAGCAGTTCGTTAATTTATAAATGTTAAATTACTTGTTGACAAGTAGTTAAGCAAAATGGTATATTGATTGAGCTGCTTCATTGAGGCGGCATTCGATAAGAAATTTGATTTAAAATTTCTTGTTGACATCAAATCAGCTAAATGATATGATGATTAAGTTGTCTGTTAGAGCAGATAACTTGGTAGACCTTTGAAAACTGAACATTGTTTCGACAAACCAAATATGTGTAGGGCGGTTTGATACTTGGTATC
>NZ_RKLX01000047.1 GCF_004745505.1 Levilactobacillus suantsaiihabitans
AAATAATTTTTTTAAGACCTACTTAGGCCAGTTTTAGTATACGCTTTTTTCGATGGAGTTTTCATATAAAAAGGCGATTAGCCGGCGAGCATTAAGGCTGATAACCGAATAATCCTGGTTTTGGATTGTTTGGTTAGCAGTTTTAAGCGGAACCGGCTGCCTGTTGGTGCACGTTTCGGCCACGTCAAGGCGACGCAAAACAAGCCTGGAAGCCCCACCCAGCCGGGACCATAAACCCGACGCCTGCGCTGGTGGCGAAAGTCAATGGCGGTCCTGCCAGCAATCACCACCATTAATTTAGTCCAACCAAGGGATTTCAACAGACGGTCCAAAATAATGGTTGCGGGGTTTCATCTTTGAGCGTAAGATTAGACAACTAATATAAAATATTGGTAATATTATAATATTGTCGAAAAAATCTTAGAGAAGGGGTGAGCCATCGTGACGACAAAAACGAAACGGGCCATTTTTATTTTAATCTTTAGTGAATTTTTAGTGTGTTTAGGAATTAGTTTGATCATTCCGGTTATGCCATTTCTGAAAACCGAGCTGCACCTGTCTGCCACTGATATGGGCGTGATGAACGCGTTATTTGCGTTTGCCCAATTCGTGGCCTCGCCCCTGATTGGGCGGATGTCCGACAAGATTGGGCGCAAGCCGGTCTTGACGGCTGGGTTACTCTTATTCATGGTCTCCGAAGCCTTATTTGCGTTGACCAACTATCTGTGGGTCTTTGACATCTCCCGGCTGATCGGTGGGTTGTCGGCGGCCATGGTCGTGCCGACCGCCATGGCGCTGGCCTCAGACATTACCACCAAACGGCAACGGGCCAAGGTTATTGGCTGGTTGTCCGCCGCCTTTAGCGGGGGCCTGATTTTGGGCCCTGGTATCGGGGGGATTCTCGCCGGTATCAGCTACAAGACGCCGTTTTGGGTGGCAGCAACGTTAGGCCTGATCAGTGCCGTGGTCTTGATCAGCCTGTTACCCAATGACGTGGAAACCAACCGCGTCGTGGAGGAACCTGCCGCCGATGCCCAACCGTCTGCGCACCCGATGACGCGGGCCTTTTGGACGGTGCCCATCATCATCTTATTTACCATGATTCTGGTCTCTTCCTTTGGTCTGCAAGGATTTGAAAGTATCTACAGCATTTACGTCAACGAGGTCTTTAACTTTAGCCTGAGCAACATTGCGGTCGTCTTGACGCTCAACGGGCTGATCTCGCTGTTCTTACAGGTGGCCATGTTTGACACGCTCGTCAGCAAATTCGGCGAACGCCGCGTCATTCGCATCTGCTTCTTCCTGGCGGCGGCCTGCACGATTTGGATCACGCAAGCCCACACCAAGATCGAAGTTATGGTGGCCACGCTGGTCATTTTCTCCGCGTTCGACCTGTTGCGGCCGGCTATCACGACGTTGCTGACCAAGGCCAGCGAGTCCGACCAAGGGCTGATTAATGGGCTGAACATGTCGTTGACCAGTATCGGCAACATCGTGGGGCCTATCATGTCGGGGATGTTATTGGACTGGAACACGCACTCACCGTACCTGGTGGTGTCCGGGTTCCTGATTGTGTCCTACCTGATGGCCTTCATGCTCAAACGCCCAGACAGCTTCCGTCCCAACCAAGCATCAAACTAGCGGCTAGCTATCCTGCCGCCATCAGCAACTCGGGCTTCCCGCTTGCTAGGGGAAACGACTCGTTTGCTGACGTGTTGCCTATAAAATTGTTAATAAATTGCGGTCATGGCTGGTGAGACTGGTCATGGCCTTTTCTGTATTGCCAACTGACAGCTGAAGGTTGAAAGTGAAATTAACGCACTAATTACCGTAACGACGGTGTTCTGACACCCGAAGTTGGTGAAACCAGGTGCCTCCGGCAAGGTGAAGGTTATCAGTAACACTGTGATAACCAAAGACTAGTTGTCAATGCAGCTGCTATCTGGGGTTAAGGCAACTGTTACTAACACGCATTACCATAGCCGAGAGTTCGTCAAATATGGGTTCAGCCGTGGGAGTTCCCTTAGCGGCGCGGTTCATGCCGCTTAGGCAACTGGCGTCTTTGAGACGTGTTCTTCGGCTCAAAGCGAGGCATCGAGACCGCCTTTTGGCTCGATCCGTCCTGTTATGATCCCTTTGGGGTTGTCAAATGAAATAATATAATTCATCTGACAATCAACGGAGGGAATATGACATGTCAAAGGTCAAGTTTAGTGCCATGGAGAAGCTGGAGCTA
>NZ_RKLX01000048.1 GCF_004745505.1 Levilactobacillus suantsaiihabitans
CGTTAGGTGATACCATCAAAATTTAGAGTCTCAATACATAGTAAGCAAGATCAAAAGCCGTCAGTTTTTGAAAAACATGAAAACTGACGACTTTTTTGAAAGGTATGAATAATTCAGGTATGAAGCTTTAGTTGTACTAATTGCAAATGGGACTACGGAAACTTTTAATAGATTTATCGAAAAGTTCAGCTAATCACTGTTTTTTTTGCATATGGTCAGGAGGTGGCGATATCATGATTAATTCATAGTAAATACGGGTATGAGTTTCCGGAGTGGGCACAGGCGGGTGCTCGGCTCGATAAGATGGTGTAAGGATAATAGACGTCGTGCTAAATAGCGTGGCGTTTTTATTTTGCCCTTGAATTTACACTTTAAGTGCAACACTAATTAAATAAAGAATGGCCCATGGCCAAATTTCTGTAAAATGATGTTTGCGAAAACAATCATGAAAGGAATTTAGCCATGGATCACTACAAGCATATTACCATAGATGAACGGGAAACTATCTTTTTAATGAGGAATCATGGAAACTCACTTCGTGAGATTGCCAGCCATATCAAGAAAAGTTACTCAACCATTTCTCGAGAATTAAGCCGTAATTCTACTGGTAAATCCTATTCACCTTCGAAGGCTCAGGAGAAGTACAAACAGCGCAAAGGCAACTGTGGCAGAGTCTCTCTTTTGAGTAATCCTCAGGTGTTTGAAGTGGTGAGAGAACACTTCTGCGAAGACCTTTGGTCTCCGGAGGAAATATCGAATCGCTTGGCAGTCGAAAAGTATCCGGTGCAGATCAGTACCACGACTATTTACCGTGGGATTTTCAATGGCTTATTTGATAATTTGTTTAAATCTGGCAGCTCTAGTGCCGTGCGCCATCTAAGGCATCACGGCAAGTCTCGCCACAATAAAGCTTATCAAGAAAAGCGAGGCAAGATTCCAATCCCCAACAAGATTCATGATCGTCCGCGAGAAGCTGACAACCGTGTAGAAATTGGTCACTGGGAAGGTGATACCGTGTTAGGCAAAAGCGGAAAGGCTTGTGTCGTTACATTGGTTGACCGAAAATCTCGTTACCTGCTTATTGGTAAAGCTGCTAAAAGAACTTCAGAAGCAGTCACGGATACTTTGAGCGACTTAATGAAGCTATGGCCTGGTAGATCGTTAACGATTACCCCGGATAGGGGTAAAGAGTTTGCCAAAGTTCAATGTTTAACTGATAAGTTTGGTACGCCCTTCTACTTTCCCGATCCTCACTCTCCTTGGCAACGAGGAACTAACGAAAATACTAACGGCTTGCTTCGCGAATATTTGCCAAAAGGAACTGACCTTGATTCAATTACTGACCGCCGGATACAAGCATATGCAGAACAAATGAATAATCGTCCCCGTAAATGTCTCGGATGGAAAACGCCTTATGAAATATTCTTTAATGTAGTGTTGCACTTAATTTGACAATTCAAGCCCAAAATTTGGAGGTGGCCGGCATGGGCCAGATGGTAAATAGCAGATTTGGCCTTGTCAGTCGCACAGAGACACGTTGCTTGGGTGACTTAGAACATCAGCTTAAAGATGGACGGTGGTAACGTAAAAAGCCGCAGCGACCACATAAGCCGCGTATTACAGTGTGGAGAAAAAACAGGGTAACAAGCGTGAAAAAATAAAAGAAGACCAGATTTTGGTCTTCTTAAAAATGATAATTTATTTATCGTCTTTATCTAACTTTTCCTTTACGTTATCAACCGTATCTTTAACAGCATCTTTGGAATCTGACAGTTTATCTTTAGCCTTACCTAGAATACCTTGACCCTTACCTTCAGCTTCGCGGGCCTTGTCGTTCGTAACCTTGCCTTCAACTTCTTTAGCTTTTCCACTTACCTTATCTTTGGTGCTATCAATTTTGTCATCTAGACTCATAATATAACCTCCCATAATGTATTTGTTACAACAGTATTATTCCACATTTTAATTTGCTTGTCTAATAAGGAGATCCTACAAGAGATAGTGTGAATGACACTTATAAGGTAGATTGCAAATTTAATCCGAATTTTTGGACAAATTTGTCAGCATAACCTGATACGGTGTTTGCCA
>NZ_RKLX01000049.1 GCF_004745505.1 Levilactobacillus suantsaiihabitans
AAGGCCTTTAAATCGCAGATGATGAGCATGTACTTCTTAGCGGACGCGGCGGGACAAGCGGTCAACGCTCAGATCGTCAAGTTTTATTCCTCCGCTACCGAAGTCCCGTACTTCCTAACCATCGGAACGGTCAGCATCGTCTTCGGTATCATCCTCCTCTTCTTTGTCAAAAAGATCTGCCATTTGATGGATGACGACGGCGCTGCTGCCTAAAAAGGAGTGTGTAACTTGGAGCGAGCACTAATTGACCAACTGGTTAACAGTTGGCAAAAGATTATGGAAAAGTATGGCAATGCCGCCGCAATCGCCATTCAAATGCAGGGCAGTCTGGCAAAATGCTCCTTTACAAACACCCCCGCCTTACGGTACGAGACTGCCAGTACCGTCAAGGTGGCGGTGATCTCTCTCCTCCTCCATACCACCGGGGGAGAACTGAACGACAAGCAGCGGGAACTGACTAGACGAATGATCCGCAATAGTGATAACAAGGCGACAACCGCGATTCTCAAAAACTACCTGGGCGGAATCATGGCCCTGAAAGCAGTTTACGCCGATCTGGGCATGACCAACACGACCGCTTCAACCTGGTGGGGAACCACCCTGACGGTCCCCAGTGATCAATTAAAACTGCTCAAGATGATTTATCTCGACCCCCATAGCGATTACCTGAACGACCAGTCACGCAACTACATCAAGGCGCTGATGAAGACGATTAACCCTCAGCAGCAGTGGGGAATCTCGGCAGGCAACCCCACCGACTTCTACCTAAAGAATGGTTGGCGCAAGGCCAGCGACAATAAGAAGTGGGAAGTTCACAGCATTGGCTTCCTGCCTAAGAGAGACCGAAGCTACTTAATTGCTATTTACACCCGCAATAACCGCAACTTCAATTCTGGCGTCAGCTATGTGGAGGAGTTAGCACGGACGACAAGCGAGATCATCTTTGGGTGAGCAGGCCAGCAGCAGGGTACTAAGTGAAACGTTTGCCTGTTTATAATATTTAAGCAATCTACCATAAACTAACAACAAAATGAAAAAGAGGTGTGGATTAGTTATGCTTAAAAAGATTGGGTACGTAATAGCTTTATTACTAGGGTTCTTTTTAATAGTTTGGCTAGCCATTTATTGGCAACATCGCACTTATTTTACTGGAGCCGTTCGAACGTACATGGTTGCCCAAAAGATTCCAAAAAATAGCATTAAAAATCAGAAAATAGTTTTTAATTGGGTCAATATGGGACAATGGGAGGAAGATGTTTCAATTCGCCACCAACACCATACCTATCAATATATTTATAATATGTCTTGGCAGGATAAAAGGGTGTCCCTAAGTATCTATGATCATCGGGAGGGTGTTAAAGATACTCTAGCTCCTTATCCACCCTTGGAGTATGATCGTTAATTTAATTTTTGCAAGCTTTAATATATTACAAAAACAATTTATAGGAGATAAATAAAAATTGTCATTAGCTGAATTGGGAAGCTTTGCGCTACTTATTTCATTGGTCTACTGGTGGTTTTTAATGTGGCATTCATTTAAACTAACCAGGAAAACGTTAGTAATTTTAAATACAGTTGGCACTGCCTTAATGACCATTTTGACGTGGACCATCACCTATGGAATGTTACTGATTCCGATTTTAATTATTTACGCTGTATCGACTTTTATCATCTTTAAATTACCACTGGCAGCCAAATAGTATGAGAATTTTTTTGCTTCTTATAACTATCCAAGGCGGTAGGAAAATGGGCTCTTTGTCAACTATTTCTGGGTTAGATTCCTGATTGCTTGATGAAAGGAGTAGAAATACTACCAAAAACGCCACCAACTATTATTGACTTTGTTTTTAGATACTTTTTTT
>NZ_RKLX01000004.1 GCF_004745505.1 Levilactobacillus suantsaiihabitans
ACTATACCAGAGCTGAGGCTCTTTTTCTGCACTTAAAAGGTGAAAACGTAAAATTCCCATCAAGCACTTGAATCATGTGTTTGATGGGGATTTTGGAGTTTCTGGTGAATAATTCAGGAGCAATTGAAAGTTCGTGAACGTCCAGGACAGATGGCTGTCACGCACGATGAGCTGCAGTGCAAATACGGAGACCACCGCACACGTGGTCCCAATGGCGACCTGAACGTGTTTTAAATTGTAAGGACGCCGGCTCGATTCAACCTTGGCCGTGACCCAAGTGAAAATCGACCAGTACAGGGTGATGATTCCCAGGGTAAAGAAAATACTGGTTATAATGGGCGGTACAAGCCACATAGTCCATGACATGGAATCAATCTCCTTGTTAAATGATTTAAGGTGCTAAGCCACCGGTTGGTCACCCAACTCACGTCTTAGTATACCGCATTAATTTACTCACAACACCTACTATAGAACATTTCATATAATAAAACCATAACAATTTATATAAATTAGTATATCATGGGCTGAACGATTCGCCACTTGGCTAGTTCTCCCCGCTGGCGTTTTTTTCGCGTTACCCCTACCGTAATTCGTCAAAATAAAGTATGATGGGAGCAGACACTTGGAAGGAGGAACGACTGATTATGTACCGTTATTTTCTACAGCCCCAACTCGACGTCTCCAACAATTCGCTAATTGGTTACGAAATGTTGATACGCCAACAGGTCGATGGCAAATGGGTCCTGCCCAAAGACTTTGAGTCGATTCCCATCGATATTCAAGCGGACCTGATCAAACGCACGGCCCAAAAATTGCGGCTGAAGATTGGGTCGGTCTCCTACAACGTGAACCAACGCCAGTTCGTTGACTGCACGATTGCGCAGGCCATCGTCACCGCCCAGACACAAATCTATCCCGTAAAGTTGATCTTGGAAGTCACCGAGGAACGCACCGACACTGACGTTTCCAATCAGCAAATTATCGATCAGGTTCACTTTTTTAACGACCACGGGATTCAACTTAGTTTAGACGATATTGGGACCGGTATCAATACTTTTGACCACATCAAACCGATTCTGTCCCACGCTAGCGAAATCAAATTTGCGATGCAAAATTTCCGGGCGGAAGGCCGTGCCCAAGAGATTCCCGACAACCTGGTCTTCTGGAAAAAGGTCGCCCAAGACTACAAGCTCCGTCTCATCTTGGAAGGGGTGGAAAACGCTGAGGAAGATGCCATGGCTAACGACCTGGAAATCGACCTCCGTCAAGGCTGGTACTACGGCAAGCCACACCTGTTCAAATTATAAATTATACAATAGATTTTATTAATAATATTATTTAATTTAAAGGCTACTCATTGGTTGTGCTAAGCCACAATCTCTGGTAGTCTTTTAATTATTCCAAGAATTCTAAAAATCAGCTAGACTTGCTAAAGATGAGTCTAACTAGGAGGTGTTTCCGCTGCATCTGCCCATCTTTCACTCGTATTGCCTAGTCTGTGGGACGCACCACCCAGCGCCGGCGTTATGTCCAACCTGTGGTACGCCACTGGGGGTTCGCGGCATTCTCACGGCGCTGTTGACGACGCAAGCTCAACTCAACCGATCCGGTTACTGGCGACTCTTCGGCACCGGTCTCATGCTCACCCTGGTGCTCCTCGGTGTCTTGATGAGTACCGTTCTGCAATACCCCGCCTTCCGTTGGCAC
Organism: Levilactobacillus suantsaiihabitans; assembly: GCF_004745505.1. Taxonomy (GTDB): domain Bacteria; phylum Bacillota; class Bacilli; order Lactobacillales; family Lactobacillaceae; genus Levilactobacillus; species Levilactobacillus suantsaiihabitans. The sequence continues at coordinate 1,708 of NZ_RKLX01000004.1, forward strand.
CCGGCCTACCTGGACCTAGGCAAAACGCTGGTGCTCCTGGTGGCTGCCGGCGGCCTCTTTGGCACGACACTGGCGACCACCACGGCCACACTCCGGCGGCTCCACGACCGGCAATTGACCGGCCGGTTGCTGTGGTGGCTGGTGTGTCCCGTGATTGGTTGGGGCATCGTCGGGAGCCAACTCGTCTTACCCAGTCGTGGCCCCCGCCAGCCCGTCACGTTACGGTCCTCCTGGCGCCATCCGCGTCCCTGGACAGCCTTGTTCGGGGGCACGCTCCTCTACGCCATCGCCTGCAATTTCGTCGGCATCGCCGCGCTAAATGGCGCCACCCCAGCGACCAGTCCGGCGACTACGACCGCACCGGTGACATCCATGGCCACCAATCAACTCGTCTTGGGGCGCCACCACATTTCACTGACGACACAGCGGACGTATCGCGTGGCCTACCGGGATAGCCGCTGGGCCCACACGACGTTTGCCATTGACCGCATCACGGTCTACCACACCTATGGTCCCTACCGCATCCCCAGTAACGACGGACCGCTCACCATCAACGGCATCATCCAGGTGCACATGCGGATCCACGCCGGCGCCAACATCCAAACTTATCCCGCTGCCAAAACACTGACGACCAACGACGGTCAGCACCTGATTGCCGACCGGTCGAACAGCGACGTCTTCGCTGGTGACCTGAATCAAGGTACCCGGACGGCAGGAAATATTTACTACTTGATGCCTCGCCTGAATGAAGTCGCCGACGTGACCCGTATCAATCTGACCTGGGGCGCCGCCACCCGGGCGCAACCGCGGGTGGTCAAGGCGTTTCAGGCGGACATTGCCTTGGACCATAAAAAATAATGCTCTCCCGGTAAGTTCCGGAAGAACATTATTTTTAACAGACATTTTATGGTGTATTGGATAAGTACCAATGAATTACACCGGTGTAATCGCCCTGCATGGCACTGCCGTTGACCCGCAACAAGATGCCTTGATCCGGCTTCCAGTCGGCAGCAATGTTGGTCTGCTTATCCTCCCCATTATTAGCCGAACCAGAATCAATCAGCGTCGCGTTATCATCATTCAACACCTGCGTCTGGTTATTGCTATCAACGTAGATGAGATCCCCATCCAGTCGGGTATCCGCGGCCGTTTTCAACGTCATCCCCGTGGTCTTAGCGGATAGATACCAATCACCGCTTTTCCGTGAATCATCGATATAAAACGACCAGTCATTCGACCGTTCAATGGTCGTCGTGGCCCCGCTGAGCACGGTAGGCGTGAATACCAAATCCTCACTGATGTCGCCAAAGCCAAATGACCCCGCCGTAACGGTTGTTGAATCAATATTGGATCTCTCACCAGATTTGCTAGTGCTGTAAAGACTGACTTTATTTGGACCTTCCTTTAGCAAACTATTATCAACAGGGTAAATGAAGACCCACGGATCTTGACTAGGATTGAATAAAATAGTCGTTAAGGGCTTGCTCTCTCGAGTACCATTGACTTCCAAATGAATGGTGATGTCATCACTCGTCATCGCCGCAGCTCCCGCAGCAGTACCATAAGGAAATTTCGCCTGACCCACAATTTGTGCCGACTGACCGGATACATTGTAGTCAACGCCTAAGGTACTTTCTTCGGGCGCAATCGTCATCGTCAGACTAGAGGCCTTTACGTTAAAGGCAGGTAACTCCGCTTGGGCTGAAGCATTTGACCCGTTAAAGTAACTAACTGCCGCATCTTCACTAACATCGCTAGTGGCATCACCCAGGTAATCAATGGTTCCATAAAGCGTGATGTGGCCGGTGCTTTGATCTGCGATAGTGTACCCTTTGTCATCACTGCCTAAGGCAACCGGCAACGTTGTCCCATCGCGTTTAGAAATATCAACTTTACTTGTTTTATCATCTGGCGTTGTCAGAGTCCCAGAGGTTAACGTGATACTCTTAGGAATAGTCAACGACGCATTGATGTCTTTCCAAGGCTGTATTCCCCCCGAACGCGAGAAAGTATAATCCAGTTTAACCACAGTCCCACCAGGAATCGTTGGCGTAGAACTGGTATCAACCGCTGTAAAATCATCAGAATCCACATTCTGCGTGCTAAGCGTTGCTGTAGCATTATTTTCAACGTCACCAGGTACCTGATCAAAGACTACCAGGTTATTTTCCGTACTTTTCCCTGTAGAACCAGTAAATCCCCAACGAACTTTGTGGTCCCAGTTATCCTGTCCATCCTGCTTAAATTCATCTAATTTAAGTGGGACGGTTGCTTCGTTGGCTGGCTCCTTGGGCTGGCCAGTATCAGAATTCTTGTCATCGTAAACATACTTCATTTTTCCGATACTGCCACCGTTAGTCGGTGGTGTATAGGTTAAAGTGACGTGATGCCAGCGGTGATCAGTCATCTTGTCTGTGTTAGTAGCATTTTTCCCTTCATCCAGATACCCCAAATGAGTCATTTTGTAATAATAATATTGGGCTAAATAATTAGGTATAATCCGTTGAGGATAATACCATATAGAACCACCCAGCGCAGTCTTCCCCCAAATATTGGTTTTAATACCTGACCAGTTATCACTAGTATAAGTGGATGGCGAACCCGGATAATTCGACGCAATATGATTTTCACCACTAGGAATCGTTCCTCCAATATCTGTATTAGGATTTCCTGAGGAATCATCAAAGCTGTTATAATACTTTCCTAGGTCAAATGAAGAGGGTGCTCTGTCATTTAAGTCCCATTGACTACTGAAAGAGGCTGGATTGAAGTCATTCCCAAAGGTATCAAATTCTAACGCCCAGCTGTGATCAATTGCATTATCTGATAATTGTGTTTTATTCCAATCCTCAGGATCCATCCCCCAAACTCCCATGCTTTCCCCAACACCAGGTGTAACAACATCGTTTTTACTTTCATCCAAAGTTGTCGCTTTAGAAAAGGCATTAACACCATCTTTGGAGTTCTGCAAAACAAATGCCATGCCATCGCCTATACCCCAGTCTTTGAGATATTGCTGCTCGGTACTAGCATAAATCCACATGGAAGCGGTCTCCGGTTTAGTCAAATCAAAAACTGTTTTCTTCGACCAAATTGCGCCCCAACTATTTTGACGACTAGCTTTAGAAATTTGAATAGCAGAGTTCTTATCCCCAGATGGACTGCCAGCCTCAACCACTTTTGCCATATTACCACCTACTGTAGCCACCCCATTATCCCCATTCCAAAAATAGTCCTTGTAATCGTCAGAGCTTAAATCAACCCCCTGAGGTGCCCCCTTCAAGGCATCATCATAGTTATAATACACTGATTCAGCAGCATACCCTGGCACACTCGACCACAGCCCTAGTCCGGCCACAGCCAGCGTTGTTACCGCCGCCAATATCCCTTTTTTCATTCAAGTAACCCCCTGTCCAAAGGTAATGGACGTTGTCATCCTCAACTTTGTTATTGGTTTTGTGAGCTAGTAGTCAACTAGCTGCTTGATTGTAGTCCACTAAAGTCTCTCAATACCGGTCCGTATTCTCAGTGAACTTACTAGGAGGACCACAATCAATGTTTATGGAAATATTTAACTGTCCTAATAAATATAGTATACCATCAACCGTGCGGGATTGTAAGATTAAATATTACTAGATTTGTATACGGCCTGTTATTTTTTAGAAACGCCTTGCTGGCGGCGATTAGAAAAGATTTTCAAATTGTTAGTCTTCTCTAATGGCAAGCCCTAGCCAACGGCATTTACCACAGATTTGTTCACAAGAATCAGTTTCTGTAACACCTAAAATTTGTTTCACCGTTTGAGCTGTCCCCCACTGACGCACCCCCACTGCTATCCGCGGCAGCGCTATTCAGATACATATGCCACTACATACCCGTTAGCCCTTTGAATTGGTCTAGTCCATGAAATTTTGCCTGCAAACGCCTCACAGCATTTGCGCGTAACAAAAAAGTCCACAAACGTTGTTTTACCAACGTTTGTGGACCACCTATCACCCGCACGGGGCTCGAACCCGTAACTCCGCCTTGAGAGGGCGACGTCTTAAACCAGTTTGACCAGCGGGCAATACTATCAACTAGCAGTATCTAATTTACGCTATTCTCCCAAAATTGTCAATCCTTGAATGAATAAAATTACACAGAAATGGGAATTCATACAGGAAATCAGGTTTTTTCGCCAAAATCGGTTGACACTCCCAGCGGAACAAGTTACTATTAAATAGTTGTTTCGGCAACGTATCAATTTATTGGGTATTCGCCAAATTGGTAAGGCAGCGGACTCTGAATCCGTAATTTACTGGTTCGAGCCCAGTATACCCAATCACAGAATTGTAAAAAGCCATCATAGGAGCTGTTGAAGCCCGCTATGGTGGCTTTTTGTTTTGCCCATATTGTCGCTTCTCTGACTACCATTTCACCAAAACTGTCGTCAAACTGGTAGTCACTTTTGCCCACCCTTTTCAGAAGTCTAAATAGCGCGCCAATTTAGCCGTGGCCTCGTTTTTCTCCTTTGCCGTTACGGCGGTATAGAGGTCCAGCGTTGTTTGGTAACTGGCGTGGCCGAGCTGGTCTTGGACCGACTTGATGGACGCCCCCGCCTCAAACGCCAGCGTGGCATAGGTGTGGCGAAAGGCGTGCACGGTAATGTGTTTCAATCCGTATTTCTGCAACGTGTGCTCCAACCATTTGCGCGGCTTGGTCGGCTGGCACATCTCGTTATGCGTATTCGTGAAGACCAGTTGGCTCCGCGGATCGGTATTTCCGGCTAACCGGAGTCGTTGGTCCATCTGCCATTGCCGCAAAATTTGGCCCGTCTTGGCGTCCAGGTAGACGGTTCGATTGCTGTGAAACGTCTTCGGCGACTGAACCAGCAAGCGGGCGTGAGCGCCTCGAGATTGCGTCTTGGAGACGGTCACGGTGTTCCTTTCAAAATCAATGTCCGACCACAACAGACACAGCATTTCCGACTTGCGCATGCCGCTGAATGCCGCCAACCGGAAGAAGACGGTAGCCTGCGGGTCGTTGTCATCGGCGTTCAGGCAGGCAAAGAAGTGCTTGAGCTCGGCTCGGTCGAAATAGTTAGCCAAATTCTTCTGGGCGCGATTCTCCTGGTTTACGGGCACGATGACCCGTCTGGCCGGGTTGTCGGTGATCAGCCGGAGGTTAATGGCAAAGTCCAAAACGTTGGCGGCGTAATCAAGTAGCGTGTGGTATTTTGTCAGCCCCGCGGCAAACCAGGTGTTAATGGCCGTTTGGCAATCGCTGATGTCAATCTGCTTGATACGCGCATCCCCCAGCATCGGCAGGATATGCAGCCGAAATAGCCGCTGGGTAGTCGCCCACGTGCTCTCCTTGACCGTGTTTTGATAGAGCGGAAACCAGCGCAGGTAGACGTCTCGAAACGTCTTTGGCTTTCGCCTAGCCGCCTGTTGCTTGATCGTCGCTTTCTTCAAACGGTCGCCAACCAAGCGGGCCTCTTTAGCCGTTTTCATCCCCCGCCGAGTGGTACGTTGCGGCTTGCCAGTCCGCGGATCGATGCCCAAATAGACTTGAACCTTGTAGCGCGTGTGGCCGTACTTGTCGTGATATTTTTGGATGCTCGCCATGATTTACCTCCTAGACGTCTTTGTGTCCACCAAGAGCTACTCGCCTGAGCGTTTCGGTAGCTCACCAGGCTATTGTAAGCTCTAACGGCGTTTTCCTGAAGTCTAGCCACTCCCCGTCGAAATTTATTTTAAAGGCCTTAGACGCTCATTTACCGGCTCTGACGCCAAGTACTCATCGCCGCCGACCCGCCGCAGAAAATTTCCGCTTGCTTTATCGAACATTTGTTCGTATAATACTACTGAGGTGATAACCATGAAACAACTTGCCATCAATGGCACCATCGCTAGTTCCCCCAAGGTCCTCAAGTTAAAGCCCCTGCTCATCTTCGCCAAGGTCATCGACGACGCGGGTCAGACGCACAACTGCCTGATTCACCAGCACGGTCTCAATTTTCTCTACCAGGCCACAGCTGGGGCGCGCGTGGCTTTGTTTGGTCACGCCAATCAGCGCCACCAGATGGTGATCACCCAGTTCACAGTCATCGCCAGCTCGGCCGCTACGGCGTCTTAAAATTTAGCTAACAAAAACCACGAGCCACACCCGCCAATTCAGACCAGTGTTTGCTCGTGGTTTTCTGTTCAATGTGACTGACCGCGGCCAGGGAACTTTTGTGTGGAAAGACCGGCCGCCGTCAGCACGCAGTGAACCCAGCTAGTTAGCTGTTTTCAGCATTGCCACACCCGTGGGGATGCGGCAATGGGGATTACTTGATGCCGTAGTTGTCACCGTAATTGTGCCCCTGGGGGTTGGTTAGTTTGGCCAGCTTCTTACTAGTGTAGTAGTACGCAGTATTTTGGGGAAGGGATGCCAAATTAGTGTGATGCAAGACCTTGACCTTCTTACCATTGACCTTATCCGTCACAACCTTGTATTGTTCCCGGGCTCGCTTATAAGTCATGTCTTTCGGGAACTCCGGACTCCAGCCACCAAACCGCGTTTTAGCACCGGACTTGTAAGCAAAGATCCAGCTATCCTTGCCCTTTTGTAATTTCTTAGCCGGATTGTATTGGTGCAAATTAGACTTTGTCGTATGAACTTTACTAGTATCCCAGCCATTCCAGCTGTCGACAATCTTCTTGGCTGAAATCTTCAGCTTACTGTAGACCAATTTCCCTTTATCATTCTTCTCATAGTGGTACCAGGTCCGCCGCAAAGACTTGGGAAGGGTCTTCAACGACTTTTTGGCCTTGGCATCCGCCGTCATGCTCGGCGTTGCGACGGTCACCGCTGCACCCATGGTAGTTGCGACCATGACGGCACTAAAGATTTTCATTAGTTTCATGTTAGTTGTCTCCTCTAATTTTGTAAAAATTAACTAGCTCAAGTCGCCCACAGCGGTACTCAACGTTTGCGCAAACGTCTTCATGTTGGAATCGACTTGATCTAAATTATCCGCCGTAACTTGCATATTATCTAATTCTTTCGCCATTGCATCCATGTCAGAACGCTGAGAACCTGAGAAACGATTCTTAAATACGCCGTAGATTTTTACCAGTGCATTTTTATCTTTCATAGCGTCCTTCTGAGCATCACTACCGTACCATGCCTCTCCGTAATTACTTGAAATTGAATCGGCCATGCCCTCATACCCATCATCTCTATTAGGCTTATAGTATTGTTGATCAGCACTAGCCTGCATCAAAGCCTTCATATACGCAGAATAAGTACTGTACAACCGTTTTTGCTTATTAAACGGTGCCTTCCCAGCCGTCAAATACTTCTTGTAGATCCAACCGGCCTTCTTCCCGGACTTGATGTAAGCCAAGGTCGCCTTCTTACCATGATTCTTGATAACGGCCTTCTTCGTCGCCGTCCAAGTCGTGTAGCGGTACTTGCTCATCTTATATTTACGGTGTGTCAGCTTGGCACTGCTGTAGATGTTCCCGTGCTTGCCGTGATACGTCTTGTGAGCCACCTTACTGGTCGAAATGACCTTGACCTTGCTCTTGGCGCTGGCTGGGGTAGTCAGGCTGGGAGCGACTAACACAAAGCTCAATGCAGTAATGATACTTGCTTTGAAAAATTTCTTCATGATTTTTCAGTCCTATCTAGAACGTTTCGTTCTGTTGTATTTCCAACACTATTTTGCTAACTTAAACAATTTCGTTTGATACTTAACGTTCTCATGATTGGTCAAATGACTAATCTTCACCGTGTAAGTATGGTTAACCTTGATTTTGCTTGCGGCTGGCACATACGAAATGCTGGTCTTAAACCAACCATAGCCCGTTTCACTGTTGTAATTGGTGATATGAGAAACCTTTACTGCCTTATGTGTCGTCTCATCCTTGACCTTGACTGTTGGCTTCCGCGTGTTCTTGGTCTCACCAATTGAGTAGGTTAATGACCAAGTGGTATCTTGAACGGCACTGATTGGGAAAACCCCCGCTTTTGGAAAGGCCACTTCCTTAGCCGGTTCACCATAGGCCCGGCACTTAGCTCCACCTTCGAAGACTTTCAGATCGTTATAAATGCCAACTTGGCCGACCCCCACCTCAACGGTATTGCCCAAAATCCATTCGCGGTGTCCCGGAATATAATCTGGTTGGCCATAATCGTTTATATAAGCTGACACAATATCAAACGGTTTGACATCATTCTCACCCAGATTACTATAGTTTGTCGCCTCAACCCCACGTTTCCAAGCAGCTTTCGGCACTGCTTTAGGGCGCTTTAGTCCCACCAATCCATGAGCTAGCCCACCATCTGCAGCAGCCAACGTTGCGGCCCCGTACTGAGCATCTACGCTCCATTGTGGATTGGCAACCACCTTATTCAGGCCATAGATTCCGCGATAAAAATTAACCGACTTGACTACAGCATTCGTGTATTTTTTGCTCAGCTTGCCGGGGTTAAAGTTCTTCTTTAAGGATGGCTTAGTTGCGTACATCCCTTTAGTCGAATTCGGCAGGTGCTTAACCTGCTGTCGATAGTGCTTGATTGTTGCCCGTTCCTTAGCCGTAAAGGCTTGCTTTTCTGTCAGCGTTTTGGCTTTGGTCTTGGCCTCAGCTGGAGACAAGGTCAAGGTTCCACCAACCGTCAACGCTAAAAGACTGATGATCACATAGCGTATCTTTTTCATGACTATTCTGCCCCCTAACTACTTCGTCACCTTAAAACTCTTATTCGCCGACAACACGGTAAAGGCCTTCAACCCAGTCTTACCAGTGTACCCAGCCCGCAGCGTAACCTTCTTGACCTTCTTTTTGATCTTGAACGTCTTCTTGAACGTCAGCTTCTTGGTCAGCTTGGCGTACTTGATGCCGTTCTTGGTGGTGATTTTCACCTTTTTAGCTGGTGTGAACACACTTAGCGGAATGTTGGTAACGACCAGTTTGCCGGAGACCTTCAGCGTCTTGCCAGACTTACTGCGCTTAGCCTTCACGTTGGTCAGCTTGTAGGTCCAGCGATTTTCCTTAACGCCACTTTGCGGATATAGACCCAATTTTGAAGCTTGATTAGCCGGGTACGACTTACCGTTGTATACCACAATTATCTTGTCATGATCGTTAATCACTTGCGTCTTCATGAGCCTTTTCTTCTGCGCCTGTGCCACGGTCCCAGGACTCGCCACGACTATCCCGCCGAGTGTCACTGTTACCAGTAAACCGCTTACGATTTGCCTCAACTTCATATGTAAATTCCTCCTTTTACTGGACAACGGGCTCACCCACTGCCACCTGATTGCGGCTTTACCGGGCGGCGGCCACCGCCACTGACGGCTCGCTTCCCGATTTTCCCTCAACAATCTAAATCATACACTATGAGGGTGACACACTATGTCACTCGAAAAATATTTTTGGGCCCAAATCAGCCTTTTTCGCAAAAAAAATCGCCCGCCTAGCCAAATTACTTGGCTAAACAGACGATGTTGCGTTTAATTTTCAGATTGACGTCGCCAAAACCACGTCCACCCACCGGTCCCCGCCAAGATGACGAGTCCCAGGACAGTGAGCCAGCCACCGAGTCGCAAGCCCGGGGTGCGGTAGGTCAGCTTGATGCGATGCCGCCCTGGTGCTAAGCGGGCGCCGACAAAGCCGACGTTGACCTTCTTCAGTGGCGTGGCCTGACCATCGACGGTCAACTGCCAGCCCCGTGAATACGGAATCGACGTGGTCAAGATGCTGGCGCCAGATGATGCCGCGATGCCGCTCACGTGATTGTCGGTCACACGCAGCTGTTGCAAGCCCTGGCGTTTCAGCTGGGTCATGCGGCGAGTGTATGACTGGCCAAATGGCACGGCAATCAGCTTGGCCGATTTGAACGACAACTGCTTGACGCCCTTAAAGGTCAGGCGAATCGTGCGCCGTGGCTTGGTCGTGTACCCCAAGTTCAACAAGACTCGGTGCTTGGACTGGTAATCCGACAAGTTGCTTTGCCCCAGTTGACTGAAGCTGGTCACGTTTTGCTTACTACCAACGGTCATGGTGTAGGCACCGTCGCTGATGTTCCACAAGGCGTTACGCAACCGATTCAGCCGGGCAATCCCGGTGAAAGCCTGGTTCTTAAAGGTCTGCGTGGTCTGTGAACCGTGGTACTTATCGGCCACACTGAACCCCTGCGCCTGAATGCCGGTGAGTTCGAGATACAGCTCCGTCTTACGCGTTTGCTTGGGCGTCTTGACGTGCAGGTCAACGGCGATCGGGTGATTCTGATTGTCGCTGGTCAACCGCCGCAAGCCGTTCTGGTTTTGCGTCTGGTTGCGCCGTAGCGTTTGCCGGTTGGCCCGGGTCAATCGCCGCAACCGCGCATGATCGGTCCGAATGTTGACGGAGCGGTCCGGGTTGTGTTTCCGCAGGGACGGCCGTTGCGGCAAGGCCTCATCAGTCAGCAGTTGGTTACCCTGTTGCCGGAACGTGACCACCTTTTTCAGGCTGTCCAATACGGACCGGTCATCGGTCTTGGCTGTGTAGCCAATCTGCCGCGCACGACTCCGGTAGGTGGCTTGCGGCACGCCCGCCACGCGGCCGTCGATCAGTGCACCGGTCGTCAGGGCCTGTTCGCGGTCAACACCATTGAGGCGATTGAACTGGTTGGATGTCAACCGGTGAGTCTGCAGGTACGCCAACGGCAAGGCGTTCTTAGATTCAAGCACCGTCGTGGCGTAGTTATTGCCCAGCCCATGGACCGGTCGATCCCGGAACTTGACCACTTTGCCGTGACGCTTAGCCGGTCGGTAGCCCGCCGGTAAGGCCTGCAGTCCCTGCTGATTGCTCCGGGCAAAGATGGTCTTCACGCCCAGCAGGTTGTTCAGCGTCGTGCGGCTATCCGCTTGGTTGATGGGCTTGTTCATTTTAAACTGGGCGTTGTCCAGCGCCTGACTAAAGTCCCCGACCGCCGCATTTTGTACGGAGAAGTAGCTCATGATGTCGTGGACGCCCAGGTTCATCCCCAGATTGGTCTTGGCCTCATTGGTGTAATTGTAGTACTTACTGGTGGCCGAGCGACTAAATCCGCTGGAACGCGTGACGGCCACCTCGGCGCCATCCAAGACGTCGCGTTGATACCTGCTGGCCACGCCGCGCGGCAACAGTTGTTGACTGGCCCCGCCAGCGTTGGGATTGAAATACCCGTAGCCGTTGACCACCAGGTTGATGCTCAACAAGGGCAGCAGCACGCGCCCCCACTGCTGCAACGTCCAGTGACCCCAGGTACCCCACAAAACGGCGCCTAACGTCAGTAACAGCAGCCCGTAAATCGTAAAATCATGCGGGTGATTGCTGTAGACGAAGCCGTTGGCCGCCCAAACGACCACCAGCAGTCCGATCACGCTCACGACCAGCGTGCGCAGGTCACCCCGCGTCAGCGTCGTCAGGTGGTCAACAAAGTGCAAGCCGGCCAGGCCCACCGGCAACGCCGCCAACAGTAACCAGCGTTGCGATGGCGTGGTCCCGCCATTCATCAGCGCTGGAATCGCCGGCAACAACGTGCCCACGCCCAGCAGAATGAAGCTGACATTTAGCCACCAGTACCGCCGGAAATGCCGCAGCACGTAGACCACGCCTAGAAAGGACAGGCCAGCCATGCCGACGTTGACCCAAAACCGCATGGGGTTCCCAGTCGTCAGTAGCGCGTTGGGCAACCGCAAGTAGTAGCTCACGGGAAACAGCCCGTACCCGTTGGCAAATTGCCCACCGGCCCGTGTCGAGGACAGCACGCCCAGCAGCGACGGGATGAAGAGCACCCCGGCTAGCAAAAAGCCCACGAGTCCGGCACTAATCAACCGCCGCACCAGCCGGCCCAGCGGCACGGTCAGCCGTTGACGCAGACTGCCGTAACGCAGCAGCGCGTAAACCAGGCTGCCGATCGCGAGTATGTAAGCAAAGTAGAAGTTGCTGATCAACGCTAGCCCGGTCACCACCGCCAGTGGCAGCCAGGAGCGCCCCCGGTAGACGTGGTCAATGCCGTACGCCAGCAACGGGAATAAAATCATCGGCAACAGGAAAAACGGGTGACGAATGCTAACGTAGAGGCTGTAGCCAGTAAACGTGTACGCCAGCGTCGCTAACAGCTCGCTTAACGGCCGAAACGACCGCTGGTGGGCAAAGAACAAGAACGCCAACCCACTGGCGTAGAGCCGCAGTAAAATCAGCAGGTTGTACCCCATTTCCAACTGGTGTCGAGGAAACAGGCCAATCAAATAACTGAAAGGGTCGCCCAGCACGTAGTAGGAAAACGTGGTGAGTTTATCCGCCCCCAGGCCCAGATCCCACGACCACCCCGTCAGGCCGCCGTGGTGTAACCAGGTGTAAAATTTCACTAAGACCGGATAGTGTTGTGCCAAGCCGTCACCTTCCCAGATGAACGACTTACCCGTTAATAGAAAAATCCCATAAACGACTAATCCGAGCAAGAGAAAACAGCCCGTATAAGCCAGATAAATACCCCTCGTCCGTTTCAAAAAATCTCCCCTTACCTAATTAATGGCGGCGCGGCCCCTTACCCCGAGGGACCGGCCGCTTACTCCTTCACTATAACGAGACAGGTCGCCACCGACAAGGGGTGACGGCATTTTGTAACCTGACTTTACAGACTGTAACGTGACTGTAGCAAAACATTAACACTTGCAATCTATCACTGTTGCATAAGTGTGGCTAGACCAACCATTGTCGCCAATTATCGTTGCATGGTTGCAACATAAAACGCCCAACCAGGAGGTCCCAGTCAGGCGTTCAATCGGTTCAATTTAAGTTTAGAGCCGGGCGTTTAATTCCTTACCCAACTTTTCAAAACCAGGCTTGCCTAACAGGGCAAACATGTTGGTCTTGTAAGCTTCGACCCCTGGTTGGTTGAATGGGTTGATCCCGTTCAGGTAACCAGAAATGGCAACCGCTACTTCAAAGAAGTAGATCAGGTAGCCCAACGTGTACGGCGTTTGGTCAGGGATGTGGACACTCATGTTCGGCACGCCCCCATCGGTGTGGGCTAAGACGACCCCTTGGTAAGCCTTGGTGTTGACAAAGCTCATTTGCTTGCCTTCCAAGTACTTCAAGCCGTCCAAGTCATCGTCTTCGCTAGGCACGTCGACGTCGTTTTGTGGCTTATCGACCGTGATGACCGTTTCCATCAGGTTCCGGCGGCCTTCTTGGATGTATTGGCCCAAGGAGTGCAGGTCGGTACTGAAGTTAGCGGAAGATGGGTAGATGCCCTTTTGGTCCTTACCTTCGGATTCACCCATCAATTGCTTCCACCATTCTGCGAAGTATTGCAGGCGTGGTTCGTAGTTTTCCAGCAATTCGGTGGTGTAACCCTTGCGGTATAAGATGTTCCGCAAAGCAGCGTATTGGTAAGCTTCGTTTTGCGTTAAATCAGGGTTGGTGTAGGCGTCTTGGGCGTCAGCAGCCCCCTTCATTAATTCATCAATGTCCGCACCAGAAGCGGCAATTGGCAACAGGCCCACCGCCGTTAAGACGGAGTAGCGGCCACCCACGCCGTCGGGAATGACGAACGTTTCGTAACCAGCAGCGTCGGCTTCGGTCTTCAAAGCGCCCCGTTGCTTATCGGTCGTGGCGTAAATGCGACTCTTGGCGCCATCGACACCGTACTTCTTGATCAACTTATCCTTGAAGATCCGGAAGGCAATGGACGGTTCCGTCGTGGTCCCAGACTTCGAGATGACGTTGACGGAGAAGTCGCGGTCCCCAATCAGGTTGATTAAATCGTGAACGTAATCTGGACTGATGGAGTTCCCGGCAAAGAAGACTTGAGGCCCTTGCCGCTTTTCAGCTGGCAGGTAGTTAAAGAAGGTGTCGTGTAAGAAGTCCACGGCCATCTTGGCGCCCAAGTAAGACCCACCGATACCGATGACAACTAAGACCTCGGAGTCGGAACGAATCTGCTTAGCAGCGGCCTTAATCCGCGCAAATTCAGCCTTATCATAGTCATGTGGTAACGCTAACCAGTCGCGGAAGTCACTACCAGCCCCCGTACCCTGACGTAATTCAGCGTCAGCGGCCGTAACGAGCGCTTGCATTTCTCCCAGTTCATTGTCATGAATAAACGGATCAAGTTTGGAACGATCAAAGGCGATATGTGCCATATTCAGATAACCTCACTTTTATTGTTATTGACTAGTCCATTATAACGCATTCCCCCCAAATGTAAATGGTCTAGTCCACAATTTTAGAGAAAATAAAAAGGACGACCAACCCACGTTAGCCGTCCGTTATAACTATTTCATTAAACCAAGCGTAACCCCACCAACGATGACTAAAAGTGACCCGATGGTGATGTAGACCATTTCGCGACTGGTCTTCCGTTCACCCAGTAACCAGATGCTCCCGAAGGTGGAAATAACGATCCCACATTGCGCCAGGGAGTAGCTGATCGCCAGGCCGACCGTTGGAATAGACATGAACATGAAGAAGTTCCCAATGCCCCAGACCAAACCAGTCATGATGTTCTTGGCCGTAGCCTTGTGCCAGACCTTTTGCCGCGAGAACATCACGAAGATCAAGGCGCCTAACACCATTCCCAAGGATTGCGGGAATAAGATGGTCTTGGAATCCAACCCGGAGGCCGTAACGATAACCGTGTAGAGCACGTAACCAATCGTGGAAATCACGATGGCCACGGCCCCTTTACCGGCTTCAACCGGTTGGCTCGTGCCAGCAGCGGCCCGTTTGTCACGCAAGGAAGTCATGACGGCCCCGATGATCAAGACGATGACGGCGATAGTCCCCATCGTGACCATCTTGGTGGTCTTCCATTCGTGGAACAACAGGACTCCGGCCAACGCCGTCCCTACCAGTTGTAAACCGGTCGAAATTGGCACCGTCCGTGAGATTCCAATGAACTTCATGGATTGGAACTGTTCAAATTGCCCCACGGCCCAGCAAAGCCCAGATGCGACCCCGACCAACATTGACATGCCAGTCAAAGCACTGTGGAAGTAGACCAATGAGAAAATCCCGAACAAAACGGCCCCAGCGGTCATCCCCAACGTTTGTTGGTAAGACGTCCCACCTAAGCGGCCACTGATCAATCCAATACTACCCCAACACAACGCCGGGATTAAAGCTAATAATATACCCATAATGCAAACCTCAACTCTCGTTTCATTTCTGACAATCTCTCTGTAAGCGCTTTTTAAATGCAATTGTAAGTTTAATTGTTTCTTTGAGAAAAGTAAACCATTATTGCGCAAAAAAAGACCATTTGGTCAATGGTCTATCCTACCAAGTGGTCTTCCTTGCATCTGTTTTCAATCGTTTTCATTAATCAACCGACAAGAGTAAACCCTTTAACGCTTCACTCTGACGGTCTGCAACATTGGTCAGAAAATCATCCGGTGATAAGAAGTTATTGAAAGCTGTTACATGACCGGTATAATTTTCGACAGCAGCGTTAACTGTTTGCTGCAAGTGCTTTAGCGAATAACTTGGTGCCGTGGTCGTCACCAGAATTTTGGTCCCGGTTTTGGCCACCGCAAAGGCCTGTTCTAATAAGGCGGGCAAGTCTTGTTCCAGGGTGAAGGCGTGCTTCTTGCCCCGAATAAAGGCCGGCGGGTTGATGGCAATCGTGTCGAAGGTCAAGCCGTGCTTTTGGGCGTAGTCCAGGTAGTTGGGCACGTCCATGGTCCGCATTTCAACGGGGGCTTGTTCCAAGTTGTTGGCAGCCAGTTGGGCTTGCAGCGCCGTCGTGGCCCGATTGGTCGGGTCAACAGTGACGGCTTCGGTAGCGCCACCGACCATCGCGGCCGTGACGATCCCGGTTTCCGCACTGAACAGGTTCAAGACCTTCTTTTGCTTGCTGGTTTGCTTGACCCAGTCGCGAATCTGGCGGAACTCCAAGGCCAATTGGGGCCGGCCCACGGTCAGATCAACCGGGTAGGTCACGCCATTTTCTAAGACTGCCAGCGGATGATCGGGCAACGTGCCCGTGATTAGCTGCGTCTTTTCTTGGCCAGGCGTCACGGCAACCACCGTTTGGCCCTTACCCACGGCCCGTTCAAAGCCCGCGTAGATCAAACGCGCCTGTTGCTTCAACGCCGTGTTTTCCCAACGGAAGACGTAGATGCCGTTGAAGACGTCGATGGATAGACCACCCAGACCGTCAGCGGTCCCGTTGAACAGCCGGTAAGCTGCTTGGTTGGCAAAGGCCATCCGCCGGCCAACTGCGGCGCGGAACTTGGCCGCAAAGAAGCGTTCGTCGATGGCTTCGTTTTCCCGCAGGCTCAAGATGTAGCCGATGCCGCGGTGTTGCTTGGCGAAGTAAGCCGTGGCCGCAAAATGGCCGTGGTTTTCCAATTGGACCCAAGCGCCGTTTTCAAAATCATTGCGATTCTCTAAGTCAGTTAAAGACACGATGGGATAGCCGTCCTCGAATTTACGAACGGACTTCCCGATAATTTGTACTCGTTTCAAAAGTTTCCTCCTTAAGTGGTCCTCCCATTGTACCATGTTTGGGGACCAACTTCGCTGTAAACCTCATTCATTCACAATTTTATGATGGGGAGCTTGCTGCCCGCCTACCGTTCGCCAAATAGGCGTTTACCTGGCGCACGAGAATGACAGCCGTTAAATTTACTTAACACTCACCCAGTACCACCGCTGCCATAATCAATTGCCAATGGTCTACCGCCTATTGCTAATTGTGCCCACTACCGTAGCCGTGAGTTCGGCAAATATGGGCTCAGCCGTGGGAGTTCCCTTAGTGGTACGGTTCTTACCGCTTAGGGAACTGGCGTCTTTGAGACGCGGGCTCCGGCTCAAAGCGAGTTTCGAGACCGCTTTTCAGGCTCGAAACGGTCCGCCCACCGCGTTCCAGTCCCATATTTGCCGAACAGTAAGGCGGCAGGACCATCAGTCAGTCCCTATTCCGCCGGCTTAGCCCGTTGGGAATTGGTTTGGTGCTGGTCGGGGAAGATGACGGTGAACGTCGTGCCGACCCCTTCCTTACTGGTGACGCTGATTTTACCGTGATGGAGCTGAACCAGCTGGTGGACGATGGACAATCCCAACCCGGACTCACCGTACTTGGTATTCTTCCGCGACGGGTCAGCCTTGTAATAACGTTCCCAAATATTTTGCAGCTGCTCGTCGCTCATCCCCATCCCAGTATCGGCGACCTTGACGATGGTCTCCTCGTATCCTCGTTGTGCGGACAAGGTGATCTGCCCGTGCTGGGTAAATTGAATGGCATTTTGCGTAATGTTGAACATGATCTGAACAAAACGGTCGTAATCAGCGTACACGTCGATTCCCTTGGGTGCCTGCAATTCCAGCGTATCCCCGGAATCGTCCGCCTTTTGCTTCAGCTGTTCGACAATATTGTGTAGCGCGTCAACCGCGTTGAACTCGTGCAGATTCAAGGTGATTTGATTGGAGCGAATCTTCTCGTAGTCCAGGTTTTCGTTGACCAGACGAATCAGTCGACTGGTCTCACTGCGCATCAAGTCGATGCTTTCTTCCTTACTTTCTTCGGGAATGGCATCGTAGGCCAAGCCCTCCAGCAAGCCATTGATGGTCGTCAGTGGCGTGCGCATTTCGTGAGAAGCGTTGGCCATGAATTCGCGCCGCCGTTCTTCTTGACGTTGAATCTCTTCTTGTGATTCCTTTAGCGAATGGGCCATGCCGTTGAAATCATTGATCAGGTCATCGATCTCATCCCGGTCACGACTGGCCATTTGGACATCATAGTTGCCCTTGGCCACTTGATTGGTCGCCTTCCGCAGCCGATTGATCCGCGACGTGTAGTACCGCGCCAAAATGTAGCTGGCCACGACGGCCACCAGGAAGGACACCAATAGCGCCTTCATCAGGTTGTGATTGATCTGATTGACGTTGGTGTTGATGTCGGAGACGAAGGCCCCCATCACCACGACCGCCACCAATTTGTGATTGTAAAAGTAGGGCTTCATCACCTCAGTCATCGCGGGACTAACCCGGCCATTTTTGTTACGCACCCGCCGATCCACGACCTTGTGAATGATTTGGTTCTTAGCCAATTTCTTCCAGTCGGACTGGTTGATGGCTTGTTGATAGACGTTGGCCGGAAAAACGATTTTATTGGTGGCGCTGTAAATGGTGGTACTGATGGCTTGATTTTGCAGCAGTTGCTCGCTGCTCTCCAGCGAATTGGTATCAAACTGAACCGTATTAGGCTTCTGTGAACTAATGCGCAGCGACTGCTCAATCAGGCTATTTGAATACTTTTCCAGAGAATTCCAGGTGTTACTGTACACCATGTGGCGGGTCATCTGTGAATAGGATACCCCCATAATCACCAGAATAATCATAATCGCCGCAAAGAATCCTAACATCTGTTGATACATTAGTTTCATTGCTGATCTGCTCCACTATCATCAAATTTATAACCCACCCCCCAAACAGTCTGAATAATTTGCGGGCCAACCTTTTCAATCTTCTGCCGTAACTTCTTGATGTGCGCGTCCACGGTCCGTTCATCGCCGTAGTATTCGTAGTCCCACACCAGTTGGAGGAGTTGCTCGCGGGAGAAGACCTGCCGCGGCTTTTGGGCCAACGTCTTGAGTAAATCAAATTCCTTGGGCGTCAGGTCCTGAATCTGCCGGTCGTTCAGGTAGGCCTCGCGGGTCTTGGTGTTCAACTTGAAGTTCTCCGTGACCACGTCAAACGCCTCGGTGTCGTTCAGGGCATCCTGCTCGTTTGATTTGGAAATCGGTCCCAGTTCGGCGCGCCGGTGCAAGGCCTTGATCCGGGCAATCAGTGTAATGGGACTAAACGGCTTGGTGACATAATCGTCAGCCCCCATTTCCAATCCCAAGACCTGGTCGCTTTCGGAATCGCGCGCCGTCAGCATGATGATGGGCACGGTCGGCGACAGCTTGCGGATCTCCGCGCTGACCTGCATCCCATCCATCCCGGGGAGGTTCAAGTCCAGCGTGATCATGTCCCAATCATTGGGCGTCGCTGAGAACATCTCCATGGCTTCATTGCCATCGTAGGCGAAGTGTGCGTCCCACTTTTCCTTCTTAAAAAACATCGACATCATTTGCGATACAGAATGGTTGTCTTCAATCATTAATAACTTCATTGCTACCTCCACAGATTCACGTTTCGTTATTTTCGGAGCCGGCAAAAAGTTTGTGGGTCATAGTTGTCTTAAACCTACCAAGGGAAACGGAACTGGTGGTGACAGAACTATGAAGTTTCTGTAACTTTTCGTGCGGACTCCATTTTCTTGACAATCAGGTATTTTCAGGCAATCCCGTTGCGGTTACCTAGTACCGAACAACGGTCAGCAGACGGAACGTCAACCTTAATTTACCACTAACCTAACAAACTTGCCACGGGGGCGCCCCTCCCCCACGCCTGTCGAAGCCGTCTCACTGGTTATTATACTATACGACCGACCTGCATTTACCCTTAAATTCTCGGCGACTAGGCAAATATTTTGCAGAAAGCCTGAGATATGTTACACTATATCAGTAACAAATATGGGGCTGTTCTGGATTCGACTGGTATAGGTTGAAGCTTGACTGCGCGTCGTAGCGGCATCTACGTTAAAAGGTCCAGTTCATTATAACTGCAAAAAATAATAACAATTCTTACGCTTTAGCTGCTTAATAGGCGCTTAACGTAGATCCTCCTAGGCTTGCCCGCGGTCTAGATCTGGGTCCTAACTTTAACGGGCTTACGCTAACGGCTCCCACCTGAAGTACGTTAGAAGAGATGAATCAGGTTAGCTGAGTATGTGGGCCCTGACAGGCGGCAAGTTACTCAGTGAAGCTTTAAATAGTCTGCCTATGCGTGTAGACGTTGAGTTGGCAATATGCTAGGACGCGGGTTCGATCCCCGCCAGCTCCATTGCGCAACTGCGATGAGTTTAATAACCCCATGGAATGTCGGCTTGCCGGCATTTTTATTTTGCCTAAAATTCGGGGAAAATTCGAACGGCAACAACTTGGGTGACCCTGAATAGTGATCAAATAATTGCGTGTTTGTTTTTTCAAACAGAGGTAATCTGCTATACTGATGTTGCAAAAAGCTTTGGAACATGACGTCCACCAAAGCACCCGACCAGTGCGATAGTCGGGTGCTTTTTTATACGCCTATGTATTACTCTAAACGGCAGGCATACCAAGAGCGTTTGTTAACTATTGAACTATCTTCACCGGTTTAGTATTGCACCGCAATAATATTTCACCGGAAACACGTCCCATCAACACCACTCCGGGCCGTTTTAGTTCTTTACAATCACAGTTTAAATCGTTAATTAGTAGAACAAACCCAGCGCTCTGGCTACCACTCACCCTTGTTTTTGGGATAGGCTTAACGCGTAGATATTGTTAGCGTTGTCTTCAAAAGGGGGAGAGAGAGGCCTGGGGGGGCCGGGCCTTTCGTGTAAAATGAAAACTGAATTTCAGAACACCAAATATCTCGCACACGCAATGAAACGGATTGCTGAAAAGTATGGGTTTAAGCTGTTTTCCGTCGACCTGATTGCCGCATTTAACGAATCACCCTATCGGCAATGTCGGCCAAAGACGATAATCTTTTTCACGCCGAACACCGATCACCAACTGATTGCTTTTCTGAGCTTCTGGCAGGGTCACTGGCACCCACTCAGTAATCCACGCAAGTACAAGGTTTGTTTCAACGTCACGCAACCAGAATTCACCAAATCTATTGCCACTAAATTTGCCAACGAGTTGAACCATTTGACCGACAGAAACGTCGCGCCACTCAAGCCCCAGGACTTCATTTCTAACGAGGACTGGCTGGCTATGGCAAACGAGTAATCAAATCACTGGCAACGTTAACTGGACTACAATTGAAAATGACACCTCACCTGAGAGCCGGCGCTACTTGCTGGCTCTATTTTTTTGGTAAGCTTATCGTCCGCCCAAATAGCATAAAGACGCCCCTACCCAATCAGTTGTCTGATGGGCATGAGCGTCTTTTTAATCTTGCTTAAAGCTTGTGCTTAGAATTCAGCGTTACCTGGAGTCCGTGGGTAAGGGATCACGTCGCGGATGTTTTCCATCCCCGTGACGTACATCAGTAACCGTTCGAACCCGATACCGTAACCGGAGTGTGGCGTTTCGCCGTACTTCCGCAGGTCGAGGTACCATTGATATTCTTCTTGTGGCAGGTTGTAATCTTTGATCTTTTGGGCCAGTTCGGCTTGCCGTTCTTCCCGTTGACTCCCACCGATCAATTCACCGATCCGCGGAACTAACAGGTCCGCCGCAGCGACCGTCTTGCCATCCGCGTTGTCGCGCATGTAGAAGGCCTTGATTTCCTTAGGATAATCCGTCAGGAAGGTTGGGCGCTTGTAAATCTGTTCACACAAGTACCGTTCGTGTTCGGCTTGCAGATCCAAGCCCCAGTAAACGGGCACGTCGAAGTCGACCGGGGCCTTCTTCAATTCTTCAATGGCTTGCGTGTAGGTGATCTGGGCGAATTTCTCGTCGCAGGTCTGGTGCAGGCGGTTCAACAGATTGTTGTCCACGGCACCGTTCAAGAAGTCCAGTTCGTCTTTGGCGTGTTCCAACAGGTAAGCCACGACGTACTTCAAGAGGGCTTCTGATTCGTTAATGGTATCTTGCAGGTCGGCAAAGGCCATTTCTGGTTCAATCATCCAGAATTCTGAGGCGTGCCGCGCCGTGTGGGAGTTTTCAGCCCGGAAAGCGGGGCCAAACGTATAAACGTCCCGCAATGCCAATGCGAAGGCTTCAACTGGCAATTGACCACTAACAGTCAGGTTCGTTTCCTTCTTGAAGAAGTCCTCGTGGTCATCGACCTTACCATCATCAGTCTTTGGCAAGTGGTTCATGTCTAAGGTCGTGACCCGGAACATTTCCCCGGCCCCTTCACTATCACTACTGGTGATGATGGGCGTGTTGACGTAGGTGAAGCCGTGTTCTTGCAGGTATTGGTGAATGGCAAAGGCTGCCAATGACCGAATCCGGAAGACCGCGTAGAACGTGTTGGTCCGTGGCCGCAAGTGGGCCATCGTCCGTAGGTATTCGTAGGAATGCTTCTTCTTTTGCAACGGATAATCATTGTCGGAAGCCCCTTCTAAGACGATTTCCTTAGCGTGCACTTCCAGCGGCTGCTTGGCTTCTGGCGTGTAAACGACCGTCCCCACGACCTTGATGGTGGAGCTCAGTGGCAACTTCGTCAATTCAGCGTAGTTGTCAATGTCGCTCTTCATGACGATCTGGGCGTTCTTGATCGTCGAGCCGTCGCCTAATTCGATGAACCCGACACGCTTGGACCCCCGCACAGTCTTGACCCAGCCGTGCAAGACCACTTCTTCACTTTCGGCAAAATGCGTTTTACCGAATAAATCTTTCACTAAAACTTCTGTCATGTGTATTCTCCTTCTCTGAGTACTAAAAAAAGACCCAACATCCCTATCCAAGGGACGAAAGGTCTTTCCGCGGTACCACCCAAATTGTTTTTAATCATGCAAAACCAACTTTAATTAACGTACTAACATACGTTCCGCTGGATAACGTGGCGGGTCACGGCGCGACCTACTCTCGAGATTTCAGTCGGCAACGAAAACGGGGTTATCCTCAACTGGCGTGACACTAAGCTTTCACTATCCTTAGCTCGCTAAACCACGGTGCAGTCCAGGCGTTATCCGTTCTTATTGTTTTTAAAGTTATGCAACTGTTGACAGATTAGCACAAGTTGCCGCGAGTTACAACCGCTATTTGGTTCTGAGTCGGATGAAACTTGGCCGGCGACTGCTACGTGTCGTGCGAAATCAGCTTGGCAAAGAAGCCTGAAACGCAGTCACCAAGCACGAACTCCCGCCGATTACGCCGCCGCTCACTCGGCCAACCGGGCAATTTGTGCCGCCACAGCGCGATTGTCTGGCGCACAGGTGACGACGGTGGCCGTTGGCGCCAAGTGAGCCAGCTGCGGCTTGCTGGTGACCCAGACACTGTGTCGCGCCCCGGCCAACAGCGCCGGATCGGTTTGGTCGTTGCCAAAGGCAATATAGTCGGTGACACCCAGATGACGTAGTGCCGTGGCCTGATGACTGTGCTGAGCGGTGATGACCAGGTTGCCTTCGGCGGCGGAACTGACCGCCAACGTCTGGTGGGCCCGCAATCCGGCCGCTAGATCCGTGGTTTGGGTCGCTGTCAGCCCCAATAATGTGACCTTCACGGCGGTGGTAATTTCTGCCAGCGGGACACGGTGAGCCAACCGCTTGGGATCGAGCTGGTCAAGTAGCGGGTGGGCCGGCGCCATTTGGGCAGCGTAATTCCACTGTCCGTCCACCACGTAGTCCAGGTTGGCTTGGGCAATGATGCCCCGCAACCGGCGCAAGTCTGCCGGTACAATGGGCGCGAGCACCTCAATTTTGCCGGCCTTGACCACCAGCGCTCCGTTGGCGCCAATCAGTGGTGCATCGTGAAAGGTTGGCATGAGCGCTAACAGGTGACGCAGCGGGCGGGTCGACGTGAAAATGATCTGATGCCCCAATGCCAGCAACCGTTGCAGTGCCGCGACAATTTCTGCCGCCATGACTTGCCCATTAAAACTGAGCGTTCCCTCGACGTCGAAGACAATTCTTTTCATCCCCACTACCCCCAGAATCCGAAATTGTCCTTTAATTTTAGCATGACCATCCCCGTCTGCCCACCACATTCGTATCGACCCTCTCAGTAGCTTGAAGTGCCATTAGTCGTTGCATCGCACTGTTTAACGCACGACCGATTGGATCACTTGATTAGCGGCGTTTAAAATCATCATGTGCGCACATTTTTCACCAAAAGTCCACTCATTTGTGAATCAGTCATTGACCCCCGTCATCACTCGGCTGGCAAACCCCGGTAAATCAAGCAAAACACAATGTTCAACCAGTTAACGAACGAACCGTCTGACTAACTGTCTAGCCTATAAACATGTTAGTTTATAGGTGCTGAGAGAGAGAGAAATCTCGATAGGAGGTATGTATCATGAAGAAATTTTGGCGTTTAAGTTTACTGGCCGCCGCTAGTTTGGTTGGCTTCTTCTTATTCGCGCACCCGATCGTCGGTCAAGCCAAAGTCATCGACGTACACGGTGCGAACGCCAGCGACGCAACCATCGTGGACAAAAGCGGAAAAGTCTATTCACACGACGCCGTTTTGCCCCGCAATTTAAATTATTTCGTTAAGTACAAGTTGTCGATTGATAACTGGATCAAGATCGACAGTGGTGACATCATGTACTTCTATGTCCCACAAAACGTTCGTGTTCCAGCGGATGACTCATTCCCAATGTCGGCCATCTTAGGCGTTTCCTTCGGGCAAGCCACTATTAAGAAGGATTCTCACGTCGGTATCGTCACCTTTAACAGCACCTTCTCCAACACGACTATCATGCGGAAAGGCTTTATCCGTCTGTTCGTTGCCGGTGCTGGTGAAGACTTCGGTGAACCCGAAGCACCTGGTGTCGATGAACCTGACCCAGAGAACCCCGCTGATGGCGGCGATAGCGAAGAGCCTGGCACTGAAGAACCTGGCACCGAGGAACCTGGGACTGAAGAACCCGGGACTGAAGAACCTGGCGTTGAAGAACCTGGGACTGAAGAGCCTGGGACTGAAGAGCCTGGCACCGAAGAACCCGGCACGGAACAACCTGGGACTGAAGAACCTGGCACCGAAACGCCTGGCGTTGACGAACCCGGAACTGAACATCCTGGCACCGAAGCACCTGGGGTTGAAGAACCTGGGACTGAACAACCTGGGACTGAACAACCCGGCACGGAACATCCTGGTACCAACCCTGGCACAGAATATCCGCAAGCACCCGGTGTTGAACATCCAGAACATCCTAACGAGGACAACGAGGAAGAAGAAGTGCCTGGTGTCACCTATCCTGGCCATCCGGGCCAAGTTACCCCTGGCGTCACTGAACCCAACATTCCTGATGGGTCCAACAACCACGTAACGACACAAGAACCATCGACCAATGGTAATCACACCACAACTGGCAACAACACCACAACTGGCAACAGCACGACAACTGGCAGCAGTTACCCTGAACAAAATGGGACCGCTAATGACAATGGTTATCAACCAACTCAATCTGGTCAAGCCGCAACTGCCACGCAGCCTAGTGCAACGACGACCATGCATCACACGGCCGCTTCCACCACGGCACCTCGCCAAGCGCAAATGTACGCGGGTGCTAACCAAGCAACAGCTGGGCAAGCTAATGCGACCCCTGCTACTGGCACGACAAAGTCAGCCAAGACCTTGCCACAAACTAATGAACACTCTCAAAACGGGTTAGCCATTCTGGGACTGTGCCTGTTAGGCGCTAGTCTTAGCATTGGTTACCTGGATCTCCGTCAGCGGAAGGAACACTAACATTTGTTAGTCGCAAGGACCACCAGCCCGCAACTAGCGGCCCTTTCCTTTAGCCAATACATATCCCCCTTAGCGACTGAGGGTATCATCTTTTCGCTAATTTAAAAATTTGTCGCCGCTGACATCTGGCGTTACCGAACTGTCTTAATCTGTTAACGCAGTGATACAGCCCCGCAACCTTTTCCCGCTATACTCGAAGATGTTGTGACGGCCAACTGCTGTCCGCAATAAATACTTAGATGATGGAGTGACACTTATCAAAACGCAAACTCGCTTTTTAATCAGTACCTTAGCTGCCGGCGCCCTGTTCTTAGCCGGAACCAGCACGACCGCTTCTGCCCACATGGCGACGAGCCAACAACCGGCGCAAACGCAAACCACGCAGACGGCCGCAACGACCACCCCAACCACGACCAATACGAGTTACCAGACTAGCAGCAACACCAGCTACCAACACACCGCTACCACGACCACGACTGCGACGACCAGCACCGGTAGTCAAGTCGCTGGTGGTAACGGGGTCGCTACCGCGCTGGCCATTGCCAACAGCGGCACCCCTTACGTTTACGGTGGCAACACCACCGCAGGCTTTGACTGCTCCGGCTTAGTGCAATACGCTCTCGGCCTCAGCGCCCGGACCACCACGCAACAAGCCGCATTAGGCACACACCACTATGACGTCGCCAACGCACCCGCCGGCGCCATCTTATTCTGGGGCTCCGAAAGCAACCCTTATCACGATGGCCTGTCGCTCGGAGATGGCACTTACGTCGCCGCACAGAACCCCACTGATGGCATCGGTGTCTTCAGCCAAACCTACTTCACACCTAGCTTCTACGTGATTCCTTAAGCCTCACCAAACAGTGACTGAAGGTGTCATCACTTTCGGTAAAAAAGCCGCGACCGACTGGTTAATCCCGGTTGGCCGCGGCTTTTTGCGTATGGTGAGTAAAGAATGAAAATGAAAATCAGCTGGCGCTACTGTTAGCATGCGACTCATGGCATCAAAAATAGTTGGTTACAGCCACACGATGCGGACGGGTCGCCTACCGTTGGGTTGGAACGCTGGGGCGGACGGGACGAGCCAAGACCGCTCTTTGGCTTGGACCGGCGCCCTCAGCGTTCCAACCCATCTCTAGCGAACGGCAAGGCGGCCAGTGCGACCCATGTGTCGTTTGGCCACGCTATTTCCAGTAAGCATACCGGTATTGGGCGGCGGTGCTGAACGTGGTGTACTTGATCCCCCCAACCTTGTCGCTGACCAGGTTGACTTGCGCCTGCTGGTACAGTGGGTTGAAGACGCCCAGCTTGGACAGACGTTGACTGGCGGCTTTCAACAGGGCAAAGCGCTTCTTGGCGTTGGTCTCCGTTTGCGCGGCCAACATCAGCCGGTTATATTTCTGATCGACGTAATTTGAGAAGTTGATGGAATTGCCCTTCATGAACAGGTCGAGGTCGGTCGTCGGATCCGGTTCATCCCCGGTCCAGCCAAAGGTCGACACGTCGAAGTTGCCCTTGAACATCTTGTTGATCTGCTGGGTCAGCGGCATCGACGAGATGGTAACGGTCAGCCCCGGCATGGTCTTTTCCCACTGACTTTGGATGTACTCGGCGACGTTCTTGGACCCATCCGAATCGTTCGTCAGTAGCGTGATCTTGAAATTGCCGCCGCCCAACTCTGCGCGGGCCTTGCGCCACAACCGGCGGGCCTTCGCGGCGTCATAGCGGGTATAATTTCCGGTGCTGACGGCAAAGTCCTTGCCATTGTTGGGATCCTTAGCCACACCTTGGGCAACCATGTTCTTCAACGGCACCGAACCATCTTGGTTGACCTTGGTCGTTAACTCTTTACGGTTGATGGCCAGACTGGCAGCGGTCCGGAAATTCTGGTTGCCGCCCAATTTGGTCTTGGTGTTGAAGTACTGGATGGAAACGGCAGTGGTCAACGTCTTGCGCATCTGCTTTTTCAGTTGGGTGTTGTTGGCCGTCCCGGTAACGGTCGTGCCGCCGATCTTGGTCTCTTGGACCTTGCCCGCGGCGAATAATTTTTCAGCCGTCGAATCCGTCTTGACGACCTGGACGTTGACCCGCTTGATTTTCACTTGCTTAGCGTCGTAATAACGATTGTTCTTGACGTACTCCCAGGTATCCTTGGTCCCATTCCAGCGTTTCAACACGTACGGGCCGTTGGCAGCGACGCGACTGGAGTTGGTCCCGTATTTAGAACCGTATTTTTTCACCAAATGGCGGTTGACTGGCAAATATTCCGTGGCGGCTTCGTAATTAAACGACGGGTTCTGTCGACTCAGGGTCACCCGCAGCTTGTATTTGCCCAGTGCCTTGACCCCCAGTGCCGAGGGCTGTTTGGTCCCCTTTTGTACGGCCGCGTAGTTGGTGAAGGTGGCGAAGCGATTGGCGTACTGCGCCTTGGTCGTCGGATCGACCTGACGACGGAAGGACGTGACGAAATCTTGGGCGGTCACCTGGTCGCCATTGCTCCACTTGGCATCGTGGCGCAGCGTAAAGGTGTAGGTCTTCCCGTGATTGGTCGGGGTCACGACCTTGGTCGCAATGGCGGGGACCACCTTCCCGTTGTTGTTTTGCCGATAGAGGCCCTCGGTGGTCTGCTTCATCATGTAAAACGAATACGCATCTGTCGCCTTGTTCGGGTCCGCCGTCTGCAGCTCTGCCGGCATGGTCACGTTCAACGCCTTATTTTGATTGGTTGCCTGTTTGCCAGACTGGCACCCGGCCAACGTGCCCAGCACCAACAATCCCAATACACCAAATCCCAATTTCTTACCCATTCAAATCCCTCCAAACCTAAAAATTGTCAGCCAGTCCTTAAGTTTGGTGAAAAAAAGCGCCCTCAACAGAATTTACCTTCTGTTAAGGGCGCTAACTGCGCGGTACCACCTTATTTACGACCGAAAATCAGTCGTCGCTTCGCGGACTGCCGCAGCAATCCGTTTGCACGATAATGGGTGCCACCAACGCGGTTACGAGTTTCTTCACCGTTTTGCTCCGAAGTGATTTTCGATCAGGGGGCCTGTCTCCCCTCACACCAAACGGGAGTCGCTTGTCAGGCCGGTCCAAATCTACTCGTCTTCATCAACGCACTTTATGAACTTGTCCATAAGATTAGACTTTGATTAGAGAAATGTCAATAGTTTTTAATAAAAATTTCAGACTGGGAGATCCGTCCACTTTAGTGCATTACCCTTAGGTTGCCGAAACGTGCGCCAACAGGCAGCTGGTTCCGCTTAAGGCTGATAACCGCCTGTCGTCCCACTCTTGCTATTCCGGTCGGTCGACATTGGTCATGGCCAACGGGTCGACCCAGGCGTCAAATTGCGCTGCCGTGACCTGGCCGGAATTCAACGCCGCCTCCCGCAACGTCCAGCCGTGTTGGTCGGCGGCTTGGGCGATCAGCGCGCTGGCGTGGTAGCCAATGTGGGGAGACAGCGCGGTCACCGTCATCAGTGACTGGTCGACCAACGTCGCCATCCGGTCAGCATTGACGGTCAGACCGTGAATCATTTTGGTCGTGAATCCAGTCACCGTGCCGGTCAACAGGTCGGCTGATTCCAGGAAGGTCGCAATCAACACGGGCTTGTACACGTTCATTTCAAAATTGCCCTGCGATGCCGCCACACTGATGGTCACGTCATTGCCCAGCACCCGCGTCGCCGCCATGGTCAGCGCCTCGGCCTGGGTCGGATTGACCTTGCCCGGCATGATGGACGACCCCGGCTCGTTGGCGGGAATGTTGAGTTCACCGTAGCCGGCTCGCGGCCCACTTGCCAGGAAACGCACGTCGTTGGCAATCTTCAGTAGGTCACTGGCCAGCGTCTTCAGCGCACCGTGGACCACATTTAACCCGGAATGCGCCGCCAGACCGAAGAACTTATTGGTCTTGGCGGTAAATGGCTGGTCGTAAACGTCGGCCAACTGCGCCGCTACCTCGGCCGCAAATCCCGGTGCGGCGTTGAGGCCGGTCCCGACCGCCGTGCCGCCAATCGGCAGCTCCAGTAGCGTGGGAGCCAGTTCTTTCAGGTAGGCCAGGTCGTGCGTCAACGTGCTGACCCAGCCACTGATTTCCTGGCCAAACGTCAGGGGTGTGGCGTCTTGGAGATGCGTTCGACCAATCTTGACTACGTGCCAAAATTCCCGTTGCTTGGCCGTCAGCTCGTCGATCAGCTGTTGGACTGCCGTCATGAGCGGCTGCAGGGCCAACGTGGCGGTAATGGCCATGGCCGTGGGGAACGTGTCGTTAGAGCTTTGCCCATGATTGACGTCATCATTGGGCAAGACGCCACTGGTTGGATTTAATTTTTGCGTCTGATGGGCGATCACCTCGTTGACGTTCATGTTGGTCTGCGTTCCCGACCCGGTCTGATAAACGTGGAGCGGAAAATCCGCCTGCAATTGGTCATCCGGCAACGCCAACAAGGCCTCCGCCGCCCGGACGATCAACGTCGCCTTGGCTTCGGCCACCTCGCCCAGGTCCCGGTTAGCGATGGCGGCTGCTCGTTTCAACTGGAGCAACGCCCGAATCACGGGCAAGGGCATCAGTGGCCCCGTGGTAAAGTTGTGACGACTCCGTTCCGTTTGGGCACCCCACAACGCATCGGCAGGCACCTTGACCGTTCCTAACGAATCTGCTTCTTCTCGATAATTCATGGCACGCTTCCCCTCCAAATGCTTTCTCTAGTTAATTCTGAAACTGATTACTTTACGTTGAGTGGGCTGGCCGCCCATCGTTCCGCGAATAGGCGCTGGAACGCGGGGGGACGGACCGAGCCCAAGGGCGGCCTCGACCGCGTTTTGAGCCTAAGAACACGCCTATATCCGCCACATGGCCGAAACGTGCGCCAACAGGCAACTGGTTCCGCTTAACACTGCTAGGCAAATAATCCAGGCCCGGGATTATCCGCCTAGCACCAACCGCCTGTTGGCCCACTCTTTTTAGCGGCTGACCCCCTATTTGGCGAACACTCGGCTAAGATGTGCTTGCGCCTGTAACAGTCACCTTAACCCCAAATAGTAGTTGCATTGACGACTAGTCTTTAAACACAGTGTTGCTGATAGACGCTACCTTGCCGGAGGCAGCCAGGGTGGAGCCAGCTGTGTCGGCGGTGTTACCTGGCGTCGTTTGCCAGGTTACAGCGCGGGACGACTTGAGAGACTGGCCGCTTTTGCCAGGCTTTCAAGCGAGCCGGAAGACCGCTCCTCAGGCTGGAGGCGTTCCCCATAGCAGGCCCCACCCTAGCCTGACGCAGGCTTCCGTCTTCACTAGTTGCCGGTAGCACAACCCGTTCTCTGCCAGCATACCGATTGATGCGGGGAAGCGTCAACACCTTTTTCAATATTTCTACACCAACCAAAAAAGTCGTTCCCACAATGCGGGGAACGACCGGTTTGGCTTCTATTTCTGTGCTGGTGCAATTTGCTGATTAGCCTTCAGCGGAGGCGTCGAGTTGTTGTAAGTTGTTTTTCTTGGCCAGTTGCAGTTCCGCTTGCTTGCGCGCCGCAACAGCATCGTAAAAGTCGGTAAAGGTCTGGTTTAAAATGTAGCGACCGTGGTAAAATAGACGTGCTGCCCACTTACCAGAACGTTTGTCGAAGCTGACACCGATAACACCGGAAATGTTCCGTGAACTAATCTTTGTCAGCGCAGCAACGTTACTCCCATTCACTAATGGTAAGTTCATCGCGTTACCAATTTGTTTCTTCGTCCGGGGATCTTGGGTAAGCCGGGCCTTGCTGACATCTCGCCGATAGCAGCCGCAGCTGACCGTGATGCCATGCCGTAACCGGTAACTATCAACCGTTACCAGGTTGCCACAGTTACACTTGCACAGCCAAGTCGCATTCCCGTTCTTCGCAGTGCCGTCACGACGAATAACCGTCAGTCTGCCGAATTGTTGTCCACTTAAGTCTAGGAGTCTCATGGGTAATTCCTCCATTTCATTTTTCGCAAAAGCTATTGTGACGCCATTCTCCCCGTGAATGACTCAAGTTTCTTTGCTAAATTTAATCCTCACTAATTATTCTACACGCCAAACTAAAAATTAGCTTAAAGTTTGAAAGATTATTGGTCATAATCGATATATCAACATATCATTATCCATTCCCACTATACTAACCAATCATAAAGAAGGCAATTATAATGATTATAATTTTAACATTCTTAATTTATTTTGTCGCCATTGAGCACTTGGGCATCATGGCAATGGAGATATTTGGTAAGCCCGAGCAACAAGCCAAGACGTTTGGCATGCCGCTGAGTTTTGTCCACCAAGCCCCGGCCAAAGCCGCCCTGGGAAACATGGGGATTTATAACGGGATGCTGGCCGTGGTGATTCTCGCCAGCCAGTGGGTGTTAACCGGTCGGGCCCGTTTGATCACGACGGCCCTACTACTGGTTTACATTGTGATTGTTGCCATTTATGGTAGCCTGACCGTAAAAAAGTCAATTTTTTGGCTGCAAGGAATGCCGGCACTAGTGACATTTATCGTTTTACTAACACAATTAGTTTAAGTGAATCTTTAAATTTGTGGTTTACAGCAGCCCGCGGCAACGTTATAATGTAGTTACATATTCAGGTGAGAACCTGCCACGGGACTTCAATCGTTGGAGGAGTTAATTGACATTTAGCCATTATTAACACCGTTGAAGCCGTACACATACTTCTATTCTGCTGGTTGCGTCCAAACGTAACTAGCTTTTTTGTGTCTAAAAGGCGTTTTTGAAACGACTAGTCCCTAACCAATTAATTTTAGGGTTCGACCCGTCCATCCTAGCGTTCCAACCCCTATTTGGCGAACGGTAGACGGCTAGTTTTCGCTATGACGCGGTCAACGACTAATTCTAACGTCATGAGTTGACTGATCTCCTTCTTTCAACCTTCAGTCACTAACCAAAACGTGCGCCAGCAGGTGGCCGACGCTTAAGCCGGCTAACCACCTACTGACGCACGTTTTTACATACTGCTTGCGGTGATCCACAGTTGGATCATGTGGACGATGACCACCGCCATCAAACCAATAAACAACCAGCCTGCTAAGTAATAGATGTAATAAATCTTCGGATGCTTCATAATTTAGCCCCCTAACCCGCCATAGCGTATCACGGGCGGGCAGATAGTTGTCCAAAACCGCTTCGGTAGCCCCAGTTGACTAACTAACCGCTGGTGTTTGTGGGCGCCGAGCCGCCGCTAAAATCTCTTGTTGTTCCGCAATCGTTGCCGTAAACTGTTGCATCATCTGCTTCTCAACCACCTGGGCCCCGTGCTGTTTGGCGCGCCAAGTGATCATCTGAAACCGTTTGCGTTCATCTAAAACCTCTTCGTTTAACATTTGGCTCCCCCCAAACTTGTTCGCCAGTGTCAGTTATCACTTACTAATTGACTACATTATAAACATAATTAGTTATGTGGTCTACCCCTAACCGCCATTTATTACAAAACTTTTACATAAAACCGTTTACGCTGATTGGTTGAACTAGCAGTCTTTTCACAATCTCACAAGGTTCGAATATTCCGAATGGCAGACTATTTAATCTATAATTGGTATAGCCGATTTGTGCAAACGTTTGTCACTACGGCTGGCTTGTGATGGACGCAACTGTTTAATCAGTTGACCGTTATTGGTTTGGTTTTACCGGAAGCCCTTACATTTTAATTGTGTTTTTCCCGTAAACGGCGTAGTCTAAAAGTAAGTTTAACGAAAGAAGTTGATGTCTTTTGGCCATTGATCGCAGTAAGTTCCCACCCCGCTACCGGACCGTTGCCATTAATGATGACGGTTTGGAGAGCCATTCCTACGTTCCGGGCGGCCTAGATGCCCTAACCAGTAGTCCGGAAAATGACCGGCCCGGCGCCAATCCCGAACAATTTGTTGGGTTGGCTCTGAGCACCTGTTTGAACGCTACCCTGGAAGCCATTGAACAGCGGCGCGATTTGCCCCACACCTCGCAGGTCCACACCATTGTTGAGATGGCGCGTGACACCCGCGGTCTGCAATTTTACGTGACCGCGCAGGTGCGCATCCCTGGCGTCGACCAAGCAACCGCCGAATCCATGGTCGACCTGGCCGAACGCCGGTGCCCCGTGGCCAAGCTCTTGAGTGGCAGCGACAACGTCAAGGTCGAACTGGTCAAGGAATTCACGCCGGTGGAACCCATTCAAAATGATTAAAAAAATGACTCACATCCAGCCGATTAGTCGTCGGTTCGTGTGAGTCATTTTTATTTAGCGCCGGCCGAAATGCCGCGTCAACCGTTCCCACCAGGATCGTTTCGCCGGTTCCCCGTACACGTACGATCGTGATTGGCGTGGTGACCGCTTCTCATCGTGGCCATCATCCATGAAGACAATCTTGCGCCAGCGCTTTGCCTCTTCGTCACTCATGCGCTTTTTGCTCATTCTTCATTCTCCCTCTCCCCCCGCAAGTCTTTTTGGGGGTGACACTTCAGATTACTTTTTCATGCGCGTAATCTGGCTGAATTCTTGAATAAAATGCAAAATCTCGTGCGCCCGTTTATCACCATAAACGTCGACCCAGCCCTGAAAGCGACGGTTGATTCGTGCGCGAATCGCCTTTTCCGCCTTCGTGCCCGCCGGTGTCGCTAACAGATACAACCGACGGCGATCATTTTCATCGGGCTGCTGCTGGAGGTATCCTTGCTTCAACAGCACCTTGATCTGCCGAGAGATGGCGCTGCGCGTGACCTGCCGTTTACTGGCAATATCCATCAAGGTCACGTGATCGTTGCGTGTAATCTCCCGCAAAATCAAGTACTGCTCAAAAGACAAGTGATACGCTTTGGCTGGTTCGGAAACAAACTCATCCAAATACTTTAATGAACTCATATAGACATCAATAAACGCGTCCAACAGCGGCTCTTCTGCTTCAGCCATGATTATCCACCTACATTTCTCAAAATACGATTTTTATATTAGCATTTACGCTTGGCAAATACCAGTCTTTTTCCTGGGTGATTAAGCGCTGGTTGCCCTCGTCCTATGCTAGAATAGAGGCAAAGGCAGACTGGTATTCACCGCACGTCCATCGTCACCGCAGTGCCGCAAATTTTGGTGGCGAGTCACTGCGCACAAGGACCTGTTTCTATTGTACCGTCTGTTGTCGCCGGTGCGGTCAAATTTGACCGTTCGTCCCCCAATTTTTAGGGATTCTTTACTTCTGGGACCGACGACTTTCATCAAATGCTTAGGGGGAGTTTTTCATGTCACGCGTTAAATTACTTGCGGTGCTCGGCAGTCTCTTGTTGTTGGGCGGTTGTGGGGCAGCGCAAAAACAGCCGAGCAGCCAACAGGAGCCGGCACGGCACCACTCATCATCGGTGGCGGTTAGTCATGCGTCACAATCGCAGCACGCCAGCAGCCAGTCGGCGCCCACCGCGACTTTTCGCAATCAGACGTTCACGATTGATCAGACCACGTTTAAACTGACCGGCTCGGAAGTGACCGCCAGTGCCACGGCTAACCGCCAACTGTTCGTGTTGTACTACACCTTCACCAATCACCAAAACAAGGCCGTCGTCCCTGTGGACCTCTGGCAATCCGCGGTCAGTGCCACGCAAAGCGGCAAGAAGCTCACGACCGGCAACCTGTCCTTCACTACCAGCCAGACCAGCGACAACAACAAGTTAAACCGGACCGTGATGCCAGTCAAAGCGGGGCAAACGATTCATGGCTTGGCAACCTTCGAGCCCAAGTCCACGAAACCGGTGACCGTGATTTTCCAAGACACGCATAGCCACACGATTCACCAGAGCCATTATTCCTTGAGTTAAGGTACTTGCTACATCACGCGCACTGGCCGCCTACCGTTGCGCGAAATCTAGGTTGGAACGCTGGGGGAGGACGGCCTGAGCCAAAGGCCGGTCTCAGGCCTTGCTTTGAGCCGAAAAAGCGCGTCTCAAAGTCACCAATTTGCCAGTAAAAACCACTGGCAAATTCCCCGGCTGAACCTAGATTTCGCTCCACTCTCGGCTACGGGACACGTATTGGTGACAACTCGTTTAGTTCGGTGGTCAGCCATTGATTCAACGGTGGTGGCAATCAAGCGGGTGGCTTGGTATTATCCAGTCAGTCCAATCGTCGCTGACAGTGTCTACCGTAGCGGGTGGTGGATGAAGCCGTCGCATGTCAGGTCATGGCTAACAGTACCGTCAAAACCACCATCCGGGCGAAACCCACGGTTCTGGCAACCACTACCGTAGCCGAGAGTCCGCTAGAGATGAGTTCAACTGTGGGAGTTTCCTTAGCGGCGCGGGTTACGGCGCTTAGGAAACTGGCGTCTTTGAGACGGGTTCTTCGGCTCAAAGCGAGGTGTCGAGACCGCACTTTGGCTCGGCCCGTCCGCCCTCAGTGGGCCAACTCATCTCTAGCAGACGGTAAGGCGGCCAGCTCAGCCGCTGTCACCAAACCAACTTGCTACGTGTAAAGCCACGGCTAACAGTACCGTCAAAACCACCGTCCGGGCGAAACCCACGGTTCTGGCAACCGCCACCATAGCCGAGAGTCCGTCAAATATGGGCTCAGCCGTGGGAGTTCCCTTAGTGCCACGAACCACGGCGCTTAGGGAACTGGCGTCTTTGAGACGGGGTTCTCGGCTCAAAGCGAGTTTCGAGACCGTTTTTCAGGCTCGAAACGGTCCGCCCACCGCGTTCCAGTCCCATATTTGACGGACGGTAAGGCGACCAGCCCCATACTGTCGCCAAGAACTAGTGCTTTCCCCGCACCACCCAAATTTTACCGAAGAAAGGACCTGCTTATGCCGCGCTTAATTGACCGAATCCATCAAGTTGAGCTGGGCAACCTGACCCAGTTCACTCAGCTCTGCCAGGAGCTAGACCTCCCCTACTTTTTGATGGGAGGCTCCCTGCTCGGCGCCATTCGTCACCAGGGCTTCATCCCCTGGGATGACGACGTGGACGTGGGCTTGCTGCGCGCCGACTACGACCGGTTTATCGCCCAAGCCCCCGCAGCGCTGGCAAACACGCACTACTTCTTACAAACGCCGGCCAGCGACCAAAACTACGCGTTGAGCTACGCCAAGCTGCTCGACCGCAACACTTACATTGAGGAGAAAAATAACGTTAACAATGCGCGCAAAGGTATTTTCATTGACATCTTCCCGTTGGACCGCATCCCGCTCGAGACCGGCGCCCAGCGTGAGCAACTCGGCAAGTTTCAGCTGCTCAACACCCGCCTGCTGCTCCAGTTGCGTTACCACCTGGTCGACAACCCCTTGCGCAAGCTTCAAAGTCCCCTCACCGGTCAGCAAATCGCCGCGGCGACCGACCTGAAGAACCAACGCGAGGCCGTCATGACCCAGTATCAAGACGACGTCCAGTTGCCGCAGGTCAAAAACCTAGCTTCCCAATACGCTTACGATAAGGAAATTTATGACGTTAAGGAGTTAACTGACCTTATCCCCGTACCATTCGAGCAGTTAACTGTTCAAGTCCCCCGTAACTATGATAAAATTTTACAACGGCTTTATGGGGACTACCTCACCTTACCGCCGGAAAGTCAGCGCACGGAAAAGCACCTGGAACGCGTCATCATGGACAATCAGGTCTTCACTGACTGAGGGCGTTCATGACGGCGAAATCAAATTTCAACGGCTCGGCAACGAATTTTGACTTTCACCCCCTGGTCCAGACCAGTTCTGGTATCATGATTAATTAGCTGAACAAAATGAATTAACCGTGGCTAATCCGGAAAACAAGTTGACTAATCAGGTTGCTCGCAACACCCACCATTAACACACTTTTGACAACATGACTGACAACGCCTACAAACTAAATGATCGGTTATTGCCAAGCACAACCGTAGCCGAGAGCTCGCTAGATAGGCGTTCAGCTGTGGGAGTTCCCTTAGCGACGCGGGTTACGACGCTTAGGGAACTGGCGTCTTTGAGACGTGGGTTACGGCTCAAAGCGAGGCGGCGAGACCGCCCTTTGGCTCGCCCCGTCCGCCCTCAGCGTTCCAACGCCTATCTAGCGAGCGGTAAGGCGGCCAGCACCATCCAAGTAACCGCGAACAATCCAACCAGTTACATTAACTAATTTTAGTAGAAAGTAGATGAAGTTTATGGCTGATGACTATTTTGGCGCAATGCTCGTCAATGTTTCCAGCATCGAATTGTCGATCGTGAATCTGCGGACCGGCACCCAAGCTGAACGGGTAAAATCGACCGTCGCCATCGGGGAAAATATTTACAACCATGAAGAAATCAGTTTCGAAACTGTCGGCGATGCCGTCGAAGCTCTGCGCGGATTTCTGCAAATCTTAAAGGACTACGGCGTGACCCACTATAAACTTTGGGGCTCGCAAGCCCTTTCCACCGCGCCGAACGCGGAATTCATCCGTGACCAACTGTACGTGCGGACGGGCCTACACATCGAATGGCTCTCGCTAGGCGAAGAATCCTTTGTCCGCAACGAGGCCATCACGTTGAAGCTGGACCGCTATCGCCACTTGGTCAAGGACCACGCGGCCATCATCGGCTTGAATTCCGGGAGCACCACCCTGTCGTTCTTTGAACATGGCGAACTGGTGGCGTCGCACAACATGAAGCTGGGGCCGGTCCGCATCAAAGAGGTGCTCCAAAACCTCCGGGCAACGGCGCCCAACCCCGTCGACGTGCTCGACGACTACATCAACAGCAAGGTCGACGACTTTTACCGCTTCTTGCCTGATGAAATGCAAACGGTCCCTAACCAGGTCATGCTGGTTGGCGCAGCCCCGTTGAACGCCTATTTCATCCCCAAGGGTGACACCAGCTACAACCTGTCGATCAAGGAATTCAACCGTTTCTGTGACGACGTCAGTGGCGCCTCCAACCAATATTTGATGGAACGCCTGCACCTGACCGAAGAAAACGTGGAAATTGTCCTGCCCATCGTCTTGCTGATCAAGAAGCTGTTGACCGTCGTTCACGCCGAAAAGCTTCACTTGGTCAACCTAAACGTATTGGACGGATTGACGACCAACCAAGGTATCGTGGCCGGCTATCACAAACACCATTTTGAAAAGCAGATTTTAGCCGCCGCCGATGATCTGGCCCGGCGTTACCGGGTCGAACCCAACCATATGAATCTGGTTCGGCGTTTTGCCCTACACCTGTTCGATCAGCTCAAGCCGCTGCACCATTTGACGCCACGTGACCGGCTCTTGTTACAAGTCGCCGCCATCGTCCACGACATCGGGGGCTTCATCGACACGCACGAACACTACTTACACTCCGACTACGTCATCAAGCAATCGGAAATGTTGGGGTTATCCACCGAAGAAACGCAGATCATTGCCGCCGTGTCGCGGTACCATAGCACCCGGACGCCAGCCGAGGACCTGGCCCATTTCCGCCAACTCGACAGTGAAAAACGCCTGGTCGTTGCCAAGTTATCCGCCATTTTACGGATTGCGGACGCCCTAGACGATGCCCACCAGCAGACGATTCAACGGATTTCCGTTTCTGTGCGGACCAATAAAGTGATTATTACCGTCTTCAGCGATGACGAATTGTCCCTCATTCGCTGGGCCTTTAACTACAAGGCTGATTTCTTCGCGGACGTTTTCGGCTTACAACCGGTATTGAAACAGAGGAGGTTGCATAAATAATGACAGTAGATTTTACCAAGCCTAAGTACTACACCAACCGGGAGCTGAGCTGGCTAGACTTTAACGACCGGGTCTTAGAAGAAGCCCGTGACAAGGCCAACCCCTTACTGGAACGGGTGCGGTTTTTGGGTATTACCCAAAGTAACGTTGATGAATTCTTCATGGTGCGGGTCGCCTCGCTGTCCAAATTAGCGGCGGTCAACTACCCGAAACCGGATGCTTCCGGCATGACGGCCGAAGATCAACTTCTAGCGGTCAACGCCAAGGCCCACGACCAGGTCATCAAGCAGTATTCCACCCTAAATCGGATGTTGATTCCCGCGCTCAACAACCTGGATATCCACGTCCTCACGCCGGCGGAATTGACGCCGCAACAGACGCGGTTTATCGAAAAGTATTTTAATGACGAAATCTCACCGGCCCTAACGCCCATGGCGGTCGACAGCTCGCGGCCATTTCCGTTCATTGGTAACAACACCTTGAACATCGCCCTGCGGCTGTACAAGAACGGCGACAAGAAGGACAAGCGCTTCGCCACCGTGCAAGTGCCCGATATCTTCCCGCGGACAGTCCGCCTGCCCGGCGCCGACAACAGCTTCATCATGCTCGAAGACATCATCAAGACCTTTATCGGCAACCTCTTCATCGGCTACCAGGTCAAGGAGGCCGCGAACTATCGGGTCATCCGGGACATGGACTTGGATGTCGCCGAGGAAGATACGTCCGACCTCTTGAAGGAAGTCGAACAACAACTTAAGAAGCGGGAACACGGACGCGCTGTCCGGATGGAAGTTGAAGCCGGCATCAGTCAATCCTTACGACACCGGCTGACGACCTCCGTGGAAATCGCTGACTACGCGGTCTACGAAATCGGCGGTCCCATCGATTTGACCTACCTCAGCAAGTTCGTCAAGCAGATCAGCGGCCACGATGACGAAAGCTATCCGGCCTTCACCTCCGCGCGGACGCCAGGCCTGCAACACGATGACGACATTTTCCAAACGATTCGGCAACACGACGTCTTGGTCCACCACCCCTTCGACAGCTTTGCGGGGGTCACCGAACTGATTCGGCAGGCCGCCTGTGACGACGGGGTCTTGGCCATCAAGATGACGCTCTACCGGGTCTCCTCGAATTCACCGATCATCAAGTACCTGGGCAACGCCGCCCAAAACGGCAAGCAAGTCACGGTACTGGTCGAAGTCAAGGCGCGGTTTGACGAGGAAAACAACGTCCACTGGGCCCAACAATTGGAAAAGATGGGCTGCCACGTGATCTACGGCCTGATTGGTCTCAAGACCCACTGCAAGTTGACGCTGATCGTCCGGCGGGAACCCGACGGCATTCGGCGCTACATGCACATGGGAACTGGGAACTACAACGACGTCACCGCCCACTTCTACACCGACTTGGGGTTGATGACGACCAACACGGACATGGGCATCGACGCCTCCAACATTTTCAACATGTTGTCTGGCTACTCCGAACCGCCATATTTCCACCAGTTGCACATGTCACCCGATGGCATCCGCAACTTCATCGTGTCTAAAATCGACCAAGAAATTACCCACGCCCAAAACGGCCAGGATGCTTGGATCGAAATGAAGATGAACTCACTGTCCGACTCCGCCATGATTGCCAAGCTCTACGAAGCCTCCGCGGCGGGCGTCAAAATCAAGCTGATTGTCCGGGGCATCTGCTGCTTAAACGTTGGCATCCCGGGTGTCAGTGAAAATATCGAAGTCCACTCCATCGTGGGCCGTTTCCTGGAGCACAGCCGGATCTACGCATTTGCCAACGCCGGTGACCCGCAACTGTATCTGTCCAGCGCCGACCTGATGACGCGGAACTTAAACCGGCGGGTCGAACTGCTCTTCCCTATCCTGCAAGATGACCTGCGGCAACGGGTCTTTGACATTTTTGCCACGCTCTGGCATGATAACGTCAAGACACGGGTTCTGCTGGCCGACCGTACCTATGGGCGCGTCGACCGGCGGGGGCTGGAACCGCTGGACGCCCAAGAGACCTTCATGGCGCAAGCAACGGCCAAGATCAAGGCCAACGCCACGCACCAGCCTCACGACAGCAATGCCCCGCGGCAGTTCAAACCCATGCTGAGTCCGAAAAACCAGCCTGAATCCCCAATCGATCGGAGTTAAGAATAAATGGAAAATTTAGTTGTCATCGACTTGGGCTCCAACTCAGTCCGCATGACCGTCAGTGAAATCGACGAGGCCGGTAACCACAAGACCGTCGCCGAAGAGAAACGTTACGTCCGGCTGTCCGAAAATATGGGCACCGAACAGATTCTCCAACCGGCAGCCATCGAGCGCACCTTAGCGGCCCTGGCCGACTTCAAGGAAACCTATGACCAACTGACCGACCCCCACATCGTGGCCGTGGCCACAGCGGCGGTACGCCAAGCCACAAACCAAAAAGCCTTCTTAAAGCAGGTCAAAGAAAAGTTCGATCTGGACTTTGACGTCATCTCGGGCGCGACCGAAGCCCGTTACGATTACGTGGGCGTGGTCCACACCCTGCCCATCATCAACGGCTTGCTGGTCGATACCGGCGGTGGCTCGTCCGAATTGATTTTGGTCCAAAACCGGCAAATGAAACACGTGGTCTCCATTCCGTTGGGGTCTGTGACGCTCTCACAAGCCTATTTGGAAAGCGACAAGGTTCAAGCCGACTCCCTCTTTGCGGCCATGACGTTCGTCAACAATGTCTTCAACGACGTTTGGTGGCTACGAGAAGCGGCAAATCTGCCCGTGATTGGGCTAGGCGGTGCCAACCGGACGCTGGCCAAGATCAACCGGCGCAACAAGAACTTCTTGAATTCAGAAGACGTGCACGGCTACAAGCTGACCGCCACCGACGTGTACAACACGTTGACCCAATTGTTGGGCCTTAACCTGGCCGAACGCAAGAAGGTGCCGGGGTTGTCCAAAGATCGGGCCGACATCATCATCGGTGGACTGATTCCAGTCGCCCTACTGATGCGGCTGTTGGATTCGCAGCAGATCACCTTCTCCAACGCTGGCCTGCGCGACGGTGTCTTGTACGACCGCATCGAGCAAATCAAAGCGGCAATCGACTAAGTGGTCGCCTTACAATTGGTTACGGCCGCTTGGCTGGCCGCCTTACCGTTCGCTAGATAGGCGTTGGAACGCTGAGGGCGGACGGGGCGAGCCAAATTGCGGTCTCGCCGCCTCGCTTTGAGCCGGGACCCACGTCTCAAAGACGCCAGTTCCCTAAGCGGCGTGAATCATGCCGCTAAGGGAACTCCCACAGCTGAACGCCTATCTAGCGAACTCCCGGCTACGGTGGTGGTTGGTGGCGACGTTAGTTCGTTAGCCGTTGTGGATATTGTGCCTCCTGGTCGTTAGATTTGACGAGGGGCCGAGTCGAAAAGCGGTCTCGGATAGCTACTGGATTGAATCCGGTAGCCTGTGCCTTCAAGTCATAAGTTCCCTAAGCGGCGTGAATCGTGCCGCCAAGGGAACTCCCACAGCTGAACGCCTATCTAGCGAACTCCCGGCTACGGTGGTGGGTGAAGGCAACGTTAGTTCGTTTGTCGTTGCTAGTAGTGAGTCGCTTGCTTCCGGTCTTGATCAGCGTCGCCATGACTGCTGAATCACGTGATAATGCGTTCAACTCCACTGGCTACCAGCTTGCATCGCCATCATTGGCCATAAATTACCAACCACAAAACGCCTGACAACTCGCACCGAATCGGTGTGAATCGTCAGGCGTTTTTAATTTACCTATTCCAGATTGACTACTACCTGCAAGCCCAGTCGCCACCATGAACCTCACTCTCAGTGAATGCGGCCTAAACCAACCTGATGGCTATCCGCAATCTTCCGGAGACAGTTAGGGGTGGCGCCAGCGAGGTGCAAGCCCGCTTCTCAGGCGGAAACCGTTCCCCAGAGCAGGCGGAACCCCTAACTGACGCAGGCACCTGGTTTCGTCAATTTACGACAATCTACTTAATATCGTAGTCCACTGGATTGATTTTCTTAGAGGCTGGCTTCAGGTGGAACATGGCGCGCAAGAAGATGACGCCGATGACGACCACGCCGGCCGTGAAGATGAGATCTGGGACCGACCGGGCAATCGTTAAGCCCTGAATGATCGGTTCCTTGTAGAAGCTCATTTGCCGGGCATGCCAGTACCCGAAGTCCAGGGCGTCCTTTAATTGCAGGAAGCCCATTGGCATCAAGGTAATGAAGACCATGCCGGCCAGACCGATGTTAAATAACCAGCAAGCCCATTTGACCCATTTTTCGACCTTGGCCGTCCAGAATTCCGGCTTGGTCAGGTGCCGCATCGCAAAGAGCATGATGGCAATCGAGAAGAAGCCGTACACCCCAGCCATTGAGGCGTGGGCGTGAGCCGAGGTCCATTGCGTCCCGTGTTCGAAGAAGTTGATGGCTGGCGCGTTGATCAGGAACCCTAAGGCCCCGGCACCCAACGCGTTCCACAACCCGGTCGAGACCAGGAACATGAAGGTCCCCTTGTATGGGAATTCCAATTGACTGTCGCGGTAGACCTTGTAGTGCGTGTAAGCTTCCCAGACCAACAGACACAGCGGGATAACTTCCAGCGCGGAGAAGCACGATCCGAGAGCCAACCAAATGGAGTGGTCACCTTCCCAGAAGTAGTGGTGCCCCATGCCGACAACCCCGGTCCCCAGCAACAGGATCAACTGGAAGTACAGGGCGCGGATGGTTGATTTGATGGTCGTTAATTTCATATCGACCAGTAAGTACCCAATCAAGATCACGGCGAAGGATTCAAAGATCCCTTCGACCCAGAGATGGACGATCCACCACCGCCAGTAATCGGCGAAGGTCACGTGTGAATTTGGCAGGATAAACAGTGAGGCCAGGTAGAAGGCCGGAATCGCGATCGACCCGCTCAGCAACAGCTGTAACAGGCGCGAACGGTCCAGGTTCTTCTTGATCTTGATGGCCGGTAAGAACCCCCGACACAGGATGATGACCCACAGAACCATGCCCAAGATAAATAGAATCTGCCAAAACTTACCCATTTCCGCATATTCCCAGCCGTAGTGACCAAACAGCCACCACTTGCTGTTGATGATGCCTAACGTGGAGCCCCATTCACCCAGCATTGAGCCGGCTACCACGATGAGCAGTGCGTAAAATAACGTATCCACCAAGAAGCCTTGCCGTTTGGGTTCGCGGCCCAAGACCCGCGGCGTGATGTAGATCCCCGTCGCCAGCCAAGCCGTGGCCACCCAGAAGATGACCAGCTGCAAGTGCCAGGTCTTCGCCAGGTTAAACGGCCAAATATTTTGCAGTGGAATGCCGAAGAATCCGTTCTCCACGTAGTAGTGCGCCAGCAGCTCGCCCAAGAGGACCTGAATGAAGAACATCCCCATGACGATCAGGAAGTACTTGGCGGCCTTACGTTGTGACGGCGTGATCGGTTCATCCGTCTTGATGGCGCCAATTTTGTCGTAATCTAGCGTGTATTCCATGTCAAAGTGGTACTTCTTGTAAAAGTAGATGACCACACCGACGCCGGCGACCAGTAAGGCCACGGACAACGCCGTCCAGACCATCGCGTCACTGGTCATGATGTTGCCAGCCTCGAGGTCATACGGCCAATTATTGGTGTAGGAATACGTTTGCCCCGGTCGATTGGTCGACGATAACCAGGCGCCCCAGAAGAAGAAGAACGTCAGCTGGTCGATC
Source organism: Levilactobacillus suantsaiihabitans (assembly GCF_004745505.1). Lineage (GTDB taxonomy): Bacteria > Bacillota > Bacilli > Lactobacillales > Lactobacillaceae > Levilactobacillus > Levilactobacillus suantsaiihabitans. The sequence goes on from NZ_RKLX01000004.1 coordinate 46,500, forward strand.
TTGTCGCCCCGTTGCATGAAATCATCCGTGTTGTTGCGAATCATATTTTCTGGCATCCCAGCCTGCCGCGGGTTATTACGTAATTGATGCCGATAATAGCGAGTTAAATGGTTTAACCCCGCGGTCTGTGCGGTCGTCAGCGTTAATTCATCCGTCTTTGGATTGTAGCGATTGTGACGAATTTCCTCTTTGACCTTGCCCTTGATTCCGGATTGTTGCTCGGCATTCAAGGCTTTAAAGGACTTGCCATACTGCTTGTTGCCGTAGTATTGGTACATCCCCTGAATATAAACGTGTAAGGCCTGGGCCGTGTAGTCCGGGCCAAAATAAGTCCCATTTCCCAAATAGCTCCCGTAATCGGTAAGCCCATATTTTTCGTAGACTGCTTGTCCCGAAATTAACTGTTGCTTGGTCACTAACGTCGTCCCATTTTGGCTAACGATTTTCGTTGGCCGCGGCGCTTCATTCTTAAAAATCAGCAGGCCGCCCGCAATCAAAATCGAAAACGCAATCACCAAGACCCACAACAGGGTTTTGTTAAGCCGTCGATAGGTGCTCATTGACCTTCCCTCCATCACTAAAATTTGCGCGTAGCTCGCACGCCGGCATCCCCCAATTAGCTGGCCTAAACTGCGTACAGTGATAGGATAAAGCGCTTTCAATATTTTGTAAATATAATTTTATGCGCAAACGTATATAAAATAGTATATATTGAACGACTGATAAGCGGCTAAACGTTGGTCTTATCAACTTTTCCACCGACTGATTGACCCACTAAAAAATCGCAATTATTCACCAATCAGGTGATTAATTGCGACTTTTTATGTAATTTACTTGGCATTGGTGATTGGGCAACTGTGGTGCGTGCTGACCGCCTTACCGTCCGTGGTGGTGGTCGTCAGCAGCCGTCCAACCACACCGAAAATTACCAGATGCTGACCCATGAGCGACAATCCCGGTCGGTAGTTGTTTGTCGAATACCGATAGTCGGGGCCTCAACCTGTTGACGAGGTGAACGACCACAGTAGCCGAGAGTGGAGCGAAACTAGGCTCAGCCGGGGAATTTGCCAGTGGGGTTTGCTGGCAAATTGGTGTCTTTGAGACAGCGATTTTCTGGCTCAAAGCAAGCACCGAGACCGCCTCTCAGGCTCGGGGCGGTCCTCCCCCAGCGTTCCAGCCTAGCTTTCGCGCAACGGCAGGCGGACAGCACCTTCACCACCAGCGCACGGACGGTAAGGCGACCAGCACCACAGGTCACTGCGGAATCTGGACGATGTAGGGGCCGAGCTGGGGCACGTCGACGATCTCAATTGGCGTGGCGAAGACCTGTGCCAGCAACTGGGCGTCGCGCAACTGCGCTGGCGTGCCGCTGGCGACCAATTTTCCGTCCTGTAGCAGCCACAGCCAGTCACTCGCACGAAAGGCCTGATTGATGTCGTGGAGCACCTGAATCACCGTCATGCCCTGCGCCGCCAACTGCCGAAGCTGAGTCATCAACACCTGTTGAAAATGCACGTCCAGGTAGGTCGTCGGCTCGTCTAGCAACAGCACGCTGGGTGCTTGGGCCAGGGCCGCCGCCAACCAGACGCGTTGCTGTTGACCGCCGGACAGGTCTTGCATCAACGTCGTGGCCAACTCCGTCAAACCGTTGGCCGCTAAGTACGGGGTGACCTCTGCGTCCGGTACCGCCTGCAGCAGGCCGTGGTACGGCAAGCGCCCGGTCGCCACGACCTCACGCACCGTCAGCTCATCGTACAGCTGATGGCGTTGCGTGACCATGGCAACTTGTTGGGCCAAGGCCTTGGGTTTCAACTGCGCGATGGGCTGTTGGTCGAGTAAAATTTGCCCGGCTTGGACCGGTAGGCGTTGGGCCAACAGGTTCAGCAGTGTGGATTTGCCCGCGCCGTTGGGACCAATGATCGTAGTGACCTGCCCCGTCGGAAAGGTTCCCGTTAAATCGTGCAGGCCGTGCGTTTGGTGGGAATACTGATAACTAACGTGTTGACATTCCATGGAATCCTCGCCCCCGTTGTAGCAAAATAATGACAAATGGTCCGCCGATGACGGCCATCATGGTCGCCGCGGAAATTTCGCTGGGCACGATCACGGTCCGCCCCAGGGTGTCCGCGGCCAGCATCAACCACGCGCCGGCCAGCATGGTAAACGGCACCAGCGTTTGGTAGTCGTGACCGACCAATCTTCGAGCGACGTTGGGCACCACGATGCCAACAAACGGGATGGCCCCGACCACGGCGGTAACGCTCACGGCCAGGTACATCCCCAGCAATAACAGGCTCCAACGAATCACGTTCACGGGCATTCCGACGCTCTTTAAGGCGTCATCGGTCAGCTTTAAGTAATTGGCCCAAGGTGCCAACAACAGGGCCCCTATGAGCCCCAGAGCGCCCAGAATCAGGACTGTCGTCGCATCGGTCCAGGTCGTACCGTTAAAAGTACTGCGGCTGACCTGTGCGGCGCCACTGCTCACCAGCTGTTGCAGGCCCACGAAGGTCGCATCCAGCGCGACCCCGACGATGATCAACCGGTACGGGTCGGCGAGCGCGCGGCCACTGGTCAAGATGATCAGCGCTACCAACCCACCGACCACGGCCATCACCCAGTTACGCCCCGGTAACCAGGGCAACAAGAGCGCCCCACCGAGCTTGAAGAAGTCCGCGGCCGAACTGATCCCTAAGATGCTGGGATCGGCGATGGGGTTGCGAAAGACGGCCTGAAATAAGGCCCCAGCCACGGCGAGACTGCCCCCGCAGATCAGACTGCTTAAGACCCGTGGTAAACGCAAGGAGAAGACGGTCACAAAGGTCGTGCTCCCTGGATGACTAGCCGCGTAAATTACCTGTGGTAAGCCAATCCAGGTTGTGCCGGCCATCAAGGCGAGCACGCCCGTTGCCAGTAAGAGCACCAAGACACCGCCGTACCACCAGCCACTGGATTTACTCATGCGGTCGCCCCCTTCGGATACAGCCAACGACTCACTTGGTCCAAGGCCGTCACGACGCGCATATTGGCGGTCGCGTCAAAGATTGGTTCCTGCAGATCGTAGACACGGTGGTGCTTGACCGCCGACGTCTTGGCCCACATCGCATTACGCTTGAATTCTTGGTTAAATTGTTGCGTCACCATCTTGGGCATCGCGTGCTCCAAGCGCAAGATGACCTGCGGATTGGCCTTTTGAATGGCCTCATCGTTGGGTTGTTGATACTCCTGTGTGCGACTGGTAAACACGTTGTGGCCCCCAGCTAACCGCACCAGATCGCCCACGTAGGCGTGATTGGTGGCGACCATGTAACTGGCCCCGGGTAGGCCCATGAGGACCAAGACTCGCGGCTGAGTCCGTCCCTGGGCCCGCTTTTTGGCGTGGCGTTTGGCCCGGTCGATGTGGGCATTTTGTTTCGCCGCGGCCGCCCGGCGGTCATAGCGTTGCCCCAACTGTGTCAGGGTCGTTTGTAAATGGGCCACGCTGGTCAGGTCCAAAAAATGGGGCGTGACGTGTTGGGCCTTAAAGGCCTTACCAAATTGGTCGTTTAACGTCGTCACGGAATACACCGCCGTGGGTTTGAGCGCGGTGATCTTCTCCACGCTGGGATTCATGGGGCTGCCGACCTTGGTTAGGTGTTGATAGCGCTGTGGCAAGGTGTTGGCCGTCGTGGGGACCCCCACTAAGGGCAAATTAAGCTTGTCGGCGATTTGAACGATGGCGTAGGTCGTGGCCACGATGCGCGGCTGAGCAGCCCGCTGTTGATGCTGGTGCCAAGCGATACCGCCGCCTGCGAGGCCCACGACCAAAATGACGGCTAAGGTCACCAACCCAATGGTTCTTGGATTTTTCATGTGCGATTCCTCCTAATGCCGGCCAAAGTACCACCAGGAGCCGCCACCAACCAGAACGATGATGGCCACGGCTCCACCAATCAGGCCACCCCAGTGGGTCTTTTGTTGCGGCACCTGATCCGCTACCATCGTAGTTGATTGACTGCGACTGCTGCTGGTTGGCGTCGACTGACTGGTACGACTGGTCGAGCTGGCCGCACGACTGGCTTGGTGCCGATGATGTGTGGATGCTTTGCTGGGTGACGATGTGGCCGGTGTCTGACTGCTCGAAGCGGCCTTGGGCGTTGCAGAGGACTGACTGTGGCGCGCGGCCGGCTCGCTGGTTGTCGTTTTGGCCGCAGTCGTCGCCGTCTTGGCGGTCGTCAAGGCTGGCAAATGCGCCGTCTTGAACTTGAACGTAATCAAGTGCTTGGCCTTGTAGACGTCGGGCACGTCGATGGCCAATTTGGCATTGACCTTGCGTTTGAGATTCGTCGTGGTAAATGAATAGTACAGGTGGGAATTACCCGCGCCGTCCTTGGTCTTGCGGACATTTTCGGGCGCGTGCCCATCCACGGCTAAGACCGTGACCGGCCAACTCGTCAGCTTCTTGGCGGTCTTGATGTCCATGGTCACCACGTAGGCGTGATTTTTCACGGTCACCTGGGCCGGATGGACGAAATACCCGCTAGCCATCGAGGTCTGACTGGTCCCGTACTTCAGCGCCGTATAATCCAGCGACTGCGCCTGGGCCACCACGGGCAACAAGATCCCCAGCACACCCAGGGCCAGGCCTAAAATCAGGCGGTTAATGCTTTTTGACATAGAATCGACCTCCAATTGCTAAACTAGCGAGGCCCACCACGCCGAGCAGTGGGACCAGGCTGCGTTGCTCACCGGTCGCCGGCAATTCGGCCTTGCGCGTCGGTTGGGCGTGACTGCTGGTGGCCGCACTGCTACCACTCGTTGGCGTGGCCGCGGCCGTCGTGGTCTTCGGCAACGCACTCACATTCGCCGCATCCGCCTGATCCGCGGCACCACTGGAAGCAAAACGGAAACGCACGGGGAAGGTCTGACTGATGTTCATAGCCGGCACCGTCACGTGGATGCGGCCGGGAATCAATTTCTGCGTCAGTTGACCGGTCCTTTTGACCGTAAAGGCGTACTGCATGGTGTAATTCTTGCCCTGCTGGCCGTACGTCACGTCTTGGGGCTGTTGCCCGTCGATGGATTCGGGTACGACGGCCTTACTGCCCAACTTTAACGACTTGGCGTAAGCCACCTTTAACAGGACGCGATACCCCGTGCTTTGGGGCGTGACCGTGGCGACCTTGGTGTAGTACTGGTCGGCCTCGGACTTGGCCATCTTACTGCCCTGCAAGACCTGGTAGCGCCAGTATTCGGGCTTGGTCGTGGTCTTAGCGGCCTTGGACGTCTGCGTGCTGGTCGTGGTCCCAGTCGTCTTAGGCACCTTGATGCTGGCGCTACTGCTGGTGGCCGGGATCAATTTCACCGCCTGGGCAATCAGGTCGCTGGTCGCCAAACTACTGCTCAACGACTTGGCCTGAGCCCACCCCAGCGTCAAACGCGCCGTTTCCTTCATGGCGCCCAGCGGCGTGGTCAGGCTAAACGTGGTCGTCAACGGACTCTTCTGCTCGGTCAGATTAAACTGATAAATGGCCGCAGACTTGGTCGTCTTGACCTTGGTCACCGTTTGCCCGGCCACGGTCATGGACTTGATGTACTGCGCGCCGGTCGAAGTGATCAGCACCGTGTACTGGTCGTCGTTCACCCGCACGACCGCCGACTTGCCAAAGAATTGACTGGCAGTAGAGGTTGCCTGACTATCGGCTTTTAAAATTTTCAGCGGCACTTGGTAGCTACCGTTCGCTAAGGTGGCCGCGTGGCCGCTCAGCGGTTGGCCCCAGGCAAAGAGTGCCAGACCCACCACGAACCAGCCAACCAGCCGGAATAATTGCTGTATGTGTTTCATGAGTGCTCCCCCATTTCTTTTTTAGATTGGTTATGTTGTGCAAAATTGTCGCCTATACCAGTGGCCCAGTCGCGCAGTCTGCTGTGAGAACCACCTTCAACCCAAGATACTGGCGACTGGCCTGACAAAACCGGCTCCACACCGATGCCACTGGCTCCAACAAGACTGGCATCGACAATCGTCGCTGACATGCATCACCGCAGCCGAGAGTTCGCCAAATATGGGCTCAGCCGTGGGAGTTCCCTTAGCGACGTGGTTCATGTCGCTTAGGGAACTGGCGTCTTTGAGACGCGACTTTCGGCTCAAAACGAGGTGCCGAGACCGCCCTTTGGCTCGGTCCGTCCGCCCCAGCGTTCCAGCTCATATTTGGCGAACGGTAAGGCGGACAGCCCGCACCATTGTCGAAACGTGCACCAGCAGGCAACGGGTTCCGCTTAACAGCGCTAGGCCCCTAATCCAGAATCGGGATTAGCCGCCTATCATCGTTAATGCTCGCCCGTTAACCGCCTGCTGGCCCACTCTTGCTCGCATAACCAAAAAATCACCACCGCAACCGGTAGTGACTTTACGTGTTCACTTACTTAACAGTAACAGTCTTCGTCACGGTCTTGTAGCCCGCCTTAGTGGCAGTGACTTTCAGCTTCCAGCTCTTCTTAACGGCCTTCTTCAGCTTGACCGTGTAAGCCTTCTTCTTGGTCGTGACCTTGCCTAAGGTCTTCTTATTGTGCTTGACCGTGACCTTAGCACCCTTGGTCGTGGTCCCGCTTAATTTCTTAGCCTTGGCCTTGATCTTCTTGGTGCTCAGCGCCACCTTCTTAGCCTTGGCCTTGCTGGTGGCCTTCAGGCTGCTGGTGTTAAATTTCAACGTCGCTGATTCTTGCATCTTAACGGTTTGCCCGTTCATTGGGACGGCCAAACTAAAGCCGATGACTTGGTCCTTCTTCAAGTTAACGTTGCTGAAGGTGTATGTATTGCCGCTTGCGACCTTCTTGACTTTGGCGTCCTTGCCGCCCAACGTCAATGCTTGAATGAACTTGTTGCCTGCAGCGGTCCCGGTAATAGTGACCGTAGCCTTCTTATTCTTGACACTCACGCTGGCCTTGTTGCTCAGGTATTGGGCCGCTTCGGAAGCCGTCGTGGTCCCCGTCTTGTAGACGTTGAACTTGATGCTGTACTTACCATTAGCCAGTTTAGCCGCGTTCAAGGCCGCCGCTTGCGCCGTGGGTGTTGGTGAGGTGACCTGGTTCAAGGAAATGCCAGCCCCCGCACTAGTCAGCATTAACAACGCACTCATCACAGTTAAAGATTTTTTCATCAAATGTCCCTCCAAAACTAGAAATATGTGGTTTAATGAATCCGTTTTCATAGTAGCACGATTATTAGTTGAGTACCACAATTTTGTAGCCAACCAAACTAACAATTGGCTTATATACAGATAGATGACTGATCATAAAAAACGCGACAACCTAAGACCTCGTCCCGGTTGACGCGTTTGTAAGCCCCCTTGGTTGGGACCAGCAATGTCCCGTTACCCAATATGGTTTTCATGTAAAATGGCGGCAACTTCTTTTTCCATCTCCGGCGTGCGTTTCCACTCCTGAAACGTCGTGAAGTCTTCGTCGGGCATCGTGTAATTTTCATTAACGTAGTCCTCATACGCCTGAACGTGGGGCGTGTGGGCAATGTTTAATTGGAGGATGCGGACTTGCTTGATCAGCTTCCGTTCGACCGCGAGTTCCGCCCGACCGTTTTGGACCATGTCACTGATCTCCATGTACTTGGTCCCGTCGAGGCGCGTGATTTCTTCAATCAGCGTAAATGTTTCATGACTTTTCATCTCAATTTCACCTCCACACAGTAGGTCTATTATACCGTGATTTTGGGCAAAACAAAACCACTACCAGGGAATGGCAGTGGTCGGCATAAGAGAGAAAGAGAATTGATTAGAAGGTAATTATTAATACCTTACGAGATATAATATACCGGTTTTTGTAAGCGCTGTCAATGCTTTTCAGAAAATAGTTGGTAATTTTCACTATTTTTTTGTGATATGGCCATGGGGCTTGATGATTTGGGGTCCGTGATTGCCGGGACGGTGGCATTCATAAATGACCTTACCAACCAATCACGTAAAGAGGGCGCCAGCACCAGGCCAACTCCCTCTCATTTCATCTTGTTCATTTAACCACGATAACGGGCCACCACAATCAGCATCATTGGTCGCCGCAGTTCATCGCGCATCCCCGGTTGGTCCAACATGGCTTCGGGCGGCTGGGGTTCGACCACGTGCTCAAGCTGAAAGCCGCGTTGTAACAGTGTTTCCAGGTAGGTCGTCAACGTCCGATGGTATTTGCGAATCGGTGTGTCCAAGAAGGTCGTGGTCCGCGCACCCTCTTCAAAGTAGCGGTCGACCGGAAAATCTTGAATCTGCCCCTGAGCATCGCGGTGCCACTGTTCACTGCCCGCCGCCGTGAAGACCGGGTGCTCCACCGAAAAGATGAACTGGCCATGCGGCTTCAAATACCGCGCCACCTGGTCCACCACCGGAGCAAACCGGGGAACGTAGTGCAGGGCCAGCGAGCTAAACACCGTGTCAAAGTGTTGGGCCGGCAACTGTAATTGCGTCAAATCGCCCTGCTGATAGGTAATGACCGGATTAGTCGTTTTCTGCCGGGCCACGGCCAACATTTTCGCCGAAATATCTACGCCTAAGACCGACCGTGCGCCGTGTGCCGCCGCATAACGCGCGTGCCACCCGTAGCCGCAGCCGAGGTCCAAGACGACCTGATCCGTGAAGTCGGGCAACAAGGGCGCTAAGGTCGCCCACTCCCCGGCACCAGCCAGGCCTGCTTGACTCCGTGGCATCTGTTGGTAACGTTTAAAAAATTTTTCATTGTCATAAATGGCTGTCATGTTCTTTTCCTCCATGTGAATTGGCTAAACGCAACAAATCACATGGCCCAATACCCGCTTATGCGCAATCATGGGACCACCCCTAACTTATGGATTGGCCCCAGTATAGCAACTCCCAGCCATCCTGGCAATCAAAAAAAGAGGCTGGATTGCTCCAGCCCCGCCATTTAGTCTTCACCAAATGAGAGATAAACCTTTATTCAATTCATTGGGAAATTAAATAAAGGGGTAAATAAATGGTAACTTAAAGATACCACGATAAATGATAAAAATCTATCTATTTTCTTATCATGTTCTAATTTATTTAACGTTAGTCGTCTTATTTTGGTCGTGCAGCACCGTTTCTGGGTGCACGATATTACTTGGGTGCTCGAGGACCTCACCCAACGAGTGACCAGAAATATTGACCAGGCACGCTACAACAAAGACCACGGCCACGACGCTGGTCAACAGCCGGTTGCCCCAGCTCATCTTTTCACTGATGACGGAGCCGTAGAAGTCCTTTTTGACCTCGGCGGCCACGTTGCGATCCGTCGGGGCCGCCGCTTGACGTTCCTCGGTGACCTGCTTTTGGTAGGCGTCGATGTCAAATGACTTCTGGTTGGCCTTCATTTGCCGTTGGAAGTGCTTCTTTTCCTTCTTGGTCTGACCCTTGAACCACTTGGTGAATTCGCGGTAGTGCTTAACCACGTCCTTGGTGGCGCCAATTTCCTTTAGCGTTCCGTAATGGATCCAAGCGACCCGGTCACACAGAATTTCTACTTGCTTCAAGGAGTGACTGACGAAGACGATGGTCTTGCCCTCATCCTTGAATTCGGAAATCTTGTCCACACACTTTTGGTAGAAGGTGTCATCCCCAACGGACAGGGCTTCATCAATGATGAGGATGTCCGGGTTGACGTGCACGGCAATGGAGAATCCCAGCCGTGACTTCATCCCTGAGGAGTAGCTCTTAACGGGTTGGTATAAGAAATCACCAATGTCGGCGAACGACACGATGTCATCCATCAGCGCGTCGATTTCGGGATTGGTCAGCCCCTGCATCAAGGCCTTCAAGCGGATGTTTTCCAATCCGGTCAAGTTGCCCCGTAGCCCGGCCCCAATCGCAATGATCGAGGTATCGCCGCGAACGTCGACCGTCCCCGTCGTTTGGGGAATGATCCCGGAAATGATGTTGGACAACGTGGACTTACCCGACCCGTTGACCCCAATCAAGCCCAGCGTTTCACCGGGCTTCACTTCCAAAGAAATTCCCATCAATGACCAGAAATGAGGCACGGTCGAATTGCGTAGCGAAAAGAATGACCGGAGTTTTTCGGCTTGACTCTTGTATAGATCATATTCCTTCGTGACGTGTTGTACCTTAATTTTATAAGAATTATCCATGAATTAAACTTCCTAACTCAGTTTTTGCGTTACCTACGCGCCCGTCAACGTACCAGGCTCAGTCTGTAGTATTATACCAAATATTTCTCCCTTGTGGGTACTTTCTAGTGAGCTTTAGAGATTTGTTAAGGACCCTGCCCTGAAGGTTGAACATAAAATTGGCGAAACCAGGCGCCTGCGTCAGCCAGGGTTCCAATCCATATTTGGCGAATGGTAGGCGGCCAGTTTTCCTTGTGAGGCTGCAAAGGCGAATTTTCGTCCTGCAACCTTCAGACCCGTCGCTAAAAAACAAAAGCCCCAGCCATAACGGCTAGAACTTTCGGTGAACTTACTTAAGCTAATGCGCGTGAATCGACCCAGTAATTGGTCTTGTCCCCGCTGAACTTGAACCGGTACCAGGTCGTGCCGTAGGTCGTCTTCACGCCCTTGTAATTCACGGTGACCTTGGTGCCCTTCTTGACGCCACTCGGCCAGTCAAAAGTTTGCTGGTTGAAATGGGTCTTCTTCACATGATTGTAGAGGTGGTATTTCTTGTATTTGGTACTCAGCTTCTTGGTGCCGCTGGCGTTGGCGTAAGTCACGTAGTCATACTGCGGACTGGCCGCGGCCTCATTGGCAGCGATCCAGTACTTCTTATCGCCCACCTTGATGCGGTACCACGTGGTCTTGACGCCGTCTTGCGTCCGGATGGCCTGGTTATCGGCCGTGTAGGACTTAGCGGTCAGCGCCTTTAACTTGCCCATCGACTTGGCCAGGTACGGTGAATTGTAGACGTGGTTATAGTAGTAGCCACTCAAGGCGCTGTTGACCTTGACCTTCGCCGTGCCCTTGCTGTACTTCACCGTTGGCAGAGTCAATGCCTTGCCGTAGAGCCAGTACTTCTTGGCCGAGGCGCTGTTGCTGAAGCGAATGCGGTACCACGTGGTTTTGTTACCGGCGGTCGTGGTCTTCACGCCCCGCATGTCCAGGTAGACCTGCACGCCTTGGCCCGCCGGCACCTTCTTCCAAGCCGTCTTGGTGATGTTGGCCCGAGTCCCCTTCACGTGATTGTACAGCCGGTAACTGGTGTACTTGCTGTTCAACCGCGCCGTTTGCCCACTGGCACCACCGTAATACTTCGCCGTGGCGTAGGTTGGTTCGGGCTTGGCCGCAGGTTTGGACTCAGATGACGCACTGCTACTGGACGAGGCGCTACTTGTACTTCCATCCAACAGGGTGTTCAACCCGTACGTCTTAATGATCGAAATCAAGCTGGATCCGTAAGTTGGCGCCGTCGCATAGGTATTGGTCAGGGCGTTAGCCGCATCGCTATACGTAGCCGCATTTTCCCGCCAAGTGCCGCTGTACAGCGTAGGGTTGTAGCTAGTGCCGCCCCGCAGCAACGTCGCATTGTCGGTCATGGACGCCTTGGCACTGGGGTATTTACGGAAATTAGCATCCGTGTAATACAGCTGACCGTTACTGTCGTATTCGGCCGTCTGCATCGTCACGGATTGGCCGTTATAGCTGCCCTTGATGCCAAAATAATTATTGGCCGTCGTGGTCAGCGTACTGGTCCCCCAGGCACTTTCCAAAGCCGCCTGCGCCATCATGACGGACGGATACAGTTTATACTTGTTCGCCACTGAGGTGACGGGACTCTTCAAAGTTGAAATGAAAGATTGGGGATCGGTAGTCGCCGCATGACCCGTTCCCTTGCCAATGGTGAGGCCACCGAGACCCACGCCCACAATCAGCGTGGCCAGGAGCCATCTTTTTGTTCGTTTCATTTTACCGGTTTCCCCCTTAAAATCGTTTCCAGGTCAAGAATACCATATCTTGGCGGGGTGCAGAAAGGGAAATTTAAGAGAAAACGCGGTTGACACAAAGACTTAATCTAACTGACTCGCAGCAGCGTCATCCAAAATCACGGTCACGTTCGGATGAGTCTGCAAATAGCTGGCCGGAACGTCTGGCGTCACGGGCCCTTGAATCATGGCTGCGACGGCGGCCGCCTTGGCTTCCCCGTAAGCCACGATCAAGATCTGCTTAGCCTTCAAGATGGACCCGATGCCCATGGAATAGGCGTAACGGGGAACCTCGTCGGCGTTATCGAAGAACCGCGCGTTGGCTTCGATCGTGGATTCGGTCAAGGTCACCTTGTGGGTCGTGGATTCGGGATCTGTGCCAGGTTCGTTAAAGCCGATGTGGCCGTTCTTGCCCAGGCCTAGTAATTGCAGATCAATGGGATTAGCCGCGATGATTTGGTCGTATGCGCTGGTTGCGGCCGCGGCGTCCAAGTTGGCCCCATCCGGCACGTAGGAGTGTGCGAATGGCTTGGCATTGAATAAATGTTGTTGCATGAAGTAGTGGTAACTTTGGGGATGATCCGCACTCAGCCCCACGTATTCGTCCAGGTTGACCGACGTTAACTGACTGAAGTCCAAATCACTGGCCACGAGTTGTTCATAAATCGTGACCGGCGTGCTCCCAGTGGCCAAGCCCAGTACCTTTGCCCCATTTTGTAAGGCATCTTCAAAGACTTGGAACCCCGCTTTGCCGCCTGCCTGCTTGTCACTGACAATTTGTACATTCATGTTCGTTAATTGTTTCATATCATTCAGTCTCCCTCTCTTAATGGTATAGCCCAATTATAAATGCTCTAGACCAGTTTTTCAAGCTTTTTGCTCAGGAGTTTGGTAAATTTTCTGTAAACAAAAAGGGCGTTCGCCACTGGCTCCCGTCCTACTTCCGCCGAATACCGCGGCGATTGGCACTTAATTCGTTTTGCTGTTTACGGAATTTTTCAAAGGTCGCATCCCGTTGTTTTTGGTTCTTGTGACTGTCGACTCGTTTCGTGTATTTCATGGTCTGCACCTCCGTTCCTCGTTGAATGATTTGGAACTACTATACAACTAAACTTAAGTTTAGGCAAGAAAAACACTTGATCTGCACCGAACAAAGTCGTGCTTTGATTGTGCTGGCCGCCTTGCCGTTCGTCCCATCTGAGTTGGAACGCGGTGGGCGGACCGGTCCTGTTCACCACGTTTCAGCGCACTTTCGTGTAACAACTGGCAGCCACCCCACCACCAAGCATCAAGCCAAAAAAGGTGGTCACGCCGCAGACTAGGCTGCGAGGTGACCACCAAATTTTATTTTTAAATTAATGCTTATTCAACCGTGACACTCTTGGCCAGGTTCCGTGGCTTGTCGACGTCTAAGCCCTTGTTCAAGCTGGTGTAGTAAGCCAGCAATTGGGCTGGTACCACGCTCAGTAATGGCATCAACATTTCGTCAACGTCTGGCAAGATCAAATCGTCGCCGTCCACAGCTAAGCCTTCGCGCACGATGGTCAAGGTCTTGGCGCCCCGGGCCATCGTTTCTTGCAAGTTGCTGCGCGTCAAACCGGCCGTCTTTTTCTGAGTGATGAAGCCGATGACTGGCGTGCCCTTTTCGATCAAGGCAATCGTCCCGTGCTTCAATTCGCCGGAAGCAAAGCCTTCACATTGGATGTAAGAGATTTCCTTCAGCTTCAAAGCGGCTTCCAAGGAAACGGCGTGGTCGATGCCACGACCGATGTAAAAGGCCCGGTTGGTCTTCATCAAGTAGTCGTTGGAAATCTTTTCCAGCTTGTCCTTTTCGTCGACGATGGCTTGCATCCCCGTTGCCACCAAACCTAATTGTTGACGAACGTTAAAGTTTTGGGCAATGATTTGTCCCGTCACTTCACCCAACGCCTTGGCTAAAATGGCTTCCAGCGCGATTTGCGCGGTGTAGGCCTTGGTTGAGGCCACGGCGATTTCTGGACCGGCGTGCAGTAACAGCGTGTAAGTGGCTTCCCGTGATAACGTGGAGTTTTGCACGTTGGTGATGGTCAGACTTGGGTAACCCGCGTCGTTGACGTTGACCAGCACTTCACGACTGTCGGCCGTTTCCCCGGATTGCGTCAGGAAAATGAAGAATGGCTTTTCTGACAACATTGGTTGTTCGTAGGCAAATTCGGAGGACACGTGGACTTCCGTTGGGATGTGGGCCAGGTTTTCAAACAGGCGCTTGCCAATCAAACCGGCGTGGTAACTGGTCCCAGCACCCACGATGTAGAGCCGGTCAGCTGCTTGCATGGCCTTCAATAACTTGTCATCAATTTCGGGTTCGCCGTGTTCTGACAGGTAAGTTTGGGCCAATTTCCGCATCACGTTCGGTTGTTCGTCGACTTCCTTCAGCATGTAGAATGGGTAAGTCCCCTTGTCTGCTTCGTCAGGGTTCATGTCAACGTGGAAGGTCTTGCGTTCAACGGGTTGCCCGTTGGCGTCTTGAATGGCGACCTTGTCTGGCGTGATGGTCACCACTTCGCCGTCCATCAATTCCAAGAAGTCGTGCGTTTGCCGTAACATGGCCAAAGCATCGGAGCAGACCACGTTGAAGCCGTCGCCGACCCCAATCAACAGTGGGCTCTTGTTCTTGGCAACGAATAACGTATCAGGTTGTTCGCGGTCCATCATCAAGAAGGCGTAAGATGACCCCTTCAACAAGCTCAGCGTCTTCAAGAAGGCTTGCTTTGCATCCAAATTGTCTTCCACGGCAAACTTGTCAATCAATTGCACAACGACTTCCGTATCCGTTTGGCTTCTGAATGGCACATCACTCAGGTATTGCGCCTTTAATTCTTGGAAGTTGTCGATCACACCGTTGTGGACCAGGTAGAACCGGTTGTCGTTTGAAAAATGTGGGTGCGCATTGTCCACGCTCACAACCCCGTGAGTGGCCCAACGCGTGTGCCCAATCCCCGTGGAACCGTGCACGTCAGGCGTAATCTTCGCCCGCAATTGGGAGATCCGGCCCTTGGTCTTCACCAAGTAGTCCTGTCCCTTTTGGTCGTTAACGTAGATACCGGCTGAATCGTAACCCCGGTATTCCAATTTTTGTAAACCGTCAACTAAGATCTTAACGGCGTTGTCGTTCCCCGTAACACCAACAATTCCACACATAGTAATATCTTCCTTTGCTCGACACCAATTCCGGTAAACCGGCCGGGTCGGATAGTTTGATTAGCGAAATGAATCCCTTTTCTCAGAAATTGGTATAGACTGAAATCTTATGAAAACAATCTCTGAATGACTATACTTTACAGCCTTTATCCAAGGTTGTCAATCAGAAAATCTTAAACCGGTCTATCAAGTTATTCAATACAAAAATTGGGGTGAATTTCCCCCGCTTTTGCGCCTGAAAACCGGGCATCTCACCGCTTTTGAAATTAGTCGTTTGCCATCACATGGCATTAGCTGGCCGCCTACAGTCGCGCCCAAGATGAGTTGGCACGCTGGGACGGACGGGCCGCGCCAAAGGGCGGTCTCGACACCTCGCTTTGAGCCGAAAGTCGCGTCTCAAAGTGGCCTCATAGCCGAAACGTGCGCCAACAGGCAACTGGTTCCGCTTAACACTACTTGTCCAATAATCCAAAATCAGGATTATCTGCCCAGTACCGTTAATGCTCGCCAGTTAACCGCCTATTGGCTCACTCTGACAGCAAAACAGGATTGGCGGCTCACATTGCTGAGTCATCAATCCTGCTGGTTCTGCTTTATTCCACGCCAACTTCGGCCCGGACCACATCCGCGATGCGATCCACGTAACCGGCCACCGTTTCTTCGGTTGGGGCTTCCGCCATCACCCGTAACAGCGGTTCAGTCCCGGAAGGCCGTACCAAGACCCGGCCGTCGCCGTTCATTTCTTTTTCAACCGTCGCAATCATGGCTTGGACTTGGGGGTTCTCCAAGGCCGCTTGCTTGTCGGCCACTTTCACGTTGACCAACTTTTGCGGGTAGGTCTTGACGTCGGCTGCCAATTCAGACAGCTTCTTGCCCGTGACCTTCAAGATGTGCAGTAATTGTAAACTGGTCAACAGGCCGTCCCCGGTCGTGTTGAAGTCCAAGAACACAATGTGCCCGGATTGTTCGCCGCCCAGGTTGTAGCCGGACTTGCGCATTTCTTCAACCACGTACCGGTCACCGACCTTGGTCTTGACGGACTTCAAGTCGTGCGCCGCCATGGCCTTGTACATCCCCAGGTTACTCATGACGGTCGTCACGATGGTGTCCTTCTTCAGACGCCCATGTTCCGCCATGTACTTGCCGCAAATGTACATGATCTTGTCACCGTCGACGATGTTGCCATCCTCATCGACCGCAATGCACCGGTCGCCGTCGCCGTCAAAGGCCAGCCCGATCTGGGCACCCTTTTCGACCACAAACTTTTGTAATTGTTCCGGATGCGTCGAGCCCACTTGATCATTGATGTTCAGGCCGTTGGGCGTCGTGGCAATCGTGTCGAAGTCCAAGTTCAAATCCGCGTACAGCCGCGAAACCAGCCCACTGGTGGCCCCGTTAGCGGAATCGACCGCGATATGTAAGCCGTCCAGGTCGTCCGCAATCGTTTGTTCCAGGAATTGGATGTACTTTTGGCTACCTTCAGAGTAATCCTCCACGGTGCCTAAGCCATCCGTGGTTGGCCGTGGTAAATCATCACTCGGCGCATCCAACAGGGCTTCGATTTCTTCTTCCATTTCGTCGGATAACTTGTAGCCATCGTTCCCAAAGTACTTGATGCCGTTGTATTCAACGGGGTTGTGGGAGGCCGTGATCATGACCCCCGCGGCAGCACCCTGCGTCCGGACCAAATAGGCCACGGCAGGCGTGGTGATGACACCCAAGCGCAGGACTTCGATACCGACGGACAGTAATCCAGCCACCAAGGCGTTTTCCAGCAATTGCCCGGAGATTCGGGTATCGCGGGCCACTAAGACTTGGGGGTGAGCGTTATCGCTATCGGCGTGTTGGGTCAAGACGTAGCCGCCAAACCGGCCGACTTTAAACGCTAATTCGGGTGACAAATCTTGGTTCGCAACGCCCCGCACACCATCAGTTCCAAAATACTTCATGTCAAAATTCCTCATTTCTCAATCTGTTTGTTGGTTTATTTACTTGTTGCGTTGACCGTCACCTTAATGGTGGTGGGATCAATGGCTGTCACATTGTTTTCATCGGCGTCCAGGGTGATTGTCTTGGTCGTCTTTTTAGTGATGTCGCTCAAATCGACCGATGCCGTCACACTGCTGCCGAGCTTACTTAATTGACTCGAACTTCCGTAGGCCATCACCTGCTTGGGACTGGCCGTCATCGTGTACGACATGTCGCTACTGCCATTCTTGCCGGACAGGTTGACGTTGACCTTCTTGCCTTCCCCATCCGACGTGACGGGCAGGTTCACGGTCGTGGTCGACGGCGTCAAAATGACGTTGACCGTCTTGCCACTGCTGTCCAACGCTTCGATCACGGCTTGACTCTTGACCGTCTTCTTGGTGTTGGCCGGCACCGTCAGCTGGGCCACGACCTGCTTGACGCGCGCAATCTCGTTGGCAGCCCCGGTCGCCTTGACCGTGGTCGTATCCGAGGTGGCCTTGCCCGCACTATACCCGGACGCGATGTTTTGACTATTATACCGAACCTTGACCGGGAATGAAACCGTTCGCCGCGGTTCAATGTCCACCGAAATTTTCGCCGGCGAAATCGTCGAATCAATCTCGTGATTCAGGCCTTCCTGATGCAGGGTCACGGTGTGTTTGCCCACGCCCAGGTCACTCAGCGCGGCGTACACCTTAAAATTTTGCGTATTCGCCGTGGTGGTCACCAACGCCAAGGGGCCCTTGAGCTTCACCTTGACCTTGGAGGGATACCCCGTCACGAAATACTTGTTACTGTTCACATTTAATTGGAGCGGTACCGACACCGTCATCGTCTTGGTTGCCGTCAGCGACGTGTTGTTGCTGGTGCTGCTGGTCGACGACCCACTATTGGACGATTTGGTGCTGTTGACGTAAAAGAACAACAGAATCGCTAAAATGAGGGCGAGAATCCGATATAGCCACGTGGTGTAACGTTCATTTTTCATTAACGCCGCCCCCCTCTGAACCGTTGATCGAACCAGTCCAACGCCTTCAAGAAGACATTGTTCGTGTCCGTTGCCTCATCGTTGACCAGCTCGTTACGTAAGAACTTCAGGTAATCGGTCTGCGTTAAGCCGCGCAACAGCTCGTTGTTCTTGGTGATGGAGACCTCACCCGTTTCTTCAGAAATGACGATGGTCAAGGCATCCGTGACTTCAGAAATCCCCACGGCGGCCCGGTGACGCGTCCCCAATTCCTTGGGAATCAAATTGCTTTCCGATAGCGGCAGGTACGCTGCAGCCACGGCAATGCGGTTGTCGCGAATGATCACGGCCCCATCGTGTAACGGCGTGTTGGGAATAAAGATATTGATCAGTAATTCACCGGTCAATTCCGCGTCCAAATCGATCCCCGTTTCGATGTAGTCCTCTAGTCCGGTGTCGCGCTGAATCGTCATCAGCGCCCCAATCCGGCGTTTGGACATGTACTGAATCGCCTTATCGAGCCCCTCAATCATCTTGTTGGCCGCCTCATTTTCATGACGCACCCGCACAAACAAGGACCCGCGGCCGAGGTGCTCCAACCCCCGCCGGATTTCCGGTTGAAACACAATAATAATGGCAATAACGCCCCAGTTGATCACTTGGTCGACCAACCACGACACCGTGTTCAGCCCCATGTAGGCACTGACAAAGCGGACAATCAGAATTAAGATGACACCCCGGAAAAGCTGAATGGCTTTCGTTCCCCGCAGCATCACGATCAACTCGTAGATGACGAACCACACCACAAGAATGTCGAGAAGGTTAACCAGATTACCGATAGTTAGGAGATTTCCCCAATCTAGGTTCATGATTTGCTCCTTCCAAATTGAATTCAAATTTCATTATAGCACGGCACCGCTGACATTTCGCCCTGTTTACGCCCGATTCCGCGAAAGTCGTTACGTCAGTTGCAAAACTTACGGATTCCTTAAAGTGCGCGGTGGCGTTTATTTTTCTCTTAATAATCTGCTAAGATAGAAGTCATATTCTGTTCGTTTACCAGGCGAACGCTGTAAAATAAAGGTAGTAGTTTGTGAAAGGATTGGTGATGGTAATGAAACGGCGAGCCCGGTGGGAAATCCGCATCTTTTTTGTGGCGTGGTTAGTCTTCCTCTTTTTCCGCGCCAAGGATCCGTTTTCCTTCTTAGTCCTAAATACCTTTCTGGGGGCCATCCCCATCGAGTTGAGCTTTCACCTGGGCAATAAACGTCCGCGTGGCTGGCTATTTTGGCCACTAGTCGTCTTGTGGCTACTCTTTTACCCCAACGCGCCGTACTTGCTGACTGACCTCTTTCACCTGTCGCTGTTGCAGCCTTACGCCGTGAGCGGCCTGCTGCGGGTCACGCCGCATTTGTGGATCTACTTCACCTACATGATCATTAGTGCCATCAGCTGTTCGTTTCTGGGCTTCTGGAGCCTCAATCACGTCAGCCAGGCCATCACCCACCGGTTGGCCAAAGATAATGGCATTGCCCGGGTCTGCGTCGTCTTGGTCCTGACCTTCCTGACATCGGTCGGATTGTACATTGGCCGCTTCTTACGAATCCACACGGTGTACCTGTTTCTCAATCCCGAACAATTCATTCGTCCGCTGATGAACATGTGGACGCCCAACATGTGGGTCTTCGTGGGCTTGATGACGCTGATTCAGCTGTTCTGTTACTGGATCTTGTACCTCATCATGAGCAATCGCGAGGTCGCCGACGCCGCCTAAATAAAACCAATCCCAGTTGTGGTCCCATCTCCGATGGCCCACAACTTTTTTGATACCTGACAAGCCAAAATTCTGCCAAGCATTTACTCTGCAACCCATAGCGTTGGGATTAGTCGCTTACAGCTTCATAGTGACAACTGGCCGCCTACCGTCACCGTGTTACTGATTATCAACTCGTCGGATAAAAATCGTGATATAACCAGGCTACCTGGTGAACCGGCAACCTGTTTCCCGGGCTGGCGGTTTCCCTCCCAGTAACCGGAACATCTGACTGACGTAAGCTTCCGGTTTCACTAGTTTTATTGGCAAAAATGCTGCTATTCCGGGAATCAACGCATTAATTTCATGTCAACCTGAAGATAGTCAGTAAAAAAAGTGATCACTGCCCAATCTGAGTGGTGATCACTTTTTACTTCATGTTTAACTGATGGTTGAAAGCCACAAATTGGCTAAGATCATGGTTACCGTGCGACTTATGGCGTTAGGATTGACCACGTCATAGCGGCAATTGGCCGCCTACCACTCGCCGAATAAGAATTGAACGCTGGGGTGTCTCAAAGTGGCCTCATGGCTGAAACGTGCGCCAACTTGCCGGAGGCAGCCAAGGTGGAGCCAGCTGTGTCGACGGTGTTGGCTGAGGTTTTTTCTCAGCCTACACCGTGGGACGACTTGGAAGACTGGCGATTTGTGTCAGGCTTGCAAGCGAGCCGGAAGACCGTCCCTCAGGCTGCAGGCGTTCCCCAGAGCAGGCGGAATCTTGGCTGACGCAGGCTCCTGGTTTCACCAATTTTAGGTGTCAGAAAACCGTCAATCGGCCAGCTCACCCAACCGTCAGGGGCGCCAACTAGCCTTCTTCGCCGTTCAGCGACATGACCAGAACGTTTTCGGAATAGTTGACGTACTGGCGCAAATGCGAGGCCATGTTCCAGGTGATGTTGCCGGCCTCCAGTAGGTTTTGAATCCCCGTTCGTTCGGCCCCCAGTGCGCGGACCCGCAGCTTTTCGACCTGGTGTTGATACTGTTCCTCGTGGTCCGGCGCCGTTTCCGCCTTGGCCCGCTCGATACGGTTCCGATATTGGACCAGCAGGTGGTAAACAGCCTGGTTGTCAAATTGCGTTTCGTCCACGTCGGAACTGGCCAGATAATGCGACAGCGCCTTGATGGCCGCCTTGGACGTTTCACGCTCAATCAGATTGTTTTCCGCGTGCAGGCGGTCGGTGTCCTCGGAATGCAGCCAGTAGGCCGCGTTGCGGAACATGTGCTTGAAAAAGACGCGCCAGTAACGCAGGACGCTGGGCATGGTGTGACCCGTGACTTGGGTCAAGCGGCTTTCCATGTTTTCGATTCGCCGAATGGCCCCAACGTAACTGGTCTGGGTGATCTTCTCACCCTTCCGCAGTTCCTTTAACGACGCGCGTTCGCCATCTAGCGTGACCTCACGCAACTTGATTTCATCTTCCAAGACCTTCTGCATGGCCGTATCCGCCCGGTAATTCATTTCCAAGCGGCGAATGACGAACTGGTAGTCTAAAATTAGGTCGTAGGCGGCCCGCTGATTATTGGGCCGGCGCAACTCCTCGATTTTAGAGATGGCCAGGCGCATGATGTAGGCCCGTGCCTCGTCTTCGCTGATCTGCCGGACCTCTTCGTTGGGAATCTCTTCGCCGTCGACGTCCAAATCAACCTGGTTGGCATTTTCATCACTGGCACTGGCCCGCGTCTGCAAGGGTTGGCCTGACGTGGAAATCAGTGGCAAGGTCACCGTCGCGGCCACCAAACTGATGATGATGACCCCCGACGCCACGAACAACATCAATGACCGCGTCGGAAAGCTCGCGCCGGAGGCAATCGTCATGGGCACGGAAAGCACCCCGGCCATGGTGACGGCCCCCCGCACACCGGATAACCCGGACAAAATCGACATCCGCAGTCCCGGTTTATCCGCCTGTTCCTTGTGGTTGAGACGTTCAAACAGCACGTAGCCGTACGTCCACACGGTCCGAATGACCACGATGATCAGCCAGACCATAAAGGCGAAGAACAGCGCTTGCCAGGTGTTAAACTGCCCGCCCTTGATGACCTTAGACGTGGCGACCGGCAATTCGATGCCCAAAATGACGAAAACAATCCCGTTCAAGGAATAAATAATAATGTCCCAAACTTTTTCCGTCACCAATTTTAATTCGGGCGAGTCTTCCACGATACGGTTCTCCCGGGCGTGGTACAGCACACCGGCCGTCACCACGGCAATTACGCCGGAAGCGTGGGTGATCTCTTCGGTGACCAGATAAACCACAAACGGCGTGGCAATCTGCAGGACCGTGTTAAAGATCACGTCATCGATGCCTTGACGGCGTAAGATATCCATCAACAGCTGAATCGCCGTCATGAAGATCAACCCGGACAAAAAGCCAACAATACTGATGTAAAAGAAGTCGCCGACCGCGGTCCCCAGGGAGAAGGCCCCGGTTACCGTCGCTGCGATCGCGTATTTAAAGGCAATCAGGCCACTGGCATCGTTGATGAGGCTTTCCCCACTGACCAGGTGCAAGAGGCTATCCGGCAGCTTGGCTTGTTTGGAAATCGACTGCACCGCCACCGGGTCGGTCGGCGACAAAATGGCCGCCAGCGCCAGCGCCACGGTGAAGGGCATTTTTGGAATCAATTCATAAATCAGAAAGCCACCTAAAATCGTGGTCAAAAAGACCAGCCAGATGGCATTGGCAAAAATCGGCCCCCGCAATCGCCAGAGCTCGCGTCTGGGAAAGCGCCGCCCATCGTTGTACAGCAACGGGGCGATGAATAGGAGCAAGAACCAGTCCGTTTCAAGTGGCACTTCAAATTGCCAGACTAGGGCCACGATCAGCCCGAGTGCAATTTGAATCAAACTGACTGGAATAAACGTGAGGTAGTGACTGATAATATTAGAGAGCAACACTAACACGATCAACAGGATCACTGCTTCAACTATAGGCACATAAGGTTCCCCCTTTTAATTAAGACTTACTTTGAGTGTTCTGTAACGGGTGCTTCACCGATGATCCGCACTTCCGTTTCCAACTTGACTTGGTCCTTTTCCCAAATCACCGCTTGAATGTGGTGAATCAGTTCCAGGTAATCGGTGGCCGTCGCGTGGTCGATGTTGACGATGAACCCAGCGTGCTTGGTGGAAACTTGCGCGCCACCCCACTTGAGGCCTTGCAGACCAGCTTCTTGAATCAGTTGGCCGGTGTAGTGGCCGGTTGGGCGCTTGAAGACACTCCCACAAGAAGGCAGATCCAATGGCTGCTTGGCCGCCCGCCGTGCATTCAGGTCGTCCATTTGGGCTTGAATCGCTTGGCCATTCCCCGGCTTCAACGCAAAGGTCGCACTCAACACGATGTCGTTGTAGTCTTGAATCGAGCTGTGCCGGTAGCCGAAGTCAAATTCATCTTGGTTCAGCGTGCGAATCTCGCCGTCCGTGGTCAACACTTCCGCGGAGAAGGCCACTTCGCTGATCTCACCGCCGTAAGCGCCAGCGTTCATGAAGACCGCCCCACCAACACTGCCGGGAATTCCGGCCGCAAATTCCAACCCGGTCAGAGCGTGGGCCTGGGCGACCTGAGTCGTCTTGATCAGTGACGCCCCCGCTTCGGCCGTCACCGTTTGCCCGTCCGTAGTGATTTGGTTCATTTTCGTTAAAATCATGACCAGCCCCCGGATACCGCCATCGCGGACGATCAGGTTGCTGGCATTGCCCACCACCGTCACGGGCAAGTGGGATTCATTGGCATACGCCAACAGGGACTTGGTTTCTTGAATGTTTGTGGGAAAGGCCAAGTAGTCCGCTGGTCCCCCCGTTTTTGTATGGGTAAAGTGCGCTAACGGCTCGTGCCGTAAAATTTCAATTGCTGGAAAAGCCGTTGTGATATCTGCCATCATCATGTATCCTCTCGTTTCACCAAAAAATTTTCTCCGTGGCGGTCATGGATGCCGTGCACGGTTTGGGCTGGCGGGCCGTCTAACTACCGGTCTTCACCAACGAAATTGCGTATTTCTGACCTGGTTATTTTGCCAAAATGGGCGGCGCAGGCCCGTGCTGAACGCGCGTAGCCAGCCGGCTTTAGGTCAATAGTCCTATTTTACCATGAATCCGCCAACAACCGGGAATGAACGCATCAATCAAAGCAAAATCTAACATTTCTGGTATACTAAAACCAGTTAGTGGAGGTGCGAAAATTGAAATTTATTTCTTGGAACGTAAACGGGCTACGCGCAATTGTGAAAAAGAACTTTGGCGAGACCTTTCAGGACCTCGACGCCGACTTCTTCGGGGTCCAGGAAACCAAGCTGCAGGAAGGTCAAATTGATTTAGATCTACCAGGCTACTACCAATACTGGAACTACGCCGAGCGCAAGGGTTACTCCGGCACGGCGTTGTTTACCAAGCACAAGCCGCTGAACGTCATCTACGGCATTGATGCGCCCGACTTCGACCACGAAGGCCGGGCCATCACACTGGAATATCCCGACTTCTATGTGTTAACCTGTTACACACCGAATTCCGGGAGTGGCTTGAAGCGCTTGGACTTCCGGATGGGCTGGGAGAAAGCCTTTCTGGCCTTTATCCAAAAGTTAGACGCGCAGAAACCCATCATTTTCTGTGGTGACCTGAACGTGGCCCACACCGAAATTGATCTGCGTAATCCCAAGACCAATCACAAGAACGCTGGCTTTACCGATGACGAACGGGAAAAAATGACGCACCTCTTGGCGGCCGGCTTTACGGATACCTTCCGTTACTTCAATCCCGACGCCACCGACCGGTATTCCTGGTGGAGCTACCGGTTCCACGCCCGCGATAACAACGCCGGCTGGCGCATCGACTACTTCATCACCAGCAATCGGCTCCAACCACAACTGCAAAAGGCTGATATTTTAGACC
Source organism: Levilactobacillus suantsaiihabitans (assembly GCF_004745505.1). GTDB lineage: Bacteria > Bacillota > Bacilli > Lactobacillales > Lactobacillaceae > Levilactobacillus > Levilactobacillus suantsaiihabitans. The sequence goes on from NZ_RKLX01000004.1 coordinate 71,226, forward strand.
AAATCATGGGGTCGGACCACTGTCCCGTTGAACTTGACGTAGACGGACTGACCGTCTAACCCCGCCATTAAGAGAGGAAGATGCTTCAGTGAACTTTGTTGCCATGGATTTTGAAACTGCGAGCGGCAAACGCTACAGTGCCTGCTCATTAGCTCTGACCATCGTCCGCGACAGCCAAGTCGTCGATGAGTTTTATTCGTTGATCAAACCGGACACGGACTTCTTATGGCGTAACGTCCAGATTCACGGCATCCACGAACGCGACGTGGCCAACGCGCCGACCTTTCCGGAAGTCTGGGAGCACGTCGCCCCCTTCTTCCAACGCGACCGGCTCGTGATTGCCCACAACGCCCCGTTTGACAACGGCGTCTTGCGCAGCAGTCTGGAGCACTACAACCTGCCGCCAGCCCGCTACCTGACGTTAGACACGGTCAAGACCAGCCAGAAGTTCTTCCCGGAATTTCCGAACCACAAGCTGGACACGGTCTGTAATGAATTAAACATCGACTTACACCACCATCACAACGCGTTGGACGACAGCCTGGCTTGCGCCAACATTCTGTTGTACGAAGCCAACCACTTCGGCACCCAACCGTTGAAGTCGTTCGTGAAGGTCACGGCTTAGCTTTAGACACATAAAACCCGTAGCTCAGCAGTAAGCAATCCTGCTGGGTTACGGGTTTTTCTGATGGTCTAAAATTGGTGGTTCTCTTAACACTGGTGCCGACTGGTCGCCTTACCGTTCACTAGAGATGAGTTGGAACGCTGAGGGCGGACGGGTCGAGCCAAAGGACGGTCTCGACACCTCGCTTTGAGCCGCAGACCACATCTCAAAGACGCCAGTTGCCTAAGCGGCATGAACCACGCCGCTAAGGCAACTCCCACGGCTGAACCCATATTTGGCGAACTCTCGGCTACGGTAGTGCTTACCAGAACCAGTCGGCTTAACCTCAGATAGTAGCTGCATTGACGACTATTCATTAATTAACACAGTGTTACTGATAGCCGTCAACTTGCTGGAGGCAACCAGGGATGGCCGCAGCTGGGGCGACGGTGTTAGCTGAGGTTTTGTCTCAGCCTACAGCGCGGGACGACTTGTGAAACTGGCGGGCTTTTCCAGGCTTTCAAGCGAACTGGAAGCCCGCTTCTCAGGCTGGAGGTGTTCCCCACCCTAGCCTGACGCAGACGCCTAGTTTCATCAATTTTAGGTGTCAGGACACCGTCATTCCTGACAACGTAGATAGAACCGGCCACTTACCGACCAACACGTATTGGTACTGAACGGACTCACGAATCGTCTTTTGCTGGCACTACCAACGACACAGCTAAACAACGTCAGGCGGAAAGTCGGGCTCACACAACGTCCCCGACAACCCACAACCTTGCCGGAGAATGCCAGGGGTGGAGCCAGCTGTGTCGACGGTGTTAGCTGGCGTTTTGGGCCAGGTTACACCGTGGGGCGACTTTGAAGACTGGCGGTTCTTGACAGGCTTCAAAGCGAGCCGGAAGACCGCTTCTCAGGCTGGAGGCGGCCCCCATAGCAGGCGGAACCCCTGGCAGGCGTAGGCGACTGGTTTAGCCAACTTGGTGGTCAGCGTGCCCACTCATCTCTAGCGAACGGTAAGGCGGACAGTAAGGCGGACAGCAAAAGCGTTAGTCCTTAGCCGACCAGTCGATGGGGGCTTGGGCGGCTAAAATGTCGTCGATGGTCTGCAGCTCGGCCGCGCTGAAGTCTAGATGCGCCAACGCCGCCACGTTGGCCACGACCTGTTCCGGCCGGCTGGCACCAATCAAGACGCTGGCGATGGCTGGCTGACGGAGGTTCCACGCCAACGCCATTTGCGCCAGGCTTTGGTTCCGGTTGGCCGCCACATCGTTGAGCCGCTTGATGGTCCCCAGCGTCTGTTCGACTTGCGCGGGATGCAGGAACGGAATGGTCGCCTTCATGGCCCGTGAATCGGCAGGAATCCCATGCAGGTATTTGTTGGTCAATAAGCCTTGGCACAGCGAACTGAAACTAACGGCCGCCTTCTTTTCCGCCGTCAGTTCGGGCAAAACGTCCGTTTCGATCTGTCGATTCAAGAGGTTGTAGCGCGGCTGGTCGATGATAAATGGTGTATGTAAGTCCCGGAAAATGCCCGCCATCACCTTGATCTGTGCACCACTGTAGTTGGACAATCCCACGTACAACGCCTTGCCGGAGCGCACCAGCTGGTCGAGCGCCAGGGCCGTCTCCTCAGGGTTGGTCTGCGGGTCGGCCCGATGACTGTAGAAAATGTCAAAATAGTCCAGCCCGGTTCGCCGTAAGCTCTGGTCAGCGCTGGCAATGATGCTCTTGCGCGACCCCCAATTGCCGTATGGCCCCGGCCACATCACGTAACCAGCCTTGCTGGCGATGACCAATTCATCCCGGTAAGGCTTCAGGTCCGTCGCCAACATTTTGCCAAAATTGGTTTCGGCACTGCCCGGTTCCGGTCCATAATTGTTCGCCAGGTCAAAATAAGTGATTCCTAAATCAAACGCCTGGTGGACGATGGCCTTTTGGGTGGCGTAGGCGTCGACGCTGCCAAAGTTGTTCCACAGTCCCAGACCAATAGCCGACAGCTTTAACCCACTGTCCCCCACGCGATTATAAAACATTTTTTGATAACGCTGTTCATTTGCTTGATACATACGGATCCTCCTCAAAAGCAAAAGTGCTTTAGGTCCAGGATACCGCTTTCATGGCCGTAAAAAAAGCCCGGTCATCACCGAGCTAGTGTTGTGCTGCAATGTGGTAGACCATTTCCACCGCCGTGACCTGTTCACCGTCATCATCGGTGACCAGCTTCGGCGGCGTGGCGGTCCGGGTAAAGCCGAGCTTTTGGTACAGTTTCATCGCCGCCACGTTGCGGGTCTGCACGATGAGACCGACCGCCTGAAGCGCACTGGCGGTTTTGGCCCAGTACAGCGCCTCGTCGACCAAGGCCGTGCCGATGCCCATGTGCCAATAGGCCTTCTCCACGGCAATGCCCAGTTCACCGACATTGCCCTGCGGCGTGGGCGTAATGGAGCACACGCCCAGTAGCTGTTTTCCCAAACTGGCCACCAGCAATAAATGCCGCGGACTTTGGGTGATTTGACTCAATTGGTCGGCCTCTTGTGCCGGCGTGATGGGGTCATCGGCGTCGGCCAGGGTAAACGTATCGCTTTCTTGTTGCAGCCGATCGAGCAGCGCTAGTAGCGGCTTGGCGTCGGCCGAATTTGGTAGGCGAATCGCGACTTCCTCACTCATTTTTGGCTATCCTCCAACTGCTGTACGATTTTTTCAAAACGGGCGCCGACTGGTTCAAACGTCAATTTGCGTTGATTCTCCCCGGCGGCGTCGTCACGTTTAAAGATGATTCGCAGGTACTGGGCGGGCAATTCATCGGCAATAAACTGTGACCATTCGATCACGTTCACGCCATCCCCGTTGAAGTACTCATCCAGCCCCAACTCATCGCCGCTCCCGTCTTCCAGGCGGTACACGTCCATGTGATACAGGGGGATGCGGCCACTCTGGTACTCCCGAATAATCGTAAAGGTCGGGCTCTTCACGTTGCGCTTAATGCCTAGGCCCAGGGCCAGCCCCTTGGTAAAGGTCGTCTTGCCGGCCCCCAGGTCCCCATCGAGTAAGATGACATCTCGTGGTTGCAGAGCGGGGGCCAATGCTTGGCCCAACGCCTTGGTTTGTTCCGGACTCGTTACGGTCGTTTCAAACATACTTGCTTTCCCCTTTAATTAGACTTTCAAACTTTTCTCAACAGACTAAATAATACCCGGACTGCTGATAAATAGCAATCCGGGTATCTTTTAATTTAACAAATCATTTGTGTCCAAGAAATGATCGTTAGAGTGATTGGGCTGCGGTAATGATAGCAACCTTGTAAACGTCCTCTTCGTTGCAGCCACGAGACAAGTCAGAAACGGGCTTGTTCAGGCCTTGCAGGATTGGGCCGATGGCTTCAAAGCCACCAAAGCGTTGGGCAATCTTGTAGCCAATGTTCCCGGATTGTAATTCTGGGAAGACAAAGACGTTGGCGTGACCGGCAACCTTGGAATCCGGTGCCTTTTGGGCCCCAACACTTGGGACGAAGGCAGCATCGAATTGTAATTCACCATCTAATGGCAAGTCAGGCGCCGTTTCGTGCGCAATCTTCGTGGCTTCTTGGACCTTGGTGACCATGTCACCCTTGGCAGAGCCCTTCGTTGAGAAGCTCAACAAAGCAACCTTCGGGTCAATGTCAAAGACTTTGGCCGTGTGGGCACTTTCAACGGCAACTTCGGCCATGCCAGCCGCGTCCAATTCGATGTTGATGGCGCAGTCGGCGAAGACGAAGCGTTGGTCACCCTTTTGCATGATGAAGGCCCCACTGATCCGGTGAACGCCTTCCTTGGTCTTAATAATTTGCAGGGCTGGCCGAACCGTGTCACCGGTGGCGTGAACGGCACCAGAAACCATGCCGTCTGCTTGGTCCATGTAGACCATCATGGTCCCGATGTAGTTCGGGTCCTTTAACATTTCAGCAGCTTGTTCTGGGGTATTCTTCCCCTTCCGCCGTGCAACCAGGGCATCTAACATCGCCTTGTGTTGGTCAGCTGGAATGGCTTCAGGGTCCAGTAAGGTCACTGGGCTCAGGTCAATGTTGTTATCCTTGGCAGTGGCTTCGATGTCGCTTTGCTTACCGAGCACCACGGATTTGATCAAGCCGTCAGCGGCTAACCGACTAGCGGCGCCTAAGACCCGAGCATCTTCTCCTTCAGGGAAAACGATGGTTTTGTGTTGTCCATTGATTTTTTGCTTAAGACTATCAAAAAGTTCCATAGATAATGACCTCCATAAAATATCCCACGAATCAATTCTCTTGCAACTTATGCTTGGTTAGATGCTGAGTGCGGCCCTTCGTCGACGGTGACGTGCTCTGGGAGCTGCCAGTCGATGGGCGTTTCACCTAATGATGTCAGTGCGATGTTGGTTTTGGAAAATGGTTTGGACCCAAAGAAGCCGCGGTAGGCGGATAACGGACTTGGATGGGGCGCCTGTAACACGATATTGGTTTGCGTATCGATCAGACTGATCTTGGACCGCGCGGCGCTACCCCACAGGATAAACACCACCGGTTCTGGCCGCGCCGATAATTTGGCAATGGCCACATCAGTCAGGCGTTCCCAGCCCTTTCCACGGTGGGAAAAGGCCTTGCCGTCCCGCACGGTCAACACGGAGTTCAACAGTAAGACGCCCTGCTTGGCCCAGCTTTCTAAATAACCGTGGTGGACGGGCTTGATGCCCAGGTCACTCTCTAGTTCCTTATAAATGTTCTGTAATGACGGCGGAATCGGCGTTCCCGGTAGAACCGAAAAGCTACAGCCGTGCGCCTGACCAGGATTGTGGTACGGGTCTTGCCCCAAGATAACCACCTTGACCTGACTAAATGGCGTCCACTCGAACGCGGTAAAAATGTGATACATGTCCGGGTAGATACGGTAGTGCTGATACTCTTCGACCAGAAATTTACGCAGCTCTTGATAGTAATCTTGCGCAAACTCGGGCTCGAGCACCGGCCACCAGTCATTATGAATAAACGGTTTCATTCCCAACACCTCGCCTTTTATTCTATCATAATGCTTGGCTAAATGATATTATCGAACGACTTCTTGTGAAACATGTTAGAATGGAACTAACGAAATGCTGGTTAGCCACGAAAAGGAGGGTCCCCATGCGTACACTGTATCTCAATCAGGCCGCGCTATCGGCCAAGGCCACGACCGTGATCCGCGATACGGACAATCAATCTCGCTATCTGTTAGTCGGCAAATGGGGACTGCGCGCCGACGTTTTATCCGTCTACACGATTGCCGGGGCCCTCGAGGCCGAGGTCAAGCAGGAATCCTTGGGGTTACTCCCCCGCTTTCGGCTGATTTACCACCGGCAAACGGTCGGCCGCGTCGCCAAGACCTTCGGCGTGATTCGCGAGGTCTTATTCGTCCGTGGGTTAAATTGGATCATCATGGGCAACTTAAACAGCGGTCATTTTAAAATTTATCATGGACGTGACTTAATTGCGACCATCGACCAGGTCAGCCAGTCCGGTGGCGGCACCATCGCTTTGGCCATCGACCAGCAGGACCACGAGGCGTTGGTGATTTGCCTAGCCGCAATTCTCGACCGTTGGGCCAAACATCAGTCCAAGGCCTTCAACCCGTTGCGCAACCACGCCTGGGCCCCCGCGGCCGGTAACATCGCCCAGTTCCACACCAACGACGACCGGCGGCGGTAACGCAACACGACTGGCGCTGGCCGCCTTACCGTTCGCTAGCTATGAGTCGGTACGCTGTGGGCGGACGGGCCGAGCCAAAGAGCGGTCTCGGCGCCTCGCTTTGAGCCGAAGAACGCGTCTCAAAGACGCCAGTTTCCTAACCGGCGTTGCCGCTAAGGAAACTCCCACGGCTGAACTCATAGCTAGCGAACTCTCGGCTACGGTAGTGAATATCCGCGACAACCAGTATAACGTCATCGGTCATCTGCCGAAAATGCTGACCGACGGCACGATTCGATCTCCTGATTGTCGGTGTCTTCAACCACTATCGCATCTATCATTCAAAAATCTCGCAAACAAATAACCATCCAACCAGACCTAACGTCTAGCTGGATGGTTATTTTTAAATGACATTTTTTACGGCACAATCACCAATTTCTTATTGGCGGAAACGTACTGGCCGTTGGTCAACTGGAAGCGGGTGGTCTTGTTGTGAGACACGATCTTCTTGACCTTGAGCACTTGGCCCTTACGGTAATGCTTGACCTTAGTCTTCAGTGACTTTTGCCGGTAGCCGTTGAGCCCGGATGCCAGTACCTTGATCTTGGCTTGCTTCTTCACGTAGTAAACCGGTGCGACATAGCTGGTCTTGGCCGTGATGTACCCGGTCTTCCCAGCCGTCTTTGAGTGGTGGTTCACATCACGGACCTTGTAGCGCAGATTGCCCTGCTTGGATTCGGCGATACCGGTCACCACAAACATTGGCCGCTTAGTCCGCTTTTGTTTGCTGTACCAATGCTTAACGGTCTTCTTACTAAAGTTCTTCCCGGAATACAGCCCAATCTTCTTGGTGGCATAGACCACGCTGGCCACTGGCGCAACGCCCGCCGCGCTACCACCGGACGATAAGTCGCGTTGGTAATGGAAGGTGATTGTTTGCGCCCAATCGGTAAACGTCCCGGTGGCCGCGCCTTCCGTCCGGCTCAGCCGGTAACCCGCAAAGGTCAACTGGTTGGCTTGATAGGTCTCACCCACGTTACCGGTTAAGACCTGGTCATCGGCTAGTTGTTGCCCCTGACCGTCCAGATAACGGACCGTCACCGGCTGGGCTTGACTGACGGTTGGCGGTGTAATTGGTGGCGTCGTGGGTTCGACGACCCGATTGACGGGTTGCCAGACATAGGTCTCAACCTCGGTAGGATTGTCTTTGCCATTGTACAAATCAGTAATGGCTTTACCCGTCTCAAACACTTGGCCTAACGGATTCTGGAGAGTTCCCGACCCGACCGCTTGCCATAAGCCGGTAAATTCACCTGGTGTTTCCGGAGCGTTGTTTAAATGCGGATTAGACACCCAGCGGCCATCCGGGCCTAGCGTAAGTTGTTGAATGTGATTCGTATCTGCAAAATTAAACATCGCGTATCCGGCAAAGCCAGCTGGTGGTGCAAATTTTTCTAAATTAAGTTTCACAACACCTGAATTTGCGAACATGAACCCCACATTGTTCACATTATTGAACGTCCCATTTTTAAAGTCAATTTCAGTTAAATTTGTTGTTCCCGAAAACATTGTGGAAGCACTATCAACATTATCTGTATTAAAATTAGACACGTCCAGATCTACCAATGATGACGCTCCACCAAACATCCCAAACATTTGCGTCACCTGACTCGTATCAAAGTTAGAGACATCCAGGCTGGTCACTGCACTATCCTGATAAAACATACTGTGCATATCCGTCGCCGCAGAAGTATCCAACTGATTCAAGTTTACAAATTCTTGGACATTCGGCATTTCACTGAAAAGGGCCCCAGCATTAGCCGCAGTTTTAACCGTTCCATCAAGAATAACCCGCTTGACTAACTTTCCAACTGCCATGGTCTCCGTCTCAGTAGGGTCGCTTATTCCTTGCTTCAACGCAATTTGGGTGTTGAACTGCCCAATATTATCCATATTCATTGCTGTATCCGGCAAAGTCCCTGCCCCTAAATGCAAGTCCCCCGCCGTCGTCAAATACCAGTGAACAGTGCCATAGTCGCCTTGATACTGAATCTCATCGGTCGCTGCGGCCTTAGCAGTGATGACGGCCGGTTGGTGCGGCGTGATCACTTGACTGACCGGTTGACCCATGCCAATCGTTAATCCTAAAAGTAGTGTTGCTGCTTGCCATTTCATGGTTAGCCCCCCTCAACGTGTAGCGATTTACCTTGCAGCGTCTCACCGTGACAGTAAGCGCTTTAAAAAAAGTGGATGTGCGCAGCGGTTGCCGCCTAGTCAATGTCTAACAACCGTCTTCTATTCTGCTGGTGCTAGTGTCAATTTCCTTATCGTCCTTAACAAATGTCAGTTGTCTCGGTTGATGAAAGTTAATCTGTATACTAGTTACCATATTCACCTGTCATATAATAGCACGATTCATTAACATTTCCAACTACTTTTACTCGCAATTTTTATCAAGTGATAATATTGAGGCTAACCAGCGGCCAAGACTCCCGTCACCAGTGGATTCACGGTTTTTTCGGTTAACTAAAAAAACACATCCGAGACGATTGTCTCAGACGTGTTCCTACCACAGATTCACTTAACTGCAGCAGTCACTCATACCACCGCTGTCGGCCTTTTTACACGTTCAACACCTTATTCAAGAATTCCCGTGTCCGCGGATTCTGCGGGTGGTCGAACACCTCACTGGGGGTCCCCGCCTCTTGGATGATGCCATCATCCATGAAGGCGACCCGGTCAGCCACGTTCTTGGCGAAGCCCATTTCGTGGGTCACGACCACCATCGTCATCCCGCCTTCGGCCAAATCCTGCATGACCTGCAAGACATCCCCGACCATTTCGGGGTCCAGTGCCGACGTGGGTTCGTCAAACAACATGATCTCGGGCTCCATGGCCAGCGCTCGGGCAATGGCGACCCGTTGCTGTTGCCCACCGGATAAGGAATGCGGCATTGCGTCGGCTTTGTCCGCCAACCCCACCTGCGCCAGCAACTTCTCGGCCCGCACTTTCGCGTCCGCCTTGCTCAAGCCCTTCAGTTGCACGGGACCCAGCGTGACGTTTTGCAAGACCGATAAGTGGGGAAACAGATTGAAATGTTGAAAGACCATGCCAATGTTCTCCCGAATCTGGTTCAAATCGACCTTGGGGTCACCAACCCGTTGGCCTTCCACCAGGACCGTGCCACTCGTGACCTTTTCCAGCCCGTTCAAGCAGCGTAAAAAGGTACTCTTCCCGGAACCCGATGGTCCAATCAAACACAGCACTTCTTGGGATTGCACGCTGAGATCAATGCCCTTCAAAACCTCGTTGTCACCAAACGCCTTGTGCAGGTCCGTTACTTGAATCTTTGGTGTTGTTGTCATCCTAATTAACCTCCCAAAATACCAATTCCTATTTTTATGTAAAAAGAGGGTAGCCGAACTAACCAAGTTCAACTATCCCCTCCGTTTTTGACTAGTAACGCTTCATGACCCGCGCAATTTGACGGTCTTGTTCCCGTCGTTTAATGGTCTCACGCTTGTCGTATTCTCGTTTCCCGTGGGCGACGCCAATCAACACTTTGGCAAACCCGTGCTTCAGGTACATCCGCAACGGAATCAGGGTGACCCCTTTGTCCATCGTAGCTTGTCCCAAACGCCGGATTTCCTTCTTGTGCAACAATAGCTTCCGGTTACGCAACGGATCGTGATTGAACCGATTGCCCTGCACATACTCACTGATGTGCACGTTCATCAACCAGGCCTCGTTGTTGCGCACTTGGGCGAAGCCGTCTTGCAGATTAACGCGCCGGGCGCGCAGTGACTTGATCTCGGTCCCGGTCAAGACGATCCCCGCCTCGATCGTATCCGTGACCGCATAGTCGTGTCGCGCCTTGCGGTTTTGAGCTAAAACGTTATCTGGTGTTTTCTTGGTCTTTTTCTTCGCCAAGTTCAGTCACCTCGCTTAGTGCCGATCACCTTGTGAATTGTTGCGGTGTTGGCCGCCACCGTGGTTGTTGCCGCGGTGCTGGTTGTTGCCGCGTGAATTCGTTGATCGTTGATTCCCGTTGCGGTGGTTGCCACCGTTCCGGTTACCCCCACCATGGTTGTTGTTCCCATGGTTATTGTTGTTCCGCCCGTGGAAATTACCGCCACGTGACCGGTGTTCGCGGTGTGGCAATAAGTCACTGGTTGGGGCACTTTCTGGATTCAATAAATCAAAGTCGATTTCACTTTGTTCCTTGTCGACGTGAACGACCTTGACCCGAATCTCTTGACCGATCCGGTACGTCCGCCGCGTATTGCGCCCGACTAAGGCCAGGTACTTTTCGACGTATTCGTAGTAATCGTCCTTCATTCGGCTGATGTGAATCAACCCTTCGATGGTGTTTGGCAATTCGACAAACATCCCGAACTTCATGACGGAACTAACGACGGCGTCAAATTCTTCGCCGACGTGGTCAGCCATGTATTCAGCCATCTTCATGTCGTTGGTATCCCGTTCAGCGTCGATCGAGCGCCGTTCCATTTCAGACGTGTGGACCCCGATTTCTTCCAGGATCGGCGCAAATTTTTCTTTGCTAGCCTGGCCGGTACCGTGGTCTTCGTAGTAATGGATCATCCGGTGCACCATGGTATCTGGGTACCGCCGAATTGGTGACGTAAAGTGGGTGTAGAATTCCGCACCCAACCCAAAGTGACCTAAGGATTGATCAGCGTAACGCGCCTGCTTGAGGCTCCGCAACATCATCACGGAAACCATGGCTTCTTCCGGCTTACCAGCAACTTGCTTTAAGATGCCTTGTAACATCTTTGGCCGCAAATGATTCGGATCGCCCTTAACGTTGATCCCGAAGGCCGTTAAGAATTCGAAGAAGCTGCGAACCCGGTCGCCATCTGGCGTTTCGTGGACCCGGTATAAGAATGGGACCTTGGCGCGGAAGTAGTGTTCCGCTACGGTTTCGTTGGCCGCCAACATGAAGGATTCAATCATCCGTTCTGCCACACCACGCGTCCGCAATTTCACGTCAATGGCGTGACCCTTGTCGTCGACGATGATTTCGGCTTCGCGGTCGTCAAAATCAATGGCCCCACGCCGCTTCCGGTGCTTGACCAAGATCTTGTGCAACTCGCCCATGGCTTCAAACATTGGTACGAGGGACTTGTAACGGTCCATCGTAACGGGGTCGTGGGCTTCCAAGATTTGGTTAACGGCAGTATAGGTCATCCGCGCCTTGGAACGCATGACAGATGGGTGGATCCGGTGCTTGACCACGTTCCCGGATTCATCGATTTCCATGTCACAGCTCATGCACAACCGCAATTCGCCCTCGTTTAAGGAACAAATGCCGTTGGACAGACGCCGTGGCAACATGGGAATCACCCGGTCGGTCAAGTAGACACTGGTCCCCCGTTTGTAGGCCTCCTTGTCCAGGATGGAATCTTCCTTGACGTAGTGGGAAACGTCGGCAATGTGGACCCCTAAGTGGTAGTTGCCATTCGGTAATTTCCACACCGTAACGGCGTCATCCAAGTCTTTAGATGACTCGCCATCAATGGTGACCAGGTCTTGGTCAGTGATGTCTTCACGACCGGCCATTTCTTCTGGCAAGACGTGATCCGGAATCTCATCGGCGGCCTGCATGACCTCTTCAGGGAATTCGGATGGGATGTTGTGTTGGTACACGATTTGTAAAATATCGATTCCGGGGTCATCCACACTCCCGATGACCTGCTTGGCGATCCCCACCATGGCGTCGGGATGTTCAGCGCTCGGGTATTCGGTGATTTCTGCGGTCACCACTTCACCCGGTGTGGGGTTCAACCCAACGGCAGTCACGTAGAACTTGTACTTCATGACCTTCTTGTCAGTCAAGCGTACTTGGCCTAGGTAGCCGTTGTCATCATCAGTCTTGAAAAATTCACCGACGACTTGTTCGTAGTGGTGTTCCACAATTTCGGTGACCTTACCTTCAGGCCCCTTGCCACTGCGCGGATCACCCGCCCGAATGATTTCAATCTTAACGGTATCGCCATTCAATGCCCGCAACGTGTTGTCGGGTGCAATATAAGCGTCCGGTTCGATCTTGTTTTCGTCATATGCCACGAAACCAAAGCCCTTGTCATTGCCGTGGAAAATCCCGGTCAAGACCCGTTGGCTAGGGTCCAATTGGAAATGCCCGTGGTCGGTCACTTGGACCAGCCCGTCACGTTCCAACTGCGCTAACTCCTGCACGATCAGCTTGAAAGCCGCTGAACCGTGGTAATGGAGTGCGTCAGAAATGTCTTCTACTGTGTAGCTTTGTTCCGAATGCGCCCGGAAGAAAGCTGTTAAGTCTGTTTTCAATGTATTATCTTGCACTATCGATTCCTCGTTATTTAAAAGATTGTTTGGAGATAAGCTAAAATGTCCGTTTCTAAGTCGTGGTGCGCCGAATTGACCGTCAAGACGTGCCCGGCACCGGCGTACTCATGAAAATCTGTTTGATTGGCCGGATAGGCGTCCGCTAACCACTGACCCGAACGGGGGTCGATCATGCGATCTTGGTCCCCTTGGGCAATGAAGACGCGTTGCTTGATCCGGTCTAAATGGGTCGCTGTCGTGTCCGTAAACGCTTGGATCGCCGTCAGTTGGGCATCCAAGTGGTCCTTTAACCAGGCCACCCGTTGCGCTTGGTCAGCGCCAGTAATGTTTTGCTCCCGGTAAGTTGCCTGCGCCATTTGAATGAACGACGCCGGTACGTTGGTCTGTCCCCGGAAGATGACGGGGGAGGCAATCGTCCCACCACCCAACAACTCTGGGTATTCCTGCAGGGCCCGGGTCGCAAAGAGCCCGCCGAGCGACAAACCAAAGATGGCGATCCGCTGATAGCCACTTTGCCGCAACTTGGCAATGGCGGCTTGCGTATCCTGCCACCACTGCTTGGGCGACCCTAACCGCAAAATGTCGGCGGGGTCCCCGGTCGCGTGGCCGGTAAAGATGGGCGCCAGCACGGTGTAATTTTCGCTCTGTAAGCGCCGCGCCAGGATGCGCATGTCATTGGAACTTCCGGAATAAGCGTGCAGTAAGATCACTGCGTTAGGCCCCTCTTCAAAGAAGAGCGGGGCTGGTTTTCGAATCATGTAAAACCACCACTTTCCGCAATATTAACATTATTCTGTAAAAAAGCCCCCTGTACCGAAAAACAGGAGGGCCTACATTTTACTCTAGTGTGAAGATAGATAAACTAAAGCCATTGCCAGCCCAAAGAACAGGGCGCCTAAAACAACTGTGACCTTTTGCATGAAAGCTTCAAACCCACGGGGCTTGGCCTTAGCAAATAAATCATCCGCACCACCAGATAAAGCGGATAATGCGTCGTTCGTTTTGGCTGGTTGCATCATGACTGCGATGATGATCAACACAGCGACAATTAAGATACAGGTCATTAAAAAGTTATACACGAATTTGCCTCCTACCTATCGAATAGGTCTAATAGGTCTAACTATACCTTACCAATTTATCATAGTCGGCCACTTTTTACCAGCCCCCCGCTCACCTAATCGGGCAATTGCCCCGAAGAATCGTTTAAGTGGGTAAGCTGTTGGCGGACGTAAGCACGATTATTTTGGTAGGTAAAAATCACCAACATGTCGCCGGCACGCAAGATGGTGTCGCCATGAGGAATCACGGCGCGCTCACCGCGGCGAACGCTCACCAGTAATGACCCGGTTGGCCACACAATGTCGCGCACCTGCTTGCCGACCAGGTCGGTGCCCTCGTTGACCGCAAATTCGATTCGGTCGGTCGGCCCCACGTCCTTGGCTTGGGCGGGCTTGACCATCTGTTCCAGCATGGCTTCATAGATTGGCGCACCGCCCAGCACGTCGACCGTGATGTAGGCTACGATGGCAACGACAGCCAGCGGCATCAGGTGATGCAAGGTCCCGACCATTTCCGTAATCAACAGGATCGCGGTAAATGGCGCCTTGGAAATCCCCGCAAAGTAGCCGGCCATGGCGTAGATGATCAGGTTCGCCACGTAAATTTGTGGCAACCAGCCCACGGCCACGAAGAGTCGTGCCCCAATGGCGCCCAGTAAGGCTCCCAACGCCAGGATCGGCAAGAAGATGCCCCCGGGAAGCCCGGAGCTATAGCTGATGGTCGAAAAGCAGAACCGTAAGATAAAGTAGCCAATCAACGGCAACAGCAGCGGTGTATGCTTGGCAAACAGCACGATCATGCCGTTCCCACCGCCCAAGGCGACGGGCCACAACAGGCCAATCGGGATGACCAACAGAAATGGGATGATGCCGTCCAGGTGTTTTGGCAACCAAGTAATTTTAGCGTACCAGCTGGCCCCGTTCAAGGTCGCCCATTGATAGACGTACCCCAGTAAACCTAGTCCGATACCTAGCAGCAATAACAACCCATAGTAGTGCAATGGCAGCGCGCTTTGATAAGTAATGTGCAGCACTGGGGTCAGGCCAAAGACTTCGTTAGAGACGAAATTAGCCACCACAGCGCTGGTCAATGACGTCAGCCAAACCAACGTCGAGAAATTATGATAAACCTCTTCTAGGATGAAAAGGGTCGAAGCGATGGGCGCGTTGAAGGCCGCTGACAGCCCGGCAGCCGCCCCACCGGCAATCAGTAAGCGGCGTTGGCTTCCCTTGAACCGGAAGCCTTCAGCGACCCCTTGAGCGACAGTCCCGCCCAATTGAATCGACGGTCCTTCCCGGCCTAAGAACAGCCCGGCGCCAATGCCCAGGATACCACTGACAAACTTCTTCCACAGGACTGGCCACCAGGCGTAATCCAGTTCACCAGCCAGCTGGCCTTCGACTTGGGGAATCCCCGAGCCCTTGATCATCGGTGTTTGCTTGGTCCAATGCCCAATTAAGACCGCGATGGCCACCAGCAACAAGGCCCAGGGAATCAGCCACAGTGGATTTTGGCCAAACCAGCCGTATAGGCTTTGCATCAATTTGAGTAAATGTTCGATAGCTAACCGAAACGTGCTCACGACGGCCCCGGCCAATAACCCCACGATACTTCCAAAGAAGATGGCGCTGAGTCGGGTAAAATCATGTTGGGTCCGTTGCTTTCGTTTCATTAGGCGATTCCTCCACAGTTTTTAAAGTCTAAATACCAGTGTAGCACAGTTTGGCACAGACCTACTGATGAATTCGCCGGTTACGCCAAATTCCGGTAAAACTGAGGAGCAGACTGCCGATAACAACGGCCGGCCAGTTGGAACGATCGTTGGTTTGGGGCAGACGCTTAGCAGCTGACGACGCCTTTGCTGGCGACTTGGTCGGAGCCGATGCCGCTGAGGGCTGATTAGCCGCATGGGCCGCCTGGTGATGATAGTCAGTCGCTGGGCTGGTATGCGGGTGAGCGGTCGCCTGAGACGGTGTAGTGGCCGTGTCGGCTGCGGTATCCGGCGCCGCCTCCCACAAGTCTACCGCCGAATGATGTGCCCATGGCCGTGGTTTGGTAACGGCTGGCAGGTTGGTGGTCAGCGACTGGTGCGTTGGGTTGCTTGGACTCGCTGACGGTGCCGGGTGTGAAATGACCGGTTGAGTGGGTAGCGTTGGCGTTGCCGGTTGAGGTGTTGGTGCAGTTGGCAATGGCGGCTTGCTTGGTTGTGGCTGATGTGTTGGTGCAGTTGGTAGCGCCGGCTTGCTTGGTTGTGGCTTTGGTGGATTCGGCGCTGGTTGTGGATTAGGAACTGCTGGTGTTGGATCTGTCGGCTGTGGTCGGTCGCCGCCAGGCGCTGGTTGTGGCTTGGTACTTGGTGCAGGAGTTGGCTTACCCGGTTGTGGTTGAGGCAAGTCTGGCTTCGATGGTAGTGCAGGATGACTCGGCTTCTGCACACTTGAATTTACCTCAGGCACAGGTTTGACTACGATTTGGCGACGTTCCTTAGGCATTAACACAATCTGATTCTGTTGTTTGGAGTCAACTAATTCGTATCCTTTTGGAGGTGTTAGGTCAGCAACACCACCCAAAGTCAATTTTCCACCTGCTTGTCTTGTACTAACTAAAACGCCCTCTAAATTTACAAAATGTAAATCAATAGTTGCCAATACACTTCTTCCGTCATAACTTACTTTCACTCCCACTGGTTTCTTAGCCGGATAATTTTGTCCATTGAATTTAAACGCAGAAAGTTCAGTTAATGCCAAAATCGGATCCCCTGGTCTAACTGATTGTTGTCTTCTAAACCAGTTAGTCTCTCTATATGATCCATCTTCATCAATTCCACGAATGACGTGTTGTACGCTAACATTAGTGGATGGTTGCGGGATATCATCTCCAGAGGCCAAAGCCGAAACCGACCCCATCCCCAAAGAAACGCCCGTCATCACCAATACAACTATGCGCATGTGCTTCAAAATTTTCATGGTCCATTCCCCCTCGTTTTCAATCAACTCCGTAGAAAATGGCCGAAAATTTTATTTTTCCGAAAAAAAGAAGCAAGCCCATCACTGGACCTGCTTCTCAGTATTCACATTTAATTACTTGTTAACGATGGCCAAACGTGCGTCTTCGTTCAAGTTGTAGAAGGAGTGAATCCCCTTGTATTCGGAAGTCTTACCTAATTGGTCTTCGATCCGCATTAATTGGTTGTACTTAGCGATCCGTTCGCCACGGCTCATTGAACCAGTCTTGATTTGGCCAGCGTTTAAGGCCACAACCAAGTCAGCGATCGTCGTGTCTTCAGTTTCACCAGAACGGTGAGAGATAACGGCCGTGTAACCAGCTTGCTTAGCCATTTCAACGGCTTCAACAGTTTCAGTCAAAGTCCCGATTTGGTTCAACTTGATTAAGATAGAGTTGGCAACGCCCATCTTGATCCCCTTAGCCAAGTAGTCCGTGTTCGTAACGAACAAGTCGTCACCAACGATTTGAACCTTCTTGCCCAAGCGTTCAGTAGCCATTTGCCAGTCTTCCCATTCGTTTTCATCCAGAGGATCTTCGATGGAAACAACTGGGTACTTGTCAACGATGCTTTCCAGCAAGCTAACAAATTCTTCAGCAGTGTATTCCTTGCCGTCACCCTTAAGTTCGTATTTCTTGGTGTCAGCGTTGTAGAATTCTGATGAGGCACAGTCAAAGGCGATAGCAACGTCCTTACCAGGTACGTAGCCGGCGTTCTTGATGGCTTCAACTAAGATTTCGAATGGTTCTTCGTTGTTCTTCAGGTCAGGTGCAAACCCACCTTCATCACCAACGGCAGTGGAGTAGCCCTTTTCGTTCAACAAGTTCTTCAAGTTGTGGAACGTTTCTGAACCCATCCGGATAGCTTCCTTGACGGTCTTGGCACCAACAGGCATGATCATGAATTCTTGGAAATCAACCTTGTTGTTGGCGTGCTTCCCACCGTTGATGACGTTCATCATTGGCGTAGGAAGGACGTGACCATTGAACCCGCCTAAGTAGTTGTACAAAGGTTGGCCCAATTCGTCAGCAGCGGCCCGGGCAGCAGCTAAGGAAACACCCAAGATGGCGTTAGCACCTAACTTACCCTTGTTTGGCGTACCGTCCAAGTCGATCATGGCTTGGTCAATGGCACGTTGGTCGGTAACATCGTAGCCAACGATTTCCTTGGCGATGATGTTGTTTACGTTGTCAACAGCCTTAGTAACACCCTTACCCATGAAACGACTCTTGTCGCCATCACGAAGTTCAACGGCTTCGTGTTCACCGGTTGAGGCACCAGAAGGAACGATTCCCCGGCCCATTGCCCCGGCTTCAGTGTAAAGTTCAACTTCGACAGTTGGGTTACCACGAGAATCTAAGACTTCGCGTGCGTAAATATCAGAAATAATAGACATTTTTTGTATTCTCTCCTTATGAGTGTTTGGCTTCACGGGAACAAACAACAATCCCATGTTTCATTCTATAAGTTTACCATTGAACTTTCAATTATATTTTGCCCGAATTACAAATTTTGATAGTTCGCCAGCTTAATGAAAGAGTTTTCATCTAAACTGGACCCGCCAGCGAGGACGCCGTCAACATTATCCTTGGCCATCAGGCCGACAATGTTGTCAGGTTTCACGCTGCCACCATACAAAATTCGCACGCCGTTAGCTAATTCATCCGAATAGATGTCAGCCAACGTCTGGCGGATCAGGTAACACCCTTCTTCGGCTTGGTCCGTCGAAGCAGAGGTCCCACTGCCAATCGCCCAGCTTGGTTCATAAGCAATGACGACCTTGGCAGCGTCAGCAGAACTGACACCCTTGAGGGCCGCTGTAACTTGGTTGACGACCCAGTGAATCTTCTCACCAGACTCGCGCCGCCCCATGGTTTCGTCACAACAAACGATGGGCGTCATGCCATTGCGAAAAGCCGCTTGGACTTTCCGGTTAATGACATCGTCGGTCTCGTTGAAGTAACGGCGCCGTTCGGAGTGGCCCACGATGGTGTAAGGGATCCCCATCGCGTGTAGGGCCTTGGGGCTGGTTTCTCCCGTATAGGCACCCTCGTCTTCGTAGTAACAAGCCTCAGCACCAATCCGCAGAATATTTTCCCGGTTGGCATCTAACATGGTCTGTAAAAATAACGCTGGTGCGGCAATCGCCGTTTCCACGACGTCCGCAGCCGGTAATTTCCCCTGCACAGCTTCCACGAAACTGCGCGCTTCCGTTACCGTTTTGTTCATTTTCCAGTTCCCAGCAATGAGTGGTATCCGCAACCTAATCCACCCTTTCTAAAAATAAATTGACTACGTTCATCATCTTACCGAATTCCCGCTAGATAAGCCAGCGAAAACCCTTACCGATCGATAAACTTGACCATAAAAAGCTGTGATGACAACCACCACAGCCCTTTACAAATTTACTTATCAGAAATTGCGGCAATTCCTGGTAAGGTCTTCCCTTCGAGGTATTCCAGAGAAGCGCCACCACCAGTAGAAATGTGGGACAACTTGTCAGCCACACCTAATTGTTGCACAGCGGCAGTTGAGTCACCACCACCGACAATCGTCTTGGCTTCGGTCAAAGTCCCTAAGAACTTACCGATTTCCAAGGTTCCTTCGGCGTAGTTGCTCATTTCAAAGACACCCATTGGGCCGTTCCAAACAACCGTCTTAGCAGACTTCAAAACGTCTTCAAATTCGGCAATGGACTTTGGTCCGATATCTAAGGCCATGTAGCCATCCGGCACGTCGCCTTCGACCGTCTTGTGAGGTGCATCGTTGTCAAACTTTTCAGCAACAACGGAGTCCACTGGCAAGACTAACTTGTCGCCGGCCTTGTCCAAGATTTCCTTAGCTAAGTCAATCTTATCTTTTTCAACCAGGGAGTTCCCAATCTTGATGCCCTTAGCAGCGTAGAACGTGTAAGTCATCCCACCACCGATAAGGATCTTGTCAGCCTTGGCTAACAGGTTGTCGATCACACCGATCTTGTCGGAAACCTTGGCACCACCCAAGATAGCAACGAATGGGTGTTCAGGGTTGTCAACGGCACCACCGATAAACTTGATTTCTTTTTCCATCAAGAAGCCAGCAGCCGTTTGGGCCATGTTAGCAGCGATCCCGGCGTTAGATGCGTGAGAACGGTGAGCCGTCCCAAAGGCATCGTTAACGAAGACGTCACCCAATGAAGCCCAGTACTTGCCCAATTCAGGGTCGTTACCGGATTCACGCTTAACGTATTCGCCGTCTTTGACATCTTCGTAACGGGTGTTTTCCATAACCAAAACATCGCCGTCATTCAAACCGTCAATGGCGTCTTCAAGCTGCTTGCCTTCCGTCGTTGGGACGAACGTAACTGGCTTGTTTAACAAGTTGGACAGACGTTCTGCGACTGGACGCATGGACAGGCCCGGCTTGTCGTCTTCCTTCTTGATCCGACCTAAGTGAGATAAGAGGATGGCCTTGCCACCATGTTCGATTACGTACTTGATCGTTGGTAATGCCGCAACGATACGGTTATCGTTACCAATCACACCGTCTTTGATTGGGACGTTAAAGTCGACCCGCATCAGGACTTTTTTGCCCTTTAAGTCTAAATCAGAAACTGTTAATTTAGCCAATTCTGAAATCCTCCTTGAGTAATATCTATTAAAAGATTACTTTCACAATATACAGCACTTACCTCTGAATTTCAAAGGACTTATGCAAATTTTTACAAAAAACGCAGCGAAGAAATTCCTCCCTCCGCCGCGTTCGTGAGTCTATTTAAAAGCTGTTACAACTGTCGGATTAGAGAGTTGCGAAGTGCAATAACGTCCGAACCATGTTGCAAGTGAAGCCCCATTCGTTGTCGTACCAAGCAACAGTCTTGACAAGTTGGGTGTCACCGTTAGTCGTAACTTCAGTTTGGGTTGGGTCAAAGACAGAACCGTGATCGTCATCGACGATGTCTGAAGAAACGATTTCATCGGCGTTGTAACCGAAGGCTTCGTTACCTTCAGTGTGCTTCTTCATAGCGTCGTTGATTTCGTCAGCAGTAACCTTCTTGTCCAGAACAGTGACTAATTCAGTCAAAGAACCGTCAGTCAAAGGTACACGTTGTGCATGGCCTTGTAACTTACCCTTTAAGTCAGGGATAACCAAACCGATAGCCTTAGCGGCACCAGTTGAGTGAGGAATCGTGTTAACACTGGCAGTACGGTTGTTCCGCATCTTCTTGCCGCGAGGGCCATCCAAGATTTGTTGGGTAGCAGTGAAGGCATGAATCGTGGTCATCGTACCAGCCTTGATACCGAATTCCTTGTTCATGAAGTAAGCCATTGGTGCCAAGCAGTTCGTGGTGCAAGAACCAGCAGAAACGATGACATCGTCCTTGCTTAAGACATCCAAGTTAACGCCAGGAACAACCGTCGTAACGGCACCGGCTGGAGCAGATACTAATACCCGCTTAACACCAGCATCGATGTGGGCGTGAGCCTTTTCTTCGGAAGTGTAGAAACCGGTACATTCGAGGACGAAGTCAACACCGTCGTTCTTAACCCAAGGAATGTCTTGAGCCTTTGGTTCAGCGTAAACAGGGTATTCCTTACCGTCAACCACGATGCCCTTGTCCGTAGCGGAAACTTCGCCAGGGAAACGGCCATGAGTTGAGTCATACTTCAACAGGTAAGCTAACATTGAAGGTGTCGTCAAATCGTTGATGGCAACAACTTCGATGTCACTTGAGTGGAGTTCGTGAATCCGCTTGAAAGCCAAACGGCCGATACGTCCGAAACCATTAATACCAATCTTTACAGTCATACTGTGATTTCCTCCTTCAGGAAGCAAACAAAGATAATTTTTTTAAAAAGCAATACATGTTCATTGTATCACTTTTTTAAAACAAAGTCAGCAGCACCTTCATCGGTAATTAACCAAGTCTGTGCTGGCGCTAAACGCATGTAAGCCGCAATCGCAGCCCCCTTCTCGGCACCGCCAGCAACGGCGATGACTAATTGTTTAGCGGCTAAGTCGCCAATTTCCAACCCAATACGGGGGAACTTGCTGACGACGTGGCCCTGGTCATCGTAGAAATAACCAAAGGCCTCACCCACGGCGTGTGCTGCCGATAAATCGGCAATCACGTGCGGATCCATGTGGCGCCGCTCGGCCATGACAAAGGCCTGACCGATACCGTGAATGACCACGTTGCTTTGCGCAATCAGTTGTAACACTTCGTGGATCGCTGGTTCCGCAAATAACGATTTGTAGGTGGCACTGTTCAGCTGCTCCGGCACGTACAACTGCCGAAACGCGCTGTTGGTGTGTTCGGCCATGGTGGCCGCCACCGTGTTGGCCTGAATGGCCGGCGACTCGCCGACCCCGCCACGCGCCGGAACGAATAACAGGTCCCGGTTTGCAGCCAAGGCAGGCGTCAAGGCGTCCGCCACCGTGGCCAGCGTGTGGCCGCCCATGACGGCGACCGTGCTGTGACCACCAGGCATCTGGTCCATCAAGACCTGTCCGGCCGCCTGGGCCAAGCCATCGAGCGAGCCGTTTGCTGCGGTACTGTCCCCCGGCACAATCGTACAGTGGGCAATGCCCAAGCGTTGTGCCAGTTCACGTTCCTGCTGCTGCCGGCCGGCCAAGTCATTCATGACTGGCGTTAGGCCGCGCAGGACCCGTTGACCAGCGGCCGTGATCTGCATCCCCCGGATAGACATTTGGATAAAGCCCAAGTCTGCCAAGGCATCCGTGGTCGTCCGCACCGTGCGCTCGGAACACGCCAGCTTTGTTGCTAGCGTCCGCCGACCCACGGGCTGGAGGCGGGCAACGCCCTGCAGAACACGGAAGCGGCTGGTCAGTTTTCCGACCATCTGGGGCATAATCGCATCTACCCACTGCCAATCTTCATGCATCCTGCTTACCTCCTAGTGGGACGATAATCGACCTATGGTGGCTGATAAACGCCCACCCTGGTCAAAAAATTTAAGGCCAACCAGAGCCAACCTTTTACGATTAATAGTATAAGCCCATGCTCGCCCTTTAGCAAGTAATTCAGACCGTTAATTTATGTAAGCCCTTACAATAGAAGAAACGCAAAAATTTTGACCGCTGGCCACACCGGATTGCGTGGCCACTGGGGAGCAATCCGGTGTGGCGCACGTTTCAGCTAGGGAAGTGACGCGAACAATCCGGGGGTTGTCCCAGGCGCAAAAAAATCGCCGTCACACGGTAACCCGTGGACGACGACTTTTTTGCTTTTATTTGATGCGCCCGGAGGGAATCGAACCCCCATTTCAAGAACCGGAATCTTACGTGCGATCCATTACACTACGGGCGCATAAAAATTGTTATGAACAACACCTTGACTACTATAACTGATTTTGAATAAAAATACAAGGTAGTTTGGCATTTTTCTCCCGGAATTCATGCTATAATGACGGCATTAACTTTTCCTGGAGGTTTTCGCAATGACGCGACACAAGACTTTTCGCCTGGTCGTTGACGCATTATTAATGGCGATTATTTTATTGCAAAATATCATTCCGTTTCTCGGCTACATCCCCCTCGGGCCTTTCAGCATGACCCTAATTGGTCTAACGGTCATCGTGGCTGGGACCGCCTTGGGCCCCAAGGATGGCATGGTGATTGGTGGCTTTTGGGGGCTGATCACCTTCGTTCGGGCCTTCACCTGGCCGTCTAGTCCGGTCGCCCCGCTGATCTTTACCAACCCGTTGATTTCCATCCTGCCACGCTTACTCATGGGGCTGGTAGCTGGTGGGCTATACACCTGGGGTCGTCACCGCCAGTGGTCCCAGCGCCGGGCCATGCAGGTCGCCGCGGGTTGTGCCGCGTTGGTCAACACCTTGTTAGTCCTCGGCTTGGTCTTTTTCTTCTACCAGACGCCAGCCGTGGCTACCGCGTTTGGCGCCAAGGGCAATCAAACGCTGGGCTACGTCTTGATGATTTCGCTGCTGACCAACGGGATTCCCGAACTGATCTTGGATGTGCTGGTGGCACCGCTGATTGCCCGTCCCCTGCGTAACCGCTGGGATCGGCTCAAGGCTTAGTTTTGCTTAACAACGGGTCGCCATACTATCTCAATAACAACCAGTTCAGCCTAGATGACGATCACTGTCTGGCCGGACCCGCTCACAATCTAATCACTAAACGCATGCGTTCCCGAACCTGGTGAACGCATTTTTTGGACGAAAAAAGCCGCAACCACGAACGGTTACGACCATCTGATGCGCCCGGAGGGAATCGAACCCCCATTTCAAGAACCGGAATCTTACGTGCGATCCATTACACTACGGGCGCCTATCAGCATCAGTATTTTTGAGCACCTAATTACTATACCTGATGCTGAATATAAATTCAAGGGGTCGTTGCAAATTTCTTCCGGATTAAACGTAAATCAGCGTGACCCCACCGAAGGACACGTTACCGTGAATCGAGACCCGGGGCGCCGTTGGGTCGGGCTTAGCGGTCCCCTTTTCTTCGATGGCACCAAAGCCAGTGTTAATGTTGTGATGCACGTTCCAATGCTTGGGAATAAACAGCTCCGTTCCACCGAAGGAATCATCGATCACGATGTCGGCCCCGTCCGGATTGACCGTAACGTTGTCAAAGTAGACCTTGGCATTGCCCATGTTGACTTTGATCACAGCGCGTTTGAAATCCAGCGACTGCAGGTAGCGAATGCTGCTACTCATGTTGACGTCGACCAAAATTTCGGACTCGTCTAAGTCTTGCACGTCCTCTTCTTCCCAGTCGTGGTCGTGCCACTTATGCTGATGCCAGTCCTGGCCGTTGACAATGACCCGTGGGCCGTGATGGTGCCAGCGCCACCGCGGCTTAATGATCAGCGACAGCCCCGCCGTCAGCAGGACCGCGGCCCCCAGAATCGTCCACGGTGCCAAAGCAGCGATTCCCAGCGGCTTAGCGAAGATAATCGCCAGAAAGGCCAGTGAGAAGACCATCCCGCCTGTGGCCAGGTGAATCAGACTTTCCACGAAGGCCGCCACCAAGAACATCGCCAACAACAACGTCCAAAAACCAATGTGGTAGGTGAAGATGCCCAGTTGGCTGGTAATTAAAATACCGGCCGCCAAAACCAGGAAGACACCCCAAAACCAATTTCGATACATAAGACTTACCCCTCTCGTTCTAGTGCCTCTTTCAGCGCCTTATAGTAGCGCCGCGACACGTAAAGTTGTTTGTGTGATTTCTGAAATTTGACCAAATTCCCCGTGACGGACTTGGTCAGCGATAGGATCTGGTCACGATTGAGGATGGCGGATTTGGAAGCCCGTTGGAAGGTAGTGGGCAACGCGTCGGCCAGCTCATACAAGGGTTGCCGCGTCACGTAAACGTC
The DNA here is from genome assembly GCF_004745505.1 of Levilactobacillus suantsaiihabitans. Classification (GTDB taxonomy): domain Bacteria; phylum Bacillota; class Bacilli; order Lactobacillales; family Lactobacillaceae; genus Levilactobacillus; species Levilactobacillus suantsaiihabitans. The sequence continues at coordinate 96,259 of NZ_RKLX01000004.1, forward strand.
GTCGGCCGTGTGGACCATGACCTGATGATCCGCCGCCTCTAGAAATAAAATGTCACCGACCACCACCTGAAAGCTTTGCCCACGCTGGCGCAACGTTAAGCGTTTTGCCGCCGTGGTCGCCGCCTCTAGTGCCGCCACCAACTGGCTCACGTCCGTATTGGCTGCCGCACGAATGGTCACGTCCGGCTCGACCGCCGTTTCATCAATTACCACGTGGATTTTCAAATCACCACCCCCTTTCGTTGTTTTAAGTAAACCATACCCACCGCCAAAAATAAATATCGATGACGTGACTGGTCAGCTAACTGGCGTAAGCGGTCGATTAAGTTGGGTGAGCGTCCCTTCTGACCGGATGAAACGTATCCAATCACCGGATTGGCGTTGGCCGCCTGCCGTTCGCCCACTCGGGTCGTGACACGTGGTGAGCGGGCCACGCCCCTATTTTAAAAAACGCTTCCCCCTGCTCACAGCGTTCACTGACTTAGCACTCCCCCCAGTCGACTGACAGAATACGTGACGTTTGGCCAAACTCTGTTATGATGGTTTTAGTTAATCGGTTCTGGTCTAAATGGTAAGTCATATTGTTTGACCTACTTTGACCATAGCGGTACACTAACAACATGTTAGCGAAACGCTAGCCATTCAATAGTTAATAAGGGAGGCTATCTAGTCATGAATTTAGTACCAACAGTTATTGAACAATCATCCCGTGGCGAACGGGCCTATGATATCTATTCACGACTCTTAAAAGACCGGATCATTATGTTATCTGGCCCAATTGAAGATGACATGGCAAACGCCATCATTGCGCAACTGCTCTTCTTGGACGCTCAAGACTCCACTAAGGACATTTCGCTGTACATCAACTCACCAGGTGGTGTGGTTTCTTCCGGCTTGGCCATTTACGATACCATGAACTTCATCCAATCCGACGTACAAACGATTACGTTAGGGATGGCAGCTTCCATGGCCAGTGTCTTGGCTTCATCCGGGACTAAGGGCAAGCGTTTTGCATTGCCACACGCCCAAGTCATGATTCACCAACCATCCGGTGGTGCACAAGGGCAACAAACTGAAATTGAAATTGCCGCGCGTGAAATTTTGAAGACGCGTGAATTGATCAACAAGATTTTGGCTGAAAACTCAGGTCAACCCGTTGAACGTCTGAACCAAGACACTGAACGGGACAACTACTTGAGTGCGCAAGAAGCCGTTGATTATGGTTTGATCGACCACATCATGACCAACAGTAGCGAACAAAAGAAGTAAGCCTCGTATTAAAAATAGCACCAGCCCAGCTTGGGTTGGTGTTATTTTTTTGTTTAAAGCTGGGGGTAGCCATACTGCTGGTTCACCCGCACGCGCAATGAATCCCTATCTGGTCATCTCGCCTTAAAAAAACGGCGCCCAGCACCAATAGCTGAGCGTCGTTTTTGCTTTACGCCGTGGCTTCTTCACGAAGCTGTTTAGCGTAGTCATTGATTTTCCGTAAACGGTGATTGATACCGGACTTGGAAATGGGACCACCGGGAACCAGATCGCCCAATTCCTTTAGGCTCACTTCTTGGTGCGCCATCCGGGCTTCGGCGACCTCGCGCAACTTGGTTGGCAGTTGGCCTAAGCCGACCGTGGCCGCGATAAACTGAATGTTATCGATCTGCCGCGTTGAAGCGTTGGCAACCTTATCCAGGTTGGCGTTTTCACAGTTCACCAGCCGGTTGACTGAGTTACGCATGTCGCGCATGATGCGGACGTCTTCGAACCGCAACATGGCCGTGGTAGCGCCAATCAAGGACAAGAAGTCGGCAATCTTTTCTGCCCCCTTCAAGTACGTGATGTAGCCACTCCGGCGCACGATGGTCCGGGCGTTCAGGTCGTAGCGATTCATCATTTCCGCAATCATCTGGTTATGCTCCTCGTATAGGGAGTAAATTTCCAAGTGGTAGCGGCTGGTTTCGGGATTGTTGACGGACCCACCGGCCAAAAAGGCCCCCCGCAAATAGGAACGAACCCGCATGTCATCGTTTAAGATCTCAGCCGGGACAGATTCCAACAGCTGCATCCCGTCAAAGATACCTAGGTCGGATAAGACTTCCGTCACACCGGTCTTGACCCGCACGATGTACAGGTTGTTTTTCTTGAGTTTCATCTTGCGCCGCACCAACAATTCACTTTCCAAATCGTAGAATTGCTTGAGCAACTGGTACATCCGCCGGGCAATTGCCGGGTTTTCCGTCTGTACGTTCAAGACGAAGTGATGATTGGCCAACCCTAAGGCGCCGTTCATCCGAATCAAGGCAACCAATTCCGCCTTGGCATTATCCCGATGAACTTCCAGGGTGGTTAATTCTTTTTTGACTTCACTGGCATATGACACCGTTAAGGCCTCCGTTTCATCCGATAACGTGGCTGCCCAATCAGGTTCAAGAGTTCATGCACGACCTCTTGCCCGTTGTGGAACGCCCCGTTATCACGTAATTGTAAAAAGTCGGTCGAAATGACCCGGCACCCCTGATTTCGGAGTCCCTGAAAGTCATGTCGCACCGGTTGAGACATTTCGTCCCAGCGTTGGTAATCAATGTATTGGTCGGGCACTTTGCGTGTGTTGACCAAGACCGTATCAATAAAGTTCGTGTTTAAGTGCTGATTCAACACGCGCACGTGATCGGCGTCGGTGAAGTTCTCCGTTTCACCCTTTTGCGTCATGATGTTGCAGATGTACACGACCTCCGCCGTCGTTTCCTTGACTGCTTTGCCGACGCTTTCAATCATCAGATTGGGCAGAATGCTGGTAAATAAGCTCCCCGGTCCCAAGACGATTTGGTCGGCGTTCATAATGGCGTCGATCACCGGTTGAACGGCTTGTGGCTGCTGGTGATGGTCACTGGTTTCGACCCACACCCGTTTGATCAGTTTGTGGGCGGCCGTGATTTCCGACTCGCCACTCAGGGTACTGCCATCCGCAAATTGCGCGTGCAACTCCAACGGTTCATCGGCCGCCGGATAAATGTGGCCGTTGACCCGCATCAGTTGCGACAACTCCTGCACCGCATCAAAAATACCGCCCTTCATTTCCGACAAGGCGGCAATGATCAGATTGCCAATCGCGTGACCCGCAAAGAAATCATCCGTCGTTTCAAACCGGTATTGGAACAAGTCTTTATAAATGTCTGGGACTTCCGCCAGCGCCACCATGACGTTGCGAATATCACCAGGCGGCACCACGTTAACGTAGTGCCGAATGATGCCGGAAGACCCCCCGTCATCAGCAACCGTGACCACCGCCGTAATATCGACGTCTTGGTCGCGCAAGTTGCGTAAGATGACCGGGAGTCCGGTGCCACCGCCAATGACCACGATTTTCGGGCGGCGGCTATTATTTAGCTCTCTCATGATCGATTGGCAGACTCCTTTCGCTTGTTGATGTCACGATGGGTCACGTGGACCGGATAACTGTCCCCCAGGGCCTTGCCGAGGCGTTGCGTGAGCGCGACCGAACGGTGTTGACCGCCGGTACAGCCGATGGCAATCGTCAGACTCGACTTGCCCTCTTTTTTGTAGCCGGGCACGATGGTCTGTAGCAGGCCTAAAAATTGTTGGTAGAACTCTTCGGTCTGCGGTTGCTTCATCACGTAATCGTAGACGGGTTGGTCCAAACCGGTTTGTTCCCGCAACTCTGGCAAGTAGTACGGGTTCGGTAAGAACCGCACGTCCATCACGATGTCGGCATCGATGGGCAGACCGTACTTAAACCCAAAGGACATGACCTCGATATGAAAGGAATTTGTCGTTTCCGTTTCGTAGTTGTGGAAAATCTCTTCTCGCAACTTCCGCGGACTGAGATTGGTGGTATCGATCACCAATTGCGCCGCTTGACGAATCGGTGACAGCAATTTCCGTTCCCGTTGAATCCCTTCCATCACCCGACCGTTACGGGCCAGCGGATGGGAACGCCGCGTCTCTTTGTACCGTGACACCAATTCTTCGTCAGAGGCATCCAAGAACAGTACCTGGGCATTCATGGTACCGTGGACCGCCACGTCATTCAGCATCCGCACGATTTCATCGTAAAAGGCCCGCGAACGCAGGTCAATCACGAGGGCAATCTTGGTCAGCTTACCGGACTCGCGGACCAGGTCCCAAAATTTTGGTAGCAGCGAAGGCGGCATATTATCAATACAAAAGTAGCCTAAATCTTCAAAACTTTGCATGGCGACCGTCTTACCGGCACCACTCATCCCGGTAATGATCACCAGCCGAATATCTTCAGTCATGGCTCTCCTCTGCTCCTTTCGAAAACAATCTTTAAGCAGTATAACACACCGGGTGTTTCTTTTCCTAACAATTCTCTTAAATTTAGTCAATTTTGGTCGGTTTGACCGTTAAATTTGCTCACTGAGGCTTCTAGACCTTCGGCGTTACCGGATGGCAGTGGGGTTGACGGTGAACGGACACCGGCAATTTGTTAAGAAATCCTAAAGATTGCCGTCAAACGCTCACCAATGATCAGCGAATTTCGTTGGTACCTATGACAGGGCATTTCTCAACACCCCAGATTGCTGCTGGCCCCGGCGCACCCAATTTTTATGAGCGCCGATCCAAGTCAAAGAACAGCCTTGATCCGCAACTTCTGTTACTCTACCGCGCCATTAGATTGCCCTAGTCGTCCAACACCTCATCCGGACGGACCGTTTGGTACAGGGCAAAGCCGCCATCCAGGTTGACCACATCGAAGCCGTGTTGCTTCAAGATGCGTTCGGCCACGTAGCTCCGGTGCCCACTTTGACAGCTGACGATGTACGGTTGCTGGGGATCGAGTTCACTGAGCCGGTCGCGTAATTGGTCCAGCGGGATGTTGATGGCCATGGGAAACCGGCCAGCTGCTAATTCCGTGGGATTGCGCACGTCTAAGAGTTGCCGTCCCGCCACTTCAGCGGCTTTCAATTCGTGCCACTGGCGGTTGTCAGAGAGCCCATCCATGATGTTTTGCGCCATCTCCCCCACCAAATTCACGGGATCCTTGGCTGAACCAAATGGCGGCGCATAACTCAATTCCAATTCTGGCAAATCTGCGACGGTCAGGTGACCCTTGATGGCGGTCGCCAACACGTCGATGCGTTTGTCGACGCCGTGCCCCACCGCCTGGGCACCGTAAAGCTCCCCGGATTGCGGGTTAAACAGCAATTTTAGCAGCAAGGATTGCGCCCCTGGGAAGTAATCGGCGTGGTCACTGCCGCGGTAATGGACCGCCTTATAGGGCAGCTGTTGGGCCTGTAAGGCGGCCTCATTTAACCCCGTCATGGCAGCCGCCGTGTCAAAGACGCGCACAATGGCGGTCCCCACACTGCCACGGTTGTGATGCGGCAAGCCAATGAGATTATCGGCGACTTGTCGCCCTTGCCGATTGGCAGGTGAGGCTAGGGAAATCAGCGCTGGATGTCCACTGACCTGATTACGAACCACGATCGCATCCCCCACGGCATAGACGTCCGGCGCGCTGGTTTGATATGTCTCATCCACTTCAATGCCACCGCGCAAGCCCAAGTGAATACCGCTGGTTGCCAAAAAGTCTGTCGCTGGCCGGACACCCACGGCTAAGACGATTTGGTCCGTTTGAACTTGCGTCTCGTCGGCTAAGACTAACGTTCGACCATTATCGCGGACGCTAGCCACGGCCTGCCCTGTGATGACCCGCACTCCCTGTTGCGTCAAGGTGTGTTGGATGTCCGCCGCCATTTCTTCATCCAGTGGTGGTAAGACGTGGGTTGCCTGTTCCACGACCGTAACGGCCAACCCCCGCCGGCGCAAGGCCTCCGCCATTTCTAGGCTGATGAAGCCACCGCCGACCAGTGTCACGGTCCGGGCCCCCGTCGTACTTAATTTCGCCATCAAGCGGTCCAGATCCGGGATGTTGCGCAAGACGCTCACGTTGGGCGCCGTTGCCAGTCCAGGAAGATCCGGGACCACCGGCACGGCTCCGGGTGCTAAGATGAGCTTGTCGTAGCTCTCCGTAACCGTTTGCCCGGCGACCTGGACACTGAGTTGATGCTGGTCGGGCACCACCGCAGTGACCCGTTGATTGACCCGCACGTCGATATTGAACCGTTGCTTGAGTTTGGCCGGTGTCTGAACAATCAAATCAGCGCGGTCCTGAATTTCACCGCTCAAATAGTATGGTAACCCGCAGTTGGCAAACGACACATAGGGCCCTTGCTCCAACACGATGATCTCAGCCGTTTCGTCTAGCCGGCGTAACCGCGTGGCCGCAGACATGCCGCCCGCGACGCCCCCTACAATCACAACTTTCATGACTAAGCTCCTTCCATGATCCGCTTCTAGAACGTTATGCCATTCAGTATATACCGGTCCCAGTATGACGCAACTAATTTACCCGGCAAATTAACTTTCCGGGCAACACTTTCTGTGGTCAATGAAGCAGGCCTCGATCATCGCCTTGCTGTAGCTCACTTTTCTAATTACTCCCGTTCAAAAACTTCCCAAAAATGCGGATGGCCCATCTCAATATGTTCCTTACTAGGGCTAATATTAGCTGGCCAATCCTTGATAGATGAGCCTTTAGGTAAAAAGTCTATCGACCAGCAATTTACCCCTACATTCCCACTCAGTTCGAGCACATCACCCTGGATAAGATCATCACCCTCTTGAAATATAATCTTACCCGGTTTCTCAACAGTCTTTCCGGAAGTCTCGTCTTCGGTAAGTGTCGTCCGACCATTTCTGGCCGTACGAAGGGCAATTGACCCATCACGCAATGATGTCTTTGAAACAGTTAACTTTCTTCCCGATGGCTTAGACCACCGCGGCCCCTTGCCATCCGACGCATTAAACCCTTCCCCCACTTCTTTCCAGGAACCCATCAGCGAGGTGTAATCCCCCGCCTTGATTTGGTGAAGGTTCATCGTCTGCACGCCAGTGGCTGTTTTCGCAGATTTACCTACTACCGGCTTTCGTTGCCCCTCACCATGGGCCTTGGCCTGAGCTTGATTCTTTAGAAGCTGCTTATCGATCCGAACAATGAGCCGTTTTAAGGCCGGTGCGGTATAAACTACCCCCTGTTGGGAGACCAGTTCAGCCTTAAGGTCTTTGAGTGCGATATTTTTTCTGGCTAAATCAGTTGAGGTTTCTTGATTCAATTTGGCAGAGCTTTGGCGTTTTAGCCGCTGCAAATTCTCCGCTTGAATTAGCTGCTTGATGTCTTTCACCGTGTTTTGATAGACCAGCGTCACTTGCTGGGACTTTTGCTTACGCCGGTAGTAGTCGGCGGCCGCATGCTCAAGTTTCTTTAAGGCCGCGACTTGCTTGGGAACGGAATGCGCCTGTTTAATGGCCTTAGCCTGCCGGTTGATGGCAGCGACCTTGGCCTCATAAGACCTAGCTGGTCCAGCTACTTTCTGGTTTTCCGCCGTCGCCCCGCACCCCACCATCACAATCGTCAGGACCAGCAAAGATACGATCATCAGATACCTTCTCTTCATCATCTTTCTCCTCAGACACACGTTCATCGTGCTTATTTAACGAACTGACTAGTCGGCAAGCTTCCCCTTGATGTAACTGAAAAACGTTACATGCGTATTACCAGCATACTAAACCAAGGGATGATGGTCAATTGGTAAAACGTTAATATTATTTAATAAATTTTCAGCATAAGGAAATGACTATTTACTAAGATTTTTATCGCTAATAACCCTAGTTTACGCCCGACAGTTACAATTATTTATTTTCCAATTTCACGAAATAGAAAAGTATCAATATTCACCAGTCCTTCTAAAAGATGGTTCCAGAGAGGCGCCTACTATTTTCCCAACAAAAAACAGCCATGACGTGAGCCACAGCTGCTACAAATTTCTTAATTATGACCGACTGCGCGCAATCGCAATCCAAATGGCGTTGACGCCAAAAACGATAAAGAAGAACGCAATCAAGACGTTCAGGGATAGCGCGGCTGCCACCGGATGGATGAAGAGCATAATTCCGATGACCAAGCTGACGACGTCCAAGATGACGGACAGCCAGAACCACAGCCCACCAAAGTCGCGTAAATGACTGGCAACTAGCAGTCGCTCTATGGAATCAAAGATGAACCACAGCGCGAACAAATAGCCTAAAGTGACAATGGCACTGTTCATGTCAAAGAAGAACACGACGGCAATCAGGATATCTAAAATCCCAAAGACCAGTGCAAAGTTCGCTCGGATCCCCGTCGCATCATGCAATTTCTTATACCCGGCAATCGTGGTCAACCCACTCAAGAGGGCCATGAACGCAAAAATAATGGCTAACCCTGTCAGGCCGATTTTCGGGGAGCGCAGCAGTCCAACCGCGGCAACGATAAACAGGATGCCGAGAATGAACTCGCCCCAGTCAAATCCCCAACGGGCACGATTCATATTAAACATTGGCAAAATCTCCTCACAACACCAGCCATGTGCTGACTGGTTTTCAACCATTGTACTGGTTTTTCAGCCCCGCGACAAGTTCGGGGCCCAATTACAGGACCATTAAACCGTGTCCGGCCAACGCTACCACCGGTCTGGGTCATTTTTATGACTAGACTCTACCCAAATGCGTCGGTTCGCTGTGGGCTCCCTTGCTGACACCGGTAATTGGCTTAGCCACTTTTAATTACCAATTCGATTCGCCCACAAAAAAGCGGCGAACCTCACCCGCAGGTAGGCATTCGCCGCTAAATTTACAATTAGTTTACTTGGTTTGGGCTGGTTTGGCCTCAGTCGTAGCCTGGTCTTCCTTGGTCCGCGCGGTATCGCGGGCCAAGATTGGCTTCAGGTATTGGCCGGTGTAACTCTCGGCGACCTCCGCCAGTTCCTCTGGCGTACCCGTGGCGACCACGTTTCCGCCGGCTTCCCCACCTTCAGGACCTAAGTCGATCAGGTGGTCCGCCGTCTTGATGACGTCCAAGTTGTGTTCGATGACCAACACCGTGTTGCCCTTATCGACCAACCGGTGCAGCACCGTCAGCAGGCGCTTGATATCATCCGTATGCAACCCGGTCGTTGGTTCGTCCAGGATGTAGAAGTTCTTCCCGTTTTGTTGTTTGTGCAATTCGGAAGCCAACTTCATCCGTTGCGCTTCCCCACCGGACAAGGTCGTGGCGGGTTGCCCCAACTTGACGTAGCCCAAGCCGACGTCTTGAATCGTCTGGAGCTTGCGAGTGATCTTGGGAATGGCCTCGAAGAACTTCAGGGCCTCACTCACGGTCATGTTCAACACGTCCGAGATGTTCTTGCCCTTGTATTCCACTTCCAGCGTTTCGGAATTGTACCGCGTCCCGTGGCAAACTTCACATGGCACGTAGACGTCTGGCAAGAAGTTCATTTCGATCTTCAAGATCCCGTCACCGTGGCAGGCTTCACACCGGCCACCCTTGGTGTTGAAGCTGAACCGGCCCTTTTGGTAACCGCGCAGCTTCGCGTCGTTGGTCTGCGCAAACAAGGTCCGCACATCATCAAAGACACCGGTATAAGTCGCTGGGTTACTTCGTGGTGTCCGGCCAATCGGACTTTGATCGATGTCGACCAGTCGTTCGATGTTCTTGACGCCGGCGATGGACTTGTATTTCCCGGGTTTTTCCGAGTTGTGATTCAACTTCTGCGCCAACGCCCGTTTCAAAATCGTGTTGACCAGCGTGGACTTCCCGGAACCGGAGACCCCGGTGACCACGACGAATTCGCCTAGTGGGAAATCGACCGTGATGTCCTTTAAGTTGTTCTCGGCCGCACCGGTGATGCGAATGGCCTTTCCGTTGCCGGTCCGCCGTTCAAGCGGCACGGGAATGTACTTCTTTCCGGACAGGTACTGCCCGGTCAACGACTTACGGGATCGCATGACCTGCTTAGGTGTCCCGGCGGCCATCACATGACCCCCGTTTTCCCCGGCACCCGGGCCGATATCGACAATGTAGTCGGCGGCCCGCATGGTGTCCTCATCATGTTCCACGACAATCAGGGTGTTGCCCAAATCGCGCATTTGCTTCAAGGAGGCGATCAACCGGTCGTTGTCCCGCTGATGCAGCCCGATCGAGGGTTCATCCAAAATGTACAGCACACCGGACAGGTTGGAGCCAATTTGCGTGGCCAACCGAATCCGTTGTGCTTCCCCACCGGACAGGGTCCGCGCCGAACGACTCAGCGTCAGGTAATCCAACCCCACGTTGCGTAAGAACGTCAACCGGTCGCGAATTTCCTTTAAAATCGGTTGGGCAATGACGGCATCTTGTTCGCCAAAGCTCAGGTTTTGGAAGAAGGCCAATTCCTTTTCCACCGGCAAATCGGAGACTTCCCCAATGTGCTGGTGGTTGATCTTGACACTCAAGGCTTGGCGGTTCAACCGGAAACCGTGGCAGGTCTGACAAGTCAACTCGGTCATGTACTTACGCATGACGTCGCGCGTGAAGTCACTGTTGGTTTCGTGGTAACGGCGGTTGACGTTGGGGATGACGCCTTCAAATTCAACGTCCACGTCGCGTACGCCGCCAAAGTCATTTTCATAGTGGAAATGGAATTCCTTGCCCTGAGAGCCATAAAGGACCAGTGCTTGGTCGGACTTGGACAGCTGCTCAAACGGCGTGTCCATATCGACGTTAAAGGCGGCACAGGCCTGTTCCAGCAAGGCTGGGTAGTATTGCGAGCTGATTGGGTTCCAGGGCGCTAAGGCCCCCTCACGCAGCGTCTTAGTCTTATCAGGCACGACCAGATCCAAGTCGACTTCCAACTTCACCCCTAACCCGTCACAATCCGGGCAGGCACCAAAGGGCGCGTTAAAGGAGAACAGCCGTGGTTCCAATTCCCCCACCGTGAACCCACAGACAGGGCAAGCATAGTGTTCGGAGAAAATCATCGGTTCGCCGTCGATCAAGTCAGCAATGGCGTACCCGCCACTCAACCGCAAAGCGGCTTCAAAGGAGTCAAAGAGCCGAGAGCGAATCCCCTTCTTGACCACGACCCGATCGATCACAATAGCGATGTCGTGGTTTTGGTTCTTATTAAGTTCGGGAACTTCGCTGATGTCCATGATTTTGCCATCGACGCGGACCCGGACGAAGCCTTCGCGTTGGATCTTTTCAAAAATCTTCTTGTGTTGGCCCTTCTTGGCCCGCACGATGGGCGACAAGATCTGCATCTTGGTCCGTTCGGGCAGTGCCAACACCTGGTCGACCATCTGTTCCACGCTTTGACTGGTGATCTTCGTGCCATCATTGGGACAGATGGGGGTCCCCACCCGCGCCCACAAGAGTCGCAGGTAGTCGTTGATCTCCGTGACCGTCCCCACGGTCGACCGCGGGTTCTTGGAAGTGGTCTTCTGGTCAATGGAAATGGCCGGACTCAACCCATCGATGGAATCGACATCCGGTTTGTCCATTTGCCCCAGAAACTGGCGGGCGTATGACGACAGGCTTTCCACGTAACGGCGCTGGCCTTCCGCATACAGCGTGTCAAAGGCTAGCGAGCTCTTCCCTGAACCCGACAGGCCACTGATAACGACCAGTTTGTTCTTGGGAATCGTCACGTCAATATCTTTTAAGTTATGGGCGCGGGCCCCGTGAATCACGATTTTATCATTTGCCAAATTGAAATCTCCTTACTTCCCTAATCACCGATCTCGGTCTTCATATCCATAATCGTATCACGCAACGAAGCGGCCTGTTCAAAGTCTAGCTTCTTGGCTGCGGCACGCATTTCGTCTTCCAACCGCGCAATCAGCTTTTCTTGGTCTGGCTTGTCCATGTCCTCAAAGTCACTCGCCACGAAGTCATCCTTCTCATCGGTGTCATCGTTCTTCTTGGTGACGGCAATCAGGTCGCGAATTGGCTTGATGATGGTGGTTGGCGTAATGCCATGTTCCTTATTGTAGGCGATTTGGACCTTCCGCCGCCGGGCCGTTTCATCTATCGCCGCTTGCATGGATTCCGTCACAGTATCGGCGTACATGATAACGTGCCCATGTGAGTTCCGCGCCGCCCGGCCAATCGTTTGAATCAAGGACCGTTCGTTACGCAAGAACCCTTCCTTGTCGGCATCCAAAATAGCGATCAGCGACACTTCGGGAATATCGATGCCTTCCCGCAACAGGTTGATGCCGACCAAGACGTCGTACTTGCCTAACCGCAAGTCGCGCATGATCTCCGTTCGTTCCAGCGTCTTGATGTCCGAATGCAAGTAGGCGACCTTGATGCCCAAGTCCTTGAGGTAGTCCGTCAAGTCTTCGGCCATCTTCTTGGTCAAAGTCGTGACAAAGGTCCGCTCGTTCTTCTCGACGCGGGCGTTGATTTCACCGACCAGGTCATCCATTTGTCCCATGATGGGCCGCACTTCAATGGTGGGATCCAATAAGCCGGTCGGCCGAATGATCTGTTGGACGACGTGATCCGTCTGGGCCTCTTCGTAGGGTCCCGGCGTGGCCGACATGTAAACGACTTGGTTGATGTGTTTTTCAACTTCATCTAGCTTCAATGGCCGGTTGTCCAACGCGCTCGGCAGCCGGAAACCGTAGTCGATCAATTGTTGCTTACGCGCCCGGTCCCCGTTGTACATCCCCCGAACCTGAGGCATCGTCACATGAGACTCATCGACGACTAACAGGAAATCCTTGGGGAAGAAGTCCAGCAGCGTGTATGGCGGTTCGCCGGCTTTACGGCCATCCATCCACCGTGAGTAGTTTTCAATGCCGCTGGTGTAGCCCATTTCTCGCATCATTTCCAGATCATAAGTGGTCCGTTGCTTGAGGCGTTGGGCCTCCAATAACTTGCCGCTATTCTCTAATTCGGCGACCCGGTCCTTTAATTCGCCTTCGATGCCCGCCGTGGCCTTCGCCATGGTGTCCTCGTTGGTCATAAAGTGGGTCGCTGGGAAAATGGCCACGTGTTCGCGGTCACCCACGATTTCGCCGGTCAACGCATCGACTTCGCGAATCCGGTCGATCTCGTCGCCGAAGAACTCAATACGTAAGGCCCGTTCATCCCGAGAAGCTGGGAAGATCTCAACGACATCGCCGTGAACCCGGAACCGGCCCCGCTGGAAGTCGTAGTCGTTGCGTTCGAATTGGATGTTGACCAACTTGCGCAGTAAGGCGTCGCGCTCAATTTCTTGGCCCACCCGCAGTGAGACCACGTGGTTTTTGTATTCGGTAGGGTCCCCTAACCCAAAGATAGAGGACACGGAGGCCACGACGATGACGTCATTACGTTCCAGCAAGGAACTGGTCGCGGAGTGCCGCAGCTTATCGATCTCATCGTTAATGGATGAATCCTTTTCGATGTAGGTATCGCTCGAAGGCACGTAGGCTTCCGGCTGGTAATAATCATAGTAACTCACAAAGTATTCCACCGCGTTGTTGGGGAAGAACTGTTTGAACTCCCCGTAAAGTTGTCCCGCCAACGTCTTGTTGTGGGACAGGACCAACGTGGGTTTATTCACATTTTTAATCACGTTCGAAATGGTGAACGTCTTCCCAGTCCCGGTCGCCCCCAACAAGATCTGGGCCTTCTCGCCGCTTTCAATGCCATCGGTCAACTGCTTGATGGCTTGTGGCTGGTCGCCGGTCGGCTTGTATTTAGAAACCAGATCAAACTTGCGGTCCGTTTGTCGATCAATCATGCATGGTAACCTCCCTACCGTATCATTTATACACTTAAATTTTAGGACGCTGACACGCAATCAGCGTCAATCGCAAAAAGAGTCTGGACGTAAATCCAAACTCATCACGCTCAAATATTCTACCATACCGAACATACTTTCGCCAGTTTGACGACCTACTTAAAATTTATCTTGGTAAATCGTCACGTTGGCGACCCGTTCGCCGCGCACGACGGCCGTAGTCTGCATCGCCGTCAAGCCTTGGTCTTGCCAAAACTGTTGCATCTGGCGGTCACCCATGAAGACGCTCAGCTGCAGTTGCACGGCCTGGGCTTCCTTCAACGTAGCGACCAGGCTGGCATAAAAGGCGGCCGAATCAGCGGGGGCCAGCGTCTTGGCCGGCAACCACATGCCTAACCACACCAGGCTGGGCAACGGGTAGTCAATGATGAGATCCACCAGGACCACCAGTTGGTCATCGCGAAAGATGCCCAGGTAGGCCTTTTGCTCCGGCTGGGCGTTCAGCGGCACGTCCGTCACGTCTTGAATCGCTTCTTGGCGCGTCACCGGGTGGTCCTGAAAATGGGCAAAGTACTCGGGATGGTCCGCTTGAAATTGGTAAATCAGGTCATCATCCGCGTGCGTTAAGGGCCGCACCGTGGCTCCCGTCAACTGTTGGTTCCACACTTCTGCTAATTTCACTTTTGCTTATCCTCCAATAACTGATCGGTCAATTCGGCCAGTTTCTGCCGGTCACTAAAGTCCGCCGACAACATTTCCGGCAGAACGGCCGACAGGAAGTATTGCACGCAGGCCATTTGTTTGAATTTCAAAATCGTACTCAGACTTTCCCGGTAAATTTCGGTAAACACGGGTTCCGGATTGCCTTTTTGAATCTCACCAAAGGATTCGTACAACAAGTCGACCTTATCGGCAACAGATAAAATCTGCCCTTCCAAGGTGTCGTCCTTGCCCTCACCCAAACGCCGGGTGTAGGCGGCCTGGAACTGTTCCGGAATTTCATTTTTAATAAAGTTGGCCGTCAAAGACGTTTCCACGTCGGCCAACATCTGGCGGAGTTGCGGCGTCGCGTACTTGACCGGCGTCTTGATGTCACCGATGAAGCGCTCCGTGTAGTCATGATTCAATGCCTTTTCGTAAAGCAAACGCCAATTGACCTCATGGCCGGCCTGTTCCTCAACATCCCCCAAGAACTGCGCGACTTCCGCCACCTTAAACGAGTGAGCGGCAACGGAGTGTTGTTCGAATTTAAAGTAGCCGGGCGCCCGGTCAATCGTTTCCAAGTCACTCAAGCTTTGTAAAAATTGGTTCATTCCCATGGTTCACGTCAGCTCCTTTAGTTTCTGGATCGTGGTTAATTGATTGCTTTCAGCTTACCACTTTTCTACGGTCGAGTTCATCTATTCTACCTTGCATTCTTGCCTGGAGATAACGGAAACCAGTTGCCTGCGGCATACTTATCACTATCAGCAGCATGGCGTTGGAACGCGATTATCCCAGCCAGAATGGTGCGCCAATCTATCATTAGGACTAGTTGTACACGGCTCTTATCAATCTATCAGTGTCACATACATCCGTTGGAGATGATAGCGAACGGATGTCGCTGAATTCCCCGATTTAACGTCAAAGCAAGTATGAGCACAATCTACAACGTACAACTGTTAACGACAATCTCAATATTGTTACTGGTAACGCAATCTCTCCACCATTTGTACGCCCAACGCCATCTACGTGAGAACGACTAACCTGCCGGAGGAGGCCAGAGGTGGAGCCAGCTGTGTCGACGGTGTTGGCTGAGGTTTTGTCTCAGCCTACAGCGTGGGGCGACTTGGGAGACTGGTGGGTTGTGCCAGGCTTCCAAGCGAACCGAAAGCCCGTTCCTCAGGCTGGAGGTGTTCCCCATAGCAGGCGGAACCTCTGGCAGCCGCAGGCACTGGTTTACACAATCCGAGCGTAAAAAAATGGCAATCACCGGAAACCAGCAATTGCCATTCGTTCAAGTTCAGTTATTTTGCGGCCGCAGCCTTTAAGTCTTCGATGTAGTTGAAGGCTTGTTGACCCGCGATACCGCCGTCGCCGACCGCCGTCGTAATCTGCCGCAAATCCTTTTGCCGCACATCACCAATGGCAAAGATTCCAGCAACCGCCGTGCGCATGTGTTCGTCCGTCTTGATCCAGCCGGCATCGTCGGTGATGCCCAGATCCTTGAAAGCGTCCGTCATTGGCAGGTTCCCCACGTAAATGAAGACCCCACTCACGGCCTTTTCACCGGTCTCGCCGGTCTGGTTGTTCTTGATGGCCACGCCGGTGACCTTCATGTCGTCACCCAAGATTTCCGTCACGTTGGTGTTCCACACGAATTCGATCTTGTCGTTCGCAAATGCCCGGTCCTGTAAAATCTTTTGGGCCCGCAATTGATCGCGCCGCACAAAGACCGTGACCTTGGAAGCTAATCCCGCCAGGTAGAGACTTTCTTCAACCGCAGAGTCCCCGCCACCAACGACGGCGACTTCCCGGTTCTTGAAGAATGCACCGTCGCAGACCGCGCAGTAGGACACGCCCCGGCCACCAAATTTATCTTCGCCAGGAACGCCGAGCTTCTTGTACTCGGACCCGGTGCCGATGATGACAGCCTTCGCAGCGTAATCTCCGTCGTCGGTCTTCACAACCTTGTGATCACCGTGGTCTTCGATGGCTTCGACACTCCCATAGGCGAATTCAGCGCCAAATTGGGTCGCGCCTTCGTACATGTCCTTGGCCAAGTCTGGTCCGAGGACGGACTTAAAGCCTGGATAGTTTTCCACGGCAGCCGTGTTGTTCATTTGGCCCCCGTAGATTCCGCGGTCTAACATTAATACGGATAAGTTTGCCCGTGAGGCGTACAGTGCTCCCGTCATTCCGCCGGGGCCAGCACCAATCACGATGACATCATAATTTTTCAAGCGTAACGCTCCCTTCCACTCATGCCTTGATGATATCGTCCACTTTACTATTAAAAAGTAAGTTTGTCACCTATTTTGCTTGGGACGCCTTTTCATCGGCCTTGCTGAGTTTAGCGCCGAGTTCTTTAATATAGGCACGCAGTTGGTCTTTGGTTTCCGGATGGTTCAAACCATATTCGATGTTGGTCTGAATCCAGCCGAACTTATTGCCGACGTCAAACCGCTTACCGGTGTATTCGTGGGCAAAGACCCGTTGTGTCTTGTTCAAATTGTCAATGGCGTCAGTCAGCTGCAATTCGTTGCCCAGCCCAACCGGGGTGTTTTCCAAAGCCTCAAAGATCTCTGGGGTAAACAGGTAACGGCCGATGATGGCCAAATCACTAGGCGCCTCGTCTGGTTGTGGCTTTTCCACAAAGTTGGTAACGTTGTACAGGCCTGGTGCCGTCTCCTCGGAAGGATTGATGACCCCGTACTTGGCGGTGTCCTTGTGGGGAACCCGCATCACGGCCAACGTGGAAGCCCCCGTTTGTTCGTAACGGTCCATCAGTTGCTTGGTCAACGGCACCTTACTGTCGGTCATGTCATCGCCTAACATCACCACGAAGGGTTCGTCGCCGATGAAGGCCTTAGCCGTCAAGACCGCGTCGCCCAAGCCGCGGGGATACGGTTGCCGGATGAAGTAGAGGTTCATGCCCGTGGTCTCTTGGACCTGCCGCAAGAGTTCGTCCTTGTGTTTAGCTTCCAGGTTGGCTTCCAGTTCGGGGTTGGAATCAAAGTGGTCTTCGATGGAACGCTTGGATTTACCGTCCACGATCACGATGTCTTCGATACCCGATTTGCGCGCTTCTTCCACGATAAATTGAATCGTCGGTTTGTCCACAATGGGCAGCATTTCCTTGGCCAAAGCCTTGGTGGCTGGTAAGAAACGGGTACCCAAGCCCGCAGCTGGAATCACAGCTTTTCTAACTTTTCTCATAAGTAACCTATCCTTCCTCGTATCCCCAAAAAAATTTTAAAACTCGGAGCGACCTTCGCGTTGCATCAATTCAGAAATGGCGGTGCGAATGTCTTTGCCCTCATAAATCACTTGGTAAATAGCTTCCGTGATTGGCATGGAAACGCCGCGTTCACGGGAGAGCTCGTAGGCCGCCTTGGTCGTGGCCAAGCCTTCGATCACCATCCCCATGTGGTTGATCACGTCATCGAGCTTCTCGCCGCGGCCCAGTTCGTCACCGGCGCGCCAGTTCCGTGAATTGGCACTGGTTGCGGTTACGATGATGTCGCCGACCCCGGACAGCCCGATAAAGGTCATGGGATCCGCCCCAAACGAGGTCCCTAACCGTGAAATTTCTGCCAGGCCCCGGGTCATCAAGGCCGCCTTGGCATTGTCACCGTAGCCCAGACCATGTAAGGCCCCGGCCCCCAGCGCAATGATGTTCTTTAACGCGGCCCCAATTTCCACCCCAATGATGTCGGGGTTGGTGTAGACCCGGAAGTAAGACGTCATGAATATTTTTTGAGCGTATTTCGCCGCATCCGGACTCAGACTAGCGGCCGTGACCAAGGTGATATCCTTGCGGGCCACATCTTCGGCATGACTCGGTCCCGAAACGACCGTGACGGCCTTGCGATTTTCGGCCGGAATCTCTTCTTCCAAGACTTGCGATAAGCGCTTGTAGGTCTTTTGTTCGATTCCCTTGCTGGCATGGATCAATTCTGGCTGCAAGTTCTTTTCCTTTAAAATAGTCGCGACTTGCGCAGCCACGGAACGAATGGCCTTGGTTGGCACCACGAACAGAATCGCATCCACGTTGTCGAGGGCACTCGCCAAATCGGAGTAAGCCACTAACGACGGAGAAAACGTAAAGTCTTTGATGTAATGCGTGTTCGTGTGCTGCGTATTTAATTCCTCAACCTGCTTGGGATTGTAAGACCACAGACGGACGTCATGACCATTTTCGTCTAAAACGCTCGCTAAGATTGATCCCCATGAACCGGCACCGAGTACTGCAATTTTCTCTGACATAGTAATGGATTCTCCTTATTTAGAAAGATTAGTTTTTGCTTGGAACGGATTGCCATCTAAGTAGGCGATAGGTGGCGTAACGGACCGCCGCCGACTGATCCAAATGATCAACGCCCCGACAAACAAAATGACGGACAACAGCTGGGACACCCGAATGAAGCTAAACAGCATCAGGCTGTCCGTCCGCATCCCCTCGATGAAGAAGCGACCGAACGAATACCACATGACGTAGGCCAAGAAGACCTCGCCTTGCTTGAACAGCCCCGGGTAATGCCGCAAGCTCATCAACACCACGAAGCCCATCAGGCTCCAGGTCGACTCGAATAAGAAGGTCGGCTGGCGGTAAGCCCCGTTGATAAACATCTGGTCGATGACCCAGCGCGGCAAATGCAAGCCCTGCAAAAAGGCCAGGCTGGTAATGCGGCCAAAGGCTTCTTGGTTCATGAAATTGCCCCATCGGCCAATGGCCTGGCCCAAGATGACGGTCGGGGCGGCCACGTCGAGCATCAGCCAAACCGGAATGAACCGTGACCGACAAAAGAAGTAGACGACCAGCCCGGCCCCAATCAATGAGCCGTAGATGGCAATGCCGCCATCCCAAATGGCAATGATCTCGCCCGGATGATGCTGATAATACGACCACTGAAAGATGACGTAATAGGCGCGCGCCGCAATCAGAGCCGCGGGTAAGGCCCACAAGATCATATCGTAAATGTCATCGGATTCGATGCCGCGTCGATTACCCTCGCGCACGGCCAAGGTCACCGCAATGATGACCCCCGTGGCAATGATGACCCCGTACCAGTGGACCGCAATCGGGCCCAGGTGAATGGCGATGGGGTTGAGTGCCGCTACAATCGGTGAAAAAATAACGCCCATCTCCCTTATGATTTATTACCATTTTGCTTGATTAAGCGCTTTAAGTTTTCGTCAAAGACCTTGGTGGCATCATACCCCATCGAGCGAGCCCGGAAGTTCATGGCCGCGGCTTCGATGATGATGGCCAGGTTACGCCCAGTCTTAACGGGAATGCTGATCTTGGGCACGACCACGTCAAAGAACCGCTGTGTCTCGTCGTTGTTGCCCAGGCGATCAAAATGATTGTCGTCCTTCCACAATTCCAGGTGCACGATCAAGTCGATGTCCGTTTCGCTGCGGACCGCACCGGCCCCAAACAGGTTCATGACGTCGATGATTCCGATACCGCGAATCTCCAAGAGGTGACTCAAGATGGCTGGCGCCGCGCCGACCAGGGTTTGTTCGTCTTGTTGATAGACTTCGACCCGGTCGTCGGCAATCAGTCGATGCCCCCGCTTGACCAGTTCCAGGGCCGTTTCACTCTTGCCGACCCCGGAATCGCCGGTAATCATGACCCCGACCCCGTAGATGTCAACCAAGACACCATGAACGGACTGACGTTCCGCGAGCTTGCCTTCCAAGAAGTTGGTCATGTTACTGAGCACCCGCGAGGTCGTTAGCTTGGTTCCTAAGATGGGGATGCCGGCCTCGTCAGCGGATTGTTTCAATTCTTCTGGCGGATCGAGTTGCGTCGAAATTACAAATGCCGGGGTCTCCGGTTGACACATCTTCCGCATCACGTCGAGTAACTTTTTATGACTCATGCCCTTCGCAAAGGACGTTTCGGTAATTCCCAGCAGTTGAACCCGTTTTGCTGGATAATAGTTAAAATAACCGGTTAATTCCAAACCGGGTCGGGAAATATCACTGGTTGTGATCTGCCGATTCAGATTTTCTTCGCCGGAATACACATCTAAGCGGTTGGCTTTGACGAGCTCGGCCACCGTGACACTTTCTGTCATGGGCGCTCCTCCTTACTGCATAGTAAACTACTCTAATTTTAGCACTTTCCCGCGGGAACTCCCACCAAATTCAACCGGTTTTAGTCCCGGGCAAAGTGGTCGCTAATAATCGCGTTGCACAGCGACATGATAATGGCGATGAGCAAGGTCGTGCCAAACGAGCTGAAGGCAAAATTACTGCCGACAAACCACGAGGTCAGCTCCAGCATGATGGCGTTGAGCACCACGCTGAATAATCCCAACGTGAGAATCGTAATTGGCAACGACAACACAAACAAGATGGGCTTGACCACCGCATTTAGCAGTGCCAGCACGAAGCTGGCCAGCAAGGCGATCCAGACGCTGGAGACGTAGAAACTATTTTGAAACCCGCCCGCTAGCGAACTCTGGAAAAAGCCGGCTAACGCCAAAAAGATGAACGCATTGACAAAAATTCTTGGCCAAAACCGCATGTTACTCACCATCCTTATGGTTTTCATGGACATCTTGTTCGGTGACGTCATGAATCACCTTGCGCTCCGGTTCCTTGGGCGCCGCGGAGCCCCCGCGAAACAGATCGCGAAAGTTCGGCGTGGTCGGCCGTGAATCATCCAGTGGCATGAAGGTCATGACCACCACGTACACCAGTAAGCCCAAGACTCCGTGCGTCGGAATCGCTAACGAAACCAGCACGTAGATCAGCCGTAATAAGTTGGCGTTCCAATTAAAGTATTCAGCAATGCCGCCCAATACCCCACCGACTAAGCGGTTTGTACGGGAACGGACGAAACGTTTTTTCTCTGCCATAGGCGGACAACTCCTTTTTTAAGTTTTTAAGTGCTTCTATCATATCGGAAACCCCGGGGGTAAATCCAGTAATCACCCCGGTTTGAGCGATGAAATCTGGTAAATGGGGATGGGCTAGCGAAACCAGTTGCCTGCGGCTGTCAGGGGTTCCACCTGCTATGGGGGACACCTCCAGCCTGAGAAACGGGCTTCCGGTTCGCTTTGAAGCCTGGCTAAAATCGCCAGTCTCCAAAGTCGCCCCACGCTGTAGGCTGAGACAAAACCTCAGCCAACACCGTCGACACAGCTGGCTCCACCCCTGACCTCCTCCGGCAGGATTGCGTGTACCCACTCGTCAGCAGTGCGGTCATTGCCCATCGCGTCTTGTGGTGGTGGACCACCGCAATTACTCGGTAGATTGGCATTTCCAACATGGCTCATACCGGTCGCCTACCGCTACGGGGATAAATACCGCAGCGATTAGCTTAGCCCACCACGTCAGGCGGTACTGCACACGTCACATTAGTAGGATGTGCCATCCAATCTTCTCAATGGGCATTATGGTCGTCTCCATTCAGTAACTGCGCAACCACCAATCTAGCCACATCTTGGGCGAACGGCAAAGCGGCCAGTCCCCAAAGACACTCGCTAGGGCAAGAATACCCAAAGCGGCCACTGAAAGCAAGTCTTCAGTGGCCGTTCGGGTAAATCTTCAGTTTAGATTAAACTTCTGGTGCAATTTTGCCAGCGCTATTCGCTCGCTTCATCTTGGCTCGCCGTGTTCAACTCAATGATCTGCCCGGACTTCAGGTAGACGACCCATTCACACACGTTAGTCACGTAATCCCCGATGCGACTCAGGTCTTGCGCCACGTTCAGGTAGATCGATGCGCCCGTTTCAAAGGCGGGGTCTTCACGCATCTGTGCGTAACTGGCCGCTCGGACCTGGTGATTCAGGCGGTCCAGCTGGCGGTCAACGTCGGCCAATTGACGGGCTTGGTGCTCGTCTTTATTGACGTAAGCGGTCAACACGTCCTTGACCATTTGCGTGGTCATCTGTCCCATTTGATTCATGAGCTGCTCCAGCACGGGAATCTTTTGTTTCGTCCCGAACTTAATCGCGGCGTGCGCGATGTTACGTGCGTGGTCGCCGGCGCGTTCCAATTCGGAAACGGCCTTGAGAATCGTCACGATTTCTCGCAGATCCGTCGTCACGGGCTGGTACAACGCAATCATTTCAAACGTCTTTTTTTCCAGCGCAATTTCGCGCTCGTTGATGTCGTGGTCGTGATCGATCAGGTGTTGAGCAGCAACGGCATCGCGATTGGTAAACGCGTTGACCGCCTGCTCGATGGTCTCACTGACCAGCATCCCCATTTCCGTGAAGTCTGCGTCTAAATCCGCAAGCTCATCATCAAATAATCTGCGCATATCCTTCCTCCTTACCCAAAGCGACCGCTAATGTAATCTTCAGTTTGCTTGTTAGCTGGGTTCATAAAAATGTTCTTGGTTTGATCCACCTCGATCAGCTCCCCGTTCATAAAGAACGCGGTCCGGTCCGCAATCCGCGACGCCTGCTGGAGGTTGTGGGTCACAATAATAATCGTATAATCGTGGCGTAAATTCAAGAGGGTTGCTTCAATTTGGCTACTGGAAACGGGATCCAGGGCACTGGTTGGTTCGTCCAACAGAATAATTTCTGGTGAAACGGCCAGGACCCGCGCGATGCAGACCCGTTGCTGTTGCCCCCCGGACAGGGCCAAGGCGCTTTCGTGTAAGTGATCCTTCACTTCATCCCACACGGCTGCTTGCCGCAAGGATTTCTCCACGACGGCATCCAACTTTTCCTTGTCCTTTTCCCCGGCGATGCGCAGGCCGTAGATTACGTTGTCATAGATGGAAAACGGAAACGGATTCGGTTGTTGAAAGACCATGCCGATTTCCTTACGAATCTGCACGGTATCCGCATTAGGCGCGTACAGGTCATTGCCTTTGAACTTGATGGTCCCGGTGATGGTCACGTTAGGAATCAGGTCGTTCATGCGGTTCAACGTCCGCAAGTAAGTCGACTTCCCACAACCGGATGGGCCAATTAACGCGGTAATGCCTTTTTCATCGAAATTTAAATTGATGCCTTTCAGCGCTTCCTTGTCGCCGTAGTACAAATGCAAGTCCTGCGTCGTCAAAATTTCTTCTTTCATTATTCTTCCTCCTCTTAACCGAAGTTCCCCGAAACATAATCACTGGTCACCTGAACCGACGGATTGGTAAAGATATGGCTCGTGGTGTCATATTCCAACACCCGCCCCTGATTGAAAAACGCCGTATATTCACTGATCCGTGCGGCCTGTTGCATGTTGTGGGTGACAATGATAATGGTGTAATGCGCCTTGAGTGACAACAACGTGTCTTCCAGTTGGCCCGTCGACACGGGGTCAAGGGCACTGGCCGGCTCGTCTAACAACAAAATGTCGGGCTTGATGGCAATGGCTCTGGCAATGCACAGCCGTTGCGCCTGGCCACCAGACAACGCCAGCGCACTCTTGTTCAGGTCGTCTTTGACCTGATCCCAAAGTGCGGCTTGCTTCAACGACGTCTCCACGATTTCATCCAACTGATGTCGGTCCGTCACCCCGCGTAACCGCAGGGCAAAGGCAATGTTATCGTAGATGGATTTGGCAAAGGGATTGGGCCGTTGAAACACCATCCCCACCCGCCGACGCATCTCGTAGACGTCGATATCGGGCTGGTTGATGTCCACGCCACGATACATGATTTTCCCCGTCACCGTGGCGATGCGGTCGTTCATCCGGTTCAGCGAGCGCAAGTAGGTCGACTTACCGGACCCGGACGGCCCAATCAGCGCGGTAATCTGGTTACTGGCAAATTGCAGGTCCCCCTCAAACAGGGCTTCCTTCTTACCGTAATACACGTGGAGGCCTTCCGTTGACAAAATCACCGGATGCTCAGGATCGTTTAATTGGATGACGTGCCGTTCCTCTTTGGTGGTGGCATTCATCACATCGTTATTGACAAACATGGGCGAACCTCCTTTACGCCGACGTGAGGCGTTTGTACAAGCGCTTGCCCAAGTAACGGGCGGCAAAGTTAAACAACAAGATGGCAATCACTAGCACCGCGGACGACCCGGACGAAATGGCCTTGGCGTCGGGCATGATGCCTTCCGAATTAATCTTCCAAATGTGGACCGCCAATGTTTCGGCTGGCCGCATCGGGTTTAACGGACTGGAAATGTTAAACGGATTCCAATCGGCAAAGTTCAACGCCGGTGCGCTTTGGCCAGCCGTATAGATCAACGCGGCCGCTTCCCCAAAGACCCGTCCGGCACTGAGGATGACCCCGGTCAAGATGCTTGGCACCGCGGCGGGTAAAATCACCCGTGACACGGTCTCCCACCGTGATAACCCGAGGGCCAGGCCCCCTTCACGTTGCACGTCGCTGACGGTTCGCAGCGAATCTTCAATGCTCCGCGCCAGTAGGGGTAAGTTGAAGAACGTCAGGGCAAAGGCCCCGGACAGAATCGAGAAGCCCAGGTGTAGCTTGACCACGAAGAACAGGAAGCCGAAGAGCCCCACCACCACGGATGGCAGCGAACTCAAGATTTCAATGGCCGTGCGAATCGTGGTCGTCAACCAGTTGTCCTTGGCGTATTCATACAGATAAATCGCGGCACCCAGGGCAATCGGAAACGAAATCAGCATGGCTAAGATCAACAGGTAAAAGGAGTTGAACAGTTGCACCCCGACCCCGCCGCCCTTTAAGAAGGCCTTGCCGGGGGCGGTCAGAAAATGCCAGCTCAATTGCGGCACACCGCTCACTAAAATGAAGCCGAGCAGGGCCAGCAAGATGAGGACCACGAAACCGGCGATTCCGTATAGGCCACCGATGGCCACCTTGTTTTGCGTTTTTGAATTCATTATTGCAAACGCCCCTTTCGACCAATCAAACGGATAATTAAGTTAAAGACTAACGACATCAGTAACAGTACCAGGGCTAAGGACCAAAGCGCATTGTTTTGCAATGACCCCATGACCGTGTTACCGATCCCGGTAGTCAGTACTGACGTCAACGTGGATGACGGTGATACCAAGCTGTTTGGCATCAACGCGGCGTTCCCAATCACCATTTGTACGGCTAAGGCTTCACCGAAGGCTCGGGCCATCCCGAAGACCACCGCCGTCATCAAGCCCGGTGTGGCGGCCCGTAAGACGACCTTGTAGATGGTCTGCCATTGCGTGGCACCCAGGGCTAGTGAGGCCTCGCGGTAGTAGCGCGGAACGGCCCGCAAAGCATCGGCGCTCATGGACGTCACGGTCGGCAAGATCATGACGAACAGCACACAGGTCCCGGACAGGATCCCAAACCCACTACCGCCAAAGAGTGCCCGCGTGGTTGGGACCACGACGGATAACCCGATAAACCCGTAAACCACGGAGGGAATCCCCACCAGCAGTTCCGTCACCGGCTGTAAGATTTTGGCGCCCTTGTTCGGCGAGATTTCATTCATGAAGACGGCCGTCCCGATAGCAAATGGTGTCGCCACCAGCGCGGATAAAATCGTAATCAGAAAGGACCCGACGATCATCGGCAAAGCGCCGACTTCCGGCTTGCCGTGGGCATCGGTAATGCCCGGATTCCAGTTCTTACCGGACAGGAAGTCCCAGAGGTTCACGTGGTTGCTGGTGAAGGTCGCAATCCCCTTAGAGGCCACGAAACCGATGATGCCCACCACGACCGCCACAATCAACAGTAGCGCCGTGAGGCTAACCATGCGGCCCCAAATTTCTAGTTTGGCGGCCTTGGAGCGCCGCTTTAATTGTCGTTCTAATTGTTGGGTACTCTTCATCTTAGGCGCCTCCCGTCTTGGTAATGTGTCCCGCGGCATTGCGTTCAACCAACATTTGATCCGGGGATAAATATCCCAGTTGGCGTACCAATGTCTTTTGAATTGCGGGAGACTGGACGTAGGCGATAAAGGCCTTGGTTAAGCCCGTGGGCTGGCCCTTCGTGTACAGATGCTCGTAAGACCAAATCGGCCACTTGTTCGTGATCACATTGTCTTCCGTGGGCGCCACGTGATTTAAGGAAACATCCTGCACAGTCTTGTCCACGTAAGAAAATGCCACATAGCTGATGGCACCGGGGGTAGTCGCCACGATGGAGCGCACCATCCCAGACGAATCCTGTTCTTGGGCCGTCTTGGAGCGGTGCTTCATTAGGCCAAATTGCTCAAAGGTCGCCCGGGTCCCACTACCTTGCGCCCGGTTGATCAAAACAATCGGTAGATCAGCGCCACCAATCTGTTTCCAGTTAGTCACCTGACCCGTGAAGACTTGAATCAATTGGTGCGTTGACAAATTTTTGATGCCCACGCGCTTATTGATGATGGGCGTAATCCCCACGACGGCCACCCGATGATCGACTAACTCGGCGGCCCGGATGCCCTTTTGTTCGGCGGCGAATAGGTCGGAATCCCCAATCTGCACGGCCCCTTCTTGAATTTGGCTCAACCCAGTACCGGTCCCACCCCCTTGAACGTTGATGAACGTTCCCAGGTGTTCGCTCGTATACTGTTCACCCGCGGCTTCCACCAGGGGTTGTAGCGCCGTTGAACCAACTGCGGTAATGGATTCACCCGCGTGGCTGACTTGCCGTGTCTGGTAAGCAAAGACTCCCAATGCGACCAGTACCACCAAGACTAGGCCCTGCACCCAGCGTTTTTTCGACATACCGTACCCTCCTAAATCGGTTGCGCGTCTCTGGCCCAACCATTTCAAAATTTAGTATACCGAACTAATGTAAATGTCATGTAGACATATTGTAAAGGTTGTGTAAATATATCCCGTACTGGGTAAATTTTTGTTGAAATCATGCTGGGTGACCATGATTTTTAAGTGAATAGACTTTTACACGGTATTACTGATAGCAACCTTGCCGGAACCCCGGCTAACGTAGGCGCTTGGTTTTGCCAATTTCAGGTGTCAGAACACCGTCATTACGGTAATCAGCGCGTTAATTTCAGGTTCAACCCTCAGCTACCTTACTGGACCCAAAAGGACGCAACCATCCCCTGGCTGCGTCCTGATGAGTTTCTTAATTTTAGCCGCCGGGCCTAAGCCACCGGAAAAGTCATGGTGACCTGGGTGCCGACGTCGGGCGTGCTTTGCAGGTCGATCTTACCGTTCAACGACTGGACCAGTTCACGCACGATGGCTAGGCCCAGGCCGCTGCCACTGACCAGCTGGTTAGAATGCGACACGTCCGCACGGTAGAAGCGCTCGAACACCCGAAGTTGGTCCTGGGGCGCGATACCAATTCCCGTGTCCGCAATCGTGAGCGACCAGGCTTTAGGCGTCTCCTGGCTGGTCAACGTGACCGTGCCCTGAGGCCGATTGTATTTAATGGCGTTACTCAACACATTTTTCAAGATCTGGTCGAACTTGTGCTGGTCCGTCACGGCCACCAATTCGGCCGGTACCTGATTGATCAGCGTCACGGCATTGACCGCGGCTAATGGCGACAGTAAGGAGACCTGGCTGGCGACCATCTGGCCGACCGGCACCTCAGCCACCTCCACGGCGTTGCCCGACTCAATGTGCGAGATGGTCAACACGTCGTTGATCAATTCCACCAGGCGCTCACTTTGTTGGTCAATGATCTTCAAGAACTCCACTGATTTCTCCGGGTCATCCTTGGCTCCCGCTAATAACGTCTTGGCAAAGCCAGAAATGGCGGTGACCGGCGTCTTCAGCTCGTGCGATGCATTGGACACGAAGTCCATCTGCATCTGTTCCACGGCGTACACCTCCGTGACGTCGTAGAGCAGGACCAGCACCTGAAAATAGTCCTGCGACGTGGCGGTATAAATGGCGCGCGCATCGACCGTCCGCTCCTTGACCACCCCGGGCAACTTCAGCGTCTTGTGCTGCGTCTGGCGGTCATTGAGCGCCGCGTTGATCAGACTGGCCAGCTCGAACTGTTGCACGTCTTGGGTGAACGGGTGCCGCCGCGGAGAAATCTGGCGTTGTAAGAACTGCTCCATCGCCGGATTGGCCAGCTCGACTTTGCGGTAGCGGTCAATCACCATCACGCCAATCGGCAGGTAGTCCAGTAACGTCGCGAACTCCTGATTTTGACTGGCCATCTCGCGGCGGGCCTTGCGCTGTTGCGTCTGCAGGTAATTGATCTGCAGGGCCAATTGCTGAAACGGGTCGTGGGGCGACAACAGCACGTGGGCTGGCGTCT
Source organism: Levilactobacillus suantsaiihabitans (assembly GCF_004745505.1). Taxonomy (GTDB): domain Bacteria; phylum Bacillota; class Bacilli; order Lactobacillales; family Lactobacillaceae; genus Levilactobacillus; species Levilactobacillus suantsaiihabitans. Next base: position 124,709 of record NZ_RKLX01000004.1, read on the forward strand.
CTTCGTGGCGAATGCCTTCCACCTTCTTGGTCAAAATCGTGATTCGCTGTTCTAACCAGCGGTACACGTAGCTCAGCACCACCGTTTCCAGCAGGGCCACGGACCACGCGACCAGCGTCGCCAACGCCACGTGAGGCGCCCGCACCAGCCAGACCAGCAGCGTATTCACCATCCCCAGCCCAACAAAGGCCACCAGCAGTTGGCGCATCATGACTGGGCCTCAAAGGTGTAGCCAAAGCCCCGCACCGTCTTCAATAGCACGGGATGCTTGGGGTCCAACTCGATTTTTTCACGCAAATGCGACACGTGAATGTCGACCATGCGCGTTTGACCACTGTAGTCAAAGCCCCAGACGCCTTCCAGCAGCTGTTCACGACTCCACACCTTGCCGGGACGCTTAGCAAAAAACAACAGTAATTCAAATTCCTTGGGGGTCAACTCGATGGGCTGGTCACCGCGCTTGACCTGGAATTTGTCCTGGTCAATGGTCAGGTCCCCGACCTTCAAGCGGTGGTCGACCTTCTCCGGGGTCTGTCCTTGTGGTTGATCCTCGTGATAGCGCCGCATGACCGCCTTGATACGGGCGATCACTTCGCGCGGGCTAAACGGCTTGGTGATGTAATCATCCGCGCCGAGTTCCAGGCCAAAGACCTTGTCGAACTCGCCGGTCTTGGCCGTCACCATGATGATGGGCGTCTGAATCTTTTCTTGGCGAAGGCGTTTGGTGACCTCCACCCCATCCAATTTAGGCAACATTAAATCCAACAAAATAACATCAAACTTTTCGTGTAACGCTAAATTTAACGCCTGCTCACCGTCGATTGCGGTCACCACTTGAAAATCTGCTTGTTCCAAGTTGTACTGCAACAACGTCACAATTGCGGGCTCGTCATCGACGACTAGGACTCGACTCATAGGTTTACCCCTCCTGATCTCTGAATAAAACGATGCCGATTTCGTGCGGTGCCCCAGAATAAATCGCTGTTTCCGTCATCTTTAACTCGCCATTCATGTCCCGAACGCGTAAATGACAATACGCCGGATTGGCAAGGAGGGCCTCATAAAAACTCGTTTCACTGTTTACGGGACGATGGTTGCATTCCAAAATGATGTCGCCGGCCGCCAGATCCATTTTGACAGCGGGCGTTCGCGGGCGAATCGCTAATACGCGGACACCATCGTCGACCTGAGAATACCAGAATTGTTGCCGTTCGTCATAGCGTTTGGCTCGCCATAGGATAACCGCATAACCAACTAACAGAATGATTAATAGGTAAGGCGCATCGGTCGGGCGAAATGCCGTCCACCCACAAAAGACCGCCGCGACCACGGCTAACCAGACGAACTGCCGGGCTAGCTTGCGATAGACCACATGCGGGGCTTGACGAAAGACCGTCAGCCGTAACCCTAGAATCAGCGGGATCACCAAAATGGCAAAGCTCTTGCCTTGAATGTGAAAGACCGGCCAAAAGGCCCACTGACTGGTCAACCAGTCGCCGGGAACCAACGTCACCATGGGCAAGACCAAAAATTCGCGCCACGGGTACCCCGCGATGCGTTTGCCCCGTTGCTTGGCGTAGATCTTTGGGCTGGCAAAGCGGCCACCGTAATGGGCCACCCAATGCCCTAACAAAAGGAAGAAGACCACGGCCAACCACAAATAATTGGCCCCGGAAACTGACGACCAGTTGAGGCCCAACGCTGATAGGTCCGGCTTGGCCGTTATGTAAGTGCCCCCAAAGACGGTCAGCACCGTGGTGACCACGATCAACGTCAGCGGCAAGATCGTCGTGGGCAATAAGACCAACGTCAGGATGGCCAAGCCCTCGTAAATGATGATCCACAACAGCGGCAGGCTAAAGCCCACGGCCAGATTGACCACCGATAACCCCAACCCCAGCAAGACGCCCTGGGTCAACAGATGACGCAACTCGAAGTGGTCGCTAAAAACGGCACTTCCAAAATCATGACGCTCGGACTTGATCCGCGCGCGACTGGTCAGCCAAACGCGTAAAATCGCCAGCCAAACCAGCGGCTGCAGCAGGTAAGTGCTACAAGCAATAAATGTCCGCATGAAATCGACACCTTTCCTGAAAAGATAGCTGTCCCCAGTATATCATGAAACAAAAATGGGTAACACGACATTCGCGTTACCCATCTAATCATTATTTTAATCATCAATTGGCGGTTGAAGTTATTTCGACCTGCCTTAATCCGGATTCTTCTGGCTCAACTGCCACTGCAGATAAGCGTCGATGAACGGATCGAGGTCGCCGTCCATCACGGCTTGCCCGTTTCCCGTTTCGTAATTGGTCCGGTGATCCTTGACCATGGTGTACGGATGGAAAACGTAGGAGCGAATCTGCGACCCCCAGCCGATGTCCATCTGGTCGCCTTCAAGTTTGGCCTTTTCGGCGGCCTTCTTTTCTTCCTCGCGCTCGTACAGCTTGGCCCGTAACATACCCAGCGCCGTCTGGCGGTTTTGCAGCTGTGAACGTTGCGCCTGACTCTGCGTCACGATACCCGTGGGCAAGTGGGTGATCCGGACGGCCGATGACGTTTTGTTGACGTGTTGGCCCCCGGCTCCGGAAGCCCGGTAAACGTCGACCTTCAAGTCGGCCGGATTGATCTCCACGTCCACGGAATCGTCCAGCTCAGGCAACACGTCGACCGACGCGAAGGACGTGTGCCGGCGCCCGGCCGAATCAAACGGCGAGATCCGTACCAGCCGGTGAACGCCCTTTTCAGAACGCAAATACCCATAGGCATTGTGCCCGGCAATCAGGAGCGTGGCGCTACTCAACCCAGCCACATCCCCCGCTTGGTAATCCAGCACGGTCACCTTGAACTGATGTTGTTCCGCCCAACGCGTGTACATCCGCATCAGCATTTCGCCCCAGTCCTGGGATTCGGTTCCCCCGGCCCCAGGATGGATTTCCAAAATGGCGTTGTTGCGGTCGTATTTCTGGTTGAGCAACATGTTCAAGCTGTACTGTTGCAGGGCCTTCTTGGCCGCCGCAAAGTCCGTTTCAAACTCGGCTTGCATGTCGGCATCTGGTTCATCCTGCAACAATTCCAAGGCGACTTCCAGGTCATCCACTTGATCGGACAGCTTCTGGTATTCCTCCACCTTTTTCTTCATGTCATTGGTCTCATCGATCAGTTTCTGGGCGGCTTGCGCGTCGTCCCAAAAGCCCGGTTGGGCCATTTGGCCTTCATTGACACTGATGCTTTCGTTTAAGGCATCAAAGTCAAAGTGACCCCCTAAAGCCGGTGAGTTGTTCTTTCATGGCAGTAATTTCGCGTTTTGCATCGCTTAATTCCATGTTTGTTGGCTCCTTTTTAAGTGATTTGTTTGCTATTGGTTCAATTCAGCCAGCGGTTCTTCTTAACTAGTAACTTGATTCTCGTGGCCAGCCACACCTTATTATCGTCACGATGTCGGGTGACTGTCCAGCGAGACGAATCGCAATGGCCACTGTCTAGTCACTCAGGCGACATAGCCGAAACGTGCGACCCAAGGCAGTCGGTTCCGCTTGCCACATTCCAGTCGTACCCTTGATATACGCTCAGGTGGACTGGTCCTCGAACGCGTCGTCAACGCTAGTCACTCGGGCGACATAGCCGAAACGTGCGCCAACAGGCAACTGGTTCCGCTTAACAACGATAGGTAACTAATCCAAGCCCCGGATTAGCCGCTAGTCACTCGGGCGACATGGCCGAAACGTGCGACCCAAGGCAGCCGGTTCCGCTTAAAACTGCTAAGCAAATAATCCAAGACCGGGATTATCCGCTTAGCAGCTTTAATGCTCGCCGACTAACCGCCTTGGGTCCCACTCTTTTTACCAAAAACGAGGCGAAAGAATCTCTTTCGCCTCGTCCGTTCCCGTTTACCGGGTAATATTTTGTCGAATTTCAGACTTCATGAACAGGCGCGTGGCGTCGTAGTCAATGTCGGAGATCATTTCACCGAACATCCGGAACCCGTCTTGTTGGTATTCAACCAACGGGTTCAACTGACCGTAACCCCGTAACCCGATTGATTGCCGTAATTGGTCCATGGCATCAATGTGGTCGGTCCAATGAGAGTCCACGCAACGCAAGAGGACAACCTTTTCGAATTCAAGCATTTGTGCTGGATCGTAGAGTTGCTTTTGCTTTTCGGCGTAAACGTCTTCGGCTAAGCCCATGAAGAAGGCCTTGATCTCATCTGCGGTCTTGCCCTTCAGGTCATCCAAACTGATCTTGTCTGGGGAAACCATTGCGGAAATCCCGAAGTCCAGTAAGGTATCCAAATCCCAGTCGGATTGGTCGCCTTGTGTGTGTAAGTTAACCACGCGGTCGACGGTCCGTTTGATCATTGGCATTAAGACCCACTTCAGTGACTTGTCTTGGTTAATGACTTGGTTCCGTTCGCCATAAATGACGTCCCGTTGTTGCCGCATCACATCATCGTATTGCAAGACGTTCTTCCGGGAATCGTAGTTGTTCCCTTCAACCCGCTTTTGGGCGGATTCCACTTGCTTGGTGATCATGCGACTCCGGATAACGGCATCTTCGCCATCCACGTTCATCCGTTCCAAGAAGGCCTTGACCCGGTCGGAACCGAATCGCCGCATCAAATCATCTTCCAGGGACAGGTAGAATTGCGTCATACCAGGGTCCCCTTGACGACCGGAACGGCCACGAAGCTGGTTGTCGATCCGCCGTGATTCGTGACGTTCAGTCCCGATAACGGCCAACCCACCAATTTCAACCACGCCGGGTCCTAATTTAATATCAGTCCCCCGCCCGGCCATGTTGGTGGCGATGGTGACGGCACCCTTTTGACCGGCGTTTTGAATGATGTCGGCTTCCTTGGCATGGTTCTTGGCGTTCAAGACCACGTGTGGGATGTTTTCTTGGTCCAACCGTTGTGACAAGTATTCAGACGTTTCCACGGCCACGGTCCCAATCAACATTGGTTGACCTTTGGCGTGCAGCGTCTTGATCTCGTTGACCACGGCGTTGAACTTCGATTCCAAGGTTGGGTACAACAAGTCAGGTTGATCGACCCGCACGACCGGCTTGTTGGTCGGCACGGTGATGACTTCCATGTTGTAGATTTCCCGGAATTCTTCCGCTTCGGTCTTGGCCGTCCCGGTCATCCCGGCGAGCTTCTTGTACATCCGGAACAAGTTTTGGTAGGTAATGTTCGCCATGGTCTTGGTTTCTTCTTGAATCTCGACGCCTTCCTTGGCTTCAATGGCCTGGTGCAGCCCGTCGGAGTACCGACGACCGTCCATGACCCGCCCAGTAAAGGAATCAACGATTAAGACTTCGCCATCTTGGACCACGTAGTCCTTATCACGGAGCATGATAAAGTTGGCCCGCAGCGCTTGGTCCATGTGGTGGGTCAAGGCCGTGTTGTCCGTATCATACAGGTTCTTCAAGTTAAAGTACTTTTCCGCCTTTTCGATCCCGGTGTCGGTCAACGCCACCGTCTTGGATTCCAAGTCGATCTTAAAGTCTTCTTTTTCGTGCAAGGTCTTCGCAAACCGGTCCACCCGTTGATACAAAGCACTCGTCCCTTCGGATTGACCAGAAATGATCAAGGGGGTCCGGGCTTCATCAATTAAGATGGAGTCAACTTCATCGACGATTGCGTAGTTCAATGGCCGTTGCACCATGTCTTCTTTGTACACCACCATGTTATCCCGGAGGTAATCGAACCCGATTTCCCCGTTGGTTGAATAGGTGATGTCGGCATTGTAGGCTTCCCGCTTTTCTTCTGGGGACTTTTCAGCGGAGTTCAAGCCAACCGTTAAGCCCATCCAGGTGTACAGTTCACCCATTTCAGTTGCGTCCCGTGCAGACAGGTATTCGTTAACCGTAACCACGTGAACCCCTTTACCCGCTAAGGCATTCAGGTACACGGGCATCGTGGCGGTCAAGGTCTTCCCTTCACCGGTCTTCATTTCGGAAATGTTCCCTTCATGAAGCACAATTCCCCCCATGATCTGCACGTGGAAAGGATAGAGACCGAGGACCCGCTTGGCACCTTCACGGATAGCCGCGAAAGCCTCAGGCAGTAAATCGTCCAACGTTTCGCCGTCTTGATAACGCTTCTTAAATTCAGGCGTTTTCGCTTTCAAATCATCGTCTGAAAGTGCTGCGTACTCGTCAGCGTATGCGCCAACTTGGTCCGCTAATTTACTGAGGCGTCGTAAAGTCCGGCGATCACTTTCGACCCATCGTTTCAAAATATTTGCCATGTGAGAATTCCCTTCAGTACATTTAGTAAGTCTATTTAAAGTTACCCATTTATTTGCAATAAATCAACCTACATTTTACCACTATCCCGGCCAAGATGAAACAAATCTCCACAGCCGCCTCACAGTGAAGCGGTTTCTTTGGCGTTATAGCAACGACAAATGGGGTTAACAAAATTAGTTTAACGTTTAATCCATTTCGGCTTTTCACCCCAAAATCACGTCAAACGCTCCATTTATCTAGGATACCAAACGCAAATGGCGCCCGGATTGCGCCCAGATTAAATCTGAGTGTCACTTATCTGTAGCCTACCACAGGCCATAAAAAAAGCACCGCAGACACGCGGCGCTTCGTCAATTAAACTTACTTAATCTTGATCATCGGCCTCAATCAAGCCATACCGGCCGTCATTGCGACGGTAGACGATGCTGATCCCATTGGTTTCGGCATCTTCATAGATAAAGAAGTCATGGCCTAACATGTCCATTTGGAGAACGGCTTCTTCATTATCCATTGGCTTCAATGAAACGCGCTTGGTGCGGACAACTTCCAAATCGCTACTGTCAGCTGTATTGTCACTGTCAGTATCTGGTGAGAAGTCGAGATTCTTGTATCCCTTCTCCCGTGACTTACGGTTGACCTTGGTCTTGTACTTGCGAATTTGACGTTCCAGCTTGTCCGTAACCAAGTCAACACTTGCATATAAGTCCGGAGAGGTTTCCTCTGCCCGTAATGTCAAGTATGGGAGTGGGATTGTTACTTCAACCTTCGCTGTCTTGTTTTGGTAGACCTTCAGGTTGACATGCGCAATTGCCTCAACATTGTTGTCGAAATATTTCTCCAACTTGCTGATACGCTTTTCAACGTAATCCCGTATTGCGTCAGTAACTTCGATGTTTTCACCACGAATATTAAATGTGAGCATAAAACTTCTCTCCCTTCAGCCAAGAGATCCCTTGGCTTGCTCAGCATTAGAAGGACCACTCTTCTAATATGCTTTGCTTACATTTATTATAATAGAAAGCCCTACCAGAAACAATTAATCTAATTATTTTTTCGGAGCACTTAACGCGCTAACGTCAAGCTGGTAACCGCTTTCGCGCCGCCTAAATAAATTTGCGCAGCGGCATGGCGCAACGTTCGTCCCGTGGTATACACGTCATCTAACAGCAATACCCGCTGGCCCATCAAAATGTCAGCCGCATGCGGCGCCAGGATAAACGGCTGAGCCGTCCGTAATCGCGCCGCACGGTCCTTGGCCGACTGTGGCTGGTCTTTGTGGCTGGCACGCACTAGTAAGTCCTGCTGAAAGGGCTGGGTCTGCAGCCACCCGGTGACCTGGTTGAAACCGCGCTGCTGCCAGGTCGCCTGATCCACCGGAATTGGCACCAACACGTCGTAGGTCTCCCGGGCCAACGCCAAGCGCAGAGGTTCCTGCAACACCCGCCGCAGCGCAAAATCGCCCTGAAACTTGTACTGCTGCATATAGGCCTTCATGGCGGCATCGTAGACGTATAACGCGTGATTGACCAGCGGTGGCCCCGTCCAGCGCTGGCAGTCCCGACAAATTGTCTCGTCCGTTTGCTGGCGGCCACACTGCGGGCAATGCAGGATGGAAATGGGCGTCAACCGCGTTTGACACGCGGCACAAACGGCCGACTTGATCAGCGGCCCCCACCGCCAAAGCTGGCTGACCGTCACCACGCCACCCAGACGGCGACCGCACCAGACACAGGCGTTCATGGCCGCCCTCCCTGACGCCGCCCCTGCAAGTTCAAGCGGGCGATCATCCCCCGGGCCAACCGCACCCGCCGCGCATAGCTGTGGCAGTAACAGGTCACGTCACCCGTGGGAAATTGGGCACTCCGCCCGACCCGGCCAGCAATCTGGACCAACGCCGCTGTGGAAAATACCGGATCATCCCCACCCAAGATGACGACCGCCACGTTGGGAAAGGTCACGCCTCGCTCCAAAATCGTGGTCGTCACCAAGAAGGCCACCTTTTGGTCACGCATCGCCTGAACCTTTTCCTGACGCGCTTCGTCGGCTGCGTGGACCGTCACCCCGCCGGTAATTCCGGCCAGGTGTAGGGCCTGATCGACCACCGCCAGGTCCGCCACGTGGGGCACGAACAGGAGGAATCGTTGGCCAGCTCGTAAATAGCCGCGCAACTGATGAATCAACCGGGCAGGCAATTTGCGACGTCGCAACTGTTCGCGCCACCGCCAGGCAATTTGTAAGTCGATCTGCGGCAGTAAATGACCGTGGTAGCGCAATGGCACGTAGGTCACCGCCAATTCCTTGCGAGCCACGCGGCGTTGCAGGCGCTCTCCGGGAGTCGCCGTCAAGTATAAATGACATCCCGATGGCTTCTGGGCGTGGTCGATGGCCCGTTTGAGCATGGGGCTGGTGGCCAGCGGAAAGGCATCGACCTCGTCGACTACGATCAGATCAAAGGCCGCCTTGAACCGCAACAGTTGATGGGTCGTGCAGACCGTCAACGGACAGTAGCGATACGGTTGCGGCTGATCACCGTACAAAACGGTCTGGGGTACGTCCGCAAAGGCCGCCTGCAGCCGTGGCGCCAGTTCCAAACACACGTCGACGCGAGGCGAGGTCCAGGCGACCCGCCATCCCTGACTTAACGCCCAGGCCAACGCCGGATAGACGATCTCCGTTTTGCCGGCACCCGTGACCGCCCACAACAGGTGATTGGTCTGCGCTTGGACGTGGGCCAGTACCGACTGCGCGGCGACCCGTTGCTGGGCACTCAACTCTCCGGTCCAGGTCAGTCCTCCATTGGCCAACTTCGGCGACTGATTTGGTTCGGGAATAGTGTATAATTTATCTTGAGAAGTCAATCGTCCCAACTGTAGACATTGCCGGCAGTACCACGCCTGATTGGCCAACTGGTCGTCCGGCCCTAACCAGTGTCCGCAGCGTTGGCACTGAAGCCGCGACCCCAACGCTTTAAGCGCGGGCGTGCCCGTCAACTCAGGCGTTGGTGCCGTGCGCAAGGGCAACTGTCGACCAAAAAACGCTTCATTATTTGTCATCCAAAGTTCCTCCTCTAAGGGTGTCTATAGACTAACTCCGTAATCGCGGGCCGATATTTTTTTGGAAAGGTGTTTTTAAATGGAAACTGATTACTTAACCATCCGTGCCAGCGGCAATCATGAACTGGAAATTAAAAAGTCCCGCTTCATTGGGGACCTCGGCCGCGTAACGTCTGAAGACGAAGCCAAGGCCTTCATCGCTGCCGTCACCGCACGCGAACCCAAGGCGACCCACCATTGTTGGGCTTACTTGATTGGCGAACACGATGAGATCCAACGCGAAAGCGACAACGGCGAACCGTCCGGAACCGCCGGCGTCCCAATTTTGACGGTGCTTCAGCGCAACCATCTCCACAACGTCATCGCGGTGGTCACCCGGTATTTCGGGGGCATTAAGCTGGGCGCCGGCGGCTTGATCCGCGCTTACAGCAACAGTACCTCCACGGCCATCGAGGCGGTCGGCGTGGTCAAATTGGTCCGTCAACAAGCCATGACGTTGACCGTGGACTACCCCAACTTTGACCGACTCAACCACTACCTAACGGAAAACAACGTGGCCATCTTAGACACCAGCTATACCGATCAGGTCGCCGTCACAATTGCCGTTGACCTGGCCGACGTGACCGCCACTCAAACGGCGATTACCAATCTACTCAGTGACCGGCTGACCCTCAAGCTCGGCGACATCGCCTACAACGAGGTTCCAGTCGAAATCAACGCCAGCAGTCGCTCTGACGACTGAGCTGGTCTGCCCCTAGTCGAAAGTCGAGAGTGGGCCAAAAGGCGATTGGCTGGAACTACTGTTATCATGTGCCTCATGACGTCAAGAATAGTCGTTTACAGCCTCACGATGCATACTGGCCGCCTTCAAACAAATGACGACTAATTCCAACTACACGAACAACAAGGAATTCCTGACCATCCCCGGTGCCGTGCATACGGACCTGTACGACGGTGGCGTCAACCATGATCTGATTCCGTTCGACAAGCTGGACAGCTTCTTCAACCAATACTTGAACTAGCGGCTTCTTTGTCAAAACTGGCCGCCTCCAGTCCGGCCACGGTAGCGCCGATCAGCAGCACCTGGTCCACGTCACTTGCATGAGCCAGCACGATTACCACCCTAACCAAATTAAAAACGCCCGCCAGATTGCCTCAGCAACCTGACGAGCGTTTTTCGTGCGTCATCCCTGTGGACGCAGCCGTTAATCAGAATTTTTTGATGTCAATTTTTGGACAATATGATTGATCCAATGGAGTAACGGCTGTCGGTTAGATCCGACCAACCCGATGGCCTCAACGAATAGCTCCAGGCCAATCAAAATGGCAATCGTCAACAGGACCGAGCCCCAAATGGTTGACAGCGGGTACAGTAAGGAAATGAACGAGAAGATCAACGCAATCCCGTAGATGACCAAAACCGTTTGCCGGTGCGTCAATCCCAACTGCATTAAGCGGTGATGCAAATGGTGCTTGTCCGCGTGTGAGATGGGTTGGCGATTTAAGATCCGCCGAATCATGGCGTAGACCGTGTCCGTGATGGGCACCCCCAAGATGATGACCGGGATGATGACGGAAATGAAGGTAACGTTTTTCAGCCCATAAAGGGAGAAACAAGCAATCATAAACCCAATAAATTGGGCCCCAGTATCCCCTAAATAAATCCGGGCCGGGAAAAAGTTGTAGGGTAAGAAACCCACCATGGCAGCGACTAACGCGAAAATCATGATGGCGACCCAGGTGTTGGCCACGTTTAAGAAGAATAACCCGGTGATCCCGGTCGTGGTCAGCGCAATGATGGAGACCCCCGTCGCTAAGCCATCCAGTCCGTCGATCAGGTTGATGGCGTTGATGATGGCCACGATCCACAGCAGCGTGATGGGCAGCGACAACCAGCCGAAATGCCACATCCCCACGAAGGGCAACGTCAAGTAGCGCATCCGGACGCCAGCCACAAAGTACACTTCTAAGGCGGCCAGCAATTGCCCCAGCACCTTTTGGCGGGGTTTTAATTCAAAGACGTCATCGATCATGCCCTCAGCCACGATGATGCATTCACCACCGAATAGCCCCCACAGCTGTTGCGTCGGCATCTGGTCGCGCAACAAGAACATCGTCGAAAACGTAAACGCAATAAAAATCGCTAGGCCACCCAGCGTCGGCATGGGAACTTTATTGACCCGGCGCTGATTTGGTTTATCCACCGCACCAATTTGAAACGCAAAGCGGCGTACAAACGGGGTTAGGACCGCGGAGATAATCATGGTAGCAAATAAGCTAACAATAATCTCAAATTTCATTAAAGTGTCCTCTTTCTTTCATTCAGCTCTTTTGCTAATTATACAAATCTCTGAAATTAAACACAACCGCGATTTCCAGGTCGTAAGCGAAAAACAACCTTTGTGTAATCCGTACTGGCAATTCACAAGCGATCGGTGATCTTACTTGTGAATAAAAAAATAATTCATAAAGTTTGTGTAAGCGTTTCCTTTCTATCCATTTGGGTGATTTCGTGCACAAGTATACAGACAAAAGCCTAAAATTCACAGATTTATCTTGTGCAAATCGGTGAAAAGCCATATAATAGATTTGTGCCATTGAGAAAGGTTTCACATTTCATTTGTGTCCAAGCTATTTATCCTATTTCCTTGTGAAACCTTTCCAGTCGTCTGTCACTTTTGGTTTGTATTTCGAAAGGAGATTTTTCTATTGGCTGCTAATGATAAAGCAACAAAGACAGAAACGGCTAAAGAAGAACAAGCTTCACCCATCTTAATTCAAATGGGGATCTTCGCCGCAATCCTGTTTGTTTCCAGCCTAATTTCCCCGTTGTTCCCAGCAACATTCCCAGTTCCAACGCCCGTTATCGGTTTGGTAATCCTTTACATCCTATTGGCTACCCACATCGTTAAGTTACGCAACGTTGAAAAATTTGGGGACTTCATGATCAGCTTGATCGCGTTCTTGTTCGTGCCTTCAGGTATCCAATTGGCTGCTAGCCTGGACATCTTAAAGGCCCAAGGGGTTCAACTGGTTGTCGTTATCTTAATTGCAACGATTGTCCTGCTGGTTGTTGTGGCTTACACGACTGCTGGATTCATCTGGCTTCGGAAGAACGTCTTCCATCGTGACGTTAACGTCGAAGAATAATTTCGTCGACTGCTACTACTTTCACTAGAAAAGGATGAAAATTTATGATTACATTAACTGGAACCGCCCATATGGCAGTTTGGGGCAAATGGCTCGGTGATGCGTTAGGGACTAACGCCGCTGGTGCTTCTGCCGGTAACGCCTTATTTGGTATTTTTCTATCATTAGTTGTTTACTTATTCGGTCAATGGTTATTCAAGATCGGTAAAGGTTTCTTCTTATTCCAACCTCTGTTCGTTGGGATGGTCTTAGGGATCTTCATTCTGTTCCTGTTTGCTAAGGCATTCGGTACAGATACGGCTACTTTCTACAAGTCAGCCTACTTACCTGGTGGTAACATTATCTTCTGGTTCTTAAACCCAGCTACGATTGCCTTCGCTATTCCACTGTACCGTCGGAATGACGTTGTTAAGAAGTTCTGGTTGGAAATTGTACTTTCCCTGATCGTTGGGTTAATCATTTCCTTGTTCGTTATCTACTACGTTTCAAAGCTTATCGGCTTGGACAACGTTGGTATTGCTTCCATGATGCCACAAGCTGCCACGACTGCCATCGCGATGCCAATTGCGACTGCTATCGGTGGTAACTCAGCCGTTACTGCGATGGCCTGCATCCTCAACGCCGTTATCATTTACGCCTTGGGTGACTGGCTCGTTAAGTTCTTCCGTGTTAACAGCGACCCAATCGGTGCCGGTCTTGGTTTAGGTACTGCGGGACACACGGTTGGTTCAGCTAAGGCTTTACAACTTGGTTCTATCCAAGGGTCCATGGCTTCTATCGCCGTTGTTGTTATCTCAATCGTTGTTGATATCGTTGTACCACCATTTGCTTCTATGATGGGCTTGATCTAAAACTGATATTAACGAAAACACCGAATCCGTTCTGGGTTCGGTGTTTTTTTGTACAACCAAGTTCATCCGGATCATGAGACCGGTGGGTTACAGCCTCAGAGTAAGTCCTGCCCGCCTACCGTCCGCCAAATATGGGTTGGAACGCGGTGGGCGGACCGGACCAAGCCTGAAAGACGGTCTCGGCCTCGCTTTGAGCCGAGAGCCCGCGTCTCAAAGACGCCAGTTCCCTAAGCGCCGTGGACCCGTGCCGCTAAGGGAACTCCCACGGCTGAACCCATATTTGGCGAACTCCCGGCTACAAAAGTGTGTACCCGTACAACTGACTTAACCCTAGGTATCGATTCAATTAACTACCCTTAGCTGATACGACGTTACTAATCAACGACAGCCAAATGAACTCGGGTCTTTACACTCCCGAAATGTTGACGTTTAATTGCCAATCTGAAGGTATTCCAAGCCTGATGATTGATTGCACAGCTGTTCGTGACGTACAACTGACTGAACTGCTTTCCTAACGCTTGGTGTATTCTAAACCAAACGTTTTTTCCTTCCAGACCACTGGGCACTATCCCCAATTAATCCGGCAAGCAGACGCCAAGCAACAATGCCCAGCACCACCCCGTTATTTGCCCGTCTACACGTCACAGCGGCCACTTACCCACGGTCACAGGCAAGTACACCCGTGAGGCATAAACTGGCTGACAGGCGTTGAAATATGACGAATTTTATTGGCTCTGATGCTAACGGCTGATAGTGCTTCACCCGGGAAAATCTCTCTTCAAATTAATCGTAAAAAAGGCGGCTCTCCCCACAGGAAAGTCGCCTCAGTTCAGTTATTTCTTCAAGTGATAGTTATAAGTGGAAACAATAATGTTTTCCCGTGAATTCAAGACGGTCCGTAAGCGCAACGCTGTTTGGTTATGCAAGACGTTTTGCCAAGGGTGCCGGGGAACGAATTGTGGGACCAGGACGGTCGTTGTAAAGTTACGTTCCGCCGCGCGTTTGGCAATCACGTCACAGAACCGCAACGTTGGCGTGGCGATGGAGCGGTAAGACGAATGGATATCCACGAAACGGATGTCCGGGAACTCTTCCTTGAATTCCTGAGCCGTCTTGTGTTCCTTCTCCGGATTCTCATCGAAGGACACGTGCATCGCGATAACGTAATCGCCAATCGACCGGGCGTAGTTGATGGCTCCGGACGTCACCCGGGTGATGTTGCTGACCAACACGATGACGGTCGCCCCATCATACTCGTGAATGTCGGCCCGTTCTTTTTCCGCGACCCGCAGTTGCTTGGCAACGTTGTGGTAATGGCCATTGATGCGGTAGAACAGCAGCAAAATCAGCGGCATGATGATCAGGTAAGGCCAGACGTTGGCAAAGTGCAACAGCAGTAAGAAGACCACCAGCACCAGCGAAATCAAGGCCCCCAGTAAGTTGATCAACGATTTGCCGATCCACCAGCCTTCACGCGTCCGGAACCAGTGAATAATCATCCCGGATTGGGACAGCGTAAACGGCACGAACACCCCGACCGCATACAGCGGAATCAGTAAGGTCGTTTGCCCGTGGAAGATGAAGATCAACACGATGGCGCCGACCGCCAAGGAAATAATCCCGTTGGAGTACCCTAACCGGTCGCCCCGGTCCAGGTAAGCGTGTGGCAGGAATTTATCCTTGGCCAGGTTGTAAGCCAGGATGGGAAAGGCCGAAAACCCGGTGTTGGCAGCCACGGCCAAAATCAAAGCCGTTGACAATTGTAACAAGTAGTAGAACACCCCGTGACCAAATACACCGACCCCGATTTGTGACAGAACCGTTTGGTTACTCTGGGGCCGAATCCCCATGTAGTAACTCAGATAGGTAATCCCAGCGAAGAAGATCGCCAGGATACCGGCCATGATAGCCAAGGTCGCGGCCGCGTTGTGACGCTTGGGTTCTTTGAAGTTTGGCACCGCATTACTGATAGCTTCGACCCCAGTCAGTGAGGATGACCCGGACGAGAAGGCCCGGAAGAACAGCAACAGGGTCATGCCTTGAACCGGTGCGCCCAACGAAGCGGAGGCGTGATACGTAATGTTTCCGCTCATGATGTTGTACAGGCCCACGCCGATCATCACGATGATCATGACGATGAACAGGTAGACCGGCACCGTCAGAAATGCCGCCGATTCGCGCATCCCCCGTAAGTTTAGCAGCATAATGCCAATGACAATTAAAACTGACACCAACACGGAATACGGATACAGCGCCGGAATCGCCGAGGTAATCGCCTCGGTCCCGGAAGTCGTTGAAACCGCCACGGTCAGCATATAATCAACCAGCAGTGAGCCCCCAGCGACTAACCCGGCCGATTGGCCCCAGTTGGTGCTAGCAACCACATACGCCCCACCCCCGGAAGGATAGGCGTGAATGATTTGCTGGTATGAAAGCGTGATCGCAAATAACAGAACCAAGACCAAAGCCGCAACCCACAATTGATACATCAACGCGGCTGCTGATAAGGTAATCAGGACTGTCGTAATTTGCTCAGTACCATAAGCCACGGAGGATAACGCATCAGATGACAACAAGGCTAACGCTTTAAACTTGGTTAGCGACTGACCGCCCTCGTCCATGGTCTTGAGGGGTTTCCCAATTAAAACCCGCTTTAAATAACGCCACATGACTATTTACTCCTTATCTCCACAAATAATGAAAACGGGACCAGGCCCGTTAAATAATAGCTTGTTTCAGTCAAATCTGAATGTGCAGTAAGTCTACTACAACTAGCTCCACATTACCACAATTCTAGCAGTTCGCAACCGTAGAATTGTTTAGCGAACTTATCCATTATCCGGCAAAGTCTGGCAGAAATAAAGACTTTCTTTTTGCCAAATTTTGTTGCTACCCTGTTGGGTTGAGTTTCAGCCGGCCTTTGGTTGTTACGTAGGGGGTACTGGCCGCCTTACCGTTCACTAGAGATGAGTTGGAACGTCATCGTATAGATGCAGACCTATCCGAGGCGTTTCAGCTAGTGGTGCCTCCTAGCAACTGAAATTTCTGGAACCTTCCCCCTATTTCAGCGACAATGCTTGATTCTAACGCTAAGTCGCCCCACATTCAAGCTAAAGCTGAACTTTCTACCAACTAAAGGGTGAACGGCGAACATCAGCTAAAACGCTTGTTATCCTGCGACTCATGGCGTTAAAAATAGTCGCTTACAGCCGCACACTGCGAACTGGCCCGCCTACCGTTCGCCAAGTAGGGGTGGGGACACGAGGACGGTCTGAGGCCAAAGGGCGGTCTCAAAGTGGCCTCATAGCCGAAACGTGCGCCGACAGGCACCTGCTTCCACTTAACACTGATCGCCAGTTAATCGCCTGTTGGCACACTCTTTTCAGCCGCCAACAAAAAAGAAGCCTGAACCCGCAAGTTCAGACTTCTCGTCAATCATTTTTAATTAAATGCAGCTTACATCATGCCGCCCATACCTGGGTTAGCAGCTGGGGCTGCAGGTGCTGGGTTGTCTTCTGGCTTTTCAGCGACAACAGCTTCAGTCGTCAACAGCAAAGCAGAAACAGAAGCAGCGTTTTGAAGTGCAGAACGAGTAACCTTGGTTGGGTCAGTGATGCCGGCCTTAACCATGTCTTCGTACTTGTCGTCTGCGGCGTTGTAGCCAATACCTGGCTTTTCGCTCTTCAAGTGTTCAACGACAACTGAGCCTTCAACACCAGCGTTTTGTGCGATTTGGCGAACTGGTTCTTCCAAAGCACGCAGCACGATGTTCACACCGGTCTGTTCGTCGCCTTCAGCGTCAACCTTGGCTACGTCACCAATGACGTTGATCAAGGCAGTCCCACCACCAGCAACGAATCCTTCTTCAACGGCGGCACGGGTCGCGTTCAAGGCATCTTCAATCCGGTATTTACGTTCCTTCAATTCAGTTTCCGTAGCGGCACCGACACGAACGACGGCAACCCCACCGGATAACTTAGCCAAACGTTCCTTCAGCTTGTCGCGGTCAAAGTCAGAAGTCGTTTCTTCGATCTGACCCTTGATTTCAGCAACCCGAGCAGCGATTTGGTCCTTAGCACCAGCACCTTCAACGATGGTGGTGTCATCCTTAGTCACGTTGACCTTTTGGGCTTGACCTAATTGATCAATGGTCGTGTCCTTCAAGTTCAAGCCTAAGTCATCGGTAATCACAGTCCCACCCGTTAAGGTTGCGATATCAGCTAATTGGGCCTTACGACGATCACCAAAGCCAGGCGCCTTGACAGCAACCACGTTGAAGGTCCCACGCATCTTGTTCAAGACCAAGGTAGGTAAGGCTTCACCAGTGATGTCGTCCGCGATGATCAACAGTGAACGGCTTTGTTCAACAACGGATTGCAGCAATGGCAAGATGTCTTGGATGTTGCTGATCTTCTTGTCAGTGATCAAGATGTAAGGGTTGTCGAGGTTAGCTTCCATCTTATCGTTGTCGGTAACCATGTATTGAGACATGTACCCACGATCGAATTGCATCCCTTCAACAACGTCTAAGCTGGTATCAACCCCACGAGATTCTTCAATGGTGATGACCCCATCGTTACCAACCTTTTCCATGGCGTCAGCAATTAACTTACCCGTTTCCTTGCTAGCGGATGAAATGGAAGCGATTTGGGCGATATCGTCCTTAGTCTTAACGTCGATAGACATCTTGTGCAGCGCCTTAACAGCGGCGTCAGTTGCCTTTTCGATCCCGCGACGGATACCAACAGGGTTGGCACCGGCCGTCACGTTCTTCATACCTTCGTTAACGATGGCTTGGGTCAATACCGTAGCGGTCGTGGTCCCGTCACCAGCGATGTCGTTGGTCTTAGAAGCAACTTCGGAAACCAACTTGGCACCCATGTTTTCGAAATGGTCATCGAGTTCGATGGCCTTGGCAATCGTGACCCCATCGTTCGTGATGGTTGGGTTGCCGTAGCTTTGTTCCAAGACAACGTTACGACCCTTAGGCCCTAAGGTGGTCTTAACCGTGTCAGCTAACTTGTCGACACCGGCCAGCATTTTGCTGCGTGCATCTTCAGAGAATTTCAGTTCTTTAGCCATTTTCTACATTCACCTCATACTAAATTTTTTAAATAATCTCTCGTATTAGTGGGAAAGAAATTAATCAACGACAGCGACTAAATCCTTTTCGTGTAAAACAAGGTAAGTCTTGTCGTTGTACTTAACTTCCGTACCGGCGTACTTGTCGAACAATACCTTGTCGCCAACCTTAACAGCTGGGGCTACCTTATCGCCATTGTCTAACACACGGCCATCACTTACAGCAACAACGTTAGCCGTTGAAGGCTTTTCCTGCGCATTACTTGCTAAAACAATGCCGCCAACCGTCGTTTCTTCTTCTTGTGGTTGATCTAAAATGACGCGGTCTCCTAATGGTTTTAACACTTGAATCCCTCCAATAAACTTACTTTTTAGCACTGTTAGCACTTGACTAACATAAGTGCTAATCACAATATCTAATATATGGTTTTTCGTTCTAAAAATCAAGGAATTTGGCAAACAATTTGAAGAGTGCTAACGGCCCGGTTCGCCTAGCCCTTGCGGCTCTAAGCGAAATCCTTCATTCTATGATTTTTCTAATATCCGGCTGGACTGGCTGACGTGTTGGTAATCACCTGGGTTGAAGGTTGAAACTAAAATTAACGTGCTGATTGTCGTAATGACGGTGTTCCGATATCTAAAATTGGTCAAACAAGCCGCCTGCGTCAGCCAGGGCTCCGCCTGCTCTGGGGAACACCTCCAGCCTGAGGAGCGATCTTCCGGTTCGCTTGAAAGCCTGGCAAAACCCGCCAGTCTCTCAAGTCGTCCCGCGCAGTAGGCTGAGACAAAACCTCAGCCAACACCGCCGACACAGCTGGCTCCGCCCTGGCTGCCTCCGGCAAGGTTGACGGTTATCAGCAACACTGTGTTAATGAAAGACTAGTTGTCAATGTAGCTACTACCTGGGATTAAAGCAACTGTTACTAGCATGCACTACCGTAGCCGAGAGTGCGCCAACAGGCAACTGGTTCCGTTTAACACTGCTAGGCAAATAATCAAAATCCAGGATTATCCGCCTAGCACCGTTAATGCTCGCCAGTTAACCGCCTGTCGTCACACTCTTTTTAAACGGCAGGTAGCCAGTGATCCCTTACTCACCAACCCGTTTAGCCCGTTGTTTATAGCTGAACTTTCACAAGTCTGATTTGTGAAGGACATTTAGCGGTCCTCGGACTGACTTTTCTGGCGACGCTTTCACAAAAAGCACACAAAAAGTCGTAATCCCCCAAAAGATTACGACCCCGTTCTATTCTTTGCTGTTGTAGTGTTCCAAGAAGTAGATCAACGTTTGTAATTCGTTGGTCAAATCCACATTTTGGACCCGGACGTCCTTGGGTACCGTGACCCGCAATGGCGTGAAGTTCAAAATTCCCTTCACCCCACCGGCGACGGCATCATCCGTGACGGATTGGGCGACGTCGGACGGCACCGTTAAGATGGCGACCTGAATCTGTTGTTCTTCCAGCTGTGTCCGCAATTCCGTCATCGGGTAAATTGGCACACCGCTTTGAATCGTGTTGGCAATGTCGGCGTTCACGTCGAAAGCGGCGCTGATCCGGACGTTGCCATCCTGGTGGAAGTTAAAGTTCAACAGGGCATGGCCCAAATTCCCGACCCCGATCAAGGCCACGTTGGTCAGCCGATCTTGGTTCAGAATCTTCTTGAAGAATTTAATTAAACTTTCAACATCGTAGCCGTACCCCCGTTTACCCAGGGCACCGAAGTACGAAAAGTCTCGGCGAATGGTGGCAGAGTCAACTTTGACCGCCTCAGATAATTCAGTCGAGGAAACACGCGTCTTGTCCGCGTCCAACAGGATGTTCAAGTAGCGGTAGTAAATGGGGAGCCGCTTAGCTGTGGCGCGGGGAATCTTTTGTTCTGTCAAAAACGAGACCTCCTAATCAATCTTGCTGGTCACTGCCAGTCTGGCAATAACCATTTCTCTAAATGACAATCTGATTGTGAAATTTACTTTCTTACAAATTATAGCATAACCGCCCGCCTTGTGAAAGAAATTGCAATACTTTTTCACAATTCTTTAGGAATTTCGGTCTAATTGCAGAATATGCTAAAATAGACCTACTGAGGTTTTGACTGAAAGGCACCCAAACTGCCGCGTAAACCAAAGATTTTCAAGATATCTCAATTACCCTAAAAATAATGAATACCCCATCAAGGAGGTCATACCGTGATTCTTTTACAAGTCCAACAGGTTACCCGGCGTTTCGGGGCGACCGTCTTATTTGAAAATGTGACCATGGACGTCCCCGAGCATGGCCGCGTGGCGCTAGTTGGCCGCAACGGTGCTGGGAAGTCCACCCTACTGAAAATGATTGCCGGCGAAACCACCCCGGACGTCGGTCAGATTACGACCAAACGGGGGCTGACCATGGGCTACCAAGCCCAAAACGCCGGACTGGCCTCGTCCAAGACCGTCTGGAACGAAATGCTCGACGTCTTCGCCGAGGTCCGTGCCACCGAAAAACGCATCCACGAACTGGAACAGCAGATGAGTGATCCCGCCGTGATTGCGGATACCGAACAGTTCCAACAGATCAGTGCGACCTACGATCAGCTTCAACAAGACTTTAGCGACCACAACGGCTACGGCTACCAGGCCGAAATTCGCGGCGTGCTCCACGGCTTTGAATTTGGCGAAGAGTACTACGACAAGCCCATCAATGAACTTTCCGGTGGGCAACGCACCCAACTGGCCTTGGCCAAGCTGCTGCTGGAAAAGCCCGACCTGTTGATTCTCGATGAACCAACCAACCACTTGGACGTCGAAACGCTCACCTGGCTGGAAAGCTATCTACAGGGCTATTCTGGCGCCATTCTAGTCGTTTCCCATGACCGCTACTTCCTGGACCACGTGGTCAATGACGTTTACGACATGGCTCACGGCGGACTGGATCATTATCCTGGCAACTATTCGCACTACATTGACGCCAAGGCCGAACGGCTCAAGCGGGAATGGAAGGAATATGACAAGCAACAGACCGAGATCAGTAAGCTGGAAGACTTCGTGAACAAAAACATCGTCCGGGCCTCGACTACCAAACGGGCCCAGGCCCGACGGAAGCAGCTGGAAAAGATGGACCGCATCGCCAAACCTGAAGGCGATGAAAAGGTCGCCCGCTTCACCTTTAAGCCCCACCGGCAAAGCGGTAACGTCGTGCTCGACGTGGTCAACGGCGCGGTCGGGTATGACGACCAGGTCCTCTGCGCACCCGTCAATTTGGATATCAAGAAACACCAGGCCGTGGCCATTGTTGGCCCCAACGGGATTGGGAAGTCCACCCTGTTGAAAACGATTCTCGGCCGGATCCCCGCCATTCAGGGCCAAATCATCTTTGGGACCGGCGTCGACACGGGATACTACGACCAGGACCAAGCCACACTGCACGAGAAAAAGACCGTGCTTCACGAATTGTGGGACGACCACCCTACGACGCCTGAGGGCGATATTCGCTCGATTCTCGGTAGCTTTCTGTTTACCGGGGCCGACGTGGACAAGACCGTCCATAGCCTCAGTGGGGGCGAACGGGCCCGGTTACTGTTAACCAAGCTGGCCTTGCGCCACGACAATTTCTTAATGCTGGACGAACCCACGAACCACTTGGACATCGACAGTCGTGAGGTTCTGGAAAACGCGTTGAATGAATTTGACGGCACGATCCTGTTCGTTTCCCATGACCGGTACTTCATCAACCAAGTGGCCACCCAAGTCGTTGAGCTGGCCCCGACCGGAACGACCCGCTACCTCGGCAATTACGATTATTATGTCGAAAAGAAGGCCGAACAGGACGCCTACGCGGCTAAGGAAGCCGCCGAAGCCGAGGCCGCCCACCCGACCGTGGATACGCCCAAGCAAACGCAGGTCGACTACCAGCAACAAAAGGAACAGGCCAAGGCCAAACGGAAGCTGAGTCGCCAGGTCGACGCCCTAGAAACCAAGCTGGGCGAGCTGGAAACGCAGAAGACCACAGTCGAGACCGCCATGAGTTCCCCCGAGAACTTCAACGACGCCGACAAACTGGCCGACCTCCAAGAACAACTGACGGCCATCACCACCGAGTTGGACACGACTGAAGAGGAATGGACCGAAAAGAGTCTGGCACTGGAAGACTTTGATTAAACAAACGTGCAGTTAAGCATCACGAAACCAAAATTAAATCCCCCTGAGTTAACGGCTAGATTGCCGACTCAGGGGGATTTTGGGTTCAGCCGTGGGAGTTGCCTTAGCGGCGCGGTTCACGGCGCTTAGGCAACTGGCGTCTTTGAGACGTGTTCTTCGGCTCAAAGCGAGGCGTCGAGACCGACCTTTGGCTCGACCCGTCCGCCCCAGCGTTCCAACCCATATTTGGCGAACGGTAGGCGGCCAGCTCTTGCTGTGGGACGGTCAACAACCTTGCTTTCACCAATTTAAACTAGCTTAAAGTGCCGTGTACCCGCCGTCAACGTTGATCGTGGCACCGGTGACAAAGGAGGCTTCGTCGCTGGCCACAAACGCGATGACGTTGGCGATTTCTTCTGGCTGGGCTAACCGGCCAATCGGCATCTTGCTGACCATCGGCCCGGTCACTTCTGGCGGAAGCGTTTTCAAAAGTGGTGTTGCAACATAGCCGGGAGCGACCGCGTTAAAGCGAATGCCCTGAGCCGCGTAGGTCACGGCTTGGGATTTAGTATAGTTGGCCACGCCGGCCTTGGCTGCGGAATAGGCTTGGGACTTGGCCGCACCGACCACGCCCAGAATCGAGCTCATGTTGATGACGCTTCCACTACCCTGCTTGACCATCTGGGCAACGGCAACCTTGTTGGTCAACATAACCCCGGTCAAATCAATGGCGATAACTTTGTTCCAATTGGCCACGTCAATGTCCGCGACGCCGGCCTTCTTTTCGGTTACGCCGGCATTGGCAACTAAAATGTCCAAATGCCCGTATTGACTGACCACTTGGTCCACCATGCCTTGCAACGACTGTTCATCGGTCACATCAGTTTCAATGAAGGCCACGCTAGCATCACTTGGCGCACTGACATCGGCCGAAATGGCGACGGCTCCTTCAGCCACCATCTTTTGAATCGCGGCCAGGCCAATGCCGGAGGAACCACCCGTGACGACTGCAACTTTGTTTTCTAGTCTACCCATACTGCTCACTCCTTTTTGGTCAGTATACAGCAAAAGACCGGCGGCAAATAAGTCACTGCCGACCGGTCTTGATATACTGGTTCTTTTAACTGGAACCGATTGTTCGCTGTTACGGGAATCAGCGCGTTTATTCTACTTTCAACCTTTAGTACCTTGTCTCAATGACCGACAACGTCTATAATTCTAAATAGGTTCAGGGGAGAAACATTTGCATTTTAATTCAACGTGTATCCTCGAATTACGCCGAGAATACGCGTGACACGGGGAGATGTCTTTTAATGAAGCAGTTATTTAAGCACTATTATCAGGATGGTTTCGCGAAAACAAACGGCCTATTTAAGAATTATTCCAAGTGGTTTAGACGGTTATTCTTTGGCGCAGGGCCGATACTAGTGATTCCGCTCCAACTCATCTTAGCTTTTCTGCCCGAATCGCTACCCGTTCTTCTGCTTGAGGTCCTAGGTTTCGCCTACTTAATCCTCACACTTTCCCTATTTTTGGTGGAGTCCATCATCCACGGGGTGAGGTATCTGAGAAATAAGTAGCACGTTCGTTCAAAGCAAAAACTGCCAGTCCGAATAAATCGGCTGACAGTTTTCTTCTATCTACTGATATAAGCGCCATTCAATCGGCTAGTCATGAAATGTCGTCATCTGATCAATTGGTAATCGCGTAGACGTAATCCGGTTAACCGCTGCCTGCGCATCACGATACCCGAATCCAATCCCCATGATGAGCTTCTCGTCATTTTCCAGCTGAATATTGTGCCGAACTTCCTCTGGAAAACTGACAAATTGATAGGCGGGCATGGAATCGATCCCGGCATCCTTAGCCGCTAACATCAGTGCCAGACCAAATGCCCCCAAGTCGTATAGGGACCACTCTGAGTAGCCTTCAGGTAATGTCAGGTAAACGATAGCCTGGGCATTGTAGAGTTTACCCGCGGCATCCCCCATAATCTTCTGCCAATCGGGGCCAACCGACTGGGCAATGCCATCGGACCACGCCTGCATATTGGCCTGTGCTTGCGCGGACCAAGCCGACCGCGCCATTACGGGGAGATCGGCATGACCCTGTTCGCCGACATCCCCCAGGTGTTGGTGCTCCTGGCGAATACTTTGCAGCGTCTCACCCGTGACCACGTGGACCCGGTAAGGCTGTGAGTTTACCCAAGATGGGACCTCCTCTGCCGCAGAAATAATCTTCTCCAGCGTGGCCTTGGGAATTTGTTGATCCGTAAACCACCGTGTTGCGTGACGTTCATTTAAAGCTTGATAGACATCCATTCAACTAATCTCCTAACATTCAGTTTTAGGTTTACTGTACCACTGTGACTCTGGTTTCTGCTGGCCTGAACACTTATGATCTGGCCGTGTCCGGATCGAATTGGAATCCGCCACTGTACGGGGCTTCGTCGATGGCTTGCATCTCCGCCGACGTCAACGCAAAATCGAAATCATCCAAGTTCGCCTGCATATGCGCATCACTGGTCGATTTGGTCAAAGGGATAATGTTCTTTTGAATCAGCCACCGCAAAATCACTTGTGAGGGTTGCTTGCCATATTTTTGGGCGATCTCGTTAACCGTCGCGTCTTGTAAGACGTTGCTGTCTGGTCCACCGAAGGGACTCCAGGCTTCGACCTGAATGTCTTGGGACTGGGCGTACTCAGCCGCTGCCGTCTGGGCAAAGCCAGGGTGATATTCGATTTGATTCAGCATAGGCTTAATCTCACTATCCTCGACCAGTGCCTTCAGATGATGCGCCAAAAAGTTAGAAACGCCAATGGCTTTGATCTTACCAGCACGATACAGCTCTTCCAAGGCACGCCAAGTATCAGCGTTTAGTTCGCGCCAATCGTCATGCCATTTGGCATTGGCCGGCCAGTGAATGAGGTAAATATCCACATAGTCCAACCCTAACTTGTCCAACGACGCATTGAAGGCTTGTAACGTCTGTTGATAGCCCCGATGACTGTGCCAGGCTTTCGTACTAACCAAAATATCTTCTCGTTGGAGGTTGTTTTCGGCCATTGCCTCACGAATCCCCTGACCCACACTCACTTCATTGCCGTAGATTTCAGCCGTATCGATCAGCCGATACCCATTTTTAATCGCCTTTTTAACTGCCGTCACGGTCTCTTGGCCGTCCGGAATAATCGTACCGAAGCCGACTACTGGGACCTTGTATCCATTGTTTAATGTATAAGTTGAAGTCATATCCATAATAATTCGCTCCTATTCTACTGAAAATTGCTTTGACATGTCTAACATGGCTTGAAAGCCTTTGGCATCTTCCGGCATGTTGAACCCGTTGCCCGTATTCAATGTCGCGATTTTAGCCATTTCATCGTCGCGTAACTCGAAATCAAAGATAGCCAGATTTTCCTTCAGCCGGTTAACGTGGACGCTCTTGGGAATGGCAACGATGTCGCGTTGCATCAACCAGCGAAGAATCACTTGGGCCGTCGATTTACCATGAGCTTGCGCAATTTCCTTTAATTCTGGCAGCTCAAATACCTGATGATTCCCCGAAGAGAACGGTGCCCAGGCTTCCATTTGAACATCATAATCGATCATGGCTTGCTGGTCCGCCTCACGTTGGTTAAAGACGTTGGCTTCAATCATGTTCACGGCCGGCTTAACGTCCGTGAAATTAATGAGATCAACCAGTTTTTGTTGGGTGAAATTGTCGACCCCAATGGCCCGAACCTTGCCGGCACGATAGGCTTCACTCAGGTAGCGCCAAGCACCATAATAATCACTTACCGGTTGATGGATTAAATACAAATCTAAGTAATCCAATCCCAAATTCGTCAAAGACCGTTCGAGACCTCGTTGGGCCCCCTCATAAGAGTTGTCGGTCAGCCACAGCTTTGATGTCACGAAGAGTTCCGACCGGTCAACCCCACTACGCTTGATGGCACGCCCAACCGCTTGTTCATTACCATACGCGGCAGCCGTATCAATCAACCGGTAGCCCAACTTGATGGCTTGATAAACCGCCTCTTCGGCTTCGGCCAAATCCGTTACCCGAAAGACGCCCAAGCCTAACTTAGGCATTTTGATTCCATTATTTAAAGTAGTAAATTCCATTTTAATAATCTCCTTTAGTGATTTTCGGTCAGTTGAAATCTTAAATAGTCAATCCCAGCAATCTGTCGCTCGTAGTGGTGAATCGCGGCTAATCGTTCTTGCCGATGCTGCGTTAGCATCGCAATTAACTCGGCAGGCGGCCCCTGTTTCCGCAGATTAAGCGCCAAAAAATCTTCAATGTCATGTGATGAAAATCCAATTTGTTGCAGCCGAAGCATCAACCGCAACGCTTCAATATCAGTCGGCGTATAGGTCGGTGCTAACTGACCTGCAAACTGCTTCACTCGCCAGGATTCATAATCCGACAAAAGTTGACTGGGAAAATGATACTTGGCCTGAACATCATCTCGGTTCACTAATCTCACCGCTTTCTCCTGAACAGCTAATTGCTCAAAATTCTCTCGCTTAGCAAACTCATCAGTGGTGATGCCCTTGCTAATCGATGACTGTAGTGTATCGCGATTTTTTAGATATGTTAAATGCTTATTTTGTTCATTTAGAAATACATATTCTAAATATCTAAAAAGGGACCACCCAAGAAATTGCATCATTCTTGGATGGTCCCCTTTTTGAGCTGGGCTCTGAGTTCAGCAGCACTTACACGCCTGTCCCACTCTCCAGTAACCCTTAGTTTTTTTCTTGGCGGATAAACTCAATAAATGCTTTTGTCGCCGCCGAATGTGGCTGCTGACCTCGCCAGGCTAATACTGAATCTAATCTTAGCGCCGGCTCTAATGGCACAAAAGTTAAGTGGTCGAAGGTCTGATTGAGCTTTAAACAAATCACGACCCCGTGGTTTTGTTGCGCCAGCATCGCCGCACTATAAAGCAGATTGTAACGGGCCTTGTTCCGCATCTTGACTGCGTAATCTCCCGACCAGCTGACGAGTTCATTTTGAACCACCCGATCGGCAATCGTAATGACGCGAGTACCAACCAGATCGCCCGGGCGAATGGCATCATAGCTCGCAAATTTTGAGTCCTGATGCGCTAAGATTCCCCACTCCTCCTGGCTCTCCAGACGAACAAAGTCATATTTACCAATCTCAACCGGTTCGATGAGTAACCCCAAGTCTAAAACGCCCTGCTCAATCCAACCTTTAATGTCGTCATTATTACCGCTTCTCAAGTTAAATTTGACTTGGGGATGCTGCTCTTGAAACGCATCAATTAATTTCGCGACTTCCGCCATACTATGAAGTTCACTACAGCCAATGGCAATCGTCCCCGCAAGTTCCTGCTTTTCTTGTAGCTCGTCTCGCGCCCGTTCTAAAATATTCACCATATCCTGGGCCCGCCGGCGAAAGAGCAAGCCCTCTCGCGTTAGATAAATACTATGATTACTCCGGCGAAACAAGTCGACTTGCAGCTCAGCCTCCAACCCCTTTAACTGTCGCGACAAGGTCGGTTGGGTCATATGAAGTAAGGCCGCCGCCCGCGTCACATTTTCTTCACGCGCCGTAATTAAAAAGTAATTGAGCACCCGAATATCCATTAATCTTCACGTCCTTCATGGGTTATTTAGCCATATTTTAGCATAGATATACAAAATACGAATAACTAATCTAAGAAATTAAGCATTTTCAACTTAATGGTTTTTCGTTTAAACTAATGGCAATGCTTAACCACTACCCATGAACTTGGAGGAATCAAATCATGATCAAACACATTTTTATCGCCACGATTAAACCCGGTGTGTCAGCTGCCCGCGTCGAACAAGCCATTCAAGATATGCGCGCCATGAAAGACACGGTCCCAGAAATTCAATCCCTGACGGTTGGCCGCTCGTTGGGCTGGGCTGGTAGTGCCGACACCGTCAGCATGGTAATCGACGTCGCCGACCAGGCTAGTTTCGAGCGCTTGCTTGCCAGTGATGCGCACCAAAAGGTCAGTGCGGCCGCTGGCGAGGTTTTTAGAACCGACAATTTCGTCTTATCACAAATCAGTTATTAAATCGTTAATCTATCAACGCCGTATCGTTCAATCGGCTACACCACCTTGAATATGTTAGAACAGCAAACTCGCCAGCACATCACGTTGGTGGGTGACCCCTAAAATTAAAAAAAGATGAGCCTGGGACAAAACCATCCCAGGCTCATCTTTTACATAGCTGAAACGTGCGCCAAAAGGCAGCCGGTTCCGCTTAAACCTGATAACCAAACAATCCAAAACCAGGATTATTCGGTTATCAGCCTTAATGCTCACCGGCTAATCGCCTTTTGGCCCACTCTCATCTTTTTTTGGTCATTTAACCGGATCCGCCACCCAATCAAACTCTAAACTCGGGTCTGCGTTCAACGTCGCGTCCGCAAAGACACCGTGTTGGTAAGCCACGTAAGCAAAGGCGCCAATCATGGCGGCATTATCGCCACACAAATTCAGTGGTGCCTTGACCAGATGGGTAACGGGGTTGCTGGCCAGGTCGTGTTCCAAGCGTTCGCGCAGGCCATGGTTGGCGGCGACCCCACCGGCCAAGATCAACTGTTTGACTGGGTAGTCGGCCAATGCGCGCTGCGTCTTTTCGGCCAATACGTCGACCACGGCCTGTTGGAAACTGGCAGCGAGGTCCTGTTTATTCAACGTCTCGCCAATTTGGTCCGCATGGTGGGTCGTATTGATGAAGGCGCTCTTCAACCCGCTAAAGCTAAAGTCAAAGTTGTCATCTTTCTCCATGGCCCGCGGAAAATTGAACGTGTCGTGGCCTTGGTGGGCCCATTCGTCGACAGTCTTGCCGGCAGGATAGTTGACCCCCATGACCCGGCCGACCTTGTCGTAGGCTTCCCCAGCGGCATCGTCGCGGGTCTCGCCAATGATTTCAAATTCATTTTCGGCTGGCATGTACACCAGTTCCGTGTGCCCCCCGGACACCAGCAAAGCCATTGCCGGAAATTCAATGGGTTCCACGTAACGGGCCGCGTAAATGTGCCCCGCCATGTGGTTCACGGGAATCAGCGGCAGGTTGTGGGCAAAGGCCACCGTCTTAGCGGCCGTGACCCCAATCAACAATGCGCCGACCAGTCCTGGACCATAGGTGACCGCCACGGCATCCAAGTCGTCGTAGGTCACCTGCGCCTCATCCAAGGCATCCTTGATGCACAACGTCACTTCTTCGATATGGTGCCGACTGGCCACTTCGGGCACAACGCCGCCAAACCGCTGGTGACTCTTGATTTGGGTTGCGACAATGTTGGACAAGATCTTATGCCCGTCTTCAATGACCGCGACACTCGTCTCGTCACAACTTGACTCAAACGCTAAAATTAAATTTCGCTTTTCCGTTGGACTCACTCCCTTTAAAATTCTTGATCCTTGTTTTTGTTTTTCTCAATGATAATGTCCGTATTTGTCGCCTACCGTTGCGCGAAATTCCAGGCTGGAACGCTGGGGAAGGACGGGCCGAGCCAAAGACCGGTCTCGTCCCTTGCTTTGAGCCGAAAAACACGTCTCAAAGTCACCAATTTGTCAGCCAAAATCGCTGCCAAATTCCCCGGCTGAGCCTGGCTTTCGCTCCACTCTCGGCTAAGATTGGTGGTCTGCAAAACAACACGTTTACCCCAATCTAATATTTTCTTGTGACGCTCCCCCGCTTAACTTTCTGCATGCTTACACAGCACAATTCGTATTGACGGGCAGTGGGCCAAAAACACGCTTTGTTGCCAGTCGTCACCGCCTGAATCAGCACAACCGTAGCCGTGAGCGGCGCACCAGCAGCGTTCAGCCGTGGGATTCTCCTTAGTGGCGGGGCCACTTAGGGGAATGGCGCCTTTGAGACGCGAGCTTCGGCTCAAAGCGAGTGCCGAGACCGTCTTTCAGGCTCGGCGCGTCCGCCCACAGCGTACCGACGCATCTGGTGTGCCGCAGTAGGCGGACAGTTCCCAGCTCCATAGCAGGCATGATTGGCTGTCAGGTCACGAAAAAAACGAGTGGCGAAGCGCCTACTCGTCATCCGCAGCCGAATCTTCAGCCAAATACAGCGTCATGTCCGCAGCGTCTTCATGGTCACCGAAGTAGTACCCCCGCTTGATCCCCGTTTGTTCAAAGTCCAAGTCGCGGTAGAGCTTCTGGGCATTTTGATTGGAGACCCGCACCTCTAGACTAACTGACTTGTAATTCAACTTCCGGGCTTTTTTGATCATGGTTTCCAGCAGGAAGCGGCCCAGGCCACGGTTTTGGTACTCCGGCACGACCGCGATGTTGGTGATGTGCGCGTCGCGGGTCCGTTCGTCAAACGTACTGCCGATAAAGGCCAGGAGCTTGTCTTCCTTGCGAATAACCAGGTACAGCCGGTCCTTTTCGCGGCGCAATTCATTGGCAAAGGCCGTCGAATCCCACGGGGCCTTGCCGGCATAGACCGCCCGCTCAATCTCGATCATTTCCGGGATGTCGGTGAACAGGGCCTTGGCCACAAAGTACGTGACCTCCCGGATATCGACCCGGTGGTTTTTCACGTCCATCGCCTCTTCACGCACCAGTTCACGGCGGCTGCCAAAGATATTTTTATACCAGATTTTAAATTTTTTCAACATATGATTCGGTATCCTTCTTGTTTGGGTTCTTAGCCTGCCATTCGGCCTCGGCTTGGGTCAGACGTAAATAATTGGGGACGAACCGGTCCACGTCGGCCACGGGGTCCAACTGCTGGCCCAGCAGTCCAATCGTCGCCACTTGGGGCAGGTTCAACCAGGGGCTGATGCGCGGCGTGGCGGCTGAAACGGTGGTGTTGATCAGGTCCGCAAAATGATTGGCATTCCCCAAGAACCAGACCGGTTCAGCGTATTCCGTGACCGCCTTTAAAAAATCGGCGATGTTGGTGTGCGCGTCCGCAATCACGGGCGTGGGCACGCCACCGGAGATGCGGTACAACCCGGCGAACACGTTTTGGTTACGGGCATCAAATAGCGGTGCCACTAAGGCCCCCTCGACCGGAACGTTGGCCGCCAACGTTTCGAGACTGGAAACGGCGACCAGGTCGATATCTAAGGTCGCCGCCAAGGTCTTGGCCGTGGTGACGGCGATCCGAATGCCAGTGTATGAGCCAGGCCCCGCCGCGACCACGACCCGGTCCAAATCGGTGGGCTTCAGGTCGGCCATCGCCAATAGGCGCTCAATCTCGGGCAAGAGGTATTCCGCGTGCTTTTGGTGAACGGTGACCGTGATGGCCGCTAGGACCGTGTCGTCGTCCAAGACGGCCACGCTTAAGGGGCGATTCGATGTATCAATTGCTAAAATCTTCATATTTGCTTGCGTTCCCTTTCATTTTAGGTCGCCAGGTCGGACTCATCGTATTGGTGGTCCCGGTCGTGGTAGCCGTTTACTGTCTTTATCAGTTTAATATACTACCACAAAAGGCCACTGGCGACACCTTACCTGCTTAATCTATTGAAAACTACGTCCGGGCCTGCCACTGAATGGTCGCCTTGGCCGCCACCACGTCATCACGTTGGACCAGGTGTTGCGAGGTCAACGAGTCGGTGGCTTGTTCGTAGCTACTGGTGACCGGTTCGCCGTAGGTCACTTCATTTTCAAACCGGATGCGCACGTCGGCGGGCTGATGATCCCGCAAGAAGTCCGCGGGCAACACGTCGAGCATCCAGTCGAAGTAGTGGGCGTTGTTCACGTGACCGTTGCCGTCGATATCAAAGTAACGGACCGTGTACGGCTTGGTCGGCAGGTCGGCCGTCTCCGTCAGGCGGTCCGGCCGTGGCAGCCGCGGTAACCGTACGGACTGCGTGGATTGGTAAGGCGCCATGACCTCGGCAGGAATCGTCGCAATTTTTCGGGTGGCGTAGCTCATGGTGACCCAAATGCCCTCGCCATAAGCCAATTGCTTACCCGCTTCATCGAGCAACCAGTACTCGCGATAGGCGAAGTATTTGTTGTAAGACGTGGCCCGGGTCTTCAGTTGGACCTGATCGCCGGTCTTCGGCAACGCGCTGATCTGCAGGTGGTACTGGGTCACGACCCAGCCAACGCCATGAGATTGGACAAATTCAGTGGTCAACCCCAACGCCGCATTTTGATCTTCGGAGACCAAAACGAACAGGTTGATCAGCATGGCGAGCGTTAAATGGCCGGTGTCGTCCGCTTCGTAGTAGACGACCCGGTGTGGTTCGGAAAATTCATTAGCAGCCACCTGGGTCACTCCTTGTCTAAATGATGATAAGTGTTATAAATTACTTGTTTTTTGACGCCGCGCAAATTAGCGACTTCCTTGATGGCCGCGTTGGGTTTCTCCCCCGCCGCAATCAAGCGGTCGACCTGTACTTCAACGGGTTCGCTGAGGTCAACGGCCGTGGTCGCCGTCGTGGTCGGGGCGGGATTACCACCGACTAAGACCACGAATTCACCGCGGACGGTATCGGTGGCGGCCCAGTCGGCCAGCTCCGCTAACGTGCCGCGCAAGAATTCTTCGTAGCGTTTCGTCAGTTCCCGGCACAAAACGGCGGGCCGGTCATCGCCGAACCCAGTGGCCAGGTTTTGCAGCGTCTTTTTTAAACGGTGCGGGGCCTCGTAAAAGATCAAGGTCTCCGGCCGTTGGGCCAAGCCCTCGATTTCGGCACGCTGGTCCTTGGGTTTCCGGTCCAAGAAGCCGTAGAAATAAAACGGCTGCGGCGCCAATCCCGACGCAATCAACGCCGTCAATCCGGCATTGGCCCCAGGGAGCGGTGCCACCGGAATGTGGGCCGCGATGCAGGCGTTGACCAATTCGTGACCGGGATCCGAAATGGATGGCATCCCCGCGTCACTGACCTGGGCAATGTCGAGTCCCTGTTGGAGTTTGGCCACCAACTGGGGAATCCGTTCCCGAGTGTTGTGTTCATGAAAGCTGATCTGTTTGGTGGTAATATCAAAATGATTTAATAATTTCTGCGTGTTACGCGTATCCTCGGCAGCAATCAAATCCACGGCCTGAAGGGTCTTCACCGCCCGAAAAGTCATGTCATCCAAATTGCCGATGGGCGTGGGAACCAGGTATAGGTGCCCCTGCGCCTCGGTTTTAAAACTGCGTGTTCGTTCCATTAAGTTGCCTCCTACTGATCGCGATAAATAACTTCCAGGCAAAAGGCACACTCTTCGTCTTGCTTGCGGCGGGTGCCGTAAAATTCCCGACACACGTGAAAGCCTTCCTCGTAAAGTTTTTCCAGAATCTGCCGGGACTTCGAGAGGCCTTGGGGGGTCTCCGGGTCTTCCGGCAACGTCTTTTGTAATTCCCGGACCAACTCGCGCAGATGTTGATTCTCGATTTCCAATTCAGCGTTTTGTTCGAACACCTGCGTCATCTGCGTTTGTAGGTCGGAAAATTGGGCCAACATCTGTTGTAGCTGCCCCTCAAGACTCTTGAACTGATCGTAAACTTCTTCCTTATCCAAAGTTGCCACCCCTCCCATGCGAACTAGTCTTAGCGCATCTGCGCCAGAATCTGTAACGTTAAGGCTTCTAAGATTGCTTGAAAATTCAGGTTTCCCGCCAATTGCCCGCGGGTCGCCAAGGTTTCAGTCATAATCGTCACCAACCGGTCGATCGACAACTGGTGGGCGACGCGTTGACTGACTGGTGCCACTTGCGGGTAAGCCAAGTCGGTCGGGTCGACAGCATTGGCCTGTTGACGCAAGGCGTCGTGCCAGACCTGAACGACCATGTCCAAGACCACGCCTTGGCGGTCCCGATTGCTGCCCAACGGCACCAGTTCCGTTTGAACCCGGACAAAGGCCCGTTCGTCGCGGTCACAGCAGGCCGTAAACCATTGGCCAACCGCCGTTTGCGCGTTGGCTAGCCAGTCGTCGACCACTAATTCCTGCGCGGCACTGACACTCTCTGTCAACGTCGTCAATAAGTAGCGTTGGCTAGGCACGATGCCCGCTTTGGCCAACGCCGTAGTTAGAGCTTGCGGCGCCACCTTAATGAAATCAACGATCTGGGTCCGCGACAAGATGGTCGGCAAGATGAGATTCTTGTTGGCCGTCAGTAACAGCGCCACCGTGTTGCCCACGGGCTCCTCGATGAATTTCAACAGACTGTTGGCCGCACCGGTCGTCATCCGGTCGACTTGGTCTACGATAAAAATCTTCTGGTTGCCTTCGACCGCACTCTTGGTGAACTCCGCCTTGAGGTAACGGACCTGGTCGACCTTGATCCGTTGGCCATCGGGAACGACGCTGACCACGTCGGGATGGTCGCCCGCCATGATGCGCCGGCATTCCGGACACTGCCCACAGGGCAAGCCATCGTCGGTCACGTTTTGGCAAAATAAGCGCATGGCGACGGTCCGCGCGACTTCCTGCCGCCCGGTCCCATCCGCGCCATTAAACAGGTACGCGTGCGCCAAGTGGTTCGATTGAATTAACTGCATAAAGTGGCTCACGAGTTGCGGCTGCAGCCGTTGGGCCGTGGCCACCACGAATTCTTCGCTCATCTTGACCCCCTAAAACTGATGAAACTGCTCCACGGGCATCACGAACACCGTGGCGCCACCGACTTGCACCTCGACCGGGTAAGCCGACGTGCTGTCCAATTGGGCATCCAAATTAACGGGCGGCGTCATAAACTGCTGCCGGGTGTGGCTAGCTTCCTTGATCATGTTCAAGACCTCGTCGACCCGTTCGTCTTCGAGACCAATCATAAACGTGGTGTTCCCGGACTTTAAAAAGCCCCCGGTCGTCGACAAGCGGGTTGCGCGAATATCGTGGTCGATAAATTGATTACTCAAGCGATTCGCGTCTTTATCTTGAACAATGGCGATTAATAATTTCATACTGGGTTTCCTCCCTTTATGCCGGTGTTAAAAGTAAGCGGGTGCGGTCTGTTTGATCAACGCCAACGACTGCGCGACCACGGTGGCCGGGTCCTGGGTGGCGTCGATTAATTTGATGCGGTCGGGGTGTGCGGCCTGAAGTTTCAAATAAGCCGCCCGCACCCGGTCGTGAAAGGCCGTCTGTTCAACATCCAGCCGATCGACTTTGGTGGGGTCACGGTGCGCTTGAATCCGCCGCAAGCCGACCACTGCCGGCACGTCGAAATAAATCGTCAGTTCCGGCAACAGCCCGTCCGTCGCAAATTCATTCATTTTAGCGACCGCCGCTTCCCCGATTTCTCGGCCAGCACCTTGGTAGGCCACCGAGCTGTCGACATAGCGGTCACACAGGACCAATTTGTCCGCCGCTAAAGCGGGAAGAATCGTCTGGGCCAAGTGCTGCCGGCGCGCTGCCGCGTACAGGAGCGCTTCCGTACGGTAATCCATCGCCGTATTGGCGCGGTCCAAAATGATCGACCGGATACTCTCAGAAATCGGATTGCCGCCAGGTTCTCTGGTGATCGTCAACCGGTCGCCTAAAGCGGGCGCAATCTCCGCGGTAATGGCCTGCAACGCGCTGGTTTTCCCGGCGCCGTCGGGTCCTTCAAAACTAATAAACGTTCCTGACAACATACTCGACCCCATTTTTGTTTGATACTAAAGATTGAAAGCAAAATTAACGTATCACTTCCCGAAACGACAGTATTCTATCCG
Source organism: Levilactobacillus suantsaiihabitans (assembly GCF_004745505.1). Lineage (GTDB taxonomy): Bacteria > Bacillota > Bacilli > Lactobacillales > Lactobacillaceae > Levilactobacillus > Levilactobacillus suantsaiihabitans. Next base: position 160,849 of record NZ_RKLX01000004.1, read on the forward strand.
CTAAAGTTAGCGAAACCAGGAGCCTACGTCAGCCAGAGATTCCGCCTATCAGGAACACCGCGTTAACCACCAGTCAGGTGCCAAATTGGTTGCCATCAAAGGTTAACCCCATTATTACTGACCATCAGTCTTGTAGCCGAGAGTTCGTCAAATATGGGTTCAGCTGTGGGTTACCTGCTCAAAGCGAGGCCGAGACCGTTTCTCAGACTCGGTTCGGTCCAGTCCGCTCACCGCGTTCCAACTCGTATTTGGTGAACGGTAGGCGGACAGCTTCCGATTTGAAATTAGGGACCATCACTATCAACCACATCATTAGCTGATTTTTGCCTATCAATCTTTAGTTTGATAGTTATATTGTACTTGAATTCAGAATTGATGTCTATCGCCGCGCCGGTTTCCCGCCCGTTTTGTCAAGCAGGTCACCAAGTGCGTGACCACAAGCAAAAGGCGCACCAGAATCCACTTCCAGTCCGCCCCTCCTTGGTATTTAGCTAATCGCGGAACACCGCCGCGGAAATGTGCTTGCCCTTTACCTGGCGCCGCCGTGCTTCGCGGTACAAGAACAGGTAGGTCTGCCGAGCCAGCGCCGTATTGGCCGTCATTTGATTGTCGGCGTCCGCAATGGCTTCTTCCGTTTGCTTGGCGTGATCCCAGCGATCTTTGGCGTCGTCGATGGTCAACAAGAGCTGTTCATCGTAGGCCGCCTTTAAGCGAGGGAGTTGGCGTTTCTTTTTTCCAAACATACAAAGTCCCTCCTTACATTTCTGTCCGGCCTTCAACCGCCTTGAACAGGGTCATCTCATCGGCGTACTCAATGTCGCTGCCGACGGACAGGCCGTGAGCCAAGCGCGTCACCTTGATGCCCGCCGGCTTGATCAGCCGTGACAGGTACATGGCCGTGGCTTCCCCTTCCGGCGTGGCGTTGGTGGCAATGATGACTTCCTTAATCGCCGGATTGCTCTGGAGCCGGTTGATGAGGCTGGTGATGTTTAAGTCCTCGGGCCCCTTGCCTTCAATCGGCGACATGACCCCGTGCAAGACGTGGTACAGGCCGTGGTATTCCTTCATCTTTTCCATGACCATGATGTCCTTGGCCTGTTCGACCACCAACACGTGCGTTTGGTCACGCGTCTTATCGGTACAAATGGTGCACGGGTCACTCTCCGTGATGTTGCCACAGATCGAGCAAAAATGTAGGTCCTTTTTAGCTGAGACCAGCGCCTTGGAAAATGCCTTAACGTCATCTTCTTGCATATCAATCGTGAAGAAGGCCAGCCGCGTCGCTGACTTTTGCCCAATACCGGGCAGCTTCATGTAGCTGTCGATCAGCTGCGCAATGGGTTCTGGATACTGCATGGTCCCAACGTCCTTTCTAAATTACATCCCTGGAATGTTCATGCCTTGCGTGTACTTCCCTAAGGACTGCTTCGTTGCCGTTTCAACTTTGTCCAACGCATCGTTGACCGCGGCTAAAACCAAGTCGGCCAACATGTCAGGATCATCGGGGTCGATGGCTTCTGGCTTGATCGTCAGGTCGGTCATCTTCCGTTCCCCAGTAAACGTGGCTTGGACCATGCTGTCTGGTGAGACACCGGTGAAGGTTTGCGCGTTCAAGTTCGCTTGGTCCTCCGCCATCTTCTTTTGCATTTGCCGCATTTGTTTCATCATACTACCCATATTTCCCATGTTCCGCATTGTTCGTCATCCTTTCAAGGTTTAATCGTTTTTAACATCCACAACATCTTTGCCAAATAATTCTTCGGCCTTCGTCACGACCGGATTGGCCGCTGGTTTGGCGGGCTGTTCCGCATCCCCGGCATGATTATTCTGCAGCTCATCCTTGTGCGCCGTCAAATAATTCTTCCGGATCACGGGCCAGTCCTCCTTGGGCACAAACACGACGGGTAACGCCGTGCCAATCATCCGGTCCAGGCCGTTTTCAAGCGCATCCGTCAGCTCGTGATCGGACGTCGCGCGTTGATACAAGAAAGCGTAGTCAAACGCCACGATCACCCCGGAGTCGGCCGCGGCGACCGGTTGCGACACCTTCATGACCGCACGTTGCGTGATTGACAAGCTATCCAACACGTCGGGCCAGACTTCCTGGAGTTGGTTGAGCTTCTCGCGCGTCGCCGCACCCAAAACCGGATAGATTTTGGCCAAATTAACTTCCTTAGCCGGCGCCTTTTTCGTGACCCGCGGCTTTGCGGCTGGCTTGGCCGCCACTGGCGTTTGTTCCAACTGCTTGACCGTCGACTTGAGTTGATCGACCTCGTGTTGCAAGGCCGTCAACGCCGACGAGCTGGCCGCCGGCGCACTCGGGGTCGCGGCCGCGGCGTTCGGTGCCGCTGGTGCAGCCGTTGGCGTGGCGCCCTTTTGCCGGCCGATTTCAGCCAACTTGATGGTCAAGATTTCCAAATAAACGTCCGGGTGCGTGGTGAAACGCATCTGTTGCTGGATGGCGTTTAATTCGTTGATCATCGCGTACATCGTTTGGGCGGGCGTCTGCTTGGCCAACTGTTGAAAGTCGTCGCTGACACTGCCCATTTCGGCTTCTTCAACTAGCTGTGGTGCCTGTTGATAGAGCAACAGGTCACGCGCATAGCTGATCAGGTCTTCGGTAAACCGTTCGGCGTCCTTACCGGCTTCCAGCACGGATTGCAAAGTCGCTAGCGCCGCCTTGGTGTCGCCACCCAGCACCTGTTGCACGTAGGTGGCCAGCAGCTCATGTGTCACGCTCCCGGTCACCAGCAACGCGTTGTCGAGGGTAATTTCATTGTCGCCAAACGACAACGCCTGGTCGAGGATACTCAACGCATCCCGCATACCCCCTTCGGCCGCCTTGGCAATCACCTTGACGGCCTGCTCATCGTAGATCACACCCTTTTGATCCAAGATGTAGATCATCCGGTTGTAGCTGTCACTAGCCGCGATGCGTTTGAAATCAAACCGTTGCGTCCGCGAAATAATCGTGGCGGGAATCTTGTGCGGCTCCGTGGTCGCCAGAATAAAGATCACGTTGGCCGGGGGCTCTTCCAGCGTCTTCAGCAAGGCGTTGAACGCACCGGTTGACAGCATGTGCACTTCATCAATGATGTAGACCTTGTAATCGGCCACCGTGGGCGCGTACTTGACCTTGTCGCGGATGTCCCGAATCTCTTCGACCCCGTTGTTGGAAGCGGCATCGATTTCAATGACATCGTTCAAAGTCCCGGCCGTAATGGCTTTACAGGTCTCACATTCATTGCAGGGCTCACCGTCTGTTTGGTGATGACAATTGATGGCCTTGGCAAAAATCTTGGCTGCCGAGGTCTTCCCGGTTCCCCGGGGCCCCGCAAAAAGATAGGCGTGGCTGATCTGATTCGTCGTAATGGCGTTCTTCAAGGTCCGGGTAATGACTTCTTGCCCAATCATATCCTCAAACCGTTGGGGCCGCCAAACCCGGTAAAGTGCTTGATAAGCCATGCAATCCGTTCCTTTCGTTTACATTTTTGCGGCGCAGTTCGTGAAGCAATTCCTGCGCCCTCGTCTGTTCCTGAGTTAAATTCGCTGATTAATATTATAGCCTTTTTCAGTGGTCGCTGTCACGGATTGACTAGCAGATTTACGCAAAATTAATCCGGTGTGAATAAACCACCCGCCTCCCGTTGCGCGAAAGCTAGGCCGGAACGCTGGGGAAGGACCGCCCCGAGCCAAAGCCCGGTGCTTGCTTTGAGCCAGAAGTTCGCTGTCTCAAAGTCACCAATTTGCCAGCAAAGACCACTGGCAAATTCCCCGGCTGAGCCTAGTTTTGCTCCACTCCCGGCTAACACGTGACGGGAGACCATCACGCTTAGTTAAGGACAAATCTTGACGTCATCCATCACTTACTAATACTGGCCAAACCAGTTGCCTCCCCCTGTCAGCAACGACCGGACACCGATCAATCAGCCTCCAGTGGTTATATTTCCCAAGAAAAACATCATCGTTTCTTCCATATAAATAATCAAAACTGTCAATGGCCCACAGCGAATGACTAAACGCTGTCATAATTGTCACGTCGATCGATTACTTCTACGTTAGCTCATTTATGCCGCTAATAAAGTTAATCACGAAGTCTCTCATTCCCCAACGCCATTTATCTCGCCGGAGTCAGGCAGACATCTGTCTTAGCCACATCACCATAAAAACGAGCCTGGACAAAACCTCCCAAGCTCGTTCCTTCACCTTCACATAGCTGAAACGTACGCCAACAGGCAGCCGGTTCAGCTTAAACCTGATACCCAAACAATCCAAGCCCAGGATTATTCGGGTATCAGCCTTAATGCTCGCCGGCTAATCGCCTTTTGGCCCACTCTCAACAAAAAACTCCCAGTCCAACGACTAGGAGTTGTTAATATCTCATAAACTTGAAGCACAAAGCGAAACGAACTTAGTGCTGCTTCCTTCCGGACCTGACACGATTCGTAAGCCCACCCTTGCTTCAAGGCCTTAACGGCAAGTACTAGTGTATCATGCTTTTTTCTGGTTGTCTAGCGTCTTCTCAGTTTGTGCTTGCGCCGCGGCGCGTTTGGCCTTCTTACGGGCCTTTTGCCGCACGCGCGCCGCCTTGAAGAAGCGGACCATCCGTTCACCGGCGTCCTTGGCCAAGAGCCCCTCGTGGACCGTGACCGTGTGGTTCAACCGGCTGTCCGTCAACGTTTCGTAGAGGCTGTCGACCGCACCAGCCTTGGGGTCACGCGCCCCATAAAAGACTTCCGGGATCCGCGAATTGATGATGGCGCCGCTACACATCAGGCACGGCTCAATCGTCACGTACAGTTGACACTCTTCCAGCCGCCAGCTCTTCAGTGTCCCGCAGGCTTCTTCGATTGCCCGAATCTCCGCGTGCATGGTGGCATCGTTGCCGTGTTCCCGCAGGTTGTGCCCCCGCCCCACGATTTGGTTGTCGTGGACGATGACCGCGCCGATGGGAACCTCGCCAATCAGGGCCGCCTGGTCTGCTTCGAAGAGGGCCTCTTCCATATAGTGGCGTTGCCGCCCCGTATAGTGCTGATCTCGCATCCAGACCCCTTCCTTTCCTGTTCGTTAGGCGAGCGTACTCTCTAAAATGTAATAGCCCTTGTCCTTTTTAATGTTGGTACAGTTACCAAACGTGGCTTGCATGGTCTTTTCTGCGGACGGCGCCCCCTGCTTCTTTTGCAGGACCACTGTCAGCGTGCCACCCGGGAGCAAGTGCTCCTTAGCCCCCGTCAACATGGCCGTCACGACCTGTTTACCGGCCCGAACTGGTGGGTTCGTAACGATAGCCGCGTAACGCTCCGTGACGTTGGCATAGACGTCGGAAGTCTTGATGTCGACGTTGTCGATTTGATTGGCCACCGCATTTTGCCGCGCCAAACTCAGCGCCAATTCATTGACGTCGACCATCGTGACCTGCCGTTCAGGCCACTTCTTGGCTAGTGCCAAGCCGATTGGGCCATATCCGGTGCCCAGGTCCAACCACGGGCCCGCCGGGGTCTTATCCGCGTTAAATGCGTTGAGCAATGCGCGTGAGCCATAGTCCACCCTGTTTTTGGAAAAAACACCGTTGTCGGTGGTAAACAACAATTCGTTGCCTAAGAGGGTAAACGGCCAATGATGTTCCTCGTGTAAAACGTCTGGATTTTGTGTATAATAGTGATTAGTCAATTTCTCCGCCACCTTTATCTCTTATTTTACCGTAGATACCTCGTGGTGGCTAATAAAAAAAGATTATTCGCTGAGACACCATATTTGGTAGTTATTGTATGTATCAACTACCAAATATGGTGTCTTTTTCCATTGTAATTTTCGCTGACTGGTGTAAACTGTACTCATCGAGATTGAATTTGATGAGGAAGTGGCAACAATGAAAGTAACGGTTTATTCCAAGAACAATTGTATGCAATGCAAGATGACGAAGCGTTTTCTGAGTGAACACAACGTGGAATTTGAAGAACGCAATATTAACCAGAATCCCGAATATGTGACATACCTCAAGGAGCAAGGGTTCCAAGCCGTTCCCGTCGTTGAGGCTTCCGGTCACCCTGCCTTTTACGGCTTCCGGCCGGATCAATTAACGCAAATTGCGGGCTAAGCTCTTTTTGAGTTGGTTCCCATTCGTTTTTGGCGATGTCGTGGTTTACACGGTGGCGCCATTTTTATTTGACACTTGCGCATTCTAACCTAGAAAGAGTTGACTAGTATGAGTTTAAAAGACCTAACCGACGTCACGTATTATGATTTAAATAACGAGATCAACATCCCCGTGAACGGTCAGATTCCGTTGAACAAGGACCAGGAGGCTTTGCAGGCTTTCCTCAAGGAAAATGTCATCCCCAACACCAAGACCTTTGCGTCGTTACAGGAACGCTTTGACTACTTGATTGCCAACAACTACGTCGAAAAACATGTTATCGACGCCTACCCAATGGCCTTTATCGAGGACCTTTACGCCTACTTACGGGCCCAAAATTTTCATTTTAAATCCTTCATGGCAGCGTACAAATTTTATGCGCAATATGCCCTGAAGACCGACGACAACGACTACTATTTGGAAAACTTCATCGACCGGGTCGCCATGAACGCCCTAGATTTTGCGGACGGTGACCAACAACTGGCCCATGACCTGGCTGACGAAATTATCCACCAGCGTTACCAACCGGCGACGCCCAGCTTCCTTAATGCCGGCCGTTCGCGGCGGGGCGAACTGGTCTCTTGTTTTCTGATCCAGTCGACCGATGACATGAATACGATTGGCCGGACCATCAACTCTGCGCTCCAGCTCTCCCGCATCGGCGGCGGGGTCGGCATCAGCCTGTCCAATTTGCGGGGCGCCGGTGACCCCATCAAACACATCGAGGGCGCCGCTTCTGGGGTCGTCCCCGTCATGAAGTTGTTGGAAGACAGCTTTTCTTATTCCAATCAATTGGGTCAACGGCAAGGGGCCGGCGTGGTCTACCTCAGCGTCTTCCATCCCGACATCGTCGCCTTTTTGAGTGCCAAGAAGGAAAACGCCGACGAAAAGATTCGGCTGAAGACGCTGTCTCTTGGGGTCACGGTGCCCGACAAGTTCTACGAGCTGTGTGCCGCCGACGCGGACATGTACCTATTCAGTCCCTACGACGTGGAACGCATCTACGGCAAGCCATTTGCCTACGTCGACATCACGAAGGAATACGACAACATGGTCGCCAACCCGGACATCCGCAAGAAGAAACTCAAGGCCCGTGACCTGGAAACGGATATTGGCAAGCTCCAACAAGAATCCGGTTACCCTTACATCGTCAACATCGATACGGCTAACCGCGAAAACCCCATTGATGGGCGCATCGTCATGAGTAACCTGTGCTCCGAAATCATGCAGGTCCAAACGCCATCGACCGTGAACAACCAACAAGAATACATTCAAAAGGGAACTGATATTTCCTGCAACCTGGGGTCCACCAACATCGTCAACCTGATGGCAGCCCCCGACTTCGGCCACTCCGTTGAAACCATGGTCCGGGCACTGACCTTTGTGACCGACCACTCCGACATCGACGTGGTCCCATCGATTCAAAAAGGCAACCAGCTGGCCCACACGATTGGCCTGGGCGCCATGGGCTTACACAGCTATTTTGCCAAGAACCACATGATGTACGGTTCCAAGGACAGCATTGCCTTTACCAGCGTTTACTTCATGTTACTGAACTACTGGACGCTCAAGGCCTCCAATCAAATCGCCAAGGAACGCCACGAAACGTTCCACAACTTTGAGAAGAGCACCTATGCTTCCGGGACCTACTTCGACCGCTACACCGAAACCGACTGGCGGCCAACTAGCGAAAAGGTCCAGCGCCTCTTTGCCAACATCTGGCTACCTTCTCCGGAGGACTGGGCTGCCTTGAAGGCCGACGTCATGCGCGATGGCCTGTACCACCAAAACCGGATGGCCGTTGCGCCGAATGGGTCCATTTCCTACATCAACGACACCACAGCGAGCCTGCACCCCATCATCAACCGGATTGAGGAGCGCCAAGAAAAGACGATTGGGAAGATCTACTACCCTGCGCCTTACCTGGACAACGACACCATGCCGTATTACAAATCCGCTTATGATACCGACATGCGCCGGGTCATCGACGTTTACGCCGCGGCCCAAAAGCACGTCGACCAGGGGATGAGCCTGACGCTGTTCATGCGCTCGACGATTCCCGCTGGCCTGTACGAATGGAAAGATGGCCGGACCGATAAAATGACGACGCGGGACCTGAGCATCCTGCGCAACTACGCTTATCGCAAGGGCATCAAGTCACTGTACTACGTGCGGACCTTCACCGACGACAACAACGAAGTCGGCGCCAACCAGTGTGAAAGCTGCGTCATTTAGCGGTCACTAGTCAATAAAAAAGGAGCGGTTGTCATTGGCACGAACTGAAAATTATAACGCAATCAATTGGAATCAGGTCTCAGACGAGATCGACAAAGCGACCTGGGAAAAGCTGACCGAACAATTTTGGTTGGACACCCGGATTCCCGTCTCCAACGACTTGGATGACTGGCGGACGTTAGACACCGATCACCAGTGGGTCGTGGGCCACGTCTTTGGCGGGCTGACCTTACTGGACACCTTGCAGTCTCAAGACGGGATGGCAGCGTTACGCCGCGATGTCCGGACCCCGCACGAGACGGCGGTCCTAAACAACATTCAATTCATGGAATCCGTTCACGCCAAGAGTTACTCCACGATTTTCTCCACGTTAAATACGCCGGATGAAATCGACGAGATCTTCCAATGGAGTGATTCCGAAGAATTTCTGCAAAATAAGACCAAGCGCATCTACGACCTCTACCACGATGATGAGCATCCCCTGAAGAAGAAAATTTCCAGTGTTTTCTTGGAAACCTTCCTGTTCTACTCCGGCTTCTTTACGCCGCTGTATTATCTGGGGCACAACAAGCTCAACAACGTGGCCGAAATCATCAAGCTGATTTTACGGGACGAATCCGTCCACGGCACCTACATCGGCTACAAGTTCCAACTGGGCATGAAGGAACTGACCGACAACGAGCAGCAGGCCATGAAGGACTGGATGTATGATTTTCTTTATCAGTTGTACGACAACGAAGAAAAATACACCCACACCCTCTACGACCAAATTGGCTGGTCAGACAAGGTCTTGACGTTTATTCGTTACAACGCCAACAAGGCCCTGATGAACCTGGGGCAAGATCCCCTCTTCCCCGACACGGCCGAAGACGTCGACCCCGTGGTTATGAACGGGATCTCCACCTCAACGGCCAACCATGACTTCTTCTCGCAGGTCGGTAACGGCTACCTGCTGGGAAACGTCGAAGCTATGAGCAGCGACGACTACAACATCGGTGAACCCGCCGATCCGGACGACCCTAGCAAGTAACCGCGTCAGTCATTTTAAATGAATACGAAAGGACCTGGGAAGATTTTTGCTCCCAGGTCCTTTTGTATTCAGTGGACCACTAGAATCTGACTCGTGACGTTAGGATTAGTTGCTGACCGCGTCATAACGGAAACTGGCCGCCTACCGTTCGCCAAATATGGGTTGGAACGCTGGGGCGGACGGGTCGAGCCAAAGAACGGTCTCGACGCCTCGCTTTGAGCCGAAAACCACGTCTCAAAGACGCCAGTTTCCTAAGCGGCAAGAACCACGCCGCTAAGGAAACTCCCACGGCTGAACCCATATTTGGCGAACTCTCGGCTACGGTAGTGCTTGTCAGTAACAGTTGCCTTAACCCCAGATAGCAGCTGCGTTGACGACTAGTCTATCATTAACACAGTGTTACTGATAGCCGTCAACTTGCCGGAGTCAGCCAGGATGGCGCCAGTTGGGTCGGCGGTGTGGGCTGAGTTTTTGTCTCAGCCTACAGCGCGGGACAACTTGAGAGACTGGCGGATTTTTCCAGGCTTTCAAGCGAGCCGGAAGACCGCCCTTCAGGCTGGAGGTGTTCCCCAGAGCAGGCTCTACCCTAGCCAGACGCAGGCACCTGGTTTCACCAATCCTAGGTGTCAAAACACTGCTGTTCCGGCAATCAACACACCAATTAAATTTACGGCCACTGTTCACTTGAAATTCTCAAGTATTGGTGTAAGATTCAGGGTAATCGCCGTCGCTGGGGCTTACCCCGCCGTCAGAAACTTGGCTGTTGTAAAGGCCGGGGCCGGATACGTGTAGAAGCCCTGGCGATTTTCTTCGCCGAATTTATCATGGTCTAGGAGCTCGCGCTTGAGCTTGTGAGCCACATCGACCAGGTCGCCCTTTCCTGGCTCCCGGCCAGCCGCCAGCAACAGGTGATAGACCTGGCGCAGGCCAATCTCATCGAGCATGCCAAACGGGCCCATCGGTGACTGGGTGGCAATCATCCAGGCTCGGTCGATGGTTTGCGGGTCGGCAACGTCGTGGAGCCACAGCGTCAGCGCCGTGTTCACGAAGGGTAGGAGCAACGACGTCAGCACGTACCCCGGCGTTTCACGATGAATGGCGATTGGCACCAAACCAATCTGCCGCACGAAGTGACACGCGTGGCGAAAGACTGCCGCATCGGTGCCAGCATGGCCCATCACCTCAGCTAAGCCGTGGGTACACAGTTGGTCTGCGAAATGCATGGCGAGAAACTTCGCCGGGCGCCCCGTGATGGCCGCAAACCGGCTGGGTAGCATAGTCGCCGAATTAGTCGCGATGATGGCCTGTTCGGGGGCCACCTGGGCCAGTTCCGTATAAAAGATATTCTTGGTCGCTGCCACCTCGGGGAGCGCCTCGATAATCAAATCAGCGTCCTCCACCGCCGTTTCCAGGTCCGTCGCAAAATCAATGCGCGCGTTGGTGTCGAAGATGACCGCCGGCGTTGCGTTGAACTGATGGGCGTAGTCCAGATTCAACTGGGCCAGCCGCCGTTTAGTCGCCGCAATCGCCGTCGCATCAACGTCTTCAATGACGACCTGAAATCCACGATAAGCAATTTGATAAGCAATCTGACTTCCGCGCGAGCCACCCCCGGCCACGACGATTTTCTTAAACTTCATGCGTGTCATCCTCCCCGCTGTTAGCCTACTACATGCTCCCCAGCATACGCACCTCTCAGGTCGGTAACAATTAACCCTACCTAGTTAGGGGAACCAGCTAACTAAGGGGCCCAATCAAACCATGATTGATTCTTTTTCCCACGCAACCGATTTTAACTCACTTATTGGAGGTCTTTTTCTTGCCAACGATTAAAAATGTCTGTGTTTTCTGTGGTTCCAACCACGGGTACGATCCACAATTTCTCGCCCAAACCAATGCCTTGGGCCAATATCTAGCCGCTAACCACCATCCACTGGTCTATGGCGGCGGTAAAGAGGGGCTGATGGGTGCCGTGGCGACTGCCACCATGCAAGCCGGCGGCCAGGTCATTGGCATCATCCCCACCTTTTTGAGCGAGCTGGGTCTGGCCAAGACCGACATCACCACGCTTCTAGAGACCAGCACCATGGACGAACGTAAGGACGAAATGCTCCGCCAGGCCGACGCCTTTATCGTGTTGCCCGGTGGGTTTGGCACTTTCGAGGAGTTCACGACCATGCTATCCTGGAGTCAAATCAACGTCCACCAAAAGCCCATCGCCCTGTTCAACATCGACCACTACTACGACCCATTGGTCACCATGATGCAAAAGAGCTGTGACGCCGGCTTTGCGCCCCAAGAAAACATGAACCTCTTCATCGACGCCACCACGATTGACGAGATTTTCACCGGCTTCGCCAATTTTCACCACCAGCTGCCGTTCAAGTACACGAACTAAAAGAGTGGGCTAAAAGGCAGTTAGCCGGCGAGCATTAAGGCTGATAACCGAATAACCCTGATTTTGGATTGTTTGGTTATCAGGTTTAAGCGGAACCGGCTGCCTTTTAGCGCACGTTTCAGCTACGTAACGGCTCGCGGTCCGCCTACCGTTCGCCAGTAACAGTTGTCTTAACCCCAGGTAGTAGCGACATGGGCGGTAAGTCTATCATTAACACAATATTACTGATAGACGTCAACTTGTCGGAGTTAGCCAGGGTGGCGTCAGCGAACCAGAAGACCGCTTCTCAGGCTGGAGGTAGTTCCTGCCTGGTTTCTCCAATTCCAGTGGGCAAGGCACTGTCAGTTTGAAAATCAACGCCTTAATCTTACTTTTACCTTTTAGAAAAATAGCGCGTCGACTGGCAGAAGGCTGCTGATCGACGCGCTATTTTAATAACTCAGCTGGTGTCGGCCGCTATTTTCGCTACGGTGGAATTACTGGCTCCGATTTTAGATAGCCGAAACGTGCGCCAACAGGCAGTCGGTTACCCGCCTTAATGCTCGCCGATTAACCGCCTGCTGGCGCACTCTTGTAATTTACTCCCGATTTTGCCACTGCACTTCATCGGACATCCAGTGGCCGAACCACTTGGGGGCTAGCTTGCTGCCAACCGGTGACCAGCGGTTGATGACCGACATCAGCTGTAACATGCTGAAAATCAGTGACTGACGCCGACGGTAGGCCAAGTATTTGGGCTCCCAATCGGTGACGTATTTTTCCTTATACGCCCGCAGCCCCTGGAAGCTGTAGAAGTTCGAGCCGTACTCGTAGATCAAGTGGGCGACCCGTTCTTCAATGAAGCTAAACGTCGACACACCGACGTTGGCCAGCGGCGCCATCCCCAGGTTAAAACTCAGGTAGCCGGTCTCCCGGCAGGTCTCAAACAAATAAACGAACAAACCGTCCATAATGCCAGACGGGGCATCTCGACTAGCCCGCATCAAGTCAATCGACGTCATGCGGTGGTCTCCCGTCGGCATCAGGTTGGCAAAGGCAACGACCTTCCCCGTTGCGTCCTGCATGACGGCGATGGGGGCCTCGTTCAGGTAATCACGGTCAAAGAAGCCCATCGAGAACCCCTTTTCCGTTTCGTCATGGAGCCAGGAATCCGAAATGGCCTGCAGCTCTTGGAATTGCGCATCGCTCAGGGGTGGTTGGAGCAGGGCAAACTGATAGCCCTCGCGTTTAAACTTGTTGATCAACGCCCGTTCCCCGCGGTGCGCCTTGCCAACTAAGCTAAAGGTCGCCAGATCGACGTGCCCCTCTTCGCCCACCTTGATGAAGTCAAAGCCCATTTCGTGCAGCCGTAGCGTCAGCGATTCACTGATTTCATAAAACACGGGACGCAAGCCGGCCTGATTGGCATCGTGCATGAAGGCCTGGAGCGCCGGTGCCAGGTAGTCTTGATTGCCGATTGGTTCGCCCATGACCAGCAGCTTGTCGGCCTTTTGCCGGAACAACAAGAAGAGTTGGTCGGCCCCATCGGCCTGGTAAAAATACGCGCGCTTGTCCTGCAAGAACGCCAGATGACTGACCTCGTTGCCGCCAAATTTGGTAATAATGGCCCGCATCCGTGGCGCATCGTAAGGCGCGTGGAGCCAAGCCGGCTTCGACGCGGACAAGTATCGGTAAATGCCAATCAAAATCAATAGCGCGGCTAACAGGCTGCCCAGGCCGGTCAACCAGACCTGCGTCGATGGTAGTAGCCAGGCGCTCGGTAAGAATGGCCGGTGGTGCCCACTGGGGAAGCTAGAAAGGCCCAGGATGGTGTACAACACGAAGGTCCCCACGTAGATCAGGCCGTCGACCAGCAGGCCGCCCCACGAGTAATGGAAGCCTGTCCGGTAGAGTTCCGGTCGAGCAAAGAGCAGGCAGGCCAGTACCAGGCCCAATAAGATGGCCAGGCCAACCGGGAAATTTTCGCGCCACAGCGTCACGCCAATGGCCACGACTAGTACCACCAGCGTCGGCCAATACGCCCGTTTCACCCGGGCACCCACCCCACGAGCCAGCCCAATCAGTAGGAAGGCCATGACAATGTTGGTGATTTGGCTCAGGAAATAAAACATGTAAGGCACCAGCCGCAAATAAAAGCGGTTGGCCAAGACCACATCGGGAATCGTGGCAAAAAGCAGCATCATCACGCCGGAAAAGTACAGGAAGATGGTCACGAATAAATGCGCCGCTCGCCGCAGTGCCGCCACCGGGAGGCCATTTAAGAAACGATTCATCCGCCGACCAACGTCGTGGATGAAGAACCCCACCCCCACGCCAAACGGCAGGAGGTAGTAGAACAACCGGTACAGCAACAACCAGCCCGTGGCGTCGGCCCGACTGACCCCTAAGAAGCCCAGGCCGATGATCATGAAGACATCAAAGGAACCCAAGCCCCCGGGAATCATCGAAACGACCCCGGCAACGGAAGCGACCACAAACATCGGGAAGACCGCCGCCAACGGAATCGGCAAGCGCAACGCCCAGCCAATCAGGAGAAAGAACAGCGCACAGCTCCCCCACTCCAGGCTGGACCCCAAGATCAAAATCCCTTCCCGTCGCCACGTGAGGTCCTGGAAGAACTCACTGTCGCTAATCCGGGTAAAGATGAAGATGACGGGGAAATACAAACCGCCGCCTAATAGCCAAAACCAATATCCCCGGAACGGTGCGCCGATGTCGAAGCCAAATAGGAAGACCAACGCGACCCAGCACGATAGCGATAATCCGGCCAGTAAGAAGAGCGCAATCTTGGAGATGGCGTAGACCACTTGCTTTTTCGTCGCCGACTCGGCATAGAAGTTGGCGCGCAGACTGGCCCCCAACAGACCGCCCATTCCCGCCAGATTGGTGAAGGTGTTGGTGGTCCACCCACTGCGAATGACGTAGCCGCGCGAAAACTTGCCCGGCAAAAATTGCACAATAGAAAAATCGTAGATCAGCATCGGCAAGACGGCCACGAACCCACACACCAGCAATAACATAAATGTCGCAGTATCCAACGACGCCAGTTCCGCCTGGAGCTGTTCGCCACTGACCTCATGGGCAATGCGCCCAACCATTTGAATCACAAAAATCAAAATCGAAAAGATGAAAATCCCTTTAATTAACGTTAGGTGTTTCTGTATCCGCCCCCACAATCTTTTCCCCATAATGATTGACCCCTCCCCGTAGTTCTTCATTATCGCAAGCTGACTGCCAAAGGACAATCTTAACCCCGTTGAACACCCCGGTTAATTTGTCTACTTAACAGCTCAGGTTATTTCCAGCATACCAAAAAGGCGCAAGGCCGCCCACCACTTTCGGCGGCCTTACGCGAATTTTAAAGCTTCAATCTGAAAATTTAAAGCCAAAAAACAACTGGAACTATTGTTACCAGGCGACTCATGGCGTTAAAAATCGTTGTTTTCAGCCTCACAACACGACCTGGCCGCCTACCGTTCGCCAAATATGGGTTGGAACGCAAGACGGGTCGGTCTCAAAGTGGCCTCATGGCCGAAACGTGCGCCAACAGGCAACTGGCGAGCATTAACACTGCTAGGCAGTTAACCGCCTGTTGGCCCACTCTTTTTCAGCTTCAATAACAAATTAGTCAGCCAACCCACCATACGGGTGATCCTTGGTAATCTGCGCGTAGTGTCGCAGTTCATCAGCGGCTTCGGTCAGACGCTGGGCAAAGTGGTCACTGTTGGCCGCGTCGGGTACCAGGTCACCGTCAGCCGTAAAGTTCGGTTCGGCATTCCATAGCAAAACGGGCGTTGGCAAGACCAGCATCTTCAGCATTTGCAAGATGCCGACAAATGAGGCTGCCGCAAGCATGCCACCATCGCTGTACTTGGAATAGGTCACGATTTGGACCGGTTTAGCGGTGACCTCAGGGCCCACGAAGTCCAACGCGTTCTTGAGACTGCCAGGAATGGCATGGTCGTATTCGGGACTCAAGATGAGGTAGCCATCCTGAGCGGCCAGCACATCTAACCACCGTTTCTCCGGTGCCGCCAAGTGCTGAATGGGTTCCGACAAGGGCGTCTCAGCGTGGTCGTACAGTGGTAACGGATAATCTTGTAAGTCGATCCACGTATACGTCACCTCAGGCGTTACTAAATGCCGTTGTAAATACTGAAAAAGCCGGGCGCCCAGTGAGTTCGTCCGCGTCGTACCGAGAATTACGCCAATTTTTACTGTCATCTTCGTGACCTCCTAGATTTAGTGACAAGGTCAACTATAACACGCGGGTTAACTAATTACAATAGAAACTAATTAATCATTTGATAACTAAAAGTAAGTGAATCATCCATATAAAACGGTTCTATGATATTTGGTGTTGATGGAGAACTCCATCGACGCCATTTTTGTATAAAAAAGAGGCATATCACCTCTGTGCTACAATCAAGTCGTCGAAACCAATTGAAAGCGAGGA
>NZ_RKLX01000050.1 GCF_004745505.1 Levilactobacillus suantsaiihabitans
CTCCATTTCCCTCATTAATCGTAAAATTCGTTTTGACCCAACACAGATGCCTGACTTGCGAAGCACCATCGTTATTCGTGGATAACCATAGGCACGATAATTATTTTCCCAAATCAATTTAATTTATTCTTTGAGCTGATTATCAACACGTTCGTGTTGACTAGGTTGATATCTTTTCCAATGGTAATAGGTGCTGCGCGGTAATTTCAGTGCCGAAAGAATAATTGATAAGCGGTGTCGCAATAACTGATCTTCTATGAAGACAAGGCAATTAATTCGTCCTAATGCTTTCCCAGTAACACCGCCGCAGCTTTTAAAATTTCAAGTTCCTCCTTTAATCGCTGATTTTCCTTTTGAAGTTGTTTGAATTCTTTGGACGTTACTTCAGTACCGTCTTCTAGCTCAACTGATTTAGCGCCTTTAACCCAGTTATGAATTGCGGCTGGAGAAACACCGTATTCCTCGGAAAGCGAGCGAATAGATCTTTTCTCTTCACGATGCATCTTCACAATGCTGGCTTTAAAATCATCTTGATATCGTTTCATTGGAATGCTCCTATCTTGTTTTATTAATTATGGCACAACTGTTCAGAAATTTATGTACCAAATACTAGGATAGGAGCATCTTGAAATAAGTGCAAAATTCTGCTTTTCCAGGATTGATATCAACAAATTAATTCAAAATAAACTGTTCAATTTAAGTGTACCCTAAATGGACGAAAAGCAGTATAATCAACTTATGAAGAAAAGCTTAGATTCTGCTTGGGATAACAAGCAGTTCTTTGTTTTTGTCAAACCGTCTAATTAGAGTGTCTAAACAGAATATAGTAGGGTGGGGGAGACTGATCTTCTGAAAGGAGAGTTATTGATGAAAGTTGGTTATGCACGAGTTAGCTCAACTGATCAAAATTTGGCCCGCCAAATTAAAGCATTGAAAGTAGCCAGATGTGAGAAAATCTTTGAAGAAAAACAATCGGGCAAATCGACCCAGAACCGACCAGAATTACAGGCGGCGATTGCTTATGTGCGGCAAGGAGATACATTAGTAGTGGCCTCATTAGATCGGCTTAGTCGAAACTATGACGACGCCAGTGATATAATCAAGCAGATCAGAGATAAACAGGTTAGAATGGAAGTCTTAGATGCCCCATTTCTTTCAATGCAGACTGGGGATTCAGATATGGACAAATTTATGTTTGATATGCTAACCAAGCTGTTAGCTTATATGGCGCAAACTGAGCGAAAAAAGATTCGGGAACGTCAGCGGCAAGGAATTGAGATTGCTAAGGCTAATGGAAAGTACCGCGGAACTAGACCGGTATACGCTGAAGATTCACCTAACCCACAAAAACGGTTTATCTACCGTCGTATCGTTGATCAATTAAGAAACAAAGCAACCGGTGCCCCAATTAGCTATCGAGCGATTGCGGCTGAAACCGGTGTATCGGTGCAGACTGTCATTAATATCAAGAATCGGATGAATTAGATGTTATCTGAGAAGAAAACTTTTAGCTTGCGAGATTAGTTAAGAGGGGGAAATAAGATGATTGGTATTAATTATGGTAACTATACGCTTTTTCAATACCTAATCATTGCATTTACTTTGTTTCCAATTGAAAATAATTCATTCATGGTTAATTGTAATGATTTATTTGGTTCCTGAATTATTCACCAGAAACTCCAAAATCCCCATCAAACACATGATTCAAGTGCTTGATGGGAATTTTACGTTTTCACCTTTTAAGTGCAGAAAAAGAGCCTCAGCTCTGGTATAGT
>NZ_RKLX01000051.1 GCF_004745505.1 Levilactobacillus suantsaiihabitans
GATCTTTTTTGTCCGAACAGCGTTCGGATTAATTTTACAATCTACCTTTTGTCTAACTTTTGTGTTGCACTTCATGCACTTTAAAATGACTCAAGGCTAGTTTTTATTTGCTACTGAGCCATCGTTAATGATGGCCATTTTGTTCTAAAGTACATTCGTGATGACGCAATGATTCACCGATATCTCATCCAGATACTAAGCCTTCTTCTCTCGAATGGAGCCCACCAGATCATCTGTAGCTGGAGCGTTCGCAAGCAATGCGCGAACATCATCAAGATTCACCTTAACATTCCAAACTAAAACACCAACTAACTTATCGGTATCTATGAAATAGACAAGCGATCCATGCGTTCGCCGATCAAAAATCAATTGCAATTTAGGATCAATATTACCGATTGCTTGCCAGGAAATATCAAAAATCATGGAATAGAAGTATGGGGTATGCTGATAGCTCATGTGAGCACCTGCCATATTACGGCCAACTAATTCACCAGAAAGTCGGGCATGGTCCACGTGCTCAATCCGTTGCCGACCCAAGATGTGATCTGGATAAGAGGCAATATCTCCAGCAGACCAGATGGCTGGGTCACTAGTATTGAGATACTCATTAACTTTCACACCACCATCAGCTAAATCCAAACAACTGTCTTCAGCTAAACTAATCCGCGGCGTAACGCCTAACCCAACAATGATCGTATCGGCTGCGATCACCGTACCATCCTTTGTCAATAGAGTCAAGTGGTCACCTTGGCGTTGATATGATTGGACAAACTGACCACTCATCAGTGTGACACCATTGCGTTTGAACGTGGCTTCATACTCAGTCCGAATAGACTCAGGAAATTTACCCTCACCCAGCGCTTTTTCTGGAAAAATCATCGTAACTTCAGTCTCATTTTGGGTCAGTGACGATGCGAGCTCTGTACCAACATATCCACCACCAATGATCACAACTCGCTTGTTCGGACCACTAAATTTACGTAACTTGCGATAATCTGACCACTGTCTAAAGACTAGCACATGTGGATCAGAAGGTCCCTGGATTTGTCTAGGTTCTCCGCCAGTTGCTAGCAATAGCTGTTCATACTTGATTTGCTCACTATCGGCCAATGTAATGACCTTATCTTGCCGATTAATAGCCGTAACCGTTGTCTTGAACTTAAAAGTCACATTGGGATAATTTTCAGCACCAATCTGAATGTTCTCTTCAGTGAATTCATCATCTAGCCATAGTTTTTTACTCAGTGCCGGTCGTTCATATGGGACATCCGCCTCTTGCGAAATAATTAAGATCTCACCCTCTGAATCTTCCTGTCGAATTCCCTTGATGGCATAGCCAGCAACCACTCCGCCACCAACAATGACGTATCGATAGCTGTTTGTCTGATCCAAATCACTCATCTAATCGCCTCCATAACTTTACTTTTTCTAGGATCATTGTAATATAAAAACGCCATGATTCGAAAAATAACGCTCAGAATTGTCAATCGTTGCTTGCTTTTATCAGCCTGAATTATTCACCAGAAACTCCAAAATCCCCATCAAACACATGATTCAAGTGCTTGATGGGAATTTTACGTTTTCACCTTTTAAGTGCAGAAAAAGAGCCTCAGCTCTGGTATAGTT
>NZ_RKLX01000052.1 GCF_004745505.1 Levilactobacillus suantsaiihabitans
TTCAGTAAGTTGACGTAGACCCGAAACCAGGTGACCTATCCATGTCCAGGTTGAAGGTGCGGTAAAGCGCACTGGAGGACCGAACCCGTGTATGTTGAAAAATGCTGGGATGAGGTGTGGATAGCGGTGAAATTCCAAACGAACTTGGAGATAGCTGGTTCTCTCCGAAATAGCTTTAGGGTTAGCCTCGGAGTTAAGAATCGTGGAGGTAGAGCCACTGTTTGGACTAGGGGCCCGTCATGGGTTACTGAATTCAGATAAACTCCGAATGCCACTGATTTATATCCGGGAGTCAGACGATGAGTGATAAGATCCACCGTCGAAAGGGGAACAGCCCAGACCACCAATTAAGGTCCCTAAATACATGCTGAGTGGAAAAGGATGTGGAGTTGCATAGACAGCTAGGATGTTGGCTCAGAAGCAGCCACCATTTAAAGAGTGCGTAATAGCTCACTAGCCGAGTGATCCTGCGCCGAAAATATACCGGGGCTAAGCATGTTACCGAAATTGTGGATGTGACCATTAGGTCACGTGATAGGAGAGCGTTCTAAGGGCAACGAAGCCAGATCGTAAGGACTGGTGGAGCGCTTAGAAGTGAGAATGCCGGTATGAGTAGCGAAAGATCAGTGAGAATCTGATCCACCGAATGACTAAGGTTTCCTGGGGAAGGCTCGTCCTCCCAGGGTTAGTCGGGACCTAAGCCGAGGCTGAGAAGCGTAGGCGATGGATAACAGGTTGATATTCCTGTACTAGTTAATTATGTTTGAACGATGGAGGGACGCAGTAGGCTACGGTATGCGCACGATTGGAAATGTGCGTTCAAGCGTCAAGTCTGGTGATGAGTCAAATGCTTATCGCTAAGGACAAGGCGTGACGAGGACCGAATTTTAGTAGGGAAGTGCCAGATGTCACACTGCCGAGAAAAGCTTCTAGTTAGTAATTAATTACCCGTACCGCAAACCGACACAGGTAGTCGAGGAGAGTATCCTAAGGTGAGCGAGTGAACTCTCGTTAAGGAACTCGGCAAAATGACCCCGTAACTTCGGGAGAAGGGGTGCTACACGCAAGTGTAGCCGCAGTGAAAAGGCCCAGGCGACTGTTTATCAAAAACACAGGTTTCTGCAAAATCGTAAGATGACGTATAGGGGCTGACGCCTGCCCGGTGCTGGAAGGTTAAGTGGATGAGTTAGCTTCGGCGAAGCCCAGAAATGAAGCCCCAGTAAACGGCGGCCGTAACTATAACGGTCCTAAGGTAGCGAAATTCCTTGTCGGGTAAGTTCCGACCCGCACGAAAGGCGTAACGATCTGGGCACTGTCTCAACGAGAGACTCGGTGAAATTATATTACCTGTGAAGATGCAGGTTACCCGCGACAGGACGGAAAGACCCCATGGAGCTTTACTGTAGCTTGATATTGGGTGTTGACACAGCTTGTACAGGATAGGTCGGAGCCGTAGAACTCGGAACGCTAGTTTCGAGTGAGGCGC
>NZ_RKLX01000053.1 GCF_004745505.1 Levilactobacillus suantsaiihabitans
TGATTTCAACAATGAAGCGAGTGGCGAACTGGTGAGTAACACGTGGGAAATCTGCCCAGAAGCAGGGGATAACACTTGGAAACAGGTGCTAATACCGTATAACAACAAGAACCGCATGGCTCTTGTTTGAAAGGTGGCTTCGGCTATCGCTTCTGGATGATCCCGCGGCGTATTAGTTAGTTGGTGGGGTAATGGCTCACCAAGACGATGATACGTAGCCGACCTGAGAGGGTAATCGGCCACATTGGGACTGAGACACGGCCCAAACTCCTACGGGAGGCAGCAGTAGGGAATCTTCCACAATGGACGAAAGTCTGATGGAGCAATGCCGCGTGAGTGAAGAAGGGTTTCGGCTCGTAAAACTCTGTTGTTAAAGAAGAACACCTCTGAGAGTAACTGTTCAGGGGTTGACGGTATTTAACCAGAAAGCCACGGCTAACTACGTGCCAGCAGCCGCGGTAATACGTAGGTGGCAAGCGTTGTCCGGATTTATTGGGCGTAAAGCGAGCGCAGGCGGTTTCTTAAGTCTGATGTGAAAGCCTTCGGCTTAACCGGAGAAGTGCATCGGAAACTGGGTAACTTGAGTGCAGAAGAGGACAGTGGAACTCCATGTGTAGCGGTGGAATGCGTAGATATATGGAAGAACACCAGTGGCGAAGGCGGCTGTCTAGTCTGTAACTGACGCTGAGGCTCGAAAGCATGGGTAGCGAACAGGATTAGATACCCTGGTAGTCCATGCCGTAAACGATGAGTGCTAGGTGTTGGAGGGTTTCCGCCCTTCAGTGCCGCAGCTAACGCATTAAGCACTCCGCCTGGGGAGTACGACCGCAAGGTTGAAACTCAAAGGAATTGACGGGGGCCCGCACAAGCGGTGGAGCATGTGGTTTAATTCGAAGCTACGCGAAGAACCTTACCAGGTCTTGACATCTTCTGCCAATCTTAGAGATAAGACGTTCCCTTCGGGGACAGAATGACAGGTGGTGCATGGTTGTCGTCAGCTCGTGTCGTGAGATGTTGGGTTAAGTCCCG
>NZ_RKLX01000054.1 GCF_004745505.1 Levilactobacillus suantsaiihabitans
ACTATACCAGAGCTGAGGCTCTTTTTCTGCACTTAAAAGGTGAAAACGTAAAATTCCCATCAAGCACTTGAATCATGTGTTTGATGGGGATTTTGGAGTTTCTGGTGAATAATTCAGGTCATAGCTAATTTATCAAATTCTTGTATATCAATACCCGTTGCTCCAATTAAATCAAGAATAATCTCCTTTGCTAAGTCTTTACTATAGGAATTTAATTGTTCTGTGAAATCTGGCTCTTCACTTTCATACAGGCCATTGAGCAGTGGAATAATGTAACTATAGATATACACTATTAGTGGATATTCTTTTAATTCCACCAAAACGGTATCAGTTATCCCATCGCTAACCATTTTAGATTTTCTCGTATCAACAACAATTTGATTATGAACATCAACTTTAAAATATACCTTGTTACCACGCTCAGTTAACTCCATTCCGACACTTCTCAATGGAAACTGTCGGGCGATATGCATCTTTAAGACTGATAAATCAGTAATATTAGGTGAGCGACCAATTATCATATCTTGCAAATCATCTCGTTGAATTGTTCCCGAGAACGCATTCATTGCTGGCAATCCAATATCAGAATTAATTTGCCTGTTGTTTCGATCATATTTCCAAAACATCCAAGCAAAAAAGTTATCTTCAAGATAATCAGTACATTCAACATTGTCGTTGCCAATCAATTGAAGGATTTGGTCAACTCTAGTTTTGTCACTAGTGAATATAGCAACATATACTGCATCATCTACCTTTTACCAAGCAATTGATGAAATGCTAGCTAACGCTAGTCCTAGTGATAAATTGTCTAAACGCTTGCAAGCAATCTTTGCCCAAGCATCTATTTCTCGGCGTGATATGTTGGGTGCAATGATTGGCGCCGGTATGAATATTGCTCCTATGTCAATAAATGGCACATCTTTTTCTAAACACTCGTTCTAATTCTGTCGGAATTAAACCAACTGATGTAATTTGAGGTTCGGATTACCAAGTCCTCAAAATTGGAAAAAGT
>NZ_RKLX01000055.1 GCF_004745505.1 Levilactobacillus suantsaiihabitans
TTTTATATGAAAACTCCATCGAAAAAAGCGTATACTAAAACTGGCCTAAGTAGGTCTTAAAAAAATTATTTAATTATTTTTAGCTAACGTACACTTGTGGCCGCAAGTGTATGTTTTTTTGATTCTTGGTGGGTTAGCAGAGCGAAATAAATTTGTTTTAGCATACGATGAGCTGTTGCGACGGCTGCTTTCTTAGGACCACGTTGCCTTCTTTTAAGCCGGAAAAAGGCGCCGAGATCACCTTCCTTAGACTTGGCAGCAGCCCAACTTGCTTGACAGAGAATTCGCTTTAAGTAGGCGTTACCATGATTAATTTTAGAGTTGTGACGCTTGCCAGCGCTCTCGCGATTACCAGGGCAAAGGCCTGCCCAAGAAGCTAAGTGTTTTTCATCCTCAAAAACTGACATGTCAGTGCCAATTTCAGCGAGAATTATTCCCGCTGATTCACGTTGAATGCCTTTAAAACTAATAAGCAACGAAACTTCAGCTTCGTATTGTTGGAGTAAAATGTCAATACGAGCTTCATACTCAGCAATACTAGCATCAAAAGTATCGATGAGTCTTAATATTTCATTAAGCATAAATCGATGATGCGCTCGCATGAAGCCATTCATAGCATCGACAATTTGTGGTACTTTTTTCTTCAAAGTAGTATATACCAGCGGCTTGACAAGTTCAGAAGTAATTACTTCACCATTGGCCAGCAGTTCAAGCATATTACGACCAGACTTTCCGAAGATATCTTCGATGTAGGTCGTTAGCTTAACCCCACCGCATTGAAGTACTTGATGAATTCGATTCTTTTGCTTATTACGTGATTCAATCAGGTGCTTTCGAGCACGGGTTAAGTCTCGTAGATCTTGTATTGTCTCGTCGGGAACAAAGCTTGCCGGTATTAAATCTAAGCGAAGTAGCTTAGCAATCCAACGTGCGTCCTTCTTATCAGTTTTGTGTCCGGGAATAC
>NZ_RKLX01000056.1 GCF_004745505.1 Levilactobacillus suantsaiihabitans
ACCCAGGAAGGTTTCTTCAACCCAGCGGATTGCCAATCTTGAATCGGATAATATTGTTGCTTGATATAAGCCGACTTCTTTTCATACTGACTAGTAATTTTAAAAGCCTCGACCTTCTGTTCTGATACCCGACGAATTAAAACTGGCCGAGACTTGCCACCGTTAGTTTCTACAAAACTAACGTATAGGCTGACTAAGTCATTAGTCCTCATCTGGATCGTTGAGCCACTCAGCGACCTCTTTAGCGTCTTTGAACTCGGTGACTGGTGTCCCTTCGGTCGCCTTTAAAAAGCGTAAATTAGCTCTTTCTTCTTCGCTTAAAGACACATTAAAAGGTAAAGCACCATTAGCAACAATCCGCTTGTAAAACATGTTAATGGCCGTGGTTGGATTTAAGCCCAATTCGCTTAAAACTGCTTCGGTATCATCGGCCAAATCTTTATCAATCTTGACTTGGACCCGTTTCTTTTCCTTACCTGCCATGATTGTCTCATCTCCTTTCTTTTACTACTACCATTATACTACCTTTTGAGTATCTGATCAACGGATAAAACCCTGGCCTCAAATCACTTGAGCTTGGCGTTGATCTAAAGGCTGAACTTTTGAGCTGATTAGCCTGGTTAGCTCTGGCGCTCATTTAAAAGCCCCTATTCTTCTGTTTAAGCCATTTAAATCTAGCCTAAGTATAAATAGGTTAGTAAGTCTTAAAACCGCTTAGAAAGGATTTTGTAGCCTTTTGGGACTAGTAGTACAACCCACTGTTATCGTTGTCGGCCGACTTTTCTTCTTCGGGGTGTTTGGCCGCATATTCTCTAGCCGCTTGTTTATTCCACCAAACGCCAAATAGGTTTTGCATGGTGCCGTACAGGTAATTTTCCACGTTCTTGATGTGCTTCTCATTGCTTCTTAGGGCGTTAAAGTAACG
>NZ_RKLX01000057.1 GCF_004745505.1 Levilactobacillus suantsaiihabitans
ATTCTGGTTCGCGGTGATAGCGGGTTCGCCACACCAGCTGTTTATGATACCTGCGAGGCCGATGATGTCTTTTACATTATTCGCCTCAAACGTAATAAGCGACTACACAACTTGGCAGAAGAGTTTGTACAGATAAGCGACACAACTGAGTGGCATGAAACCGAAACTCACTATTACTCAGCAACTTATCAGGCCACTTCGTGGCCTAAACCGCGTCAAGTATACGTTAAGTCAACTCGTGTAGCTGGCGAATTGATCTTTTCACATGAATTTATTGTGACTAATCTGACAAATTTAACCGCAGAAGCAGCATTTGAACTGTATCATAAGCGTGGTCAGATGGAGAATTATATCAAGGAAGCCAAAGAGGGCTTCTTCTTTGATAAGACTGATAGTTCAACGTTTACCGCCAACGCTGCCCGTATGATGGTTAGTGTATTAGCGTACAATATTATCAATTTTATGAAGCAAATAGCCCTACCTAAAACAGAGACCGGATTGCGTGTTAGTACATTACGAATCCGTTTATTCAAAGTCGCTGCCCGCGTTGTGTTTACCGGTCGACGAATCCAGTTACGACTGAGTTCTCATCACGTTTATCATCGACTCTTTTATCAGGTATTACAGCGTATTCAGGCTATTAAATAGCCCCAATTAAAAAAAATTCTGTACGATCAAGGGATAAGTGCACCCAAAAATTCAAAAATGACTCACCGTTAGGTGATACCATCAAAATTTAGAGTCTCAATACATAGTAAGCAAGATCAAAAGCCGTCAGTTTTTGAAAAACATGAAAACTGACGACTTTTTTGAAAGGTATGAATAATTCAGG
>NZ_RKLX01000058.1 GCF_004745505.1 Levilactobacillus suantsaiihabitans
TTGATTGGTAAAAATAAAGTAGACGTGCCCTTCCTCATCAATCCAGTGATTGCGTAAAGAATACTCTAGCCGGTCTTTTAGTACCATGTAAGCTAGCTTAGCGGCATCACTTAATCCTCGATATTGCTGGCTATACATCAATACTTTTGGAAACTGGAAGAACAAGGCCCCATAAACGTTATCAGCTTGATAAAACTTGAAATTTGTTTGATCCATTATAAAAACTCCCTTTCTATGTCCGACCCATGCTGGCTCAAAAGAGAGTTGCTAAAACATCTGATTTGTTTTAAAATACAAATCTGATATGCTCTAACTGAATTACAAAGTATTCATTGGTTGTGAGAACTTTGTAATTTATCAGCATGGATCTTGCTTGGTTGCCCATTCGGCAACTTTTTTAATTTGAACAATAAAATAAAAATGGACTAGGTAGCTTCTACTAGCTACTTAGTCCATTGGTTTCAATTTTGTTTTTTAACTATCCGAACCTTGTCCTCATGGGCTGGTCTGCGGTATAATTACCTTACAAAGTTAAAAGCAATATTCAGTCGATTTTTTCCGGGAAGTCAAAATCGACTGAATCTAAGTAGCTGGTATGAGCTACTTGCTAATACTATAAAAGAGATCTCAATCCCGAATGGATTGGGATCTCTTTTATAGTATTAGCCTGATCTTTTAATATTTGATTGTTAAATTAACTATAGTCTAGCATAGCGCTTACTAACCGGTAAACCTTAATTTGTAAATAGATTATCTAAGAAATTGATATTAAGATGAAAAAACGACAAGAACGACAAGAACGACAACAAGTTTAAACATTACTTGTCGA
>NZ_RKLX01000059.1 GCF_004745505.1 Levilactobacillus suantsaiihabitans
TCAATGTTGAAATCAGTGCAAGCACGTCAATCAACGGAAGCTCGTTCGACTTGCATGTATTAGGCATGCCGCCAGCGTTCGTCCTGAGCCAGGATCAAACTCTCATCTTAAAGATGATGCGCTTGAATAGCTCATCGATTGTTGTTACATTTTTAAAAGCGAATTGACTTCGCAAATATTGTTTGGATTTGATACCAAGTATCAAACCGCCCTACACATATTTGGTTTGTCGAAACAATGTTCAGTTTTCAAAGGTCTACCAAGTTATCAGAGAAGCAATCGCTCCGTGACAACTTTTAAAGTATATCATGCTGTCAAAATCATGTCAACTAATTTTTAAACATCTTTTTGAATAAATATTGATGTTTGCTGCAACTAATTGAATAAATATTCTTTAACAACGATTACTACTATATCAAGAATTGCTAAGACCGTCAAGCCTTTTTTTCAATTTCTTGAATCTCGATTCATCGTTGTCGCCGTAACGCTCGTTTGCGTATTTGACAACAAAAAATAGTTTACCAATATCCGCGGCTCCGGTCAAGGGGAAAATGAATATTTACTGAAATTATTTTCAGCCGGATGACACAATATTCATCAGCACCCCGCAAAAAGCCCGCGGAAATGGTCTTCAAGCGGTCTACCTCCACACCGTGCATCCCCTAAAAATGGTTCTATGATATTTGGTGTTGATGGAGAACTCCATCGACGCCATTTTTGTATAAAAAAGAGGCATATCACCTCTGTGCTACAATCAAGTCGTCGAAACCAATTGAAAGCGA
>NZ_RKLX01000005.1 GCF_004745505.1 Levilactobacillus suantsaiihabitans
TCCTCGCTTTCAATTGGTTTCGACGACTTGATTGTAGCACAGAGGTGATATGCCTCTTTTTTATACAAAAATGGCGTCGATGGAGTTCTCCATCAACACCAAATATCATAGAACCAAAAGATCCCGAAACATTCTCTGCCTCATGAATAGATGTATAACCATCAGGCAAATTAACAAATTGTTGTCTTCTCTTTTCAAAACCTGGAATTCTAACAAATCTTAGTGCCATATCAAAAACAGTAGCTCTTTTCTTGAAAAGATGCTGAACCTCTCCATTTGGAAACTTCATCAGCGGCGAAAGCAATCCACACTCTGGATGATTATTCATGAAATTAACCATCAATTCAATTTGCTCGCTGTCCTTAATTATAACGTCTGGATTCACAACAAAATGATAGTCGCTACGTAAATACTTCAGCACCAAGTTATTACCAGCACCAAACCCTCTATTTGTCTCAGCAGGTATCACAGTGACTTTTGAAGATTGGTCGTACTTTTTTAAATATTCACTTAAATTCTCATTTTCTGGAGAATTATTAATCAAATAATAATCTACTTGATCAAACTTCTCCATTACATTATAAATGTTTTGAACCAACCTATTTACTAAATCAGTACGTGTATTATAAAGAACCGTCGCAATAGAAATAGCAGTCATAAAATTCTCCTTGTCTTGACTAATTCAGATTTCCTCTATCTCCAACAGAGTCCTTAAAATAACCAGAACCTTCTCTTTTTCTTCACTGCAGAAACCCTAGTAATTTCCGGCATCGCGATATCATCCCCATTAATAATCGCTTTAGCATTTTCATTATATGTCTGCGCGTATTGCTCACCGGCCTGCTCAGTCAACTTGTTAAACGCCGCGTCCATCACAAACCGACGTCCCTTAAAATTATGGGCATCCGAAGCAAACGCGAACCCCAAGTTAGCGTTAATAATCTTAGCTGTTAAAGTCTTGACGCTCTCCCCGAAGACACCGAGGTAAGAACTATCCGTGAGTTGTGTTAGACAACCCATTTCGACAAAATCATACAATCTATCGGGATCCTTCTGAAATCCATGGTTCCGTTCCGGATGAGCAATCACCGGGGTAATCCCGCGGGTTTGCAATTCGAAAATCATATCTTCCGTATACTCCGGAATCCCACTGTGCGGTAATTCCAGAAGTAAGTAACGTCCACCCTCATCCATAAACAAGATATCGTCTGCATTTAAAGCTTTCAACAGGTCACCGGTCAAATGGACCTCTTGCCCTGGAAACACCGTTAGTGGGATTCCAACGGCGTCTAACGCCGTCTGAAATTCATCCGTCTTAGCGATGACATCTTGCTTGTGGTTAAGGTACATGCCGTCCATATGGTGTGGCGTCACTAAGATGTGCGAGATGCCTTGTTTCACGGCCACTCGAGCCATCTCCAAAGACATTTCCATATCCTTAGACCCGTCATCAACACCCGGTAAAATATGACAATGTAAGTCAATCAATCCCATTACTTTTTATCAGTCCCATAATAACCGCCGTAATAACCACCATAGTAGCTACCACCATAGTAGCCCTCAGACTTGGTAGCTGTGACGCGGTTCATGATGGCCCCCAGAATGTTCGCGTGAACAGTTTCAAGCAATTGTTTAGCTCGACGCACACCATTCTTATCGGCAATCCCCTGTGGGACTACCAAAATCGTGCCATCAACCTGAGCTGCTAGCAGTTGTGAATCCGTGACGGTATTGACTGGTGGCGAGTCCAATACAACCAAATCATACTTTGCTTGTAGTTGACGCATCAATGTCTTAAAGTGTTCACTATCTAAGAGCTCCGCCGGATTTGGTGGAACCGGACCACTCGTAATGACCGATAAGTTTTCAACAATCGTAGGCTGAATAATATCATCTAGGGTCAAACGACCTGATAAGTAGTTGGTCAATCCTGCTCGATTACTAACGTTAAATGATTTATGGACCGTGGGACGTCGCATGTCAGCGTCTACCAACACAACCTTGGAACCCTGATCGGCCCAGGTGACGGCCATGTTATTGCTGACGGTCGACTTCCCCTCGGAAGGTTCCGACGAAGTGAAGAGGACCGAATGTAAATCTCTATCCACTGAAGAAAACTGAATGTTCGTCCGAACCGTTTTGAACTGTTCAGCAATTTGACCAGTTGGATCCGTATAGGTAACCAGTCCAACACCATATTTAAGACTCGTATTATCTAAGCGTTGCTTTCTTCGTTTTAACCATGACATCTTGCTCACCTCCTACACCCGTTCGCGCTTCTGCGCACGAATACCACCATGACCGTCAGAAACAAACTTAGTTTGATGGTGGCCGATCTGTTTTTTCACATCGGACGCATCAATCTCACTAATAACGCCCAGACTGTTTAGACCTAACTCATTAGTTAAGAATGACTCCGTAGTGACCGTCCGATCGGTAACTTCCCGCAGAAATGCCAAGCCAATCCCCAAGAGGACCCCAGCCACCAACCCAATCAACAAGTTCAAGGCTTTTCTTGGGCTCACGGCATTATAATTAGGCGTCGCCTTCGACACAATAGAAACGTTATTAATACTCATCATTTTAACGACCTTTTGTTTGAAGACCTTAGCCGTTTCATTAGCGATTGCAGCCGCCGTCTTAGGATCAGTCGCCGTAGCCGTCACTGAGAAGACCTGAGAGTTCGTTTGATTGTTGATGCTCAAAGCATCTTTAATCCCCGCCATCGACCCCGGGTATCCTGGATAAACCTCTAATGCGCGATTAACATCGGTCAAGACTGTTGGACTGGTAATAATATCCTTATATGTACTAATCATTTGAACATCCGCTTGGACCTGTTGTAATTGGGCACTTTGATCAGTAGAAGACAACTTACGATTAACCAGTATTTCCGTCGTACCGCTATACTTTGGCGTCATCACAAAAAAGGTCGCAAAAAAAGCCACCATAAAAACCACTAGTGTCGTAATACTAATCATTTTGAGATGTTTCCGCAGAATCCCCATGATCTGCATCAAACTAATTGTTTGTTCTGAATCCATTTCTTCCTCCAATGATGCCAGTTTGTTTGCTAAACTTACTGAAGATTTTTACAGGCTACTGAAACTAGCAAAATAAAATCCATCAGAATTAGTTAATCATGATAATGTATTTTAAATTTCAGTCAAAGAATCTTTAGTGCTAATTAAACCATCTGCAATATATTATAGTCTAATCCATTGTCTACAATTAATACATTCCCATTACATTTTTTCTGTCACATCTCCCGAACTTTTTTAGCCTTCGTTCGGATTATAAAAAAACTTCCATCAGCATTCTACCTGGACAGAGTCCCACTTTAATCGTTGTTATTGCTTAATAACCGCCACCCCAGGCCTTTCCTGATGTAATTCGTGACCCGTTGTAGTTCGGATTTCGACATAATTTTCATACCCCGACTATTAATGGTTTCACTCACTCCTTGCAGGTGCGTCGTCTTAATATGCTTGGTGGCCGACAGGTAATTTGTGGTCAGCGCCGTCAGATCATTAAAGGTTAAAACGGTCTGCGTCCACTTAGTCAATGAACTAATGAATTGTTCATTAAGTAAGCTACTGATTAATCCCAACCTCACCAGCAGGGCCATGATGACCTTACGGAGGCTGCTGACAAAGTAGCCTTTAAAGATTTGTCACTGCTTTAGTCTAAAGAAATCTTCCCCATACAAAAAATCCCCACCAAATAACTGGTGAGGATTTCCCAATAGATAATATCGAAATATTAACGCTTGGAGAATTGTGAAGCCTTACGTGCCTTCTTCAGACCTGGCTTCTTCCGTTCCTTCATCCGGGCGTCACGAGTCAAGAGACCCGCACGCTTCAGCGGACCACGGAAATCTGGGTCAACTTCGAGCAATGCCCGAGCGATCCCGTGACGAGTTGCGCCGGCTTGGCCGGAGAAACCGCCACCGCGCACAGTAACTAATGCATCGTAGTTACCAAGCGTTTCCGTAACGTTGAATGGTTGTAAGACAACTTCCCGAATACTTGCGAATGGGATGTAGTCTTCGATTGCCTTGTTGTTCATAACAATTTTACCTGAGCCGGGTACTAAACGTACACGTGCAGAGGAGTTTTTACGACGGCCAGTGCCGCGATATTGAACTTGTGCCAATTTGGTTTTCCTCCTTAGATAAGGTTAGTAATGTCTAATACTTCTGGCTTTTGTGCTTCGTGCTTGTGGTCTGCACCAGCGTACACGTGAAGCTTCAATGCCATTTGGTGACCTAAGGAGTTCTTAGGGAGCATACCTTGTACAGAAGTTTCGATCAATTTTTCTGGGTTCTGTTCCCGGAAGTTACCAGCAGTCCGTGACTTCAAGCCACCAGCGAAACCAGAATGGTGGTAGTAGACTTTGTCGGTGGCCTTACGACCAGTTAAAGCGATCTTTTCAGCGTTGATGACGATTACGTTGTCACCAGTGTCCACGTTAGGGGTGAACGTTGGCTTGTTCTTACCACGTAATACAGAAGCAACGACTGAAGCAAGCCGACCTAAACTCACGTCGGTTGCGTCGACAATGTACCATTTGCGGTCAATGTCGTTAGGTTTTGCCATATAAGTTGTACGCACGTTAAATTCCTCCATAAATCTGTGTTTGTCTGACACCAAGTAAACTTTCCGGGGCTTATCGTGGGGCAAACAATACCAACAACCATAATACAAAGTTTTTCCCATAAAGTCAATGATTGTTTGCCCCATCACCGAAAATTACCGTTGATGTTGCGGCAATTTCGTCGGGTGTTGGGGGTCTTCCCCCTGGTAATACACGTGTTTTAAATACAGCCCTGCCGCCGGAACCGTCCGCCGGGCCTGTTTGCGATCCTTGATCTGATACAACCGTAAAATATCGTGCACTGGCCGCGTGCCGGACCCAATTTCGACCAGCACGCCGACCATGATGCGCACCTGATTGTACATGAAGCCGTTGCCGTAAAATTCAAAGACTAGCTCGTTGTTGGCGTGGTCGATGTGGCAGGTGGCCTCGTAAATGGTCCGCACGAAGGTCCGGGTCTGCGCGCCCGACGCCACGAAGCTGGTATAGTCGTGTTCGCCGACCAGGTCTTTCAAGGCCACGTTGATTTTGTCCAGGTCAACCGGGAATTTCCATTGACCGGTATAGTGACGCTTGAACGGGTTGCGAAACTCGCCCATGTCCATGCGGTACAGGTACCGTTTGCCGGACACGTCATAACGTGCATGGAAATCGGCGGAGACCAGTTCGACCTTTAAGACCTCCATATCCATGGGTAACATGCTGTTTAAGCCCTTGCGCATGTTGTCCGCGGGAATCACGAAGGGAAAGTCGAAATGGGCCACCTGGGCCAGCGCATGGACGCCTGCGTCGGTCCGCCCCGACCCATAGATGACGATGGCGGGATCCGGGTTCTTGGCCATCTTATTGACGACCTTGGTCAAGACGCTTTCCACGGTCCGTTTATTGGGCTGGCGCTGGAAACCGGCAAAGTCGGTCCCGTCATACATAAAAGTTACTTTGTAGCGTTGCATTCAGTTCCGTTCCTCCTACCAACGACGACAAGCGAGAATCGCCGCAAATCCAATCAAAAATAAAATCCAGGTCACCGTATCACGCTTTTGCCAGGTCAAGATCCGATACTGACTGCGGTGTTCACTGTCCTGGTATCCGCGGGCTTCCATCGCCGTCGAGAGGTCCTCAGCCCGGTTGAAGGCGCTCATGAACAGTGGCACCAACAACGGGATCAGGGCCTTGGCCTGTTTGAACAGCCCCCCCTCACCGAAGTCAACGCCACGAGCACGCTGGGCGTTCATGATCTTGGTAGCCTCGTCCATCAGCGTGGGCACAAAACGTAGCGCAATCGACAGCATCATCGCCAACGTGTCCACGGGCACGTGCAACCACCGCAGCGGCTTCATCAGTGACGCTAGCCCGGTGGCAATATCCAACGGCTGCGTCGACAACGTCAGGAGCGTCGACATCATGATGATCAACAAGAACCGAATGAAAATGTACCCGGCGTTGATCACCCCAAACTGGCTGATGTTGATGAAGGCCCAGTGAAAGTACGTGTGACCGCCCACGGGGCTAAATAAGAGCTGTAAGACCACGGTGAATACGATCAGCCAAAGTAGCGGCCGAATGCCCCGTAAGAAGAAGCCTAGACTGATTTTGGAGGCCAGGATTGACCCCACCGTCAGCGCAATCAAGATCACGTAGCTCAGTGGATTGTTGGCCAAGAAGACCAAAATGATATAGCAAAAACTCAGCATTAATTTTGCCCGGGGGTCTAAGCGGTGGACCACCGAGTTGAGGGGCAGGTAACGCCCAAAGATGAATTTAGACATGGTCGGCCCCCTTTGCTGGCCAGCGCGCCGCAATTTGGTCGGCCAACTGGTCGGCCGTCAGCGGCAGGGTGTCCCAGGTGAGCCCGCGTTGACGCAACTGTTGGGCAAATTGGGCGGCCCGGGGCACGTCCAGTTGGTTGGCTCGTAGCCAATCCGGGTCGGCAAAAACGTCGGTCGGCGTGCCGAACTTGATCAACTTGCCTTCGCGCATGACCGCGACCTGCTCGGCGTACTGGGCGACGTCTTCCATCTGGTGGGTCACTAACACGATGGTCAGCCCCTGCTCGCGGTGCAGGCGTTCAAAGAGTTCCATCATGGCTTGGCGTCCTTGGGGATCCAGGCCCGCCGTCGGTTCGTCTAGGACCAACACCTGCGGCTTCATGGCCAAGACCCCGGCGATGGCGACCCGCCGCATTTGCCCACCGGACAGCTCAAACGGCGAGCGGTCGGCATAGCTGGCGTCGAGTCCCACCGTCGTCAACATTTCATCGGCCAGCGCGTTGGCGTCAGCCTCACTCATGCCAAAATTCTTAGGTCCAAAGGCAATGTCTTGGCGAATAGTCTCCTCAAACAGCTGACTTTCGGGAAACTGAAAGACCATGCCGACATGTTGCCGTAGCGGCTTTAGGGCCGCGTTGGTCGTCTCCGGCGTCACGGTAAAGTCGTCGACGTGAATCGTCCCCGCACTGGGCTTATACAACGCATTGAGCTGTTGGATCAGTGTCGACTTCCCGCTACCGGTGTGGCCGATGATGGCCAGATACCCGTGATCCGGCACCTGGAAGGAAACGTCCTCCACCGCGGTGTGGGCCATGGGCGTGCCCGCTTGATAAGTATAGGTTACGTGTTCGAAAGCGATTGCCACAGCCATTCCTCCATTTCCGCCATCGTTTGGTACGTCGTGGGTGGGGTGATCCCCCGTTGCTTTAATGCCGTCTGTAATTTGACCGGGAACGGCACGTCTAAACCCATATCGATCAGCCGTTCACCGCGCGCAAAAATGGCAGCTGGCTGAGCCTCTTCGATGAGCTGACCATCGTCAATGACCAGGATGCGGTCGGCACCGGCGGCCTCGTCAATGTCGTGAGTGATCGAGATAACGGTCAGCGCCTGTTGAGCCCGCAAGCGCCGCACCAGCGCTAACATGTCCTGGCGCCCCTGCGGATCCAACATACTGGTGGCTTCATCCAAGATTAAAATATCCGGGGCAATGGCCACGATACCGGCCAGCGCCACCCGCTGCTTCTGCCCCCCGGACAGGGAGCTGGGCTCGCGTTGGGCAAACTCGGCCATGCCCACTTCTGTCAGCGCGGCCTTGACCCGCGGGACCATCTCCGAGCGCGGAATTTGGCGATTCTCTAACCCAAAGGCCACGTCATCTTCAACCGTCGCCCCAACGAACTGGTTGTCCGGGTTCTGAAAAATCATACCGATTTTTTCGCGCACTTCCCAGACGGTCTCGGGGGTCAGCGTGACGCCCGCCACCGTGACCGTGCCCTTAGTAAACGGCAGTAACCCGTCCAAGGACTTCGCCAGCGTCGACTTGCCGCTCCCGTTATGGCCGACGATAGCCAACCACTCGCCGGCGTGGACATCAAAGCTCACGTCGTCTAGGGCCGGGCGCTGGTCGTCCCCATAGGCATATGAAAGATGTTTGACTTCAATGATATTTGCGTTATTTGCCATCAGCGTTTTTTGATTCTCCTAGTAAAATGTCACCGCTAATTATAGCAAAGTTTTGTGAATTTCCGAAGCGTTCCGCCAGATTCTTTGCCCGAATCGGTCAATGCCGGGATAATTGCGGCAGTTCGAAAAAAATGTACAAAAAAAATCACTAACAAACCAGCGGCGCTGAGGCGTTAGCCCCCATTCAAGCTAGACTCGGAAAGAATTCCTCCATCATCGTAGCGCTCTATACCACATGGTTCTAGTGATTAATTTGTAACTATTGTTCCCCGTTTAAGGACGCGGACACTCCCGAATCGCCAAACTAAAAATTAGTCAACGAATTCCAAGATGGCCATAGCGGCACCATCACCGCGACGAGGCATCGTCTTCAAGATACGCGTGTAACCACCGTTACGATCAGCGTACTTCGGTGCTAATTCGCTAAATACCTTTTGCAATGCGCTAGTCACGACAACATCATCGCCGTCTTCCTTAACATCTGCAACCACGTTACGGATGAAAGCAGCAGCTTGACGCCGGGCGTGTAAGTCGCCTTGCTTACCCAAGGTAATCATTTGGTCAGCCGTCTTGCGAACTTCCTTAGCGCGTGCTTCAGTCGTTTCGATGCGGCCGTTCAAGATTAAACTAGTGGTCAAATCGCGTAACAAGGCACGACGTTGAGAACTAGTCCGTTGTAATTTACGGTAACTCATAACCAGAAACCCTCCTTTGAGTGTCTAAAATTAGTCTTCCTTCCGAAGTGACAAACCTAAGTCAGCTAACTTAGCCTTAACTTCTTCAAGGGACTTGCGACCCAAGTTACGAACCTTCATCATGTCTGCTTCGGTCTTGTTGTTCAATTCTTGAACCGTGTTGATACCAGCGCGCTTCAAGCAGTTGTAAGAACGAACGGACAAGTCGAGCTCTTCGATGGTCATCTCAAGCATCTTTTCCTTGTGCGTTTCTTCCTTTTCAACCATGATTTCCGCATTCTTAGCTTCGTCGGTCAGGTCGACAAACATAGCCAGATGTTCGGTCAAGATCTTTGCAGCCAATGCAATGGCTTCGCTTGGATTAATTGAACCGTTTGTCCAAACATCCAGGGTCAATTTATCGTAGTCAGCCCGTTGGCCAACCCGTGCATTCTCTACTTGGTAGTTAACCCGTTCGATTGGGGTGTAAATGGAATCCACAGCTAAAACACCAATTGGCATTTCTGCATTGCGAGCTTTGTTCTCGTCAGCAGAAACGTAGCCACGGCCCTTATCTGCAGTCATTCGCATGTGGAACGTTGCCCCATCAGCAACTGTAGCAATGTACAGATCTGGGTTCAAAACGTCAACGTCGGCGCCTGCCACAATATCACCAGCGGTGATCTGAGCGGGTCCCTTAACGTTGATCTCCATCGTTTCTTCCTGATCGTCAGCACCGTTCAACTTCAGCGCAATCTTCTTAACGTTTAAGATGATTTGCGTGACGTCTTCTACGACACCTTCGACAGTCGAAAACTCATGCAGAACCCCGTCGATTTGAATGCTGGTAACAGCTGCACCAGGTAATGATGAAAGTAAGATCCGCCGTAAGGAGTTGCCGAGCGTTGTCCCGTAACCACGTTCCAACGGTTCAACCACAAACTTACCGTAGTTGTTACTCTCATCAATTTTATGAATGTTAGGCTTTTCAAATTCAATCATTCTTATCGTTTACCCCTTTCAAACCGCGTTGAGCTCCTATAAGTCAATCCCATCATGAAGGTTGCCCTCATTAATGAAACGCTCACGTTAGACCCGACGGCGCTTTGGAGGACGAGTACCATTATGAGGAACTGGGGTAACATCGCGGATAGCCGTGACTTCGATCCCAGCAGCTTGGATTGCCCGAATAGCAGCTTCACGTCCTGAACCAGGACCCTTAACAGCAACTTCAACGGACTTAACACCGTGTTCTTGTGATGCCTTGGCAGCGGCTTCAGCGGCCATTTGTGCAGCAAATGGCGTTGACTTCCGACTACCCTTGAAACCTAAAGCACCGGCTGATGACCAAGCAATAGCGTTCCCTTGAACGTCAGTGATCATAACCAAAGTGTTGTTAAACGTAGCATGGATGTGTGCAACACCGGATTCAATGTTCTTTTTGACCCGACGTTTGCGACTAGTTTTTCTAGTAGCCATAAAGTGATAAACCTCCCTTACTTCTTCTTCCCGGCGATCGAAACGGCTTTACCCTTCCGAGTGCGGGCGTTGTTTTTGGTGTGTTGGCCGCGAACAGGCAGTCCACGACGGTGACGCATACCGCGGTATGAGCCGATTTCTTGCAAGTTCTTGATGTTCAGGCTAACTTCACGACGTAAGTCACCTTCGACCTTGTACTTGTCAACTTCGACACGAACCTTGTCTTCTTGTTCAGGGGTTAAATCACGAACCCGAACGTCTTCTGAGACACCAGCATCCGCAACAATCTTGTGTGCAGTGTTGATCCCAATTCCAAAAATGTAAGTCAAACCGTAAGCGATTCGCTTATCACGTGGTAAATCCACTCCAGCAATACGTGGCATTTAAGTGCACCTCCTATAAATTGAATTACTTACCCTGGCGTTGTTTGTGCTTAGGGTTGGCTGAGCAAATAACCATTACTCGACCCTTACGCTTGATAACCTTGCAGTGTTCGCACATTGGCTTAACTGATGGTCTTACTTTCATGAATATCCCTCCTACATCTGTCCAGGCGGCTACTTAAACCGATAAGTAATCCGGCCTTTAGACAAGTCATACGGTGACATTTCAACAGTTACTCGGTCACCAGGCAGAATCCGAATGTAGTGCATCCGAATCTTACCGGAAACGTGAGCGAGAATCTCATGACCGTTTTCTAATTCGACCCGAAACATTGCGTTAGGTAATGTTTCGGTAACTTTACCTTCGACTTCGATGACATCGCTTTTCGCCACGAAAGTACCTCCCTTTTAATTGCGTGTAAAATACACGTAAAAGCGGTAGGGACAAGGAACTTGCCCCCGCCTAGCACCTGTGAATTGCGACAGCGCGCCATTTACAGGCTAAACCTGAATAAGCTTACCATAATTCTTGCGAAGACGCAAGAACTTAGCGACCTGTTACAGGTTCTTCAGGATTTTTTCGATGTCGACGTAGACATCATCGATATCACGGTCACCATCAACAGTGAATAACAAGCCCTTCTTGGTGTAGTAATCAACCAGCGGCGTGTTCATTTTCAGATTGACCGCTAACCGGTTCTTCACCGTTTCTGGCTTGTCGTCTTCACGTTGATAGAAGTCATGCCCACCACAGACATCACACGTGCCGGCAACTTTAGGTTGCTTGTAGAGCTTGTGGTAAGTGGCCCCACAAGTCCGGCAGATGTAACGACCAGAAAGGCGTTCAACCAAGACATCTGGTTCGACGTGAATGTTGATCACGGCGTTGATGGTCCGGTCCAGTTCGGGGCCAAAGGTATCTAACGCTTCGGCTTGAGCTAAGGAACGGGGGAACCCATCCAACATGAACCCGTCTTTGGTATCATCTTGAGCTAACCGGTCGCGAACGATACCGTTAGTGACTTCATCCGGTACCAATTCACCTTTGTCGATAAACTTCTTCGCAGCCAAACCCATTTCAGTTTCGTTCTTCATCGCTTCACGGAAGATGTCTCCCGTAGAAATGTGCGGTAAGTGGAACTCCTTGATAATCTTTTCAGCTTGCGTCCCTTTACCGGCGCCTGGTAAACCCATGAGAATCAAATTCATTGCTGTCATGTTCGTTCTCCTTATTCGAAAATTTGCCCGAAAAACACAAGCAGGTGTGCTAATAGATCAACACACCCGCTGGAAACTCATTAAGCTGGTTCTGGATCTTGGATAAAGCCAACGTATTCGCGCTTCATCATCAATCCGTCAACTTGCCGCATGGTTTCAATGGCCACACCAACGACGATTAAGAGGCTGGTACCACCTAAACCAATTGACTCATCTAAGTCCCAAAGGTTTTGGGCTAATAACGGAATTAAGGAAATGAATCCAAGGAAGAGTGACCCAACAGTGCTGAGCCGCATCAATAAGTTGGAAACATAAGTTTGTGTTTCGTGACCCGGCCAAACACCAGGAATGTAGCTCCCCTGCTTTTGCAGGTTCTCAGCTAACTTTTCTGGGTTGACTTGCACGAACGCATAGAAGAACGTGAACACAATGATCAGAACAGTGTACAAAATGGCCCCATCGACCGTTTGCATGTTGAAGACATCCGTTAACGTCTGGTACCAGGCATCTTGGGAGTGCGTGTTTTGGAACGCCATCAAAATAGTTTGTGGCGTCGCAATGAACGAACTAGCGAAGATAACTGGAATAACCCCAGCAACGTTAACCTTTAATGGAAGGTAGCTGCTATCTGGCGAACCAGATACCCGCCGCGTGTACTGCATAGGTACCCGCCGTTCCGCTTGCTGAACCCAGGTGGTAAAGGTCACGATGATCAATACCAACACGATTAAAGCAAGCACGAAAACGACACTCTTCCACATGGTGCCCGCCGTAGCGTCAACGAAGTAAGTTTGGTACAACTTGTAAACAGAAGTTGGCGTCCGGGCAATGATCCCCGCAAAGATAATCATTGAAATCCCGTTACCCAACCCACGATCGGTGATCATATCACCCATCCAAGTCGTTAACATGGTCCCACCAGTCAGGATCAACCCGATTGACAGGTACGTGGTAACACTTGGATTTTCGACCAATTTCAGCGAACTTAAGGCACTGAAACCGGCCGTGATCCCGATAGACTGAACGAATGCCAAAGCAATCGCTAAGTACCGTGTGGCCTGGTTCAACTTCCGCCGACCAGTATCCCCTTGCTTGCTCCATTCAACGAAGCGTGGAACGATGTCCATTTGTAGCAATTGAATAACGATTTGTGCAGTGATGTAAGGTGAAACCCCCATCGCAAAGATGGAATAGTTGGTCAACCCACCACCACTGAAGGTATCTAAAATACTAACCAATCCAGAAGACGCAACGCTTTGAAGTGCCTTTGCGTTAATGCCGGGGACGGTAATATAAGTACCCAACCGAAAGACAATCAAAACCAATAGAGTAAAGAGAATTTTTTTACGAATGTCTTTAATCTTAAAGGCGTTTTTCAAGCTTGATAGCATTAAATCACCTCAGTTTTACCACCAGCAGCCTCGATAGCTTGGGCGGCTGACTTGGAGAACTTAGCGGCTTTCACCGTCAACTTCTTCGTTAACTCACCGTTACCCAAGATCTTAACACCGGCCTTTTCGTTCTTGACGATACCGGCTTCAACCAGGGCAGCTGGAGTTACTTCAGCACCATCATCAAAGACGTTCAAAGCAGCTAAGTTTACGACAGCAAATTCCTTACGGTTAATGTTGGTAAACCCACGCTTTGGAATACGACGGTACAATGGCATTTGGCCACCTTCAAAACCCAAACGAGTCTTGCTACGAGCCTTTTGACCTTTTTGGCCACGGCCAGCGGTCTTACCATTACCAGATGAATCACCACGGCCAACCCGGTTACGAACCTTCCGTGAGCCTTCAGCAGGTTTTAATTCATTCAACTTCATGCTATTGCGCACCTCCTTATTTAATGATATGAGAATTACTTAACTTCTTCAACCTTAATCAAATGTGCGATTTGGAAAAGCGCACCACGAGTAGCGTCGTTATCTGGTTGGATAACGGTGCTGTTTACTCGGTGTAAGCCCATAGCTTCCACAATCTTCCGCTGTTTAGGGAGGCGGTGAGCAACACTATGAATTAAAGTAACTTTTAATTGAGCCATTTTAATACCCCTCCTTATTCAGCTAAGTGTTGAAGAGAGACACCACGGAGAGCGGCAACTTCTTCAGCACGCTTCAACTGAGCCAAGCCAGCAAAAGTGGCCCGAACAGCGTTGACTGGCGTGTTAGAACCTAAACGCTTGGAAGTAACGTCAGCAACACCAGCTAATTCCATGACGGAACGAACTGAGCCACCGGCAGTAACCCCAGAACCTTCAGCAGCAGGCTTGAGCATGATCTTGCCCCCACCAAATGAACCGAGAACTTCGTGAGGAATGGTCGTTCCCACGATAGGTACTTCGATCAGGTTCTTACGAGCGGCTTCAACGGCCTTACGGATAGCTTCTGGAACTTCTTGAGCTTTACCAGTACCAAAGCCAACGTGACCGTTCTTATCGCCGACGATGACAAGCGCAGCAAACCGCAGACGACGGCCACCTTTAACAACCTTAGTGATACGGTTGATAGCAACAACGTTGTCTTCAAGTTCTAACTTGTCAGGATCAATAAATTTTGCCATGTGTGGTTATTCCTCCTTACTGTTAAAATTTCAGCCCGTTTTCGCGAGCAGCTTCTGCCAATGCTTGAACACGGCCGTGGTATAAGTAACCGCCACGATCAAACACAACATCACTAATCTTCTTTTCGACAGCGCGCTTAGCAACTAATTCACCAACAGCCTTAGCTTGGTCGGTCTTGTTGTCACCTTTGACATCGCTATCTAACGTTGAGGCACTAACAAGCGTGACACCCGCTACGTCATCAATGACTTGAGCGTAGATGTTTTTGTTAGAGCGGAAAACGTTTAAGCGTGGGCGTTCTGCAGTCCCAGAAATTTTGTTCCGGACACGCATATGACGCTTTTGACGTGTCTTGTTCTTATCTGGTTTTGAAATCAAAATAGTCACCTCTTTGTAGAATTATCAGCTTTAAGCTGCTTTAATGTTACTTACCAGTTTTACCTTCACGGATACGAACGAATTCGTTTTCGTAACGGATACCCTTACCTTTGTAAGGTTCTGGTGAACGAACGGCACGAACTTCAGCAGCGAAGTCACCGACTTCTTGCTTACTGATACCGGAAATGTTGATAGTGGTGTTGTCTGGAACCTTAACATCTAAGGTTTCAGGAATAGCCATTTCAACTGGGTTGGAGTAACCAACGCTCAATACCAAGGTCTTGCCCTTAGCTTGAACACGGTAACCAACACCGACCAGCTTCAAGGTCTTAGCAAAGCCATTAACAACACCTTCAACCATGTTGTTTAAGTTAGCTCGCTGAGTCCCGTGAAGGGCCCGCGTCTTGTTGTTATCATCTGGACGATCGAAGTCAACCGCACCATCACTAATCTTCATAGAAATGATGTTTGAGAAAGTCCGGGTTAAAGAACCCTTAGGACCCTTGACGGTCACTTGATCACCATCGCGTTTAACTTCAACGCCGGCTGGGACGTTGACAGTTTTATAACCAATACGACTCACTGTAAGGCACCTCCTATCTTCTTAAAAGTTTTACCAAACGTAGGCGAGAACTTCGCCACCGATTTTCTTGGCGCGCGCTTCTTTATCAGTAATTACACCTTCAGAGGTGGAGATAATAGCGATACCCAAACCGTTTAATACCTTTGGTACAGCGTCGGCCTTAACGTATGAACGTAAGCCGGGCTTTGAAATACGCTTTAAACCACTGATGACACGTTGGTTATCCTTACCGTACTTCAGGAATACGCGGATGATGCCTTGCTTGTCATCATCGATGTATTCGACGTTACGGATGAACCCTTCGCGCTTCAGGATTTCAGCGATGTCACGTTTAATTGTTGATGCAGGTACTTCGAGTGATTCGTGACGCACCATGTTGGCGTTACGGATCCGCGTCAAGAAGTCTGCAATAGGATCAGTCATGGACATTAACGTTTACCCTCCCTTTGTTTAAAATTCGTTTTACCAGCTAGCCTTCTTCATGCCAGGAATTTGACCCTTGTGGGCTAATTCGCGCATGCAGATACGGCAAAGATGGAACTTTTGATAAACAGAGTGTGGACGTCCACAACGTTCGCAACGAGTATAATTCTGAGTAGAGAACTTCGCAGGACGCTTGTTCTTAGCAATTTGAGATTTCTTAGCCAATTTGTGTGAACCTCCTTAAATTAGTGTGCAAACGGCATACCGAATTGAGTCAGCAATTCGCGTGACTCTTCATCAGTGTTAGCCGTCGTAACGATAACGATGTCCAAACCACGAACACGGTTAACGTTATCAAAGTTAATTTCTGGGAAAATCAATTGTTCCTTAACACCCAGGGTGTAGTTACCGCGACCATCAAAGGCACGCTTGCTAACACCGCGGAAGTCACGAACACGTGGCAATGACACGTTGATTAACTTGTCCAGGAATTCGTACATCCGGTCCCCACGCAGGGTAACCTTAGCACCGATTGACATGCCTTCACGAAGACGGAAGGTGGCGATTGACTTCTTGGCCTTAGTAACCAATGGCTTTTGACCAGAAATCAAACCCAATTCTTCAACGGCTTCGTCCAGGTTCTTAGCGTTGGAAACAGCATCACCAACACCCATGTTCAAAACGATCTTTTCGATCTTCGGCGTTTGCATAACAGAACTGTAGCTGAATTTTTCCACCAATGCTGGTGTAATTTCATTAACGTACTTTTCTTTTAAACGAGCTGACATGAAATTATGTTCCTCCTTTCAAAGATTATTTGTCGATGGTTTCGCCGGACTTCTTAGCGAAACGGACTTTGTGACCATCTTCTACTCGAACGCCAAGCCGGGTTGGTTCGTTGTTCGAAGGATCGATGAGCATAACGTTGGATGCGTGAATTGGCGCTTCAATATCGATAATGCCGCCTTGTGGGTTGGCTTGAGAAGCTTTTTGGTGCTTCTTAATCATATTGACACCTTTAACGATCACACGATTCTTGGCATTCATGACTTTGGAAACAGTTCCTTCTTTTCCTTTGTCTTTGCCGGCGATCACG
Source organism: Levilactobacillus suantsaiihabitans (assembly GCF_004745505.1). Lineage (GTDB taxonomy): Bacteria > Bacillota > Bacilli > Lactobacillales > Lactobacillaceae > Levilactobacillus > Levilactobacillus suantsaiihabitans. The sequence goes on from NZ_RKLX01000005.1 coordinate 16,848, forward strand.
CGGACCTTGTCACCAGTTTTAATAAGCATTCCTGTGGGCACCTCCTTGTTAAACGTTTCTTGATTACAGTACTTCGGGTGCTAATGAGATAATCTTCATAAAATCGTTGTCACGTAATTCACGGGCAACCGGTCCGAAGATCCGAGTCCCTTGTGGGCTCTTATCGTCTTTGATCAGCACTGCAGCATTTTCATCAAAGCTGATGTATGAACCATCGTTACGACGTACACGAGACTTGGTACGAACAACAACGGCCTTTACAACGTCACCTTTTTTGACAACGCCACCTGGTGTTGCTTGTTTGATAGTAGCGACAATGATATCACCAATTCCGGCGTAGCGACGCTTGGAGCCACCCAGAACTTTGATAGTCAGAATTTCACGGGCGCCAGAGTTGTCGGCAACCTTTAAGCGACTTTCTTGTTGGATCACAGCTAGTGTCCTCCCTTCAGTTCTAATTCAGAATACGATAAAAACGACACCTAAATGATTACTGCTTTTTCAACAATGTCGACTAAGCGGAACCGCTTGGTAGCAGACAGAGGACGAGTTTCCATGATTTCAACAATGTCGCCAGTGTGGGCTTCGTTGTTTTCGTCATGTGCCTTGTACTTCTTGGAGTACTTGACACGCTTGCCATATCTTGCATCCGTCTTCGTCGTTTCTACAACGACAGTGATCGTCTTTTCCATTTTGTCGGAAACGACACGACCACGGTAAACCTTGCGGTTATTACGTGCATCACTCATGTATTAGTGACCTCCTTCTTATCGTATTCTACTTGTTCAGTTCTTGTTGGCGAAGAGCGGTTTTAATCCGCGCAATGTTCTTACGAACTTGCTTCAGCCGTGCAGTGTTTTCCAATTGACCAGTAGCTAATTGGAAACGCAGGTTGAATAATTCGTCCTTGTAGCTCTTTTCTTTATCGAGCATTTCAGCAGTGGTTAATTCGTTGATTTCTTTAGTTTTCATTTGATTCGCCACCTACTTCCTCTCGGGATAAAACCTTCGTACGAACGGGAAGCTTCATGGCAGCCAAACGTAAGGCTTCGCGAGCGACTTCTTCAGAAACGCCACCCACTTCAAACAAAACCTTACCGCGCTTAACTGGGGCTACCCAGCCATCAGGCGTACCTTTACCATTACCCATCCGGACCCCAACACCTTTACTGGTGTAGGATTTGTGAGGGAAAATCTTAATCCAAACTTTCCCACCACGCTTCATGTAACGTGTGATTGCCACACGGGCTGCTTCGATTTGACGGTTGGAGATCCACTTGGAATCTAACGATTGTAAACCGTAGTCACCGAAAGCAACGCTCTTGCCACCCTTGGCTTCGCCACGTAGCTTACCACGGTGGACACGACGGAACTTTACTCGCTTAGGTACCAGCATGCTTATTTCCCTCCTTGTCCGTTAGTTTGTTTCTTTTCGGGAAGAATTTCACCACGGTAGATCCAGGTCTTAACACCCAGAGAACCATAAGTGGTGTGCGCTTCAACCCAAGCGTAATCGATGTCAGCACGTAACGTGTGCAGAGGAACCGTGCCTTCAGCATAGCTTTCAACACGAGACATGTCAGCACCGTTTAACCGACCAGCAACTTGCGTCTTAACACCCTTGGCGCCAGAACGCATCGTCCGTTGCATCGTCCCACGCATAGCGCGACGGAAAGCAACACGGCCTTCCAATTGACGAGCAATGTTTTCGCCGACTAACTTGGCATCCAAATCTGGCTTCTTGATTTCCACGATGTTGATGTGGACACGCTTGCCAGTTAAGTCGTTCAATTCCTTACGGAGATTTTCGACTTCGGAACCACCCTTACCAATAACCATCCCTGGCTTGGCAGTGTGAATTGAGATGTTGACGCGGTTTGCAGCCCGTTCAATCTCAACAGTTGAAACAGAAGCATCTACAAGACGCTTTTCGATAAATTTACGGATTTGAAGGTCTTCCTTCAGGTAAGCAGCGAAATCCTTTTCAGCATACCACTTTGCTTCCCAATCGCGAATGATACCGACCCGTAATCCAGTTGGATTTACTTTTTGACCCACGCGTTATCCCTCCTCTTTTTCAGATACAACAACCGTAATGTGACTCGTACGTTTGTTGATTGGTGAAGCAGAGCCTTTGGCACGAGGACGGAACCGCTTGAGGGTTGGTCCTTCGTTCACATAGGCTTCGCTAACAACTAGATCTTGACGATCTAAGTCAAAATTGTTTTCTGCGTTAGCAATTGCAGAGTTTAAAACCTTTGCCACAACCGGTGATGCGCCACGCGGTGTGAACTTTAAGATTGCGATTGCTTCAGCGACGCTCTTGCCGCGGATAAGATCGATGACAAGGCGGACTTTGCGAGCAGCAATCCGAACCGTCTTAGCAGTCGCTTGCGCTGATGTAACTTGTTCAGCCATTAGTTAATCCTCCTTATCAACGAGTTTTCTTGTCGTCGCCACCATGACCACGGAATGTCCGGGTTGGTACGAATTCGCCAAGCTTGTGGCCTACCATATCTTCTTGAACGTAAACTGGTACGTGCTTCCGTCCATCATATACAGCGATAGTTAAACCTACAAAGCTAGGGAAAATAGTAGACCGGCGGGACCAGGTCTTGATGACAGCCTTTTTGTCTTGATCCTTTTGTGCATCAACCTTTTTCAGTAAATGCGCATCGGCGAAAGGTCCTTTTTTCAAACTACGACCCATTTATGAAACCTCCTCTACTTGTGGCGCATCGTGGAACACGATGATCACCAGGTCTCTTGACTTCCGGATAACCGGAATATTACATCTTAGAACCTTTACGATGACGAACAATGAACTTCTCAGTCTTGTTCTTCTTCGAACGCGTCTTCTTACCAACAGTCTTCTTACCCCATGGAGAAAGAGGAGATGGTAAACCAACAGGTGCTTTACCTTCACCACCACCATGTGGGTGATCGTTAGGGTTCATAACTGAACCACGAACGTGAGGACGTTGACCAGCCCAACGGTTACGGCCGGCTTTACCAACGTTAACTAATTCGTGTTCTTCGTTACCAACGGCACCGATAGTTGCACGGTTAACGTTCAAGACCATCCGAACTTCACCGGAAGATAAACGAACTAATACGTACTTTTCATCGTTAGCTTTACCTAACAATTGTGCTGAAGTACCAGCAGAACGTACCAATTGGCCACCCTTACCAGGCTTTAATTCGATGTTGTGAATAACCGTCCCAAATGGGATGTTCTTCAATGGTAATGCGTTACCAGTCTTGATATCGGCATCTGGACCAGATTGAACCTTGTCGCCAACCTTTAAGCCCTTAGGAGCCAAGATGTATGACTTTACACCATCAGCATAAACTAATAATGCAATGTTAGCAGTCCGGTTAGGATCGTATTCGATAGCCTTAACGGTTGCTGGAACATCATCTTTGATTCGCTTGAAGTCGATGATCCGGTATTGACGCTTGTTACCACCGCCACGATGACGGACAGTCATGCGACCAGCGTTGTTCCGGCCAGCCGTGTGACTTTGTGAATCAAGCAATGACTTTTCAGGAGTCGTCTTAGTGATGACGTCTTTGTAAACCAAGCTCGTCATGTTACGACGACCATTGCTTGTTGGTTTGTATTTCTTAATCGCCACGTTATTTCCCTCCTATATCTGAGATTTTATTCTTCGTTGAATAACTTGATTTCTTTTGAGTCGGCAGATAAGCTGACAATGGCCTTACGACGCTTCTTAGTGTAGCCTTCGTAACGTCCTTGACGCTTCTTCTTACCCTTTAAATTCATGATGTTAACCTTAACAACCTTAACGTCAAAGATGTCTTCTACGGCATGCTTGACTTGAGTCTTGGTTGCTCGTACGTCAACGTCAAAGGTGTAACGCTTGTCGTCCATAGTTGCCATCGTAGCTTCGGTAACAACTGGGCGTAAGATAATGTCACGTGATTCCATTATGCGAGCACCTCCTCTACTTGAGAAAGAGCTGGTTGGGTAATCACTAACTTGTCCGCATCAGCGATGTCTAAGACATTCAAGCTCTTGGCTGGAATAACTTTAACATTTGCTAAGTTACGGGCTGCTAAAGCAGCAGTTACGTTGTCGTCTTCAAGGACAACCAACGTCTTAGTCGTGACATTCAAACCAGCCAACACAGCAGCGAATTCTTTCGTCTTAGGTGCGTCGAATGCTAAACCGTCAAGAACGACTAAGCTTTCGTCGAGAACCTTTTGTGAAAGAACTGACTTCAATGCTAAACGGCCAACCTTCTTAGGAAGGCGGTAACTGTAAGAACGAGGGGTAGGGCCAAAGACCACACCACCACCGACCCATTGTGGGGAACGGATGGAACCTTGACGGGCACGACCGGTACCCTTTTGACGCCATGGCTTCTTACCACCACCACGAACGGCACTCCGGTTTTTAACGGCGTGGGTTCCTTGGCGTAAGGAAGCTCGTTGCATCAAAATCGTATCGAATACGACATTTTCGTTAGGTTCGATGCCGAAGATATCAGCGTTCAAATCAACGTTGCCGTTTTGGCTACCATCTTGTTTGTATAATGCTACGCTTGTCATTTAATTATCCTCCCTTCCTATTTATTTATCAGAATGCTTTGGGCGTGGTGGGCGAACAGCACTCTTAACAGTAACGAGTGACTTGTTAGCACCAGGCACATTGCCCTTGATCAACAGAACGTTGTTATCAACGTCAGCCTTAACGATCACAAGGTTTTGGATAGTAACTTGCTTGTTACCCATCCGACCTGGGAGCTTCATGCCAGGGAATACCCGGTTAATGATGGCACCCAGAGAACCTGGACGACGGTGGTAACGAGAACCATGGGCCATAGGGCCACGGCTTTGGCCGTCCTTATGAATGTTACCTTGGTATCCATGACCTTTAGTGACACCAGTGACATCCACGATGTCTCCTGCTTGGAAGGTATCAACTTTAACTTCGTCTGCTACCTTGTAATCTCCCAGCTCAACATCTCTGAATTCACGAATGAAGCGCTTAGGAGTCGTGTTTGCTTTTGCTACATGACCTTGTTCGGGCTTGTTGCTGAGTACTTCACGCTTGTCTTGGTAACCAAGTTGAATGGCATCGTAACCGTCGTTTTCCATCGTCTTAACTTGTAACACAACGTTTGGCGTTGCTTCGACAACAGTAACGGGGATTAATTCGCCAGCATCAGTGAAGACTTGCGTCATCCCGACCTTTTTCCCTAAGATTCCTTTAGTGGTCATGAGTACACCTCCGATTATATTGTATTTAATATTCTTGAAAATTATAACTTGATTTCGATGTCAACACCGCTAGGCAGGTCAAGCTTCATTAATGAGTCGACCGTCTTTGGCGTTGGGTTAACGATATCAATCAAACGCTTGTGCGTCCGCATTTCGAATTGTTCACGTGAGTCCTTAAACTTATGTGGTGAACGTAATACGGTGTAGATTGTCCGTTCAGTTGGCAATGGGATTGGACCTGAAATACCGGCACCAGTTCTCTTTGCAGTTTCAACAATCTTGTCCGCTGATTGATCGAGGATACGATGTTCGTAAGCCTTCAACCGAATCCGAATTTTTTGTTTTGCCATTGTGTTCCCTCCTTCGTCTATTTTAAAAATAAGACTAACTCCGTGGAAATTCCCGCCACACCCTCATGGCAAAGCGGCCGGGTGTGTCGCAATATCCCACATCATCGCTAAACTTTTGTCCGACCCCCGGGGGCACAAAAATACCCTGGGAAATACAGCACTTGACTATCATACTAAATAAACTGCCGACTGGCAAGGGTTTTCGCCGAATTTCTCAAACTTTTTGTGAAAAACGCCCGTCACTTGACGTCAATCAATTTTCATTTCGCAAGGACGCTTCAGTCGACTTTCTACTATTAAGAAGTCCCCGGGCTAAGCCCCACCCAATTGCACAGGTCAAGACGTCGGCAATCGGCTGAGCCCAGATGATCCCGTGATAGCCAATCAGGCGCGCGCCAAGCACGATGGCCAGGTAGAAGACGACCCCCTGCCGCGCAATCGACATGATGAAGGCACCTATGGCCTTCCCGGTGCTTTGGAAAACGGTGGTGTACACCAAGACCGCCCCCACGAACGGCGTCGTGACTAAGAAGACCCGCAGCATGTAAGTCCCCGCCGTAATGACCGCCTGACTATGGAGAAACAGACCAATGATCTGCGGCGCTAGGATCATCAAGATGACCGCCAGAATCAACGCGTAGCCGACCTCGACCAACAGATCAAAGTGGAGGATCTTTTTGAAGCGTGCCATGTTCTTGGCACCATACGTGTAGCCAATCAATGGTTGCGCGCCAAAGGCAAAGCCCACCATGACTAACATGATGATCATGTAGACCTTCAACACGATCCCCATCGCGGCGACCTTGGTCGGACCGAAGGCAATCAGGTACCGGTTCAAGACGGTGGTCCCAAAGGCCTGCATTAGATTCGTGATGGACCCTGGAATGCCAATCGCCAAGACCTGTAGAATCCACGCCCAGCTGATTTTACTCAACCGCGCGTCAATCGAGATGACCTGGCAGTAGCGTTTGGTCAAATAGACCAGGGTGATGGCGGAAATGGTGTAGCCAATCACGGTCGCTAACGCCGCCCCGGCCGCTCCCAGACCAGCGGGAAAAATCAAGATGGGATCCAGGATAATGGTAATCACGGTCCCCACCAGCGTGCCAGCCATGGACTGAGCCGCGAACCCTTCCGTTCGGATCAGGTTTCCCGGTACGATCGATACGATGATCGGCATCGCCCCCAGCGCCATGATGCGATAAAAGTCCCGTGCATAGGGATACGTCGCTGAAGTTGCCCCTAATAGGTAGAGAAACGGCCGCATGAACACCAATAAGACGACGGTGGTGATCAGGCCAATCACCACGGCGCCGTGCAGACAAAAGCTGCTAACACGACGCCCTGTGGTGTAGGCCTTTTCGCCCAACAGCCGGGAGATCAACGAACTGCCCCCCAACCCAAAGATGTCGCCAATGGCAATCAGCAGCGAAAATAGCGGTGTACACAACGCCACTCCCGCCACCAGGTTGGTGTTTTGGGTCTGCGACACGAAGAACGTATCGGCCAAATTGTAAATCATGCTGGCCACCATCGCCAAGACAACGGGCAAGGCCAGCTTAAAATACGCCCGCGGAATCGGGGCGTGTTCGAACAACTCTTCCATAACTCACTCTCCAATTCCTTTTGACACATGCGTGCTTATTATACCGCAATTTCTGCAAGTGATGCTAGGTGGTCTTAGCGGCTTTGGTTGGGCTGGCCGCCTGCCGGTCGCTAGAGATACGTTCAGCTGTCGTCGTAACTTTCCGTAATTACTGGCGTAACCCTTTTTAAATATCATCGCCCCACCAAATTTAATCGTGCCCGACATGACGTCGCTCTCAGCCAAAACTAGATGTTGAAGTTGAGACCCATCAACAAATACCGACATCCAAACAATCTGTAAAAAGACGCTTCATTTTATATCCATTCCGCCGACCGCTAACACCAGTCTCCCCCACTTCAAGACAAAATAAAAACGCCTAACCCGAAAGTTAGACGTTTTCTTTAAACAACTGACAGACTAGTCTTCGACTGGTGTGCCGCCGTTCTTCTTGATAATTTCAGCTTGAACACTCTTAGGCGTTGGTTCGTAGTGATCAAACGTCATGGTAAATGTCCCACGACCTTGTGATGCAGAACGTAACGTCGTTGCGTAACCGAACATTTCGGATAACGGAACGAATGAGTGAATCATTTGTGCGTTACCACGTGCTTCCATACCATCAACCTTACCACGACGAGCGGTAACTTGGCCCATGATATCACCCATGTATTCTTCAGGAACCAAGATATCAACCTTCATGATTGGTTCAAGAATAACAGGGCCAGCAGACTTAACAGCGTTCCGTAAAGCCAAGGAAGCGGCAACCTTGAAGGCTGCTTCACTAGAATCGACTTCATGGTAACTACCATCGTATAACTTGGCCTTAACATCAACCAATGGGTAACCAGCTAAGACACCGTTTGCCATGGCTTCTTGCAGACCTTGGTCAACTGAAGGGATAAATTCACGAGGAACAACCCCACCAACGATAGCGTCTTCGAATTCGTAACCCTTACCACGTTCGTTAGGGGTGAATTCGATCCAAACGTCACCATATTGACCTTTACCACCAGATTGACGAACGAACTTACCTTGGACCTTAGTTGACTTCGTGAAGGCTTCACGGTAGGCAACTTGAGGGGCACCAATGTTAGCTTCAACCTTGAATTCACGCTTCATCCGGTCGATGATGATATCCAAGTGAAGTTCACCCATCCCAGCGATCAGCGTTTCACCAGTTTCAGGGTTAGTTTCAGCCTTGAAAGTTGGGTCTTCTTCAGAAAGCTTTTGTAAGGCGGTGTTCATCTTATCTTGGTCAGCCTTCGTCTTTGGTTCTACGGCAACCTGGATAACTGGATCTGGGAAGTCCATAGATTCCAAATGTAATGGGTGATCTGGGTCAGTCAAAGAGTCACCAGTAGTGGTGTTCTTCAAACCAATGGCCCCAGCGATATCACCAGAGAAGACTTCTGGAATTTCTTGACGGTGGTTAGAGTGCATTTGCAGCAAACGACCAACCCGTTCACGCTTGCCCTTCGTGGAGTTCAGCACGTAAGAACCAGCTTCCAGAGTACCGGAGTAAACCCGGATGTAAGTCAGACGACCAACGAATGGGTCAGTGGCAACCTTAAATGCTAAGGCAGCGAATGGCGCATCGTCATCGGCCCGTAATTCAACGGCTTCGTCAGTATCCGGAACAGTCGCGTTGTAAGGCTTAACATCCAATGGGGATGGTAAGTAGTCCACAACGGCGTCCATCAACATCTGAACACCCTTATCCTTGAAGGCAGAACCAGCGAAGACTGGGAACAATTCCAGCTTCAAGGTTGCCCGCCGGATAGCGGCCTTTAATTCGTCCTTGGTGATTTCTTCACCTTCAAGGTACTTTTCCATGATTTCATCGTCAACGTCAGCGACGCTTTCGATCATTTCTTCATGACGCTTTTCGGCTTCTTCCTTCATATCTGCAGGAATATCAACCGTATCCCATGAAGAACCTAATTCATCTTTATCGTAGATGTAGGCCTTCATTTCGATCAAGTCAACGACACCTTGGAAGTTGTCTTCGGCACCGATAGCCATTTGTAAGGCTAAGGCGTTGGCTTGTAAACGTTCGTGAATGGAGTTAACTGAGAAGTCGAAGTCGGCACCCAGCTTATCCATCTTGTTAACGAACACGATACGAGGAACATCGAAATCAGAGGCTTGACGCCAAACAGTTTCGGTTTGAGGTTCAACACCGGCTTGGCCATCTAAGACGGCTACGGCACCATCCAAGACACGCAGGGAACGTTCAACTTCGACAGTGAAGTCAACGTGTCCTGGGGTATCGATGATGTTAATCCGGTGACCCTTCCATTCCGCAGTAGTAGCGGCAGAAGTGATCGTAATTCCCCGTTCTTGTTCTTGTTCCATCCAGTCCATTTGTGAAGCCCCATCATGGGTTTCACCAATCTTATGGATTTTACCAGTATAATACAGGATACGCTCAGTAGTCGTCGTCTTCCCGGCATCGATGTGGGCCATGATACCGATGTTACGCGTCTTCTCAAGCGGAAATTCACGAGTATTAGCCATGATTAATGTGTAACTCCTCTCAATTTGATCGTAGATTGTGCCAAAAAGTGACTACTAACATCGCAATTGATTTTAGTAGCCACTCTCGATTAAAGGATTGCTCCTCTAAGCTAGAGTCAAAAATGCTAAATAACACTCTGCTCTAACATTTTATCACACTGTAGGCATGGCAGTGCGATAGCTGCTCTTACCAGCGGTAGTGAGCGAAGGCACGGTTGGCATCTGCCATCCGGTGCGTATCTTCACGCTTCTTAACGGCAGCACCGGTGTTGTTAGCAGCGTCCATGATTTCACGAGCAAGCCGTTCAACCATGGTGTGTTCGCCACGTAAACGAGAGTACTGAACCATCCAACGAAGACCTAAAGTGGTCCGACGGTCTGGCCGAACTTCGATAGGAACTTGGTAGTTTGACCCACCAACACGCCGAGCCTTAACTTCCAAGACTGGCATAACATTCTTCATTGCTTCTTCGAAGACTTCCACTGGATCGTTACCAGTTTCGTTCTTAATGATGTCGAAGGCACCATAAATGATCTTAGTTGAAGTTCCACGTTTCCCATCCATCATCGTGTGGTTGATCAGACGAGTGACCAACTTTGAATTGTAAATTGGATCAGGAAGGACTTCACGCTTTTGTACGTTTCCTTTTCTAGGCATTGTTAATATCCTCCTTGAAATGCTGTTACAGGCCGGTTGACGGCAACCGTGCACCCGACCTTAATTTTGAGTCTCGGTCTAGCCCTTAGGCTTCTTAGTCCCGTACTTGGAACGACCTTGACGACGGTCAGTAACACCGGCAGTATCGAGAGCACCACGGATAATGTGGTAACGAACCCCAGGTAAATCCTTAACCCGGCCGCCCCGGATCAGCACAACACTATGTTCTTGCAGGTTGTGGCCAATACCAGGAATGTAAGCAGTCACTTCAATTAAGTTTGACAACCGCACACGTGCATATTTACGTAAAGCAGAGTTAGGCTTCTTTGGTGTCATGGTACCGACACGCGTTGCAACCCCACGCTTTTGTGGAGCTGGATTCTTAACTTGAGCTTTTTTGAAACTGTTATACCCGTAGTTTAAAGCTGGGGCATCTGATTTAGAACTTTTAGATTTACGACCTTTACGCACCAATTGGTTGATAGTAGGCATCTAAATAGTCCTCCTTTCCGTATACTTTCTAGAGTTATAAGTCCACACATCCAGGTGGTTCATTTTTCTGTAAAGAAAAAAGACGACCCAGATTGAGATTTAATTGAAGTGTCCTCCCCGCCGTCAGTCAGCATGTCTGGTAGTGAATACCCGAGACCTGTCTGCGAAAAGCACCTTGAATAGAATACCATGCCAAAATGCCGCTGTCAACCAGCCTCTCCGCAATTTTGCAGAAACATTTCGCTATTTTTTACGGAGTTGATGGGTAGAGGTGAAACTTTCATGATGATTATCCTATTTATTTACGGGGCCTGCCTGGGGTCGTGGCTGACCGCCATGGCCGATCGCTATGCTACGGGCACGTCACCCCTTTATCCGGCCTCGCACTGCGAGATTTGCCAAACACCCCTGGCTTACTGGCAACTGGTCCCGGTAGTCAGCTACCTGGTGCTACGCGGCCGTTGCCACTACTGTCAGCAGCGGATTCCCCCCACCACGCTGGTGCTGGAGATCAGCTGTGGGATCGTGCTCACCACGCTGACCCTGGCCACCCTGCGACCATTGCTATGGCTAGGTCTGTGGACCTTTGCCGCCCTCTGTGATGCGCGTACCCAAACCTTTCCCGGGTGGCTAGTCTGGTTGGCCTGGCCGCTAACGGTTTGGGCACTCCCCTGGCCCACCATCATTTTGGCCACCAGCGGTTTACTGGGCATTCAGCTACTCTGGCGCCACTGGCCCACGCCGTTGATCGGTGACGGCGACTTGGAATTGATCCTAGCCTACGCCATCACCCGGGGCAGCACCGCGACCGCGCAGTGGCTACTGGTCGCCAGTACCCTGGCATTGTGGCGCGCACGCAAGCAGAAACGGTTAGCGTTTCTACCTTATCTGGTGGCCAGCGCGGTGGGATGGTGGCTGATACGGCGGTAAGCTTGCACACAGCAGATTTTCCGACTTTCTGGTATACTGCACTCGCAGACTAGGACGTTGACTAACGGAAGTGTTCCTGGTGAAACAGACTAGAAACTGCATTGCTCATCGATAATATCGCCAATGCCTTAACCCCTGCTGAAGAAAAGACCAATGCATGCCTGGTAACTCCGGCGTATCAACGCCGTCCCCAAGTAATCAAACGCGAGACGGCCAAATTATTCATACTTTCCAATAGCCGTGATCCTGAAGGAGGCCAATTCCAATGCCCTACATCACCCCAGAACCTGATCCCCTAATCATTGACGACTCACTCGACCGCAAACTGACCCCCGAAGAACAGGCTGCATTGAACAAACGGATGCATTCGCCAGCATATCACCAGGCGGTCGCCGAAGCCGAAAGAGAATTTGCCCGTCAATTTCCAGAATATGCTTCACCCAAAAAATAAACCATCGTCCAGAGGTCGCGGCTTGCTAGCCGGGGCCTCTTTTTTTGCGGTAACATGGCTTCGCTAATTCTCACCCATAACGTTTCACGCCAGTTTTGGCGAACGGTAGGCGGCCAGCCCGCGTTGTGCGGCTGAAACGTGCGCCAACAGGCGGCCCCGGTTCCCCGCTGCGGTGCCGAAACGTGCGCCAACAGGCAGCCGGTTCCCCGCTACGGTGCCGAAACGTGTGCCGACAGGCGGCCCCGGTTCCCCACTACGGTGCCGAAACGTGCGCCGACAGGCAACCCCGGTTCCCCGCTACGGTGTCGAAACGTGCGCCGACAGGCAGCCGGTTCCGCTTAAACCTGATAACCAAATAATCCAAGACCGGGATTATTCGGTTCTCAGCCTTAATGCTCGCCGGCTAACCGCCTGACGGCCCACTCTTATACAAAAAAAGGACCCGCCATCTCTGGCGAGCCCCCGACCAACAAGCTAGTTGTCACTAGGCCTGTGAGTCTTCTTGCATTTGTTTTTCTAAGTCGCTGATGGAATAAACGCCTTCGGTTGACGTACCGCCAACTTCTTTGGGCTTGATCTGACGGTAATCTGGCATCCCAGTCCCGGCAGGAATGATCTTCCCAATGATGACATTTTCCTTCAAACCAACCAGTGGATCGTTCTTGCCCCGAATAGCAGCATCGGTCAAGACACGCGTCGTTTCCTGGAAGGATGCGGCTGATAAGAAACTGTTGGTTTCCAAGGCAGCCTTGGTGATCCCCAAGATAACTGGACGAGCGGTGGCGGCAATGCCCCCATCGATCAAGGTTTGGTAGTTGGCCCGACGGAAGTCTTGAATATCCATCAAAGTCCCTGGCAGCACATCCGTGTCACCTGGGTCCATGATGCGGACCTTCCGCAGCATTTGCCGAACCATGATTTCCACGTGCTTATCACTAATAGCCACACCTTGCATCCGGTAAACACGTTGCACTTCACCCAAGATGTAAGTTTCAGTAGACAAGACATCGCGAACCCGCAACAATTCCTTAGGATCAACAGACCCATAGTTCAAGGCGCCACCACGGTGGATAAAGTCACCTTCACTGACACGCATCCGTGCCGTGATTGGTAACGTGTAACTCCGCGTATCGGCTTCACCCTTGATGGTAACTTCCTTGGTCCGTTCAGCTGGGTTTTCTTCGATTGATTCAACCGTCCCAGTAACTTCAGTGATCTCAGCTTTACCTTTAGGGTTCCGAGATTCAAACAATTCTTGAACACGAGGCAACCCTTGGGTAATATCTTCGTTCCCGGCAACACCACCGGTATGGAAGTTCCGCATGGTCAGCTGGGTCCCAGGTTCACCGATTGATTGAGCGGCAACAGTCCCGACAGCTTCACCAACTTCAACTTCGTCACCAGTAGCCATGTTCCGGCCGTAACAACGTTCACAAACACCATGTTCGGTGTTGCAAGTGAAGGCGGAACGAATGGTAACTTCTTCAACACCCGCGTCAACGATTTGTTGGGCAGTGTCTTCGACGATCATTTGGTTCTTAGGCACGATGACGTCCCCAGTCTTTGGATCGTAGACGGTCTTTTGGGTGTAACGCCCTAAGATCCGGTCGTACAGTGGTTCGATCATTTCGTTACCATCAGTGATGGCCCGAATCTTCAAACCACGGTCAGTCCCACAATCCTTTTCCCGAATGATCACGTCTTGGGCAACATCGACCAGCCGCCGTGTCAGGTAACCTGAGTTGGCAGTCTTCAGCGCCGTATCGGTCATCCCTTTACGAGCACCGTGGGTCGAAATGAACATTTCCATCACAGACAGGCCTTCACGGAAGTTAGACGTGATCGGCAGCTCCATGATGTCACCACTAGGAGCGGCCATCAGACCACGCATCCCGGCCAGCTGCGTAAAGTTAGAAATGTTCCCCCGGGCACCAGAATCACTCATCATAAAGATAGGGTTCTGTTGGTCGAAACTGTGAATCAAGGCGTTTTGAATGTCGTCTTTGGCATCGTTCCAGATTCCAATGACCCGTTCGTAACGTTCATGATCCGTAATCAGACCACGCCGGAATTGCTTGGTAACCGTCGCAACCTGCTTGTGGGCAGCGTCGATGATTTCTGGCTTTTCCTTCAAGTCGGTCACATCGACCATCCCCACCGTCAACCCGGACTTGGTTGATTCGTCATAACCTAAGTCCTTGATCCGGTCAAGCAGCTTGGAAGTTGCGGTCACCTTGTATTGTTGGTAAACAGCCGCGATGATGTCAGACAAGAAGCCCTTCTTGAATGGCCCAATCAGTTCGGCGTTTTGCAGGTAATCATGAATGTCTTCGCCCGGTTCCAAGAAGTACTTGTCCGGAACGGCGCCATTCAAGTTCGTGCTCGTAGGTTCGTTCAAGTATGGGAACGACTTTGGCAGGATGTTGTTGAAGATCAACTTCCCAACGGTCGTCACCATGATCTTGCTACGTTGTTCGTCAGTAAATGGCTTGTCTGGCATCGAAGAAACCTGAACACCCACACGCGTGTGCCAGTGAACCAAACCGTTCCGGTAAGCCAGAACAGCTTCGTTGAGGTCGGTAAAGATCATGCCTTCCCCTTCACGGTTGGCTTCTTCCATCGTCAGGTAGTAGTTCCCGATAACCATATCTTGAGAAGGCGCAACAACTGGCTTCCCACTGGCAGGTGCCAGGATATGGTGAGCCGCTAACATCAGCAAACGGGCTTCCGCCTGTGCTTCATCAGATAACGGCACGTGGATGGCCATTTGGTCCCCATCGAAATCGGCGTTGTAGGCTTCACAAGCCAATGGGTGTAACCGCATCGCTTTACCACTAACCAAGACGGGTTCGAACGCTTGAATCCCTAAACGGTGAAGCGTAGGGGCCCGGTTCAACAGAACAGGGTGTTCCTTGATGACATCTTCAAGCACGTTGAAGACATCGTCATCTTCACGGTCGATTTGGCGCTTGGCGTTCTTAATGTTAGAAGCTAAGCCCCGGGCAACCAGTTCCTTCATGATAAATGGCCGGAACAATTCCAAAGCCATTGGGACTGGCAGACCCATTTGGTTGAACTTGAGGGAAGGACCAACGTCAATAACGGAACGACCAGAGTAGTCAACCCGCTTCCCTAACAAGTTTTGCCGGAACCGACCTTGTTTCCCCTTCAACATGTGTGAAAGAGACTTCAATGGCCGGTTACCTGGACCAGCAACGGGACGGCCACGACGACCGTTATCGATCAAGGCGTCAACGGCTTCTTGAAGCATCCGCTTTTCGTTTTGAACGATGATGCCAGGTGCGTTTAAGTCTAACAACCGCTTCAACCGGCTGTTCCGGTTGATAACCCGCCGGTACAAGTCGTTCAAGTCAGACGTTGCGAAACGCCCACCTTCGAGTTGTACCATTGGCCGTAAGTCAGGTGGAATGACCGGAATTGCGTCCATTACCATCCACTCCGGACGGTTACCAGAAGTCACGAAGGCTTCCAAGATGTCCAAACGACGAACGGCACGCGTCCGCTTTTGGCCAGTGGCTTCCTTCAATTCTTCCTTTAATTCTGCAACTTCTTTATCTAGGTCTACGGCCATCAACAACTTCTTGATGGCTTCGGCACCCATTTCAGCCTTGAAGGCGTCACTGCCGTATTCTGCGAGCTTGTCACGGTAGTCACGTTCGGAAAGTAATTGCTTCTTTTCGAGTGGCGTGTTACCTGGATCTAAGACCACGTAGGATGCGAAGTAGATGATTTCTTCCAGGGCCCGGGGGCTCATGTCGAGGACCAAGCCCATCCGGCTAGGGATCCCCTTGAAGTACCAGATGTGGGTAACAGGTGCAGCCAATTCAATGTGGCCCATCCGTTCACGACGAACCTTAGAACGGGTAACTTCGACCCCACAACGGTCACAAACGACACCCTTGTAACGGATTCGCTTGTATTTCCCACAAGCACATTCCCAGTCCTTGGTAGGACCGAAAATCCGCTCGTCGAACAGCCCGTCTTTTTCAGGCTTTAATGTCCGGTAGTTGATGGTTTCAGGCTTCTTGACTTCCCCATAAGACCAGCTACGGATCTTATCAGGTGAAGCCAGCCCGATCTGCATGCTTTCGAACTTATTGACATCGACCAAAGAAGCGACCTCCCTTATTAATTAGTCTTGCGTGTTTGGTTGACTTTCATTTTTTGTAGATGCTGAGGTAGCCTTGGTGTCATCGCCTTGTGCGGCAGCCTTACGTTCCTCTTGTTGTTGGGCGTACTTGCTCAACGCATCAACGTTCACAACATCATCGTCATCGTCGTCCATATCACGGAGTTCGATTTCTTCGTTGTTCCCGTTTAAGACCTTCATATCCAGCCCTAAGGATTGTAATTCTTTAACCAGCACACGGAATGATTCTGGCACACCTGGCTTTGGAATTGGATCGCCCTTGACGATGGCTTCGTAGGTCTTAACCCGACCAACCACGTCGTCAGACTTGTACGTCAAGATTTCTTGCAACGTATAAGCGGCACCGTAAGCTTCCAAAGCCCAAACTTCCATTTCACCGAAACGCTGTCCACCAAATTGCGCTTTCCCACCAAGGGGTTGTTGCGTAACCAGTGAGTAAGGTCCAATGGAACGGGCGTGCATCTTGTCGTCGACCATGTGGGCCAACTTCAGGTAGTTCATGACACCGACAGCGACGCGCTTGTCAAATGGTTCACCGGTCCGGCCATCGTATAAGACGGTCTTGGCATCGGCAGCCATCCCCGCTTCCTTAACGGCATCCGCAATATCCGTATCACGGGCACCATCAAAGACAGGCGTGGCAACATGAATCCCGAGTTTACGAGCAGCCATCCCTAAATGCAATTCGAGCACTTGCCCGATGTTCATCCGGGAAGGCACACCCATTGGACTCAACATAATGTCGATTGGGGTCCCATCTGGCATGTACGGCATATCTTCTTCAGGGATAACGACGGAAACCGTCCCCTTGTTACCGTGACGACCAGACATCTTGTCCCCCACTTGGATCTTCCGCTTTTGCGCGATGTAGACCCGAACCATCATGTTGACACCAGGTGATAACTCATCCCCGTTTTCACGAGTGAAGATCTTAACATCCTGGATGATCCCGCCACCACCATGTGGCACCTTCAATGAAGTATCCCGTACTTCACGGGCCTTTTCACCAAAGATGGCGTGGAGCAGACGTTCTTCGGCAGATAATTCAGTAACACCCTTAGGCGTGACCTTACCAACCAAGATATCCCCATCTTGAACTTCGGCACCGATCCGGATGATCCCGTCTTCGTCCAAGTTCTTCAGGGCGTCTTCCCCAACGTTAGGGATTTCACGCGTCATTTCTTCAGGTCCCAGCTTCGTATCACGTGCTTCTGATTCGTATTCTTCAATATGAATCGACGTGTAAACGTCATCGCGAACCAACCGTTCGTTGATCCCGATGGCATCTTCGAAGTTGTACCCTTGCCAAGTCATGAAGGCAACTAATGGGTTTTGCCCTAAGGCTAATTCCCCATTTTCCATGGAAGGCCCATCAGCCAAAATTTCATCGTTGTCGACATGGTCGCCGACCTTAACGATTGGCCGTTGGTTGTAGTTCTTCCCACCGTTTGACCGGCGGAACTTCATCAGCTTGTAAGTGTCCAAGGCACCATCGTCGCGCCGAACGCGGATTTCCCGTGCATCAACGTATTCAACGGTTCCTTCATGTTGACTGATCAAGGCAACACCGGAGTCATGGGCCGCCTTGTATTCAATCCCAGTCCCAACTAATGGGGCGTGAGGGTCCAGCAATGGCACAGCTTGCCGTTGCATGTTGGCACCCATCAAGGCCCGGTTGGAGTCATCGTTTTCCAAGAAAGGAATACATGCCGTGGCCACAGCAACAACTTGCTTAGGCGAAACGTCCATGTAGTCGATCCGGTCAGCAGAAGTTTCGATGTTGTTATCTTCGTCACGGGCCATGATGGTATCCGTTGCGAAGGAACCGTCATCGTTCAACGGCGTGTTGGCTTGAGCCACAACGTAGTTATCTTCTTCGTCGGCAGTCAGGTAATCGATCTTGTCGGTAACCTTGTGCGTATCCCAGGAAACACGACGGTATGGCGTTTCGATGAAGCCATACTTGTTGACCCGAGCGTAACTGGACAAACTGTTGATCAGCCCGATGTTAGGACCTTCAGGCGTTTCAATTGGGCACATCCGACCGTAGTGGGTGTAGTGCACGTCCCGGACTTCATAGCCGGCACGGTCACGCGTCAACCCACCAGGTCCCAGAGCAGACAACCGCCGCTTATGGGTTAATTCACCCAGCGGGTTGGTCTGATCCATGAATTGTGACAATTGAGATGACCCGAAGAATTCCTTGATGGAGGCCACGACTGGACGAATGTTGATCAATTGTTGTGGCGTTACCGTCGCAGCATCTTGAATGGACATCCGTTCACGCACAACCCGTTCCATCCGGGATAACCCGATCCGGAATTGGTTTTGCAGGAGTTCACCCACGGAACGAATCCGCCGGTTACCCAAGTGGTCAATATCATCAGTCGAGCCGATGCCGATTTGCAGATCAAAGAAGTAGTTCATGGAAGCAATGATGTCGGCTGGGCGAATGTGCTTCAGCTTGATGTCAATGTTGCCATTGCCGATAACGGGAACTTCTTGTTCTGGATCGTCAGGAGATTCAACTTTAATAATTTGTAATTTCAGTGGTTCCGTCACCACGGCTTCGTCTGAAGGCTGGAAGGTGACCATCTTGAAATCGTCTTGATCCAAGTATGGGGCCAACGTCTTCATGACGTCCTTGTCAACGACCGTCCCCTTTTGCGCGATGATTTCACCGGTATCTGGGTCAGCCAGCGTTTCCGCCAAGGTCAAGCCCAGTAAACGGGTCTTTAAACTCAGCTTCTTGTTGGTCTTGTAACGGCCGACAGGGGCCATGTCGTAACGCTTAGGATCAAAGAACCGCGCCGTCAGTAAACTCCGTGAAGAGTCTGCCGTCTTCGGTTCACCTGGCCGCAAGCGTTCGTAGATGTCCTTTAAGGACTCTTCGACACGGGAGTCATCGGTGTTCTTGTGGATATCCTTTTCCAACGTCCGTGTAAGACTTTCGTTGTCACCTAAGATATCTAAGATTTCATCGTCAGAACCAAATCCTAAGGCCCGAACCAATTCGGTCATTGGGATCTTCCGCGTCCGGTCAATACGGACGTAGGAAATGTTCTTGGCGTCGGTTTCAAATTCCAACCAAGCACCCCGGTTAGGAATAACCGTTGCGCCAAAGACGGTCCGGCCATTCTTATCGGTATCTTCGTTGAAGTAAACCCCTGGTGAGCGGACTAATTGAGAAACAATTACCCGTTCTGCCCCATTAATAATGAAGGTCCCTTGGGCCGTCATTAATGGGAAGTCACCGAAGAAGACATCTTGCGATTTGATTTCGCCCGTTTCGTGGTTGGTTAAACGTAAAGTGACGTGAAGTGGTGCCGAATAGTTGGCATCGTGCTCCCGTGCTTCATCCACGGTATATTTGGGTTCCAGTAACTGATAATCAACAAACTCTAACGAAAGGTTTCCTTGAAAATCTTCGATTGGCATGATGTCGTCGAACATATCGCGTAAACCTTCGTCGAGGAACCAGTTGTAGGAATTGGTTTGAATTTCAATCAAGTTAGGTAAATCAAGAACTTCCTTGATTCGCGAATAGCTACGGCGTGTACGGTGTTTCCCGTATTTAACTAAGTGTCCTGCCAAGTTGTTCACCTCTCCTATTTATTCTGTGACTGGCCAAACCGAATATTACATTTTGGTTACAAATGCGTTTTCGCCCGGTTTTTTGGCAAAAAAAATCCAAAAACAAACTTGGAGCTTGCTTTTGGCTTCTTATAACGAACGCCACCGGACAATAGATCGGCGCGCTCAATTTCAGTTCACAGTTGCATACAAATGATATAGTACTAAATCTATTGGCAAATGTCAATAAGGAACCCTCACTTTTTGACCGCGACCCCAAATAAGATCAATCGAATCAATGCCAGGGTCTGGTCATGCTGCGATGCGTCGGCCGGCCCCACGTGATGGAACGTGTTGAAGAGCGGACTCAGACTGGTCAGGTAAAATGAAGCCGCATCCTGGGCCGACAAGCCGGGCTGCAGGGTCACGATGCCCAGCTCGAAGAACTTCTGCAGCGGACCCAGGTAGTCTTGCATGAAGACCATCCCCAGTTGCCGTTTGTTCTCCGGCTTCAAGAACCGGAAGCTGCTGTGGATCACCGTGAAGACGTCACGGGGATGGACCCCCGTCAGCACCTCTGTCACCGCCGCTAAGGCTTCGACCGGGTCGGGCTGCTCTGCGGTTGCCAACCGGTCATTAACGGCTAAGATGCCCTGCTGGACCTCCTGACCGACGCTCTTGATCACTTCAAGGAAGATAACCTCCTTGTCGCTAAAGTGGTGGTACAGTGCTGGCTGGGTAATGCCGACTTCTTTGGCAATCTCACGAGTGGAAGTCGCCTGATAGCCCCGCGCCAAGAACTGTTCTCTGGCAGCTTGTAAAATCGCTGCATGTGTGTGGGTTAACTGTTCTTCTCTCTTCATCGCTCTCGTCCTTTCCTGACCGTCCGTCCTGGTCAGCCGGCTGGTTAGGGAACTTCCCGAAACAACCAGTGGCCAACACCCCGTCATCCAGGCGGTCAACTCGTAACTTTAGTTTACCACATCTCACTTATCACTTGTTAGACCAAGTCACAGTTCTTCGCAAACGTAATGTTTTCGCAAACATGTTACCTGAAGGTTGAACCTAAACTTAACGCGCTGATTGCTGCAACGACGGTGTTCCGACACCTAAAATTGGTGAAACCAGGCGCCTGCGTCAGCCAGGGTTCCGCCTGCTATGGGGAACGCCTCCAGCCTGAGGGGCGGTCTTCCGGCTCGCTTGAAAGCCTGGCGAAACCAGCCAGTCTCTCAAGTCGTCCCGCGCTGTAGGCTGAGAAAAGACCTCAGCCAACACCGCCGACACAGCTGGCTCCACCCCGGCTGCCTCCGGCAAGGTTGACGGCTATCAGTAACGCTGTGTTAATGAAAGACTAGTTGTCAATGCAGCTACTATCTGGGTTAAGACGACTATTATTGGCACGCACTACCGTAGCCGAGAGTCCGCCAAATATGGGTTCAGCCGTGGGAGTTGTCTTAGCGGCGCGGTTCATGGCGCTTAGACAACTGGCGTCTTTGAGACGCGATTTTCGGCTCAAAGCGAGGCCGAGACCGCTCCTCAGGCTCGGTCCGGTCCGCCCACCGCGTTCCAACCCATATTTGGCGGACGGCAGGCGACCAGCTTTCACTGTGAAGCTGTGTTCCCCAGAGCAGGCGGACCCCTTGACGCAGGCGCCTAGGTTCACTAGTTCTGCCCGTGTTTAGGGGGAAGTTCTAGCCATCCCCATTGTGACCTCAACAAAAAGCGTCCAGCACCACCGCCGACTAGCAGTGATACTGGACGCTTCGTTATTTTTCAAACTGGTTTGACTGGTCGCCTAGAACAGACCACTGGCTAGTGACTCGCCACCGTCTTAGGTGTTCCCTTGGCGTCGGTTGATTTCACGTTGACCGTGACCTCACCCTTCGTGGCGCCAATCGTGACTTGGTCGCCCGTCTTGATTTCGCCATTTAACAGAGATTCGCTCAGCCTATCTTCAACCTGTGTTTGCAGTGCCCGCCGAATTGGCCGTGCACCGTATTCCGGATCAAAGCCCGCCTTGGCGACGGCATCGACTGCAGCCGGCGTGATCTTGAGCTTGATGTTTTGTTCTGCCACGCGGTTGACGATGCGCTTGGCCATCAACTTCACGATTTCGTGGAGTTCTGGCTTCTTTAATGAATGGAAGATGACCGTTTCGTCGATTCGGTTCAGGAATTCTGGCCGGAACGATTGCTTCAGGGTCTCCCGAATCGTGGCTGCCATAGCCTTGTAGCTATCCGCCATGTCTTCGGCGCCAAAGCCCACGGTCTTTTCATCCCGCAGCTTCGTGGCCCCCAAGTTAGAGGTCATGATCAAGATGGTGTTCCGGAAGTCGACCTTGCGACCCTTGGAATCCGTCAGGTAACCATCGTCCAAGACCTGCAGCAAGATGTTGAAGACATCCGGGTGGGCCTTTTCCACTTCATCGAAGAGAACCACGGAGTAAGGCTTTTGCCGAACTTTTTCGGTCAATTGCCCACCTTCGTCGTAGCCCACGTAACCGGGTGCTGACCCGATCAACCGACTGGTGGAATACTTTTCCATGTATTCGCTCATGTCGACCCGAATCATGTTGTCTTCAGACCCGAACATGGCTTCAGCCAAGGCCTTGGCCAATTCCGTCTTCCCGACACCGGTAGGTCCCAGGAACATGAATGAGCCAATTGGCCGGTTCGGATCCTTGAGGCCAGACCGTGCCCGCCGGATGGCCCGAGAAACCGCCGAAACGGCTTCTTCTTGACCAATGACCCGTTCGTGCAAGATCTTTTCCAAATTAACCAGGCGATCCGCGTCCGTTTGCTTCAACTGCGTAACTGGTACCCCGGTCCATTCAGCGACCACATCGGCCACGTCTTCACCCGTCACGTTTAAGCTGTAGTGCCGGTCATCCGTGTCCGCCTTTTCAGCGTCCTTGGCTTCACGCGCATCCACCTTTTCACGTAAGGCCATTTCCTCGGTCCGCAACTTAGCGGCCCGTTCGAAGTCTTGGTCTTCGATGGCCTTTTCCTTGGCCTCTGCCAAGTCCTTGAGTTCTTGGTCCTGCTTAGACGCAGCGGTCGGCTTGTCCATTTGGTCGATCCGTACTTTGGCGGACGCCTCATCCATCAAGTCGATGGCCTTATCTGGCAAGAACCGGTCGCTGATGTAACGCGTGGACAATTTGACAGCTTGGTCAATGGCATCATCCGTGATATTGACGTGATGATGGTCTTCATACCGTGGCCGCAAGCCATTCAAGATTTCCTTGGCTTCTGCCGGCGTCGGCTCGTTGACTTGGACCGTCGCAAACCGCCGTTCCAAAGCGGCATCGGATTCGATGTACTTTTGGTATTCGTCCAGCGTCGTTGCCCCAATGGTTTGAAGTTCGCCGCGGGCCAGTGCTGGCTTTAAAATGTTGGAGGCGTCAATAGCCCCTTCAGCACCACCAGCACCGATCAGCGTGTGCAATTCATCAATGAACAGAATCACATGACCATCGTTGTAAATTTCTTCGATGACTTTCTTCAGGCGATCTTCAAATTCACCCCGGTACTTGGTTCCCGCGACCAGTGAGCCCATGTCGAGCATCATCAAGCGCTTGTCCTTCATATCATCGGGAACGTTGCCGGCCACGATGCGTTGGGCCAAGCCTTCCGCAATCGCCGTCTTCCCGACTCCGGGTTCACCGATCAAAACCGGGTTGTTCTTAGTCCGGCGACTCAGAATTTGAATGACGCGCTTAACTTCCTTGTCCCGACCAACCGTCGGATCCATCCGGCCTTCCTTCGCCGCATCCGTTAAGTTGCGAGCCAAGGAGTCCAGCGTTGGCGTACCGCCCTGAGGCGTGTTGCGCCGGTTACGATCCGCATTGCGCCGCTTCGGCGTATCCGCAATGCCCAATTTCCGCAAGACTACCTTGCGAGCATCGGTCAAGTCGACATTTAAGTTCTTCAAGATCCGTGATGACAGAATCGTGTCGTCACTGAGCAGGGCTAACAGTAAGTGCTCCGTGCCGATCTTCATCGCACCCAGCCGCTTGGCTTCATCGCCAGCCATGGCCAGCATTGATTTTGCCTTGGGCGAGTACGGCAAGTAGCTATCCTTATCTAGGTTCGCCAAGGTCCCGTAACCCGTGAACCGTTCGATCTCTTCGCGAACATCATCATCGCTAACGGAGAATTGTTGTAAGACCTTGTTGGCAATCCCGTTCTTTTCAATGGTGAGGGCTAACAGCAAGTGTTCCGTACCGACTGCTTGGTGCTTGAAATATTTTGCTTGTTCCTGTGCCAAAACAAGGACGCTCTTAGCACTCGGTGTAAATAGGTTATCCATTGCAACTCCTCACTTTCTTAACTCTCGTAACGTAAGTGGTTTAAAATCGATACCAAAATCTGGGCGCGGACCCGCTCACTGGTCTGGCGGTCGCCAGTGTGAACGGCATCCTTTTCGATCGCAGCCAAAATGATATTGGCCTCACGCCGATTAATGGTACCAGCCTCAAATAGGCTCCGCACAACGGCCAAGCCATCGTGGCGGGTAATGTGATCACCCACCGCGCTGACGAGTGAATCGATAAAATCCAGGTTGTCTAGCAACTTGACCTTTTCGATTCGAATGTACCCGCCGCCCCCGCGTTTACTCTCCACGACATAGCCGTCTTGAATCGTAAAACGGGTCTTGATCACGTAATTGATCTGGGAAGGTACCACGTTGAACTGATCAGCGATTTCCGCGCGCCGGATCTCCACCTGCTGAGACTCAGCCAAAATCTGCTTGAGGTAAGACTCAATAATATCTGAAATATTTTGATTCTCCATTATCGTCCCCCCTTCGGTGCAGTTCTTCTGACTAATGTTGACTAATATTATACGAACTTTCCATGAAAATGCAACGGATTAGACCGCGATTTCTTCGGAAGTCCTGGAAGATAAGCATACCAAAAAAACGGCCGACTTCCAAACGATTAGTAAGGAGGTCGGCCGTTAAACAGTTTTTATGTAATTTCGGGATAAAAAAATCGGGAAGACAAGATTTGAACTTGCGACCCCCACGTCCCGAACGTGGTGCTCTACCAAGCTGAGCTACTTCCCGAAATAGCCCGCTGACAAATGTCAGTTAATCGGGAAGACAGGATTCGAACCTGCGACCCCCTGGTCCCAAACCAGGTGCTCTACCAAGCTGAGCTACTTCCCGAAAAGCACTTATGTGGTAAACATAAGTAACAAAAATGCACCCAGTAGGAGTCGAACCTACAACCTTCTGATTCGTAGTCAGACACTCTATCCAGTTGCGCTATGGGTGCATAATGATTATTCAATTAAATGCCGAGGACCGGGATCGAACCGGTACGGTCATCACTGACCGCAGGATTTTAAGTCCTGTGCGTCTGCCAATTCCGCCACCCCGGCAAAAGGGCAAAAGCGGAAGACGGGATTCGAACCCGCGACCCCCACCATGGCAAGGTGATGTTCTACCACTGAACTACTTCCGCAAATTGGCTATTAAATTAATGGAGCCATGCCGACTAGAGGATTCGAACCTCCGACCTCCTCATTACTAGTGAGATGCTCTGCCAACTGAGCTAAGTCGGCAAAATATTTTTAAAATATTTTGCAATATTTAGTTATGCAGGTGAAGGGACTCGAACCCCCACGTCATAAGACACTAGAACCTAAATCTAGCGCGTCTGCCAGTTCCGCCACACCTGCAACGTTGGCGAACTAACCGCCAGGGACCTTGGTCCCGATGGAGGATACAGGGCTCGAACCTGTGACCCTCTGCTTGTAAGGCAGACGCTCTCCCAACTGAGCTAATCCTCCATGGACTTTCAAATGAGAAACAATGTCCTCGTTTGAAACAACTATTATAATTTACCATGCCGAGCAAATGATGTCAACAACTTTTTGAAATCTTTTTGAATAAATATTCGTTAGCTGAATAACTACTCGGTAAGCAACAAATAATATTCTAACCTACTAGCGAAGAAAAAGCCAGCTTTTTTTCAAAATAATTTGAATTTTTCATTCACGACGATACGCGGTGACTCCGGTAGCAGCCTCTTTTGGCTGTCGGAATTAACCAACAAAAACTATTTTATACGAAGGACCCAGACGCGTCAATAAGAAATTTCAAAAATATTCAAAAAAATGAGTTTTTACCTAAAATTCTTTTGTCCCCCTGACTGGGTTTCCGCTTAGCCTCCCTGGTCAGGGGCAAATAAAAAGGCCAGGACATCTGCCCTGACCCGCGTTCTCTCTCGGTCACTATTGTCAGTAATTGAAAGAGACTTGTTTCGATGTTGATTATTTACATACGTTGACTGCCAAGATACCCATTCCCCTAGCAAGTAAACTAGAATCAAGCACCAACTTTAACTAGCCGAAACGTGTGCCCAAAGGCAGTCGGTTCCGCTTAAACCTGCTACCCAAATTATCCAGGTTCGGGATAATCCGGGTAGCAGCCTTAATGCTCGCCGACTAACCGCCTTTGGGCCCACTCTTAACTATTTGGTAATCTTGGTCACGCCGCCCATGTAAGGCACCAGAACGTCTGGAATCGTCACGGAGCCATCGGCGTTTTGATAGTTTTCCAAGATAGCGGCAACGGTCCGGCCAACAGCCAAGCCAGAGCCGTTCAAAGCGTGCACGTATTGCAGCTTGCCATTGTCGTCGCGGTATTGGATGTGCGCCCGGCGTGCTTGGAAGTCCGTGGTGTTGGAGCAACTAGAGATTTCCCGGTAGGTGTTTTGTTCTGGGAACCAGACTTCCAAATCATGCGTCATCGCCGCCGTAAAGCTCATGTCGCTGGTCGTCAGGGTAATCACGTGGTAAGCCAGCCCTAACTTCTGTAAGAGGCTCTCAGCGTGCTTCGTCAAGGCTTCCAGTTCATCCCAGGAGTTTTCTGGCTTACAGAACTTGACCATCTCGACCTTGTTGAATTGGTGCAAGCGAATCAAGCCCCGGGTATCGCGACCGGCACTGCCGGCTTCGGACCGGAACGCTGGCGTCAAGGCCGTGAACCAAACTGGCAGGTCCTCTTCAGGGATCACTTCGTCGCGATAGTAGTTGACCAGAGGGACTTCGGCCGTTGGAATCAAGGTCATATCTTCATCACGGAGTTGGTAAACATCTTCCTTGAACTTAGGGAATTGACCGGTACCGTACATGGAATCGTCGTTCACGATGTAAGGTGGCAAGACTTCCTTGAAGCCCGCCTTGGTGTTTTCATCCAAGAAGAAGTTGTAAACGGCCCGTTCCAACCGGGCACCTAAGCCCAGGTAGTACAGGTAACGACTCCCGGAAACCTTGGCCCCGGCTTCAAAGTCCAAAATGCCCAGGTCTTCCCCGAGTTCATAGTGGGCCTTAGGCGTAAAGTCCATGTTTGGCTTCTCGCCCCACTGCCGCAATTCCACGCTACCGTCTTCGGTCAAGCCAACGGGCACGTTATCGTTGGGAATGTTAGGCAAATGGGCCGCCGCATCGTGGACCTGGGCCTTTAACGTATCCAGTTGGGCATCAATGTCCTTGATCTCCCCACTGACCTGCCGCATTTCAGTGATCTTGTCGTTGGCGTCTTGCTTGTTGCGTTTCAGTTGAGAAATTTCGTCAGACACCGTGTTGCGTTGGGCCTTCATGGTTTCGCTCTTGACGATCAGTTCCCGCCGCTTGGCATCCAAAGCCAACAAACTGTCGATATCAGCGGGATCCACCCCCCGCGTGGCTAATTTTTCTTTGATAAAATCCGGTTCTTGGCGAATCAATTTTAAATCTAACATGCTGTTTTGCTCCTCTCTTTTTTAGCGGATGATACAAAAAAGGCCTCCGTCACATGGGACGAAGACCTTCGCGGTACCACCCAAGTTCGTAACTGGCGACCCAGTTACACCCTTGAACATGATAACGGTTTGCACCGTGCGGCATTACCCGCCCACGAATTCTCGTGCTGGAATCTTCGACGTCGCGGTTTGCAGCATCCCCCGCTTCTCTGGCCGTCTACTAAATAGGCACAACGTGTTTTTGATTAATCTCATCATACCGCATTTCTCGGCAGATAACAATTACTAACTTCAGCTAGTCTGATGGTTCTGACAATGATACACGTACCAGTCCGCCTTACCGTTGCGCTGGCGGAAACCAGTGCCTGCGGCTGCCAGGGATTCTGCCTGCTATGGGGACCGCCTGCAGCCCAGAAGCGGGCTTCCGGCTCGCTTTGAAGCCTGGCATAACCCGCCAGTCTCCAAAGTCGTCCCACGCACTAACCTGGCAAACAACGCCAGGTAACTGCGTCGACACAGCTGGCGCCACCCCTGGCCTCCTCCGGCAGATTGTCCGTTGCGTCAACTAAGATGACTGCCAACGGTTCGTCCGCACTCAGCTAGTAGTGGTGACTATCGCCACCGTAGCCGAGAGTGGAGCGAAAGTTGTGCTCAGCCGTGGGAGTTCCCTTAGCGGTGTTCTTTGCCGCTTAGGGAACTGGCGTCTTTGAGACGCGAACTGTCGGCTCAAAGCGAGGGCGAGACCGCACTTTGGCTCGACCGGTCCGCCCACCGCGTTCCAGCACAACTTTCGCGCAACGGTAGGCGGCCAGCCCCGGCCACGTTGCCTCCACCACTACAACTTAGAGTGAGGCGATCTTTTCGTCGATGAGTTGGAGCACTTGCTTGCGGGCTGCGGGGTCTTCCACGAAGTCCAGCTTGTCGCCGTCGATTTGCATCTTAGGGGACTTGTCGTAAGCGTTGTACCAATCCACGTAACGTTGGTCCAGTTCTTGGTAGTACTTGTACAGACTCGGATCGTGATCGATTTGTTCGTATGAACGCCCACGCTTCTTGATGCGTTCCAACATCGTTTCAAACGAAATGTTGATGTGGATCAATAAGTCGGGGTTCTTCTTGTGCGTGGCGTCTGGTAATTCTTGCATCATGTTGGCCAGTAAGGAATCGTAAATGTCGACTTCCGTACTGGTAGCCCGGCCCAAGTCGGCGTTCAAATGAAAGAGCAAGGAGTCTTCAAAGATTGACCGATCCAAGACACTTTCATCGTCGGCGTTGGCAGCTTTGATGCTGTCCAGCCGCTTGTTTAAGAAGTAAATTTGTAACAAGAAAGCATACTTCTGCGGGTTCTGGTAGAACAGTGGCAAGATCTTGTTGTCATCCACTGATTCGTAAAATGCTGGTTTGTTTAAGTGTTCGGCTAACAAAGTGGTTAAACTCGTTTTGCCAGCGCCAATAGTTCCCGATAATACAAGCATGCAATCTTCTCCTTTAAATACACCGGGTCCGTGACCGCAGCCACCGGAACCCCCTATCTCTACGTAAACTGGGTCCGGTAGGCATTTGCGCCCACTGACCCCGTCCAAAAATTCAACACCACATATTGTACCAACCTCCCGGATAAAAGACAATATGTCGTGGCCATTTTCTTAATCTCACTGGGCACAAAACGGCGCCCAAGCCGGAAGTGTCCAGCTTAGACGCCGTCATTTTTTATTTAAAATTTCGTGTGCCCACACTTAATTTCAGATAATCGTTTGTCACAACACTACTTGTTTTCCTTCAGCGTCCCATCGCGGTGCACTGGGGAAACGTCGACTTCACTCAGTGGAATCAACTTAGTGTGCTTCTTGATCTTGTAGCCAATGTAGAGGATCAAGACCAGTGGCACACTAATGTAAGTGACCAGTACTTGTTCCCAGTTACCTGAGAAGAAGGATTGTGGGTCTTGCCCAACAATGACGGCCACACACAGTGCCAAGGCTAAGATTGGGCCAACTGGGAACCACTTTGCATGGTAACTCAGTTCGGACAACTTGTGCCCTTGCTTGATGAATGCGCGGCGGAACCGGTAATGCGATAAGGCAATACCGAACCAAGCAATGAAGCCGGTTAAACCACTCGCAGCAACCAACCACATGTAAATCTCTGGACCGGCAATACTACTGATGAAGGTCAATGCGGCAACAATGGTCGTGGCGAACAGGGCAGGATAAGGAATCCCATTCTTCCCAGTCCGTTCAAACAACCGTGGGGCGTAACCTTCCTTAGACAAGGAGTACAACATCCGCGTGGAAGCGTACATCCCGGAGTTAGCGGCGGAAATGACTGACGTCAAGATAACCGCGTTCATGACACTAGCGGCAGCGGCCAAGCCGGCACGCTGGAAGACCAACGTGAAGGGACTGATGGCGATGTCACTGGCAGATGAACCCAACAGGTCCTTACTGGTGTAAGGTAAGACAGCGGCGATAACAAAGATGGCTAAGATGTAGAATAAAATGATTCGCCAGAAAACAGAATTGATTGCCTTAGGAACACTGTGTGCAGGATCTTCAGATTCACCAGCCGTAATCCCGACTAATTCAGTTCCTTGGAATGAGAACCCGGCAACCACGAACACACTCAAAATGGCAGGGAAGCCACCAACGAATGGCGCCTTCTTGTAGGTGAAGTTGCCTAAGCCAGTGGCGTGACCACCCATGATGCCCACGATGGTCATCAACCCAACGGCCAAGAAGATAAAGATCGTAACGACCTTGATCAACGACATCCAAAATTCCGTTTCACCGAAAGCTTGGACGGCTAGGGCGTTGATAATAAAGACGACGGCCAAGGCCACGGCACTCCAGATCCAACTTGGGACCCCGGGTAACCAGAACTTCATGACTAACGCAGCGGTCGAAATGTCGACGGCCACGGTGATGGCCCAGTTGAACCAGTAGTTCCAGCCCATCGCAAACCCTAAGGCTGGATCAACATACTTGGCTGAATACGCCGCAAACGACCCGGAGATCGGCATGTTGGTGGCCATTTCGCCCAAACTGGTCATCAGGAAGTAAACCATCAGCCCCATGGCCACGTAGGCAGCTAACGCACCACCAGGACCGGCGGTGGAAATTGCTGACCCACTGGCAACGAATAACCCAGTCCCGATACAGCCACCTAACGCGATCATTGACACGTGACGCGTCTTGAGTCCCCGCTTGACCTGATCAGAGGCCATGCTGGTTGTTGCGTTTGTCATATTCTGTTCCATAAAAATTTCCTCCTTCATGATTAGAAGGACTTCCTCGAAACGACCCGGGCCAATAAAAAAATCTCCTTCGCCAGAAAAGCCCGCGAAAGAGATTGGAAGTTTCATTATTCCAAGTCAATATCGTTGAAAGCGCCCCGCAACCCATATTTGGCTGCGACAGTCCCTGATCTGTTGAACCAGGACCCAACCACCACGCTATGCCCTCACGTGTTGATTTCGGCGACCGCCCCTTTAACTTTCCTTCAGTGATGTGACCCATCTCCGGAAAGCGACTCTTGTTGGTCGCGCCTCTTCTATTCGATACTTTGTAGTATACCATCCCCAACTCACATTGCAAGACGAAACCTTAAAAAAGTGCCCATTAATTTTTCTCGGCCAGTAAATCTAAACGATAAAGTCGTTCAGGTGTCGCCGCTTGACCCCCAATCGTTGGGGCTTCAAAATGCGGTAAAACCACCGTGAAACCAAGCTTTTCAAGCACCCGTTGTGAGCGGTGATTGGTCACCAAGCACGTCGCCCAAACCGTCTGCGGGCGTTGCTTTGCCCGTTGAACTAACAACAGGCTTCCGGCCAAGGCTTCGGGCATGAGCCCCCGCCCCCAGTCAACGGGATCTAGGAAATACCCCAGGTCGTAAGCGTCATCACTGGGCGCCCCGGTGTCCGTTTGGTGCTGGTAAAATAAAATTGTTCCCATGAACCGCTGAGTACTCTTATCCTCAATCGTAAAGGCAAAGGGACTTTGACGGTCGGCCGCTAGCCAACGTTTAATCTGCGCCGGGGACACGTCAGCCGGTGACCCATTAGCCGCCGCCACCGCGGGTATCGTTAACAGGCGCTGATAGCCGGGCAAGTCGCTTTCCGTTAGTGGCCGTAGCCGGACCCGGGCTGTTTCTAAAATTCGTTCCATTCCCATTTCCCTCTTTTCCAGTTCCCCGCTAAATGCGTTATACTTTAACCATACAGCGGTGGGCACCATTCCATTGGCCGTAGCGGCCTGGGACAGCGCAGCCCAGTTGCTGGCTGGCCCACCGCTGTCAAAACCGTTAAATCCTATCATGACTTATTTCAGGAGGTTTCGCAATTGAAAACAATCACTTTGCCACTGGCACCGAACTCGCCAGCTTACTTACAAGCTTATCTGCGGCAGCCCGCAACTGACACAGGAACCTACCCCGCCATCATCATCGTTCCGGGTGGGGCTTACACCCACATCCCTGAACAACAAGCCGAAGACCTCGCCTTGGCCTGGTCGGCACGGGGCTATCAAGCCTTCTTCTTGCGCTACACGTTCAGCGGCGAAAAGGCCCCGCTCCTACCCACACCGGTCGTGGAATTGGCCAAGAGTGTCGCCCTCTTGCGGCGTAACGCCAGTGCTTGGTTGATCGACACCGACCACATCTTCGTGGCGGGCTTTTCCGTCGGCGGCCACATCACTGCGTTGTTCAACGACCTGTGGCATGACGACGACTTCAACCAGTTGGCCGGCACGACGCCATACGAAATCAAGCCGCGTGCCGTCATCCTCAGCTACCCGGTCATCACCCCGGCCGCCGGTTACCCGACCGACGCCGAGACCCTGGCTAAGTGGACCGATGACCCCGACCAAATCGCGGCGGATAAGCGCGTCACGCCGCGCAACGTGGCCACCTTCATCTGGGTCACGGCCGAAGATCCCTTGGTCCCCGTTCAAAATGCGTTGGCCTACGCGCAGGCCTCAATCGCCAATCACGTCGACACCGAGCTCCACGTCTTCCACCAAGGCCCCCACGGCTTAGCACTGGCCAACCAGGTCACCGCCTGGAAGCCGGGCACCAACCTGCCTCACGTGGCCCACTGGATGGACCTCGCCGAAGAATGGCTGCATGAACTGGATTAGTGTGACTCATGGCGTTAACATTCGTTAATTGCAGCTTCGTAGCGTGAGCTGGCCGCCTACCGTCAGCCAAATATGGGTTGGAACGCGGTGGGCGGACCGGATCGAGCCTAAGGAGCGGTCTCGGCCTCGCTTTGAGCCGAAAATCGCGTCTCAAAGACGCCAGTTGTCTAAGCGCCATGAACCGCGCCGCTAAGACAACTCCCACGGCTGAACCCATATTTGGCAGACTCTCGGCTACAGTAGTGCGTGTTAGTAACAGTTGCCTTAACCCCAGGTAGTCGCTGCATTGACGGCTAATCTTTTCATTAGCACAGTATTACTGATAGCCGTCAACTTGCCGGAACTCTGGCTGACGCAGATGCCTGGTTTCACCAATTTCAGGTGTCAGAGGCGATCGACGCGTTAATTTTAGGTTCAATCTTTAACTGAAGGAAATGGAATGAGGACTCGCAGGCAGTCATTGCCTGTGGGTCCTCGTTTTTTACGCCGAGACAACGCGTTGCTTGCCCTTGCATCGCTGAAACGTGCGCCAACAGACAACTGGTTCTGCCTAACACCGCTAGGCAAGCAATTCAAGACCGGGATTACCGTTAATGCTCGCCAGTTAACCACTTGTTGGTCCACTTTTATTTTTAGGTAACTAAAGATTGACAGACGAAAATCAGCTGAAATTACTGTTAACACGGTGTTGCTGATAGACATCAACCTTGCCGGAGTCAGCCAGGGTGGAACCATCTGAGTCGGTGGTGTTGGCTGAGGTTTCTTCTCAGCCTACAGCGCGGGACGACTTGAGAGACTGACGGGCTTTGTCAGGCTTTCAAGCGAACCGGAAGACCGCCCCTCAGGCTGGAGGTGTTCCCCATAGCAGGTGGAACCCTGGCTGACGCAGGCACCCGGCTAAACCAATTTTAGGTAATCAAAAAGAGCCTGGAAAAATTCCAAACCCTTTGGTGTGACGCTTAAATTTCTGAACGCTTGAGCAACGGCCAGTTCTGCATGACCGGCGCCAAGCGAATGTAGAGCCCTTCGGCAAATTGTAACCACAGGTAAGCCAGTAAGACGGCGCCAATGGTGTCCGTTGGGAAGTGGGCATTTAAGTAGACCCGTGAGATCATGACTAGTCCCATCCAGACGATCAAGAGAATGCGCACGATCCAGGCCTTCCATGCCGCCGCAATCATTGGTACCAAGATGACCCAGATCATCGCGACCAACAGGAAGGTGCCGAAGACGTGACCACTGGGGAAACTATAGCCATCGTCAATGGCTAAGTGGGTCGAAGGTCGGGCCCGTTTGACCAGATTCTTGACCAGCGACGCCAGCACATCCCCGCCGGCTAAGGTCGCCAGACACCACAGCGCGGGAATCTTGAACTTGAACCCCCACAGCAGGAAGGCCAAGATCAGCACCCAAATGATATCCAACTTAGGCTCTGCCAGGCTCGTCACCCCGCGGTACAGCAACGTCTTCCACTCCGGTTGATTCTTCTGGATCACGTCGACGATCGACGAATCCAAGAACTCGACGTAGGCGTTTTGCGCCTTTATGTAGATGGCCACGACCAAGAACAAGGCCGTTGCCAAGGTAAATTTCCACGGCCGGTCCCGGTCCCGATTAAATAACATCATAGTTAACTATTCCTTTCGTCATACCCGATTCTGGGAAAACCCCTAGCAATGAGTATACCACCCCGGGGGCAAATTTCTAGCGTTTCCGCCAGTATTAACACTTTCATAAACGCTTGTGGTGCCGCCAAAACCGGCGTTGAATCCGGTTGACCAATTCTGACAGCAAGAAGCCAAAGGCAATTGCGCCGGAGATCATCACAACTTGGAGTAAGAAGACGAAGGCCGTCGAGTTTTGCCCCAACGCGAAGTTTTTGATCATTTGATACGCTTGCCCGCCCGGCACCAGTGGCACAATGGCGGGGATGTTGAAGAGGATCATCGGCATTTTCTTGATTTTAGCCGCCTGTAGCGAGGCGACCCCGATGGCCACAGCGCCCAATAGATTGCCGACCACGTAGCCGCCGCCCCACAGGACCGTGAAGCGGTATAGAACGTACCCCAACACACCGATCCAGCCGCCCACGTTGAGCGCCCGCCGTGGGATATTGATCAGGATTCCAAAGGCAATCGTCGCCACATAGGTTCCGCCGACCTCAATGATAAATTCTAAGACAGACATCCCAGCGTCTCCTCTCTATAGAAATTGCAAGACCATGGCAATGCCAAAGCCAATCGCCGCCGCACTGACCAACGCCTCCACGCCCCGGGCCGGTCCACTGACCAGATTGCCCGCTAAAATATCGCGCACCGAGTTGGTGATGGGCACCCCCGGTACCAGCGGCATGACGCTACCGATGATAATATCATCGACGCTGTTGCCCAGGCCCCAATGGACAAAGACCACCGCCATGACGCCAATCGCCGCGGCCGACGTGAATTCGGACAGGAAACGAATCTGAATGTATTTGTTCAAAATGTAGTAGACCCACCAGCCCAGCATCCCCACTAGACAAGTGATTCAAAAGTCGGGCAGGTTGTGGCGAAAGACCACTTCCAACGGGCCACTGACCAGCGCCGCAGCCACCAGTTGTAGCCAAAAGGGAAAATAACGACTGACGCTATCCAAGTGATCCAGCCGGTCCGCAAACTGGCGCAAGTTGATCTTGTGATCGGCGTATTGCCGCGACAGGTCATTGACGACCGCAATTTTTTCCAAGTCAAAGGTCCGGCGCTTGACGGGCTCAATTTGCGCGCCCACCTCGCCGTTGATGGCCATCAAGATCCCGGTGATCATCACGAACAGCTGACTGGTCTGGGCCCCGGCATTGTGGGCGATTCGGGTCATCGTGTCCTCGACCCGCTCAATTTCCGACCCATTTTCAATCATGATGCGCCCTGCAGTCAACGCTGTGTGTAAAATCAGCTGATCCCGTTTCTTTTGACTACTCATCTCCGTCCCTCTCTTTTCGCACGTGTTTTTTTCATTATACGGCATGGCACCGGCCGGGGAAATACGCAATCAGCTTTTTCCGTAAAACTTTTCAAATTTGACTTTGAGTCTGCTACCGAGCGCGTTCTGAACCGCCTTACCGTTGCGTGAAATTCTGGGCTGGAACGCTGGGGAAGGTTCTAACCACCAAGATTGGCTAAATCAGCTGCCTCCGGCGGGCGAGCGCTTATCCATCTACGATGTGTTAGACCAGCCTCAACGTTCAATCGGCCTTAACATCAGACGGATAAATCGGTTGGTCTTCCCCCGGTAACCGACGCTTCACCGATAAATCCATTTCAAAACACGAGGCCATCCCCCACTACAAATCAAAAAGCCCAAGGCGAATAGACGGCCCTGGACCCTAGTCTTAGTCAATCGAATTTTAAAAACTGCTCAGTCGGCGACAACTGACACAGCCTCCTGGTTTAACTCACCATCATTTAACGTAATACGACGTGACCGTGTCAAACGACCACTTCAAAGCTGGCTTCCCCTTGTAGTGGGTCTTGCGCAAGACGTTGTACTTCCCGACCTGCTGGCCCTTGGCGATTTGAAAGACCGAAACCTTCTTCTTGCCAATATGTACGCCTAATTGCTTTTTCTGGTAGCTGCCGAAATGGCTCTTGAAGGACCGGGCGCCAATCTTGAGCTTGAGACCCTTTTTCAGATGACCCGTTGAGTGTTTCAAGTGCCACGTTCCCCGGTAGGCCTTGGGAATCTTCTGGTACATATTTTGCTTTGCGGCGGCCGGTTGTGGCTGTTGTAAGGCCGTCGTGGCCCCAACGCCGAGTGTCGCCACGGCTAAGACCGTCAGTAATTTTTGTCGAAACATGATTATCCGCTCCCTTCACTATTGATAATATCATGAAAGCGTTTAAATTCAGCTCATTTTGCCTAAAAAAAACGAACCTGGGAAAAAATCTCCCAGGCTCGTTCGTGTCACCTTTGCATAGCTGAAAGGTGCGCCAAAAGGTAACCGGCTAATCGCCTTTTGGCCCACTCTCCTGCTAGTTTATTTCACAAAAATATAATGTGCCGCCTTGTAACTGACAATCAGCTCGGCGTCATCCGTCAGGTTTTGGACCGTCACTGGCCCCTCGAACGGATCGTGCTTGATGACCTTCAATTGGTCGCCGATGTCTAACTTCAAGTCACCCAAGTACGTCAACAGATCGTGATTGTCAATGAACCGATCGACCGAAACGATATCCCCATCGGCTGCGTCATTGAGCACGGTGTGAGAATCTTCGTGATAGTGGCCGTAGCGGTCGGGAATCACGCCGCCATGCGGACAATGCGTGGGGTTCCCCAGCATGTCGTCTAAGGCGTTGACCAACTTGGCACTCGTGACGTGTTCCAAGACCTCTGCTTCATCGTGCACGTCTGGCAAGTCATAATCCAGCTTTTCCACCAGAAAGTCTTCCCAGATCCGGTGCTTACGAACCAAATCCTCGGCCAGCCGAATTCCCTTACTGGTCAGAGAAATCCCGGCGTAGGGCGTGTGTTCCGCCAAACCTTCTGCGGCCATCTTGTTGACCATTTCGGTCACGGAGCCAGCCGCAATATTTAAGCTGATGGCAATTTGCTTATTGGAAACCTTTTTCTGTTTCCCACCCAGCTCAAAAATAATCTTTAAATAATCCTCCTTCATCGGAGTCATCACTGTTCACCTCATCTAGATAATGCCTCATTTATACCGCGAATCGCGGCAAAACGCAAGGCTAGTCGTGTCGCCAATCGTTTTGATCGAAAAACAAATCTTCATTCTTCCCCCGCCGACACTCTGCTTGGATCGTTACGTGATTGATGCCGTACTTGTGGCACAGCAGCGTTTCAATTTGCCGGTAAATCGGCTCGATTTCACTGAGTGGCAGGTTGTCCATGTTCACGTGCACCGAAAACGCGATGTTATTTTCATCGATCAGCCACGCGTGAATGTGGTGGACCCCCTCGACCTTCGGCAGCTGACACAGGTCGTGGGCAATTCCCTCGTAGTCCAGCTTCGGCGAGGCTTCCATCAAGATGCCAAAGGTCTGCTTGATGATTGGCCAGGATTCATAGCTGATGTAGCCGGCCACTAAAATCGTAATGGTCGGGTCGACCCAACTGATCTGCCAAACCGTGATCAAAATAGCCCCCACGATGACGCCGACCGAGGCCAGTGCGTCGCTCAACAGGTGCAAATACGTCGCGCGAATGTTCAGGTTGTGCTGGGCGCCATGATTTAACAGAATCGTCGAAAACAGGTTGGCCAGGAAACTGACCACGGCCACCACCAACATGATGTCCCCTTTGACCGGCTCTGGGTTTAGCAATCGCCGAATCGCTTCGATTGCCAGCGCCAGTGAAATGACGATCAGGACGCCCGCGTTCAGCAGGGCCGCTAAAATTTCTGCGCGCCGGTAGCCGTAGGTGTTGTTACGGGTTTGCCGCTTGCCACCGATGCGATGGGCCACGTAACTGAGGACAATGGATAAGGCGTCCCCGAGATTATGAAAGGCATCTGACAGCAACGACAAGCTCCCGGACAACAGCCCACCTAACAATTCAAAAATCGTAATAACCACATTTAACACGGTCACCAGTAAAAACCGGCTCCCCGAGAGACTCTTTTCCAATTGTCCCGCCCCCAATACTAACTAGGTCTATTATCGCAGAATTTAGGGGGAATGAAAAGCCAGTCTTCGGTAAACCTCATCGATTTCTTGGTGACCGAACTTGTCCGCCTAGCAAAAAAGGGAATCGACCTCGCTTGAAAGCGAAACCAATCCCCTTATATTATAGTAGTTTTTGCAATAGCTAGTCGCTGGCCGAGGCCAACGTCACCCAGACGTCCAGGCTGCCGCGTACCGACCCATATTGGGCGAACGGTAGGCGACCAGCACGGTCTGTGACGCTGACGGAGACGCTAGAACCTGCCTAGTTCAGTGACTTAATCGTTGGCGTAGCGGTCAAGTGCGCTGATTTAGCGTTGGCTGTCAACCGTTCGTAAGCGAAATCGATCGTGCCCGGCATGCCAGCAGCCGCCAAGTCGATCCGGCCCGTTTCCGTAAAGCCGTTCTTCTTGATGACGTGTTGCATCGCCATGTTGTGGGGATGCGTATCGATCCGAATGCTTTCGATGGACGCCGCGTGGTCGATTTGGGCGAATAAGCGTTGGAACAATTCCCCCGCCAATCCGCGACCATGATGGTGGCTCGACACAGCTACCCGATGGA
This sequence comes from Levilactobacillus suantsaiihabitans, assembly GCF_004745505.1. Lineage (GTDB taxonomy): Bacteria > Bacillota > Bacilli > Lactobacillales > Lactobacillaceae > Levilactobacillus > Levilactobacillus suantsaiihabitans. The sequence goes on from NZ_RKLX01000005.1 coordinate 55,928, forward strand.
TGGCCAAATATGGCGCTTGTTCCGTCAGCCACTGACCGTCGATCTGTTTATAGGTCGGATCCTCTCCGGGAATCAATGCAGCAGTTCCTAAAATTTCGTTGTCTTCTTCGAGCACGACGGTCCACCCTTGGTGAATGTCGTCGACTAAGACAGCCGTGTTGGGGTATGACCCTTGCCATTGATCAATGTCTTGCGCCGCCAGTAACTCGCGGCCATCACGGATAATCGATTCAATTTGAGGTAAGTCAGCCATAGTAGCTTGTCGTAACAGCATGTGTTAACACCATCCTTTTAATTTTGTTTTAAAGCGATTTTGTAATCTTAACACGTTCGCCAGAGATTACAACCAAAGCGACGCGATTTTCGCTAAAAGATTTTCGGATAGATGATGAAAGCCCGCCATCACGGCGTTTGCGTTCACATTTTTCTGCCACATTCTCAAGTGTTTTTCATTTTTCGGTCGGTTGTTTTCATACGACAAGCTGATTGGTCCCAGTATTGTCGTGGGCGCTGGCTGCTGGCCAGATATGGGGTGACACGTTGGGGCTACAGTTGTGTCTCACGCTTGCCTCATAGCCGAAACGTGCGCCAACAGGCAGCCAGCTAATCGCCTGTTGGCGCACTCTTTTCCAAATAAAAAAACCGATTTAAAATAAGATTGTAAGTTTTGACTTCTAGGCCATGTTAAATCAACATGGTCTAGAAGTTGTTTTTGTTTCTAAAACATATAATTAGATGGCGATATTGATAGGCAACTAACAATATAGTAATCTATAAAATAGATATGTCTTGAAAGGCATGAATGTCATAATGTATACAGTAGGCGTATACATTTGTTCAAAATCAAATCAGCAGTAAGCATTATTCAGATACAATGGGAAAAAGTTGTATCTGAATAGATTTCAACCGATCAATTAGTTTATTTACAGTCTATTAATACTGAATAACTCAACTAGAAAGATAATGAGGTAATAATATGTCAGAAAATATGGCCAAAGAAATAAATAAGCTTTTACGAGAAACTTTAATTGACGAACAACGTTATTTTACTGAACACGTGAAGCAAACTAATCTCACCAGTCAACAAGCGCGGACAATTGGGTATATCGATAAACATCCTGGCGCAATTCAACGCGATGTTGCTGATGCATTTAAACGCCGCGGTGCTAGTATTTCTAACATGTTGAAAAATCTAGAACGTGATGGTTATATTGAAAGAAAACGATCACCTACTAATGACCGAACAAAGGTGTTATATATTACGGAAAAAGGTAAACAAGTTATCACTGAAGTGGATGACATTTTTAAAGCCATTGAAGAGAAGCTCGTAGAGAATATGGATGATTTAGAAGTTAGCAAGTTGCTCACATTACTAAAAAAAATAAAATTTACTGATTAAACTCAAAAAGAGACCTTCATAGGCCTCTTTTTTATATACGACAGTTGACAATTAGATATCTAAGAGTTAGCATTCTTATTATTCACGAAACCAGTACTTATTGAAAGAGGTGTAAAAATGCAACTTATATTAAAAATAAAAAAATTAGGATTTAAAGGACGACTGAATCGCGCGAAATTTTGGCAACTTGTCTCAGCTAGTTATGGATTGGCCTTAATATGTTTAATCCTATTAGCGTTACAGGCTGGTTATAGTTGGTCAGCTATCTTTGCCATACAATTACCTACGTTAAGGCTGACCGGTCGCGTGATTTTTATGATCGCCTGGTGTGGACTCTTAGGGGCTAAGATTAGACGATTAAACGATCTTAAGCTGTCTCATTGGCTGATTGGATTGGACTTCATTCCTGTAGTAGGTGCCCTTGTTTTTACCATATTTGGGTGCTTACCTTCTAAAAAATAATAATTTTAAGTCGTCATTAAGAACAATTAACTACCAAAATCAAAATGTAGAAAGTTGGTATGATCATGAAAAAAACATTAATTAAAAATATTCACTTATTTAAGGATAGCCAAAATACAGCCTTGACGGATCTCGTTATTGATGACAAGAAAATTGCTGTAACTAATCGCCAAGATGATCATTACGATGATGTTGTTGATGGTCAATATGGTTATCTGATTCCAGGATTAATTGATGCGCATACCCATACTAGTCAAGATGGATTAGCGACTTCACTAAAATTTGGTGTTACCACTGAATTAGAAATGATGGGACGAGCTAATTCGCGTCAACATACAGATGCAGATCAACTGATGGCAGATGTTCGTTCAGCCGGAATGGGGGTCACAGCCAAAGGTGGTCATCCTAGTGAATTACAAAAAGGTGCTGGTATCCCAGCCAGCGTTCTAAAAGAGATGGCTGCAATGACTGAATTAGAACGTAATGCCTTTATCGAAGCTCATAAAAAAGCTCAGGGGAAAAATGGCAGCATTGAAACGCCAGAAGATGCCCGGCATTTTGTTGATGCACAGATTAAAAATGGTGCTAATTATGTTAAAATCATGCTTGATGATGGTCGTTATGAAAATGCAGCGCCTTTACCAGTTTTACCGCGTGAAGTTTTACAAGCTGCTGTCGATGAAGGACACCGTCAAAACAAGTTAGTTATTGCCCATGCTTTGTCACAAGATTTTGCCCTGGAAGCAGTCGAATTGGGTGTCGATGGCTTAGCACACTTGTTTTTAGAACATGATGAAAAGACGCCCGCAATTTTGGATGCAATTGCGCAAAACCACGTTTTTGTCACACCATGTTTAAGTTTAAATGCTTCATTGACGGGAAATTTACCAACCAATTTGCTTAAAGATCAACGTGTCATGTCAAAACTGGCACCTGAATGGCAAGAAAACCTAGCGAGAACTTTCGGTACAGCTACCAATATGGACTTTCAAGCATCACTGCTTAATGTAAAAGAATTGCATAACCGTGGCGTTGCTATTCTGGCAGGAACTGATGTATCGCAACCAGCACCTAACTTAGGTGGACTAGCACATGGTGCCAGCCTTCATCATGAATTACAATTGCTGACACAAGCTGGCTTAACTAACGCTGAAGCTTTGTTAGCAGCAACTAAGACGCCAGCTGATTACTTTGCGACTGATCGTGGGACTATAGCTAGCGGCAAGCGAGCTGATCTTGTTTTATTGAAGAATGATCCACTTGAAGATATTCAGGCCACCTTAGACATTCAACAAATCTGGATTGCGGGAAAAGCAGTCATGTCAATCTAATGTAGTTTTATGAATGTTGTTATCCAAACGTTTTCTCAATAATCATATAAACCACATCGTATTAGCTTTACGGTTATCATCCAACGACGTGCTTGACATTGATAAAGATACTATTTGAAATAGATAAGCATCAACAAATAGTCACACCGAATTAAAGAAGATACTTGTTTGATAGGCTGAGAAGTCAATATTTTTAATACAATAAAAATTAGGATTGAACTATGAGTTATGATAGTTCAATCCTAATTTACTGTTTTCATCGACTTTATATTTTAAAACTTCTGTAATTCAGCAACTAAATCATCTGCATTAATTCCAAATAAAAAACCCACCCAAGAACTTTCTAAACTTGAGTGAGCCCCACGGGAACGGTAGGCGGCGAGAGAAAAATCACAATTAATTTTCCAGAAAACACGTCGTTTTAGTTTCACGATCGCTTACGCTGACATATTGCCAACGTAGTCCATGCGCAAGATAAACGCGCTATTACTAATGGTTATTCGCCTGGTTTCACAACACGTCAACAACATGATTGACCACCAATCCAGCCAGAAGATCGATTGGTATCGAAAGTTTTTTCTGCCACCTACGAGAAATGTTCCCGTGACTTCAGATTACCATTGTTACCGGCGATAAACAATCAAATCGCCCTAATTCTTGGTATCAATCAGCTGAAAGTGCCAGTGGCCGTCAATTCTTTGCGCGACCAAATTTTTGCCGGGTTCCGGATCGAACGGGCCTAAGTCGATACTGGCCTGCCGATTGTCCTCATCAATGGCCATATTGACGAAGCGACCCTCGAAAAATGACCGCAACATGTCGAAGTAATTGGACCGCCGTTGTGACCGCTTGGCCGCCCCCACTAAGGTGTAGCCATCATCCAGGTACGTCTTGATCTGCTGGACTTTTAGCACCGTCTTATAGGAAAACTTCCGGTTTTTCCCGTCGGTCGCCACCTCGCTGTGAATGTAGCCCTTGCTCTCCCAGTAGCGAATCTGACTCTGTGAGACCCCCGTCGCCGCGGCCACGTCGCCAATGCCCAAAATCAAATCTTCAATTGGCATTCTCTTTAATAAGTTTGATGCATCTTCGTCCATCATGGGTACCTCCCACCTTTCTGCTCCCCTTACGCCGAAAACCCGGTATTGTGTAAATGAAAGCGGTTGTGAAATTTATGAGTTCTTCTATTATCATTGTATCCTTTTCTCCAACCAGTATAGATATTTTAAAAAGAATGTCAAGCTAGTTGACAAGGACCCTAAATCTGCGTATAGTAGTCCCAGAATTAATTTTATGGATAAAGAGGGAATATACATTGGGAACTGCAATTGATACCAATGGAAAGTCCTATAGCCGGACGCTACTGGTCGTCTTGCTACTGGTCGGGACTTTCTGTACGGTGCTGAACCAAACCATTTTAAGTACTGCCTATCCAACCTTGATGAAGGCCTTTGATGTCTCGACCTCCACCGTTCAATGGTTGACGACTGGTTTCTTGTTAGTCAACGGGATCATGATCCCAATTAGCGCTTGGCTGCTGACGACCATCAGCTCCAAGTGGTTATATATCGGCGCGATGTCAACCTTCCTATTAGGAACGATTCTCTGTTGGTCTGCCGTGAGCTTTCCCATGTTACTCATTGGCCGACTCATTCAAGCCGTGGGTGTCGGGGTATCGATGCCACTCTTACAAACGTTGATGCTGACTATCTTCCCGGCTAACAAACGGGGAACTGCCATGGGCCTGGCCGGAATCGTTATCGGGTTAGCCCCAGCGATTGGACCGACACTGTCTGGGTGGGTCATTGACAACTGGACTTGGCGTGACCTGTTCGGCATGATCATTCCAATCGTGGCTATCGTGGTCATTGCCAGTTTCTGGATCATGCACAGTGTTTTGGAAACGCACAAGGAACCGCTGGATCTCTTATCCATCGTGTTATCCACGATTGGGTTTGGGAGCATGCTGTACGGTTTCTCCTCTGTAGGTGACGACGGCTGGGGCAGTACGATCGTGCTGTCGACCTTAGCCATTGGGTTCATCTTCGTGGGTCTCTTCGTTTGGCGTCAACTGACGATGGACAAGCCATTCTTAAACTTCCGGGTTTACAAATCTGCTGAATTTACCGTTTCCGCTATCCTGAGTTCCGTGGTCAACATGGCCATGGTCGGGGTCGAAATGGTCATTCCTTTGTACCTACAAATGGTCAAGGGCATGTCCGCCTTCCACTCCGGATTAACGCTGTTGGCTGGTGCCCTGATGATGGGGATCATGAGTCCGATTACCGGTCGGGCCTTTGACCGCTTCGGTGCCAAGCGTTTAGCCACGATGGGGATGTTCTTACTGACCGTCGGGACCTTACCATTCGTTTGGATCACTAAGGAAACTTCCACGTTGTACATCGTCTTGCTCTACGCACTGCGGATGTTTGGGATTGCCATGGTCATGATGCCTGCCACGACCGCTGGGATGAACGCCTTACCATTGAACATGATCTCTCACGGGACGGCCGTCAACAACACCCAACGGCAAGTGGCCAGTTCCGTGGGGACCGCCATCTTGATCAGTGTCTTGACCAACGTCACCAAGGGCCAAATGCCAGCCAAGCACGTCTTGAAGAGTGACCCACTGAGCTACGCCAACGGGGCCATCAACGCCACGCTGTCTGGTTACCACGCCGCCTTTTGGATTGCTGTCGGCTTCTGTGTGGTCGCCTTGGTCATCGCCTTTTTCTTAAAGGGCAGCAACCGCTCGATTCATTTAGCTGACAAGAGCGCAGCCGAAGAAAACAAAGCCACTGAAGGAGGTGCCGCATAATGATCGTCTTTACGCTGATTATCTTTGCTGTTCTGTCCTTCGTTTGCAACGTCTACATTGCCAACCGGCCCCTCAGCAACATCCTCACCGCTATTTCCGTGATCGGCCTGCTGACCAGTATCTTCTTCATGGTGAAAAATGACCATGACCACTACGGCCTGCACGAAGTCACCCAAACGTCGACGCAAAAGATCTACTCGGCTTCCCCGTCGAAACAACTCCCGATGATGATCTATCAATCCATCGGGACGGCCGACAAGCACCAGGTCTACGTTTACAAGACCAGTGCTAACGCCAAGAAGACCCAACACACCCGGGCCAAGGTCACGACCAAAAACGTCGTCAAGCGGACCACGGGTGCCAACCGGATTGTCACCAAGAAGGTGTACCGCGAATACAAGAACGGCGCCTACAAGTTCTGGTTCGGTCTGTCCGGTAACGGTCACAAGTACGTGAAGGAAACCAATACCATTTACATCAACAAGAACTGGACCGTCTTGAGTACGGCCCAAGCCAAGAAGCTTCAAGCTTTAACCAAGTCCAAGAGCTTCCAGGCTAAACAAAAAGCGGCCGCTACGGCCTACGTCAAGAAAGCCGTCATGGCTGCCATGACCAAGAACCCTAGCATGTCCGCTGCGCAACAAAAACAGGTCACCAAACAAGCCACCGCTGCTTACCAAGCCCAAGCAATGAAGCAATTGATTGCTCAGGTCAAGAAGTAACCGCGTGTCGCAAACAGGCCCCGTCACTACCGTCATTGGTGGTGATGGGGCCTGTTTTTTTGTGGCTTGGGGGGGGATGGCCGACGAAGATTGTGGGAACTGGCCGCCTTACCGTTGCGCAACTGCCAGGCTGGAACGCTGGGGAACAACCGCCCCGAGCCTGAAAAACGGTCTCGTGGCTTGCTGAACCTGGCTCTGTGCCACTCCCGGCTACAGAGACGGTTAACGACGCTATCCGCTAAAACCGCAGGCCCCCACCACAAATCGACTGTTAGGCTACTACCAACAACTATCTTAGAACATCCCCGGCCATTGGCACCATTTCGCCAGTAACCTCCCCACCGTGTCAGTGACCATTCGACTCTTTTCACCCGCTGCGGGTACGCACACCGGTTAGCCGTGAGTGAAGTGAAATCTAGGCTCAGCCGGGGAATTTAGTTGCGTTCTTGGCTACCAAATTGGTGTCTTTGAGACGTGGGGTTCGGCTCAAAGCAAGGCTGGCGACCGCTCTTTGGCGCCAACCGTCCTTCCCCAGCGTTCCAGCCTAGAATTTCACGTAACGGTAAGGCGCCCAGCCCCCGTTGCCGTTGCAATACGGCCAAAAAATGCCGAAAAAAAAGCAGCTCACGGCCGGAATCCGTGGAGCTGCTGAGTGGGTCATTTTACCGATTCATTACCTTAACTAGTTCACCTGGGTTAGTTGCGTTTGGCCTTTGCGGCAGCGTGGTAACAACCCGGACAAGTCGTCTAAAGACGTCCCGTTATCCTGAAAACATTGAATCATGTCGATCCAGTACAAATCTGAATCATCGAATTCCGTTGCGGAATGGTCCTTACCTAACAGCCCGTTCTTAACGTAATCCTCAATGCGGCTCGCGTCCACGTGTGCAGATGCTGCCAATTCAGTTAAGTTCATCTTCATCGCCCGTACCCTCACTTTCATTCGTTATCAATGAGAGTATCATACAACCACCTTTACCGAAATGCAACCTTTTCCGCCCAGAAAATTCAAGTGTTTTTGAGCGAATAAATTACGGGTTTACGTCACCATAAGTTAGCGCTAAACTGGAGATTAAAATCCCATTAGAGTTTAGAAAGGAAGTTTGTCCATGGGGCCTTCTCTGACCTTTAAGACCGGCGTTCGTGACGTTTTACCAACCGTCTTCGGCTACATTGGTGTCGGCCTGGCGTTTGGCATCGTCGCCCACACCAGCCACCTCAGTTTATTGGTGGTCGCCGGATTATCTTTTATCGTTTACGCCGGTTCTGCCCAATTTATCATTACCAGTATGTTGCTCTTACACGACCCGCTTTCCGCAATTTTTATCTCGACATTTCTGGTCAATTCGCGGATGATTCTGATGAGTACCAGCCTGGCGCAGTATTTCAAACACGAATCGCTACTACGCAACCTGTTGATTGGCACCCTGGTGACCGACGAGACCTTCGCGTTGGCCATGAATAAGCAAAATAAGACCCAGGGCCGTCTGAGCTTCGCCTGGCAATCCGCCGCCAATCTGGTGGCCTACCTGGTCTGGGGCGTGGCGACCGTGATTGGGGCCATGCTGGGCGGTTTGATTGCTGACCCGACACGCTTGGGCTTTGACTTTGCGTTGACCGCCATGTTTATCGGACTGGTCTACCTCCAGCTGATCAGTGACAAGCACCTCGGTATGTCACTCCAGCTGACCGTCATGGTATTCGTCGCGTTGGCCTACTATTTCTTGATTGGGGTCATGAGCCAAAACTTTGCGTTGATGATCGCGACCGTCGCCGGCTGTTTATTTGGAATGGAGCTGAAAAAATGTCGATAAGTCTTACGGAACTCTGGGTCATCCTCGGCTGCGGCGCCATTACGGTGTTGTCGCGGGTGCTACCCTTCGCGTTTGTTAAATCTCTCAACATGCCGGACTGGCTGATTAGCTTCCTGTCCTTCGTCCCCATCACGATCATGACGGCGCTGTGCTGCGAGAGCCTGTTTGTCGCCCACGCCGGTCACTTGGCCACCCTCAACGTTGCCAACTGCCTGGCGGCCATTCCGGCGACGCTGGCGGGCATCTTGACTAAGAGCCTGCTGATGGTGGTGGTCGTGGGCATCATGGCCATGGCCGTCCTGCGCTACTTCGCCATTGGTGGCTAACCAGGTGGCCCGGCAACACTTGTGTTTGCTGGCCGCCTTGCCGTTCGCTAGAGATGCGTTGGAACGCTGAGGGCGCCGGGCCAAGCCAAAGGACGATCTTGGTCCTCAACTTGGAGCCAATGAACCGCGTCTCCAAGTTGCCAGTTCCCTAAGCGCCGTGGCCCATGCCGCTAAGGGAACTCCCACAGCTGAACGCATCTCTAGCGAACTATCGGCTACGATTGTGGCAGTCAACCACTGATGTCGTCCACTGTTCTGCCAAAACGGTGGTGTCCATCCCCACTAACTTAGTCCGTCATTGGGCTATCTTGCCGATTTCTGCAGCCTATTCTCCAGATGTAGAGACAATAACAACACTCCCCCAAATATACCATCAAACGACAATACCAGCCATTCGGTTTTTTCTGAATGGTTGGTATTTTTCGTTCAAAACTCGCAAGACTTAACCTTGTTGTAATTTCCTGATAATGGATAAACGCCCTTGTCTCTTCCGGTCATACCAGCGTTCTCGCCACTGATGGCATCCCCTTACCGTTTTTGACAGAAAGGGACAATCAGTTACGTTGTCCAGACACCACCGTAGCCGAGAGCGGCGCGCCAGATGCGTTCAGCCGTAGGATTTCCCTTAGCGACGAAGTCGGTTAGGGAAATGGCGTCTTTGAGACGTGTCTTTCGGCTCAAAGCGAGTACCGAGACCGCCCTTTGGCTCGGTGCGTCCGCCCACAGCGTTCCAACGCATCTGGCGCGCCGCGGTAGGCGGCCACTTTAATCGTTATCCGGTAACACTAGGTTCAATACGATGCCCAGTACTGCCGCCACAGCCAAGCCGGAGAACTCGTATTGGCCGACCTTGAGGTACGCGTTGCCGATGCCAATGACCAGGATCGCCGAGGCAATCATTAAGTTACGTTTGCGATTGAAGTCCACGTGCTTTTCGATCAGGATGCGCATCCCACTGGAGGCAATTACCCCGAATAGTAGGAAGCTGACACCGCCGATGACCGGATTGGGGATGCTTTCGATCAGGGCGCTTAGCTTGCCCACGAAGCTGAAGATGATGGCAAACACGGCCGCGCCAATCAGCACGTACACACTGTGGACCCGCGTGATGGCCAACACGCCGACGTTTTCACCGTAAGATGTGACGGGCGGGCCGCCGACGAAGCTAGCCATGATTGAGGCCACCCCATCCCCGGCCAGCGTGTGATGCAACCCCGGATCTTCAAAGAAGTTGCGGTGGGTCAGTTCGTTTAAGACCGTGATGTGGCCGATGTGCTCTGTCATGGTCACGAAGGCAATTGGGGCCAGACTTACGATAGCGCCCCAGTAGAAATGCAGCGGATAACTCAAGATGGGCACTTCAAAGCTGGGTAATTGAAACCACGCCGCTGCGAGGACCGGTTTAAAATTCACCAGGCCACTAACCGCCGCAATCAGGTAACCCGCGACGATTCCCAGCAGAATGGGCACCAACGACAGAAAGCCGCGTAGGTAGAGGTTGAAGCCAATCGTCAACAGTAAGGTCGCCATGGCCACGGCAAAGTATTGCCAGTGATACGTCCCCGCGCTGTCGACCGTGGCCTTTTGAGCCGCACTACCGGCCAACGACAGCCCGATGACCATGACCATCGGACCGACCACGATTGGCGGCAAGGCCCGATTGATCCAGTCCGACCCAATCAAAGCCACAATCAGGGCCACGACCAGGTAGACGGCCCCCACGGCCAGCGTTCCCTGCGCGATGCCGGGATAACCGGTCGTCTTCATCAACGCGACCATGGGCACGATAAACGAAAAGCTCGACCCCATGTAAGCGGGAATCTTGCCCCGGGTGATCAAAATGTACATCAGGGTCCCCACGCCCGAGCTGAAGAGGGCGATACCAGGGTTTAACCCGACTAGAATGGGTACCAAAACGGTCGACCCAAACATGGAAAATAAGTGCTGTAGCGATAACCCGAACCACTGACCCCAGCTGGGACGTTCCCAAATGTCGATCAGTGCATCCGGATTACGGTAACGCGACGGTGTTTTCATGAACGCAAGCCTCCAGATTCTCAAGATAGAAAAAAGGACACGCCGTTCCCGTGAAGAAACGCACGTGCCCACTGTAGACTTCGCCCGACGCTGGTCGACGTGTGCACCCTTCATTGCCTCACGGGACAACGTTAAAGGAACATATTTTTATTTAGTATACCCAGTCCGTCAAGGCAGGTCAACGGTCTTTGTTGAGAATCGTTTTTAGCCATCCGGCCATTTGACCGCTAAACCAATCGTCATGATAGCGACTTAATCACCCGAAGGTTATCGCGGTTAATCAACCATCCGCCAGTCACCCTCGTCGGCCTTGGAAATGTCGTTTAAGAACTTCAACACCCGTTTGGCCCGGTCCGGTTGTTGGTCGTGTAACAGGTTCAGGCCAGCCCCCGTGACCATCGGTTGGCTGAGCCGGAAGTCGCCGTCCGCCATTTCGCCGGTCGCAAAAGCCATCACGGTCTCGCCAGATTCGATTTGCGTGGTCAAGAAAAACATAGTGAAGTCATCGTCGGCTTGCATGTATGCAGGCATCGCCCAAATATCGGGCGCAATCTCTTGCATCTCCCCCGTCTCCGTGCCGTCCAAGAACTTGAATTCCTTGTGGTTGGCTTGGGTGACCGGTTGCTTTAAGACCAACATCATGTTAGCAAATTCAGTGTCACCGAGTTGAATATTGTCTTTCATCGTTTAATTTCCTCCTAAACGCGCCAGCTTGGGGCTCTCCCGTCTACTGGCAACTTAGTCATCATTATACCAGCGTCTTGGTTAAAATTAAATCACGTTGCCGGTCCGCCCCCAGTTGAAAGACGTGGTCGCCCACCTGGGTGAAGCCCATGGCCTGGTAGAATTTCCGTGCGGCCGCGTTGTGTTCCCACACGCCCAGCCACACCGAGGTCAGCCCCAATGCCCGTGCCCGGTCGACGGCGTGTTGATAGAACTGCTGGCCCAGCCCCTGGCGCTTAAAGGCGGGCAAAATGTAAATGCGCTCGATTTCTAACGTCTGGTTCCCCCGCGGCTCCGATTGGGTTGGTCCCCAATTCAACTTGAGATACCCCGCCACCTGCGTGCCGACCCACATCAATTCGTAGGTCGTCGTCGGCTGCCGCAACTCGCTTAACAGCTGTTGCGGGTTGTAAGCCGTGTCCAAATATGCCGCTAAATCCGCCGGTGTATTGGCCGCCCCAAACGTGTCTGTAAACGTCTGGCGGCAAACGGCTTGTAGTTGTAAAATTTCTGCCTCTGTACAAGGCTTGATGATTCCCGTCATGTTGCATCTCCTTAATAATCGCGTGAGTGTCCCTGCTTAACGGCCTGCCAGTCGGCGGCTACGTTTTGTTCAACGCGTTGTAGATACCCCGCCAGCACCTGGGCCTCGGCTGGGCTAAACCCCTGTAGCGCTACTTGATTGGAATACTGATTTTCCCGTTGCACCAACGGATAAATCTCAGCGCCGCGCGCCGTCACGAATAATTTTTTAATCTTGTGATTCACGGCATCCGGCCGCTTCTCCAATAGCCCCGCGGTCGTCAGCTTCTGGACCGCCCGGGAAGCCGTCGTCCGGTCTACCTTAAGTAGCTCGGTCAAGCGTTCCAAGATGATGCCGGGATGCTCGGCCACCCGGACCAAGTACAGGTACTGGCCCTTGGTCAACTGCACCTGTTGAAATTCCCGATTGGCAATGGCGTCCAGCGCCCGGGAAATATTGCCGATGGGCCGTAAAATCTCTGTCACGTCACTCACCTCCTGATGGCAACATCTAGTGTAACGTCATTATATTGTATTTGCAATAAAAATTTTGTCAAAAAAAGACCACCCAACGCCAGTCAGGTGGTCCCCACATTAAAAGTCAACTTAGTTGGTCACTCGGATTGGCTTCCCAATCTCGAGTTGCATGTGGTAATACTCGTGGTCCCCAATCATCTGCTTACCGGTGACTTCATAGCCCATCCGCTCATACAACCGCATGGCGCCGGGGTTCTCGAAGTCAACGTTGAGGCCGATCACTGCTTGCCGGTCCCGTTGGGCATAAATTGGTAACGCCCGCAATAACTGGCGGCCAATCCCTTGCCCTTGATGATCCGGCGAGACAGCCAATGAGTCTAAATACCATTCACCGGCTGCGGTCTCTGAATCTAAATCAAATGGTTCGTCGAAAGCGGCACTTTGAGCTGCTAGGCGAGTCATCACGTCATCTACAACGTCTTCATTTTCACCAGGGTAGCCAAACGCCACCCCCACTACTTGGCCATCGGCCTCGGCCACCACCGTGGTTGCCGCCCCGGACAAGTATGTCCGCGTGCGGTACGCCGCCGTGATGACCTTCAGTAAGTCGGGGCCTGGAACGTCTTCCAGGTCGGTCAATTCCATTTCGTCGTAGATCAAGTTCATCAGCGGCGCTATCTGCGGTGCGTCCGCTGGTCGAGCTTCACGAATTATCACAAAAAATCCTCCATTTCTAGTTCTTCCTTAAGCCTACCGGAGCCGCGCGCCTTTGTCAAAGCATTTGCTGTTTGACCATGTCGGGTGCCTTAACTATAACTAACAGAAACCAGTGCCTGCGGCTGCCAGGGGTTCCGCCTGCTATGGGGGACGCCTCCAGCCTGAAAAGCAGGCTTCCGGCTCGCTTGAAAGCCTGGCAGAATCCGCCAGTCTCCCAAGTCGCCCCACGCTGTAACCTGGCACAAAACGCCAGCTAACACCGTCGACACAGCTGGCTCCACCCCTGGCTGCCTCCGGCAAGGTAGTCATTTATCAGCTACAATCGCTCAAACCAATCGCGGCCATTCAGATTTGTAGGTAGTAACCGACCTGACTGTCATCGGCCATCAATGCAGCCGAAAATCCCCCCCGCCATGTTCCAGCTCATACTTGACGAACGGATAGGCGGTAATTTTCCCGATAGCCTCAGGTGAAATGGGACCCCGCATCACAACTGGAGCCAGCCCCTGTCCCCAGTTATTGGCAAGCGGGGACAAACCAGTTGCGTTGACCAATCACCACCGGAGCCGAGAGTGGAGCGAAAATGGGCTCAGCCGTGGGAGTTCCCTTAGTGGGTGGTCTTTACCCGCTTAGGGAACTGGCGTCTTTGAGACGTGGTTTTCGGCTCAAAGCGAGGGCGAGACCGCACTGTGGCTCGACCGGTCCGCCCGCCGCGTTCCAGCCCATTTTCGCGCAACAGTAGGCGGCCAGCTCCCCCACACCCCCGCGGTACAACAAAACAGGCCCCGCTGCCAATGACTGGCAACGGAACCTGTGGGTGGCCTTGATGGCCGGTGACGCTTGGGTCGACATTAATGGGCCGTACGCTCAGCGACGCGTTGGCCAAAGACCAACCCGACGGCAAATAAGAGACTAGCGGTGATCCATTTACTCATGGTGAGACTCCCTTCGTTCTGCTGAATCAGCGGTTGCCTTGGCTTCCCGCAGTTCAGCGAGTTCTTGACGAATTTCACCTAAAATTTCTAACTGAAATCGTTCGATCTCCATGGTATGGGGGACCTGGTTCTGCGCCAAGTGATCGACCTTAGCGTGAAGTAACCGCAATTCGTGTTCGGATTTGAGGTTAACGTGATAGTCGTTTTCGGCCATCATCCGGTCCCGGTCTGCAGAGCGGTTCTGACTCATCATGATGATGGGCGCCTGAATCGCTGCGACACAGCTTAATACTAAATTTAACAGAATGAACGGGTAGTTGTCAAAGTCCACGCCAAAGACGTGTAGCCCGTTGACAATCATCCAGCCAATCAAAACGAACAGGAAGACGAAGATAAAGCCCCAAGAACCGCCAAACCGAGCTACATCGTCGGAGACCTTTTGGCCAAACGTCAGGCTCTCCTTCAAGCTGTCGTTCACATCAATAATATCGTAATCGTCGCTCTGTAAGGCCTTGGTTAATTTGTGATTGATTTTTTTCGTCTGTTTCAAATCGGCATTGATCATCGCGTCCACGTGATCCAGCCGATACTTCAAGAGGTGATGGCCGCAAATGTAGTCACTCGGCTGACTTTGCGGGTAATCCCGCTTAATGCGGTTGCGCAACCCCACCTCTAGCTCGGATAGCTGGAGACTCGTTTCTAACGACAGGGGCGCGCCATCGACCAAACAGGTAATCTGTGTGTGCTCTGGCATGCTCTCAGGACTCCTTGGATAAATTTCGTAATAATTGTTGCCAATCTGCGGGCGGCTCGCTACTAAACTGACGGGCTTCACCAGTAAATGGGTCGGTGAAGGCCAGCGTTTGGGCGTGTAAGGCCTGGCGGGTCATTCCGCCGAGTGCCGGGCCGCCATACAGTGCGTCACCAATCAGGGGATGATCCAGTGACGCAAAATGCGCGCGAATCTGGTGGGTCCGTCCCGTGTGCAATTTCACCCGTACCAACGTGGCGTTGGCCCACCGTTGGACCACCCAGTATTCGGTTTTAGCCGGTTTGCCGGCGGGTGAGACCATTTGATTGTAGCCGGCTGGGTCGCTAGCTAGCGGCGCATCAATGATGCCGTGGTCGTCGGCGACTTGTCCGCTGACGACGGCTAAGTAACGCTTGTCCACCTGATGGGCCGCCTGGAGCTGACTCGCCAGACTGTTGGCCAAACGATGGCGCGCCACCCAGACCACCCCACTGGTGAAGCGGTCCAGCCGCGTCAAAATGTGTGGCACCTGGTTTTCGGCTTGTTCTGCTAGCCAATGGCCCTTGATGCGGTTGACCAACGTGTCCGTCCGGTTAGCGGGACCCGGCACCACGTTTAGCCCCGCTGGCTTGTCCACGACCAACCAGTCGCGATTCTCAAATAACACGGTGATGGGTTCGCGACTGGTCGCCACGGCGGGATCGGCGGCTTCGGCCGGTAAGACGACCGTCACGGCATCCCCCACCTGCAGATCCACGGCCGGCGTCACGGTCTGGCCGTTGACACGAATGCTACCATCGCGCTTCAGGTCGCTGAAGACGCGGTGACTGACGCCCTGCTGGTTCAAGAATCGTTTCAAACTGGTGACGGGACGGGTTACCTGCCAACTTAACTCCATGCTGTGTTCGCTCCTCTACTCATCAACTAAATCAATCATCCAATCCAAGTCATCGTTGCGGTTATTCAGCCGCTCCGGATGGTCCGCCAACGCGTCGTTGACCGCTTGGATGCGCCCGGCAAAAGGTGACCGCAACGTCAGGTCTTCGTGTTCGCCATGAACGATCATAAATGGGGTCCCTAGCTTCACCTGACCGCTGGTGAGTAACCACGAAATGTGGGTCACGGGCCCCACCAGTTCACGGCCATCATCCGCAAACCCTAAACGCATCAGTCCGTCTTCATTGGGCGTTACCCACAGCGCGTCTGCACTTGCTTCAATTCGATCAATCATTGTCGTCACCCCTTGCAATTTTTTTGCGGCTAGCGTGGGCCCAAAGATGGTTCAGCGAAACCCATTGTCTTCGACACCCGTTTCAGCCATAAAGTTGGTATCGTCAAGTTTAGAACCTCTCATCCCCAACGACACCTGTAATTAAGTCTCATTTTAACATAGCCCACAAATTCTCGGGAGCTATTTCCCCCATTCCCGCCAAAACTCTGTATAATGGAAGACAAAAAGGGGGAGATTCACATGATGCCAGGCAGTTGGTTGACCGGTAGTTTAATCTTATTGACCGGTGTTGTCCTAATTATTTTCCTACTAGCACGGTTAATTCCGCGAACTAACCATGACAAGGATACCGTCGCATTGTTGGGGGTATTCACGGTAGTCGCATTAGGACTCATCGTCTTAGGCGGCTATCTCAGCTTGGGGAGCTGGAGCACCGCTATGGGCATGGGTTGCTGGTAGATTCGTGACACACAATTTGAACGTAAAACGGACTCGGCTGATTGGGCTGGGTCCGTTTTTTATTTGAACAACTTTTTGAGTGGGGTTCTCGCACCCACCCTCTCAGGCAGCCACACTAATCAATCCTATTTCAATTCCTTAATCACCCGCGCTGGATTACCGCCCAGGACCACGTTATCGCCAAAGGACTTGGTCACGACCGCGCCCCCGGCCACAATGACGTTGTTGCCCAGAGACACGCCGGGACAAATGATGGCCCCGCCACCAACCCAGACGTCGTCGCCCAGCGTGACCGGCTTGCCAATGCCCATGGCCCCGTTACGGCGCAGCTTGGGGTCAGCGGGATGGTTGACCGAATAGATCTGCACCTTGGGCCCGAGCAGGCAGTGCTTGCCAATCGTCACTGGCGCAACGTCCAAGATCGTGCAGTCATAGTTGGCAAAGAAGTCCTCCCCCACGGAAATGTTGTAGCCGTAGTCGCAGCGAAAGGTCGCGTGCACTTCCACGGCATCCCCAGTGGCGCCAAACAACGCCTTAACACGACGGGTGCTCTCCTCAGGATCACTTTCCCCCAGGGCATTCAGCGCCTCCACCTGGTCACGCGCAACACCGCGTTCGGCGACCAATTCGGGGTCATAAACGTTAAACAGTTCACCGGTAATCATTTTTTCTTTTTCAGTCTTTGGCATAGGTTTTCTCCTCTTTCCAATGCAGATCTATCACTGTCAAATTCTCATGGCACGCAATAATAACACGCCGTCAAAGATAGCCGTTTACAGCCTCACAATGTGAACTGGCCGCCTAACGTTCCAGTCCTGCCTTCGCGCAACGGCAAGGCGGCCAGCCAACGCAATACTTTCTTAAAACGAAAAGCGGCCGCCCGCCGAATACTGGCGAGTGGCCACTTCATTACTGACTAGCTTACTTGATGAAAGCCTTGGTCATCCCAACCATGGTAGCGTAGTCTTCCATTTGTTCTTCGGTCAGGGAGAAGGACAGCATGGTGTGGTGACCACCACCGGCCTTCATCCATTCCAAGGCACCGGTCTTCAAGCCAACCTTTGGCGTCCAGAGTTGCTTAGCAACTGGCAACTTAGGCGTTTCGGCTTCTGGCTTGTTGGCATCAACGGCGTAGCTGATCATCTTGAAGCCATCACGGAAGTCCGCAACGGTCACGTCGATAGCATCGCCTTCGGAACCGGTGAAGACCAACCGTGCTGGGTCAGCCTTGCCACCGATATCCAATGGGTGCACTTCAACCCGTGGTTTGTCGGAAGCAATCGATGGGTCAACTTCCAGCATGTGAGACCCGAGAATGGCTTCGTGGCCCTTCCGCAGATCCAACGTGTAGTCTTCCATGAAGGCCGTCCGGTCGTTGTGAGACATGATCTTCATGACCCGACCCAAGGCAGCGGTCTTCCAGTCACCTTCAGCACCGAAGCCATAGCCGTCACGAATCAAGAGTTGTGCGGCTAAGCCAGGTAATTGTTCCATGCCCCAAAGGTCTTCGAAGTTGGTGGTAAAGGCACTGTAACCGCCCTTTTCCAAGAAACGCTTGATCCCGAGGTATTGCTTCAATTGTACGCGAACAGAGTGCTTGTATTTGTCAGCATCGTTGTCGCCTTGAACCATTTCGTAGCGAGATTCCAGATCAGCGTATTCCTTGTCGATGTCGGCGTCTGCGACCTTGTTGATTTCTTGAACCAGGTCACCGATACCGTAGTAGTCAACGGTCCAGCCCATCTTGATTTGGGCTTCAACCTTGTCACCTTCAGTGACGGCCACGTTACGCATGGTATCGCCAAAGCGGGCAACCTTGACTTTGAAGCTTTCGTTGTAAGCAACTGCAACGTCTTCCCAACGGGCAATTTGTTCTCGCACGTCAGCGTCGCCCCAGTAGCCGTAAACGATCTTGTTGTTCTTGTGTAACCGGGCGTTGATGTAAGCATATTCGCGGTCACCGTGAGCACTTTGGTTCAAGTTCATGTAATCAAAGTCGATGTCGGCATAAGGAATGTTGTTCAAGTATTGGGTTGCCAAGTGCAACAATGGCTTTTGCAATAATTCCGTCCCACGGATCCAGTTCTTGGCTGGGGAGAAGGTGTGCATCCAGGTAATAACCCCGGCAACCTTATCGTTGTAGTTGACTTCCTTCATGAAGTTGGTGATGCTTTCAGCGGTCGTCATGACGTCCTTGAAGACCACCTTGTAAGGCAATTTGCCGCTGGCATTTAATTTGTCGGCGATGTCTTGGGCATCCTTGGCAACGGACTTCAATTGTTCTTCACCATACAGGTGTTGGGAACCGGTAACGAACCAAAATTCATAATCTGGTACTGATAACATAAGTGACACTCCTTTGAGAGATTTTAAATTAATTTTTAACAGGGTTAAATGACTACTCGCGAGCAGCGTGTTCCTTGGACTTGGCGTTGTTTTGGCCATAGTAGGCGTTGGCGCCGTGCTTCCGTAAGTAATGCTTGTCCAACAGGTATTGTGGCAATTCCCGGTTGGCCCGCGTCAGTTGCAAGGTGTGGTAGTCTTCTTCGGCAACCACTTCGAGCACCTTGGCGTTGTAAACGGCCTTGTCGGGAGTCGGGCCCCAGGAAAATGGCCCGTGTTGGCTGACCAATGCAGCGGGAACGGCTTCGTAATCGATGCCGCGTTCGTTGAAGGTCTTAACGATGGTCTTACCCGTGTTGCCTTCGTAGTCGGCTTCGATTTCTTCCTTAGTCAAGGCATCCGCAGCTGGCACGTCGCCGTAGAAGGTGTCGGCGTGGGTGGTGTTCATGGCTGGGATATCCATCTTGGCTGCGGCGAAGGACACAGCCCAAGGTGAGTGGGTGTGGACAATGCCACCGATCTTTGGAAAATGATTGTACAAATACGTGTGCGTTGGCGTATCGCTGGATGGGTTCAAATCCCCTTCAACGACCTTACCATCAGCCAAGTTCACGACGACCATGTCGCTAGCCTTGAGCTCATCGTAAGGAACCCCAGAAGGCTTGATGACGTACAGACCCTTTTCCCGGTCAACCCCAGAAACGTTGCCCCAGGTAAATGAAACCAGGCCAAGTTCTGGTAACCGCATGTTCGCTTCGTAAACTTCTTGTTTTAAATCTTCAAGCATGCTATTTCTCCTTTTAATCTGTGTTAGTCAGCCAAGACATCGACGGCCCTGCCTTCAACCGGTAAGGCGGCCTTGTAGTTGGCGATAAATTCATTTGAGCCCTGTACGCCAGCGGGATCTGGTGCGAGCGTGGTGCTTTCAGGATTGGCGAAGACCTTGTGATCCAAGAAGTCTTCCAAGGTTTCATGGTCATCTTTATCGGTGACGTAGAAGCCCAAGACGGCCATCCCCCAAGGACCACCCTCGCCGGCATTGTTGGTGACGGTGATTGGCGTGTTCAAGGAATCGGCCAAGACTTGTTGGCCCACTTTTGGCGTCCGGAACAACCCACCCTGGGCAATCAAGGAGTCCAAATGGATGTGTTCTTCGTTGGCCAGGATGTCCATCCCAATCTTCAGTGGGGCAAATGCGGCATAGAGCTGCGTCTTCACGAAGTTGGCCAAAGTGAAGTTGCTGTTCGGCGTCCGCACAAACAGGGGCCGGCCAGCCGTCATCTTGGTGATGTTTTCACCGGACAGGTAGCTGTAGTTCAACAGGCCCCCGGCATTGGCATCCCCTTCGGTCGACTTATTGAAGAGTGCCCCGTACAATTCGTCGGGTTTCAGATCAACGCCAATGGTTTGGGCAAATTCCTTGAACAGGTTGACCCAGGCGTTGATGTCGGAAGAACAGTTGTTGGTGTGAACCATGGCCACGGGTAATCCGGTAGGCGTCGTGACCAAATCAATGTCGCGGTGAACGGTCTTCATCGGTTGGTCCAAGACCACCATGGAGAAGGCTGACGTCCCAGCGGAAATGTTCCCGGTCCGTTCACGCACGGCGTTGGTGCCGACCATCCCGGTCCCGGCATCCCCTTCTGGCGGCGCCATGACGCTACCAGCAGTCAAGTTGCCCGCGGGATCCAGTAATTTGGCCCCGTCGGTCGTCAACTTACCAGCTGATTGCCCAGCCAAGAGGACCTTGGGCAAGATGTCTTTGATGTCCCAATGATATTGGCGCACGGACTTCACGTTACGGAACTTGTCTAATAAGTTTTCGTTGTAGTCCTTGGTGTCGCTATCAATCGGGAACATCCCGGACGCATCGCCGATACCGATGACCCGTTCGCCGGACAATTGCCAGTGAACGTAACCGGCCAGCGTCGTGAAGAACGTGACGTCCTTGACGTGGTCTTCTTGGTTAAGGATGGCCTGGTACAGGTGGGCGATGCTCCAACGTTGGGGAATGTTGAAATCAAACAAATCCGTCAACGCATCGGCGGCCTCTGCCGTGATGTTATTCCGCCAAGTCCGGAAAGGTACCAGCAGTTGGTCGTTGGCATCAAAGGCCATGTAACCGTGCATCATCGCACTGACCCCAATGGAACCAATCTTGGTGAGGGCCACGCCATATTTATCTTTGACTTCCGCGGCCATGGCTTGGTAACTGGCTTGAATCCCGGCCCAGACGTTATCTAAACTGTACGTCCAAATGCCATTCTTCAATTCGTTTTCCCAAACGTAACTGCCGGAAGCAATCGTTTTAAAGTCGGGCGTTACTAAGACGGCTTTGATCCGCGTGGACCCTAATTCGATCCCCAACGAGATGTTACCGCTTTCAACATCCTGAATAATCTTATCCGCACTCATGCGATAAACCTCCATAGCTCAATTAATCTCTATAACTTATGACTCAACATAAGAATTGTACAATTTTTGTTCGTACAAATCAAGAGCTTTTACACATTTGTCCGTATTATATTCCAATTTTTTCGGTTAATAATTGGTTTTTATTTTTCAGCCTTCATAAGACCATATTTGTTGTCACCACAGCGATGTAACCGCAACCATTATTTTTCCGTGGAACAACCCTCTTTTAATGTTATCCGGATAAATAGTCTTTGCAGTAGGACCTCTCTTAAATTCACCCTTAAAATGCTCATTTACAGGCTTGTGCTTAAAAACCATTCGTAAGCTGAGTGCTATTGTCGAACACTCTCGTAAGTCTTCCGAATTCATCCATTAGTTTTCACATCAGGTCATTAAGAATTTTTTACATTTTATGGATCCCAGATACAAAATCCGGTCAAATTTCGTTTGTAATAATGTCACCTCCAACACAAAAAAGGCCTGGAATACACCAGGCCCTCCCTTCATTGGTTCTTTAACTCGATAGCCGAATGTCGCTTGACAATATCAGGTTGATAAGTAACGTTTTCAACTGCCTCACGATTTAACAGCTTGATAATTGCCTTAGCGGCGTCGGCTCCCATACGTTCTTTCTCATGATTCATGGTTGTCAGCGACGGCGTAAAGTACTCACCAAGTTGATAATTGTCGAATCCGGTAACTGAAATATCTTCAGGCACTCGAATACCCTTCGACTTCAAATAATCAATCACGCGAATCGCTAGCTGGTCATTGTAACAAACAATCGCGGTTGGCGCCTCTGATTGTTGTAAGTAACCGTTGATTCGTTCATAGATTTTATCAGCTGATTCCTTTGATTGATACATGATGATATTACTCAAATAAGAATATTCTGGATGCTCCTGATAGGCACGAACAAACCCATTCATCCGGTAGACACCCTGAATATCATCAACTTGAAAGATCCCTAAGATACTCCGATGTCCTAAATCGAATAAATACTGCATCATGCGTTGCTCTGCACCCAAATCATCTGTATCTACATACGGGAAGTCTAACCGCGGATAATGCGCGTTAATAAATAACGTCGGCAATTCATCGTCTTTAATTTCCTGATACAAGTCTTCATTGGGGTTGGGTAAAGCACTTTGAGTTGGCTCGATAATCAATCCCGCAACCTTACTATCCAACATATTAATTAGGCTTTTACGTTCCTTATCATGCGTATTGTGCGTGTTACTGATAAGGATAGAGTAGCCCGCTTTAGATAATACTTGATCAATTCCCGAGATAATATTAGGAAAAATATAATCCGCAATGTGGGTAGTAATAACACCAATCAGTTTGGTATCGGTTGGCGTAGACCAGTCCTTATGCCAATCCTGTACAAACATCCCACCACCTTGAATGCGATAAATAAAATGATCACTTTCTAGGTCCCCCACTGCACGACGAACCGTATAGCGACTGACCGCATACTGTTTCATTAACTCGGACTCAGTAGGCAACTTCTCATCCACCTGATATTTTCCCGAGATGATATCTTCTTTTAAGCCATCTTTGACTTTTTGATATTTGTTCTCCATGTTAGCACCTCATCAATGGTCCCATTTTACCGGTTTTCGATCTTGTTTACAAATAAATTATGAAATAAATATATTTATTAGACAACTCTTTTGTCTCACGCTTTAACCCGATCGTTAACCCAAAAAGTGGTGTCCATAATCTTCTATCCAAAAAGAGATAGTTCCCTCAAGTCTTGAGGACACTATCTCTTCTCATTCCTTAAGTGACAGATGATTCAAAATACAATCAGTACATTAAACGCTCACGTACTGCTTAAATTTGCCTTCAATTTCAACTCTCACTGCCGCTTTAGTGAACATCAGATCATCAGGTGGAATCACCAGGTACCGTCTAGTAATTAAAGGTTACGACATTCCATGAATATCCCGATAATGTAACATTTTGTGAGCTACTGCCACTATTGATAGTAGTCTCACACGATTGAAGCGTTAGTGTCTCGGGATGCTCACGTGTGTTCATATCCTCTAATTTACCTACGATGTGTTCCATATGACCATCTTTTATTACGTTTGGAAAATCAATTGAGAAAGTTTGACTCTCGTTTTCTCGATTTACCGCAAATACAACAAACGCAGAACCCGTATCCATCACAACTTGATCCACGCTTGAAACATTTTGATACCGCTCTGTTGAATAACGCTTGCCATCCACCATTGCTGTTTTCACGACACTCGACGTCCCTGATAAGTTACGTAAGATCGATTGCAAAACATAATAAGTCGGATTAGCCCAGGCGTTACCACCTTCATCGGTCAAAATCAATGGAATCGTATTAACCAATAAGGCTTGACACGAAAGTTTGACCCGATCACCGTGTCTAAGAATTGCCAACGCCATTGAACCAAACAGTAACGTATCGGCCAAATTGAAGTAGCACCAATCCACAGGGTTGTGCTCACTCCAAGGCTGTGATTTCTTTTGCGAGAAATGATGAACATTCCATTCGTCAAACGAAATCTTCATAGTCTTATCACTATGTTTCAGTGCCTTCACCGCATCAGCAATTGTTTCAACCTCTTCAATCTGCTTGTCGAACTCAAGCGACCGCGCCAAATACGTTGGTAGGTCGTCAGACGCACGCAAAGACTCTTGGTCTAAGTTTTCAGATTGATCACGATCGATATAATCATGCATCGCGATGTAATCAACATTGTCATACGCAGCCATCAAAACTTTGAAATCCCATGAAGGATACGTATCAAGCCGGGGCGTTGAACTTCCAACCAGAATGGTTTCAATATCTGGGTCCATCAGTTTCATCGCCTTGGCAGTCTCGTTTGCAAGTAGGCCATATTCTTCTGGCGTCTTGCTTGCCACCTGCCAAGGACCGTCCAATTCATTACCTAGGCACCAATACTTAACACCGTAGGGAGCTGCATGTCCATTCTGCCGTCTCAAGTTAGCCCAATCGGTATCATATTTGCCATTCACGTATTCTAATTCGTGAAGAGCATCATCAATACCGCGAGTACCTAAATTGACCGTTAAAATCGGGTTATCCACCTTCGCTTGTTGAATCCATTGGAAGAATTCATCCAAACCAAACTGATTCGTTTCTAACGATTGCCAAGCGATATTCATTCGCTTAGGCCGCGTCGTCTTATCACCAATTGTATCTTCCCAGTGATAGCTGGACGTGTAGTTTCCGCCGGGATAACGTAAGGTTTTCACGCCAAGGTCACGCACTAATTGCAGTACATCCCCGCGAAATCCCTCAGGAGTTGCTGAAGGATGTCCCGGTTCATAAATTCCAGTATAGATGACTGTTCCCATATGCTCTAGGAAAGAGCCAAACATACGCGGACGAACATCAAATCGTTGTTCATTGTACAAATTTAATTTTGCCATATAGACTAAAACCTCGAAAGTTTTGTATTTAACCTCTTATGATAGAAAGAGGCGAAGATAAAGTTCAAAAAAGTTAAGCTGAAGAAAATAGTGACTGGGAAAACCATCGCACATAAAATCATAATGAACATGATTGCCGCAAATGCTAAGGTCATCGGTAATTCAATTACGATATCAATCATCGCATTCTGAAAGAATCGACTAAAATGAAATTCATCTCTCATCGAATATTCCTCAAGTACCATGTAAAACAACGCTGCAACAAACAGAAATAATGAGATGACCAGACTTACACGAATTGGCACAATTACCCGCGTAAACGCCTTCATGTAGACATAGTAGAATAGAATGGCCATTGTTGAAGTGACCAACCCAATTCCCAATTTTGTCCAAAAGTGACGTTTCAATTCTTCAAAAAACTTTCTCAAAATCGTTTCATTACCCTGACCATAGATCCGAATTGCAGTGGTAATACATGCACTAATGATTGGATAGGCAAAGAAAACCGTCGCAAACCCCATCGTTGCAAATACCCCAAGAATCAGATAGTTTGTCAGCGGTATCAAGCCCAAATATAGCCGGCTGTTAAAAATCCGTGACATGCGTAGCTTTCCTCCTTATCTATATTGAAACTATTCCTTCATACCAGACATTGCTGAACCTTGAACAAAGTACTTTTGAGCGAAGATGTAAATGATGAATAATGGCAACATAGAAATAACGGCACCAGCCATAACAGGACCATAGAATGAAATATGTTGACCCGTAAAGAGTGCTAACCCGGCTGGTAACGTCCGCATGCTAGAAGTCGTCGTCAAAATCAATGGATACAGCAAGTCGTTCCAGTTGTTGGTCAAAGTGAAGACCGCTAGTGCCATCAAAGTTGGCTTGGACAATGGTAGCATAATCTTGGTGAAGATCCGCCACTCATTCAATCCATCTAGTCGAGCGGCCTCGTCTAGATCTCGTGGTAACCCAACGAAATTAGAACGCATCATGAAAATCCCAAATGCGGTCGTTGCCCGCGGAATAATCAACCCAGTATAGGTATCCAACAAGTTCATCTTGTTCATTTCGATAAACAGAGGAATCATGTAAACCATGAATGGAATCATCATAGTAACCATGACGAAGTAGTAAAACATCGTCTTACCTTTGAATTCCATTCGTGCTAATGCATACCCCGTCATTGAGTCTAAGACCAGGGAAATAATCATAGTTGCCCCAGCAAAGACAACGGTGTTCTTGACATACCCTAACAGAGGGATAGTATCCCAAACTTTGATGTAGTTTTGGAACGTATACTTTCCAGCAAAGATGTGCGGTGGATAGGTAATAATATCCTTTTCATATTTGAATGAGGATAACAGTAACCATAAGAACGGAAAGACAACAATTAAAATCAACAATGACATAACAATTTTGAAAATGATTGACTTGATTAACCGACTCCGATGGTAGTTACTCTTCTTACCAGAGTCAACCAGCTCAGTCGTACTAGCTGTTCGTGCTTCCATACAGATTCATTCCTTTCGCGTCCTCTACGGACCAAATAAATTTAAAGTCGCCTACCATAAAGGACTTTTTAGTCAAATTGGGGTTTACCGCATTTGCTTTTCCTTATGACTCATGTACAAGTTAGCGGAAATAGAAAGAACCGCGATAATCACAAATAAAATAGTTGCAACGGATGACGCATAACCCAATTGATATGGCGCAGAAAATCCTCGACTATAAATGTACTGAACAGCTGATTCAGTCTTAAATTCTGGTCCACCAGCAGTAGTTACATAGATTTGGTCAAAGACTTGCATTGACCCAATCAAGTTAGTCATCACACAAAAACCTAATGAAGGAATGATTTGTGGAATCGTAACATGGAAGAATTGTTGTTTCTTATTGGCCCCATCCATTTCAGCTGATTCATACAGACTAGGCGAAATTGCTTGGATGGCTGTCAACATGATCGTCATCGTAACACCGAAGTTCTTCCAAACCGTCATGACAGCGATTGAAGGCATTGCCAACGAGGCGTCACGGAAGAATTGAGGTGTGCTCATGCCAAATTGGTGTAACACATAAGGAATCCAACCAATGTTAGGATCGAGCAACATTGAGAAGATGATCCCACTAGTTGTCAAAGAGCAGATAACTGGCACATAAAATACGGACCGAGAAAAGCGATTGAATAAGGTTGTCCGTGACAGTGCAGCGGCAGCAATAGTCCCCACAATAACCTGTGTAGGTGTTTCCAGAAGCGTGAAGTATACCGTATGCCACATAGAGTTAATCGCCCGTTGATCATGGAAGAATTGAATAAAATTATCCAAACCAACAAACTTTGTTCCCGTGAAGAAAATATTAATGTCAAAGAAACTGAGACCCAGGGTCCCGACCAAAGGAATCACCATGAAGAATAGCAGGATGATAATAGATGGTGCCATAAATAAGTAGGCAGCATGCTTCGGTTGATTCCAGAATCGGAAGAACGAACGTTTTTTGTTAACTGATGTATCGATCTCTTCCATTTAACTCGACTCCTTTATAAAACAGATGCTAATTCCAACCGAGATTGAAATTAACATCTGTTTTTTTATGATTCACATTAACTAGCTTACAAACTAATTACCACTTAATGTACTATCAATTTGCTTAGATGCAGACTTCATCACACTCGTAGTATTGTTCCCAGCTAAAACTTTTTCAATAGATGGGTTAATCACGTTAGTCGTGATGTTACTCATGTTCTTGTTACCTGGGTAGTATGGCTTAGCATACCCAATTTGCTTGTACATCGTAGAGACAAGTTTATCAGCCTTGATATCCTTGTTAGCTGCGACAGACTTCAGGTATGGTGCACACTTGTTTTCAAGGCTCCACTTCTTACCAATCTTAGTCGTGTTCCAGTACTTGACGAATGAGTAAATAGCTTTAGTCTTGTCATCGCTAGTGCTGGTTGGAATACCAAACCCAACACCATCCAAGATAGCCTTCTGGTCTCCTTGCTTAGCTTGAACCAAGGTATTGATACCATAATCAATCTTGTTCTTCTTCAAACCAGAGTTTAACCAAGGACCGTTGATGTAAATCCCAAGAGAACCGGCAAGCATTAAGTTATCAGCTTCGGCACCAGAAATGTTCTTAGGACCAACGCCATCTTTGTTGATTAATTGTTGCAGGTAATCAAAACTCTTCTTAGTAGCTGCAGAATTCAAAGCAGACTTCTTTTCGCTACTGTTCATTAACTTAGCACCGTTATCCTGTAACAAGTTGTACATGATAGCGCTACCATCCTTAGGCATTGCAAACCCTTGGGTGTTGTTCCCTAACTTAGAAATCTTCTTAGCATCAGTTGCTAATTCTGCCCAAGTCTTAGGTGGGTTGTTAGGATTCAAACCGGCCTTCTTGAAGAGTTTCTTGTTCCAGTAGAGATACATACCTTGCACTTGCATAGGAATGAAGTAAGTCTTACCATTGATAACCCCTAAGTTCCGTGCAGTTGACTGGAAGTTTGACTTGTCAACGCCACTTTGGTTGTAGAAGTCACCCATTTCCTTCATTGTTCCGTTAGAAACGTAGGAAGCCATGTCACCATAATTCATAGCGACAAAGTCAGGTGCCTTTTTAGCTGTGATGGCCGTTGGTAACTTCTGATTGAAGTTATCCCAAGTCATGATGTCCATCTTAACCTTAACGTGATCCTTATTTGTCTTGTTATAATCTTTAACAATCTGCTTTAGGACGTCACCATCGGTTGATGTGAACCCATTCCAGAAAGTAATAGTCGTTGTCTTCCCTGAAGAACTACTACTCGACTTACTGTTACTCCCACATGCAGCTAAACTAAGTCCGGCTGCAGCAATCGCAGCGACAACACCAAGCTTTTTAATTAAGCCATGTTTCATGATTTACACCTCTATGATTAGTAGTTAATTCCAATACCGTACTTAATGATAGTGGTTTCGCTCTCGAATCCAAGTATCTACTAACCCCTAAATGATATGAGATACTCCAACTCTTTATTATGTACTTAGAATAATGACCGTACTTTACGCAATGCCACTACCATATTAGAACTTTTGAACTGCTATACTCGATTGAAGGACCCCCTTTCATCTATACAGCCATTGAACACTAGTCAACTCATTGAGAATAAAATCACAAGGTATGATAGTCATCACACCTAATCCAGTGATCGCCTGCGCATTAACGTTCAATAGATTAACTGCAATTATCCTCACTAGTCTGTTCAATGAACAAACGATTCAGCAATAAGTTAGCCCCAGCAACTCCTGGGTTTAGAACAACTAGCAATACTTTCATATTCCTAATTATCTATCTAACTCCCTTGCCTTATCCACGTACAAATTTAGCATAAATTGTAAGCGATTACAATAGTTATACGGAACAATTTTGATTTTTTCCCTTTTTTTCTTTAATTTATCATCTGAATATCATCTCTTTTCTTTCGTAATGAAGAAGACATATTCTTCATTATGACTAAAAGCGACTCACATTGTACTATAAAATCCTCAATCTTAAAAAAATCAACTGGCTCTATTCTTGTTTAATGCTTTTTTGATACAATCATTAGCAATTGCTCCGCATGCATTATTAATTCCAACTGCGTCACCAGCTAGACTTAGCCGATCCCCCACCTCTTAGGCACGCTCAATCGTACTACCTAGACTTAAATATTTCAGATAACATTGCCGCTTGATTGAAAGCGTTTTATAGGGTAATATTTGTTCAGATGTATTGTTCAAGTAAATAATGTTATCCGAACAAAAAACATTTCACCGAGACACATTCATGTTTCTTCTATATTTTTTCATGGAGGTAATAGTTTGTCTTATATTTCAATCGATTCGCAAAGAGAACGCGGCAAAATCAGCAAATACATTTACGGTCAATTTTCTGAACACCTCGGTCACGGGATTTACGATGGCCTTTGGGTGGGTCCAGACTCTGATATTCCCAATACAAATGGCATTCGCAACGATGTGGTCAGTGCTTTACGTGCAATTAACGTCCCTGTCCTTCGTTGGCCTGGTGGATGTTTTGCTGATACCTATCACTGGACAGATGGCATTGGACCTGCCAGTACACGAAAAAGAATCGTAAACACTAGTTGGGGAAGTGTCGTTGAAAATAATCATTTTGGAACTCACGAATACTTTGAACTCCTAAAACAACTTGGTGCGGATGCCTATATCAACGGTAATCTTGGCAGTGGAACTGTTCAGGAGATGTCGGAGTGGGTTGAATACATGACTTTTAATGGCACGTCTCCAATGGCTGACTTACGTACTGCTAATGGGCACAAGGATCCTTGGCAAGTTAAATTCTTTGGTGTAGGTAATGAAAGCTGGGGAGGTGGCGGTAATATGCGCCCCGAATACTACGCTGATCTCTACCGCCAGTATCAGACCTTCATTAACTCCTACGACGCTGATACGCCTATCTATAAGATTGCTTCTGGCCCTAACGTGGATGACTATCACTGGATGGATGTCCTGATGAAGAATGCTGCACCATATATGGACGGTATTAGCCTTCACCATTATGCACTAGCCTCTGCTTGGGAGGATAAGCGCCCTGCGCTGGACTTCCCTGAAAGTGAATGGTTCTCATTAATTAAGAGTGCTCAAAAGATGGATGAACTTATTACCAAGCACAGTACCATCATGGATAAGTATGATCCTCAAAAACGGATTGGCTTAATCGTCGACGAGTGGGGTTCTTGGTTACGTGCCGAAAAAGATACGAATCCTGCCTTTCTATATCAACAAAATACGATTCGTGATGCAATGATTGCGGCAATCACGTTACACATTTTCCAAAAACATGTTGACCGCGTACAAATGGCAAATATTGCCCAAATGGTAAATGTCCTACAAGCTATGTTACTCACGGATGGTACTAAGTTGGTTAAAACGCCAACCTACTATGTGTTCAAAATGTTTACCAAACACCAAGAGGCAATCGCCATGGACACTTTTGATAACCTTTCAGATACAACCAGTGCTTCAGTCTCCAAAAACGCTGATGGCTATTTCATTTCACTATGTAATTTTGGATTAAGTGCTCCCGACGACATCACCGTAGACGTAGATACAGCGATTAAATCTGTGAGTGGTACCGTGCTTCGTGGATTACGAATGGATGATCACAATGACTTCGAGCATCCAGATGAAGTCAAATCAGAAGAATTCTCCACGACGAGTTTCCAACCCCACCAGTTGAAGGCTCAAATTCCACCAATGAGCGTCGTTACTCTACAGGTAAACACGAATAAGTGATCTACCACACCGTAAGACACCAAATGGGTTCTTGCAAAATTTGTCATTCCGACTAGTTTTGCAAGAACCCTTTGCGTTAATATTTAATTGTACTTAAAATAAATGGATCATCATACTAAGGGGAATAAGCATAGCATGGAAATTAATAAGTTGCTCAGTATTTTCCCGAATGCCGAGCTTAAAGATACACCTACATCTGACGAAAATTCCTTAAGTTTTCCCATTGACTCAAAGTGGTTAACTCTCCCTCGGAAAAGCCTTTCTTCTCGAGAAAGGGCCCTTTTAAATCTCATAATTGATGAAACGCCTCTGCAGAACGTGAATTCTGCAAATGATCATACTTGGTTCAGACGGCTATTTTTAGGCGAGAAATGCTCTCAAAAACAAGCAACAGAATCAAGAGTCCGAATTATCCAAATCAATTTAATTAGTCATGACAGCACAATGCCTGTTAATAACTGGTTACGTGCATTTAGGACTATGTTTAAGCAACCTTTCGTCGATACCTTTCTGGTTAACAACCACGAGGCCATTGTTATTGAAGCCTTGAAGGACAAAATGTATGATAACGAAAATTTTTTGGGTGTTAGCCAGGCTCTGGACAGTGATTTCTACTGCACATCCAAGTTATATATTGGTCAGTACTGGCAAAACGATGACACCATTGAGCAACTATTTTCTCATGAACGGAAACTATTCAAGTTCCAGTTACAGCAAAACACCAGTGAACGCATCTTCTCCATCTCAAATAGCATCTTAAAGTATTACTTCGAGAAGCAACTGAGCCAGGATCCACTTATTCTAAAGAGTCATTCGGAACTTTTCAACATGCCTGATGCTAAAAAGACGGTCACCATCCTTTATCAAAATGGTGGAAATATCAGTATCACAGCTAAAAAAATGTTTCTACACCGAAATACACTCCAATACCGCATTAAGAAATTTCAAGAGACAACTGGGTTTAATCTAAGAAATATGGACGACTTACTCTTTTGTTACTTGTTGACCTTTCAATGACTAAAAATAGGACTCCTTAGCGGGAGTCCTATTTTTAGTTAATCTTATTATCTATTCCATGTAATCTACAGAAACTTCAGTCTCAGGATCGAAGTAATGTGCCTTGTTCAAATCAAAGCCCATCTTGACGCTAGCACCTGGCTTTTCAAAGTCACGTGCATTTACTTTAGAAACAAATTCAGTATTCCCAACCTTACTGTAAAGTTGTGAGTCAGCTCCTAATAATTCAGAAACGATAATTTCAGCATCAACCTCATTTTCAGGGAATGCCTCCAAGAACGCATTTTCTGTATGGATATCTTCGGGACGAACACCTAAAATTAACTTTTTCCCATTGTAACCATGCTTAACCAAATTCTTCAGACGACCTTCTGGAACACGAAGATGTAATTCATCCTTTTCATCAGTCACGATACCATCATGCAACGTGACGTTAAAGAAGTTCATGGCTGGAGCACCAATGAATCCAGCAACAAACGCATTTACAGGCTTGTCGTATACTTCGGATGGTGTACCAACTTGTTGAACTTTCCCATCACGCATAACAACAATCCGATCTGCCATAGTCATTGCTTCCGTTTGATCATGAGTGACATAAATCGTAGTCGTCCCAAGATCCTGATGCAGCTTAGCGATTTGTGCCCGCATTGAAATCCGTAACTTAGCATCCAAGTTTGACAAAGGTTCATCCATCAAAAATACGGGTGCATCACGGACAATAGCCCGACCTAACGCAACACGTTGACGTTGACCACCAGAAAGCGCAGCTGGCTTACGGTCCAAGTATTCCGTCAAACCTAAGATATCCGCAGCATGTTTAACGCGCTTATCAATATCTTCCTTTGCTTTCTTTTGAATCTTTAACCCGAAGGCCATGTTTCCGTACACGGTCATATGAGGATACAAAGCGTAGTTTTGGAAGACCATAGCAATATCCCGGTCTTTTGGTGCCAAATTATTAGCAACTTTACCATTGATGACCAGCTTACCCTTAGTAATATCTTCCAAACCGGCAATCATTCGCAAGGTCGTCGACTTCCCACAACCAGATGGTCCAACGAAAACCATAAATTCTTTATCTTTAACATCCAAATTAAAATCAGTAACAGAATAATTTTCTGCCCCATCATATTGCTTGTAGATATGCTCTAGGTTAACTTCTGCCATTATGTATAACATTCCTTTCAAGTTTATCTATATTTAGTATATTGTGAAAGCGCATTCATTTAAAGCAAATAGTGACCAAAAACTGATATGAACTTTGTCAAACCTGCACAAAAACATTGATAAATTCAATACTTTTAAAATTTATTAGGATGTATCGTGCCGAATTTCTAACTTGCCGGTCTATCTAGGATTCTACTCGAATGGATTTTGATCAGACAAACTTTTTACATCACTTCTAGAAATATACTATGGACCCTCAAAAGGGTTGACAGCGTTTTCATACGGTTGTATATTTCAATTGTACGTATTTATTAGCACTTATTTGAAATGTATTTTCTTAAGGTACTTACAAATATTAAAAAGGAGCATATCGATCCTATGGTACAAGCACAAGATTACGTCAACCCATTGATTGTCCAACGGGCCGACCCATACATTTACAAGCACACGGATGGTTACTACTACTTCACTGCTTCTGTTCCAGCTTACAACCTAATCGAAATTCGCCGGGCCAAAACTTTGAACGGTTTAGCCAACGCCGCACCCCGGACTATCTGGCGTAAACACCCAGATGGTAGCGGTGCCATGAGCCAATTGATTTGGGCCCCTGAATTACACTACATCGACGGCAAATGGTTCATCTACTTCGCTGCTTCTCACACCAAGGAATTTGATCACAACGGCATGTTCCAACACCGGATGTACTGCATCGAATGTGACAACCCAGACCCAATGCGTGACGAAGCCGACTGGATCGAACATGGTCAAATCGAAACACCACTGGATACCTTCGCCTTGGATGCCACGGTCTTCGAAGCCCAAAACAAGTTGTACTACGTCTGGGCCCAAAAAGATCCTGCCATCAAGGGTAATTCCAACATCTACATCGCTGAAATGGCAAATCCATGGACGTTGAAGACCAAGCCAGTGATGTTAACGAAGCCGGAATACGATTGGGAAACCAAGATCTTCTGGGTCAACGAAGGTCCCGCAGTGCTTCACCGCAACGGTCGTTTCTTCTTGACCTATTCTGCAAGCGCTACCGACGAAAACTACGCCATGGGAATGTTGACCGTACCAGAAGACGCCGATCTCTTGGATGCTTCTAACTGGTCCAAGTCCAAGACCCCTGTCTTCCAAAGCAACATGCCAATTCACCAATACGGTCCCGGTCACAACTCATTCACCGTCGCCGAAGATGACAAGACCGATATCTTAGTTTACCACTGCCGGAACTACACCGACATCAAGGGTGACCCATTGTACGATCCAAACCGTCACACCATGGTTCAACCATTCACTTGGAATGATGACGGAACGCCAAACTTCGGCAAGCCAGTGCCACATAATTACGAATAATATTAGTGTTAGCAACTTACATACAATCAGGAGGTTATTTCATGCAAGGAAACTTAACTGTTGATCTCGATAATCAAATTTCTAAAATTGATGACCGTGTTTATAGTGCTCTAATTGAACATTTAGGCCGTGCTGTCTATGATGGCCTTTACAATCCTGGTAATCCTAAGTCAGATAAAAATGGCTTCCGTCAGGATGTTGTCAAAGCCGTCAAGGACTTAAATATTGATTTGATTCGCTACCCTGGTGGTAATTTCGTTTCCGGCTTCAACTGGGAAGATAGCGTCGGCCCAAAGGAAGACCGTCCAACTCGTCTAGACTTGGCTTGGCGCAGCATTGAAACCAACCAATTTGGCCTGCATGAATTTATGAAGTGGGCCGATCAGACGGGTACTCGTCCCGATATGGCAGTCAATTTAGGTAGCCGAGGCATTGATGCCGCTCGCAACTTAATTGAATACTGCAACTTTCCCGGCGGCACTTACTGGAGTGACCTGCGGAAAAAGAACGGCGCCGAAAAGCCATTCAATATCAAAACCTGGTGCCTGGGCAACGAAATGGACGGCGACTGGCAAATTGGTCACAAAACTGCTGAAGAGTATGGTCGTTTAGCCCATGAAACTGCTAAAGTCATGCGTCTAGTCGATCCCGATATCGATTTAGTTGTTAGTGGTAGCTCAACCCGTGAAATGGCAACATTCGGTAGCTGGGAAGAAACCGTTCTCGACCATACTTATGATGATGTCGATTATCTCTCTCTTCACCGTTACTACGATAATAAGGAAAATGACCTTCACAATTTCTTAGCAAAGTCCATTGATTTTGATGAATTTATTAGTGGTATTGTTGCGGTCTGTGACGCTGTTAAAGCACGTAAACACAGTGAAAAGACCATCAATCTTGCGCTAGACGAATGGAATGTCTGGTACCACTCTAATCAGCAAGACGACGAAACCGCCCCATGGCAAAACGCCCCCCACTTGCTGGAAGACCACTACAACTTTGAAGACGCCTTGATGGTTGGGACCATGCTGATTACCTTGCTCAAGCACGCCGACCGTGTTAAGATCGCCTGCCTGGCACAATTGGTCAACGTCATCGCACCAATCATGACCGATGACCAAGGCATCTGGCTACAATCCATCTTCTTCCCGTTCATGCAGGTCTCCAAGTACGGTCGGGGCATTGCGCTGACACCAAAGCAAACGGCTGACACTTACGACAGCAAGGACTTCAAGGATGTACCTTACCTCGATAGCCTGGCCGTTTACAACCAAGATGCCTCTGAAGTCGTGGTCTTTGCCGAAAACAAAGGCGAAGATGCCATGGACTTCACCACTGATCTACGCGATTTACAGGCTGATAGCATCATCGAAGCCACACAATTCTATGGCTACGACATCAAGCAGACCAACGAAGATCAACAAATGGCAATTCAACCCAACAAACAGGTCACATTGGACGACAACGTTCTCAAGACCACGTTACAACCCTTGTCCTGGAACATGTTCCGGATCAAGGTTAAGTAAGCAATTCTGAATAAAAGGGCTTCAACGTCCTACCGCACTGAGCGGTTAGGCGTTGAAGCCCTTTTGTTTTATAGCTATTAACTCGCCGACTCGCCCGCATCCTGCCCCTTATTCGCCACAAACTCCCGAATAATGGCCATGAAGTCTTCGCCGTACTTATCCAATTTGCTCTGGCCGACGCCCTTCACGTCGAGGAAAGCTTGATCATCGACGGGGAGGGCTTCACAAATGGCGTGCAGGGTTCTGTCCGAGAAAATGACGAACGGTGGCTTGCCGATAGCTTCGGCCAGGCTACGCCGCAATGCGCGCAGCTGCTCGAAGAGTTCGTCGTCTTCGGGGGCCAGGCGTTTCACTTGCCGGGCCATCTTGCGGAAGACCTGAGTCTCGCCCTTCAGGACTGCCCCGCCAGCCGCCGTGACCTTGAGCGTGGGGTATTGGCCGCCCACGCTCGCCAGGTAACCAGCCGCCGTCAAGAAATCGATCAGCTCACCCACGGCCTTTTGGCGCTGACCACGCATGATGCCGTAGGTCGCCACGTCGTCGAGATGTTGTTCCAAGACGCGCTGGTTGTGCGCGCCCGTCAGCACTTGGGCGACCACGGCCTTGCCGTACCGCGACCGCAAGCGAATCACACAGGACAAGATTTTCTGCGCATCGGTGGTCACGTCTTGAGCTTCGCGGTCATCCAGGCAGTTGCTACAACGGCCACACGGCGCCGACTCCTCCCCAAAGTAATGGAGAATAAATTGCTGCAGACACCCCTGCGTATTGGCGTAGCGGTTCATGACCTGCAATTTTCGGTAGGCGCGCTGGCGGTGTTCCTCATCCATTTCGGATTGGTCGATAAAGAACCGCTGAATTTGCAAGTCAGACGCGCGGTAAAGCAAAATGGCCTCACTAGGTAGGCCGTCTCGCCCCGCCCGACCGGCTTCTTGGTAGTATGCTTCCAGTGTACCGGGCACTTGGGCGTGGATCACGAAGCGCACGTTGCTCTTGTCGATGCCCATCCCAAACGCGTTGGTCGCCACCATGACCTGGACCCGATCATATAAGAAGTCTTCTTGATTTTGCCGCCGCACCTCTTCCGCCAATCCCGCGTGGTACGGGGCCACGTCGATGTGGTGGCGCTGCAGCAATTTGGTGACCCGGTCAACTTCCTTGCGGGTACTGGCGTAAATGATGCCCGCCTCGCCCGCGTTGACCTTGAGGTAATCCAAAATGTAGCGGTCGGTATCCTGGTCCTTGACCACCGTTAAGTTCAAATTGTCGCGCGCAAAGCCGGTATTGACCTCGTTGGCCGCGTCGATTCGCAGCTGTTGGCGAATATCGGTCGCCACCTGTTCCGTGGCCGTCGCCGTCAACGCCAACACCTGGGGGTGCGTCGGCAACTGCTCAATGGCGGTACTCAACGCCAGGTAGCTGGGCCGAAAGTCGTGGCCCCATTGCGAAATACAGTGGGCCTCGTCGACCGCCAGCAAGTCGATGGGCAGGCTTGCCAAGGACTGGATAAAGGCAGCCGAATCCAACCGCTCAGGCGCAATATAGAGTAATTTATATTCACCGTTGTGCAGAGCGGCCAGCCGTTCTTGAATGTCCGGCCATTCCAGCGAACTATTGATGAAGGTCGCGGGAATCCCACTATCGTTTAACGCGTCGACCTGATCCTTCATTAAGGAAATCAGAGGCGACACGACCACCGTAATGCCGTCAAAGAGCATCGCGGGGATTTGGTAACACAGGGACTTACCGCCACCCGTGGGCATGATGGCCAGACTGTTCTCCCCGGCCAAGACGTGTTCGATTACTGCCTGTTGCCCTGGTCGAAATGCATCATAGCCAAAGACCTGTTTTAAAACGTGTTGCGCTGCCGTCAGATCCATCGAGTCGCTCCTTAGTCATTTTTTCACTAACTTTTTTCGGGTTGTTCGTGTGCCGGCCTTGGTCAGCATACCGCCACACTTGCTTGCCATTTACCACGCCGGTAAGCACGTGTCACTGCCACCCCGAAGTGGCAAAAATCCGAGTTATTTCGGGGATTACTCCCCCACTCGAAAAAATTTTTAATCATTTTTTGAGCCAATTTAAAAATCTCAATAAGTCTATTCTACTGGCATTCGGGTTCGGTTACAACCGAACAACGTGATAATTAATTTTCACAATCTCGCCCGAATATAGTTGACAGGTGGGATAAATTCGACTATAGTAAATTTCATCGTACACAATTCAATTGGAGGCATGACATTTTGACAGAAGACGACTTAACCTTGGCAAATCAACTTTGCTTCTCAACTTACCACGCCAGCCGCTTGTTGATCAAACTGTATCAGCAAGCACTTCAGCCGTTTTCGCTCACGTATCCCCAGTACCTCGTTTTGCTAGTTCTGTGGGAAAATGATCGATTGCCCCTGCATGAGTTGGGTGATCGGTTGGACTTTGGTAGCAACACCCTGACGCCTTTGCTGAAACGCATGGAACTCAACGGGTGGTTGACGCGTGAAGCGCTCCTGAGTGACCGGCGGCAGTTGATCATTTGCCTGACCCCCCGGGCCCTGCAACAAAAGCCTGAGATTTTTGCGGCTGTAAAAGCCTACGTGGCGCGCCAACCGTTCAATCAGCACGACTACCAAACGGCCCTGCAGCTCAACCAACAGCTCATCACCCAACTCCAACGTTTGTTACCCTAGTCATTTTGCGTTCGTTAAACCAATCGTTCACGACTTAATTTTAGAAAGAGGTTCTCTAACTTATATGACTCAAGAATATGATGTTGCTTTTATCGGGAGTGGTCACGCCAACTGGCACGCCGCTGTCACCTTGAAACAAGCCGGCAAGTCCGTCGTTATCATCGAAAAGGACCTGCTCGGTGGCACCTGCACCAACTACGGCTGTGACGCCAAGATCCTGTTGGACGGCCCGGCCGAACTGCTGGCCCGCTTACGCCGTTACAGCACGGTCGGCGTCGACACCACGGCCCACGTGGATTGGCAACAATTCATGGCCTACAAGCACCAGGTCATCGATCCGTTACCGACCCAAATGGCCGGCATGTTCGACCAACTGGGCATCGACGTCATTCAAGGTAGCGCCATTTTGATGGGCGACCATTTGATTCAGGTGGGCAAGCAGGTCATTCAAGCGACTAACATCGTCTTAGGCACTGGGCAACGGTCCAAACGCTTAGGTATCGTCGGCAAGGAATTTCTCCACGACAGCCGTGAGTTCTTGGACCTGCCCGAACTGCCGCAGCACATCACCTTCATCGGCGCCGGCATTATCACGCTGGAATTTGCTTCATTTGTCATGGCACTGGGCAGCCAGGTCACGATTCTGGAACACGGCGACCGGGCCGCGCGCGGCTTTGACGCCCAACACGTCGGTAAATTGATCACCCAAATGGAAAACGACGGCGCCACCTTCTACTTCGGCGAGACCGCCCTGGCCGTGGATGTGACCACGGACGGCTACCAGGTCACCACGACCAGCGGCCTTAGCGTTGACACCAATTACGTGGTCGACGCCACCGGTCGCGAAGCCAACGTGACCCACCTGGGCCTGGAAAATGCCGGCATCCACACCAACCACTTCGGTATCGTGGTCGACGACCATTTACGAGCCAACGGCGCTAACATCTACGCCAGTGGCGACGTGGTGGCCAAGCTCCAACCGAAATTGACCCCGACGGCCACCTTCGAATCCAACTACATCGCTGGCCAAATTCTCGGTGACACAGCGCCCATTAGCTACCCGGCCATCCCGAGCGTGCTGTTTGCCCTGCCCCGCTTAGCCCAGGTCGGCGTAACCACGGACCAGGCGGCCGCTCACCCCAGCGACTACCACACCCAAACCATTCCGTTCGGCCAATTGCTCGCGTTCGAATACCAAAACGAAACGACGGCCGAACTGACGGCTGTGCTCAATACCCATAACCAATTGGTGGGTGCGGCCATTTATGGCTTGGATGCGCCTGACCTGATCAACGTCTTGACACTGATCATCGACCAACAGCTGACCGGCACGGCACTGAGTCGACTGATCATGGCCTTTCCCACCCCCACGCAAGGCATCATCGACGCACTATTGCCCGCCATGTTAGCACCGCAAGCAGCAGATACGCCTGCTGACTAAATCAAAATTCACTTCAAGGCTTGGACGCTGGTCCGGGCCTTTTTGGTCTGTTTACATAGTTGTTGGCAGCCCGCCTTACCGTTCGCTAGAGATGCGTTGGAACGCTGAGGGCGCCGGCCCAAGCCAAAGAGCGGTCTTGGGCCTCAACTTCGAGCCGAAAGCCCACGTCTCAAAGTTGCCAGTTCCCTAAGCGCCATGACCCGCGCCGCTAAGGGAACTCCCACAGCTGAACGCATCTCTAGCGAACTCTCGGCTACGGTGATGGTCGACAAATACCACGCACTCAGGCAAGTACCAGCGCTGACGACCCGTATAATTCCGGCTGGTCTGGCGTTTTATATTTGACACGCTCAATCTTGCCGGAGTCAGCCAGAGGTGGCGCCAGCTGTGTCGACGGTGTTGGCTGAGGTTTTGTCTCAGCCTACAGCGTGGGGCGACTTGGGAGACTTGCGGACTTCGCGAGGCTTCCAAGCGAGGCGGAAGCCCGCTTCTCAGGCTGAAGCCGTCCCCCATAGCAGGCAGAACCTCTGGCTGACGTAGGCTACTGGTTTAGCCAAGAACGGTAAGGCGGCCAGCAAGATCAATACCGTCAGCCACCTGCGTAGTCGCCGTTAATTCAGCCACCGCCAATACCGACGCCTTTGCCACCCGCTTACCGCCGCAACCTGGCATACTAGTGTTAAAGACTGGTGATTGACTGGGGGTGCAACGATGTCTCGCCTACACAAATTTTATACTATCAGCGTCGTGGGGCTGGCCCTGACTTCCATTGTCCTGACGATTTTAGACTTTTCGCGGCTGATCGACCTGACCCACCGGCCATGGCTCTTTTACGACCAAGGTATCCTGCTTTTCCTCACTCTCGACTACCTGATTCGACTGGGGCGCGCGCCTGACAAACGCCGCTTTTTTCGGCAAAACATCTTCGACTTGCTGGCCATCATCCCCCTCAGCAGCCTCTTCAGCTTCTTTCGGCTGGCCCGGCTCACCCAACTTTTCCGCCTGACGCAGCTCTTTCGATTCGTGCGGCTAGTGGGCTTTCTGGGCAAATTGCGGCACGTGCTCAAGCGATTTCTCAAGACCAACGGCTTCATCTATTTGCTCTGGGCGTGCATGGCCATCTTGATTCTGGCGGCCACCCTCTACGCCTACGCCGAACACGTCTCCTGGGGCGAGGCGCTGTGGTGGGCGATTGCGACGACCACGACCGTGGGTTACGGCGACGTGGCCCCGCACACGGTCGTCGGCAAGGTGGCGGCCACAGTGTTGATGCTGGTCGGCATCGGCTTCATTGGGGCGCTGACCAGTACCATCACCACCTACTTCGCCAATCGCGAATCCGCCACCGACTACCACCGGCTAGAACAACATCTGGAAAACATCGAGCAGCAAAATCAAGAACTCCGCCAGCTGGTGGAAACGCTCCAAAATCAGGTCAAGAATAAGTAACTCATGGCGTCAAAAATAGTCGTTTACAGCCACATAATACGAACTGGCCGCCTACCGTTCGCCAAGTATGGGTTGGAGCGCTGGGGCGAACGGGCCGAGCCAAGGGACGGTCTCGCCGCCTCGCTTTGAGCCGAGGAGCACGTCTATATCCGCCACATAGCCGAAACGTGCCGGCGTTTTTCCCGAAATCGCGATTCTTGCTGAACTACTTCTCTTCTCCTAGCCGGCAATGATATAATACGGGTTAAAAGGAGTTGCTGTACTTATGGAAAAACGCATTAAAGGTTCATGTACCACTATTTTAGTGGGGAAAAAGGCCTCCATCGATGGCTCCACGATTATTTCGCGGAACGACGATGGTCACGAAGCCCTCGACCCTGAAAAGTTTGTCGTCATCAACCCGGCCGACCAACCACGGCATTATCAATCCGTCATCAGTGGCGTCAAGGTCGAGTTGCCGGACAATCCCCTACGCTACACGTCCATCCCCAATTCAATCTTAACCAACGGGATCTGGCCGGCTGCGGGGATCAACAGTGACAACGTCGCCATGTCTGCGACCGAAACCATCACGACCAACTCACGCGTCATGGGCATTGACCCCTACGTGGCTGGCGGCTTGGGTGAAGAAGACCTGGTTACTTTGGTTCTGCCTTACATCCACAGCGCCAAGGAAGGGGTCCAACGCCTAGGCAGTTTGCTCGCCCAATACGGGACTTACGAACCTAACGGGATCGCCTTTTCTGACAACAACGAAATTTGGTGGTTAGAAACCATCGGCGGTCACCACTGGGCAGCCAAGCGGATTCCCGACGACGCCTACGTTGTCGCGCCCAACCGGATGAATATCGACGACTTTGATTTCAACGCCGATGACACGCTGGCTTCAGACGACCTCGAGGACCTGATTGCCAAATACAACCTGAACCCCGACTTTGAAGGCGTCAACCTGCGCCACATCTTCGGGAGTGCCACCGATAAGGACACGGTCTACAACAACCCCCGGGCTTGGTTCGGTCAAAAGTACTTCACTCCAGACGTAGAACACGACCCTCAAGATCAAGACCTGCCATTCATTTGCCACGCTAACCGCAAGATTACCATCGAAGACGTGAAGTACGTCTTGAGCTCACACTTTGAGAACACCAAGTACGACGTTTACGGTGACGGCTCCGAAGCTGACAAGACCAAGTTCCGGCCAATCGGTATCAACCGGAACCACGATGTGCACATCTTGCAAATCCGTAACAACGTTCCTGACAGCATCGCCGGCATTCACTGGTTAGCCTTTGGCGCCAACACCTTCAACACGGTCGTGCCATTCTACGCCAACGTGGACGACACGCCAGCCGCTTACAAGGATGCGGACGGTACCTTCAACTTGAACCACATGTACTGGTTGAGCTGCACCACGGCACTGCTGGGTGACACGGACTACGACCTGTACGTCGACTTCCGCAACACCTTCGCTCTGGAAGCCATGGGCGCTTACCGCAAGATTCAAAACGACACCGATGCCGCTATCGAAAACGGTGCCGACGTGAAGATTTTGAAGGATGCCAACGAAAAATTATCCAACGAATCCTTCACGCGTCAAACCAAGTTACTGGGCGACATGGTGACCTTTGGTTCCGAACACATGAAGTTACGCTACAACTTGAACGACTAATCGTTTGCTTAGTCAATGGCCCATTGGGAGGATCTCTCCTGATGGGCCATTTTTCGCTATCATGAACTATCGCCTCTGGTCTAGTCAGTATACCTGCTTCACCCCATCGTTGTATAGAAAAATCGCCCCTTTTGCCAGCAGAATCGTTTTAAGCCGCTACTAGTCTACCATTGCAATGATTTTACAGCACAAAAAGAGAGCTCAGAAATTATTCCAAGCTCTCAATAGACTTATGCGAAGTAATTTAGTCCTTCA
This sequence comes from Levilactobacillus suantsaiihabitans, assembly GCF_004745505.1. Classification (GTDB taxonomy): domain Bacteria; phylum Bacillota; class Bacilli; order Lactobacillales; family Lactobacillaceae; genus Levilactobacillus; species Levilactobacillus suantsaiihabitans. Next base: position 99,717 of record NZ_RKLX01000005.1, read on the forward strand.
CCGTTTGGGCCACTGCCGCATTGACAGCGTCCTTTTCGGCTTCGACCAGGGCCACGCGGGTCGCAATGACCTTGGTGTCCATGGTGATTTCCCGGGTTAAGCCCGGCGTGTTGATTTTCGGTTCGAAGAAGGCCTTGAACTCAGCCAACCGTTCTGGCGTGTGGAAGACCCCGGTCGTCACGGTGATGTACGTGGTGAATTCCATGTCGCCACCGACCGTGTCCTCGAGCCATTGCCAGTCGTTGCGGATCCAGTCCCAAGCAGCTTGTTGCCCCTTGTGTGCCAGCACACCGCGGTACCAAGCCCGTAAGTCTTGGGGCTTGATGGTGTCAGCGTCCTCGAAGACGTCGATCAGCTTGGCCACCAGGTCGCTATCTGGCGTGGTTGGCAATGCCGCGGCAATGTCGGCCTTGTAGCTGGCATCGCTGGACTTGCGGTAGTCGTTTAGCAACTGGTCAAACAACGCCGCGGACCCGAAGTTTTCGACTTCGTTGGCCAAAATGTAGACCCGCACCGCCGCCGGTAAACCGGCTAAGTTGTCCTGGTTGGCCGTGAAGATGTCGTGTGCCGCTTGCAAAGCCGCATCATCCTTGGCATACAGGGCGGCGCTTAAGATCGTTGGCCGGGTCAACTGGTCGTCGTTGCTTTCGCCAGCCCGCGGTAACCAGCCCAACCGGGCGATCTGGTCGCCACTTAATTGGCCAAACAAGGCGCGCAATTGTTGTTCTTCGGCGGAGCCTTCCTTGACGAATTTCTTCAGGTTGGCCGCGACGCCGTAAAGCACGTCGTTGACAATGGCCGAATGGCTGGCCGCAAACCGTGGTAACAACGGTACGATGTCGGCGTAGGAGATTTGTTGGCCTTCCGCTAACAGCCGCAGGTCTTGGAGCAACTGTAATTGAGCGATGGCATCGAGGTCATCTAAGTGCGCCAAGATGTCTTGTAGCAGGGTGTCGTCGTATTTCACGATGAAATGCGAGTTGTTGCCGACGTTCAGGCGGAACGGTTCGCCGCTAGCCTGGCGTAGCTCAGCGTAGTCGCCTAACGTGGCGTCAGTAGCCGCAAAAATGGCCGGTGCGGCGTCGTAGTTACTGTTCAACGGCACTTGCCATTGCCGGCCGGCATCCTTGCCATCCCCAATAAAGAATTGTTGTTGGTGAATGGTCAGTTTGCCGTCCACGACTTGAGCCGAAACCACGGGGTAGCCCGGTTGCTCCAGCCAAGACGTCATGATGGCCCCGACGTCCATGCCGGAAGCGGCACCGAGGGCGGCCCACAGGTCGGCCCCGGTGGCGTTGCCATAGTGGTGGGTGGCGAAGTAGTTCTTCAACCCTGCCCGTAAGGCGTCGTCGCCGATCAAGGCCCGGACCATGACTAACATCCGGGCACCCTTGGCGTAGACGATGGCACTGTCAAAGAGCGCATCGATTTCAGCCGGGTCTTCCACTTGCACGTGCACGGATTGCACGCCATCAGTGGCATCCCGTTGGAGCGCCATGGGAGCTTCACCCGTCTGGAAGGCTTCCCAGATGTGCCAATCCGGTTCGATGGCGTCGATGGCCACGTATTCCATCATGTTGGCGAAGCTTTCGTTCAACCAGAGGTCGTCCCACCACTTCATGGTGACCAGGTCACCGAACCATTGGTGAGCCAGTTCGTGGGCAATGACCGTGGCCACACGTTGCTTGGTTTCAAAGGCGGTGTTGTCGGGATCTAACAGTAAGTAGGCTTCCCGGTAAGTGACCAGCCCCCAGTTTTCCATGGCCCCGGCAGAGAAGTCTGGTAAGGCCAGTTGCCAAGAATGCGGCAGCGGGTATGGCGTTTGATAAAAGTCTTCATAAAATTCAATCGAGCGCTTGGCAATGTCTAAGGCAAAGTCGAGTTCCTTGGCCTGGTGGGCCTTGGTGGCAAACACGCCGACCTGCACACCACTCTTGGTCGTGGTCAGCTTGCTTTGCAGGTCACCAAAGGCAAAGGCAATCAGGTAAGAGGACATCCGCACCGTGGTATCGAAGTAGTGGACGCCGTCTTCCGTCTTCACCTCGGGCATGTTGCTGATGATGGTCTCGCCCGGCTGTTCGTCGAATTTGATGGCCAGGTCAAACGTGGCCTTGGCCTCGGGTTCATCGACACACGGGAAGGCTTGCCGTGCGGCGGTCGTTTCAAATTGGGTCCCGATCAACTGCTTCTTTTCGCCGTTCAGTTCGTAGTAAGACGGGTAAATGCCCATCATGCTATCGGTCAACGGCGCGTTGAAATCAATGGCCAACGTGGTTTCGCCGGTCTTGGTCAGTTCGATGTGAATGGCTTCGGTCTCGTCGTCAAAGGTAAACGGCACGGCCTGCCCGTCAGCGGTGACGGCACTGATCGTCATGTATTTTTGGTGAATGGCAATCCCCGTTTCCTTGGCGTCACCGGTGATGGTCGACGTCCCCGAGATTTGCTTGGTTGCCCGATTGATATCGAGAAACACGTTGTAATGTGATGGTTGGAATAATTCATAAAAATGTGTGGATTCTGCCATAGTTTTCTCCTTAAATTCTTAGAATAAACCCATTATACGACAATTGATTCTGCAACGCCACGAATGACGCGGGAAATTACTGATTCCCGGCTTTGAGCCAGGCCTCCACCTCTTGACCGGTAATCGCGGTCGTAAAGCGGTGGCTGGGCCCCCAGTTGATGGCCGGATAAGCCGTCTTCAGCGCCGTCGCGGATTTAGCGATGGGCGTCGACCCCGAGGTGCAGAACTGCCGAACGTCCTTGCAGCGAAACAGTCCGGTCTCCAACAGAGTGTTGATCACGTGCGGCACCTGGCCCCACCAAAGCGGCGAGCCCAGAAAAATGGTGTCCGCCTGGGCAATCATGCGCTTGTCTGGCACCACGATGCCGGGACGCGACGTGCTGTCGTTGGTCTCCAGCGACGTCCGACTCGTCGCGTCATGCCAGTCCAGGTCAGCTGCCGTATACGGTTGTTCGGCCTGCAGCGCCACCAGCTGGGCCCCGGTCACGGCCGCAATCTTCTGTGCGACCGCCTGCGTGTGTCCGGTATTCGAAAAGTATAAAATCAGTTGTTTTGCCATATAAAATCCCCCTGTGCTTGGATTTTTCTCTCTAGGTCAAGTTTACACCCTGGGTGGGGGATTCTTGTAGTAAAAGCGTAGTCAGTTGTCGTAAAGAAAAAGGACTGTGCGCTCACAGTCCCTTGAAAATTACTTAGCGCGATGCAAAAACATATCGCCACCATGTTCCCAGCCCAAGTCCAGTGTCTTGCCACGAATCGAGAAAAAGTTCCGCTTGGTAAAAAGCGTGTCTCCGCCTAAGAGTGCTGACCCATGACTGTAACTAACCACATGAACCTTATGCGTTTTGTGATCGTACATTTTATCGGGTAAGTATCCCTTCATCTGCCACGTCGCGGACTTCTTGTAAACATGCATTTTCAACTTGGGACACCACATATTCTTTTTGACGTGGTGTGGGCTATTGTATTGTGGCTTGATGACCCAAGTGCCCCGCATTTTCTTGGGCAATACTTTAGTACTGGCATTAGCCGGCACTGTCATGACTGGTCCCAACGTAACTACTGTCAGTAAAACCGCTGCGAGTTGTTTCAGCTTCATCTGAACCGCTCCTCGGATTATGTATTTGGTACATTCTTAGAATACCATGGTACCGGCGATTGTTCTCAGATGAGCGGCCCGCATCTTTCAATTAATCAGGTTGGGTGGTGATAAACGTCATATGCTGACTTTTTAGCGTTTTACCCTATCTCATGGTGTTCACCTGGCCCAACTGCCGGTGCCCCGCTACTACGCGTGAGGGCAACGGCGTTTGCGCACCAACCAACGCCAACCGTTTTAAGAGCGGTGACAAGAATATTAGACTGTTAGGACGTCCCGTAACTGGCTCACATTACCTCGGGCCGGCCTTTTTTAACCGAAAAAAATCCCGCGGCCGCTTTCTTCAAAGCGATGGCCACGAGATTTTTTCGCTCAAACCAATCTACTTCGGGGTTGCCAAAACCACCGCTGGCTCCTCCGTCTTGTGTGTCGGCAGAATAATCATTTCGCTGTTTTGGGCATCAGTGCGCGATACCACATGCCAGCGTCTGGCGTGTTGTCCGCGCGCAACCGAAGCATATGCTTTCACTTAACGTCCAACCCGCTAATGTTTGGCCTTGGCACTGCCATACGGTAATCTGCTATTTCGGTCTAGCAACCACCATTCAACGTCGATATGGTTACTTCTTGTAGAAGTAAGTCCTTTGCGGTGTGCCATCTCCAAAATGATCAAGAAAGACCAGTGCGGTTTTGCCATGATGTTTTACTCGCTTGATGGTCCTATTAAAGATACTATTCATGCCATACCAACCAACGCGCCAAGTGCCCTTTTTCTTTCCTTTTTTGACGCTAAGATCACTATGATTATAATAATCCGATTTCTTTTTTCCAGACCACTTTACCAAAGTCCTTTTCTTACCATGATAATTAGACTTATAGTGGTAAACGTACTTGGTAATCTTTAACGTATGCTTAATTTGGGGATCCTCATTGTCAACGCTTAACCACGTTCCTCTCAACGACTTTGGCATCGTCGTGTAGTGAATCCGTGCTTGCGCCGTGGTCTCCGGAGCGACACTTCCACCCAGCGCCAATCCAGCGGTAACTGCCATCATTGAAACCAACCATTTCATCTTCATCGCTAATACCCCTTTGTCATTTTTCTATTGCTTGTAGTAGTAAATTTTCATCGGTCGCCCATCTAAATAGTGATCAAGCATGACTATTGCTGGCTTACCGTTATGCTTAACCCGCTTGTAAGTCCTTGCCATATCACTGTTCATCTTGTACCAGCTAATCCGCCAACGTCCCTTCTTCAGCTTCTTCACATTCAAATCACTGTGATTGTAGAAAGGCGACTTCTTTTTACCAGACCACCTGATCTTAGTGATAGTCTTTCCATTCACCACATACTTATAGTTATACACATATTTCGTAGCCTTAATCGTGGTACGATACTTGTATATATCACCGCCAATATTGTCCTTTTCTCGGTGGACCCAAGTCCCTCTGAGCGCCTTGGGCATCGTGGTATGGTGAATCTTGGCTTCCGCGGTACTACTAGGCAACGCCAATCCGCCCAACACCAATCCGGCCGCCAGCGCAACCGTTGTTGTGACTAACTTTGTTTTCATTTAAATCATCCTCCAAACAAACCCGCTCAACTACTTACTTCCGGACCGGATCTCTCTTCCACAAACTGTCATCAGATACCGTCTTAATCCCATGGTACTGCCCCAGCTTGTGCCAGCGTTTTTGACTTCGGTTCATGCCCTTATTCGGGTCAATGTGGTTCCACAACCGCTTTTGCCAAACGTTCATCCGCTTATTTTTCTTGGAGAACTTCACCTTGTAACGTTGGTCGGGATAGCCCGAACGCTTCAAGGTCGACTTGATTTGGTAGGTGTGCTTACCCATCTTCTTGTAGGCTGTCGCCGGGTCGCTTTCGTAACGACTGTTGTTGATCAAGACCTCGTCGAATGTGTCCTCATACTTACCGTTCTTGTAGTATGAACGTAAAACGTCGGCGAAGTAGTATTTGTTCTTCCACTTGCCCTCGGTGAGCTTCCCAATTTCAATGTAATTCCGAGAGTAGAGCTGCTTAGCGGACCCGAACTTGGCGCCCTTCTTGCCGGCCCACAACTTATGTTGCCGCACCAACTTGGGTAGTCCTTGATGCCAGGTACTAGCGTCGGCCGTGGTGCCCGTTGCCAGCACCAACGCACCGAACGTGACGAACATGAGTAGTAACCCCTTGCTTAATTTACGCATCATGATTGTCTCCTCAGTGATTCAGTCTTTTCCTATTTCCGCGTATTCATTGCCGTAAAGACGTTGGCAGCCGCAGAAACCTTGGCAGCTGAATTCGTTGATTCGGCTACGGCCAGATTCTGTTGTTGCAAGGCCAATTGGTCGTTTTGGAAATTCTGATTTTCTGCGACGTTAAAGGCTTCCTGCAATGTCGTTGCTCGATTTTCTTGGACTAAATGAATTAAGCGGTCAATCGTCCAGTAACTGTAAAATTCCCGCGGGAAATCCTGCAATCCCGCCAGGTAGTCTGGCTGTGCTTGTTCATTTGCGATTTGTTGATTGACTTGATCGATTTGCGTATTGAGCTTTCCTTGAGCCGCCGAACGCTGCATCCGTAGCCAAATGTAACCACCTAACAAGATTGCCAAAATAATCCCCGCAGCCACAACGTTATCCACCATAAATAAGATAAACAACATGACCACCACGAAAATGTTCCGATGCTTCTTGTACTTGTTAAATACCCCATCTGACTGTGTCTGTAAAACATAGATGTCATGGCGCAAGTCCTGAACCTTAGCCGTTAACTGCTGCTTATCCGTCAGGTAACTGATGATTTCTTCCTTTGTCATTTAACCAATCTCCATTCCTTCAATTAATCTGCGCTCTTCGTGTACTTGAATCCCTTAGCCAAGTCTGCCAGACCATCCGCAGAGTCAACGACAAAAGACTTTTTGTCCTTAGCCAGCGTTGCGGTCATATTGGTTTCGTTGATCTTCATGGTGAGCTGATCACCCTTTAACTGATATGTACCTTCATTAACCTTTTTATTGCCGGCAAATTCTGTGACCTTACTTCCCTTGAATTCCAGGGTATCGGTCGACTTAGACAATAGGAGGTTCGTCGTGTGCGAGTATTTGCCACTTAAATGTCGCGGCATCAAAACAATCAATCCTACAATAATCACCAGAACAACGATACCGCCAATCAACCAGCTCTTCTTTAACTTACCATTCTTATCTTTTAAGCCATCCACTTTGTCATCTCCTAATTACTTGCTATGGTCACCTCAAATTTGGCCGCATTAGTCAGTTAAAAAAAGCAGCCAGCGATGACGCCTTTCGTGATACCACACCACTCGTTCTGTCACCGACTAAACTGACCATTTACACTGTCACTATATATTTCACCAATCTATTGCTTAAATGTACGACTGCTCACCCTCACTTTCGTTATCGAAAACCAGCATTCGCACTCAGTGATTAAGCCGGCTGTAACCTTTTTTAAGAAGAAAGATTCACCCACTTGTCCTTGATGCTAAAGTACAATTAATACTGGTATTCTATACTGACAATATTAGTAAAGTTTTTCTTAAGTGTCAATATAACGTTTACTTAGTACCAGTATTTTAGGTACGCTTCTCTGCTATTCTGTATCGAGGGTGAACATATGAGCATTGACTTCTTCGGCGAACGGCTAAAAGCTGTCCGTAAATCAAAACGCCTGACACAGTTAGACTTGTCCCAACGATTAGAAGTAAGTAAGGGCACAGTTTCTGCCTATGAACAAGGACTGTCCTACCCCTCGTTGGAGACATTCGTTAAAATTTGTGCAATTTTAGACACTTCTGCTGATTATTTACTGGGGGTCTCCGACAATCTTCCCTTCAAGATGGGCGGACTGACCGACTCACAAGTCGAAAGCATCCTGCAATTTGTTTCACTGATCGAACGGGCTAACGAGATTACCCATGAACAGTGATGATTCACTAAAGCCCAAAAACACGACTACCTTGATGGCGGTCGTGTTTTTTATTGCTATTCATGGTCTTCTAAACTACTTCACATGCACCGACTTAGTAGCCGTCACCCGGGAAAAATGCCCGTGCGCATAGTGACCAACGGTGGCGCTCACTCGCTTGGCCTTGGGCGCGTAGATTTTCTTGCTGAACTTGTGGGCCTTCAGCTTGACGTAACGCGTCCCCTTGTAGGTCTTGATTTTGGCGTAGTTGGCCTTCTTGCTTAGCTTGACTGTCCCCTTCACTTTCACGTACTTCTTCGAGGCCGTCTTCTTGGCGGTCAGCTTCGTGATTTTACTCTTCGCTCGGGGAACCCCTGTCACCTTATCTGGCCGGATGTCGGCTCTAAAGTATTGCTCAAAGTAGTCGCCAAAATTACTGATAACCCCAGAGTCCACCTCGTTTTTACTGATTTGCTGATCAGCGTCATCAAGATAGTCACTAATCTCACTTTGGTAGATGGGCTCTAAGCGCCCTTTAAACTGATCATAAAGCACCAGCATCGCGTGATAGTCTTTCTTAAATGCCGCGGTGGCCTGTCCTTTACGGCCCAGTTCACTGATAGCATGGGATGACAGCGACTGCATGATCTGGGTGAAATACGCTGACATGGTCCCGCCGTACGCGTTCACCGGTTTTGCTGCCATCCGCTTGAAGAATGCCCCATTAATCTGTAGTTTGACTGCCGGACTGGCCTGCTTGACTGCCTGCTTAGCGGCCTTTTCGTCAGCCTTAAACATTTGGTAGCTAATCGGCGCGTCCGCCAGATATTCGGCCTGGGCAGTGGTGGTTAACGCGGGCATGGTCGTGGTGACCACCCCACCGAGTAAGACGCTACTCAGTAGGACAGTCGTGGCTTTGCTGATCCAGTTAAATGACATACTTGTTTCCTCCTAAAATGAAATGGTCTATGTTACTTACTAAGGGTTGAAAGGCGAAAATCAACTGAAACTATTGTTATCATGCGACTTATGACGTCAAAAACGGTCGTTTACAGCCTCACATCACGAACTGGTCGCCTACCGTTCGCCAAATATGGGTTGGAACGCTGGGGGGACGGGTCGAGCCAAAGACCAGTCTCGACACCTCGCTTTGAGCCGAAGGTCGCGTCTCAAAGTGGCCTCATGGCCGAAACGTGCGCCAACAGGCGTCTAAAACCCAGGTAGTCGCTGCATTGACGGCTAGTCTTTCATTAACACAGTGTTGCTGATAGCCGTCAACCTTGCCGGAGGCAGCCAGGGTGGAGCCAGCTGTGTCGGCGGTGTTGGCTGAGGTTTTTTCTCAGCCTACAGCGCGGGACGACTTGAGAGACTGGCGGTCTTGGCCAGGCTTTCAAGCGAACCGGAAGACCGCTTCTCAGTCTGGAGGTGTTCCCCAGAGCAGGCGGAACCCTGGCTGACGCAGGCGCCTGGTTTCACCAATTTCAGGTGTCAGAACACCGTCATTACGGTAATTAGTGCCTTAATTTCACTTTCAGCCTTCAGTTACTTCTTAATTCTGTGGTAATAAGCTTTGTGTGCGAAGGATTGGGTCTTCGATAGCTTTAACCGGTGATGGTTGAATGTCTTGAGATAATAGTGCACATGCTTGCCGGAACGGGTAATGCTCTTAACTTCATAGAGGTGCGCACTCAGTTTGCGTGCTGGCACCCGCCACATCAGTAGAATTGGCAGCTTCTTCGTAACTTTCTTGTTCGCGTGGTATGTAAAGTATTCATCAGCCATGTAATTTTGGGCAATCCCCAGTTCATGCAAATGGTTGTTGACCTTTTTGGTGCGATAAGTCCCTCTAATCTGCTTGGGCATCTTCTTTTGCCACTTGACTGCGGCATTAGCCGTCACTGGTGCGTTCAGAAAGCCACTGCCCATCATGACTAAGGTGATAGCAATCACAATTGCAAAAAACTTTTTCTTCATAATTTAATTCCTCCTATAATGATTGATCTTGCGAATCTGAATCAGCAATAAACGTGCCATCCTCACGATAATTAAACGTATAGCCCTCTGGTCCCAGAATCATCAAGTACCGGACAACCCCCAGAATGACAAACCAAATGGCGAAGGCCCATAAAAAAGCGTGCCCCATAATTTTGAACATAATCTTCATGCCAGCCGCGTCACTCTTGATGGCATTTTTGGTTTCGCCAAAAGATTGTTCTCTCGTGTTCGCGTTAATCATGCGGACCGCCCGGAACTGGGCCTTGCGGAAATCAGCAGCCTGCATTTCCGCAACGTTGTCGAAGATTCCCTTGGCCTGCCGCCCATGCTCCCACTCGCGGATGACCAAAAAACCGTTAGCCATGGGGTAAAAGATGGCCGCCTGAATGATAATCAGGTACCAGTAAAATGGCATTTGACCGCCCACAAACATTTCCTTGCCCAGGTAAGCAAAGGCCACGGCCCCAAATATTGAAATAGCGTACCGGGTCGCCCAGAAGCGGACATTTAAGCCAAAGTATAGCTGCTTAAAGATATCCAGTATTTTTTGAATCATTAAAAATCCTCCTTATCATTTTTCACTTACGTTAATATAAGTGATGCTAATCTAAAGTATACCGCAAACAATGATTATTTTCCTTATTATCTATAAAAAGACGTCTTTTAATCTCTGTCAAAGATAAGATTCCTCCATTATGGTTAGCTTTAAGACCACAATAGGAGATAGCCAACCATGCAAAATGTTATTAGTAAACTGGTCCATCAGAAACGACAAGCTTTAGACTTAACCATTGAACAACTAGCTGAACGAGCCGGCGTTTCCGTCAGTTTAATCTCACGAATCGAACGTGGGGAGCTGGCCAATATCAGCGTCAACAAGCTGCAGGCGATTGCCACCGCTTTGCACCTCACCCTCGGCGACTTTTTTGCCGATGACCCGTTGACCGGTGCGCACACTTTGGAGCTCATCGCCTATCTCAAATCCCTACCGGAGGCGCAACGCGAGGTCATCGCCGAAAGTATCTTGAAGATTCTCAAGCTATAGCCGATACTTCTGAACGATCAGCTCAGCGACTTCACTGAGTGTCCGGTCCTGCGCATAGGCCTGATACTCAGCCACCAAGTCAATCGTCTGGGTCGGCAACTGAATCTCAAAGATCCGAAATCGGTGATAATCCAGCCGGTGGTCCGTCCCCCGGTCAATCAGAAACTTCAGATCCTGCAAGCGTTGCAGGCGGCTCAACAATGGATTATCCAACTCTTCCATGTGCTCATCACTCCCAAAAAAATAAGCTAGCCTCAACCAAATTGGTTAAAGCTAGCTTACCGCCGTTTTTAAATTAAAAAAAGACTTGTATTCAGGATGAAATTAATTTTGGATATCTAATTAATGGTGCTTATAAATTAATTTTAACATGCCTGTCAAGTCCCTCTCAATTTGGAAAAAATCCTTAAACTGTTGCCCGTTTGAAAAACCGAGTTTCATAGTAGTACCTCCATGTAGTTGTTGATTTTTTCTCTAACTTTGAACAAATCTGCATAGCGTACCAATCGACCAATGTCTTTTTGTTTTAGCTGCGAATAGCTAATCATCGCTTGACGAATAGTTTCTGAATCTGATGAATCACGCGTTCGCAATATATCACAAAGTGTTCGTTCGACGTTATAGACCCGGACTTTGTGTTGACCTGGCGAAAGCACTTCCTCAATTCCTAGCTCGTGCCATTCTGACTTTTGATGATACACTCGAACTGGAAACTCACCGATTGCGCTGGGGTAGTAGCCGCGTGGAAAATTCATTTGATAGCGATCCGGCGTCCGATCGATCATGCGATGCAAAAACAACGCAGTGTCTTTGTAATAAACACCTTTACTAAACCGATATTGAAGGATATACATGTCGTCCTCAAATATCGCTGGGTCAATATACACGCCGCGCCCTACTCGCTCCAACTTACCACGGTTTGCAAGATCAATGAGCAGATGCGGATTAACCCCAAGCCTTTTAGCGTCTGCGGTCGTCACCTGACCATTATTTTGTTTCATAAATGCTTCGATTAAATCTGACATTAAGATCGCCTCACGTTTCAAACGTCATTATACCACATGATGACGTTTGAAACGTGAAAATACAAATACGGATAAAAGGACAGCTACTAGCCGTAAAAATTCGCTAGTCACTGTCCTTTTTTGCGACTAAGGTCAGGATGGCTTTTCGAGCAGATGCGATTGGGACCGACCATTTTCATTAAAAATTATCCTTGCCAAATGAAAATAACTTCTGTAATATCTAAACAGTAATCATTACTATTTAGATATTAGAGGAGAATTGATGATGTCCCATTTTAAACGATTTCTGTTAACCCCCTTGGCCCTGGGCTTGTTATTACTAGGAGCCACGGCCTGTAGCCCTACCAAGTCGCAGCCAACAACCAGCAAAACTAAACCGATTCACGTGGTGGCCAGTCTGGATTTCTATGGCGAAGTCGCCCGCACCGTTCTCGGTGACCACGGGACTGTGACCACCATTATCAAGAGTTCGGACATTGACCCCCACGATTTTGAACCCACCCCCAAAGATGCCACCGCAGTCGCTCGCGCCAACGTGGTTCTCGGCAACGGTCTGGGGTATGATGCGTGGCTTTCCAAGCTCGTCAAGAGTCATCACCATCAGGCACAGCTGATTCGCGTGGGTGAAGACGTCATGGATAAAAAGCTAGGGGCCAACGAACACATTTGGTATGACCCCGAAACGATGGCGCGGACGGCGACTTATCTGGCGCGGCAATTTGGTAAACGTGCGCCCCGCTATCGGGCAATCTATCAACGCAACGCCGCGGCCTATATCCGCCGCCTCGCACCGCTGCAGGCGCAAATCAAATCCTTAAAGCAACACAGTCACCAACAACGCGTGGACGTCAGCGAACCCGTCTTCGACTACGCCCTCACGGCACTCGGTTACCGGCGCAACAATCAGCAGTTCGCCCTGGCCATTGAGAACGGCACCGATCCCGCCCCCGCAGCTATTAAGCGCCTGCAGGCGGATCTTCGCCACCACCGTATCGCCTTTCTCGTCAACAATCAGCAGGCCAGCAATAAGACCGTTAAGGCAATGGTCCAGCTCGCCAAGCAGGAACAAGTCCCCGTTCTAAACGTGACTGAGACCCTACCACAAGAAAAAACTTACCTGACCTGGATGCAGGGACAGTACCGCCAGCTGGCTGCTATTCAACGACAAGCTAAATAACTCATCTGAGTAACCAGTAAACTGCTCGAAAAAAGACACTACCCAACCGCCGATAATTGACGGCGTGGGTAGTGTCTTTGAATTGGAGACGTTTCTATATCTTAAACGAATTCAACTTTGAGCTTTTTCCCCAGCGCAAAGGCAATCTTACTCATGGTGTCAAAACTAGTATTTTGGCCCTGCTCGATCCGTGCAATCGTTGACCGCGGCACATCTGCCCGCTCTGCTAGTTTCCGCTGGGTCAAACCAGCGCGTTCATCACCTCAACCGCACGCTCAAGTTTGGCAGATCCGGCATCAAAGCCTGCCTTGAATTCAGGGTCTTTAAGTTGTTCAGCAAGATAATCATCAAAAAGAATGTTCTTTGCTATGTTATTTACTCCAATCATAATTAAGGAGCTTATTCTTTACCCACATAACCACTAATGAAAACCAACTTATCAAAACCATTCCTTCCACTTCATCCCGACACCACTGATTCGCCATATGACGCGTTTCTTATGAACGCCGCCGATGTTTGTCTCGTCCTATTAGAAAAAATCAGTCTTGCAGATCATTGGTTCTCCCACATAAAAATTGCAACGTGAGGAAAAAATACCGCCATAGTATATCATTACATTTCTAATGCCAGCTTAAGTTCACAGGTTATAATCATTGAAGACATCGAACACCTCAGTGGAGATTTCCGGTTTAAGCTCCTGGAGCTTAACTTCATCAATAATTGATGGCAACGTTATTTTGGCTCTTACAAACGATGAATCCCAGATTGTATTATTAGTGTTCTTTACAGCATCACATAATTTCCCAGAAAACGTTAATTCTGAGCCCGACAGCATTGATAGCCGTTGCAACCACACATCCAAATATTCTAAATTGGGAGTATTCTCTAGCTTCGTTGTGATCTTAGATACTATCTTGGCGGATTCGCTAGATTTCTGTTGTCCTTTTAGGAGTATCTTGCTAAGCACGCCAACTCCCGGCGCAATAGCCTTCGGATTCTTGCTCACAATGTCTGCTACAATACTTATCAACGGCTCAATGGATTCCTCAATTAAACTTTGTTGATCTAACCTTTTAGCAAACGATGTTAAGGCCTTACTGATACTTCCAGAATTTGGAAATTTTTTTGACAACCAAAGAATTTCTAGCAGATGTTTTTGTAATGTTAACTGATAATTAACTCTACGATGTTTTCCATCCCAAACTTTAGGCATTATAATTGGCACTCTCGAATTCCAATAGACCTTATCCGGTTTAATAGCCGATTCAATAATATCAGAGACAAGTCCTGTTTTCTTAGTATTAAAATGCATATTCAGGTCAGCAAGTACATCGGCAAGTCCCTTTACAATTTTCTCAGCAATTTCCTTACTATTTGAAAAAATTCTATAATCATCGCGATATCTAACTACTTGCCAATCTACGTTATTCAAATCCTTCAATTTTTCAGAAAGAAGTAAGTCGGAATATCCAAGAACAATCTCAGCAATGAAGTTAAAAAGTTCTCCACCTTGTGGAATACCATTTGTTTGATTACATTGAAGTCTTTCCACTGTCCAATCTAGCTTATGCGCAAAAGACTTGTCATTGCGTTTTCCTGCCGCCTGCTTTGCAGCATCCTTTCCCCGGACAGCCCAGTCAATCGTATGTGTGTAAATTGAACCATAACAGTTAGTAATATCCGTTCTAATACAGTACGCATACTCTAGTGAGTTTACGATTGAGGTCTGTTCTAACTCTTCCCACCAATTTAAAATAGTCTCTGCGGTATCACCCATTTTCCCAGTTGACTTAACGGGCAGACTAATACACCTAATTTTCGGATTAGACTCGAATAAACCAAATCTATCAAGTAATTCATTCCAATTTTTATCCTCTGTTATTTTTTCTACAAGGTCAGCATATAAAAGCGGATGTACAATTTTAACTTCTCGCCAATCATATCCTGCATCCTTGTTCAAAATAATAGAGTAATTAGCTTTTTCGGCAGTCTTAAGAATATTACCATTAATCATCGAGTTGAGCTTTCCGCCTGAGACTTTTGAAAAGGCAAAATCAAGCACAGGCTGAAAGTCAAAGTATTCCGGCAATACCATACTTGCATAGCTACTTGATTTAAGGAAAAAGGCACGCGCTTCCGCGGCCGTCATTTCAAGTACACTTTTTCTTTCAGAGGACATCCCAATCATCACCGCCATCAATCAGTTTAACTAATTTTACCACGAATTATAGACTTATAATTTACGAAAAATCCCCGCCAACTCAGCCTTCATTCGGCCTAAACTTGGCGGGGATCCTGGTGGGAAATGTAACAATTCCCCGCCAATCGTATCCTTTGTACTTCCCGAAAACGCCGCTAAATCAACACTCCGGGTTCAATTAACATATAACTTCTACTCCCACTCAATAGTCGAAGGCGGCTTACTCGTCACATCATAGAGGATGCGGTTTACGTGATCCACTTCGTTAACGATCCGGACGGAAATCTCCTGTAAGACGTCCCACGGAATGCGGGCGAAGTCGGCGGTCATACCGTCGATGGAGGTTACGGCGCGGATACACACGGCGTAGTCGTAGGTCCGGCCATCCCCCATGACGCCGACACTCTTGATGTTTGGTAAGACCGTGAAGTATTGCCAAGTATCGCGGTCGAGGCCGGCCTTTTTGATTTCTTCGCGCAGGATCAAGTCACTATCAACGATTTCACGATGGCAGTTACTGCCCTTTGATGCCTAGCACATCATACGGCGAAAGATACAAGGTTCGCATGATTACTTTTGAAAGTTCACTTTGCGACAATGAATCCTCATTGGACAGCCAGGTAAGAATGACTGACATGATGGCATTAGTGACGATACACAACGCATATTTTTGCGGCAAGTCATTTCTAAATTTTGCAGTCCCTTTAACGCGCTTTAGTTCGCTTAAAATTGATTTCTGAAGCAAGGCTGTAATTGCGTTTGCGAAAGCCGGATCACCATTGGGGCCAAAAAGAAAACTAAGCATTGCTTTGTTTTCAGCCGCAAAAGCAACAATATCTTCTATCACAGGGTACGGTTGACCGGCACTCAAATCTTGATAGTTCATCGTCCCGTCAATGCCAGTATCTAACATCAACTGAAACTTGGAAGAAAGACTATTTTCAACAGTTGTTACCAAATCATCCTTATCCAGGTAGTGCAAATAGAAGGTTCCGCGACTAATACCACTAAGACGGGTTAAATCACTCACCGTAATTTGGTTTAGTGATTTCGTTTTCCCCGCGGTAACCAATGCATTCAAGATAGCTGCATCAGTCTGCGCAATTTGTTCTTGATGGGTTGGCATGACAACCTCCTTTATTTAATTGACACTTTTCAAATAAATGGGCATAGAATTCAGCAATCTATGTGTTTTAATAATCGTGTAGTTTGATTAACACGTTGTCCATTATAATCGACTGGAGGAAAAAATCAATGACATCTTTCATCTCAGTACAAAATGAAACCAAAACCTATGGTAGTGGCGATCACGCTGTTACCGCAAACAAAAATATCAGCTTTGAAATTGCCCCTGGTGAGCTAACGATCATTCTCGGTGCGTCTGGCGCCGGCAAGTCAACGTTACTCAACGTACTAGGCGGCATGGATCATCTGACCAGTGGCACGGTTAATGTGAATGGCGTTGAGCTTAGCGAACTCGATTCACGTGGCTTAACGACTTATCGCCGCAAACAGGTCGGCTTTGTCTTCCAGTTCTACAACCTGGTGCAAAACTTAACGACGATTGAAAATGTTGAATTAGCAGCCGAAATTGCAGATCAAGCCATGCCAGCCGAAGAAGCCTTGGCTGCTGTCGGCCTAGAGAAGCGTATCCAAAACTTCCCTGCCCAACTTTCAGGCGGTGAACAACAACGCGTCGCGATTGCCCGCGCGATTGCGAAGAATCCTGATCTATTATTGGCTGATGAACCAACTGGTGCGCTGGATTATCACACGGGCAAAAAGATTTTGCAATTATTTCAAGATTTCACGCGTAAGTCCGATAAGAATGTGATTATTGTTACCCATAATTCAATGATTCGGCCAATGGCTGATCATGTCATCGAAATAGCTGACGGTCAAGTAAAAGCAGATACCCGCAACGAGAATCCAACTCCGGTTGCCGAACTAGAATGGTAGGTGATGACTGATGAAAATGCTAAACAAAAATATTGCGCGCGAGTTCAAAATGTCTCTCGCAAGGTATGTCTCGGTATCAGCGCTTTTGATGCTGGGCGTCTTCGTCTTAATTGGGTTGAACGTCACCGGACCAAATATGCGCAAAACCGCGCAAACCGCCTACAATGCCGAGCAGCTGGCAGATGCTAAGGTCACATCAACCGTGAGCTTGAACGCAAAAGATCGAACGGCGATCGAAAACCTTGCGGGCATCAAAAAGACCGAATTTGGCCATACAACGGACATCGTCATTAAAAACACCAAGCATGTGCTACGTGTTCAAAGCAATCCTAAAACGTTATCTAAAATGACCCTCACTAAAGGACACCAGGCAACCACTGCTAAACAAATTGTGTTAAGTGACAAGCTCCGCGGTCAATACCAGCTCGGTGATCATATTACTGTCGCCGCCGGTAAGGCTAATGGGAGTACTGGGCTGACACACAAAACATTTACCATCGTTGGCTTTGCGACCTCAACAGAGTATCTAAAAAAGGACAACCTCGGTTCGACAAGTCTTGGTAGCGGTACCTTATACGGTTTTGCCTATACCACCACTGGGGCTTTTTCTAGCAGCAAGCCCAATGTTGCCCGTTTAGCATTTACGAATGTCAAGGGTGCCGCCTATTCCAATGCCTATGAACACTATGCCACCCAGCAAGTGGCAAAACTGCAACGAAAGCTTAATCAACGCAATCGCGCGCGAGTAGCAAGTCTGCGCAAAGATCTCACCCAACAAATTAACGATGCCAAGACGCGCATTGCTAAGAACACAACGACAATCGCCAACGCAGACACAACGCTAGCTACCGCCCAAAAGCAATTAAACACCCAAATGGCCCAAGCAAAGGCTGCTCAGTCTTCAAGCGCCATTACGACCCTAACGGCCAAACAAAAAGCGCTGAATCAACAGCAAGCGGCATTAAAGAAGCAAAAGCAAGCACTCAAGGCCGCAAAGGCGAAAGTAGCCGACGCGAAGGCAACCAAGCGCCAACTCAATGATGTGTCCCTAACCATCGCCAGTCGTAACGACTACAACGATGGCTACAACAACTACGGCGAGGACGCAGAGCGCATTGACGCACTAGGCAAATCTTTCCCTGCATTCTTTTTCCTGATTGCTATTCTAGTCAGCTTCACCACGATGCGGCGGATGGTTGAGGAAAAGCGCATTGAAATGGGGACCTTGCGCGCGCTAGGGTACACCAAAGGCGAAGTCATGCGCGAATTCCTCGTTTACAGTATCACCACGGCAGTTACGGGGACGGTATTTGGCAGTATTCTCGGCCTACTCGTGTTGCCAAAGATCATCTTCCGCGCGTACACCGCCAACTTTAATTTCTCGAGTCTCCAGCTCGCATTGCATCCGGGATTCATTGCTGCCGGTTTCGCCCTTGCTTTATTCTCGACGGTCCTGGCCTCTTGGCTGGCCGCACACAATTCTCTAAAAACAATCACCGCCGAGCTCATGTTGCCCAAGCCCCCCGTCAGTGGTTCACGAATTTTGCTGGAACACATCACGCCAATCTGGAAGAGAATGAGTTTTTCCCACAAAGTCACTGCTCGTAACCTATTCCGCTACAAGGGTCGCATGCTCATGACCATCATTGGGGTTGCAGGGGCCACTGCGCTGATGATCACCGGCTTTGGCATTCGCGATTCGCTCAATACAATTATCGACCGCCAATTCAGTCAAATTAGCCAGTACGATCTTGTAGCCGTGTACAATCCTAATGCTAAAAAAAGTGAGGTTACCTCTGCTCAAGAAAGCATTACCAAAGCCAACACCGTCAAGCGGTACAGCTCGGCTTACTTTGCCAATGTTTACGCAACAAGTAGCGACTCTAACTCGCGTGAAAACATCTCTTTAATTGCCCCAAGTTCAGCCTCACAACTTGATCAATATATCAAATTGCGAGACTACAAGACCAATAAGAAGATGACCCTCAGCAAGAATGGCGCAATCGTATCACAAAAACTTGCCAAGCTTCAAAATGTGAATGTTGGTGACACATTCACAATCAAAGACACTGATGGAACCAGTCACAAAATAAAGGTCGCCGGCATTACCAAGATGTATGCTGGTCACGCCATCTACATGAGCAAAGCCTATTATAATCAGGTTTACGACACTAACGTCACCGCTAATGCCTATCTAGTGACGCTGAAACATGCCACTGCCAAATCTGTGAATGCTTTTGCTGCCAAATTTAACCGAACAGCCGCGGCCGTTCAAACCGTCCAGTCTAAGGAAACCAAGAAGACAATCACTAACATCTTAAGTAATCTGAACAACCTGATTCTTGTCCTGGTGCTTAGTGCTTCGCTGCTCTCGCTGGTCGTGTTATACACGCTAACCAATATCAATGTGTCAGAGCGGGTGCGCGAATTGTCCACACTCAAAGTGCTCGGCTTCTACCCTAAGGAGGTGCTGATGTATATTTACCGTGAAACCAATATCTTAACCGGTGCGGGGATCATCGTCGGCATTGGGGTGGGATACGCTTTTCACGCCTACATTATGGCGCTGCTCCCTCCCGCAACAGCAATGGTCGCGCCTGGCCTAACTTGGATCAACATTATCATTTCTGTCGGTTTAACAATCGTATTTTCTCTGGTCGTGATGTTCATGATGAACCGCAAGATTCAAAGCGTGGATATGCTAGAAGCGCTTAAATCTGTTGATTAGTCTGCTGATCCTCATTGCGTAAAGACCACCGAATAGCACTAGAATCGTCATCCAACGACGAAACCGAAGATTTGTGATGAACATCCTCAATAAACCGCTCAGCCCTCTCGGCTTGGCGGTTTTATTTTGCCCATTTTCGCTAATATTCGGCTAATTCCAGATTTAGTTTCATTTCTACTTTTGATTTTCGCCTGTCTACAGGCTGAATGGCATATCAAAAAATGTAAATATAAAAAATGCTTCGTATCAAAATAAACGATACGAAGCATTTTTACGTCGACATCGGTTGGTCTTTGGCAAACAACTATGTCGTTTTATCTATCTTTTCAGTGTTTTAACACCCAGTAGAATCCTTGATTCTCAACGATCTCTATCTAAATGGGATATAAAATCTATTCCCATTCAATCAACGACGCCCTCTACCATCCTTGCTACATCAACATTTTAACCCACCGAATCTTTGTCTGGTAGGGAACTGGTAGGGAATAGACCTTGCATAGGATTTTTCACCGCTTGGTTACCAGTAAAGCTAAGACTACTTCTCTTAGCTGGTATCACATTAATACTGCCGGTTAGCTGTTCGGCTACCTTCTCGTTACTACCTCGCCAAAGATGTGCATAGTACTTCAACGTAATATCAGGGCTAGAGTGTCCTAATCGTTGCGATATACTCAACACATCAATATTAAACTCATTAATCAAGTAACTAACGTGCGAATGTCTAAGTGCCTTCGCTTGGATACGTGGTACTCCAGCCATGTCAGCATACCTGCGTATGATGTTCTGCACGCTAGATCGGATGGTCGGCGTATCATCATATGAGATGACGAAATGCTTAACGCCACGCTTACGTTGAATCCTCTGCCACTCAGACAGGATGCTACACGTATCCCCATCAATGGAAATAGTCCGCATACCACTCTCAGTCTTTGTGTACGGTTTCAAGTCATAGTCCATCTTATTCCTAATGTCCAGGGTTCGATGAATTTTCAATTTCTGTCGCTTCAAATCAACGTCACTCCATTGGAGTGCAAGGCCTTCACCTACGCGGCACCCCGTCATAAAGTAAACCCATAACATCACGAAGCAGAAGTGCTCATAGTAATTGGGGAGATAAATTTTTGAAATTACCTGCTCAAATTCAGACTTTGTCCAAATCGGAACCTGTGACTTTCCTTTGGCAACCGACTTAGTTTTCTTGGATACATTCTCGCTCAAGAAACCCACTTGCACGGCATAATCAAGGCTCTTTCGGAAGCTCCCATATACTAAATGACTGAAACCTTGTGAGTAACCACTATCGCTTAAAAGGTAGCTCCTAAACTGCTCACATTGAAGGACTGTTATATCCCTCAACGTAGTATCCCCAAATCTATCGACCAAGTGTTCAAACACGCTTTTACGAGATGAATACGTGCTCTTCTCCACATCAGCCTTATAGGACGGAATATAGTTGTCATGCATAAATGTGCGATAACTAATCCTATAATTCGCATACCCTCGCTGTTCAAGATACTGATTCTTGACTGCCATCAGCTCTTTGTAAGCCTCATGCGCAGAGCGGAATGGCTGCCCTTGTTTAGAACGCCGCTTGGTCTTTTGGATGCGTTTACCTGTTACCTTGTCTGTCCCTAATTCCACGCGATAAAAAATTCTACCATCGTTACCAGTATAGACTCCTGGATACTTAGTCGTTGCCATTATTATCATCGTCCTCATTAAACTCGAGTTTGACGCCAATAATTTTTTCGACCGGATCCAAGGGTACTACGCCTAGTCGTTTACCATTATACAAGCCAAATCCCTTCTTGACCATAAGTAACTTTGCTTGACGTATAATTGTTTGCGCTTGGTACCTCTTAAATCCTATTGCCTCAAGGTCACTGGCGTTTACCATTGATTTCAATATGCTTCGCCCCTTCCATGCCGGCACGAAAATGCGATACTGTTTATGATAGTTCGAACTATCAGAGGCGTTGCTTGCGGCTATGCAATTAGCAGCGCTTTTTGTATCCACTTTTTCCGTGCTATTGTGCACTACCACTACGGTTAGTCTCGTTGAATCAATTTTTGCACATTAATTAGTTCCTTGAGAACAGCATGCTTTGCTAAGTCTTTACGTGCCTGAGCCAGGTCTTCGTCACCAAAATACATTTTAGTTGTCCCCCAATTCAGTTAATAGTTGATTTAATCCTATTTTGTTCACGGCAACATCGGGTGAGTAATACGGATTGGGTTCAGTGCTAATTACTACGTAACTACCCTTAGTAAACTCGACCTCGTTCAAACCATCGGGTGTCACTTCAATAGTTAACGCAATACGTCGATTTAATTGACCAAAGCCATCAATTGTCGAAACAAATTTTTGACGCTCGAAGAAATCAGCTGGGCTGTATGGTGAGGTAATAATTATTTGTTCAGCCTGAAGTTGTAAATTATGGTAGCGTGATACCGTTCGCATGTCGTAATTGAACGGGTCAAGAATTTTCAACAAGTCAGCATACTGCAATACGTTAGGACGAAGCTCATCCAACACTACATTGTGCTGACCGGAATAGTCTTGGAACAGGTCATTAGAGCCTCCAGTAATAAAGCATGCTCCTGGGTCGTCAAGCTTGCCACCAATAGTTTCAGCGAATCGAGTCTTACCAGTACCAGTGGCTCCATAGAGCCAAATCGTCTTGATACTCTTCCCCTGCTGGCGCATTTCATCTCGCCATCTTTCGGCTTTAATGTCTTGAACGGCGGCATTAACTTCCCTCATTGCTCTAGCCTTGCTTGAGTACACCTTGGGTCCCAGTTCCAACAACTCATTCTTCGCCTCTAAAAGAGTAAGCTCACCATCTTTAAGCTCTTCCAAGATGCGGTCAGATTCGACTGACGGGCTTCTGACTCGCTTTTCCAATTTACGCATAAATTCTAAATAATCAAAATTGGCAATAACTTCCGAAAAGTCGTACTGATACCGATCAGATGCATTATCAGTCCGATGCGTAAGATACGCAAAACCATTATTGGCACCATTCTTTCGATTTTGCTTTGTCATGCTTTCGAAGTTCTGCTCCGAATCGTTAAGCTTATTGGCAAGAGAACTGATACGTTGTGCCGAGTCAAACTGCATCATAACATGTACATGTGGTGCCACTGGCTTGCCATCCTTGTCGACATCTTTATCGTGAACAATAATGCCGTACCGTTTAGCATGAAGAGTCTTCACCCGCGTGTGCAAGGCACCGACATCACTAAAAGGCAACCTAGACAATTGTTGAACATACATTGGCGCACTCGTCTTTAATTCGCTCATTATTTTAATCCCCCTCGAAACACTGATGGTACAGTGTTTAGTCTGAATTTTGTCCGGATAAGGGGTGGGAGGATAACAAGCCCTCTCCCACCCGATATTAGATAAGTTTGAGAACATATTGGATGTTTATATTGATGCTATGCGGCGGCCTTGCTTCTGCCTGACGGCAAGCAAGGCCGCCGCTGATGATAACGACACCTCTGCCTAATGACGTGAACCAACTAAGACTAGTGTCATCCCCTCCTGCTCAAATGATGACATGGCATACTGGGGAAACATTAAGCTTATCCGCTGACGTAGTTCATCAGATTGCATGTCAAACATCTTTTGTGCTCCTACAGTCCTAGGCAGTGGGATTACCAACTCTAGTACGTCATCCCAAATACTCAACGTTGCTCGTTTTACAGCCAAATTAAAATCACGAACAACTCGGTCAGCGTCTAATCTTGATGGTTGACGGAAAAGCGAGTAGCGAACATTGAACGTAGCTCTTAGAGAGTTGAACAGATTGACTAACTCCCAATCAAAGAGATACATTCCTTTTAATAGATAGTACATAAGATAGACAACCAAATACATGAAGACTATCCATAAGATTAAGTATTGCGTTCGTACCGCTTGTGCTCCAATTAAGGTAACCAAAATCCCATTACTTTCGAGTTGCTCTTTCATCATAAAAACAAAGAGTAAGACCAACGGCAATAATCCCAGATTGACAACCGCCAAATATAGTTGACTAAGTAACCTTATTCTTTTTTTTCGTTTCACAACTAGACCTCCCCGTATGTTGGCATCAGCAATGGCATCACATTAGCTGGATGTTTACCGTCAATTATTTGAATCAAGCCTGTTCCTTTACCAGGCGGAATGACTATCCCATCGAGGTTACTAAGGTCCGGAAGCAAAAACTGAGTCGTCTTCCTATTCACATTACCAAGCTGAATCATTACATTAGCCTGCTCTCTTACAACTACCGGAAGTGCATTAGCATCAAAACGCTGTGACAACAAGATTAGCTTAACTCCAGTAGCCCGACCCAAAAGTGCGACTTGGCTTAGCAGTCCAAAAAAGGTATCCTTCATTGATTTTGAGACCGAACTAGTCAACGCTAGCAACTCATCAATCACCAGGATATATGGTGTAAACTGCGACCTAGCATTATCCTTCAACGCCAATTGTCGTGTTCGCACAACTTGCAACGCTTCACTCAACAAATCACACACAAGGTTGACAAAGTCATTCTGTGACCGGTCACCATCCGGTATTAACACGTCAACATCATTTTTCTCGGCCCACCGAGTTGGAGCATCCATTTTTGGATCAACAATCTTTAGAGTTGTTTGTTCCTTCATCATCTCAAGGAGATAAGTTAGAGCATATGATTTCCCTGCTCCGCTGTTCCCTGCAATGACAAGATGCGCTATGTCACCAATGCTGATTGCTAAATTGGCCATGACTGGAAGAACCCCTTCCGCTATTCCACTTTTGAATTTTTCCATGTCAGTAATGTCCAGTCGCGTTGGAATGCCCTCCAGCCACGGGAAGAAAAAAGCCCTGGCGGTATGCACGCTATTCTCAGGAAGTGGAACAAAATAAGCACCATTCTGTTTCAACATTGTGTAGTACGGATAGAGTGCACCACTAGCTATTCCGAATATTCGTTGATATAGAGCATCATCCAGGACATATCCAGCCGGGATACGTGGAACAAACTGGAAACCATCTTCAGAGACTATAACGTCGAAACTATTGGTGAATGTTGTCTCACCCCTGATGTCCAATCCCATATTTAGCGACTGGACCAGTAACGTACGTGTCTCCTCCAATCCAAGATGCTTCATACTACTTCACCTTTTGAACGGACTCGGCCTGAAAACTATATTTGTACGACTTATTCCGATAGCCTAACATTCCACTGAATGTAATCAAGTCGCCGAAACTAAGGTTAACTGGGGCGCCATCTACCCGAACCATCACTGGATTTTGGCGGAACACTTTCGCACCATCACCCTTTGCCTCTTGCACGACGGGGTATCGGTACCCCACAATCGGGTCCACGTACTTGCGACTTGCCTCGTCCCAAGTCTGGATTGGTTCAGGTGCTACGCCCGCATATCTGAACTCTAAGTTTGGATTCATACCCGCCCAAAATACCGTCTCTTCTTTCATGTAGCCTCGATAACCTTCCTGTGTTCCTTGCGATTTTGAGTTGGATTGTAACATTACTTATCCCTCCTTTTAATTAAAGGCGATGAGAATATCACCTTGACATAAGTCTAACACGTCCCGTATCATAAACGATATAGAATCCCTATATATTAATTTAAATTGAGAATATCAAAAATAGGAGGCTACAGATATGCAAGACAGCAAGCGCAAAATTTTCGAATCATTAATAATTGATACAGATGGTAACCGGTATGTAGGTGTCAAAACTCTCATGCAGTATTTTCATGAATCTAGGGCATCGGCCTATCGAAGAATAAATCGTGACTTCAAGAACACAGAAGCTATTTTTCATAACTCATTTAATGAATCCATTAGAGTACCCGGTCAACGAGCTACGACTTCTGGAATTACCTTAAACGGATTTAAAACTTATGTAGGAACGCTTGAACAACTCGAACATGAAGATGAAAAATATGCCGTTGACTTGCAAGAGGCCAAAAACCATTTAAATAAAGAGGCCACCGAAAAAGGTAAATCAGCTTCAGCGGATTTTCTCCTCGGTACTCTTCACTCTTTGGATTTGTCGGCAGGACAACAGATTGCTGACCTGCAAGCAACCGTTGATAGCGCCGCAATAGTAAAGGTAACTAATCCATTTTATGGTACGTACACTTTCATGCCCGGTAATACTTACGACGAGTTCCTTCTATGGCTCAAAGAAAAAAATCAATCAAAAAACTCAAAACCAAAAATAGAGCATAAATAACAACGGTGGCGGTACGTCTGGTTCCAACGGTACGGCTGGCTTAGGCTCAACCGGTGGCACGACCGGTTCAACGGCGACGCCAGCTGCCAAGCACTCAGCTGCCCGGCCAACGTTTGCGACGACTGGTGGGAACAACAAGTGGTTTCATTAAGCGTTAGTTCGTGGCTAAGCGGTTAAGCGAACGGTAAATAAAAGCCCCTCAACAGAAATGTTGAGGGGCTTTTAGGCGTTAGGTCATACCTAGTTAAATTTTGTGTTTACTTGGTGCCAAGGACGGCGGCGTTAGTCGCAACGGTGTTGTCATGAATTGCATGAGAGCCGATACCGATAACATTGTAAGCTGAATTAAGCAGGATGTCGCGGTGGCCCCAATCGCTGTCAGCATCGTCATAAATGTAAGCTAAGGCACGAGCTTTGCCGGCGTTGTAAGCGGAGTCAATGACGGTGTTGAGGTTGGTATTGGGATCAATATCTTCATCTGAATTGAGTCCGTGAGAGATCATATTAACTGCGTCCATACCAAGGGTTTCAGATTTGACATAGTTGATGCCAATCTTTTCAGCTAAGACTTTGGCAGCTAAGCGGCCATCAGCTGTGTAATGAGAGCCAATGCTAGTGGAGCCGACCCCAAGGTCTCGTTGCATGGCGACTTGGTTTAAGCCCGTGTCTTGCTTTAAGGCAGAAATCCCGCGTTTAGCCCGTTCAGCGTTGACGGTATCTAAGAAGCCTTGGCGGTATTCAGAGATGTTCATCTTGAAACGCTTGCCTTTGGATAAGCGTTCAAAGTCCGATGGTCCAAAGCCGTTAGCGGCTTCGGCAGCGGAGCCGGTCAGTGGTTTATTAGAATTGGTGTTAACTGAGACTTTCTTGTTGGAGACCTTCTTCAACCAGCCGTGCCAAACCCAGCCCGTATGGCCCGAAGCGGTCTTAAACTTGTAGTAAACTTTCTTGTGGCCGTTCACAGTGACGTGAGAAGCGTAGTAGCCGGTGACGTACTTGCCGTATTGGCCAAGCTTGGCGCCAGTCTTGTGCTTAATCTTACCGTTGGTGTAGATAACGGCCTTCTTGTTGGTGACTTTGTACGCGTGGTTTTTGATGTTCTTATAGTACCGGAACTTAGTGGCGGCTGAAGCGTTGATGGGGTTAGTCGTGGTGATGATGCCCCCAGCGACCCCAGCTGATGCGGCCATAATGGCGATTAATTTGGTGAGTTTTGACATGATAATTTCCTCCTATGTATAACATTAATACGAAGATAATTGTACCATTAACCCCATATACAAATAAAGCTAATATTAATTTTATCATAATAGTTCATAAATGTATACGTTCATTTTTAATCATTATTATTTTCTCTCACTTTACGTACACTTTACTTTAAGAGGTGACGCTATGAATAATAAAGGTTTAAATGAACTTGTCGTTAAAAGAATAAAAGATATTCGTCACCAAAGAAAGATGTCTCAAGACCAACTCTCGGGATTAGCTGATTTGCCAATTAAGTATATCAACAGGATAGAAAACTTTAAAACGGGATTCACAATCGCTACTCTGGAGAAAATCATTCATGCGCTGGGCGTTAGTTACCAACAATTTTTTGACTTTGGTTCCGAACCTAAAATTAATAATGATGACACTACTTTTCAGCGAAAAAAACTATTACGTCTAGTTCATGATTTAGAGGGTACCGTTGTTCAACTTGAAGACATACTCGAAAACACTCAAAACAAAAAAGACAGGTACTAGAATAACTCTAGCATCTGTCTTTTTTTAGCACCCGCCATCAAACTTCTGGTAGGGATTTTGGTAGGGAACTACTTGATTTTAAATCAATTTCGACTAGGTATAGCCCCTTAAAACACCGTCTTATCGGCGTTCACAACTCAATTTATTTATGTGAATTATTCCCATTCAATAGTCGAAGGCGGCTTACTCGTCACATCATAGAGGATGCGGTTTACGTGATCCACTTCGTTAACGATCCGGACGGAAATCTCCTGTAAGACGTCCCACGGAATGCGGGCGAAGTCAGCGGTCATACCGTCGATGGAGGTTACGGCGCGGATACCCACGGCGTAGTCGTAGGTCCGGCCATCCCCCATGACACCGACACTCTTGATGTTTGGTAAGACCGTGAAGTATTGCCAAATATCGCGGTCGAGGCCGGCCTTTTTGATTTCTTCGCGCAGGATCAAGTCACTATCGCGGACGATTTGTAACTTTTCTGGGGTGATTTCACCTAAGACCCGAATCCCTAAGCCAGGACCTGGGAACGGTTGGCGCCAAACCAAGTCGCTTGGCATCCCCAGCTTTTCACCCAATTCACGGGCTTCATCCTTGAACAAAGAGCGTAATGGTTCGATCAATTGGAAGTGCATGTCTTCGGGCAGACCACCCACGTTATGGTGAGACTTGATGGTCTGAGCCGTGTCGGTCCCACTTTCGATGACGTCGGTGTACAAGGTCCCTTGGGCCAAGAAGTCGATGCCATCGAGCTTTTGGGCCTCGTCGTTAAAGACTTGGATGAACTCGTTACCGATGATCTTCCGTTTCTTTTCGGGTTCGGTGACGCCGGCCAGCTTGCTTAAGAAGCGGTCCTGGGCGTCGACCTTGACGATGTTCAAGCCGAACTTGCCTTCCAGGCTGTCCATAACTTGTTTGGCTTCACCCTTACGTAACAGACCGTGATCCACGAAGATGCTGGTCAGTTGCGTCCCAATGGCCTTGTGCAAGAGCACACCCACCACGGAGGAGTCAACCCCACCGGACAAGCCGAGGAGCACGCGTTTGTCCCCAACCGTTTCACGGATGTGGGCAATTTGCAGGTCAATGAAATCGTCCATTGACCAGTTGGCTTCCGCGTGGCAGACGTCAAAGGCAAAGTGCTTTAAAATGTCGTTGCCGTATTCCGTATTGCGAACTTCCGCGTGCAACTGGATGCCGTAGAAGTTCCGGTCAACGTCTTGCATGGCGGAGATTGGACAGTTTTCGCTCGTCGCCACGCGTTCGAAGCCGTCCGGCACTTGGGTGACCAAGTCGCCGTGGCTCATCCACACCGTTTGTTGCTTCGGTGTGCCCGCAAAGAGCTTGGCATCATCACTTAAGACGGTGATTTCTGCGCGCCCGTACTCGCGGTTGTTGGCGGCTTCAACTTTCCCGCCAGTCAGGTCGTGAGCCATCAGTTGCATACCATAACAGATACCCAAGATTGGAATCCCTAACTGATAGATCTCAGGGTCGACGTTAAAGGCCGAGCTATCGTACACACTGTTTGGTCCCCCAGAGAAGATGATCCCCTTGGGGCCCCAAGCCTTGATTTCGGCGGCACTCATGGTGTGCGCCTTTAATTCAGAGTAAACGCCCATGTCACGAATCCGGCGCGTAATCAATTGATTGTATTGACTTCCGAAGTCCAAGACGATGATTTTATCGAATTTGGACATATCAACGTTTGCCAAGCCATTCACCCTTTCTTTTCTTTTCAACATTGGTTATATCATACAGATTTCTGCCACGCGGGTCAATGTTATTTGACCCAAATCGCACCAGAATCAGTTTACCCGGTTAGTCAATTTGAGGCGTGAGCTTTAGGCGCAAATGGTAATAGGTCTGCCGGTCCAAGCGGCGCCGGGCCGTGGCCACGAAGCCAAATTCCGCCGCCAACTTGGCCAGTGTACTGCCCGGGCGGACGTCCATGGCGATGACGGGGGCACCGGTTAACCGGGCGCGGTGAATCGCGTCGCCCAGCAGCCACTCATCGAACCATTTCTGCTGGTAGGTCTTGCCCTTGGAGCGGTTGCGCACCGTCAGCAAGTCGAGGTACCACTCGTCCGGCAAGGCCCGCGGCGTCACCACGTCTTGTTGGGGCGGCGTGAGTTGTTGGCGGGCAAACAGATTGGTCCAGCGATTGTCCAACGTGGGCTCGACGGCGGCCGGATAGCCATACGCCACCCCGACTGCTACGCCCTGATTTTGGTAAACGCGCGCCTGGGGGTAGCCGTAGCGAAATTGAGGCTGGCGCACCCCCACGAATAACATTTGTGATAATTGTTCCTTACTGACGCGGCGCAGTCGCCGGAGCTGGCGGCGTTCCAATTCATGGAGCACCAACAGCGCCACGGCGTCCGCATCCACGCGCGTTGCATCTCGCAGCACCGGCTCACCCCCTAGTATTTCCGCAGCAGCAGCCGGTCGATCCGGTGGTGGAACGTCTTGTGTAAGATCATATCCGCCCGGTTGCGCGTCGGCAAAATGTACTCTTCCAGATTCTTCAGATCAATGTCGCGCCACACTTGCTTGCCCTTGGCGATAGCCTCGGCGTGACTGACGATGGTATACGGATAATAGTAGTTGGTCGGGTCTTGAAAGGCCGTTTCTAGCAACAGCTCGAAGCGTTCCAAAAACCAGCTTTCAATCAGCGTTGGGTCGGCATCGACGTACAATGAGAAGTCCGTGAAATCACTGACATAAATTTGTTCATTGGTCGGCAATTGCAGAGTATTGATGCCCTCAACGATCAAGACATCCGGGTGCACGATGTATTCGAACTGGTCGGGCACGATGTCGTAGACCTTGTGGGAGTATACCGGGGCCTTAATCAGCTCCTGACCGGCCTTGACGTCGTTTAGAAACTGAATCAATGCCGACATGTCATAACTCTCCGGAAAGCCCTTACGCGTCATGAGATTGCGTTTTTTCAACTCTTCATTACTGTACAAGAACCCGTCGGTCGTAATCAGCTGGATGCGTTTGCCCTCGAAATAGTGGTTCAACAGGACTTCTAATAGCCGCGCGACGGTACTCTTGCCAACCGCCACACTACCAGCGATACCGATGATGAAGGGCACCCGTCGCGGCTGTTGCTGCAAAAAGCTGGCCTTGTCGCGCTGCAACTGCCGATAGTGGTCGAATTCTAAGTGTAATAAATGCACCAGCGGAATGTACACATCCTGAACGTCTTGCAGAGAAATGCGGTCGTTGAACGCCTTGATCTGTCGCAGACTCTCCTGGGTCAGCGGCAACGTGGCGTCGTCGGAAAATGCCCGCCACTGCGCGCGCGTGAATGCATTGTAATTAATGGGATCACTCATGGAGACACCTCACCTTTGATTTCTAACTACGCAGCGTTGTGGCCCCCGCCCGCGCCGGCAAATTCACGGCTCCGGGAATGCTTGCGGTCCACAACCTCTGACACAATTAAGTCCTATTATACCGCAGATAGGGCTATGGCCAAATAAGTTTTCAACGACGAGGGATTGTGGGGACTGGTCGCCTGCCGTTCGCTAGAGATGAGTTGGAACGTTGAGGGCGCCGGCTCGAGCCAAGGGGCGGTCTCGACCCTCAACTTGGAGCCGTTAACCCACGTCTCCAAGTTGCCAGTTCCCTAAGCGCCATGGACCGTGCCGCTAAGGGAACTCCCACAGCTGAACTCATCTCTAGCGAACTCTCGGCTACGACTAGTGGTTGGCAATCTAATTGGCTTAGCCCTACCGTCATGTAGGCAATACTAGTAGCGTTGAAGCTGTACATTGTTTATCAGCGCTCTGGCTAACTTAAACGTTCTCAAGTTTAAGTTAGTATACACTGATTCTAACGCTTAGCGACTACACAAAAGGAGTAGCCCGGTCACTGGTAATCGTGACCACAAGCTACTCCTTGAGAATGATTAATTTTTAAGCGGACCGGATCAGGGCAAGGCCGCCTCTCACCGGGGTCAGTCTGAAAACTAGTTTCAGTCCTGACCCTTTCCGGCACGACTGACTGTGTTTCAAATCTAGCCGTAACTTCGGCAACCATCGGCATACTAGGTGACGGCTAAGCACAGTCGTTCAGTTGATTGGTCACAACAGCCTCCGCAACATTGCGGACACCCAGGTTACACCACCCAGTTAAACCATCTCATACTCATCCGCTGGCACGTCGCGCAACAGGGGCGACAGCTCGCCCACACCGATTACGCTCAAGCGATGCATGGCTCGCGAACAGATGGTGTAGAGTAGCTGACGTTCGTCTTCGGCGTGATAGCGGCTGGCCGAGGCGTGCCAGACGATAACGCCGTCGAATTCCAATCCCTTGGCCAGGAAGGATGGTACCACGATGGTTCCCGGTGCCAGCCGTTGGTTTTCGGATTGGATCAGTGTCACAGCCACGCCGGCAGCCTTGAGCCGGTCGGTCAGCTCGCGACAATCGGCCAAGTCCTTGCCGATGATGGCCGTCGTTTCGTCCTCAGCTTCGTTTTGCTTGATCTGGGCGATGACCTTTTGTAAGGCCGCCTCTTCATTTTCCGCGACCGCCATGGTTGGCAGTTCACCCTCACGCGCAAAGGCCGTGACCGCCTCACCGTTTTTCAAGATGTGCTTGGTGAAATCGGTGACCTGTTGCGTCGAACGGTACGACTGCGTCAACTGCACGACGCGCGTCTTGTCGGGGTCAAACATCGTGCTCAATTCCTGCAAGAGCGTGCGGCTATTTTCCTTGGTGAAGATGGCCTGGTTCAGGTCTCCCAACATCGTGAACCGGGCGCGCGGGAAGCTGAACTTCAGGAAGGCCAGTTGAAAGGCGTTGTAGTCTTGGATTTCATCCATGAAAACGTAGCGCATGTCGCGTTCGCCGGACTTACCAGTCATTTTATCGTACAAATACAGGTACGGCGTGGTGTCGACCAGTTGCATGTGGTGGTCGCGTAATTTGGCCACGGTCTCCTCCACGCTGGCGTTCCAGTCGGCCACCGTGATGTGGTAGTCGTTGAGGTCGATGCGGTTGGGCATGTCGCGCAGCATGTGAACGTATTGGTTGTTGATGCTCAAGAACCGAGCCCGCACGATGGCCTTTCGAATCGGCTCAAAGGCCTTCATGACGATCTTTCGCGCCAGAAATTGCGTTTCCTTTTCGGACGAGTCGAATTCCCGCGGGTCATCCCCGTAGAGTGAATCCAACTCCTCTTTGCTCAGGTCCTGGATGGCATCTTCCACCCAGCGCGTCTTCATTTCACTGCTGATGCGCCGGTTTAAAATGCGAATCAACGCCTCTTTGGTAGCCTGCAGGCGGTTACCCAGGTGGTAGTTGCGGTTGAAGCTGTAATAGATCTCTTGAATTTTTTCTTTGGGAATGAAGACCTCACCCTGAAACTTGATGTTACGAAAGACCATGTCGTTGCTTTCCAAATGATCCGCGTAGGCCGTGACCGCGTCGAAAAAGGCCAGGCTCCCCTTCATTTGGTTGATCTTCTTTTGGGCCGGGGTGTTGGTCTCGCCAAAGCGCTGCGCCAGCGTTTCCACTTCAATCTTCGGCAAGCGGCGCCCGGCGTATTGGTAATAGGTCATCTGGACCATGTTGTGCTCGCCCAATTCCGGGAGCACCTGGTCGATGTAGTCGTTAAATAATTGGTTCGGTGAAAAGAGCATGACCTGACCCGCGTTCAAATGCCCACGGTACCGGTACAACAGGAACGCGACCCGTTGTAAAATGGCCGCCGTCTTCCCGGATCCCGCGGCCCCCTGGACAAACAGGAGGTCCGAAGCGGTGTCTCTGATGATCTGGTTTTGTTCCTTTTGAATCGTGGTGACGATGCTCTTCATCTTGGTGTCTGAATGTTCGCTTAACGCCGACAGCAGCATTTGGTCGGTCACGGTCTGATCGGTATCGTAGAGGGTCACAATCGTGCCATCTTCGATTTGAAATTGGCGCTTTAATTTGACGTTAACCGTTTGTTCGCCATCGGGCGTCTGGTAGCTGACATTGCCCAGCTCACCGTCATAGTAGATGCTTGAGATGGGCGCCCGCCAGTCATAGATCAGGAAATGGTCGGGCGAATCGGAAAAGGACCCCAGCCCGATGTAAATCGTTTCGACCTTGGCCTTGGGGCCTTCTTGAAAGTCGATGCGGGCAAAGTAAGCCTTCTTCTCCAGGCGCTGCAGCGTACTCAATTCCGTGGTGGCGTGTTGCCAACTGTTCTGCCGTTCGGCCAACAGTTGTTGTTGCTGCCGCACGGATAGCGCCGTTTCCAGCAAGCCTTCGTAACTATCCGTCTTGATACGCAAATCGTTGACGAAGTTCTTGCGGATGCCGGCTTCGTCACTTTCGGCAACGTCGATCCGTTCCTTAGCTGCCTTTTCGGCGGTCTTGATCTTTGCGACCACCGCGTCTAAATGTTCTTGCTCGTGGGCCTTGATTGAATCTGGCAAGCCAATCCCTCCTCAAATAACTGGGCAAACTACCCTGCTGCGAATTATCAGTCTGGTGCTAAAACCCGTGTGACCGCCTCGCCAGTTGCCTGCGGCTGCCGTACTGGTTTAGCTGTCGCCTTGCCAGTTGCCTGCGGCTGCCAGGGGTTCCGCCTGCTATGGGGGACACCTCCAGCCTGAGAAGCGGGCTTCCGGTTCGCTTGCAAGCCTCGCAAGACCCGCGAGTCTTCCAAGTCGCCCCACGCTGTAAGCTGAGACAAAACCTCAGCTAACACCGTCGACACAGCTGGCGCCACCCCTGGCCTCCTCCGGCACGATTGGCCGTGGCCAGACATGGAGTAACGCCATCAGCAAGCGTCACAGGTGGCGGACAAGCACAGTCGTTCAGTGAGTTGATCACGACAGTTTCACTGGCAACCACTACCGGAGCCGATAGTTCGCTAGAGATGAGTTCAGCTGTGGGAGTGCCCTTAGCGGCGCGGTTTCCGGCGCTTAGAGCACTGGCGTCTTTGAGACGGGTTTCTCGGCTCAAAGCGAGGTGGCGAGACCGCTCTTTGGCTCGCCCCGTCCGCCCTCAGCGTTCCAACTCATCTCTAGCGAACGGCAAGGCGGATAGCAACAATGTTGCCACTGCAAATACCATCTTACAGACCGCAACTGACGACTGTGGTAACAGGTTTTAGCACAATAATTCGACTTACCATTTTACACGCATTCAGACTATAAATAAAGTAAAGTGCCCGTCGTTAAATCACTTATTTACCAGCATCTTTGCTATAATGGAAGAGACTTTTTGCGGGGGTGAATTAGATGGATCAATTTTCCTTATTAATTATTTTAACTGCCGCCCTGGTGACGCCGCTGGTCATGGCCAAATTCAAGCTGACCGTGCTGCCGACCGCCGTGGTGGAGATTTTGGTGGGTATTCTGTTGGGCCCCAGTGTCTTAAACGTGGTCCACAGCAATGCCACCCTGTCCTTACTGTCGAACACCGGGGTCATCTTCCTGTTGTTCTTGAGTGGGATGGAGATCGATTTTAGCTTGTTTAATCGGCGCAAGAAACCGCAGACGCCACTGGCTGCCAAGGTGGCCGGCAGCGCGCCGAAGTATTCGCCGGTCTTTCTAGCGGTGACCAGTTACGCGGCCATCATGGTCACATCGCTACTGCTGGGCTTCATTTGCCAGTGGACGGGGCTGTTCAAGGACCCGTGGTTAGCGGCCATCATCTTCATGACCATTTCGCTAGGGATCGTCATCGCCACGCTCAAGGAAAAGGAGCTGCTGAGCAAACCCTTTGGCCAGACCATCTTATTGATCGCCGCTTTGGGGGAAATCGTGCCCCTGTTCTCTTTGACCGTTTACGCCTCGATCTTTGGCAACAACAGCCAGTCCCTGTGGCTTCTGTTGTTGGTCTTCCTAGCCGCCGGCGTGCTGTTCCGACGGTTCAAGCCGTTTTTTACCTTCTTTGACCGAATCAATAAGTCCACCACCCAACTGGACATTCGGCTGGCCTTCTTTCTGATCTTCAGTCTGGTGGTCATCGCCGAATCCGTGGGCGCCGAAGGAATTCTCGGAGCCTTCGTGGCCGGAATCGTGATGAAATTACTGCAGCCCCAAGAAGACACCATGGTGCGGCTCGACGGGATTGGCTACGGCTTTTTCATCCCCATCTTCTTCATGATGAGTGGAGCCGACTTGAACCTGCGCACCCTGCTGGCCGACCCGGCGACTCTCCTGTTGATTCCCGCCTTCTTTATCGCCTACCTGCTGGCCAAGGCCGCTGTTTACGGCATCTTGCGCCTACGTTTCAAACGAGGCAATGCCTTTGCTGGCACCGCCATCTCCGCCGCCACCATCACCATGGTTCTGGCGGTCTTGCAGGTGGCCAAATCCATGAAGGTCGTTACCAGCCAACAATCCGGGGCCTTCCTGCTGGCCGCCATCTTGACCTGCGTCCTGGGGCCGTTGCTGTTTAACACCGGCTATTCCGCTGAACCCGAGGACCTGAAGAAATCAACGGTCCACTTCATCGGCACCAATTTGCTCACGGTACCCGTGGCCCAACAGCTGGCCGAAAGTTGGTACGACATCACCATGTACACCGACAAACAAGCCAACTTCAAGACCTACAATTCGGAGGTCAACGCTAAACTCCTGGATTCTTTGGACACCGCGGCGGTGGAGGCCCAGGATGCCTTTGACGCCGATATCGTCGTACTGGGCCATTTCAACGCCACTAAGAACTACGAACTGGCCAAGGCGGCCAAGGCCTACGGGGTCAAACGCGTCATCGTGCGCTTCGAGGACCGCAACGTCTTGGACGCCCGCGAAGACGAGCTGACTGACCTGGGCATCGAAGTCTACAACACGCCCAACGTCAACATCGCCATGTTGCGTAGTCTGATTGAGGCCCCAACCACGCTGCGCCTGTTGACCGCCTCGACCTCGGCCGTTTACGAAGTTGCCCTGCGCAACCGGCGCTACACGGACCAGGAGATTCACAGTCTGCCATTTGTCAAAGACATCACCATCAGTCAGATTTTCCGCGAGGGCCACTTTGTCCGGCCAACCGGGAGCACGACGCTGAAATTCAATGACCGCATCATCTTCACCAGCAGTGCCGAGACCGCTCGTGAAATTCGGCGCGAACTAGGCATTCTGAATTAGAACTGTTACACTGGTGAAAGACCGTTTAACTGAAGTTTGGCAAATGACGTAATTCTTGGCGTTTTGGTTAATTGTTGACAGCGCCGTTGTGGAAACCAGCCGCCTACCGTCCGTCAAATATGGGTTGGAACGCGGTGGGCGGACCGGACCGAGCCTGAAAGACGGTCTCGGCCTCGCTTTGAGCCGAAAATCGCGTCTCAAAGACGCCAGTTCCCTAATCGGCATGAATCGCGCCGCTAAGGGAACTCCCACGGCTGAACCCATATTTGACGAACTCTCGGCTACAAAAGTGCTTCGTAGTATTCGCTGTCTTAACCCTCAGTGGCAATTAGCTTCTGTCCAATAACGTGAACGAACCTTGAAAATTAGTAGGTTTTTCTCAATATTCAAAACAAATCAACGCCCCACCTTCAAGCTTCAGAACAAACCCGATTTCAACCTGCAAACAGGTTACCCAACCATCACCGATTGCCCACAACCACGGCATTTCGGCGTCCAGCAAAGGAGAGAAAGACATGGCAACAGTTGAACTTTATTTGGTGCGTCACGGCCAAACGTATTTGAACAAGTACCACCGCATCCAAGGGTGGTCCGACTCCCCCCTGACCGCGAAGGGAATCGCCGACGCCAAGCGCGCCGGCGAGCGGTTAGCCAAGATTGGCTTTGCCGCCGCTTATGCCAGTGACACGACGCGGGCCCAAAACACGGCCAAAAACATCTTAGCCGCCAATCAAGCCCCCGTTGCACTGACGACGGAACCCGCTTTCCGCGAAGAAAACTTCGGCTACTTCGAAGGCCTCGACACCGGTTTGACCTGGCACACGCTGGGCACGCCGGTCGGCTTGGATTCCTTCAATGCCATGATCGCCAAGCTGACGATTGAAAAGACCAAGGACATGTTCCACGCCCAAGATCCGTTTGGCGATGCCGAAGATAATGACGCCTTCTGGGCCCGGGTTCAACCCGGCTTGGACCACGCCATCGCGGCAGCCAACGACGGCGACCGCCTATTGATTGCCACCCACAGCACGACCATCCGCAGCATCGTTTCCAAGTATTCGGACATCGACGTCTCCGTGCCGGTCGATAACGGGAGCATCACCAAGCTTACCGTCACTGATGGTCAATACAAAGTTAATTATTACAACAACACGACGGGTCAGGTAAAGTAACTCGTCGAAAGCGAGACTGGGGCGTGACCCTGGCCTCTTTTTTTTAACCACACATTTTTACTAACGAAATTCCCGGGCAATTGGTCACCCCTTGCTACCTAGTTTCATGAAATTCTTAACCTTTCTAAGAATTCGTCATTACAAAAAAGGGCAACACGATAGTTTAACTATCATGCACCCTTAAGGATTATATAGTAAAGGCAGATTAAACCACCTGCCCTACAGATAGTACTCTAGTCTCTCGTGATAATCGGCACGCTTGTGCACCATTCTGAGAAGCCTTACACCACTTCATCAACCAATTAAGTACCACGAATGTTTACTACTATCTGCTTGTAATCTTAGCTCAGATGAACAATCTCATCAGACTTTGCCAACACAGACTGAGAATGAGTTGCAACGATGACTACCTTGCCCATCTGAGCAAAGCTCCTTAGACTATCCAAAACTATATTTTCATTCTCAGCATCTAAAGCCCCAGTCGGCTCATCAGCCAAAATTATCGGCGGATCTTTTAATAACATTCTAGCTAATGCAACACGTTGGCATTCGCCGCCAGACAATGTAAAAACCTTTCGCTTCAAGTAAAATCCATCTAAACCAAACTGCTTTAACGCTAACTCTAATTGTTCTAAACCATACTTTTTCGTAATCATTAGGTTAGATTTTACTGTCTCATCATCAATGAGTGCGTAGTTTTGAAATAGATACCCTAAGTAATCACGCAAATAACGACGATTGTTAATATCACTAATGTTCTGACCTCGAAAGTGAATCGTTCCACTATCTAAGTTCTCTAAGGTGGCAATGCAATTCAACAACGTTGATTTACCGGCACCCGATGCACCTGAAATTGCATAAATTTTCCCCGGCTCAAACTTCAGGCTCAGGTCCTCGAAAATTTGGTGGTCATTAAAAGCTTTGGCTGCCATTGATATTTCTAACATTAGTTGTCTCCCTTCAGACTAGCCCCAATGTACATAACATTTTTCTTGGATTTAACGTAGAAAATCAAAAACGTAATGAGAGAATCGACAAGATAATACACTGATGTAAGATGTAAGCTATGACTAACAATCAGACTAAGCATCCATTCACTAATGATCAGTACAGCTAAAACTAGTCCAAACCTATAGTGCGTTTTCAATAAGGACTGCCCCATTAGCGTGCGTATTGCATGAGTGCGCTGATAGATTCCAAAGTAGAGAGAACATGCCAATACACATTCAAAAACAAACAACCCAATCATTAATCCTAAAATAATTGATAGCTGCATCACTTTTGACTGTTGCTCTTGATATATTTTACTAGCGTAACTCTTAATATTGGTATATCCCCCAATATGTTTGTACATCCCCAAGGATACCAACTTTCGGTTAAGCTTGTGGTAATCGGTAAAACTAAAGGCATTGTTGGACATCATGGCATTCCATAAACGGTTGGCATCTGAGTTTGACCCGTTGAGTGATTCCGGCGAAACAACAATAATTACTGGATCTGGAACACTGCTTGCATAATATCCCATATCTAAACTCGCTGGATTGTAAGTCAGACGATTTTGATTATTCTTGACCAAGTGGACTGCCACCTTGGCATTTCCATCTTTAAACATATGACTTAGTCCCATCTGCTCTACATATTTTTGGGTCAATCTATTCGCCTGATTTTTCAACTTTTCAGGGAATAAGAAATGTGTTACAGCATCGTTTGCATTAAACGACATTTTATTTCCATACCCATCCATCACATGATTGAGTCTGAGGTATTCCGCATTTACAACTAAAACATTTCCACCGTTATAGTAATCCGAATAATCATTGAAGTTTAAACGCCCGGAGCCTTCCGCACTATTATAACCAGCATAATTCGAAATTAAGCCGTGATGCTTAGATGTCCATTCCACTAGCTTATAGGTTTGCTTATCTTCTGTATCCTGCTCCTCACTAGTAATATTCATGGAAAGACTTGGGCTATAACGTTCTTGTAATTTTGACCAAGTTGAAACTTGGCCCTTGATTTCCTGATTAGTATTTAGCTGTTGTCCCAAGGTCAATAATGAAGCAAGAATTATAACTTCAGTTATAGTTTTTACGACTAGGACGATGACTAAGGTCAATCGGTTCTTAGCCGAGCCCTTTATTGTTGGTAAAATAGTGGCTCTATTATAGGACCAAGACCAGATAATTCCAGCAATTAGGTAAACGATTAATTGGGTCGCATATAGTATTAAGGCAAAATATGTCACTAACCAGACTACTCCCCAATGATGTGTTGAAAACAACACAATGAGATTGATACTATAAGCTGCGATATAACCAGAAAGGAATACAAGCTGATCTTTAATAAACCGCTTCTTAAAGATAGTTAGTTTGCTCACACCTTGTAAATACATAATGTTGGAAGCTCTCGACGCCTTAAAATTGAAAACAATCAAGCTTAAAAACAAAAGTAGCAGTATCAGTTCTAAAAAGACGTCAAAATAATTATCTTCAAGAAAATCACTTACTTGCCAATTCCAATTATCAGAACTTCTCTGAAAAGATAGCCCTAAGCGATTGAGTTCTTGGCTGACGATTTTTTGGTTAACATCTCCAAAAACGTATAGCGGGTATCGAAGATCGCTAGTCAAAAATTCAGAACGAGTTGCCATATCCGATTTTATTACTTGGCTTTTTGAAAAATGATGAGACTTACCCAAAACATAGTAGGCTTGACGAGTTTTGGTACCAACCTTTGGAACCGAGAACTCTTTAACAATATTAATGTTATTCTTATTAGCAAATGTTTCTAGGTTTTTGTTTATCTCATCCGATGTAAACTTGTTTGAACTCGCAGTAATATTAAAAGGCTTTCTTAAACTGGAAATTCCATGAGAACTCACTGACTGCCCAAAACTGAACAACAATAAGCCAAAACAACTAGCAACGATTACAAACACAATATTCCGAATTTTGGTCATTTTAACTCCTTGATAAAAGGCTTGGTAGAGCTTACCAAGCCTTCATAATAAAAATACTTGATGGGGGTCAGTGAAGATTGGATGAAATCAGGTTAAAAGGATTAGTCTAAGTTGTGCATAACCGTAATACCTTCAGTATCTGCACTACTCTTCCCGCCTAAGTATTTGTAGTTATAGCCGGTCCTATTATGGTGCTTTGTTTGAACAGTTCTTGCAATGGATGCTTGATTAACATATGCCCAAGGACCCGTTCGACGACCATTGTTACCCGGTTGATCATTGTTAGCAATAGCATACGTCTTGTACCGTGGGTTAGTCGTATCCGTTTCTGAGATAACGTGCTTACCATCCATTGTTTAATAGTGTAATCCCCAATTATATCTACCAGCCAAGGCCGCATGAGCGGTGGTAGCCCCTAGAGTAGTGATGGCCATTAAAGCAAGGCAGCTACGTTTGATGATCTTTGCATTTAGTTCCATTGTGAAACCTTCTGTTGTTTTTTATCGACAGTTTACCCTGTCGATAAAGTTAGATTATCATATTCGTTGCAGACGTTCAACGCCAAATGATTCGTGTATTACACGAATATTAACAAATTTATACTACGAATGCTGCTATAAGTGGCTTAAATACGAAAAATCCAGGATTTTCAATCACTTAAAATTTATTTTTTTGTACAAATATTATTTCTATTATTATTCACTATTCAGGATAGTTAATGCCGCCATTGCAGCGTTTAAAGCGTCTTCAAACTGATTTTAATAAATGAAAGATCTTTAGACAGACAGTCTCTTTTTTTGACGTCTTACAATTGATGCCACATTACAAAAACATTTGTTAAGCCTTCTGTTTAGCCTTCTGTCCAAACTGTGCTATATTAAGGGCATAGCAAAGGCCGGCGTTAGAGCACCGGCCTTGCAAGCCGCTTTGTGAGCGGAGACAGTTACGACAAATGAGTCGCCCGACTATCAGAGTAGTGAGGGGCGGCTTTTTGAGTTACCGACGATTGCCGTGATGACGGTCGACTAAAATCATCAATGTGGCGAATGCCAGCATCAATGACAGTGTGTCAAACACACTCATAATCCGCGAAGCCTTTCCTTAAGCAAAAAAGCCCCCCACACGCAAAAGCACCTACCCCCAGATTATCGGGTAGGTGCTTTTAGTCGTTTACTTTTACATTAAATCTCAGTCCTGAAACCCCGCAAACAGGTTCACAAAGGCACTGT
The DNA here is from genome assembly GCF_004745505.1 of Levilactobacillus suantsaiihabitans. Taxonomy (GTDB): domain Bacteria; phylum Bacillota; class Bacilli; order Lactobacillales; family Lactobacillaceae; genus Levilactobacillus; species Levilactobacillus suantsaiihabitans. The sequence goes on from NZ_RKLX01000005.1 coordinate 141,848, forward strand.
CGGCGCGGTAGAACACCGGAGGCATCCCCACTGGTGCCGCGACCGTGACCGTCTGGTGGCCGTCGAAACGCTCACCGCTCCAGAGATGGCACCACTCGCCACCTGGCAAGTAAAGCGTCCGGTCCGTTTGATTTGGCGCTAAGACCGGCGCTACCAGCAGGTCACTGCCTAACGTGTAGCTGGTCTGATTTTCCCAGGTCTGTGCGTCTTCCTCGTCACTGAGGAGTAGTGGCCGCATCACCGGCAATCCGGTAGCAGTATTTTCCTGCATGACCGCGCGCAGGTACGGTGCCAAACGTTGGTGGACCTGCGTCAAGCGCGCCACCTGCCGCATCGTGGCGAAGTCGTCGTAGTACTGGAAGTTCTCCGCTGGCCGGTTGCCTTCGTGGGTCCGCATAACCGGCGTGAAGGCCCCGAGTTCCAGCCACCGTAGCCACAGTTCCTTGGTGCGGTCGTTGCCAAACAGGCTGGTGTAGCCGCCGATGTCCGGGTGATTCAACCCGTTACCGGTCAGTCCCGACGTCAACATCCCCGTCAACGCGGACGGCAAGCCATCGTCGGGGGTCCAGTCGACACTTTGGTCCCCCGCCCATAATAGCGGCGCATAGCCTTGCGTACCGGCACCGCCAGCGCGGAAGAACGGCACGACCTCACCCAATTTACCGGTGTGCTCGAGCGCATCACGGTTGAGCTTGGCCCACAGCACCGGCCACTGGTTGTGCGCCAGCATCGGGTCGGCCTTGCCGTAGAGCTGGACGTCCGTTGGCAAATACTCACCGAAGTCGGCCATCCACCCGCTCATGTCAAAGTCGATCAGTCGCTGTTCCACGATGCCTTGATACCAACTGTAGGCAGCGGGATTCAAGAGGTCCACGACGCCGCAGTTGAACTCGCCAAAGTCGACCAGATAGACGCTGCCATCGGCTTTGGTTGCCAGGTAACCGGCGTCCTTAGCCGTTGCAAACAGCGGTCCGTCGTCGACCACGTACGGGTTGATGTAGCCGAGAAACCGAATCCCCCGTTGACGCCACTCCCGGATCAATTGGTCCAAGCCCGGGTAAAACTCTTGATCCCAGTGCCAGTCCCAGTGCAGGCGTTTACCAAAGCTGGTGATCAGCGGACCTTCCCAGTCTTGGAGCCACACGCCCGCAACCTTGATGCCGGCGCGTTGGGCGGCTGCGACGCGTTGGCGAACCACCGCCGTGCCGCCCTGCAGACCGAGCACGATGCCGTCGCCCAGCCAGTCGGGCAAGACGGGTTGGGTGCCGAACCAGTCCTTGGTCAGCCGGACTAAGCCCGCCAATGTCGGCGCCGTGCCCAACCAGACCGCCGTCGGAATCGCCCAGGCACTGAGCTCCGTGAAGCGCTGATCAGTGAAATCCAACACCGCGTAGGCCGACGTTTCCAGGTGGACCAGTTGATGCCGGCTGGTCAGATACGTGGCCTGCGGGTAGTTCGAGGTGTAGTAGTCCCCGCCCCCGCCATTGTTGCGGTCGGCGGCTTGGGTGATGGCCGTTTGCTTATTGCGGCCCACCCCGGGTTCAGAGGTCCAAATTGGAAATTTCCGGCCGGCCAGGTTCAGGTAACTCATCTGTTCCCCGCCACCGTAGAAGCGGTCGCTAGGTTCGGCCACCAATCGCAACCAAAAGCGGTTGAGCTTGCCGGCCAACGCCTGAAACTGCAGCCGCCAGCTGTGATTGACGTAACGCAGGGTCACGCGCAAATAGCTGGGACTGTCGGTGGCTGGCGCCAAGTCCAGCGTCGCCGAATTCAGCGTGCTAGTCAGGTCTTTGACGTAGGGCAAGTCGATGCGTTCGACCTGCGTATCGCGCAACTGGAAGTTCCCCTGGTTCATTTTCACTTGGCTGTGACCATCCCCCACCGCAATCGCGGGGTGTTGGCGCGTACTGTGCAGGCTGGCGTCAGATTGATGGGCCCACCGTAACGACCAGTCGTCGCGCACGGCTTCGTCACGCACAGTTAAATGATCACCGTCTAAACAAATTTGCATGGGTTACCTCCTAATACTGGGTCACCGGCAGCCGGAGCCATTGGCCCAACCACTTGATGGCCGTGGTGTAGTCACCGTAGACCAGGGCAAAATGAGATTCGGCCCCACTCTGCGCTAAATCGTCGACCAATTCAGTGATAGGCAGGTCGACTTGGACCTTGCCGGAAAAGCCATTGTATTGGTTTTCGACCGGCAACGCCTTGCCGTGAATGCTGATCAAATGGTAGCCGTCGGTGTCGTAGTGGACCCGCAGTAAAGTGACCTCACCGGGCTTTAAGGAGCCGTCGACACTAACGCCGATCTTGCGGTTCGGGTGCACGCCCGCCGTAGCCGGATAATCCGGGTTAGCCAGGTCATACGGCCCGTAATCGTGCCAAATGGTCAAGCTGTTGTCGGTCTCATCCAACCGGCACAGGTCGCCCAAGAAGACGGGGTGTTGGTGCCCATTCAAGGCTTGCAGCGCGTACATCGACACGGCCCCGTGAATGTCGCCTTCCTCGGCCACTGGCGTCTTTTGATTGGTCAGTTGTGAGAAGACGCCACCGGGAGCGCTGTCGAATTTGTCAAAGAAATCAGGCCAGCACCGCGAGGCAATGGCACCCAGCCCATCGGCGTGCACGTGGTCTTGCATGACCGTCACGTACTGAGCCATCTTGATTGCCCGGGGATCAGCCGGATCTAAGTCCTTCAAATGATCCTGGGCATAGGTCAACTGATCGGCGTATGCGGCCGGCGCCAACTTGCTAGCCGCCTTAAAGGCCTCGTCAATGCTGTAATGCTTCAAGGACACGCCGAGTTGGTCGCGCAATTCTTGGGGATTGGTCCCGGAGAAGTTAAAGCCAGGTGGGAACGTCCCCACCACGCCGACCGTCAGCTGTTGCAGGTCGTGGTAAGCGTCAACCGAGCTGATAAATTGCCGAACGGCCGTTGCCCCAGCAGCCTCGTCGACCCCACCAATGAATTGTTGGTAGACTTGACCGTGCATGTGCAGGTAGTTGGCCGTGCTCAACAGGCCGGTCATGGCGTTGAGATGCAGCCAACCGTGCACGCTGGGTTCCTTTTCGATCAGTAATAAAATTGGGACCGAGTAGCGCTTGACCAGTTCCGTCACGAATTCTTGGCCGGTGAAGGTCAGTTGCTGGAAGATGATGGCCGTGGGTTCTTCGGCGAGGTTTTCAATGAAGGCCAACAGCTCATCTGGTTCGCCTAAGGGCGCATCCGGGGCCACGATGTCAGGCGCAATCAATTGAAGCGTGGCCAACGTGGTTTCAAACCGTTTTTGGGCCAGTTCGGCGTCGAATTTCCGCCGGACGACTGGAATATAAACGAGACTCATGGCCTACGCCTCCTTTGGGGTGTTGTCCCACGCATCTTGGAACCGCTTGAGGCCCAGATCCGTGTATGGGTGATAGAAGCTGTCGCGGTAAACGTCCAAGCCGGCCGTCACGATGTCGGCACCAGCCTTGGCTGCTTCCACGATTTGGTGACCGCTACGGACCGCGGCGACAATGATTTCCGTGTCGTAGCCATAGTTGCGGTAGATCTGGGCGATGTCTTTGACGTAGCCCATGCCGTCTTCACCGTTCAGTTCCTTCCAGTTGACAAATGGTGAGGCGTACTTGGCGCCAATCTTGGCGGGCATGATGGCTTGCGCGGCGGAGAAGATCAGCGTCACGTTGGTACGGATGCCCTCTTGTTCCAAGTGCCGGGCGGCAATAATGCCGTTTTCCGTTGCCGGAATCTTGATGGCAAAGTTATCGGACTTTTGATGAATCTTTTCGGCCATGGCAATCATGTCGGCCGATTCAGTCAGATGCGGATTGATTTCGATTGAGATGGGGAAATCGGGCTTGTCGGCCGCAAAGTCCGCCAAGTTTTGCACGGCCACCATGAAGGGTTGACCGCTAGCTTGGATGTGCTTGGGGTTCGTGGTGACCCCGTCGATCCCGTAATTTTCGTAGGCATAGGTAATTTCGTCCATTTTGGCACTATCTAAAAAATATTTCATGGTTCACAGACATCCTTTCAATCTTTAACTGTAGTTGCTTCAACGACAGCGTCCTTATCGCGGCGCTTCAATAATTGCACCAAGACCTCGTGGTAGCGCTTTTCGGTCAGCGGGTAGAGGTAGTGCATGATGATCACGGTCATGATGGCCATGGCGGCTGAATAGAAGAACATCAGTCCGCGAATCCCCAACAAGGCCGTGGCCGTCTGTTGTTGGTTCGGCACGTAGCCAACCCAAGTCAAGATGATCCCGGGAACGAAGCCGGCAATGGCTTGAGAAAGCTTCCGGAAGTACGTGAAGGCAGAGTAGACCATCCCTTCGGAACGAATCCCACTTTGCCACTCGCCGTATTCCACACAGTCGGAGACCAGCGCCCAGTTCAACGCACTGGTAAAGCCGTTCCCCAGGTAAGCGATACTGGTGAAAATGACCAGGAGTACGGTGTTGCTGGCAAAGAAGAACCCTAAAATATCGGCGGTGGCCCAGATGACACAGCCCATCGAATAAACGGTCTTCTTGTCAAAGCGCTTGGTCAACAGTGGGACCAGGGCAACGGCGACGAAAACCATCCCGATACTGAAGAAGCCCAGATACGAAACGGCCGTGTTGTCCTTTAAGATGTATTCACAGTAGTAGACCTGAACGGCTAATTTCAAGTTGAACGCCGAGAAGGTAAACAGGTTCACGATACATAGCGTGACCAGTGGCCGGTTCTTCAATAAGGCCTTGAAGCTCTTCTTCAGATCTTCCTTGGTGGCCTTAGGCTTCGGCGCTTCCTTGTAGACTTCCTTGATGTTGAAATAAGAGATCCACTGGCAGGCTACCCCGACGACAGCAAAGCCAATGACCGCGACCGTGTAGCCTTCGTGGTCGGTCGGCAACATGTTGACGATGGGCATGAACCCAATCGTCGCTAGCATCAGCCCCAGATTGGAGCCGGCTTGCCGAAATGAGGCCAATTCGGATCGTTCCTGACTGTTACGCGTCATCGTGGGAATCATGGAACCAAAGGGCACGTTAGAAATCGAGTAGACGGTCCCAAAGATCATGTAGGAAATGTAGGCCCAGATCATCTTACCGGTGACCGAGAAGTCCGGTACCGAGAAGTTAGCAATCAACAGTAAGGCCAACGGAATCGCGGCCCAAAGAATGAACGGCCGGTATTTCCCCCGGGGCCCAATGTTTTGGCGGTTATCGATCCAAGTCCCCACGCTCATGTCCATGAACGCGTCCCAGACCTTGGCCACCAGAAAGACGGTCCCCGCTAAGGCTGCGGGCAGCTGTAAGACGTCGGTGAAGTATTTCAATAAGTAAAGTTGCCCCATGTCAAACAGGAAATTGTTCCCAACATCCCCGATGGCATACCCCAGCTTGTTACGCAGGGTCGTGGTCCGTGGAGCGACCTCTTCGGTAAATTCTTTCGTGGTGCTTGCGGCATTATCACTCATTTAACCGCCTCCTTATTTTGGATACACAACGATTTTGGCATTCATAAATTCCATGATGCCCAGATCGCTCATTTCACGGCCGTAGCCTGAGTTCTTGACGCCGCCAAATGGCAGTTCTGGAATCCCGGTCGACCCCTTGTTGATAAAGACTTGCCCGGTCGCCATCCGACTGGCCACGCGGTGTGCGCGGTCTTCATCCGCAGAGAACACGGCCCCTGCCAGCCCAAATGGCGTGGCGTTGGCAATCTTCACGGCTTCGTCATCGGAATCGACCACGTATAACTGGGCCACGGGGCCAAAGAATTCTTCTTGGCTAGCCGGATTATCAGGCGCGATGTCCCCCAGTAAGGTCGGCATGAAGCCGGTCGCCTCACCAGTCGGGCCCCCCGCCACAATTGCGGTTGCCCCGTGTTGCACGGCGTTATCGACCTGTTGGGCCAGCTTTTCTTGACCGCGCTTAGACGCCAGTGGTGCCAGCGTGGTCTTGGGATCCATCGGGTCGCCCACGACCTGCGCGGTGAAAATACGCTTAAGCCCCGCAACAAATTCGTCGGCAACTTCGCGGCGGACGATGAACCGCTTGGCTGAGGTACACGTTTGCCCCGAGTTCCGTAATCGGGAAATGGCAGATTCCTTGATGGCATTGTCCATGTCCGCATCGTCTAAGATCAGGCAGGCATCGCTACCACCGAGTTCCAGCGTACTCTTGGTCAGGTTTTGCCCCGCCAAGCCCGCGAGTTGCCGGCCCACGGGTTCGGAACCGGTAACGGCCAGGCCTTGGACCCGTGGATCCGCAATCACTCTAGCCACTTGGTCATGGGTCAAGCAGAGGTTTTGGAACGCCCCCACCGGCATGCCGGCCTTACGCGCGGCATCTTGAATCAACGCGGCACATCCGGCAACGGAGCTGGCATGCTTCAAGATGACGGGGTTACCCGCCAAGTAATTGGGCGCCAGCACCCGAATCACCTGGGTGTACGGGAAGTTCCAGGGTTCCACGCTCATGATGATACCCGTGGGCGCGTATTCCAGTTGCGCGTGGGCGTCGTTTGGCCCATAGACATACGGCTTGGGGGTCAAGAAAGCTTCCCCATGATTGGCATAATACCGCGTAATGTTGGCGGCGGCATGGGATTCGCCTTGCCCTTCTTTAAAGAGCTTGCCCATGTTGTGGGCCGCCTCTTCGGCGAATTTATCGGCTTCATCGTCAAAAATCTGCGCGAATTTTAGCAAATGTTGCGCCCGTTCATAGCGGGTCGTCGGTTGTTCCTCAAAGTATTTTGCGCTCGTGGCCAGGGCCTGGTCGACCTCGGCATCAGTTGCGTCCGGGTAAGACCGGTATTCAGCGCCGGTCATTGGATCGATTACACGGTAAGACATAGCAGACACCAATCCTTTCAAAATTCGAAACTACCTCCATTATGCAAGTCGAATTTGTGAAAATTGTGAAGATAAATCCAATATAATGTTAAGGTATCTTCACATTTGCTTAGGGAAACTTATCGCTGGCTTAACGGAAACCTAATGTAAGCTTAAATGGCGGTTTAACAGGATGTAAGCGTTGCATAAGTAGGTAGGCAGTGAACGGGTTAGGCTCTGAACTTTATGCAAAAAGTCGAACCATCCCGGCCAAGCCATTAGGCAGATTGTGCACGAATTATTTTGTCAGATGACCAGTCGCTACTTGCGGACCTGGCCGACCACACCGGGCGACCAGGGCGAGACCAGAGACGAGCCCGCTGCCTGTCTGAAACCGCGGCCCGCGTCTCAAAGACGCCAGATACCTCGCCCCACCTCACCCGCTAAGGCAACGCTCAAAGCTGCGCGCATACCGGATGCCACTTACAGCGGTATTTGTGCATATCCGCAGCAAGTGGCGCACGCTTCAGCTACGTAAAGACGACCACCTCGACCAATGCGTTGTCTCGGCGCAAAAAAACGGTTCTATGATATTTGGTGTTGATGGAGAACTCCATCGACGCCATTTTTGTATAAAAAAAGAGGCATATCACCTCTGTGCTACAATCAAGTCGTCGAAACCAATTGAAAGCGAGGAAAATGATATGTCCCAAGAACA
>NZ_RKLX01000060.1 GCF_004745505.1 Levilactobacillus suantsaiihabitans
ATGAGATCCTAGCAGCACTTGAACTAATTAATCAACGACCATTAAAAATACATCATCAACAGACTGCCATTGAAAGATTCCGGGCTTGTTCGGATTAAACTTGTAATTTGCCCAACTAAAAACAAACAGACGAACCTAAGACGTGCCCTTAAACAAGCGGCCAAATCTCAAGTTGATTTACCATAGCCCCAAAAGGGAACCGATCTTCACCAGGTCTACCAAGCCCAGAAGAAGTTAGCACTAGCTACTGACAACTTAAAAGCGGGTAACCAGCAACTAGCACTTACCTTAACCAAGTTAGAAAATCAAAATACCGCTATATCTAAACTGTCAATAGCTTCTCAAAAAATTAATTTGGGTAATCAGAAAATAAGCCAGGGTCAGAAAAAATTGTTAGTAGGTCTCAAACAATTGGCACAAAAAGAAGCTTTAACGACAGCTTTGAGAAAAATTAAGCATACTAAGAATCGACAGATCAGCCAGGCCTTCAGTCATACCTACTTAGTAGGAGCGGTGATTGTTTTGATTCTGTCACCAATTGCTTTGTTGACAGATCGTAAGCCATTAAAAAGTTGAACTGGGAGCTAGCCATTAACTTTAATACGGATTACTAGCTAAATCAAAAATGGGCCTCGTATTCGAAGCCCATTTTGGTATGGTGTAAACAGTTTTAAAATATATTGTTTTTAGGTAGATTGCAAATTTAATCCGAATTTTTGGACAAATTTGTCAGCATAACCTGATACGGTGTTTGCCA
>NZ_RKLX01000061.1 GCF_004745505.1 Levilactobacillus suantsaiihabitans
ATAAATCATCACGAATATTCATTAAACGTTCGTTTAATTCACTGCCTTTGAAAACTGTTTGATCGCTTTCGGTTTCCTTAATTAATTCTCGTCTTTCAGCTTGCGTGGTCTGTTCAAAATTAAGCTCTGGATAAAGTTTTTTCGTGGTACGATCGACCACTTTGTTTAAGAGTTCATCTGCCTTTTTTAATGAGCTTTCTTGTTGGTTAATTGTCAATAATTGTTTAGTCACATCTTCACCAACTGCATGTTTAATTAAGGTGCTATTTTTCCAATAAAATAGCATGCGCCGTTTATCATCTAAACTCTCCAAACTGATATAAGTTTTCAGTTCATGGCTTAACTCATTGACCACCCGTTTTTCATTAAACGAGAAGTGTTCACTTAGGCTATCTAAGTGACCTCTATTGATTGCTTTTTCTTGGTTGTTCTTATAACTGGCTTTGGCTTTGCGATAGTTCTTTACTTGTTGGTTAAATTCTTTTCTTTCATACCGCTTACTATTAATTCCCTCGTGTTGGGTTGGTGTATCATCTATTCCCTGCTCAGTAAATGATTTTTCACTGATCCGATCGGGAATATTTTTTTGCTCTAAAACCTGATTGACACTAACTGCCCAATTATGACGCCATTCAATTATTTTTTCTTTCTTATCCCAATCGACCATCAGTATCTTTCTACTCTTAGGGTACTTGCTAGTTCCGGTATA
>NZ_RKLX01000062.1 GCF_004745505.1 Levilactobacillus suantsaiihabitans
CAAAATTTTGAGCGAACGCATCGAGGTTTCAAGCAAATTCAAGATACGTTAGAATCCATGTATTAGAAGCTAGCTAATGGGAGAGGACTTCCATTTACACAAAAAATTTGACACTCCCTTCTTTATCTATCACGAAACATATCAAATATATCAAATATATTTGATTAAATGAAACCGTCTTGACTATCATATCTTTTATCCTGTTATTCTCCTGTCTGTAAATTCTACGCAAAGAGAAGAGCGAGAAGATGGGGAAACACCAGTTATTAAAGTTGAACGTGTTCTCAGAATGCACCTATTCAACATCTAATTTAAAAATGTGACCTTCTAGGGATTGAAAAGTATGCTGAAATTACGTAAGGCGCTGCAATTAATGCGTAGCAGGTTAAAAATTCTACGCTACTATCTTTAACTAGTAATATGACAAATAACATTGCAGTGGATAAGACGGCAAGTGATGTGCGTAACCATGGCACCGTTGTCACATGATTTTTTTCTTTGTAACACGGATGCCTACGTTCAAAAAGTTTTGATAGCGTGCCCAAAATTATTAAAGTAATAACCACCTGAATTATTCATACCTTTCAAAAAAGTCGTCAGTTTTCATGTTTTTCAAAAACTGACGGCTTTTGATCTTGCTTACTATGTATTGAGACTCTAAATTTTGATGGTATCACCTAACG
>NZ_RKLX01000063.1 GCF_004745505.1 Levilactobacillus suantsaiihabitans
AATTGATTTGGGAAAATAATTATCGTGCCTATGGTTATCCACGAATAACGATGGTGCTTCGCAAGTCAGGCATCTGTGTTGGGTCAAAACGAATTTTACGATTAATGAGGGAAATGGAGATTCACTCTTTAATGAATCGGCGATTTAAAAAACCTGGCACTCATGTGGATCATTCACAACGCCCCAATTTAATCAAGCACCAGCCCAATGCAAGGATATGGCGTGCTGACATTACTTATTTGGAATTACGTCCAGGAACCTGGGTTTATCTCAGTTCTATTTACGAACCAAAGGTTCATCAAGTTCTTGCTTTCAAGATTGGTCGTCAGATGGAGGCGACGTTAGTTGTAGAAACGATTAATCAGGCGCTTGAATGTCATCAAAAGCCACAATATTTTCACTCTGACATGGGTTCACAGTACACCAGCAACGAAGTTGAAACTTTACTTGAACGGCATCAGATTAGCCACTCATACTCAAAACAAGGTTATCCTTATGATAATGGGCCAATTGAAGCTTTTCACTCATTGTTGAAGAGAGAGTTTGCCTTTCAAACAACTTTTTCCAATTTTGAGGACTTGGTAATCCGAACCTCAAATTACATCAGTTGGTTTAATTCCGACAGAATTAGAACGAGTGTTTAGAAAAAGATGTGCCATTTATTGACATAGGAGCA
>NZ_RKLX01000064.1 GCF_004745505.1 Levilactobacillus suantsaiihabitans
TTTGAGAACACCAATTCTACTTGGTTAAGTCCTCGACCGATTAGTACTGGTCCGCTTCACGTCTCACAACGCTGCCACTTCCAGCCTATCTACCTGATCATCTCTCAGGGGTCTTACTTCCATATAGGAATGGGAAATCTCATCTTGAGGCGAGTTTCACACTTAGATGCTTTCAGCGTTTATCTCATCCATACATAGCTACCCAGCGATGCGCCTGGCGGCACAACTGGTACACCAGCGGTATGTCCATCCCGGTCCTCTCGTACTAAGGACAGCTCCTCTCAAATTTCCTACGCCCGCGACGGATAGGGACCGAACTGTCTCACGACGTTCTGAACCCAGCTCGCGTACCGCTTTAATGGGCGAACAGCCCAACCCTTGGGACCGACTACAGCCCCAGGATGCGATGAGCCGACATCGAGGTGCCAAACCTCCCCGTCGATGTGGACTCTTGGGGGAGATAAGCCTGTTATCCCCAGGGTAGCTTTTATCCGTTGAGCGATGGCCCTTCCATACGGTACCACCGGATCACTAAGCCCGACTTTCGTCCCTGCTCGACCTGTCTGTCTCGCAGTCAAGCTCTCTTCTGCCTTTACACTCAATGAATGATTTCCAACCATTCTGAGAGAACCTTTGGGCGCC
>NZ_RKLX01000065.1 GCF_004745505.1 Levilactobacillus suantsaiihabitans
GATCTACGGACTTTACCTTTAAAAATTCAGAAAATTGCTTGGCTAAAAGCTTAATCTGATCGTTAGACAAATTAGCATAATCTAAATTGGCTTGACTGATAATTTGTTTACCTAGCCGTTGTTCAATCTTATTTTTTTCGTCCTTAATTTTTTGATTAAGGGCTTTTAATTTAGCTTCTTGTTTTTCTAAGTTACTTTGAGACATAACGATCCCTCCAATCACATTATAAATAATCACCGAAACTATATCATATAGGAAACGTTAAGTCAAAGTATAAAATTTGAAATAGCGAAGCGGAAGGCATACACTAAATTAAAGTTAAGAGAATCAGAATACCGAGTGAAACGAGGTCAATGCGCACTTACACCCCACTAAATTATTGTGGGGTAAATCGTGCCAAAATCCTGTATTAGAAGTCGCCGATGGCGACAACAAAATCAACCAATAGATCCAAAGAAAGGTGGTGACTAGTATGGCAATTTTTCATATGAGTTTTAGTAATATTAGTGCTGGGAAAGGACGAAGTGCGATTGCCAGTGCCGCTTATCGAAGTGGTGAAAAATTATTTGATGATCAAGAAGGTCGCCACTATTTCTATGCTCGGTCAGTCATACCAGAGAGTTTTATTTTAAC
>NZ_RKLX01000066.1 GCF_004745505.1 Levilactobacillus suantsaiihabitans
CAGACGTGCATGTGCTGCCGCACACCCCGAAACATGAAAACGACGATCACTGATCTTTTGATGATAAAATATCATTGAAGGATTAGTGATCGTCGCTTTATTGGTACTTCTTTTTGCCGAGGGACAAACTGATCCACCTAACTTGTGAGTACCCCGAAATATTGCCTTTGAGCATGAATATAAAATTACAAATTTTATTCAGTTAGGGAATCCTTCTACATACTATACGAGGAGGGCTCGTCATGGATATGGATGTAGCGTATGACTGTTGTGCTGGCTTAGATGTCCATCAAGGAAACGTTGTCGCTTGTGTCCTGCATGGTAAACGAACTTCTACGCGACCGAAGGCTGAGCTTCATACTTTCGGCACGACACAATCACAACTTGACCAGTTGGCCGACTGGTTAAAAACATTTGATTGTCAATCTGTCGCAATGGAAAGTACCGGCGTTTTTTGGAAACCTATTTGGCATGTCTTGGCTAATAAATTCAACCTAGTTCTAGCCAATCCCCAAAGAATTAAA
>NZ_RKLX01000067.1 GCF_004745505.1 Levilactobacillus suantsaiihabitans
AAAGGACGAAGTGCGATTGCCAGTGCCGCTTATCGAAGTGGTGAAAAATTATTTGATGATCAAGAAGGTCGCCACTATTTCTATGCTCGGTCAGTCATACCAGAGAGTTTTATTTTAACTCCTAAAAATGCACCAGAATGGGCCAGTGATCGAGAAAAATTATGGAACGAAGTAGAAAGAAAAGATCGGCGAGCAAATTCTCGGTATGCGAAAGAGTTTAACGTGGCTTTGCCAGTTGAACTAAGCGAAGATGAACAGAAAGAATTATTGACAAAATACGTGCAAGAAAATTTTGTTGATCAAGGCATGGTAGCTGATGTAGCGATTCATCGCGACCACCAAGATAATCCGCACGCACATGTGATGTTAACTAACCGACCATTTAACCCAGACGGAACATGGGGAATCAAGAGTAAAAAGCAATATATTTTAGATGAGAATGGCAATAAAATGTATACCGGAACTAGCAAGTACCCTAAGAGTAGAAAGATACTGATGGTCGATTGGGATAA
>NZ_RKLX01000006.1 GCF_004745505.1 Levilactobacillus suantsaiihabitans
CGTTAGGTGATACCATCAAAATTTAGAGTCTCAATACATAGTAAGCAAGATCAAAAGCCGTCAGTTTTTGAAAAACATGAAAACTGACGACTTTTTTGAAAGGTATGAATAATTCAGGTTGCTCTTATTAATTTTTGTCGCGTATTTTCTGGCCCTGAAGATTCCCAACTGGCTGATTTTATTGGCCGGGGTGGGGTTCATGTTGCTAAATGGCAACGTGACGGCCATTCTATCATGGGGTTATACGTTTATCTTCATCTTGTTTTATTGGTTTTCTTATCAACAGAGTACCCATCTTTGGCGGGCACCGTATACCCGTTACATTTCCGTGGCGACGGCCTTTGGCTTGGTTCTGTGGTTGTTTGTGAAGTTCCGCTTCCACCTGCCGTGGACCACGTATTGGATCGAAATCGGGGACTACCTGGTGTTGGCCACGCTGATGTACGGTTACTTCAAGATTCAGGACAAGGACCGGCGCATCAAGGACCGCTTGTTCCAGTCGGCTAACTGGGATGCATTGACGCACGTACAAAATTACGCGGCGTATGACCGGGCGGTGGGCTTTCACTTCCATCAAAGCAATACGCATCACCGGGATTTGGCTATGATTATGTTTGACATCGACCATTTCAAGCACATCAATGACACGTACGGACACTTGGCTGGCGATGAGGTGCTCAAGCAAGTGGCGAGCACCGTAGCGACCGTGTTGAAACCCTTTGGCAGTGACATCGTGCTGTACCGCACGGGGGGTGAGGAGTTCAACATCTTGTTACCCGACCGCGACTTGAATCGGGCACGACCAATCGCGCAGGAAGTATTTGATGCCGTGAAAGGGTTGACGACGACTTACAACGGAACGGACTTGCAGGTCACGATTTCGGTGGGGGTCTCCATCCTTCACGACGGCGACCGCAACCCGCTGGACTTCTACAAGCGAGTCGACGCCAACCTGTATCACTCCAAGCAAACGGGGCGGCACCGCATCACAGCGAGTTAAGGACCTTTAGAAAAATCGGCAGCAATGACAACGGACCGGTCAATCGACGCGGTCCGTTTTGTTTATAAATATTTAAATAGTAAATTCGTGTCTCGCCTGCGGAAAACGTGTAAAATATCAGGTAACCAGGGGAATGCCTCTGGACAGAATGGAGCGATCATCGTGATTTTCTTACTATTACTATTGTTATTGCTGTTTCCGCTGTTGCGCTTGGTCTTCGGCCTGGCCGGGTGGTTATTGGGTATCGTGGGGACGTTGATTATTGGCGCCATCGTGCTGGTGGCCTTTGCGGCGCTGTTCCGCTTCTTTATCGTGGCGGTGCTGGTCATCGGTGGCGGTATCTGGGCTTCCCACGCCCTGTTCAGCTAACCCCCGGTCTTGGGGTAGCGGTTCCTGGCGGTGTGGGTTGTGCTGGCCGCCTTACCGTTCGCTAGATATAGGTTGGAACGCTGAGGGCGTCGGCTCAAGCCAAAGGGCGGTCTTGAACCTCACCTTGGAGCCGGTGAATCGCGTCTCCAAGGTGCCAGTTCCCTAAGCGCCATGGTTCGCGGCGCTAAGGGAACTCCCACAGCTGAACCCATATCTAGCGAACTCACGGCTACAGTAGTGCTTGCCAACAACAATCGGCTTAACTTTTGGTAGCAGCTAATTTATCAGTTAGCTTTCAGCCAACACAGTGCTGCTGATGGGTGTCAACTTGCCGGAGGCAGCCAGGGTGGAGCCAGCTGTGTCGGCGGTGTTGGCTGAGGCTTTTTCTCAGCCTACAGCGCGGGACGACTTGAGAGACTGGCGGGCTTGGCCAGGCTTTCAAGCGAACCAGAAGACCGCTTCTCAGGCTGGAGGTGTTCCCCAGAGCAGGCGTCTGGTTTCACCAATTTTAGGTATTGAGACACCGTCGTTACGGTAATCAATGCGTTAGTTAACTAATGAAGACATGCAAAAGCGAGCCCGGACGGTCGATGTCCAGGCTCGCTTTTTGAGTCCAATTATTCAAATGACATTTCCACCAGGTAGACGTGCTCAGCGGGAATGTAGCTGGTGGTGATCCAGACCTCGCGATAGCCTTCCTTTGAACTGCGCGTGCGGTCGAAGAAGTCGTTCAGAAGGTCGCCATTTTTGGCTAAAAAGTCATCGTCCATCCGATTGACCAGCAGATGGCCAATGGGGAAGTAGAGTTCTTGATTCGCTACCGGCACCGAATCGGGAACGCCAATCGCGATGACGTTGCTATTACGCTGCTGAATAAAGCGGACCTGATCTTGGTGACGGTGGATATAGGTTAAGACGTTATAGATTGAATCTGAGTTGCTCGCCATGCGCTTACTCCCTTCAGTGTCCCCATTGTAACAAATATGACGAACATTACCAGTCTTATGACCAACGAAAAGATTGCCGTAAACGCTTACATGACGGTGATTCGTCGACCTTGATCGTTCGATCACTCAGCGGGGAAACGACCGGTGGCTAACGGCGATAATTTTTTTCATCTCAAAATGCTGATTTCCCAACTTTTTCCACTAGTTAGATGAAACAACCCGATAATCCTTGATTGCAAACACAATTCAAGCGAGTATAATTGTCGCATATGCAATTTTGATGTTTTACAGAGTAACTTTAGAAGAAAGAAGGCCAAAATTTCATGATGCGACTTGCCCGAAAACACTTGGACTGGTGGGCAGTAGTCCTTGCTGTTGGGTTTATGATTATTCAAGTTGCCTGTGATCTCTCCTTACCGACGTTGACGTCTGACATCATCGATAAAGGGATCGCCAACAACGATATCGGCTACATCTGGCGCACGGGTGGTCTGATGCTCCTCTTGAGTTTCATTGGGGTTTTAGGCGCTGCCGGGAACGTGTATTACGCGTCTACGCAGTCGCAACGGATGGGCCAACGGATCCGAACCGATTTATTTAAGAAAGTCACCTACGCATCCACCGAAGAATTCGAAACGGTGGGGAATGCCTCATTGATTACGCGGACGACCAACGACGTGGTGCAGATTCAAAACGTCATGGTCCAAATGCTGCGGATGATGTTGATGGCGCCCATCATGTTGGTGGGCGCCGGGGTCTTGGCCTACGTCAAGAGTCCGCGGCTGACCATGGTCTTCTTGGTGGCGTTACCGGTCTTGGCCTTATTTACGGGCCTGATCATGTACTTTGCGGTGCCCTTATTCAAGAGCTTGCAAAAGAAAATTGACCGCATCAACCTGGTCTTTCGTGAAGGCTTGACGGGGGTGCGGGTCATCCGTGCGTTCAATCAAGACCAGTTCGAACAAGACCGTTTTGAAGGGGCCAACCAAGATTACACCTCGACTGGGATCAAGGTCTTCATGATCGTTTCCTTGATGCTGCCAATCATCACGCTGATCGTCAGTGGGACCAACATTGGAATCGTCTGGTATGGCGGTAAGTTGATCGGCAGTCAAGCCATGGAAGTTGGTAACTTAGTGGCGTTCATGACTTATGCGACGCAACTGCTGATCAGTTTCATGATGGTTTCCATGGTCTTCGTCTTCCTGCCACGGGCCCAAGCGTCTGCAACTCGGATCAACGAAGTCATGGACTTAAAGAGCAAGATCAACGATGCCGACCAACCCGTCGACCTGGATAGCAACGAAGCCAGTCTGACCTTTGATCACGTGAACTTCCGGTACACCGGGGCGGAGAAATTGGCTCTGACCGACGTGAACTTCACGGCTACGGCGGGCCAAACCGTCGCCATTATTGGGGGGACCGGTTCTGGGAAATCCACGCTGGTCAACCTGATTCCGCGGTTATTTGACCCCGAAAATGGGCAAATCAAACTGAACGGCACGCCGCTGACCGCCTTGAGTCAAAAGGCCTTACACGATGCTATTTCAATCACCCAGCAAAAGGCCGTCCTGTTCTCCGGCACGGTCCGTAGCAACATGACCTTTGGGATGCCGGATGCCAGCGATAGCCAAATTTGGCACGCCTTAGATGTCGCGCAAGCTAGCGACTTCGTCAAAGAAGAGGGTGGCCTGGACGCGGTCGTTGAACAAAACGGGGACAACTTCTCCGGTGGACAACGGCAACGGCTGGTCATTGCCCGGACGATTTTGAAGCGGGCGAGCGTTTACATTTTTGATGATTCGTTCTCCGCGCTGGACTTTAAGACTGATGCACAATTGCGTCAAGAGCTGCGCAAGGATGAACAGGTTCAAGCCGGCGTGACGGTCATCGTTGCCCAGCGGGTCTCCACGGTTGCCGATGCAGACCTCATCTTGGTTATCGATGGCGGGAATATTGTGGGTCAAGGCACACACGATGAGCTGAAGGCCACAAACCAGACGTACCAAGAAATCCTGGATTCACAATTGCGGAAGGGGGATACCGTCGATGCGTAATGGACGTGGTGCCGCTACCAAACAACGGCCACAAAAATTCTGGGGAACGACTTTTCGGTTGTTCCGCTACATGAAAGCCTGGCTACCCGGTATCTTCGTGGTGTTAGTCTTCGCAGTTGTCTCGGTGATCCTGCAGATTCGGACGCCGAAGATCTTGGGGGAAGCCACGACTGAATTATTTAAAGGTGTCATGAAGGGGACCGCAGAGCTGAAGGCCGGCATTGGCATTCACAGTCTGCCCGTCAACTTCGATAAAATCGGCCACATTCTGCTGGTCGTCGGCATTATGTATGCCGGAGCAGCGTTATTTGGGATCGTGCAGCAGCTGATCATGAGTTGGATCTCCCAAAAGGTCGTCTACCGGTTACGGCGCGACCTGAAGGAAAAGATGCAACGGTTGCCTATCAGCTACTACGATACCCACAGTAACGGGGACTTGATGTCGCGGATGGCCAACGATATGGATAACATCGGGGGCACGCTGCAACAGACCCTGTCGCAAATGGTCACCAGTGTCTTGACCTTCTTTGGGGTCTTGTACATGATGCTGACGATTAGTGGCTGGTTGACGTTGGTCGCTTTGATCTCCGTACCACTGAGTGTCTTAGTGGTCGGCATCGTGGCGCCCAAATCGCAACGGTTCTTCGCCAGTCAACAGAAGAACCTGGGGCTGTTGAACAACACGGTTGAAGAGACTTACGCCGGTCACACGGTGGTCAAGACCTTCAACCGGGAGGAATCCACGCAAACCGAATTTGAAGAACACAACCAAAAGTACTACCAATCCGCGTGGAAGGCGCAGTTCGTGTCGAGCTTGATCTTCCCGCTGATGAACTTCGTGAAAAATTTGGATTACCTGGCTGTGGCCGTTATCGGGGGGATTCAAGTGGCCAACGGGACCGTTAGCTTGGGGAACGTGCAGGCCTTCCTGCAATACACCAACCAATTCTCCCAACCCATCACCCAAATGGCCAACTTGACCAACACGATTCAAGCGACGATTGCCTCTGCTGAACGGATCTTTGACGTCCTGGACGAATCCGATATGGTCGAGACCAAGACGGCGGAAGTCCCAGCGGAAACGGCACCTAATGGCAACGTCATTGAATTTGACAACGTGGCCTTCCGGTATGTGGAAAACAATCCGCTGATCGAAGACTTCAATTTGAAGGTCAAACCGGGTGATATGGTCGCTATTGTCGGGCCAACCGGGGCCGGGAAGACCACCATCATCAACCTGCTAGAACGCTTCTACGATGTCGATTCTGGTCAGATCAGGTATCGGGGTCAGGACACGCACGCCGTGGGTCGGACCGATTTGCGCCGTCACTTTGCGATGGTGCTGCAGGATACATGGCTATTTACCGGGTCGATTTTTGACAACATCAAGTACGGTCGCGAGGATGCGACGGAAGATGACGTGTACGCCGCCGCTAAGGCCGCCCATGCCGACACCTTCATTCGCCAGTTGCCGGATGGTTACGACACCATCTTGAACGAAGCCGCGACGAACATTTCGCAAGGGCAACGCCAACTGTTGACGATTGCCCGGGCGTTCGTGGCGGATCCCGACGTCTTGATCTTGGACGAAGCTACCAGTTCGGTCGATACCCGGACGGAAATGCTGATCCAGCACGCCATGCAACGCTTGCTGGCGGGCCGGACGAGCTTCGTGGTGGCGCACCGGTTGTCAACGATTCAAAATGCCGAGAACATTGTGGTCATGAACCATGGGCACATTGTGGAAACCGGGAACCACGACAGTCTGTTAGCGGCCAACGGCTTTTACGCCGACCTCTACAACAGTCAGTTCACCGGAAACGACTTGGCTTAAATTAAATGGCTTTGCAAAGCGTCTTGTCATTCGTGGCAGGGCGCTTTTGGTATGCGTGGGATTGGTAGCGGTGACACAGGAGGTGTGTTGTCAACGCGGAGACTGGAACGCGGTGGGCGGCCGGTTTGTGCTATCCGGCGGTTAACCATAAGTTTAAGACAATCTTGAATTGCCATTTGCCGGGCGAGATGGGTACAATGGGGGACGAAGAAAGAGAGAGGTGCGGTCTATGGCGTATGTAGCAACGAAAGCGGCCCTTCAGCGGTTGGTCGCGGAGAAGGTAGTGCCGGGCGTGAGCTTTGCGTTCATCGATGGCGATCGGGTGGAAACGGGGCAGTACGGTGTTGCCGCCATCGTGCCCCATACGGAGCCACTGCGGCCGGGTATGCTGTATGATGTGGCCTCGCTGACCAAGGTGGTGGGGACGCTCAGCGTGGTCCTGCAGCTCTTGGCCACGGGCCGGCTGCGGTTGACCGACCGGGTCCACGACTACTTACCCGAGTGGCAGGATCCGCGGGTGACGGTGCGGCATTTACTGACCCACACGTCGGGCATCACGGGATACATCCCCAACCGTAATCAACTGGCGGCCCCCGAATTGACGCACGCGCTGTTACAGCTGCACGTGGGGCCGATCTTTGGCCAGAAAATGGTATACGCCGACGTCAACTACATTTTCTTGGGGTGGATCGTCGAGCGACTTTTAGGCGAGCCGATTCAGGTAGCCGTGCAAAAGCGAGTGCTCACGCCGCTGGGGATGATCCACAGTACGTTTACCCCGAGCGACCCGTTGGCCTGCATCCCCACGGCCCAAACCGTCACCCGGGGACTGATTCGCGGAGAAGTCCACGACCCCAAGGGCTACGTCTTGCAACGACGCTGCGGGTCCGCGGGTTTGTTCAGCACCATCGACGATCTGACCCGCTTCTGTCAGGCGTACTGTCGGCCGGAAACGGTTCCCGCGGTCTTGCCGCCACACTATGTCGACCAGTTGACCCACGACTGGACGCCCAATGGCCACGCGGGCCGTTCACTGGGCTGGGCGTTGACCGCGACGCAGTGGCCACAAGCACACCGCGTCATCTGGCATTCTGGTTTCACCGGCACGTATTTGGTGATCGACCCAGCGGCCAAACAGGCAATGGTTTTCCTGACCAACCGGGTTCATCCGGTGGCCCCCAACGAACCCTACCTCGACCAACGCAACGCGGTTATTGGCACGTATCTAGCGGAAAAGAGCCGGTATGCCGGTCATGATTTTGTGTAACTAAAGAATGAAAAACAAAATTCGGTATACGGCGTTGAGATTGCTCGTTAACAGCTTCGTAGCAGAAACTGGCCGACTACCGTTCGCCAAATAGGGGTTGGAACGTTGGGGCGGACGGGCCAAGCCAAAGGACGATCTCTCGGCAACAGAAATGCTTGCCAACAGTAATTGATTTAACCTTTGGTTGCAGTTAACTTGTTGGCATACTGTCAAGTTGAGAAGCAGTCCGTTAATTCTGTTTGAAATCCTGTATCATAAAAGTGCCAACCCAGACCGTCACTTGGACGATGTGGGTTGGCACTTTTTGGTTTGAATATGCGTTAGTCTGGTTAGTTGCCAATTGCTTGGACAACTATTGCCGCTCATTTAACAAGAAGTTAGTGATGACAGACAATCTCGCCGGAGACAGGTAGGAGTGGAGCCAGCTGTGTCGACCCAGTTAGCTGGCGTTTTGTGCCAGGTTACTGGGTGGGACGACTTGGGAGACTCGCGGTCTGGGCGAGGCTTCCAAGCGAACTGGAAGCCCGTTCTTTGGCTGGAAGTGTTCCCCATAGCAGGCGGAACTCCTGCCTGGCGGAGGCAACTGGTTTTGTCTGTCAGCTACCCTAGAAGGTCGCGGGAATTGGCAGGGCTTCTTGTTGGCTGAAGTCGGCGTCCGGGTACTTGCGTTTCAAAGCGGCGACCAACAAGTGCTTGGCGATGTCGCCGTTGCGAGTCAAGATGGGACCGTGGAAGTAGGAACAATAAACATTCTTGTAAATGGCACCTTCCGTACCGTCCTCACCATTATTGCCCTTACCGGAGATGACATTGCCCAGGGGCCGTTCGCCCTTGCCCAGGTAAGTCAGGCCTTGGTGGTTTTCAAAGCCGTGGTAGGTCTCGCCGGTCTCTTGGTTCTTGATGACGATGTCGCCGATGAAACGGTTGTGGTCTTGGGCCAGCGTGTAGTGGTCCAAGGCACCGATACCAGGCAGTTTTTCGCCGTCCGCACCAATGTAGTAGTGTCCCAATAGCTGGAAACCGCCACAGATGGCCAGCAGGGGACCACCGGATTCGATAAACTTGATCAGTTCGGCTTTTTTTGTTTGGATGTCTTGGGACACGATGGTTTGTTCAAAGTCTTGGCCTCCGCCGAAGAAAGCCAGGTCGTAGTCGGCGGCGTGGAAGGATTCTTCCAGGCTGACGACCTTGACGTTTAAGGTGACATCCATTTGCTTGGCATAGTAGTTCAACGCCAGAATATTACCGACGTCACCGTAAGTGTTCATCAGGTCGCCGTACAAGTGGGCGACGTTTAATTCGTAACTCATAGTCCGAGTCCCTCCTTGACGTAGCCTTTATCAGCTAAAATTTTACGCATCTGCAGCATGGCGGTGTAGGTCGCCAGCACGTAAACGCGGTCGGTCGAGACCTTCTTGATCTCGTCAACGACCTTTTCTAGGTTCGGTTCCACAATGTGGCGGTCGTCGGGAATGCCCGCGACCTTCAGACGGAACGTGATATCTTTGTAACGTTCGCCCCCGGTGATGACCGTTGGGATGTCGCGGTCGGCCAGTTGTTCAAAGTCGCCGTCCCAGATCCAGCTGGTGTCGATTCCGTCGGCATAGTTGGCATTCAATAGGCCCACCAGTGAAAATGGGTGGGTGTCCGTGCCAATCATGTGCAGAACTTGGTCCAACCCCACGGGATTCTTGACCAAGATGATGGTGACGCGTTTGCCATCGACGTTGATGACTTCTTGGCGGCCGAAGACCTGCTGGTTGGCGTTGAAGGCGTCGCTGACCTGTTCCGGCGTGACGCCCATGAAACGGCCAACCGCATAGGCGGCCAGGGCGTTGTAAATGTTGTAGGTGCCGCCCACTTGAATCTTGAAGGGGTGACCGTCGATGTCAAATTTCGAAGACGTCGGCGTTTGTTCGCCCAGCTTGGTCAAGCGGTAGGTGAGTTCCGGCCGCGAGAAGCCGCAGTTCGGGCAGAAATACTTGCCTTGGTTGCTGTAAGTTAAGGAATGGTAGTGCAAAATGTGCTCACAGTTGGGGCACAGCACGCCATCCGTGTTGGGCTTGGCCTTGAAGTCGCCGTCCGGCTGATTGTCAAAGCCATAGTACTGAATCGGGTTTGGCAATTCCTTGGAGTGGAAGATTGGCGAGTCGCCGTTTGCGATGATAGTCGCGTTGGGCGCCAGGGCCACGCCGTCTAGAATCTTTTGGTAAGTGGTGTAAATTTCACCGTAGCGATCCATTTGGTCCCGAAAGATGTTCGTGAAGACGAAAGCTTTCGGTTCAATATATTGGGTCACTTTGATCACGTTGGCTTCATCAACTTCCAAAACGGCGAGTGGCCGGCCAGTCTTGGGATTTTTAGCGTTTAAGAAGGTCGTGACGATCCCTTGTTCCATGTTGGAGCCGGTGGGGTTCGTCAAGATATCGGGATACTTTTCGCGCAGCACGGAGACCGTCAATGCCGTGGTCAACGTCTTCCCGTTGGTTCCCGTGATGACGATGACGTCATACTTAGCGCCCAAGGTCCGCAAAATGTTGGGATCGAGTTTTAACGTAATTTTTCCGGGGAGAGAACTTCCCCCGTGTAGAAACGTGTGGAGAAACCAGTAAGAGGATTTCCCCGCGAAGGTGGCAACGCCGCTTCTGAATGACATGCAATTCGCTCCTTAATCGCGACAAGATTTTTTAATGTCGGGTTCCATAATATTCAAGCCTTAATTTTAGCATTTTTTCGGCGTTAAGGGGAGGACTCTGCTTGAACTTTCCCAAATCGCAAGGAGTTGGGCTGGTTGACTGCCCAGCTGGGAGGGAGGCGGTCGCCTTGCTGGTCGTGAAATAGGGGGGTAGCCGACGAAAGACTGAGGAACGGTCTGAACCGAAGCACGCGTCTCAAAATGGTCTCATAGCCAAAACGTACGCCAACAGGAAATTGGAGTTGTTTACCCCGTCGTATTTCACGCCACCGTACGTCGGTTGGTGACGCTGGGATTGATGGCAAAGCGGACTATTCTGATTGCTTGATTATTTTGGTCACTGCGATGGCTTGAATCAGATAGTAACCAGGCATTTTGGTGGGCTGCACTTACGGCACCGAACGGGTGGTTTTGGCCAACCACCCGTGTAGCCGAGAGTGAAGCGAAATAGGCGCTCAGCCGTGGGATTTTCTAAGTGTCTTTCTTAGAAAATGGCGTCTGGGAAACGTGGACTTCGGTTCCCAGCGAGGGCTGAGACCGCCTTTTGGCTCAGACCGGTCCTGCCCGCCGCGTTCCAGCGCCTATTTCGCGAACGGTAAGGCGGCCAGCGACCACAATGTAACCAATATCAGTAACCACCGAATTGGCAGCGGTTTCGCGGAAGAAATCTAGCACCAATTGGCCGCGACAGTCGAATTTTCTAGCGTAATCGGCTATAATAGATAGAAACTGTCAAAAAGGTGGGAGCAACGTGGCGCAGCTATTTTTTCGGTACGGCGCAATGAATAGCGGGAAGACCATTGAAATCTTGAAGGTCGCCCATAACTATGAGGAACAGGGCAAGCGGGTCATCATCATGACCAGTGGCTTGGATACCAGAGATGGGGTCGGCCACGTCTCAAGTCGCATTGGCTTGAAGCGAACGGCTCATCCCATTTTCAAGGAAACCAACCTCTACGACGAGGTGCAACGCATTGATGCGCAGGCCAACTGTGTGTTGATCGATGAGGCCCAATTTATGACCAAGGAACACGTTTTTCAACTGGCCAAAGTGGTGGATGACTTACACATTCCGGTCATGACCTTTGGACTGAAGAACGATTTCAAGAATGAATTGTTTGAAGGCTCCAAGTACCTCCTGTTATACGCGGATAAGATCGAAGAAATGAAGACCATCTGCTGGTTCTGCACCAAGAAGGCCATCATGAACTTACGGTTCCATGACAATCAACCGGTCTATGAAGGTGAACAGGTCCAAATTGGCGGCAACGAGGCCTACTACCCGGTTTGCCGGCGCCATTATTTCAACCCACCATTGGATCAGATTGGCAAGTCGCGGCCAAAGTAGGCTGATAAAAGCCGATGCGAATGTGCCTGGAAGGTTTTGACCCAGGCACTTGACACTAGTTAATTTTGAAACGAGGTTAAATCGTATGGATGAAATGTTTGACAAGCTCCAAGCCGTGGCCGACCGCTACGACGAGCTCAATGAATTGATCAGTGACCCCGAAGTCATCGCGGACACGCAGAAATTCATGAAGCTGTCCAAAGAAGAAGGGGAGCTGCGCGAAACGGTGGAGAAGTACCACCAATACCAAGACGTCACCAAGCAAATTGCTGATGACGACGAAATGTTACGCGAAAAGCTCGACGATGACATGGATGCCATGGTCAAAGAAGAGCTCAAGGACTTAACGGCCCAAAAGGAAAAACTCGAAGACGACATCAAGGTCTTACTGTTGCCGAAGGACCCCAACGATGACAAGAACATCATCATGGAAATCCACGGCGCGGCCGGTGGGGACGAAGCCAGTTTATTTGCAGCCGACCTCTTTAGCATGTACTCCAAGTACGCCGAACGCCAGGGCTGGAAGATCGAAATTGTCGATGAGAACGCCACCGAAGTTGGTGGGTTCAAGGAAATCGTCTTGATGATCACGGGGGACAAGGTTTACTCCAAGCTCAAGTACGAAAACGGCGCGCACCGGGTACAACGGGTGCCCGCGACGGAATCCGCTGGTCGGGTCCACACCAGTACCGCTACGGTCGGCGTGATGCCGGAAGAAGAGGACGTGGACATCGATATCGACCCGAAGGACATTCGGACCGACGTTTACCGGTCATCTGGTGCCGGTGGGCAACACATTAACAAGACCTCATCAGCTGTGCGGATGACCCACTTGCCAACCGGGATCGTGGTTGCCATGCAAGATGAACGATCGCAGCAACAAAACCGGGCCAAGGCCATGACCATTTTACGAGCGCGGGTCTACGACTACTACAAGCAACAAGAAGAAGATGCCTACAATGCCGAACGGAAGTCGGCCGTGGGGACCGGGGATCGTTCCGAACGGATCCGGACCTACAACTACCCGCAAAACCGGGTCACGGATCACCGTATCGGCTTGACTTTGAACAAGCTCGACCGCGTGATGAACGGCGAATTGGATGACATCATCGATGCGTTGATTCTGTCCGATCAAGCAGCCAAGCTAGAAGACTTAAAGAATAATGGCTAAGACCACCATTTTGATGGCACTGAGGGCTGCCGAGCAACAACTGACGGCGGCCGGCCAAGAGACCAGCGTTGCCGCCTACTTGATGCAGGAAGGGCAAGGCTGGTCCTTTACCCAACTGGTGCAACACTATCGCGACGAGGTGCCGCCTAAATTAGCGGCGACCTATCAGCAACAAGTCGACCGGGTCTGCGCCGGTGAACCCGCCCAATACGTATTGGGGCACGCGCCGTTTTACGGTCGTGAATTTCAGGTCACCGCGGCCACGTTGATTCCCCGTCCCGAGACGGAGGAACTGGTCGAGTGGGTCTTACAAACGCCACCGGGGTCCGTTCAGCTGTTGGACGTGGGTACCGGAAGTGGGGCGATTGCGCTCACTTTAAAGGCGGAACGGCCTGACTGGACGGTTACGGCGACGGATATTTCGGCCGCCGCGATCGCCGTCGCCCGGCAAAATGCCCAGGCGTTACACACGCCAGTGACGTTGGCGGTGGGCGATTTATTCGCGCCGGTAGCGGGCCAACGATTTGACATCATCGTGTCCAACCCGCCGTACATCGATCAGGCGGAACGGCCCGTGATGGATGACTCGGTCAAGCGTTTCGAGCCAGCCACGGCGCTCTTTGCGGCCAATCACGGCCTGGCATTTTACCAGCGGTTTGCCCAAGCGTTGCCGGATTACCTGACACCACACGGGCAGTTCTTTGCCGAGATCGGGTACCAGCAGGGGCCAGCGGTGCGCACGGTCTTTGAAACCGCCCTGCCGCAGGCGACGGTGACTATTAAACCAGACATCAACGGCCATGATCGCATGGTGCGCGTGCAATTGTGAATTTAGATGGGAGATTAGAGAATAGTTATGGAAACCAAGATTTTTCAACCAACTGAAATCGCTGCGGCGGCCGCTGCTATTCAGGCCGGCCAACTCGTGGCCTTTCCAACGGAGACCGTCTACGGTTTAGGCGCCGACGCCACCAACGAAGCGGCGGTCAAGCAGGTCTACGTGGCCAAAGGACGGCCCAGCGACAACCCGTTGATCGTCCACGTGACGGGTGAAGAGACCGTTAAAAAGTACGCTCAGCCACTGTCTGACAAGGCCGAAGCCCTGATCAAGGCGTTTTGGCCCGGTCCCTTGACGTTGATTTTTAAGCTCCAACCGGGAGCCTTGTCCAAGGCCGTCACCGGGGGTCTGGACACCGCGGCGTTCCGGAACCCCGCCAACCAGGTCACGTTAGACCTGATCAAGGCGGCCGGGGTGCCGTTGGTCGGTCCGTCCGCCAACACCTCGGGCAAGCCAAGTCCCACGTTGGCCAAGCACGTCTACCACGACTTAAATGGGAAAATCGCCGGTATTTTAGACGATGGTCCCACCAAGGTCGGCGTCGAATCCACGGTCTTGGACATGTCCACAGACATCCCGACGATCCTGCGTCCCGGTGGTGTGACCGAAGAACAGCTGGCCGCCGTGATTGGGCCCGTGCAGTCCAACCACCACAAGGTCGGCAAGGGTGAGATTCCCAAGGCACCGGGGATGAAATACAAGCACTACGCGCCCAACGCACAGGTCACAATCGTGGATAACGAGGCCGATTGGCCCGCAGCCCTGGCCTGGGCGGCCCAACAAACCGGCACCATCGGCGTGATGGCCTTGGACCACACGTTGGCGGGAGAAACGCTCCCGAATAATACGGAGGCCTTCTCGTTAGGGGCCGACATGGCCAGTGCCAGCCACCGGTTGTTCGCCGGCCTGCGTCACTTTGACCTGGAGTCACCTGTGACCGGCATCTTGGCGCAAGGCTTTGCGGCCGAGGGCTTAGGGGCGGCCTACATGAACCGGTTGAACAAATCGGCGGGGCAGCAACATTTTGAAAAGTAAGTCGAGTGAGCCAGCAGGCGGAACCAGTTGCCTGTTGGCACACGTTTTGGCCATTTGAAGTTAGTGCATAAGGGTCTGGGATAGTTTTCCCGGGCTTTTTATTTTGAACTAAAGATCAACGCGTTGATTGTTGTAATAGCAGTGTCTCGACACCTAAAATTGGTGAAACTAGGCGCCCGTGTCAGGCTAGGGTGGGGCCCTGGCTGTCTCTGGCAAGGCTGACGTCTATCAGCAGCACTGCGTTAATGAAAGATCTGTCGTCAATGCAGCTACTGCCTGGGGGTAAGACGGTAGTTACTTATATACACTACCGTAGCCGGGAGTTCGCCAAATATGGGTTCAGCCGTGGGTGTTGCCTTAGCGGCACGGTTCATGCCGCTTAGACAACTGGCGTCTTTGAGACGTGATTTTCGGCTCAAAGCGAGGCGTCGAGACCGTCCTTTGGCTCGACCCGTCCCAGCGTTCCAACCCATATTTGGCGAACGGTAGGCGGACAGTCCGAACAGTATTTCTAAAAGCGTACTAGCGTTATTACCGGTCAATGATTAGCTAGTTAGGTTGGCGATTTATAAAATAATAAATAATGCGAAGTAGTCCCATGAACGCGAAAAATTTGGTAAAATAAGACCAATTACAGTTCAGGGGGAATTGCCAGTGAATTTCAAAGAAAAAGATCCAGAATTATGGGGCGCTATTGCCAAAGAAGAACAACGTCAAGAAGACACGATTGAATTGATTGCTTCCGAAAATATCGTCAGCGAAGCCGTGCGGACGGCGCAAGGCTCCGTTTTGACCAACAAGTACGCCGAAGGTTATCCGGGTAAACGCTACTATGGTGGGACCCAGTACATCGACGTCGTGGAACAACTGGCCATTGACCGCGCTAAGAAGCTGTTTAACGCGGAGTACGCCAATGTGCAGCCCCACTCTGGCTCCCAGGCAAACCAAGCCGTCTATGCGGCATTTTTGCAGCCTGGTGACACGATCTTGGGGATGGGCCTGGACGCCGGCGGTCACTTGACCCACGGGGCTAAAGTCAACTTCTCCGGGAAGCTGTACAATGCTTACAGCTACGCGTTAAACCCAGACACTGAGCTCCTGGACTACGACATGATTCGTGATCTAGCGCTGAAGGTCAAGCCCCAACTGATTGTGGCCGGGGCGTCCGCATATTCTCGGTTCATTGACTGGCAAGCCTTCCGTGATATTGCGGATGAAGTCGGCGCATACTTAATGGTCGACATGGCCCACATTGCGGGGTTAGTGGCGGCTGGCCTGCACCCGAGTCCAGTGGGGATTGCCGATGTGGTCACCACGACGACGCACAAGACGTTGCGCGGCCCACGGGGCGGGATGATCTTATCCCAAGCGGAAAATGCCAAGCGCATCAACTCCGCCGTCTTCCCCGGCACGCAGGGGGGACCACTGGAACACGTGATTGCTGGGAAAGCGGCGGCCTTTTTCGAAGACCTGCAGCCAGAATTCACGGATTACGGCAAGCAGATCATTGCCAACGCCCACGCCATGGCTGATGAATTCAGCAAGTTGCCTCAGGTCCGGGTCGTTTCCGGGGGAACGGACAACCATTTGATGACCTTGGATCTGTCGGCCACGGATCTTAACGGTAAGCAAGCCCAAGAACTGTTGGACAGTGTCATGATCACCACCAACAAGGAAGCCATTCCGAACGAAAAATTAAGCCCGTTCAAGACGTCCGGAATTCGGCTGGGAACCCCGGCCATCACCACGCGGGGATTCAATGCAGACGAATCCCGCGAAGTTGCGCGGTTGATCGTCAAGACGCTCTTGAATCCTACGGACGATCAGATTTTAGATGAAGTCCGGCAACGTGTGCATGCACTCACTAGTGCCCACCCGTTATCTGCGTTGGATTAAAAAATTTATGATAAAAACGTTTTCATTTGAAATTAGGCGTTTTGGTAGCGGAAATCCATGGTACAATTGTAAGAAATCATAAAGGAGCGCTCATTCATGGGGAAGTTTCAAGTACTTGACCACCCGTTGATTCAACACAAACTGACGATTATCCGGAACAAAGACTGTGGGACCCGCAGTTTTCGGGAGGTTGTCAACGAAATCTCGACCTTAATGGCCTACGAAGTTTCGCGCGATATGCCTTTAAAGGATAAGGAAATCGAAACACCAATGGGCAAGATGACTGCCAAGGAACTCTCTGGTAAGAAGGTTGCCATTGTGCCAATCTTACGTGCCGGTATTGGTATGGTAGATGGTATTTTGGAATTGATTCCAGCTGCAAAGGTCGGTCACATCGGGATGTACCGTGATGAGACGACCTTACAGCCCCATGAATACTTCGTGAAGATGCCTTCAGACATCGATCAACGGCAAATTTTCATCGTTGACCCGATGCTTGCGACCGGTGGTTCTGCCATGATGGCAATCGAAGCTTTGGAAAAGCGGGGCGCTGATCCAAAGAACATGAAGTTTGTTTGCCTGGTTTCCGCACCAGAAGGGGTTAAAGCTTTACGCGAAGCCCAACCTGACGTTGATATTTACACGGCGGCGTTAGATGATCATCTGAACGAAGACGGCTACATTGTGCCAGGTCTCGGCGATGCCGGTGACCGTTTGTTTGGAACGAAGTAAACGTTAAAGAGATTCGGCCAGTTGGTCGAGTCTCTTCTTTGTTAGGAAACCCCGTTAGCAAGATTAGTAACTTAACTGCGCTGGTCAAGTGCGACCATCAGTGTGTTGGTACCCAGAGTGGTGCTGTAAAATGCCGTTGAGGCCGGTAACGTGCCTTCCCAGATCGTTCAATCAGTCGATGGGACCCAATGACCACGGCAAAATTTAAGCCCAGCCAAACAGCAAATTTGGCCGGTTTAAGCACGACTTGCTCAGTGGGTCGTCAACTGGCTGAGTGACGATCGGTCGGCCGTTAGTTTTAATTTTTTTATCGGGGCGAGTGCGCACGCAAGTTTACCATGGAAACGATAACAACCCTTTCAAGATGGGATTTTAATCTAACTCACAGGAATGTTCATCCTGTGAAAAATTGTTTTGTCTTTTATCTAGATTGGTGGTATCATTTCCAGTGTATTTGAATGGAGCGCTCGCTTCGTTCACTATTCCGCTTTTCTTGCGAAATGCCTGACATGAGTGAGGAATTTAACAGAGAAAATGCGTTCATATAGTGTGGAAAAGAGGTGATATTCGGTGAATGGTGATCCAGTTTCAACCTTCCAATTTCTGGGACTGACTTTTAGTACTGCCAACGTGGTTTCCGGCCTAGTCGTATTTGTGCTGATGGTGGCAGTCATTTTTTTCACTTCCAGAAAATTGGCCATGAAGCCTACCAAGGGGCAAAACTTCTTGGAGTGGCTAATTGATTTTACCAACGGAATTTTGAAGGGGTCCATTCCAGCCGGCGATGTCGGCAAGTTTGGCTTGTGGGGATTCACGTTATTCCTATTTCTCTTCCTGTCTAACGAACTGGGGTTGTTTATCCAAGTGGCAACACGTGGCGGGGCAACCATCGTTCGTAGTCCAACGTCTGATCCCATGACGACGTTAACGTTCTCGTTAATGACCATGATGATCGCTCAGTTTGCAGGGGTTTGGAAATTAGGTTATAAGCGTCACTTCACAAACTACCTGAAACCTTTCGTGTTCTGGCTTCCGATTAGTATCTTTGAGGAATTCACGAACTTTCTGACGTTGGGTCTCCGTATCTTCGGGGTTATCTTCTCTGGTGAAATGCTATTAGGGGTAATCTGGGATCTGGCAGCTTCACACGGTATTGCAACGATGATCGTTGCCGTACCAATCGAAATGGCTTGGCAAGGGTTCTCCGCATTCTTGGGGGCCATCCAAGCGTTCGTTTTCGTCACGTTGTCATCAGTTTATATTTCTCAAAAGCTAGAAGTCGAGGAATAAGTTTTATCTAATTTAAGGAGGAAACAAAGATTATGGGAGCTATTGCAGCTGGTATTGCTATGTTTGGTGCCGCCGTCGGTGGGGGTATCGGTGATGGTATCGTTATTTCCAAGATGCTAGAAGGTATGGTTCGTCAACCTGAATTATCAGGTCAATTACGGACGAACATGTTTATCGGTGTTGGGCTGGTTGAAGCCATGCCTATCATTTCCTTCGTTGTTGCTTTGATGGTTATGAACAAGTAGTAACAATGAACCGGTTTAGTTTTAAATATCTGATAGCAAAAGGAGGTGTCAATAGATGCTCTCACATTTAGTAATTGGTCAGTCGCTTTACTTTGGAGATTCTCTATTCTACATTGTCACGTTCTTACTGTTGATGTGGATTATTAAGGTTGTGGCGTGGGGTCCAGTCACGAAGATGATGCAAGAACGGGCCGACAAGATCAGTAACGATATTGATTCTGCCGAAAAGTCCCGTAACGATGCTGCCGACCTGGTGCAAAAGCGCCAAGCAGCCTTAGCAAATTCTCGTTCTGAAGCCCAAACGATTGTGAATGATGCGAAGACGAACGGTCAACAACAACGCGAACAAATCGTGAACCAGGCCCAAGCAGATGTTCAAACGATGAAGCAAAATGCCCAAAAGGATATCGAACAGGAGCGTCAAGACGCGCTGTCCAATGCCCGTAACGATGTGGCGGACCTATCTATTGAGATTGCTTCCAAGATCATTCAACGAGAATTAAAAGGTGACGACCAAAAGGCATTAATTGATTCTTATATCGAAGGGTTGGGGAAGCAACATGAGTCTTAATAGGGCAACGGTAGCAAAGCGCTACTCCAAAGCATTATTTGAATTGTTGTCCGAAAAAGACCAACTGGAGTCAGGCTACACAGAGCTAGAGGAACTTCGGCGTATCTTCCAGGACAACCCACAGTTGAGCACGATGCTCTCAGACGCTAGCCTGCAGGTTGCTGAACGCGAAGCTTTGCTCCAACCACTGTTGAAGCAAGCCTCACCGTATATCAAAAACCTGATTCAAATGGCCTACGATTACGGTCGGATGGAAAACCTTGTCGATATTATCGACGCTTTCCAAAAACTGTATGACGATGCCCACGACACGGTCTACGCTGAAGTGACGACGGCAGTCGCATTGACGGCTGAACAGAAGTCACAGATCGAAACCGTCTACGCCAAGCGCGTTGGGGCAAAGAAGGTCATCTTGAGCAGCAAGGTTGACCCTGCTGTGATTGGTGGGGTTATTATCAAGGCCGCAGACACGGTGCTTGACGGTAGCCTACGAACTAAAATTAATCGTTTACGGCAGCAACTGCTAGCATAACGAATTCGGTGATAAAGAGGTGAAACTTTCATGAGCATTAAAGCTGAGGAAATCAGTGCTCTAATTAAACAACAATTAGAAAGCTACAAGGATGAAATCTCAGTTGAAGAAACTGGTACGGTTACTTACGTTGGTGATGGTGTCGCTCGGGCCCACGGTCTGAACAACGCTTTGCAAGGTGAGTTGCTGTTATTTGACAACGGGGTTTATGGAATGGTCCAAAACCTCGAAGCCAGTGATGTTGGTATCGTTATCTTGGGTGATTTCACTGGAATCACTGAAGGCGATACGGTTAAGCGGACTGGCCGAATCATGGAAGTTCCCGTTGGCGATCAATTAATTGGCCGGGTTGTTAACCCATTAGGTCAACCAATTGACGGTAAAGGGGACATTTCCACGGACAAGACGCGGCCAATTGAACATAAAGCACCAGGGGTTATGGACCGGCAAGGGGTTAGCGAACCTCTGCAAACCGGGATCAAGGCCATTGATGCCTTAGTTCCAATCGGTCGTGGCCAACGTGAATTGATCATCGGTGACCGGAAGACTGGGAAGTCCTCTATCGCCATCGATACGATCATTAACCAAAAAGACCAAGACATGATTTGTATCTACGTCGCAATTGGTCAGAAGGCTTCTACGGTGCGGTCTCAAGTACAAACGTTGGAGAAATTCGGCGCGATGGACTACACGATCGTTGTTACCGCCAGCCCTTCTGAACCAGCCCCAATGCTGTACATCGCGCCTTACGCCGGTGCAGCCATGGGTGAAGAGTTCATGTTCAACGGCAAGCACGTGTTGATCGTCTACGATGATTTAACCAAGCAAGCCGATGCTTATCGTGAACTTTCCTTGATTCTGCGGCGTGCGCCAGGTCGTGAAGCTTACCCTGGTGATATTTTCTACACCCACTCTCGTTTATTGGAACGGGCAGCGAAGTTGAACGATGAACTTGGTGGCGGTTCGATGACGGCCTTACCTGTCATTGAAACCAAGGCCGGGGACGTTTCTGCTTACATTCCAACCAACGTTATTTCCATCACCGATGGTCAGATCTTCCTGAACAGTGATTCCTTCTATTCAGGTATTCGGCCAGCCATGGATGCCGGGACTTCCGTATCTCGGGTTGGTGGGGACGCTCAGATCAAAGCCATGAAGAAGGTTGCCGGGACGTTGCGGTTGGACTTATCTGCCTACCGTGAACTGGAATCCTTCGCGCAATTCGGCTCTGATTTGGATGCCGCTACCCAAGCGCGGTTAGCACGTGGGGCCCGGACCGTGGAAGTCTTAAAGCAAGGCTTACACGAATCCGTTCCCGTTGCTAAGGAAGTTATTATCTTGTTTGCCTTGACGCATGGTCATTTGGACAAGCTGGAAGTGGCAGACGTCTTACGTTACCAAAACGAATTGTTTGATTACATGGACGCCAGTCACCAAGACCTCGAAGACACGATCACCAAGACCGGGAACTTGCCAGAAGGCGACTCTCTGGAAAAGGCTATCGCGGAATTCGATACGACTTTCCAACCAACTGCCAAGGCCGACGAATCGGCTAACGCGGCTGATTAAGATACTTGAAGGAAGGATGGTGAGAAATAATGGCTGAATCAATTCATGACGTTCAACGTCGAATTAATTCCACGAAGGCGACCCGTCAAATTACGGCGGCGATGCACATGGTTTCGACGGCGAAGTTAAATAAGATTCAGAAACAAGCAGTCGGCTACCAAGACTATGTTTCTAAGGTTAAGGCTGTCGTCATGCATCTTTCGCAGTCTCATCTATTGGATGATAATTCCTCAAGTAGCCTACAGTCGAACCGTCCAGTAAAGAAAACCGCATATTTAGTGATCACCTCCGATCGTGGAATGGTTGGGAGCTACAATAGCAGTGTCTTACGGGATGCAAATGCGTTCATTAAAGAACGGACGCCAAATCCGGACGACTACATGGTGTTAGCCGTTGGGGGAACCGGTGCTGATTTCTACAAGCACCGCGGTGTCAACGTGGCTTACGAATACCGTGGGGTCAGCGATGTGCCTGAATTTAATGAAGTTCGGGAAATCGTCAAGACCGTGACCACGATGTTTAACAACGAAGTCTTCGATGAACTCTTCGTTTGCTACAACCATTTTGTTAACCGAATTTCTTCCCGCTTCCGGGCAGAAAAGATGTTGCCAGTCGACAAGGAAACGATGTCGACTGACGCGGCAAATGATACGCAAGCCTCACCGCTGACCGCTGAATACGACACGGAGCCTTCTGATGAAGCGGTGCTCCAAGTCGTCTTACCGCAATACGCGGAAAGCTTGGTCTACGGTGCGATCTTGGACGCAAAGACGGCCGAACATGCATCAAGTACCAACGCGATGCAGTCTGCCACTGATAATGCTGATGATTTAATCGCGACGCTGCAACTGCACTATAACCGTGCACGTCAAGCACAGATCACGACTGAAATCACCGAAATTACTGGTGGGCAAGAAGCCTTAAATAATTAATGACGGGAGGAATTAACGAATAATGAGTGCTGGTAAAATTGTTCAAGTTATCGGACCTGTTGTCGACGTTGAATTCCCGTTGAATGATGAATTACCTGACATCAACACTGCCCTGAACATCAAAAAAGATGATGGTAGTGTCCTTGTAACCGAAGTTGCCTTGGAATTAGGTGACGGGGTTATGCGGACCATTGCCATGGACGGTACCGATGGTCTTCGTCGGGGACTGGAAGTAGAAAACACTGGTGCTTCTATTTCTGTTCCTGTCGGTGACGACACATTAGGTCGGGTGTTCAACGTTCTCGGAAATCCAATTGACGGCGGTGCCGAATTTGGACCAGACGCAGAACGGATGCCAATTCACCGTGATGCACCTAAATATGACGAATTAAACCCTACGACTGAAATCCTGGAAACGGGTATCAAGGTTATTGACTTACTCGAACCTTACGTTCGTGGTGGGAAGATTGGGTTGTTCGGTGGTGCCGGTGTTGGTAAGACCGTTTTAATTCAAGAATTAATTCATAACATTGCCCAAGGCCATAACGGGATTTCCGTCTTCACCGGTGTTGGTGAACGGACTCGTGAAGGTAACGATATGTACTGGGAAATGAAGGGGTCCGGGGTTCTGAAGCAAACGGCCATGGTTTATGGTCAAATGAACGAACCTCCTGGTGCCCGGATGCGGGTTGCCTTGACCGGGTTAACGATTGCGGAATACTTCCGTGATGTTAAGGGCCAAGACGTGCTGTTATTCATCGATAACATTTTCCGGTTCACGCAAGCCGGTTCTGAAGTTTCTGCCCTGTTGGGTCGGATTCCTTCAGCCGTTGGTTACCAACCAACGCTGGCTACTGAAATGGGTCAGTTACAGGAACGGATCACGTCGACCAAGAAGGGGTCAATCACCTCTATCCAAGCCGTTTACGTGCCTGCCGATGACTACACCGACCCTGCTCCTGCCACGACTTTCGCCCATTTGGATGCCACGACCAACTTGGAACGTTCTTTGACGCAACAAGGGATTTACCCAGCCGTGGACCCCTTGGCTTCGACTTCAACGGCTTTGGCCCCAGAAATCATTGGTCAAGAACATTACGAAGTGGCGACGGAAGTTCAACACGTCTTGCAACGGTACCATGAATTGCAAGATATCATCTCTATCTTAGGGATGGATGAATTATCCGACGAAGAACAAACCATTGTTAACCGTGCTCGGCGGATCCAATTCTTCCTGTCACAACCATTCTCCGTGGCTTCTCAGTTTACGGGGATGGATGGGAAGTACGTCAAGTTGGAAGACACCATCCGAAGCTTCAAGGAAATCCTTGCAGGTAAGTACGATGACCTTCCAGAAGACGCTTTCCGGAACTGTGGCGCGATTGAAGATGCCGTTGCGAAGGCTAAGCAAATGAATGACGCCGTTGCCAACAACTAGGGAGGGATTCTAATTGGCTGATAATCAATCAGTGTTATCTGTTAGTATCGTTACCCCTGATGGCCAAGTTTACGAAGGTAAGAGCGACTTATTAGTGGTGAAGACGACCATTGGTGAACTTGGGATTATGTATAACCACGTGCCCCTCATTGCTTCTCTGGAAGTCGATGAAACGCGGGTCAAGTTAGGTGAAAACGAAGATAAGATTGCCGTTAACGGTGGTTTCTTGGAATTCTCTGACAACGTGGCGACCATTGTTGCAGACAGTGCGGAACGTCAAGACGATATTGACGTCAATCGGGCTGAAAGTGCCCGGGAACGTGCCAAAGCAACGATTGAAAAGGCGCAAGCTGCGCACGATGCCGATTCCCTTGCACGGGCTGAGGTAGCGTTGCGGCGAGCAATCAACCGGATCAACGTGGCTAAGCACTAATTTAAAATACGTTCGCGTGTTTCTGGCGGCCGTTCACCTCTTGGGGTGGGCGGTCGCTTTTTTTTAGATTGGTGAAACCAGGTGCCTGCGTCAACCAGGGTTCCGCCTGCTATGGGGAACGCCTGCAGCCTGGCAACACAATCTAGGCTGCCGCCTTACCGTTCGCTAGAGATGAGTTGGAACGCTGAGGGCGGACGGGTCGAGCCAAAAGACGGTCTCGCCGCCTCGCTTTGAGCCGAAGCCCACGTCTCAAAGACGCCAGTTTTCTAAGCGCCATGGCCCGTGCCGCTAAGAAAACTCCCACAGCTGAACTCATCTCTAGCGAACTCTCGGCTACGGTGGTGGTTGCCATAACTGTCGGCATACTGTTGCCCGCTACGTAGCGATAAGTTTCAGGGGGACCATGTCATTTCGTCAGTAACTGGAATAACTGTGTCTCTGATGTTTGCGGAATATCAATTGCCGTATGCACCGATTGGTAATGGTCACGCTGTCTTGGTTTAATGCTAAGTATCCTGACTTCGCCGTCTATGCCGGAGGAGGACAGGGGTGGAGCCAGCTGTGCCGACGGTGTTGGCTGGGGTTTTGTCTCAGCCTACAGCGTGGGGCGACTTGGGAGACTCGCCGGTTTTGCGAGGCTTCCAAGCGAACCGGAAGCCCGTTTCACAGGCTGGAGGTGTCCCTCATAGCAGGCGGAACCCCTGGCAGCCGCAGGCGACTGGTTTATTCAACGTGGTGGACAACGTTCTAACGGTAAGGCGGCTGTACCCACAATAGTCACGTCAGCGATGGACTCCCAGTTTACCCGAAAGTGGGAGTGAAGTGGGGATGGGGTCAAAAATGGTGATATTCACGTTTAAATTTGACGGAAATTTAAACAAGATTGCCGAAATGTCTAGAGCGACAAGGGATTGCCGCGATGACTTGCTTTTTGGTGTTGGCGACTTGCATCAATTAATTTTCGGGTTTAGTTGGGATACTTCACTAATAGTCTGACCGGTGATTTGGTTGGTCAATGACGGTGAGCCATGACCGTCGTTGACCCCCGGAGTGGTGCGGGGTAATCGGTTATTTTGAGGCGTGCCTAATTAAGGGCTTAGTGGTTATCGTGGTGATTTAACCAACTGACTGTGTGGTTTAAACAGTGAATTAGGGCAATTGTAATATTACAAACGCCGATTTTATGGGTATCTCAAGGACAAGGCCGCTAAATTATGCTATAGTTAGTGAGAATGTTTAGAAAGGATTGAGCGAATGTCACTCATTGGATTACAGGGAATTCTGACCATTATCAGTCACTTATTTTTTATCGGATTGGCCTTTTGGGCTATCTCTGCGTTACACATTGAGCGATTGATGACGTTTTATCCGCGGCAATCACGTGTCTTAATCGTGATGCTGTCGGTTGCAGTTGGATTCGCTTGCAGTTCGTTCTTTTTGGACTTCATCGATAACGTTCGTAATCTGGGCTATCTGTTACGTTAGACCCATAAAAATCTTTGGAGGTATCCCATGGAAAAAATTATTGTTCATGGTGGGAACCGCTTAACTGGTGTGGTCCATATTGAAGGGGCCAAGAATGCCGTCCTGCCAATTCTGGCAGCGTCGATCCTGGGCGAAGAGGGCATCACTCACTTAGCAAATGTTCCGGTTTTGTCTGATGTGTATACGATGAATAAAGTCTTACGCTTCTTGAATTTGTCCGTTGATTTTGATGAGGCCAAACGAGAAGTGACGATTGACGCGACTAAACAACTTTCTAGTGAAGCGCCGTTTGAGTACGTCTCCAAGATGCGCGCTTCAATCGTGGTCATGGGGCCACTGCTGGCTCGGTTAGGCCATGCGCGTGTGGCGTTACCAGGTGGTTGTGCAATTGGCACGCGGCCGATTGATTTACACTTAAAGGGTCTGGAAGCCTTGGGTGCGCGCATCGAACAACACGATGGGTACATCGAAGCCTTTGCTGATCAGCTTAAAGGGGCGCACATTTACTTAGACTTCCCAAGTGTTGGCGCCACGCAGAACATTCTGATGGCTGCCTGCTTGGCGGAAGGCACGACCGTGATCGATAACGTTGCCCGTGAACCAGAAATCGTCGACTTGGCTAACATCCTCAACAAGATGGGCGCCCACGTTCGCGGTGCGGGGACGGAAACGTTGCGAATCGACGGGGTCGCTAAGATGCACGGCACTGAACACAGTGTGGTACAAGACCGTATCGAAGCCGGCACCTTCATGGTCGGCGCAGCGTTGACCCACGGAAACGTCTTGATTCAAGACGGCATCGTGGAACACAACAAACCATTAATTTCCAAATTACAAGAAATGGGTGCGCAAGTGATTGACGAGCCCGGTGGCATTCGTGTCATTGGCCCGGAAAAGTTACAAGCCACTGACGTCAAAACGTTGCCATACCCCGGTTTCCCAACGGATATGCAACCGCAAATGACCGTTTTACAACTGGCTGCGACCGGCACCAGTACCATGACGGAAACCGTCTTTGAAAACCGTTTCATGCACCTGGAAGAATTGCGGCGGATGAACGCGCAATACCAGGTCAACGGGCGGACCGTGGTCATGCACGGGCCAACTGATTTCAACGGGGCCGAAGTGGCTGCGACCGATTTACGGGCAGCGGCGGCATTGGTTCTGGCCGGATTGGTGGCAGACGGTTACACGCAGGTCACGAACCTGAAGTACCTGGACCGGGGCTACTACGACTTCCACAAGAAGTTGGCCGCCTTGGGTGCCGAGGTCAAACGGGTCTCCGTACCTGATGATGACACCGTTGTGTTAAAGAATGCGCACGTAAATAACTAATTCACTGAAAGGTGGCAACTATTGCCGCCTTTTTCTTGTCCCCGCAAACTTACTGGCAACATGACCCATGCTGCCGTCAAGTTTCTTGCCAGTAAAATTGGCTAAACCAGGTGCCTGCGTCAGCCAGGGTTCCACCTGCTATGGGGAACGCCTGCAGCCTGAGGGGCGGTCTTCCGGCTCGCTTGAAAGCCTCGCACAGCCCGCGAGTCTTCCAAGTCGTCCCACGCTGTAGGCTGAGAAAAAAACCTCAGCCAACACCGTTGACACAGCTGGCTCCACCCTGGCTGCCTCCGGCTATGTTGTGTCGTTGAGGTAACATAGGGAGGACCGCCGAAACGTGCCGTGTGGGTTGTCAAAGTTTTGGTTGGACGAATTGAGTTGACGACTGTTATGGTGGTTGTCAGCAGTTAGTGTAGAGCATGCTGGTCAGTTAATACGACTAGCATGTACAGGGATGACCCAGCGGCTTAATTTCACGTAACGGTAAGGCGGCCAGTAAGCACCAGTGTTGCCACCCAGTTTGGTAACCAACAGAGAAGTTTTACGGTAGCGGGGGAGAAACCGTTTAGAGTTCACGCGGTTTATGGTATAATGAAATGTTGAAAATTGGCATTAAAATTCAGGAGGACGCATAAGTATGGCGAAAGACATTGGCATTGACCTAGGTACGGCGAACGTTTTAATCTACGTGGTCGGCAAAGGAATCGTATTAAATGAACCATCAGTCGTGGCAATCGACACGAAGACTGACAAGGTATTAGCAGTGGGCTCTGAAGCCTACCGGATGGTGGGTCGGACTCCTGGTAATATCCGGGCAATTCGTCCGTTGAAGGATGGGGTCATTTCTGATTTCGACATCACCGAAGCCATGCTCTCCTATTTCATCAATAAATTAAGTGTAAAGGGCTTCTTATCCAAGCCGAACATCATGATCTGTGCGCCAACGAACATCACGGAAATCGAACGGAAGGCCATCATTCAGGCGGCCGAAAAGTCTGGTGGCGCGAAGGTTTATTTGGAAGCTGAACCCAAGGTGGCCGCTTTGGGTGCCGGCATGGACATCTTCAAGCCTAGCGGTAACATGGTCATTGACATGGGTGGGGGAACGTCTGACATCGCCATCTTGTCCTTGGGCGACATCGTTTCCAGCCGGTCGATCCGGGTCGCTGGTGACCGGATGAACAATGAGATCGTGAACTACTTGAAGCACCATCACAACTTGATCATTGGTGAACGGACCGCCGAAACCATCAAGATCAAGATTGGGACGGCTTACCCAGAACCAGGCAACGAAGAAAAGACCATGGAAGTTCGGGGTCGGGATTCGGTTAGCGGGATGCCAACCACCACGACGATCAACGCCGCTGAAGTGGAAATTGCCATCCATGATTCCGTGGAACAAATCGTGTCGGCTGCCATGGCCGTGTTGGAAACGACACCACCAGAATTGGCCGCTGACATTATCGACCGCGGCATCATGTTGACCGGTGGGGGTGCCTTGTTAGACGGCATCGACAAGCTGTTCTCCGAACGGTTGACCGTGCCTGTCATCATTTCCGAAGACCCATTGGACAACGTGGCCAAAGGGGCCGGGGTCTTACTGGAACACATGGACACCAAGACGGCCAAAGAAAATAACTAAGCATTTGAAACGATTCAGTCCAAGGGAGGTCTGACGATGCGGCAGCTGTTGACCTGGCTGGTGCGCGGCTATCAGCGGTGGATTTCACCACTATTTCCGCCCACTTGCCGGTACTATCCGACCTGTTCCAATTACATGTTGCAGGCCTTAGCCAAGCATGGCGCGATTAAGGGCGGCCTGATGGGCATTGCCCGCATCCTGCGCTGTCAGCCATTTGTCCACGGTGGGGTCGATCCGGTCCCGGATCACTTTACCTTACGACGCAACGTGGCGGCGGAAAAAGCCTATCGTCAGGCCATGAACCTAGACGAAGAGTCACCCAACAAATAAAGGAGAGTTGGCATGAGCAAACGAGAAAAATCTGTACAGGTAACCATTGACGAGCAAAAGCTCCCAGACGGCGGCACCATGTCCGTGCTGAAAATCGGTGACGAAACCATTGGGACGGTCACCCCGGTGGAAGACCGGTTAGAAGCACAATTAAACGACGGGGATGTGTACCGCGTCAAGACCGTTGACGAAGGGGTCGAACTCCTGTTAAAGGATTACCACCTGCATCGCGGTTAATAAATTTTAGTAAAGTTGGCCGGAGCGAAACGTCGAATTTCACTTCGGCCTTTATACTAGGCTTAGGACAAATCTTAGTTTGAATTAAGGAGCAATCATTGTGGCAAAGAATGCGACAGAACGGCGAGGCGAGACGGAATCACGCATTGACTGGGGAATCATCTTCTGTGTCCTCATGTTGGCGTTGATTGGGCTCGCATCGATCTATGTGGCGGCGACCCACGACAGTAGTGCCACGAGCATTACGTCGGCCGTGGTCTCCCAGCTGGCGTGGTACGTCATTGGGACCGTCGCCATCGTTATCATCATGCAATTTGATTCGGAACAACTGTGGAAGGTGGCGCCATTGCTGTATGGTTTAGGTATCTTCCTGTTAGCGGCAGTCTTGATTTTCTACAGTCGCGCGTACTACGCCAACACCGGTGCCCGGAGTTGGTTTGCGATTGGGTCGTTGACCTTCCAGCCATCAGAAGTCATGAAGCCGGCCTTCATCTTAATGCTGGCGCGGGTCGTGGCCGAACACAACAATGCCAACCCGATTCATACGGTGCGTACCGACT
The DNA here is from genome assembly GCF_004745505.1 of Levilactobacillus suantsaiihabitans. GTDB lineage: Bacteria > Bacillota > Bacilli > Lactobacillales > Lactobacillaceae > Levilactobacillus > Levilactobacillus suantsaiihabitans. Next base: position 29,789 of record NZ_RKLX01000006.1, read on the forward strand.
GGGTCTTGATTGGCAAATTGATTCTGTGGACGTTGCCAGTAGCCGTGCTCTTGAAGCTGCAAAATGACTTCGGGACCATGCTGGTGTTCTTCGCCATCGTGGGTGGGGTGATTCTGGTCTCCGGGATCACCTGGAAGATCATTGCCCCCGCGTTTAGTGCCATCGCCGTTGTCGGCGGGACTGCGCTGGCGTTGGTGACCACGGATGCCGGGCGGAAGATTTTGGAAAAGGTCGGGTTTCAGGCCTACCAATTCTCCCGGGTCGACACCTGGTTACACCCTTCTCAAGATACGTCTGACACCGGGTATCAGTTGTGGCAAAGTATGAAGGCCATCGGTTCCGGGGGCATCTTCGGCACGGGCTTCAACGTGTCCCACGTCTACGTGCCCGTGCGGGAATCCGATATGATTTTCTCGGTCATCGGGGAAAACTTTGGGTTCATCGGGGGCTGTGTCCTGATCTTCTTGTATTTCTTATTGATTTACCAAATGATTCGGGTTACCTTCGATACCAAAAATGTGTTCTACGCCTACATTTCGACCGGAGTTATCATGATGATTTTGTTCCACGTGTTTGAAAACATTGGGATGAGCATTGGGCTGTTACCATTGACTGGGATCCCGTTGCCGTTTGTTAGTCAAGGGGGGTCCGCTTTAATTGGGAACCTCATAGGTATTGGCTTAATCATGTCAATGAGGTATCATTATAAGAGTTACATGTTTAGTCGTAACGAATCGTTTAAGTAGAAGGAGATTATTTAGCATGAGCGAAATGGTAAAGTATTTCTGGACCAAGGCAGTTAACGACGGTACCCGGATCGGTTTGACCACGGAAGGCCAAGATGAACTGGGCACAATCAAGTTTGCCAAATTACCAGCTGTTGGCGATGACGTGAAGAAGGGTGAAAACCTGTTAAGCGTTGAAGCTGACAAGGCGGTTTCTGACATTCCTAGCCCCGTTTCCGGTAAGGTCACGGCGGTTAACCCAGCTTTGGGCAACGATTTTGACGCTTTAAACGGTAGCGATACTGATGCTGCTTGGTTTGTCGACGTTCAAGAAGACTAATCACCAGCAGTCACACAACAAGGCCGGGGCATTTGCTCCGGCCTTGTTGCGTCCTATGCAACTGCTACGTGGTGGTGGCTGGCCGCCTACCGTTCGCCAAATATGGGACTGGAACGCGGTGGGCGGACCGATCGAGCCAAAGGACGGTCTCGCTCTCGCTTTGAGCCGATAACCCGCGTCTCAAAGACGCCAGTTTCCTAAGCGGCGGAAAATCACGCCGCTAAGCAAATTCCCACGGCTGAGCCCATATTTGGCGAACTCTCGGCTACGGTGGTGGTTGTAAGAAACACTGGTTTAGTTCTGACGTCATCGGCCAATACGGTGGTTTTGCGCCAACGTCATAATGTGGTAAGCGGCTTCTGGCTAATGTTTTATCGCTACGTTGTGGAAGCGGGCCGCCTTACCGTTAGCTAGAGATGAGTTGGAACGCTGAGGGCTATGTTTACTAAACCAGATGCCTGCGGCTGCCAGGGGTTCCGCCTGCTATGGGGAACGCCTGCAGCCTGAGGGGCGGTCTTCCGGCTCGCTTGAAAGCCTCGCACAGCCCGCGAGTCTTCCAAGTCGTCCCACGCTGTAGGCTGAGACAAAACCTCAGCCAACACCGTCGACACAGCTGGCTCCACCCCTGGCCTCCTCCGGCATAGACGGCGAGGTCAGGTTACTTAGCGCTAACGATATCGTTAGCCATTGATGGCTGTCAGCAGGCGGCAGTGTAAAGTATGCTAGTCGGTTAATACGACTAGTATGTACAGGGATAATCCCGCGGCTTAACTTCAGGGCGGTGCCGGGAGTGGCTAGTGTCCTACGCTGGTTGTTGCCTATGACTGCTAGTGTAGCCGAGAGTGAAGTGAAATCTAGGCTCAGCCGGGGAATTTACCAGTGGGTTTTGCTGGCAAATTGGTGACTTTGAGACAGTGATCTTCTGGCTCAAAGCAAGCACCGAGACCGGGTTTTGGCTCGGTGCGTCCTCCCCCAGCGTTCCAGCCTAGAATTTCACGTAACGGCAGGCGGTCAGTGCAATCAAACGGTACAGTCAAACCGGCCAATTTCAGCGCATGCTTGGGGTTTTCGCTGGGAGTCGGGTATAATGGGGGTATCAAAGCAATTGGAGGAGAGCCACATGAAGGAAAAGAATGTATTTCACATTAACGGCTATCTCGGCCTGGTCTTGGTCTTACTGGTGTTGGCCGGGGGCATCTATCTTAGCATCGCCACGGCGCCCGTGATTGGTGGCATCCTAGTGGTGCTGGCCGTGTTGGCTGCCAGCAGTCTGACAATCATCAGCCCTAACCAGTCCAAGGTGCTGACCTTCTTTGGCCGCTACATCGGCACGATTCGCGAGGCCGGGTTGTATTTGACCGTGCCACTGACCAATAAGTCGACGGTTTCCTTGCGGGTGCGTAATTTTAACAGTGCCATCTTAAAGGTCAACGACTTACAAGGGAATCCGGTGGAAATCGCCGCCGTGATCGTGTTTAAGGTGGTCGATACCAGCAAGGCGCTGTTTGCCGTTGAGGACTACGAACAGTTCGTGGAGATTCAAAGTGAATCGGCCATTCGCCACGTGGCGTCGGAATATGCCTACGATAACTTTGGCGATGGCAAGGCCCTGACCCTGCGCAGTAACCCGACCGAGGTCTCCAACCACTTGACAGAAGAATTACAGGAGCGGCTGAACGTGGCCGGCGTGGAAATCATCGAAACGCGGCTGACGCACTTGGCCTACGCGACCGAAATTGCCTCGGCCATGCTTCAACGCCAACAGTCACAGGCTATTTTGTCCGCCCGGAAGATTATCGTGGAAGGAGCGGTCTCCATCACCGAGGGCGCCATCGAGCGGTTGTCGGCGGAGACTAGCCTGAATTTGACGGACAATCAGAAGATTCAATTAATTAACAACATGATGGTTTCAATTATTAATGAACGGGGCTCGCAGCCGGTGATTAACACTGGTAAAGTCGCGGAGTAAGACAAATACTGGAGGTTTCTTGATGGATGAACAGCTACAAAAAGTGTTAAGCGACTTAACGGTTCTTAACGAGCAAGTCAGACAGGGTGAGGTGTATCAGTCGCTGGGCCCGCGGTTAGGCCAGATCATGGATGGCATCAAACGCCACCGCCGCACGACCGTCACGCTACCCGATGACCAAGACGGGGTCAAAGACGTCTTGACTGACTTTCGCCATCAACTGGACCAACAGGTGCCGGTCACGTTGCCCAATGATCAGCTCCGCTTGTTGCTGGATCACTTGGCGTCGACCGATGCCGAACTCCGCTACCAAGGCATTAACTTCACCTTTTATGATGCCTTTCAACAAGACGCGCTGGATACGCAGCAATTGACGTTTATTTTAGACGAGCTGTTGCGGCCAGAGGCCCTGTTTGCCCACATCCTGGAGCCGACCAATAACGCCGTCTTTGGGCGGGCCAGTCGGGTGGCCATGCTGGGCGTCGTCTTGCATTTCTTAGACCAGTACGGCAATTACAACGACGTGGACAAGCTCCACCAAGCCGTGCTGCTATCGGCGGCATACCTGTGCTTGGAAACGGACACGCGTGGTTTCGTGAACCAATCGGGCTGGGCACACGCCTTTACGGCCATTGCGGATCTGTTGGCCGTATTGAGCAACAGTCATAAATTGCCACGCGCCGAGAAGCTCTTCTTGATGACGGCACTGATGGAGCGGATAAAGCGGTTGAACACGCCGCTGATCTACGGGGAAAATGACCGCATTGCCAACTACCTGGCCGAAACTACCGGTCGCAGTGGGCTGTACGCCGATGCGCTGGTGCTCATTTTAAAGAACTGGCGGCAACAGGTCGCCTTGAACCGGCGGCCGGACAACATCGGCGGCTGGAACCGTTTCTTCAATCGCAAGCGGTTATTGGATGCGCTGCGGCTGCGCCAGGATTTGCCGAAGACATTGAAGGCTTATTTGAGCTCAACTATCGATTTTTTGGGCTGATTTTATTCTCAATCAATTTGAGAAATGGTATACTGAAGGCTAACCGAAATATATACGATAGGATGAGTGACAACATGGAAAAGCAAACGAAGATTCACGTAGGTCTATTATTCGGTGGAAATTCTTCTGAGCATGACGTTTCAAAACGCTCAGCGCACAACATTTACGATGCAATGGATAAGTCCCGTTATGAGGTCAGTTTGTTCTTACTGACCCGTGACGGCTTCGTCCTGAGTGATGCCGCTTCACGCCGGGTATTTGATGGCGAAGATGAAGCGACGGTTGCGGCGGCGGAACAAACCAAAGTAGACGCTTCGAACCCATTGGCACCCATTTGGAATTTATCTCAAGCAAAGGACATCGATGTCTTCTTCCCAATTATTCACGGTAACTTGGGTGAAGACGGTACGATCCAAGGGCTTTTCCGCTTACTGAAAAAGCCTTACGTGGGGAGTGGCGTCTTGGCATCGGCCGTGTCCTTTGATAAGGATATGACGAAACAGGTCTTGACGGCCCATGGTATCCGCAACACCAAGTATCTGGTCCTAACGCCAGAAAACCGCGATGCGTATGACTACAGCACCGTTCAGGCCCAGCTGGGCGATAACGTGTTCATCAAACCGGCCAACCAAGGCTCTTCAGTCGGTATTCACAAGGCAAGCAACGCTGCGGAATACAACGACGGCATTGAAGACGCCTTCCGGTACGACTACAAGGTCTTGGTGGAACAAACGATCGACGGCCCAGAAGAAGTCGAAATTTCCATTTTGGGGAATGAAGAACCAATCGCTTCCAAATTAGGCGCCATTCGCGTGCCTGATTCTGACGTCTTCTACGACTACAACAACAAGTTCGTGGACGCCAGCGGGGTGACCTTCGAAGTGCCAGTCGAACTATCGGCTGACCTGACCAAGGAAATCACGCAGATGGGGTTACAGACCTACGCTGCCCTGGGCTTAAAGGGGATGGCGCGGATCGATTACCTGGTCTCCAAGGATGGCGTGCCTTACGTGGGGGAAGTCAACACCTTGCCAGGGTTCACCAACATCAGCCTGTACCCACAACTGTGGCAGGCCACGGGCATTACCTACGCTGACCTGATTGACCGGTTGATCCAATTAGGCTTAGACGAGTTCAAGTACCAAGACGAACTGGCCTATGACTTTATTCCATTGGATGACCACTCGGCAGCGTCAACTTACAAGCCTAAACACTAGAGGTCTCAAAGCCGGTCAGGAGCGGAAACGTTCCCGGCCGGTTTTTGTTTAAGCGCAACTGGTTGTTATCAGGGACACGGCGTTGTACTGTCCGCCTTACCGTTCACTAGAGATGGGTTGGAACGCTGAGGGCGGACGGGGCGAGCCAAAGGACGGTCTCGCCGCCTCGCTTTGAGCCGGAAGTCCCGTCTCAAAGACGCCAGTTCCCTAAGCACCGAAGCCCGTGCCGCTAAGGGAACTCCCACAGCTGAACCCATCTCTAGTGAACTCTCGGCTACGGTGATGGTTACCAACAACGTCAGTGCACTAGTTGTCCGCAACGGATCCGCGCACTTCACGCGAACGACAAGCCAATGCGGTGGCGATACGTTTAATGTTGGCTGATGTGGATAGGACTAATGGTCGCTATACCCATTATTGGGTAACGGGGTTGTCTATCATGGGCCGAACACTAAGTACCTTGGTCTCACCATCTGCGCCGGAGGAGGCCAGGGGTGGAGCCAGCTGTGTCGACGGTGTTGGCTGAGGTTTTGTCTCAGCCTACAGCGTGGGGCGACTTGGGAGACTCGCGGGTTTTGCGCGGCTTCCAAGCGAACCGGAAGCCCGTTTCACCGGCTGGAGGTGTCCCCCATAGCAGGCGGAACCCCTGGCAGCCGCAGGCAACTGGTTTGCCCAACAGGGTAGGTCGCGTTCCACCCCATAGCTAGCGGACGGTAGGCGGCCAGTCCAACCAGTGTCGTGGTAGACAACAAATTTTGTCATAGAATCAGAATCAATGAATTGGAGGGAATCAGCGTGCGGACTTGGGGACGACAACTGAAAATGGCTTGGCGGGCTGGTGTCTTGGCACCTGGCCTGGCAGTGGGGTGGTGTTTGGCCGTCCTGTTGTTTGCCGGGCTGCGGTTGTTAGGCCAGCACCCCGGGTGGCACGTTGACTTGGTAGTCCTAATACTCCTACTAATGGCCCTGAGCGCCTGGCAACTGACCCATTTGGCCCTGACGTTGATTGGGCGGCGACCCGCGGGCTGGCAAAGCTGGCAGTTGGTCTGGCGTCACAAGGGAGCCTGGTTGTTAGTAGAACTCGGGTTGACCATCTTGGCGTTACCGTTGGGGTTGGGCGGTCTCAGCAGTCGGTTGTTGGTGCGCTTACCTTTGCCGGCAGATTTCATCAACTACGTCGGCTTAAACCGGCGGCCGGTTGGTATCACGGTGGCCATCATCTACATCGTCGTGGCGGGCGTTTGCCTGTTGCGCGGGCCCTGGGTCTTTCGGCGACTGGCCCCACAGATCCGCCGGCCGGGGAGTTGGCGCCAAATGGTCGTGGCCCTACTGATTGGTGCCGGTTTAATGGGCGTTTGGTGGGGACTGGCGGAAGGCATCGTGACCCTGAATTGGTGGGGGGATGCCCGATTGGCGGCCGGCTTGGCCAAAGGATTGGCGGCTGGGTCATTATTACTGATTTTTCTGGGGTTTGTGGTCGCGGTCATTTTAGCCGCCATCACGCTGGTTTGGAGCTGGTGCGGTCAGCCGGCCGTCAGTCGGCCAATTCCGCGGCGGCAAGGCTGGTGGTTGGTCACGTTGCTGGTGATTGCCGGTGGCTGTGTCAGCGCCCAGGCCCTGGAGAGTACGCCCCAGTTTGCAGCGATGGTGGCCATCAGTCACCGCGGTGTCGATCACGGGGTGGGCGTTCAAAATACCCTGGGGGCCTTGCGTCACGTCAGCCAGCAGCGTCCGGATTACGTGGAAATGGATCTGCACGAGACCCGCGACCATCAGTGGGTCGTCTTGCATGATGAAAATTTGGCCGTATTAGCCCAGCGTAATGCGACCCCACACCAGTTGACGTTGGCCCAGCTAGAACGGCTGACAGTCCACGAGAATGGCTATCACGACCATTTGGTGAGCTGGTCAACCTATTTACGCACGGCGGAACGTTTGCACCAGCCCTTATTGGTCGAAATCAAGACCACGCCGCAGGACTCCGCAGGGGCCGTTCGCCGCTTTGCCCATCAGTACGGTGCCCGGTTGCGGCGAGATGGCTCGGCCGTCCACTCACTGGATTATCGCGTGGTGGCCCAGCTCAAGCAAACGGCGCCGCAACTGCAGGTGGGTTACATCACGCCCTTTAACTGGGTCGCACCGGCGTCCGTACCAGCGGATTTTTACTCCTTTCAACGCATATCGGTCAGCCAGCAGTTTATTTTGGCTGCCCATCAAGCTGGAGCACCGGCCTGGGTGTGGACGCCAGATTCGCCAGCGGCCATGATCCGGATGTGGGCGTTGGGAGCCGATGGCGAGATCACCAATGAACTCTCACGCCTGCAGCGTGTCGTGCGCCAGCGGCCCGGGAAAAACTGGTGGGCCGTGGTCCAGAACTTTGTGTTCAGCTGTGTATAACTTACGGGTGAAGTGACTTAGTGGCTTAAATGCGAATAATTGTGACTATTAAAAGAATTATATCCGGCACAAATGACCGTTTATAATTCTTTTTATATAAAGATGATAAAATGGCCTAGACAGATTAGAGTTCCTTAATAAAACCGCATATCACTTGTATTCGGCGATAAATCCCTTATTATTAGTATTAATGATAAACAGCTGAATGTGGTTATCGCTTTTTCAAGGGAGAACAAGCAGCGCCAAACGGTCGGTGAACGTCTGGATGCCGTTACGCGCACTGGTTGCGTAATGTTCGGCTTTATCGGAATTGGTAACTGACCAACGTGCGAGACGTGAGGGAGAGAAAGCAGATGCGTTTATTAGGGAATAAGGTAAAGCAATATCGGAAACAAAAAAATATGTCGCAGCAGGAATTGGCAGACGGCATTTGTACCCAAGCCACGGTAAGCCTGATGGAAAAGAAGAACAAGATTCCCAGCATTAAGATCATGCTGCAGGTGTGCCGGCGGTTAAATGTGTCCTTCAACGATATTTTGGCGGGCGTGGGTAGCGGGATGGACGAACAGTTCGATGAGATTTCCGCTGCCATTCGTCAGGAAAACTTCCGGGCAGCCGCAAACCTGTTGGCGGCCGTTGAGATGTCGGACGTGGCGAGTGCCTTTGACCGCGAACGCTATCATTACTACCGGGGATTCATTGAATTGGGCGCACATGAACGGCCGGACGAGGCTATTTTCCACTTTAACCTGTTGTTACACCGCTCGTATCAAATGCCCTGGGACCTGTACGCCATTGTCGGCAACGTGGGGATGGCCGCGGCTTACTTGCGCCGCCAGGAACTGGAAAAGGCCCGTTACTACCTGAGTGAAGCGGTGGGGTACCTCGATGACTTTGAATGGCACGATGAAACGGACTTCCGCCGGTTGATCTGGGCGCGTTATCGCATCGCGCAGATGTATCTGGAACTCCAACAGCCCCAACTGGTGATTGAAAGCGTCGAATCAGCCTTGCGAGCAGTCAAGCAACAGGCGTCACTTTACCTGATCGATGTGCTTTACGAAATTCGCGGTCAGGCAGAGGTGGCTTTGAGTGCCAAGGCCGCCGCGCGTCGCAGCCTGACGATTGCCAAGACGTTGGCGTTAGTGACACACAACATCGCATTACAACAGCGGTTAGCGCCGGCCGCCGGGTCAGCATTGATGGATTAATGAATTGAATTTAGGGTAAAATAAAAACGCCACTGCCTACGCAGCGACGTTTTTCAGTATCAATCTTAACTTTTAAGCTTCGGCGTGAGTAACCTTGGCTGGTTGGTTGTTGAGGTCCGTCCGTACCACGATGACGTCGCAAACCGCCGTCCGGGTAACGTATTCGGTGACAGAACCAATCAAGAGGCGTTCCACGGCGTTTAACCCGGTAGCCCCAATCATAATCAGGTCCGTATCATTATCGCGGGGAACATCCCGGGCGATAATGGTCTTCGGTGCGCCGTATTCGATCGCGTAGTCAATGTTCTCAAGGCCATCAGCCTTCGCATCAGCCACGTACTTGTCGAGTGTCTTCTTTGCCGTTTCCGTAACTTGTTCAACCATGCTGGTATCGAAGCTGGAAATGTTTTGGAAAGCCCGCGTATCAACAACGTGAACGAGATGTAAATCAGCATCGTTACGCTTAGCCACAGCGACCGCTTTCTTGAAAGCTAATTCTGCTTCGTAAGAACCATCAACTGGGACTAAAATGTGCTTGTATTGTTGTAACATATTGTTCACCTCTCATTACTTTATACTCTTATCATACGTTATTTAACGTGAAATAAAAAGCGAAATGGTCAAAAAATGAAAGAAAAGTGAAACCGGTTACCCCTTAGGCAACCACCGCACCAGGATCAGCTGGAGGCCAATCACCACGATGACGCCCACTAATAAAACGGCGGAAATAAAGATGGTGTTGTTCATGACCGTCGCTATGGCGGCAACCACGCCGACCAGCATCATGAGGATGCCCCCAATGCTTAAGACGTTACTGAGAGCAGGGGATTTTTCGGGATGAAAAACCAGAAAAGCCCGCTTGCGGTGACTGTAAAAATACCAGCCGATACCAAGAGCTAAGAGGGTGTAGCAAATCATTAAAATCGTAATGGCCAAGGGATGACTCCTCCTTAAAAATTGGTTCTGTGAGACTAAGTATACCCGATTACGCGCCAGAACCCAAGATGGGTTTTACGCGGCCTTCTGCGGTGCACTAGCGACACGAACAATCCTGGGGGTGTCCCAGGATTGTTTGAACCCAAAAGAAAAAGACCATTCAAAGGAATGGCCTTCAAAGCAGAGCTTTGCTGATCTAAGTGGTGCCGTTAATTGTCTAGTCATGTTGACCCGCGATGACAATGCAGGGGGGAAAGCTAGCTAGAGCGTCTGACTTCCAAGTGAAAAGGCATGTCATGTTCTCTAGCGTCTTGCAATCCCGTTTATAAATTACTTGATCGGCAACTTGTAGTGAGACAACGCGTACACCTTAGAACCACTTGTATATTAGCATATAAATATTAAAAATTCAATTAGCGACGTCGATTAGCCCGTAAAAGGCGTTGGTATTGTTCGCCCAATTGCGTTTCAAACCGCCCGTTGGCCTTGGGATGGTAGTATTCGGCATGCTTGAGGTCGTCCGGCAAATATTGTTGTTGGACCCAGTCGCCGGGAAAATCGTGTGGGAACTGGTAGCCGTTGCCGTGCCCCAATTTTTTGGCGCCGCTGTAGTGGGCATCCTTGAGGTGGTCGGGGACCGCACCGTTGTGGCCGTTCATGACGTCGGCCAGGGCCGCATCGATCGCGGCGATTCCCGAATTGGATTTGGGCGACAGACACAGCTCAATGACCGCATCGGCCAGTGGAATTCGGCCCTCTGGCAATCCCAGCTGTTGGGCCGCCTGGACGGCTTGAACGGTCCGGGCCGCCGCGGGGAGGTTCGCCATACCGATATCCTCGTAGGCAATGACCATCAACCGGCGACAGATCGACGGCAGGTCACCCGCCGCCACCAGTTGGGCCAGGTAGTGCAAAGCCGCATCGGTGTCGCTACCGCGAATGGACTTTTGAAAGGCGGAAATCACGTCGTAGTGGGCGTCACCATTTTTATCGCCGATCAGGGCCTTGCGTTGAAAACAGGCCTCGGCCACGGTCAAGGTGACGTGGATGGCCCCGGTGTCGTCCGGTGGCGTGGATTGCGCGGCCAATTCAAGGCCGTTCAGGGCGCTGCGCAGGTCGCCGTTGGTGGCTCCGGCCATGAAGGCTAGCGCGTCGTCGTCCACGTGCAAGTCGAGTTGGCCCAAGCCACGCGCTTTATCAGTGATGGCGCGGTTCAACGCCGTCTTGATGTCCTCGAGTGACAGCGGATGGACCTCAAAGATCTGCGTCCGACTGCGAATGGCGGGGTTGATGTTGATGTAGGGGTTCTCGGTGGTCGCCCCGATCAAGATGATGCGTCCGCTTTCCAGGTGAGGCAACAGGAAGTCTTGCTTGGTCTTGTCTAACCGGTGGATTTCGTCTAGCAGTAAAATAACGGTCCCGCTCATCTTGGCTTCTTCAGCCACAACTTGCAGGTCCTTTTTAGAATCGGTGGCCGCGTTGAGCTTGCGGAAGGCATACTTGGTGGAACCGGCAATCGCGCTGGCGATGCTGGTCTTCCCGGTGCCCGGTGGCCCGTATAAAATCATTGATGAAAGTAGCTTAGCCGCGACCATCCGGGCGATGATCTTGCCTGGTCCGACCAGGTCTTGTTGACCCACGATATCTTCCAACCGTTGGGGCCGCATGCGGTAAGCAAGGGGATGTTGTGCCAAAAATGGGACTCCTTTCTTAGTGGCCGATTAATTTGTCGAACCAACTTTTCTTGGCGGCAGCGGGAGGCGTTGCCGGTTTGGCAGGATATTTCTTCGCTAAGCTGATGGGGTTCTGGTTGATGGCAGTGTCGCTGGCCACCACCAGCCCCAGGTCGCTATCGTTGACGCCGTAGATGGTGTCTTGGCGAATCGTGAATTTTAAGTTGTGTTGGCTCGCCAGCTTGAGGTAAGGTGCGAGGTCGGCTTGAGCGATGTGGCCATTCAAAATGACTTGATAGTCCGGATGGGCCGAGATCTCCGTGATGAACGCATCCAAGTTGGCCCGGTCCGTGACCTCCGCAATCGTCATTGCCAAAGAGACCCGCTCGCGGAAGGTTCCCAGGTAGTGGCGTTGTTCGTCCGGATTGATCTTCGGGGTGCCGTAGACAGAATTCTGTAAGTGTTGTTCCATTTGACTCTTCTCAGCCATGCGTTTCCCTCTTTTCAAGTTAGTCCCACTAGTATAACATGGAATGGTAAAGAGTTTCAGGGAAGGAGACTTTGCGAAATGTATGGGGAGCAAGACTTTCACGTCTGGGATGACACCACGTTGCCCGGGCGCTTGGGAAAAATCAAGGCGCAAATTGATCCGAAGTTTCAGGCAACCGTGACGGACCTGAAACCGGTCTTTGCTAAATTGGCCGTGCCCATTTACGATCACATTTCTCAGCATCGCCGGCGGTCTAAAAATCCGCCACCGGATACGTGGGTGGCCTTTAGCACGTCGAAGCGGGGATACAAAATGTTGCCGCACATCGAAATTGGTTTCTGGGACGACCGGTTCTTCATTTGGCTGGCGGTCTTGCAGGAGGCGAAGAATCGCCAAGCGCTTTTGAGCAGTCTGCCGGAAGACACGGTGCTCCAATTGCCGGCCGGGTTCGAATGTGGTGGGGACCACACCGATAAAAATTGTGGCCAACCGTTGACGCGGGCGACGTATCAGGAATTGATGCGCCAACAACCGCAGCGTCACGCCGAATGGCAGGTCGGTCGTAATTTCTTACGGGGCAGCGACTTCTTTATGGGGACGCCCGCCCAGCAAGTTCAGGTGATTCGCGAGACGGTGACGGCTCTATTGCCACTGTATGACCAATTGATTCGAATCTAAGCGAGTGAAGGGAGTTTTTCTGTGAGCAATCTATTCAAGCGGGTGTGGCAAAATCCGCTGACGATGACCTACGTCGCCCTGGTCTTATTGATCATTATTGCCTGGGAGGCGCATGCCTTCTTGTCGCTGGCCCTGTTTACGGTGATTTTCATTTACCTGGGGGATGCGGCCATCATGGGCATCGAGCATCACTTTCACGTGCATCATCTGTGGTCGACGCTACTGGTCTACGTGCTGTTCTTGGCAATTTTGGTGGCGGCCTTTGCCCAGATCATCCCGCCGCTGGTCTCCGAGGCGTCCAATCTGCCCAACGCGATTGATAAATTGATCGAGACGTATCCACAGCTACAGACGGAGTTGACGCGGTTGATCAAGAATCTGTCGCAAAACGCGTCGGTCATCAGCAATGGCAAGACACTGTTGACCAGCGGGATGGGGCAGTTATCGCGATTCAGTTCGGGCGTGGAAACGATTCTGCTGGCGTTTTTCTTCAGCTTCATCTTTAATCTGACCAAAAACCAGTTGAAGACCTTCGTGCACGCCTTTACGAAGAGTCGGTTTGCCGGGCTGTTCGTGCCTATGGGGCAGTTGATCTTAAAGTTCGTCCACATCTTCGGGACGGTCATCGAAACGCAGCTGATCATCTGCACCATCAACACGATCCTGATGGTGCTGGGACTGTGGATCATCGGCATGCCGAGCTTGTTGATCCTGGGCATTATGATTTTCTTCTTGGGCTTGATCCCGGTGGCTGGGGTGCTGATCTCCTTGATTCCGTTGACCATCGTGGCCTTTTTGACGGGCGGCTTGATTCGGGTCGTGGCTGTCTTGGTCTTAGTCATTTTAATTCACATGTTCGAATCGTACTTCTTGCACCCCCGGCTGATGGCCAACGCCACCAACCTGCCCATCTTCGTGACCTTCATCACGTTGATTATCAGCGAGCGCATCTTCGGCGCCTGGGGCCTGATTGTCGGGGTACCGCTAGTGGCGTTCTTCTTGGAAGTCTTTGACGTCCAGTTGAAACCCCACCGGATTACCTCGGAGCAGGAGTGAAAGTAAGGCGCTGGGCTAGATGGCCTGGCGCTTTTTTATGGGTTTGACAAGAAGTGTTTTCAGGTATATTTTAGATAGACGGATTTGCATCAATGAATTAAGCTAAATACTGTTTGTTATTTTTAATATGGCGTAAAATAGTGATCATGAAAAAGAAAAAATTGATCTATATGGGTAAAAGATATGACTATGTTGTTTATTTAAGTTATCCTGGAGAGGAGCAGTTCGATGAACTAGGAAAACTGATATTGAACGATTACTTACACAAACACACCAGTATAGAGAAGAATAATTTAAATTTAAAAGTAAATAGATTGAACGACTATTATGCATCTATCTATATCATTAACAAGCAAGAGCGTGTAAAGAAGCGGATTCTAGTTGCGGCAAGTGATGGTGCATTGTTTCCTACGGTGGATTTAGCGATTGATGCGAATGAAAATGCGCAATCTATTTTTGAGGAAGAAGGAGTTTACGGTTCTTATGGTATAAGGGATCGTAAGTTGTTGGATAATATCATCGAGAGTACAAAGCATTCTGTTTATTTCGGAGAAGATCAAATACCCTCGTTGCTTAGAAAAGCAGCTGTTTATTGGTGGAAATTTGCACATTATCAGGTTTTTATGAATGGAAATAAACGAACGGGACTATTAGTGGCTAGTGCGTTTATGTACCTTAATTATATGACGTTAGATTTCAATCAAGATAGAATGTACGAAATTTCGAAGGGTATCGCTAGAGATGAACTAACAGTAGATGATGTTTATGGTTTTTTGTTGAAAAATACACATCTAACATATGATCGATTGCTACGGGACTACTTGAAATAAAAGGCGGTCAGGCTTTTATTACGGAGGTATTTATAACAATGAAAGAATTAAGAAATGAAATCAGTAAGCCACTTGTTGTGAAAGAGAAAGATAATAAGCTAAGTAGCAAACAAATAAAAAATGCTATCAGTGAAGTATTAAAGAATAAAGAACTAGTAGGAGCTTTAAGAAAGCTGTCCAAGGAATAATCTATAAAATGATGCCATTCTATCCAACGGGTAGGGTGGCTTTTTTTCATTTGGGAGGATTCTTAATTAATGCTCAGTTTTGTAACTTTTTTCGAGTTTTGTAGCTTCATTCTTTGCTCGGTGAAAGTCGATGCAGTAAGAAATAGCACTTAAGACAACTGTAATTAAGGGGCCGGCAATGCTAGGTGTTGTTGTGCAAATTGTCCAGCCGGGGTGGAAGTGTAAGATTAGTAATAGGGCACTAAATTGAGGAATAAGCAAAATTACAATTTTTTAAAGACAGCTCTTAACGTAATTCCATTTATTAGCTTTCTTAGTTTGTGTATTAGTTGGAGCAGTAGATTAATAGTTATTTCAATTTCCCTCCACCGGAGTAGAACCAGTTCTAAGCTACCGAGGAGGGCGGCACATGTTTTATTTTCTAAAGAAACGAAAAAAATCCCGCCCAAAGGCGAGATTTTTTAAACCAGTCAGAATTAATCTTAACGGTTGTAGTATTCAACGATAAGAGATTCGTCAAGTTCTGCGTCTAATTCTTCACGTTGAGGGAAGCGGGTAAGGGAACCTTCCAGCTTGTCAGCATCGAATTGAACGTATTGTGGACGACCAACAACGGCTTCAACAGCGCCCTTGATGATGGCCATGTCCTTGGACTTTTCACGAACGGAGATGACTTGGCCAACTTCGACTTCGTATGAAGGGATGTCAACGCGCTTGCCATCAACAGTGATGTGACCATGGTTAACCAGTTGACGAGCTTGACGACGAGTCGTTGCCAAACCTAAACGGTAAACCATGTTGTCCAGACGACGTTCGAGCAAGATTAAGAAGTTAGTACCGTGAGTACCTTCAGAGATCTTGCCGGCACGCTTGAACAAGTTGTAGAATTGACGTTCAGTCATGCCGTAAGTGAACCGGAGCTTTTGCTTTTCACGCAATTGCGTACCGTATTCAGATAACTTTTGACGACGACCTTGACCATGATCACCAGGTGCGTAAGGACGACGGTTTAATTCTTTACCAGTGCCGGAAAGGGATACCCCTAAACGACGGGAAATACGCCAGCTTGGGCCAGTGTAACGAGACATAGATAGTTCCTCCAATAAATATTATTTGGAGTAAAATAAGCTGTTTATAAGTTTAGTATTCGTGCAGGTTGCTTTGCAAGTTTCACCCTATGCAGCCGCAGGTTACTTCTTGAACCAATGTAACGGCAACAATCTGTTGACGAGCTTACCACTTATCGCTGCATTATTTTACACAACGACCAGTATAACCAGAAAGCCTACTGGTTGTCAATGTGTTTTAACAAAACCCGGGCAAATTCTTCTAAAACGGCTTGGTCAGCGGCACTGAACCGATCCAGACTCGGGGAGTCGATGTCCATGACGCCCAGCGGTTTACCATTGGCCAGGGTCAAAGGTACCACGACCTCGGAGTTGCTGGCGGAATCGCAAGCGATGTGCCCAGCAAATTGGTGCACGTCCGCGACCCGTTGGACCTGCTGGGTGGCGAGTGCTGTGCCACAGACACCGCGATTGTTTTCAATGTGGACACAGGCGACGTTGCCTTGGAAGGGGCCTAAGATGAGGTCATCGGTGGCTGGTTGGTACAAATAAAAGCCGGCCCAGTTAACGTCATCGAGCGTTTGCTTTAGTAACGCCGAGGCGTTGGCCAGGTTGGCTACCAGATTGGTTTCGCCGTGCAAGAGGGCGTCGAGTTGTTCGGTGATTAAAGAATTTATTGCTACACTCATATGAAAGGCCTCCAAAGTTTAAAGATTAAATTATTTTGATATAGGTAAAAAAGGGTCAGGGAATCATGAAAACCTAGTGAAGCCTAGGCCTGACTTATGCTATAATCGAAATTAGATTAAATTGTAAAATGAACCGAGCGATTTTGCAACTCGTTAAACGTTGAAATGCTGATGAAGGATGGGGTCAATTATGGTAGGTGTGTTGATTGGAATCGTGATTCTGGCGATTGTCGTCTACGTGGGTGTGCTGATATACCAGCAGCGCATTCGCAAACAGGTCACGGCGTTAACCACAAAAAAAGAATCGATGGTGGCTATTCCACTAACAGATGAGCTGAATTTAGTCGGCAAGTTAAGTCTGACCGGCCAATCGTTGGCGCAGTTCCAACAGCTTCAGGCCGACTATCAAGACATTACGGAAAACCGGTTTAAGCGCATTGATCAGGAACTAGACCAATTGATGAGTGATTCACGCGGTGTGAATTTGATTCAATTGCGCCAGCGCCTGACCAAGATCACACTACTGGTTAACCAAACGGATGCATTGGTGCAAGAGGTACAGGCCCAGTTGGCGAGCCTCCAAGAGATCGATAAGCAACACCGTGAGGCCGTTCATGAATTGGAAAAGAAGTACCAGGACTTACGGAAGACGTTGCTGGCCAAGAACTTTGCATTTGGCCCCAGCATTGATGGCTTAGAAGAACGCTTAGGCCAGTTGGAGGGTAATTTTGATACCTTTACCCGGTTAACCCAAGACGGCGACCACGAGCGCGCGGCGGACGTTTTAAGCCAATTACAAACGGATACCACCAGCTTGGAAGACTTGATTGCGGCGATCCCACCCCTATATAAGGACTTGACGGTGGTCTTTCCGGACCAGATCAAGGAATTGAAGGGCGGCTACCAGCAATTGGCCGCGGACCATTACCAATTTGGCGACCAAGATGTGCCTGGCCTGATTCAAGACGCCGAGGAACACATCAAGGACAACGCCAATACGTTGGCGGAATTGCGGCCGTCCGATGCGGCGGTCGTCAATGATCGCATCGCCAAGCAGATCGACCACATTTACGACGTGATGCAAACGGAAATGGATGCCAAGGAACCGGTCAACCAGAACTTAGATCGAGTCGCCAAGTTCATTGCCCATGCGCAAAACCAGAGCCACGCCTTATTAAATGAGTTGGACCGATTGAGTCAAAACTACACGCTGGATCACCAAGAATTGGAAACGGCGCGGGAGTTAAATGAACAGTTACGTCACATCGACGGTACGTATCAACAGGATGTGCAGGCGTTGAGTGGCAAGCAAGCTGTCTTCTCCCAAGTGTTGGCCCATCAAAACCAACAGGAGAAGGACCTGAAGCAGATTGAAGAGCAACAGGCCGATATCTTAAAGAGCGTGGCGGGTTTGGCCGACGAAGAACGGCAGGCGCGCGACACCTTACAACAGTTTGATTTTAATCTACATAGTTTACGGCGGCAGGTTGAGAACCTGAATTTGCCGGGGATTCCCCAAGAATATTTGGATTACTTCTTCGTAGTCCGTGATGAGGTCGCCCAGTTAGCGACGGACATGGACCAACCCCAGATTGACATGGAGCGGATCACCAAACAATTGTTGATTATTCAAACAGATTTGGACACGTTACAGGAGAAAACGGACGACTTGGTCGACAGTTCCCAGTTGGCCGAACAACTTCTGCAGTACGCCAACCGGTACCAGACCAGCCACGAAGATGTGGCCGCGGCTAGTCACACGGCGGCTGACCTGTTCGAACACAAGTACCAGTACGCCCAGGCACTAGAAACTATCGCCACGGCCTTAGAACAGGTCGAACCCGGGGCCTACAAGCGCTTGGAAGATGCCTATTACGACCGCAAAGGCACGGCTAAGCCCAAACGGCGGCAAACTGAAAAAGATTAAGCTCACTTAGCAGCGCTACTCGGACCCCATCCGGTAGCGCTGCTTTGTTTGTCACTGAGGGTTGAAAGACAGAAATCAGCTGAAAGTATTGTTATCATGCGACTTCTGACGTTAAAAATAGTCATTTACAGTCTCACAATTCGAGCTGGCCGCCTACCGTCCGCCAAATATGGGTTGGAACGCTGGGGCGGACGGGTCGAGCCAAAGTACGGTCTCGACGCCTCGCTTTGAGCCGAAGTTCGCGTCTCAAAGACGCCAGTTCCCTAAGCGACATGAACCATGTCACTAAGGGAACTCCCACGGCTGAACCCATATTTGGCGAACTCTCGGCTACGGTAGTGCGTGTTAGTAACAGTTGCTTTAACCCCAGATAGCAGCTGCATTGACGACTAGTCTTTGGTTATCACAGTGTTACTGATAACCTTCACCTTGCCGGAGGCAGCCAGGGTGGAGCCAGCTGTGTCGGCGGTGTTGGCTGAGGTCCTTTCTCAGCCCACAGCGCGGGGCGACTTGAGAGACTGGCGGGTTTTGTCAGGCTTTCAAGCAAGGCGGAAGACCGCCCCTCAGGCTGGAGCCGTTCCTCAGAGCAGGCCCCACCCTAGCCTGACGCAGGCGCCTGGTTTCACCAATTTTAGGTGTTGGAACACCGTCATTATGACAATCAGCACGTTGATTTCAGTTTCAACTTTTAGGTTTGTAATCAGAGCGGGACAAAAGGCGACTAGCCGGCGAGCGGTAAGGCGGCAGCGGGAATCGGGTTGCTCAGAATAACCAGTTTGGCGATAATGTCGATTTGCTACGGGTAAGGTATCGCTTACATGACGGACTTCCGGTTGAAAGGCTTGTGGTCAGCAGCGTTTGTGTTTATAATGAGAAGGAATTTCTATCGGAGTCGAACCAATAGAAAAAGGATAAGAGGGTTCAGCATGATTTATTTTGATAACAGTGCGACTACCAAGGCAGCGCCCGAAGTAGTCGATACTTACGCGAAGGTCAGCGCGAATTACTGGGGAAACCCATCGAGTTTGCACAAATTTGGGGAACAGGCTTTTAACCTGTTGGAACAGTCCCGCCAGCAAATCGCTGATCTCGTGGGAGCCAAGCTGAGTGAGATCTTGTTCACCAGTGGCGGTACCGAAGGCGATAACTGGGCCATCAAGGGCACAGCGATGGCCAAACGTGAATTTGGGAACCATTTGATCACGACCGAGGTGGAACATCCGGCCGTCCACAATTCCATGGAACAGTTGAAGCAAGAAGGGTTCGAAGTGACCTACCTGCCAGTTGATGAAAACGGCCGGGTCTCTGCGGACGACTTGCGCGCCGCCATCAAGCCGACCACGATTCTAGTGTCGACCATGGCCGTCAACAATGAAATCGGCGCGGTCCAACCGCTCGACGAAATTGCGGACGTCATGCGTGACTTTCCGCGGATCCACTGGCACATCGATGCGGTTCAAGGCATTGGGAAGGGCTTAGCCGACAAGATCTTTAACGACCGGGTCGACTTCGTCACGTTCTCCGGGCACAAGTTCCATGCACCCCGGGGTATTGGCTTTATGTACAAACGCCAAGGTCGCAAGATTACGCCACTGATGGCCGGTGGGGGTCAGGAACGAAATTTGCGTTCCGGGACCGAAAACCTGCCAGCCATTGCGGCAATGGCCAAGGCTTTACGCTTGTTGTTAGATGATGAAGCGGCTAAGGTCGAACGGCAACGTGCCATTCGCTTGGCTATTTTGCATCACGTGGAACAGTTTCCAAACGTCACGGTCTTCTCCAAGGACCTGCCAGTTTTTGCGCCACACATTTTGTGCTTTGCGATTGCCGGCGTTCGGGGGGAAACCATCGTCCACGCGTTTGAGGAACACGACATTTACATTTCCACGACCAGTGCTTGCTCCTCCAAGAAGCATGTGGAATCCAGTACGCTACAGGCCATGAAGGTCGACGACAGCATTGCCACCAGTGCCGTACGGATTTCGCTGGATGAACACAACACCATGGCAGAGGCGGAGAAATTCAACCAAGTCTTTGATGAACTTTACACGCAATTTGCCAAATTAAACTAACTCACGAAAGGGGTCGCGCAATGGAATACAGTGAAATTATGGTCCGTTACGGCGAGCTGTCGACGAAGGGAAAAAACAAGAAAGACTTCATCAAACAGCTTGGCCAAAACGTCCGTAAGGCACTCAGTAGTTTTGAGGGCCTAGAAGTGAAAGCCCAGCATGATCGCTTGCACGTCACCTTAAATGGGGCGGATTCAGACGCCGTCATGGACCGACTGAAGGGCGTTTTCGGGATTGAAAACTTCTCGCCATCGGTCAAGGTCGATAAGGATATCGACGCCATCAAGGAAACAGCCGTGGCAATGGTCAAGGAAGTCTTCAAACCAGGCATGACCTTTAAAATCAACACGCGCCGGCAAGACAAGGAATTTGCCTACGACACGTACCAAATGAACGAGATCCTCGGGAGCACGATTTTAGAAAACGTACCGGGATTGACCGTGCAAATGAAGCATCCCGACCTGGAACTACGGGTCGAAGTGCGGATGAACGGGGTCTTCCTGTCTGGAGAGACCATCCAAGGCGCTGGTGGGTTGCCAGTCGGGACCGGGGGTAAGGCGGTCATGATGTTGTCTGGTGGAATTGATTCACCGGTAGCGTCTTACTACGCCTTACGCCGCGGCGTGAAGATCGACATGGTCCACTTCTTCAGTCCGCCATACACGTCCGAACAAGCCCTGGCCAAGGCCAAGGAATTAACGGCGCGGCTAGCGGGTTACTCAGGGGGCATCCAGTTCATTCAGGTGCCATTTACCAAGATCCAGGAGACCATCAAGGAAAAGGTCCCCGAAGGTTATTTGATGACGGTCCAACGGCGGTTGATGTTGCGCTTGACGGCGGCCATCGCAGAGATGCGCCACGCCAAGGGCATCTTCAACGGTGAGTCACTGGGACAAGTGGCGTCACAGACGCTGGAAAGCATGGCGGCCATCAACGATGTGACATCCATGCCAATCCTGCGGCCATTGTTGTCAATGGACAAGACGGAGATCATCAAGGTGGCCGAAAATATCGACACTTACGACCTGTCCATCTTGCCATACGAAGACTGCTGCACCATCTTCACGCCACCAGCACCCAAGACGCATCCGAGCTTAGAAAAGTCCCGGAAGTACGAAGGGTACATCGACGTGGAAGGTTTGATGAAAGAGGCCTTGGACGGCATCACCATCACGGAGATCCGGCCCGGGGACAACTACCTCAACCAAAATGAGGATGTCTTTGCTGAATTGCTGTAGGCAATAAGCGTGGCTCCAAGGGCGGTTAATCGGTGAGCATTAAGGCTATTGCGCGAACAATTCTGGCTTGGGATGGTTCGCGTAGTCGGCCTAAGCGGAACCGGTTGCTTTGGAGACACGTGTCGACTAATTAGCGTTGCTGAACAAGGGTCTGGGATTTTTCCCAGGCCTTTTTCTTGTAGAGTTTTAGTTGAGAACTTAGCGGATTTAGGCTATGCTGGTAAAAAACAAAGTTAAATGAATTTCGGGTTTTCGCGAAAATGAAATGCCGGTCTGACGGGATTTGTTTAGTGTGTTCCCCACAGGTGTGGGGGTGATCCCGAATTAAGGATTTGGAGGTAGAAATCGATGATGTGTTCCCCACAGGTGTGGGGGTGATCCCTGATATCCAGTACCGTTAGCTTTGGCATCAGCGTGTTCCCCACAGGTGTGGGGGTGATCCCAAGTCAAAGCTGATAACGAATTGCTTCGTAAAGTGTTCCCCACAGGTGTGGGGGTGATCCCGGGTCTGCGACCAGCTGTTCTTGATTTGCTTGGTGTTCCCCACAGGTGTGGGGGTGATCCTAAATCAGCCACTAAGAAACAGATTGTCGACGGGTATTCCCCACAGGTGTGGGGGTGATCCTGCTAACGGTCGTACTTGTCAGAGGGTACGGCCGTATTCCCCACAGGTGTGGGGGTGATCCTGTACAGAGGCTGAGCAATATCAAGCACCTTGGGTATTCCCCACAGGTGTGGGGGTGATCCTATAATCCGGCGGCTTTATCGTCAATCATGTTTGTATTCCCCACAGGTGTGGGGGTGATCCCAAGGTTGATGAGGAAGTTAAGTCTTCCTCCCTGTATTCCCCACAAGCGTGGGAGTAAGCCACCAGAGTTTTTCACAATTTTATGGCAAAATGCTTGTCATTACCCCTGGAGTTGCGCGATAATTAAAGCAATTAGTCGGTGAGAGCCGATAAATAACTGAAGGGGTTGATCTGCGTGGAAGTCACACGACTCGGCGATACATTCTCCTTATCTGGTACGTTGCCAGAAGTAGGGGATCAGTTACCAAAGTTTAAGGTATTCGATCAGGAAAATAAGAAGGTCAAGACGGCTAACTTGATTGGCAAAGTGACCTTGATTAGCGTGGTTCCGGACCTGGATACACCAGTATGTACCATTCAAACGCGAAAGTTCACCCAGCAGGCGGACCACTATCCAGATGCGCGGTTTGCGACGATCTCGAACAACTCGATTGCGGAACAAACTGGCTGGTGCGCGGCTCAAGGCGTGGAAAACGTTGATTTGTTGTCAGACGAAGAATTGTCGTTTGGCTACGAAATGGGGCTGTACGTCCCGAACTTGGGTAATTTGGCCCGGTCGATTTGGATCATTGATGACACGGGTAAGATTGTTTACCGGCAAATCGTGACTGAACAAACTGACGAACCTGACTATCTGGCGGCCATTGATGCCCTGGAAAAGTTGGTCAAACGTGTTGACCTTTAGTCGGAAATTGCGTAAACTGTGAAAGTAGCATTGAGCAAGTCAGTAGCGTGAAGTGGTCTGTTGAAGAGAGCCGGGGATTGGTGGAAGCCTGGTGAGATTCTCACGTGAACGTAGCTTGTGAGCTGTTGGGCTGAACCGATAGTAAGCCCGAACCGGAGCACTCTCCGTTAACAAAGAAGTTAAGTGGGGCATGAACGCCCAATTTAGGTGGTACCGCGAAGACTCTTCGTCCTAATTTTTAGGATGGGGAGCCTTTTTTGTACACCTAGACCGGTCGCTTCCCTAGTCAAGAAAGGAATTGATTTACATGGCAGACAAGCAAATTGATATGCCGACCAAGTATGATCCGACCGCCGTTGAAGCGGGTCGGTACCAGACTTGGCTCGATGAAGATGTGTTCAAACCCAGTGGGGACAAAAAGGCGACCCCGTATTCTATCGTATTGCCGCCGCCCAATGTCACGGGTAAGTTGCATTTAGGCCATGCCTGGGACACGACGCTCCAAGACATGATCATCCGGCAAAAGCGGATGCAGGGCTTCGACACGTTATGGGTACCAGGGATGGACCATGCCGGGATCGCCACGCAAGCCAAGGTGGAAGCCCGTTTGCGGGAACAAGGCATTACCCGTTATGACCTCGGCCGAGAAAAATTTGTCGACAAGGTTTGGGAATGGAAGGACGAGTACGCCGCAACGATTCACAAGCAGTGGGCCAAGATGGGCTTATCCATGGACTACTCCCGCGAGCGGTTCACACTGGATGACGGCCTGTCCGACGCGGTCAAGAAAGTCTTCGTGGCCTTGTACAAGAAGGGGCTCATTTACCGGGGCGAATACATCATCAACTGGGATCCGCAAGCGCGGACAGCTCTGTCTGATATCGAAGTTATTCACCAAGACGACAAAGGGGCCTTCTACCACGTGAAGTACCCGTTTGCCGACCCAGATTACACGTTTAACGGCAAGCACTACATTGAAATTGCGACGACGCGTCCTGAAACCATGATGGGGGACACGGCCGTAGCGGTCAACCCGGACGACGAGCGTTACAAGGATTTAGTCGGCAAGGAAGTTATCTTGCCACTGGCTAACCGCAAGATTCCGATCATCGCTGACCAATATGTTGACATCAACTTTGGGACAGGGATGGTAAAAATCACGCCCGCCCATGACCCGAACGACTTCTTAGTCGGTAACCGGCACAACCTGGAACGGATCAACACCATGAACGAAGACGCGTCCATGAACGAAAAGGCCGGCAAGTACGCTGGCATGGACCGGTTTGACGCCCGCAAGGCTATGGTTGCTGATTTGGATGACCAAGGCTTACTGTTGAAGGTCGACCCAATCGTCCACTCCGTTGGGCATTCCGAACGGACCGGGGTCCAAGTCGAAGCCCGGTTATCCACGCAATGGTTCGTGAAAATGAAGCCGTTGGCCGAAGCCGCCATCAAGAACCAACAAGGCGACGATGCGGTTGACTTCGTGCCAGAACGCTTTGAACACACCTTCACGCAATGGATGGAAAACGTCCACGACTGGGTTATTTCCCGGCAACTCTGGTGGGGCCACCGGATTCCAGCCTGGTACAACAAGAAGACCGGCGAAGTTTACGTCAACGAAGAAGCGCCGAAAGACATTGAAAACTGGGAACAAGACCCTGACGTTTTGGATACCTGGTTCTCCAGTGCGCTGTGGCCATTCTCCACGATGGGGTGGCCAAATGAAGATAGCGCTGATTTCAAACGCTACTTCCCAACCGACACCTTGGTCACCGGCTATGACATCATCTTCTTCTGGGTTTCCCGAATGATCTTCCAAAGCCTGGAATTCACCGGCAAGCGGCCGTTCAAACACGTTCTCTTGCATGGCTTGATTCGGGCCGAAGATGGGCGCAAGATGAGTAAGTCTTTGGGCAACGGGATCGACCCAATGGATGTCATCGACAAGTACGGTGCCGACGCGCTGCGGTGGTTCTTGTCCACCGGATCCACGGCGGGCCAAGACGTGCGGTTCAGCTACGACAAGATGGATGCGGCCTGGAACTTCATCAACAAGATCTGGAACGCCAGCCGGTTTGTTATCATGAACCTGGGCGACAACACCAAGCCGGTCGTCCCCGCTGCTGACAAGTGGGACCTGACTGACAAATGGATCTTGAGTCGCTTAAACGACACGGTCAAGCACGTCACGGAAATGTTTGACAAGTTTGAATTCGGTGAAGCCGGCCGTTCCCTGTACAACTTCATTTGGAACGACTTCTGTGACTGGTACATCGAAATGAGTAAGGAAGTCTTGAACGGTGATGACGCGGCGGCTAAGGCCACTAAGCAAGATCTGCTGGCCTACGTGCTTGATCAGACCCTGCGCCTGTTACAACCGATCATGCCATTCGTGACGGAAGCCATTTGGCAAGCTATGCCGCATGACGGCAAGTCACTGGTAACGGCGGCTTACCCAGTCGACCACCCAGAATTTGACAACCCAACGGCGGAAACGGATATGACCAGTCTGATTGACTTGATCAAGGCCGTGCGGAACATTCGGGCCGAAGCCAACGCGCCAATGTCCACGCCAATCGACTTGCAGATCAAGTCCAGTGACGACAAGCTGCAACACGTCTTCGAGACCAACCGCGACTACATCGACCGGTTCGTTCACCCGAAGAACTTGCAAATTGGTGCCGACCTGGTCGCTCCGAAGTTAGCCATGACGGCGGTCATCACCGGCGCCGAAGTCTCAGTGCCACTGGCCGAATTGGTCGACTTAAACGACGAAGCCAAGCGTCTGGACAAGGAAGTTGCCAAGTTCACGTCTGAAGTTGAACGGGCAACCAAGAAGTTAGGCAACGAACGCTTCGTGGCCAACGCCCCAGAAGACGTGGTCAACGCCGAACGCGAGAAGCAAGCCGACAACGAAAAGAAGTTGGCCGCTACCAAGCAACGACTGGCCGACATTAAGGCCCAACTTTAACAACTGAATTTTTAAACAAAGCGGAACTCTGACCAGTGATGGTTGGGGTGCCGCTTTTTGCGTTGGCGTTGGCAATTGTGGTTAGGGAACAAGTTCAGTGGGAAAAGGGGGTGACCGCAGTTCCGGTCAATACTGGCGGAAAGGCCAAAGACATTACCAATATGACGAGCCTATGGGATTGACGTCGCTGGCAACGACCAATCAGAGCTTCGCGGAACGGTAAGGCGGCCGGTACCCACCAAGATTGCCAAGCGTAACGGAAAAATCCACCGCAAAAGCTAGGCAATGACTGGGGGAATCTGCTAAACTGGGAGGCAGTGACTATCCGGGAGGTTTTCAAATTGATAAAAACGTATGCCGAGGCATTACAGTTTATTCACGGGCGCGACCGCTTCAAGAAGAAGCCGACGCTGACCCGCATGCGGGAGTTCATGGCCTTGCTGGGTAATCCCCAGGACCAACTCAAGATGATTCACGTCGCCGGGACCAACGGCAAGGGCTCCACGGTGGCCTTCTTGCGCGACCTGTTTTTAGCCGAGGGGGCAACGGTGGGGACCTTTACCTCGCCGTTCATTACCCGGTTCAATGAACGGATCAGCGTAAATGGAGAGCCCATCAGTGACGCCGATTTATTGGCCGACGTGCAGCACATTGAACCCATCGTGGCCCAACTGGACGCGCAATTAGGGCCAGAGGGACCGACCGAATTTGAAATCGACACCGCCTTGATGTTCAGCTACTTTGCGGCCCACCCGGTCGATGTGGTCGTGGTCGAGGTCGGGTTGGGCGGCAAGTATGATTCGACCAACATCATTACGCCGGCCGTGTCCGTCATTACCACGATTGGCATGGATCACATGAAGATCTTGGGGGACACGATTCCCAAGATTGCGGCGCAAAAGGCTGGCATCATCAAGCCCGGCGTCCCGGTCGTTTGTGGTCGTTTAACGCCTGATGCGCTGGCGGTGATGGACCAAACGGCCGCGGCCAATGACACCCAGGTTCGGGCACTGGACCGCGACTTTCGGGTGACCAACCGGCCCGAGCACGAATGGGGCGAACGCTTTGACTACGCCTGGGGCGATCATCGCTGGCGGCGGCTACAGATTGATTTGTTAGGTCAATATCAAATCGACAACGCGGCGACGGCTTTGACGGCCTACATCACGTATCATCAATTGATGCAGACCCGTGTCAAGATCGCCGAGATTCGCCAGGGCCTCCAACACACCACGTGGCCCGGTCGGTTTGAACGGTTAGCGAACGAACCGCTGATTGCCATTGATGGCGCGCACAACGAGCCGGCGATGGTCGAAATGGCCCAGTTGTTGCGGCAACATTTTTCTGGTCACGACATCTACATTATTTTGGCTGTGCTGGCGGATAAGCAGTACACCCAAATGGTCAAGACCTTGATGAAGGTGCCCCAAGTTCACCTGGTCGTGACGCAGTTTCAGGGGCCGGGCAAACGGGCGGCGGCCACACCCCAAGAGCTGGAAGATGCGGTGGCCAGCCACAAACACATCACCATGGCACCGGATTGGCCCACGGCACTCAAATCGGTGCTGGCCAGCATTTCGGCCGATGACCTGGTCTTATTGACGGGGTCATTGTACTTTATTTCCGAGGTTCGGCAATATTTTAAGGGGACCGACGAATAAATCCGCCTTTTTTACGGAGTTAATCCGTAGAGGGGTGAAGAGAGATGCAACGACAAAAAATGACGATTCACAATGAACGCCAACTGGTCGGCCAGGTCCTTAAGAGCCTGGGACTGCCGCACATCGCGGAGAGTGACCGGTTCTTTCGCTACTTTCACAGCGTGGCGAATCTCCGCTATGCCAGTCACCGCCAGTGTCGCGCCTACGTTGGCGGCCATTCCCAGCGCCGCAGCCTGTTGACGGCCATCGACCTGGGACGCTGGGTCCAGCAGGCACCGCGGCCCATCTTGGGAGAGGTGACGGCTAGCAGCCAGTTGGGGCAGGCGTTGATGGATGACCTGCGTTATTTGCAGCAGGAACGCGTTGAGGTCTTGGTCCTCGATGCCAAGCACCGCATCATTGACCGGCAAACGGTCTTTCAAGGGACGTTAGATAGTTGTCCTGTCCATCCTCGCGAGATCTTTCAACTGGCCGTGATGAACGGCGCCGCGGCCATCGTGGTCGCCCACAACCATCCCAGCGGAGTCCCACAACCGTCGCCGAACGACCTGGCCTTCATGCAGCGCCTGGCCGACTGTGGACGGCTGATGGGCATTCCCTTGCTGGACGGCTTTGTGATCGGCATTCACAGTTATTTTAGTCTGCGCGAGGCGGGCCAATTACCGGACAACGGTGAAGAAAATGCGGCAGAACCTTTAAAAACTGATTAAAATCCGGTTTTCCTATTTCTTTCTCGTTAAAAGTTCGGTATTCTTGACATTGACGACGTGTTCTCACGTAGATAGGTATGTTATAATACGTCTATCAATGTACAAAAATAAAAATCAATTAAAGTTTTGTTGACAATGAAGGGATGAAACACATTGTTCGGATTAGGAACGAAAAATATTGGGATCGATCTGGGTACCGCCAATACGATTGTCTACGTTGACGGGAAAGGTATCGTTCTTCGCGAACCTTCCGTTGTCGCCAAGAACACAAAGTCTGGGGAAATTGTGTCCGTTGGTGAAGACGCACGCGCAATGATTGGCCGGACCCCGGCTAGCATCGTTGCCATTCGGCCCATGAAAGACGGCGTGATTGCCGATTACGATACGACCGTTGCCATGATGAAGTACTTCATCGAAAAAACTGTGGGCAAGTCAAACGGCAAGCCTTACGTGATGGTCTGTGTCCCAAGCGGCGTAACGGAAGTTGAAAAGCGGGCCGTGATCGACGCGACCCGGGTAGCTGGTGCGCGTGATGCTTATGTCATCGAAGAACCATTTGCAGCGGCCATCGGTGCCGGGTTGCCCGTGATGGACCCTACCGGTAGTATGGTCGTTGACATGGGTGGTGGGACGACCGACGTTGCCACCATCTCCTTGGGTGGGATCGTTTCCAGTCGTTCCATCCGGGTAGCCGGTGACAAGTTAGACGACGCCATTGCGACGTATGTCCGGTCTAACTTCAACCTGTTGATCGGTGAACGGACCGCTGAAAAGCTGAAGATGGACATCGGTTCTGCCTCCGTGGAAGCGGCCGAAAAGATCGATGGCGCCACGATTCGTGGGCGTGATTTGGTCACTGGTTTACCTAAGGCCGTGGAAGTCTCCGCAGTCGACGTTGCCAAAGCCATCCAAGAACCCGTTCAAGACGTCATTACAGCTATCAAAGAAACCCTGGAAGAGACGTCACCAGAAATCGCTGCCGATGTGATTGATCACGGTATCGTCTTGACTGGTGGGGGCGCATTGCTGCAGAACTTATCTGAAGTGATTGCGGACGCAACCAAGGTGCCAGTTTCCATTGCCAACGACCCGTTAGATTGTGTGGCTGCTGGTACTGGGGAATCATTAAAGAGTATCGATGTCATGAAGAAAAAATAGGGACTAGCGGGAAGGCAGCTTCCCGCTTCTTTATTGTGACGGTAGGGGGGTAAACGAAAGCCTTACCCACAAGATGGAGGTCTAACATGCAGAAATTTTCTCTCAATCGCCGGCTGGTCATTATTATTGTCTGCGTGATTGTTAGCTTTGCTTTGATGACGGTGTCCGTGACGCTACGCAACAAGAAGTCCACGCCGCCGTTGGTGCAGCAATTTGGCAATGACATTGTTGGCTTAGTCGACCGGGTCGTGGCGATTCCGACTAACGGGTTGAGCGGCTCCGTCAGTGCCGTTTCGGAATTGTTGAACACGTACCAGGAAAATCAACAGTTGAAGAAGCAAGTGAGTGAGTTGGCGCAGACCAAGGTCCGTGACCAAACGCTTGCCAAGGAAAACAAGCAACTGAAAAAGGAAATGAAGTTGAACGCCTCATTGACGGACTACACCGCCGTTTCTGCCGCCGTGATCACCCGAACGCCATCTTCATGGCAAAGCCAAGTGATCATTAACAAGGGGGCCGCTGCGGGGGTCAAGAAGAACATGCCCGTCATGTCTGGGTCCGGCTTGATTGGTCGGGTCGCTGAGGTCAACAAGACCAATTCCAAGGTGGAACTGATCACCGACAACAATGATTCCGCCAACCGGTTCGCGGTCCAAATCACCACGAAATCTGGTAAGACGGTCAACGGGGTCCTGAGTGGTTACAAGGCCACCACGGGCCAGATTACGATGGACAACATTACGACCAAAGCCAAGCTCGCCAAGGGCGACAAGGTCGTGACGAGTGGTCTGGGTGGTGTGACGCCAAAGGGCCTGTACGTCGGGACGGTAGCTAAGGCGACCGGGTCTGACTACGGGTTGGCAACGAAGCTGTATATCAATCCAGCCACGGATCTCAGTGCGCTGAACATCGTCACCGTTGCCGTCAGCAAGCAGTAGGGGGGACTAGTCGTGTATCGATTATCAAAGTTACGCTTCGGCTTGCCCGTCTTCTTGTTTTTGGCGCTATTTCTAGACGGATCGATTAGCCAAGTCTTTAGTGTCCAAATGTTTCGTTACCCCAACGCCATGGTCAGCCACTTGGTGGTGTTATGGCTCGTGTGCGGGGTGCTCTTTGAAGCCGACGATGGCACGTTTGACCTGCCACTAGGTCGATGGGCGGCGGTCGCGGGGGCCGTGTTTGATTTGTACTATACCGGCATCTTCGGGGTAGCCGTCTTCATCTTCCCGCTCGTCGTGTATGTGACCCGCCGACTAGCGAGTTGGATTCGCCCGAACTTTTTGAGCGGCTTGTTGATTTACTTTATCGACATTACCGTGGTGGAAGGGCTGGGCTACTTGGCTAGCCGCGCGATGCGGTTAAATTCCGGAGCTGGCAGCGCGTTTTTAGTAAACACGTTGGGCCCGACTTTGGCCTTTAACTTAGCAATGTTTGTGATTTTATATTTCCCGATTCGTTGGGTGTATAATTGGTTAAAATAGGTGAAGGGAACGAACGCTATGCAGGCTGCCGTATTACGTGGAACGCAAAACGGCTATGACTTGGTCCTCAAGCAATCAGCGAGTCTGGACCAAATCTTGGTTGATTTAAAAGCATTATTAGAAAATCTCAAGGTGGACCCCCAGGCTTTGGCAGCATCCAAAATTTCGCTGGATGTGTTAACTGAAGACCGGATCTTGACCGCGGAAGAAAAGTCACGCATCGAACAGATGGTGGCACAGTATCCGCGCTTTGAGATCCATAAGATCGCCGCTAACGTCATGACGATTGCCGATGCAATCCAGTTACGCGAGCGGGAAAACGTTCACCTGTTAAGCAAAGTGATTCGTAACGGGCAGGAGGTCGTCATGAAAGGCGACGTCCTGTTCTTGGGGACGATTCACGAAGGTGGTAAGCTCCGGACGACGGGCAACATCTTTTCCATGGGGGATGTCGCTGGAATTCTTCAGGCGGGGTATCCCGATGACGAGTCCAAGCTGATTATGGGAAATCTTCAGACCGCACAACAGGTGCGCATCGCCGAGCAGTTCGATATCATTGAACCGGAAACGGTCACTGATTCGCAGCAAACGGTGGCTTATGTAAATGATCTGCACGTCTTGTCGTACGGCAAGTTGGCGCAATTAAAGAAGATTAATCCGAAGTTGTATAACCAGATTGGAGGAATTTAAAAATGGGAAAAGCAATTGTGATCACCTCCGGTAAAGGTGGGGTCGGTAAGACGACGACCAGTGCCAACATCGGGACCGCGCTGGCCTTGATGGGCAAACGGGTTTGCTTGATGGACCTGGACATTGGGTTGCGGAACTTAGACGTGGTCTTGGGGTTAGACAACCGCATCATCTACGATATCGTGGACGTGGCGGAAGGCCGGGCCAAGTTGCCCCAAGCGCTGGTCAAGGACAAGCGCTTTGACGACAAGCTCTACTTGTTGCCAGCCGCCCAAAACACGGACAAGACGGCCTTAATGCCGGAACAGGTCAAGGAAATCGTCGATGAGCTCAAGCCCGAATACGATTATGTCCTGATCGACTGTCCGGCCGGGATCGAACAAGGCTTTATCAACGCGGTTTCCGGGGCCGACGCCGCCATCGTGGTTACGACGCCAGAGATCTCTGCCGTGCGGGATGCCGACCGGGTCGTGGGCTTGTTGGAACAACACCCGTTGACCGAGGCACCGCGGTTGTTGATCAACCGGATTCGCCGCAATATGATGCAAGACGGATCCATGATGGATATCGACGAGATCACCCATCACCTGGGCATCGAATTGCTGGGCATTATCTTTGACGATGATGCCGTGATCACGACCTCCAACCAAGGGGAACCCGTGGTCATGCAAACGGACAACCCCGCTGGGCAAGGCTACCGTAACGTGGCCCGCCGTTTGGAGGGCGAGACCGTGCCATTGATGAAAATCGAAGAACAAGAGGATACCGGTTTCTGGCATCGCGTCAGCAGCTGGTTCCATCGCGGATAAATTTTATGAAACCAGGTGTTCGCTGGAGAAATTGGCCGGTGGGACACCTTTTTTCATTTTCATGGGTTGACACGCTCCCTGAAAAAAAGTAATATACTGTCAATGAATGAAAAACGTTGAACGGAAGAGTAGAGTTGTTCAAGTTCTCCAGAAAGCCCCGCGGATGGAAACGGGCGGACTGAACGATTCGAACCACATCTGTGAGTTGGCTGTCTGAAATGAGTAAGACAGCTCGGGAAAAGCCCCGTTATCGCTGGAGTTGCTAGCAACTCGCTGAGGTTTTCGTAGTGATACGGAAACAAATATGAGGTGGAACCACGATGTGATCGTCCTCTTAGGTCTTTGGACCTAGGAGGGCGATTTTTTTGATCCCACCGACTCAGCGAGGCTAGGAACTCACTGAGTCGGCGTGGCGTGAGCGCGTCGAGAATTTGAGGTGGCACAGCGTTGAGACGCCCTCTTGAGAAGTTATTTCTCGAGAGGGCTTTTTTATTTGGCGAAGGAGGAATCATTATGAATTACGTGACGCAGATTTTACCATCATTACTTTCCGGGACGGGGATGACCTTATCCATCTTCTTCTGGACCATTATTATCGCCATTCCACTAGGTATCCTGGTAGGATTGGGCATGACGACGCGGTTTAAACCGTTGACCTGGATCATTAACATCTACGTATGGTTGATGCGGGGGACCCCACTGTTACTGCAATTAATTTTCGTCTTTTATGGGTTGCCCATCATCGGCATCGTCTTCCAGCGGTATGACGCGGCGTTATTCGCCTTTATCTTAAATTACACGGCGTACTTCGCTGAAATCTTCCGGGGCGGCTTACAGGCTATTCCGGCAGGACAATACGAAAGCGCGCGGGTCCTGCGGCTAACCAAGTGGCAGACGTTGCGTAAGATTGTGATTCCCCAAGTGGTCAAGATCGTCTTACCGTCCATCGGGAACGAAGTCATCAACCTGGTGAAGGATTCATCTTTGGTTTATGTGATCGGGTTGGGCGACCTGTTACGAGCCGGCAACGTGGCCATGGCGCGCGACGTGACGCTGGTACCGATGTTACTGGTCGGGGTCATTTACCTGTTACTGACGGCGGTTTGCACGCTGGTCTTGAAGCGACTCGAACGGCACTACAGTTTCTGGCGTTAAGGAAAGGATGGTCAAAACATGTTAGAACTTAAAGGGATTACGAAAAAATTTGGTGGCAAGACCATCCTCGACGACGTGAATTTAACCGTAGAAGATGGCAAGATCTTGACGATTGTCGGGCCGTCTGGGGCCGGTAAGACGACGCTGCTACGATGCATCAGTGGACTGGCTAGCGTTGATAGCGGTCAGTTCTTGTTAGACGGGCAACCCTTTGATCCGGCGACGAACCGCGACAATGATGCCGTGATCGGGGTGGTCTTCCAGGATTATCAACTGTTCCCGAACCTGACCGTGCGCCAAAACGTAACGCTGGCGCCGACTATGGTGCTCAAGCAATCCACCCAAGCCGCCAATGCCGAGGCGGACCGCTTGCTGACACAGTTGGACCTGGGCGACAAGGCGGACCTGTTCCCGTACGAATTATCCGGGGGGCAAAAGCAACGGGTCGCCATCGTGCGGGCGTTAGCGATGCACCCCAAGCTGCTGTGCTACGATGAACCCACGTCGGCACTGGATCCGGACCTACGTAAAGAGGTCGAACAAATTATCTTGAAGTTACGTGACGAGGGCATCACGCAAATCGTCGTGACCCACGACATGCCGTTTGCAAAAGCCATTGCGGATCAAATGTTGCGGGTGGAACCCAAGAACTAGGGAGGTCATTTGATGAGAAAGTACTTACGATTCTGGGCCTTGCTGGTGGTCATCGCGGGCCTCGGCGGTATCTTAGCGGGCTGCAACAACGTCACGCAACGGGCCAATCAAGACGACACCTGGTCTAGCGTCGTCAAAAAGAAAAAGGTCGTGGTCGGGCTGGACGACAGCTTTGTTCCGATGGGCTTTCGCCAAAAGAGTGGCAAGCTGGTCGGCTACGACATCGACCTGGCGCGGGCCGTCTTTAAACTGTACGGTGTCAAGGTCGATTTCCAATCGATCGACTGGAGCATGAACGTGACCGAGCTGCACAACGGCACGATCGATTTGATCTGGAACGGCTTTTCCATCACGCCGCAGCGCCAAAAGCAGGTGGCCTTTTCCGACACCTATTTGAACAACGACCAGGTCTTGGTCACGCTGAAGAAAAATCACATTAGCTCGTATCAAGACATGACCGGCAAAGTCTTGGGCGCACAAACGGGGTCGTCTGGGGCCAACGATATTGAAGCGCACCCTAAGCTGTTGAAGGACCGCATCAAAAATCACGAGGCCGTGACCTATGATTCCTTCACCAACGCCTTCATCGACTTAAATGTCGGCCGGATTCAAGGGCTGCTGATCGATAGCACGTACGCCAATTACTACATCAAGCACCAGGCCCACCCCGAAGATTACCGGGTCACGGTCGGCAGCTTCCCTAAAGAAAAGTTTGCGGTGGGGATGCGCAAGGGCGACGTCACCATGCGCCGCAAGATCAACGCGGGCTTAAAGCGGTTAGCCGCCAACGGGACGCTGGAGAAGATCAACCAGAAATGGTTTGGTAGCAACGTGGACACGCCACTGTTGCCGCAGAAATAGAATTGACTGAAGGTTGGAAGTGAAAATAATGGACTGATTGCCGTAATAACGAAAGACAGTCGTCAATGCAGCTATTATCTGGGTTTAAGACGGCTACTACTGGTAAGCACTACCGTAGCCGAGAGTTCGCATTGCGAGGACGAAACCGACTATCTTCGACGCCATGAGTCGCATGATAACAATAGTTTCAGTTGATTTTCGTCTTTTGACCTTCAGATCACAATCAGTAGCGACAATCCATTCGTTTTTTGAGTGGGGTTGTCGCTTTTTTGTTCAGGCGAAAGTTGAAGCTTTTCTTAAGAAGATGGCACAAGGGGTCATTGCTTGCCGTTGGCTTTCGTTAGTATTAATAGAGGGGGTGGTGTCGGATTGGAATCGGTCGGTTGAAAAGGTGAGACTGGGACAAAACCTCCCAGGATCGTTCTCGTTACCTTTACATAGCTGAAACGTGCGCCAAAGGGCAGCCGGTTTCTCTTAAACTAATAACCAAGCAATCCGAGGCCAGAATTATTTGGTTGTCAGCCTTAATGCTCGCCGGACAAGCGTCTTTTGGCCCGCTTTCTGACGGAACACAGTGTGTAAACGATTGGTGCTGAACCATCGCCACCGTAGCCGAGAGTTCGCTAGAGATGAGTTCAGCTGTGGGAGTTCCTTTAGCGGGGTGGTTTACCACGCTTAGGGAACTGGCAACTTGGAGACGCGATTCATCGGCTCCAAGTTGAGGGTCGAGACCGTCCTTTGGCTCGACCCGGCGCCCTCAGCGTTCCAACTCATCTCTAGCGAACGGTAAGGCGGCCAGCCGACACCTGTTTCGGCAAAATCCCACAATTTCAGCGCGGTTGCTTGTATTTCTGGCGCGCTTCCCTTAAAATTAAACACCGATTAGTATTTTGCTAGAGGAGGCAATTGCGCGTGCATTTTCGCATACGAGACGGGGTAACGCTCGACCTGTTACCCACTAAACAATTTAAAACAATTGGCATTAAGGTGGACTTTGTGGCGCCACTGACGGCCACGGCGATCACCGCGCGGGCACTGTTAGCGCAAGTTCTAGAGACCAGTACGGCGGCTTATCCGACCCAAACGGCCTTGGCCCGGCAACTGTCACGCCTGTATGGGGCCAGTTTTGGCATCAGCGTGGTGAAGCTCGGGACCAAGCACGTGATTCGGTTAACGTGTTCGGTGGTCGATGAGCAGTATTTGGACCACTTCGCGGACACCACCCCGTTGTTTGAACAGGGGATGGCGCTGCTCAAGGCGGTCTTGTTCGATCCCTTGTTGCCAAACGGGCAATTTGACCCGGCAACCTTTACCCAACAGCGCCAGAACCTCTTGACGGCAATCAAATCGTTAGACGATGACAAACAATATTTGGCGAACCGGCGGCTACAGGAATTGTTGTTCATCGGTCAGCCGGCCCAGGCCATGAGTGCCTTGGGCGACACCACGACCTTAGGCGAATTGACGGCGACCGATATCTTAGGGACCTACCATGACATGTTGGCCAACGACGCGATTCACGTGGCCGTGGTCGGTGACGTGACGGCCGACCGGGTGCAAGCTGCGCTTAAGTCTTGGCCGTTGACGGACCGCCAACTCGTCGATGACTCCCCGTATTATCGTTGGGAGAAGCGCGCCGAGGTGCAGGCCGGCGACGATGTGGCCCCTGTGGTCCAGGCCAAGTTGAATTTGGCCTACCAATTGCCAATTTACCGCGACGATGCGGACTTTATGGCCGCCGTGGTCTTTAATGCGGCCTTTGGCGGGACGCCGCTGTCGTTGTTATTTACCAATGTGCGCGAAAAGGCCAGTCTGGCCTACTACGCCAGCAGCAGTTACAACCCGTTCACCGGGACGCTGGGCGTGCAAAGCGGTATCCAAGCGGAGAACCAAGACCGCGTCGTGGCCATCATTGGCGAACAGCTGGCGGCCTTACAGCGCGGTGAGTTATCCGCCAACCTGTTAGCCGAGGTCAAGGCCAGCCTTTTGAATGCACGCTTGGCCGGGCTCGACAGTCCGCAACGCAAACTGGTCAGTCTGCTCAACAGTGAACTGACCCATTTAACGGAACCATTACAAACTTGGCAGGAAAAATTAGCGGCAGTCTCCATCGCCGACGTGCAACGGGTGGCCCAACAGGTCACGTTGCAGGCGACGTACTGCCTACACGGGGGTGATCAGCATGCTGAATAAACAAACTTATTCGCGGTTAGGCGAGACCGTCTTTCAAACGACGCTGGCCAACGGCTTAAAGGTCATCCTGGTCCCTAAGGCCGGGTTTCACAAGACCTTTGCCGTGATGACCACTAATTACGGGTCGACCGATAATGAATTCGTGCCGCGGGGCCAAAGCGAGGCCGTGCGGTTCCCCGATGGGATTGCCCACTTTTTGGAACATAAGTTATTTGAAAAAAAGGACCACGACGCCTTTGACCTGTTTGGCCAGTATGGTGCCAGTGCCAACGCCTTCACCAGTTTTACGCAAACCAGCTACCTGTTTGCGACGACCAGCCACTTGCACGAAAATCTGGACATCTTGTTAGACTTCGTGCAAGATCCGTATTTCACGGCGGCGACCGTCAACAAGGAAAAGGGCATCATTGGCCAAGAAATTGAAATGTACGATGATGACCCGGGTTGGCAAAGCTACTTTGGCATGATTGGCCAACTGTATCCGCGTGAACCGTTACACATCGACATTGCCGGGACCGTGGATTCCATCGATAAGATTACCGCCGATGACCTCTATGCGGCGTACAACACGTTCTATCACCCCAGCAATATGAATTTAATTGTGGTGGGGCAACTCGATCCCGAGGAGACCTTGGCGTGGATCTCGGCGAACCAGGACGGCAAGACGTTCGGGCCGAGTCAACCGATTCAACGTGTGGCTTCCCCGCAAACGCCGGCGGCTGAGATCGTGCCGACCACGACACGCCACCTCACCGTCAACCGGCCCAAGGTCAGCATTGGCCTGCGCGGTTACGATGACGTGCCCGCGGGTCAAGCGGGGTTGACCTACAACGTGGCGGTATCTTTGGCCTTTGACTTATTGTTCAATGATACCAGTGACAACTACCTGCGGCTGTACGACGCCAACGTGATCGACGACAGCTTTGGCTACGACTTCCAGATTCAACGCGGCGCGCATTTTGCCCAACTGGCCGGGGATACGGATCATCCGGAATCTTTTGTCAGTGAACTAACTGCCATCTTAACCGATGCGCCTGCGCAATTGTTGGCGGCTAAAGCCCAATTTGACCTGGTCAAACGCGAAGCCATCGGCCGGACGATTGGGGCCATCAACTCGGTCGAAGCCATCGCCAATCAGTACGACGGCCCGCTATTTGACGGGGCCACCATCTTTGATGAACTGACTGTGCTCGAGGGGATGACCTTTGAAACCGTCCAAGCAGCCTTGGCGCAATTTCAGGCAGCCAGCCGACAAACCGTCTATACGATTTTGCCGTAACGGAGGTTAAGAAACCGTTAAATCCTGAATTCTGGGTGTTGTGGCTGAAAATGCGGCGATGCCTATGCTATACTGCTTATAGAGAAATTTTGAACAGGTGGAGAATTAAATCATGAGTGATAACAGCAAAATTACATTGGGAAAAACGCTGCGTGATGCCCGGATTGCCAAAGGGTACACGCTGGACGACCTGCAACAGACGACGAAGATTCAAAAGCGTTATCTGATTGCCATCGAAGACCAAAACTTCGATGAGTTGCCCGGGGACTTTTACGTGCGCGCATTTATCAAGCAGTACGCCGATATGGTCGACCTGGATGGGGCGGAGCTGTTAAAGCAATTTGACAGTGCTTTGCCCAGCACCCAGACGCAAGAATACGTCGATAAGGTGAATGAAAACAATCCGGAGACCCGCTCGCAACAACGGCAGGTCGACGAACGTTACGTGAAATTACGGCGGACGATTCCGGTGATTGGGATCGTCATCGTCGTCCTGGTCATCTTGGTCGGTATCTGGGTCGCCGCTTCGCATAACGGTGGGGGGACCACGAAGGACAACGTCGACAGTAGTTCGGTCAGCGTTTCTGGCAGCAGCTCGAATAAGACCAAAAGTAGCAGTAGTAGCAGTAAGTCTTCCTCGAAGAAGTCTTCTTCCAAGAAGGCCACCAAGACGCCTAGCTTCAAGCAATTGAGTTCGACGACTTCCGGCTCCACTTGGGAAATGAAGAACGCTTCTGCTAAGCCAAAGATGAGCCTGTCAGCTACTGGCAGTGCTTGGATGTCCGTGACGGTCAGCGGCTCGACCGTTTGGCAAGGGACGTTGTCATCTTCGACCTCACACTCCCTGACGATTCCAAGTTCAGCGACGAGTGTGACCCTGAAGTTTGGGAACGCACCAGCGACGAAGGTGAAGGTTGACGGTAAGAACTTCGACTTCACGTCCGCAACCAGCACGAGCAACGCCACGAGTTCCAGTTCAACCACTGGCACCACGACGAGCTCCAGCAGCACCACGACCTCACAGGTCCAAACTGTGACGTTGGAATTTAAGTAAGACTCAAGGCGGGTCGGTCCGTGGCGACCGGCGCGCCTTTTTATTGAGAAATTTTAAGGAGGAACTTTCCGTGAATCTGCCAAATCGTTTAACAATTGTTCGTATCATCTTGATCCCCATCTTCATCCTCTTGTTGGTCCTGCCACTGGACTGGGGTCAGGTGACCTGGTTAGGGACCGCGATTCCCGTTGCCCAGGTTTGGGGCGCAGTCGTGTTTGCGGCGGCATCCATCACCGACTTCTTGGATGGCCAAATCGCTCGGCGCAACCACTTGGTCACCAACTTCGGTAAATTTGCCGACCCGCTGGCAGATAAGATGATCGTCATGACGGCGTTCATCATCCTGGTATCAATGGGCGCCGTGCCAGCTTGGGCAGTCGCCATCATTGTCTGCCGGGAGCTGGCCGTGACCGGCTTGCGGTTGATCGTCGTAGAAACCGGGGGCAAGGTCTTAGCCGCCGCCTGGCCAGGCAAAATCAAGACGACAACTCAGATGGTCGGGATCATCTTATTACTACTGAACAACATTGGCTTTGGCACCATCAACATCCCAATGGCTCTAATCTTCTTCTACATCTGCCTGTTCTTCACCATCTACTCGGGCATCGACTACTTCGTGCAAAATCGCCAGGTGTTCGCGGAATCTTCTGCAGAGTAATTGGGTGCGTCCGATAAGCAAGTTAAAGGAAATCCGGGGTTGGACGAAATTGAAATGCCGGTTTGCCGGGATTTGTTTAGTGTGTTCCCCACAGGTGTGGGGGTGATCCCGATGAAGGCATGAGTAAAGAATTTTTGGATTAGTGTTCCCCACAGGTGTGGGGGTGATCCTAAGTAGGCCACATGGGTGTGGCGGCATGATTGGTGTTCCCCACAGGCGTGGGGGTGATCCCTATGTCAAGCTGATTGAAGATGCGCTCACGGGGTGTTCCCCGCAGGTGTGGGCAGATTAAAGGTAGCAGTCCCCAGCGGCTGTTGCCTTTTTTGTAAAATTTCTGGTTCCGTGAGGTAAGATTAGCCGAGTCAGTCAGTTTTGTGGTACGATTTCAGTACAAACGCTTTTCACGAACTAGGTGAAAATAAATTTCAAAAAAATAAAAAATTTACACGCGTTTTTACGGAGTTAACTTTAAGTCACCTCAGGAGGGGTCAGCATGCAAGCGGAAATTATTGCGGTCGGAACGGAAATTTTATTGGGGCAAATCGTTGATACCAATTCGGCGTTTATTGCCCAGGAACTCGCCCAAGCGGGGATTGAAGTGTACTACCATTCATTGGTGGGCGACAATGCTGACCGCCTGACTGCGGTGGTGAATCAGGCCCGTTCGCGCAGTGACCTGGTGATTATTAGCGGTGGACTGGGACCGACCAAGGATGACCTGACCAAGCAGACCGTTGCGCATTTGTTAGGTGTTAAATTAGTGGAGAATGCCCCGGCGATGGCCAAGATTCGTCAGCACTTTTCCACGGCAGAACGGCCGATGACGCCGAATAACCGGTTACAGGCCCTTTATCCGGAAGGCAGCCAACCACTCAAGAATCGGACTGGCATGGCTGTGGGGGCCTTTTATCAGGATCCTAACGCGGCTGACATCATGTTATTGCCGGGACCGCCCAGTGAGGCTGAGCCCATGTTTGCTGAACAGGGGGTACCGCTGTTAAAGGCGACCTATCACCGGAGCGAATTTTTGGAGTCACGAGTTCTGCGGTTCTTTGGGATTGGTGAGGGCAAATTGGTGACGGAGCTGGCTGATTTGATCGACCAGCAGACCAACCCGACGATTGCCCCGTACGCCAAGGTCAATGAGGTCACGCTCAGGCTGACGGCCCAGGCGCATGAACGGGCCACGGCGGTCAAGCTGCTGGACAAAATGACGGCCACGATTCAAGACCGGGTCGGTGACTACCTGTACGGCTTCGGGGATGATAACACCTTGGCCGCCGTAGTCGTCAACGAGCTGATTGACCGACACCTGACGATTACCGGGGCCGAAAGCCTGACTGCCGGGAAATTCCAGAGCACGCTGGGGGATGTTCCCGGTGTCTCCGCCATTTTTCCTGGGGGCTTTGTGACCTACGCCAATTCGGCCAAACACGACCTGTTGGGGATTCCTCAAGCCATCATTGACCGCGATGGGGTCGTGAGTGCCGCGACGGCTCAACAAATGGCCGAACGCTCGCGGGCCATCCTGGATACCGACTTCTCCTTGAGCTTCACGGGAGTCGCCGGGCCCGACAGCCTGGAGGGCCATCCGGCCGGCACAGTTTGGCTAGGTTTAGCGCAACGGGGCCATGAACCGCGCGCCCGCCTGGTCCACCTGACGGGTACCCGGGCCGCGATTCGGGAACGGTCGGTCATGACGGGATTGGACTGGTTACGGCGCGTTTTGAACGGGTCAAAATAAAGGGGAACTTTTGTTCTATTTTTACTTGCATTTTGCGAACAAAACCCGTATAGTGTTACTTGAATATTGATGCATCAAAGGAGGATTTGGATGGCTGACGAACGACAAGCGGCGTTGGATAAAGCGCTGAAGAAGATTGAAAAGGATTTTGGTAAAGGGTCGATCATGCGCCTGGGTGATAACAGTAACTTAGACGTGGAAACCGTACCATCTGGCTCGTTGGCTCTCGACGTGGCCTTGGGTGTCGGTGGTTACCCTCGGGGTCGGATCGTGGAAATTTACGGTCCAGAATCATCCGGGAA
Source organism: Levilactobacillus suantsaiihabitans (assembly GCF_004745505.1). Classification (GTDB taxonomy): domain Bacteria; phylum Bacillota; class Bacilli; order Lactobacillales; family Lactobacillaceae; genus Levilactobacillus; species Levilactobacillus suantsaiihabitans. The sequence continues at coordinate 72,365 of NZ_RKLX01000006.1, forward strand.
AACGACTGTGGCCCTTCACGCGGTTGCCGAAGTGCAAAAGCGTGGCGGGACTGCTGCATATATCGATGCCGAAAACGCCTTGGACCCGGCTTACGCGACGGCACTGGGCGTCAACATCGATCAGTTACTACTTTCTCAACCGGACACTGGTGAACAAGGGCTGCAAATTGCGGATGCCTTGATCTCCAGTGGTGCCGTGGACATCGTGGTTGTCGACTCTGTCGCCGCTCTGGTTCCTCGTGCAGAAATCGAAGGTGAAATGGGTGACGCCCACGTTGGGTTGCAAGCCCGGTTGATGTCTCAGGCCTTACGGAAGCTGTCCGGGACCATCAACAAGACCAAGACGATTGCCCTGTTTATTAACCAGATTCGGGAAAAAGTTGGGGTCATGTTTGGGAACCCTGAAACCACGCCTGGTGGTCGTGCGCTGAAGTTCTATTCGACGGTTCGACTAGAAGTACGGCGGGCTGAACAGATCAAGGACGGGACCGATGTTATCGGGAACCGGACGCGAATCAAGGTCGTCAAGAACAAGGTGGCCGCGCCATTCAAGCGGGCCGAAGTCGACATCATGTACGGTAAGGGGATTTCTCAAACCGGCGAATTGCTCGACATGGCGGTTGAAAAAGACATCGTCGATAAGAGTGGGTCCTGGTACTCTTACGGTGATGACCGGATTGGCCAAGGCCGTGAGAATGCCAAGGGTTACTTGGCGGACCATCCAGACGTGATGGCCGAAATCAATCAACGGGTCCGCGCCGCTTATGGTGTGGGCGAAGGTGATGACGCCGCTGACGCTGGCAAGAAAGATGCCACCGATAAGGCCGGTAAGAAGACCGATGCCAAGACTGACGGTAAAGCCAGTGCTCCTAAGGACAAGGCCAAACCACAACAAAGCGAATTGATTCCGGATGGTAAGCCCGGTCATAAATAAGAAAATGCACTGACTGCCACGAGTAGTCGGTGCTTTTTTCATCTCACCATGATAAAAAAACGAATAAATCCGACCAGACCCACCAGTTTCCAGCGAGTTTAGTTGACAGCGTTCATGGCAACCATTAAAATTGAGGTTGTGTCAGTTATCAAATCAACATCTTAAAAAAGTCTGATTTTAAATTAGTCATTTTTGATGATGCGGAGGTGGAATCATGAGTGTTCCAAGTATAATCCTCGCAATCATCGCTATCGTTGTTGGTGTTGTGGGCGGGTATTATTTACGTAAATCTGTCCATGAAAAAAAGCTAGATGCGGCTAAGTACACTGCTGAAGGTGTGCTGGCTGAAGCGAAGAAGCAAGCCGAGACTGCGACCAAGGAATCTTTATTAGAGGCCAAGGAAGACAGCCATAAGTACCGGGCAGAGGTCGAAACCGAGCTGAAAGAACGTCGTGCCGAAGTTCAGAAGCAAGAAGACCGCTTGATTCAACGAGAAGAAACGTTAGACCGCAAAGATAATTCGCTGGAAAAACGGGAAAACTCCTTGAATCGCCGGGACAAGAAGCTGAGTGCTGAAGAGCAGAATTTAGCCAAAAAGCAACAACAAGCAGACTCACTGATTGAAAAACGCCAGTCTGCGGTGGAAGCCGTGGCTGCTTTATCCCAGGAAGATGCACGAGACCTGATTATTTCTGAAGCCAAATCGGCTTTAGCGGGTGAGCGTGCCAAAATGATTAAGGAAAGCGAAGAGACGGCTCGCAAGACGGCCCAGGCAAATGCCAAGGACCTGATTGTTTCCGCCATCCAACGCAGTGCCGCCGATATGGTCACCGAAACCACGATCTCCGTGGTCACGTTGCCTAACGACGACATGAAGGGCCGAATCATCGGTCGCGAAGGGCGGAATATTCGGACGTTAGAGACTTTGACCGGGATCGACCTGATCATTGATGATACGCCAGAAGCCGTCGTCTTGAGTGGCTTTGACCCGTTACGGCGCGAAGTTGCCAAGATTGCCTTAGAGAAATTGATTCAAGACGGTCGGATTCATCCCGCCCGGATTGAAGAAATGGTCGCCAAAGCCAAGAAAGAACTGGACGAACACGTCCGGGAGCTTGGCGAGCAAGCAACCTTTGACCTTGGGATTCATTCCATGCATCCTGAATTGATCAAATTGGTTGGGCGCTTGAACTTCCGTATTTCTCATGGGCAAAATGCGTTGGCCCATTCAATCGAAGTTGCTAAGATCACTGGGGTCTTAGCGGCTGAACTAGGTGAGGATGTTACGTTAGCAAAGCGTGCAGGATTGTTACATGATATTGGCCGCGCCGCTGAGCATGAAGATGATAGTTCTTACATCACAACTGGTATGGAACTGGCAAAGAAATACCGGGAAAGTGCTGTTGTGGTAAACGCTATCGCCGCTCAAGCAGATCAAACGGCTCCGCAATCTGTCATTGCGGAACTGGTCGGGACAGCTGATGTTATTTCAGCTACGCGACCAGGCGCACGCTCTGATTCTCTGGAAAGTTACATCCACCGGTTGGACAAGCTGGAAACCATCGCCAATTCATTTGATGGCGTGGATCACAGCTTTGCCATCCAGGCGGGACGAGAGGTTCGAGTGATTGTGCGGCCTGAGAAGATTTCCGACACGGATGCCGTTGTCTTGGCACGTGACATTAAGAAACAAATTGAAGGCGACCTGGATTATCCAGGTCACGTCAAAGTTTCCGTTATCCGGGAAGTCCGGTCAGTTGAATATGCGAAATAAATAGCTCTTTGTCGACGGCTGTTGATGAATAGTTTTATGAGAAACCAATTCACTTACGAATTGGTTTCTTTTTCGATTTTGATTGTAGATTTAATGCGAAGCCATTAGATACACAGTCAATTGACAATTGTTATTTCTCTAATGATTATTTCGTAAACATGCTATAATGTTTGAAACAGTTTCCGGGGCCCTAAATGACAAAGGAGAAATATCATGAAGAAGTTGTTAATCACTGGAGTTATCGCAATTGCAGCCATCCTCGGCCTTGTCCAATCCGGTTCAGCCCAGACAAAATACACCATTCAAAGGCAATCTTTTTGGCAAAAAACGACCATTAACAAAGCTAAATACCCTAAGAAATCAATTGCGGTTTGGAACGCAAAGCATACTAAAGTGAAATTCTATTTGAAAGATTATCCAAACAATACTTGGTACGGACGTGGTAGCGAAACCCTAAAGCATGGGAAAACTACCGCTAAGTACATTTACATTCAAGGTAATAATAAAAAGCATACTGACCTAGTCAAAGGCTATGTCTGGCATGGCTACTTAGAAGCCGGTTTTGGTGAAGAAACGTATAGCCATAAATATTTATCTTTAGACAGTATGACAAAGAATGCTGATTACCTGAAGTATATAAAGAAATCACCTTCACAAAAAGTAACTCGGGAAATTGTTAAACTATTCCCAAATAACAAAGTCACACTTAAAATGAGCAAATACGCAGCGGCTTCAGGTGCATATTACTTTGAAGACATTGCTCCCAAAACTTATTTTACTAAACCTGATTTAACAGGCTACACAATTGTTAAGTTTCCAAAGGTCATTGATTATCTAAAGAGTAGCAAAAATGTTTCCGCCACGATCCGAGCAAAAAAGGTCAAATCCATTTTAGCATCGTACGGATATACAACCAGCAAGCTCAAAAAATTATCCAGTAAGTATCAAATTGGCATCAACATTGTCGATAGCACGTATATTACATCTGATAGTCCAGAATGTGGGTATGCCTTCATCATCGGTAAAGCCAAATAATCATCAATTTCGATAACAAAAGGACGGCCACATTGAAAATTCAGTCAGAGAAGAGAGTGAGACAGGCTGCCCTTTGGCGCACGTTTCAGTTAGGTGAAGATGACGCGAACGAGCCTGGGAGGTTTTGTCCCAAGCTCGTTTTTACGTCTGTTGGCATAAGCGTAGAATCGGGCTGACTCGGGGACCACGCCGGGGCTACTTCAGGTTGGTGTAGACGACAACTTGAAGAGGACCTTTGCACGATAGGGATAGGCTGTTGATAGCAGATTGGCCGTACAGTCAAGCCAAAATGACAGCATATAAAAATCGTCCGCAAATTCGCCGAGCTAGTAGCAACTTGAAGACGGGCTAAGCCAGTGTCTCGGCAGACCACTGATTTAACCCGACCGAATTTGGGCGACGCAGAATGCGGCGAAGCATGGTAAAATAGAGTTTATTTAATAGAACTGGTCAACAGACCAGACGGGCCGAAAAGCGGTCTAGATAGGGGAACGAAGATGCGAATTCTGTTTGTTGGTGACGTTGTGGGTAACATTGGTGTGGACATGATTCATGAGTATTTGCCCCAACTCAAGCGTGACCTGAAGCCACAGGTCACCATCGTTAACGGGGAGAACTCAACCCCGGTTGGTCGCGGTATCAGCCAGAGTATTTATAAGCAATTATTAAAAGACGGGGCCGACGTGGTCACCATGGGCAACCATACCTGGGATAACGCCGAGCTGTATGATTTTATCGGTAGTGCGAATCGCTTAGTGCGACCGGCCAACTTTCCTGGGGACACCCCCGGGCAAGGCTGGACGAAGGTCAAGGTCAATCAACAGGTCTTAGCCGTGGTTAATTTGCAAGGGCGGGTCTTCATGAATCCCATGGATGACCCCTTTGCCAAGATGCAGGCACTCCTGCCAGAACTCGACACGGACTTTGTCTTTGTCGACTTTCACGCGGAAACAACCAGTGAAAAGCGGGCCTTTGCCATGCGTTTTGCCGGGCAACTTTCCGCGGTCGTGGGCACGCACACCCACGTGCAGACCAGCGACGCGCAAGTCCTAAAGGGCGGCACCGCCTTTATGACGGAGGCCGGCATGACCGGTCCTGCCGACAGTGTGTTAGGCATGCAGGCCGACAGCGTGATCGAGCGCTTTGAAAATCAGCGACCGACCCGTTACACGGTCCAGGCGGCCGGCCCGGGATTACTCTCCGGCGCCGTCATTGACCTCAACGACAAGACTGGGCACGCGTCGAGCATCAAGCCTATCTTGATCAGCCCGCAACACCCGTACCAGAGCTAGGAAAAAACGGAAGGATGAACCATTTTTCATGACGAAAACGAAGACAACGCCCATGATGGAGCAGTATCAAAAAATCAAAGACCAATACCCCGATGCATTTTTATTCTATCGGCTGGGCGACTTCTATGAAATGTTTAATGAAGACGCGGTCAAGGGGTCTCAATTACTCGAGCTGACGCTGACCACGCGGAGTCACAGCGCCAAGAATCCGATTCCGATGTGTGGGGTCCCGCACAAGGCCGTGCAAAATTACATCGACATCTTAGTTGACCAAGGCTATAAGGTCGCCATTTGTGAACAGATGGAAGACCCTAAGCTGGCCAAGGGCATGGTCAAACGTGAGGTCATCCAGTTGGTCACGCCGGGGACGCAAACCGATACCGGTGCCGCGGGGGCTAAGCGCAACAACTATTTAACGGCGCTCACCATGAGCACCAAGTCCCATTACGGGTTGGCCTACACCGACCTGTCGACCGGGGAACTCAAGGCCGCGGAAATCACGGGCGACGACCCGGTGATCAACGAATTGATGAGCTTGCAGACCAAGGAAGTCGTGGTCGATACCACGATTGCGGCCGACCTGCAAGATCGGATGAAACAGCTGGGGATGATGATTTCAAACCAGCCGGACATTCAGGCCAGTGCCGAGGTCAGTTACGTGGAACAAGACCTCACCAGCGACCTCTTACAACAGGTCGTGGGCGTGTTGGTAACCTACGTGACGGTGACCCAAAAGCGCAGCCTGGCGCATCTCCAGCGCGCGGTGGCTTACCAACCACAGGCCTTCTTGAAGCTAGACCATTCCTCACAAAGTAACCTGGAGATCACGCAAAACTTGCGGACCAAGAAGAAGTCTGGGACACTGTTGTGGCTGTTGGACCAAACTAAAACGGCCATGGGCGGTCGGCTGCTCAAGCAGTGGCTAGACCGGCCCTTGATCGACCGGCAACAGATCGAAACGCGTCAGGCCAAAGTTGGCGCCTTACTCGACCACTACTTCGAACGCAACAATTTACAAGAAGAACTGGTCAAGGTCTATGACTTGGAACGGCTGGCCGGCCGGGTGGCGTTCGGTAGCGTCAACGGGCGCGACTTGATTCAGCTCCAGACGTCACTGGAACAAGTGCCGCAGATCCAACATACGATTGAAGAACTGGGCGAGCCTGTCTTTGACGATACGCTGGCAGGCTTAGACCCCGTAGACGACGTGGCCGATGCCATTCGCGAAGCCATTGTGCCCGAGCCGCCCATCTCTGTTTCCGACGGTGGGGTGATTCGCGACGGCTTCAACGCCCAACTGGACGAGTACCGCGACGCCATGCGCAACGGGAAGACCTGGCTGGCCGAGATGGAAGCCCACGAACGTGAAGTCACCGGCATCAACAACTTAAAGATTGGCTACAATCACGTCTTTGGCTACTACATCGAGGTCACCAAGGTCAATTTGGACAAGCTGCCGGCCGACCGGTACGAACGTAAGCAAACGTTGGCCAATGCGGAACGCTTCTCCACGCCAGAACTCAAGGAAAAGGAACGCCTGATCTTAGAAGCGGAAGAAAAATCCGTGGCGTTGGAATACAAATTGTTCGTGGACCTGCGCGAACAGGTCAAGTCCGCCATCACGCGGCTGCAAAAATTAGCGGCCACGATTGCGGCCTTGGACGTATTTCAAAGTTTTGCCGTGGTCAGTGAAGACTACCATTTCGTCAAGCCCACGCTGGTCAGTGGTCATAGCTTGAAGATCGTGCAAGGGCGGCATCCGGTGGTGGAAAAGGTCTTGGGCCGGCAATCCTACGTGCCCAACGACGTCACCATGGACACCGACACCAACATCTTACTGATCACCGGGCCCAACATGTCCGGGAAGAGTACCTACATGCGCCAACTGGCCTTGACCGTCATCATGGCCCAAATGGGGTGCTTCGTGCCGGCCGAATCGGCGTCGATGCCCGTATTTGACCAGATCTTCACGCGAATTGGCGCGGCCGATGATCTGATCTCGGGTCAAAGTACCTTCATGGTCGAGATGCAAGAGGCCAACCGCGCCTTGAGTCAAGCGACCGCCAACAGTCTGATCTTATTTGATGAAATCGGGCGGGGGACGGCCACCTATGATGGGATGGCGTTGGCCCAAGCCATCATTGAGTTCGTCCACAACCGGGTCCACGCCAAGACGCTGTTTTCGACCCACTACCATGAGCTGACGGCCTTGGACCAATCCTTGAAACAACTGCGCAACGTCCACGTCGGCGCCGTCGAACGCGATGGTGACTTAGTCTTCTTGCATCAAATGCAACCGGGTCCCGCCGACAAGTCCTACGGGATTCACGTGGCTAAATTAGCGGGAATGCCCGCCAAGCTGTTAGACCGCGCTGAAGTCATCTTAGAGCAATTGGAACAGACGGCCGAAGACCAACCCGCCGTCGCACCGGAAACGGCCCAGACAGCTGCAGAGGCCCCGACACAGCCGGTTGAAACGCCGACACCGGCCGCCGCAGACTCCGGGTCGTCAGCGGCCACTGCGCCAGTGGAACCAGCGAAGACCGAGACGCCGGCCGCACCGGTCGTCACAGATCAACAGCTGTCCTTGTTTACCGACGAGCCCGAGCTGAATCCGGCCCAGGCCAAGGTGCTGAGTCAGATCAGCGACCTGAACTTGATGGGGATGACCCCCATGGCCGTCATGAATCAGGTCTACCAATGGCAACAAAAGCTGGCGAAGAAATAAGTTCCCAGACTGGCATCGTTGAGGTGGACTGGTCGCCTGCGGCTGTCAGGGGTTCCGCCTGCTATGGGGAACACCTCCAGCCAAAGAGCGGGCTTCCGGTTCGCTTCAAAGCCTCGCAAAACCCGCGAGTCTCTGAAGTCGTCCCACCCAGTAACCTGGCAAAAAACGCCAGCTAACTGGGTCGACACAGCTGGCTCCACCCCTGACTGCCTCCGGCTAGGGTTGGAAGGGGAGTCGGAAACTGGTTTAGCCAGTTTAATTGCCACGGGTGATGGTTTCCTGGTTGGCTCTGTGACGGCTGCGGACTCTGGTAATTTCGCTAACGAGTGCCGTCGTGTTTCAGGGAGTTAGTAATCGCCGCAGCTATGGTAACAGCTAATTTTAAGCTTATTGGGCTTTGCCAGGCTTCCAAGCGAGGCTGGAGCCCGTTTCTCAGGCGGAAGCCGGTCCCCATAGCGAACAGAACCCCTGGCAGCCGCAGGCGGGACACACAAACAAATTTAAAATGAAACATCAAAGCACAAAGCAAAAAAGAGAGGAAGGGGTCGTTGATGACCAAGATTCATGAACTAGCGTCGGTCCTAGCCGACCAAATTGCCGCGGGTGAAGTGGTCGAACGCCCCGCATCCGTGGTCAAGGAACTGGTGGAAAACGCCGTGGACGCCCACAGTACGCAGATCGACATCACGGTCGAAGAGGCTGGCTTGAAGCTGATCACGGTCGTCGATGACGGTGACGGCATTGCCGATGAGGATACCGAGATGGCCTTCAAACGCCATGCCACCAGCAAGATCACCGACCGTCGTGACCTATTTCGCATCAAGTCACTGGGGTTCCGGGGCGAAGCGCTTCCCAGTATTGCCTCCGTGGCGGACGTCACGCTGACGACTTCGACCGGTGGCGTGGGGACCTTGATCCACAACGTTGGCGGCGTGATCCAAGAACACACCGCGGCGGCTGCGCGTAAGGGAACCACGGTGACGGTGCGCGATTTATTCGGCAACGTACCGGCCCGGTTGAAATACCTGAAGTCTCCGGCGACGGAATTGGCGCGGATCACGGACATCGTGAACCGCCTGGCGCTGAGCTATCCCAACGTGGCCTTTTCCCTGGTCCATAACGGTCGGGAGCTGACCCGGACCACCGGCCGTGGCGACCTCCAACAGGTGATTGCCGGTATTTATGGCGTGCAGAGCGCCCGCAAGATGGTGGCCGTCAATGGCAAGAACCCCGACTTTCAGGTCAAGGGCTATGTTAGTTTACCCGAGTTGACCCGGGCCAGTCGCCAGTACATTTCGCTGCTGTTAAACGGGCGTTACATCCACAACTTTCAGCTGAGCAAGGCCTTGATTGCGGGGTACGGCTCTAAGCTAATGGTGGGGCGTTATCCGCTGGCCGTGTTAGACATTACCATGGACCCGTTGCTGGTCGATGTGAATGTGCATCCCACTAAGCAGGAAGTCCGCATCAGTCAGGAACCCGAATTAACGCAGCTGATTCAAGAGACCGTGTTTAAACGTCTTTCGCAGGAAAATTTGATTCCGGACGTGTTCGACGAGATGCCAGCTAAGAAACGCGAGGCCCGGACCACGGACCAACTGACCATGGCGCTAAACGATGTGTCGGCCAAATACGATATGTCGGCCCAGCACACGCAGTCCGTGACCCCACCGGCTGAAAGCGCGGCCTCGACGCCGACCCCGGCGCAACCGACCACACCCAAACCGACGCCCGCAGCGGGACCGCAACCCTTGCAGACGCCGGAAGAGGTGCCGGTCGAGCCCGTGGTCATTCACGACAAACACGACTTCGGCTTGCCCGCGGCGCAGGCGTTTGATGCCAAATACCAAACGGAACAGGTGGCCGCACCGCTCGGCCGGTCAGTGACGCCTGTCGCAACGCCGATCTCCGATGCTGAAAGTGCGGCGGTGACCGCGCCGACGCCACCCGCGCAACGGTTCCCGCAGTTACGCTATCTGGGCCAGGTCCACGGCACGTATCTGCTGGCTGAAGCCGACGACGGGCTGTATTTGATCGACCAACACGCCGCCCAGGAGCGGGTGAATTACGAATTTTACCGCCAGGCCATAGGTGAGGTCAGCGACGACGAGCAGAAATTGTTAGTGCCCATCGTGCTGGACTACCCGACGACCGACGTCTTGGAATTGACCAACCACTTGGAAACGCTGGCCAGTGTTGGCATTCATTTGGAATCCTTTGGCCCCAACAGCTTCATCGTCCACGAACACCCGACCTGGTTCAAGGCCGGCCAAGAGACCGACACCATCAAGGAAATGATCGATTGGGTGCTCAAGGACGGCAAGATCAGCGTGGCGGCCTTTCGCGAGAAGACGGCCATCATGATGAGCTGTAAACGTGCCATCAAGGCCAACCACCATCTGGATGACCAGCAGGCCCGCGCCTTGCTCAAGAAGCTGGCGACGGCGGAAAATCCGTTCAATTGTCCCCACGGTCGGCCGGTGCTGGTCCACTTCACCGATCAGGACCTGGAAAAACTGTTCAAACGTATCCAAGATCCGCACCATTCCGGGGACGATTGGGGCGAGTAGCAACAAACTGCCCACTCACCCGGCAAATGTGGTACAATTTAAAAAGCAAACATATGTTTCTTTAAAGGAGATTAATGGGCATGTATGAATACCTTCACGGCACGATTGCGGCGGTCTATCCGGACCACGTGGTCGTGGACGTTAACGGCGTGGGCTACCTGGTCAACACGGCCAATCCGTACCGCTACGCTGTGGGCACCGAAGCAGTGACGATTTACGTGTATCAAGCCGTGAGCGACACGGCTCAGACGCTGTATGGCTTTGCGGATTTTGCGGAAAAGCAGTTATTTTTGAAACTGATCAACGTGAACGGCATTGGCCCCAAGAGTGCCCTGGCGATTCTGGCCAACCCCGATCATCAAGGGCTGATGCTGGCCATCAAGACCAACGACGTCAGCTTCTTGACGAAGTTCCCGGGCATTGGCAAGAAGACGGCCGGGCAGATCGTGTTGGACCTGCAAAACAAGTTGGATGACCTGGCACCGGTTGACGATGGGGCGCTGTTTACGCCAGAAGTCGCAACCGGCGACGGGGACAATCCCGAGTTAGACGATGCCGTGGCCGCCTTGACCGCATTGGGCTACAAGGCCGCAGCGGTCAAGAAGATCACGCCCAAGTTGCGGCAATTTGCCGGCAAGGATACCAATGATTATTTAAGCGAAGGCTTACGTTTACTGACGGAATAAAACGAAAGGAGGCTGACCTATGGCTGATGATGACCGCATCATTTCCCCGGAACCCGCGGATGACAAGGAAGATTCGATTGAAAAGTCGCTGCGTCCGCAGACCCTGGCCCAGTACATTGGTCAGGATCCCATCAAACACGAATTATCCGTGTACATTCGGGCGGCCAAGCAACGGGAGGAGTCCCTGGATCACGTGCTGTTGTACGGCCCGCCCGGTTTAGGAAAGACCACGCTAGCAATGGTGATTGCCAACGAAATGGGCGTGCACATTCGCACGACCAGCGGCCCCGCGATCGAAAAACCCGGTGACCTGGTGGCGTTATTAAACGAACTCCAACCCGGCGATATTTTGTTCATCGATGAAATTCACCGCCTGCCCAAGATTGTAGAAGAAATGTTGTACTCGGCGATGGAAGACTTTTACATCGACATCGTGGTTGGCCAAGGACCGACTGCGCACCCCGTGCATTTCCCGTTGCCGCCATTCACGCTGATTGGAGCCACGACGCGAGCGGGCCTGTTGTCGTCGCCACTGCGCGATCGCTTCGGCATCGTGGAACACATGGCGTACTACCAGACTCGTGACCTGCAAGAAATCGTGACGCGTTCGGCGGACATCTTTAACACCAAGATTGCCACGGAGGGCGCCCACGAGATTGCTTTGCGTTCCCGCGGGACGCCGCGGATCGCCAACCGGTTGTTGAAACGGATTCGGGATTTCGCCGAGGTGTCGCCCAATCACAGCGCCATCGACCTGGCCATCGTCGACCACGCGTTGACGTTATTGCGGGTGGATTCGGCGGGATTAGACGCCACGGATATCAAGTTACTGGAAACCATGATTGATTTTTACGACGGCGGACCGGTCGGGTTGAACACCTTGGCTGCCAACGTTGGTGAAGAAACGGAAACGGTCGCGGCCATGTACGAACCGTATTTGCTGCAGCGAGGGTATTTGAAACGCACCGCGCGCGGCCGGGTCGTTACGGCTGCCGGTTATGAGCACTTGGGGCGGACCATGCCCCACCAGGACAACGCGTAAAGGAGCTGAACCACCTTGGGATACACCTTAGATGATTTTGATTACGACTTACCACATGAACTGATTGCGCAGACCCCCATCAAACAACGCGACACCTCGCGGCTATTGGTGTTGGACCACACGGCGGGGACCTTAGCGGACAAACATTTCTACGACATTCTCGACGAGTTACACGCGGGGGATGCCTTAGTCATGAACAATTCGCGGGTCATGCCGGCTCGGTTGTACGGCACTAAGCCCGACACCGGCGGCCACGTGGAAGTGCTGTTGTTGCACAACGTGGCAGGCGACGTCTGGGAAACGTTGATGAAGCCGGCCAAGCGCCTGCGTGTCGGCCAACAAGTGGTCTTTGGCGATGGCCAACTGACCGCTACCGTGACCGAGGAACGCGACGACGGCATTCGCTTGATTGAATTTCACTACGACGGCATCTTCATGGAGATCTTGGAACGGTTGGGCGAAACGCCACTGCCGCCATACATCAAGGAAAAACTCGACGACCCGGACCGTTACCAAACGGTCTATGCCAAGGAAAATGGGTCGGCTGCCGCACCCACGGCGGGCTTACACTGGACGGCCGACCTGTTGGCTAAGGTCGCAGCCAAGGGCGTCAAATTGGTCTACGTGACCTTGCACGTCGGGTTGGGGACCTTCCGCCCGGTCGAAGAGGCCAACATTGAAGACCACACCATGCACAGTGAGTTCTACCGGCTAGATGCCGACGCCGCGGCCACGCTCAATGAGGTGCGGGCCAACGGCGGCCGGATCATCGCGACTGGGACCACGTCGATTCGGACCCTGGAGACCATTGGGACTAAATTCAATGGCCAAATCCGGGCCGATTCCGGCTGGACGGACATTTTCATCAAGCCCGGCTATCACTGGCAAGTGGTCGATGCCTTTATCACCAATTTCCACCTGCCCAAGTCGACGCTGGTCATGCTGGTGGCGGCCTTTACCGGGCGTGATCAGATCCTGCACGCATACCACCACGCAATCGAAGAGAAGTACCGCTTCTTCAGTTTCGGCGACGCCATGTTTATCAAGTAGTGCATGTCTGGTCCGTCGCGGTCAGTATTGTGGGTGCTGGCGCCTTGCCGTTCGCCCAATCTGGGCTGGAACGCTGGGGGGAGGACGACACAAGCCAAAGGGCGGTCTTGTGTCTTGCTTTGAGCCGGTAAACCCACCGTCTCAAAGTCACCAATTTACCAGCAAAGAACGCTGATAAATTCCCCGGCTGAGCCCAGATTGGACTTCACTCACGGCTCAGATGGTGGACGCGTGACGACAGTGACGTAGTGATGACTACTTGTTGAAGGCTTCATGGCCTTGATACTGAATGTATCTGCCAAGTAGGCGGCCTGACTCAAGCCAAAGACCCCGTCTTTAACTTGTCCCGTGGTGTAAGACCGACACAGGGTTCCGCACCTGCCTGACCGCGACTCACACGGTGGCACTGACTGGATGTTGGAGAGGATAGTCAATCTATGTTGTTGCTATCCATAAGCTCAGATGGTGGATTCGTGACGATAGTGATGTAGCGATGACTACTCTTAGCACACTTCACGTGGGCACCAGTTTTGTTGGTGCAAATCGCTACCTAATGACGACTCGGCTAAGACACTACCGGATTAACCTCGCTGGCATTACTTGTTGGTTTGGGTTAATCCGTGTTGTGGACCGTAACGCTAATCGGCATAATCTTGCTGGTATGGCGCCGATAAGGATTGGTTCGTGTTGTGAGCACCCGCTAACTTAGCCGAGAGTGGAGCGATTCTAGGCTCAGCCGGGGAATTTAGCAGTGGTTTTTACTGCTAAATTGGTGACTTTAAGACGGTGATTTTCCGGCTTAAAGCAAGGGCCGAGACCGCTTTTTGGCTCGGACCGTCCTCCCCCAGCGTTCCAGCCTAGAAATCGCGTAACGGTAGGCGACCAGCACCGCCGATGTTGCCCAAAACTAAAACCAAAACCGAATACCAAAAAGAATTAACGGAGGATGATCCATGGAACCCGCGATTAAGTATCGCCTGATTAAAACTGAAAAACACACCGGCGCACGGCTGGGGGAATTGATTACCCCGCACGGCACGTTTCAAACACCGATGTTTATGCCGGTCGGCACCCAGGCCGCAATGAAAGGGGCCATTAGTCCCGAAGAACTGGACGAGATGGGCTCTCAGGTCATTTTGGCCAACACCTATCACCTGTGGCTCCAACCCGGGCCAGACCTGGTTCAAGAAGCCGGGGGTCTGCATAAATTTATGAACTGGGACAAGGGCATTTTGACCGATTCCGGGGGCTTTCAGGTCTTCTCGCTGGCCAAGCACCGCAAGCTGACCGAGGAAGGCGTCCATTTCAGAAATGAAATCAACGGTGATCGGTTGTTCTTGTCACCCGAAAAGGCCATCGACATCGAGAATAAATTGGGTCCTGACATTATGATGAGTCTGGACGAATGCCCGCCGTTCTTTGAAAGTTATGACTACGTGAAGCATTCGGTCGAACGGACCAGTCGCTGGGCGGAGCGGGGCTTAAAGGCCCACGCCAATCCCGACACGCAAGGCCTCTTCGGTATCGTGCAAGGGGCCGGCTTCGAAGACCTGCGCCGGCAATCCGCTAAGGACCTGGTCAGTTTAGACTTTCCGGGTTACTCGATCGGTGGGCTGTCTGTCGGCGAATCCAAGGCAGAAATGAACCGCATCTTAGCGTTTACCACGCCACTGTTGCCGGAAAATAAGCCCCGCTATCTCATGGGCGTGGGGACCGCGGATTCCTTGATTGACGGTGTGATGCGCGGCGTTGACATGTTTGACTGCGTGTTGCCGACACGGATTGCCCGTAAAGGAACCTGCATGACCAGTCACGGTCGCGTGGTGGTCAAAAATGCCGTGTACACTCACGACTTTGGCCCCATCGACGACGAGTGTGACTGTTACGTTTGCCGGCACTATACCCGGGCCTATCTGCGGCACTTGTTCAAGGCAGACGAGGACTTCGGTCGCCGGTTGACCAGTTACCACAACCTGTACTTCTTGCATCATTTGATGAAGCGCGTGCGTCAGGCGATTTTGGATGACAATTTATTAGACTTACGCGAAGAAGTGTTTGAAAAGTACGGCTACAATGCCGAACATCCGAAGAATTTCTAGAAATAATTGGACGGATTCCTTGGATTCTGGTAAAGTTGTCCAATAGATAGAACATAAAGGGGTGAACAAATGTGTTAGGAAACTTAACGATTGCTGCCGGCGGTGCTGGTGGTGGTTACTCAACGTTGATCATCTTAGTTGTCTTCTTAGCGTTGATGTACTTCTTGATGTTGCGGCCACAACAAAAGCAACAAAAGAAGCACCGTGACATGATGAGCCAACTTAAAAAAGGCGATCACGTCATCACGATTGGCCGGTTACACGGTGTGATCGACGAAATCAACCAAGCGGACCAAACGGCAACTTTGGACTGTGACGGTATCTACTTAGTCTTTGACCTGCGGGCCATTGCGCAAGTTACGTCACAAGCACCACAAGCTGTGACGGCCCCAGCCGCTGAAGAAGCCACCAGTGAAGCTGCTAGCGACGACAAGCCAGCTGACAGCGCTGCTGATGATGCCGCTAGTGACGCCAAAGCCACTGACGACGCAACTGATTCGACTGATGACTCAGCTAAATAGTGCGAAAAGTACGGTCTCTCGGAGGCCGTTTTTTTGTTTAAGCAAAACTGGCTGCTGGCGCCCGTTTCGGCCAGCTTAAGTTCACGCATAAGGTTCGGGAAGGCTATCCGGACCTTTTTTCGCGTAGAGTTGGCGTTTACCCGTCGCCAGGTGCTAGGAGTGGGAGACCTTTCCCGCAGTCCCTCACTAGTACTAACGAAATTGCGGACGAAAAAGTCACCCCCTTAGTGAGAATAACGGTAAAAAATGATTACGATCCCCGAGGCACAGCGTTTAGCGAAGGAACGTCCTACCACTTTTCGTTGCGTACCCAACCATTTTTGATTGAAGACAAACGTTTGTTTGGGTATAATTTAATTATTAAAAGACCAGCCACGAGTCGCCCTAAGCGCAGACGTCGTGAACACTTAGTAGAGGTCAATCTGACATCACCTTGGCTGGGGTGGTCTATGCTAATTTTATCTGGGTGGACTACCGAAGCCGAGAGTTCGCTAGAGATGAGTTCAGCTGTGGGAGTTTCCTTAGCGGCGTGGGTCATGGCGCTTAGGAAACTGGCGTCTTTGAGACGTGGGTTGCGGCTCAAAGCGAGGTGTCGAGACCGTCCTTTGGCTCGACCCGTCCGCCCTCAGCGTTCCAACTCATCTCTAGCGAACGGCAGGCGGCCAGTTTGAATAATGTTGCCAAGGAAAGACAGATTTAGCAAACACCAAAGAAAGGGGGTGGCCCGCGTGGTGCCGGAGAAGTATACGCAACGCAAAATTATTCACGTCGACATGGATGCCTTTTACGCCTCCATCGAAGAGCGCGACCACCCCGAATTCAAAGGCCACGCGCTGATTATTGCCCGCGACCCGCGCACGACTGGCGGCCGTGGCGTAGTGACCACCGCCAATTACGTGGCCCGGCAACTGGGCGTGCACTCGGCAATGAATGCCAACGAAGCCTTTAAGCTGGCGCCGAAGGCCACGTTTAAGACACCGGACTTTCCGCATTACCGCGAGATTTCCGACCAGATTCACGCCATTTTTCATGAATATACCGATAAGATTGAGACCGTGGCGTTTGATGAAGCCTATTTGGACGTGACCGAGAACAAGAAACACCTGCACTCCGCGGTTCAGGTCGCCCATGAGATTCAAGTGGAGATCTTTGATAAGACCCATTTGACCTGTTCGACCGGCATTTCTTACAGTAAGTTTTTGGCCAAGGAGGCCTCGGATTTTCGCAAACCAGTCGGTGTGAGCGTCATTTTACCCGAGGACGCCCACGATTTCTTGATGGCGCTGCCGATTGAACGGTACCGTGGTGTTGGGAAGAAGACGGTTCCCAAGATGCATGAGCTGGGCATTTTGACCGGGGCCGACCTGTATCAGCGCTCGCAACTGGAATTGATTCATGACTTCGGCAAATTCGGGTACGTGCTTTACCAGCGGGTCCGTGGCATCGATGAGCGACCGGTCGAGTACCAACGCGAACGCAAGTCGATCGGCAAGGAACGGACTTACGGGCCGCCATTGACGTCGGTGGGGGAAGTGGAAAGCCAACTCCGCCGCCTGGCTGAAATGGTCGCGGTGACGGTCAAACAAAAGCAGCGCCACGGCAAGACGCTGGTCTTAAAGCTGCGCGACAGCCAGTTCAACACCATCACCAAGCGCGTGACGCAGACCGATTTCATCGACAACGACCCCGCGGTGTATTACGACCTGGCCTTAGATCTGTATCACAGCGTGGCCAGCACCGATGAACAGGTCCGCCTGCTGGGCATCACACTGACGGGATTGGCCGCTCAAACGTTTGAAAACGTGCGGCTCCCGTTGTTTGACGGCGACCGCCGTGACCGTGATTGAGCGAAAAGCCGCGGCTTTTAACAGACTTTCTTTGAAATTAGGCGCCAAAACTTGTATACTGAAACGCGGTATCGACGCGTCTTGGTCGAAAAAATCGGATAGAAAACGGGTGAAATTATGGCTATTGAAGCTGCCATTTTAGAAGAAATCAAGAAATATCAAACGATTATGATTCACCGTCACCAACGGCCAGATCCTGACTGTATTGGGGCGCAACTGGCCTTACGGGACATTTTACGGGCGAGTTTCCCCGACAAGAAGATCTACGCTGTGGGCAAACACTATCCTGGCTTTGATTGGATGGGGCAGGCCGACCAAGATGTGCCTGACGACGCGTATCACGGGGCGTTAGTGATCGTTGTGGACACGGCTAACCAACCGCGAATTGATGACGAACGTTGGTCAACGGGGGCGGCGGTCATTAAGATCGACCACCATCCCAATGACGATGCCTTTGGCGACATCCAATGGGTCTTGGACCAAGCGTCCAGCACCTCAGAAATCATGTACGATTGGTACGCCGCTAATCAAGCAGACCTGACCTTGCCCGACGACGCCGCGCGGTTACTGTACGCCGGCATTATTGGCGACACTGGGCGCTTCATGTACCCAGCGACCTCGGCCAATACGTTCGCCGTGGCCAGCAAGCTGTTGACGTACAACTTCTCGATGACCGACGTTAACCAGGCGGAAGACGAAATTTCGCCCGCCATGGCACGGTTGTCCGCTTACGTTTACCAGAACTTAGAAATTTTGCCTAGTGGGGCGGCTTACCTGAAGCTGACCGACGAAATCGTGGAATCCTTTGGCTTAGCGGCCAAGGATTCGACGTCCGCGGTCGTGCCATTACCCGGTAAGATCACCACGGTGGTGGCTTGGGCCATCTTCGTGGAGTCCAAGGACAAGACGTTCCGGATTCGGCTCCGTTCCAAGGGCCCATCCATCAATGAACTGGCAAAGAACCACGGTGGGGGCGGCCACGCCCTGGCCAGTGGCGCAACGGCCCACGATCAGGCAGAAATTGACCAGGTTGTCCGCGAGCTCGATGAGTTGGTGGCCAACACTAAAGGAGAAAATGAATGACCGCAGATTTTAAAGAATTCAAGCTACAGCCGTACATCATGACGGCGTTGCACAAGATTGGCTTCACCAAGCCGACCAAGGTCCAAGAAAAGTTAATCCCCGTGATTGCGGCGGGTAAAGACGTTGTGGGCCAATCACAAACCGGGAGTGGGAAGACGCACACCTTCCTGTTGCCCATCTTCAACCAATTAACGTCAGACAACCAGGTTCAGGCCGTCATCACCACGCCGAGCCGGGAGCTAGCTTATCAGATCCACACGGCAGCCGAACAGCTGGCCGCAGAAGCCCCATTTGAAATTCGAATCGGCAATTACGTCGGCGGGACCGACAAGAAGCGCCAAGTTGAAAAGCTGCACCATTTCCAACCGCAATTGGTTATCGGGACGCCCGGTCGGGTCATGGACTTGATTCAATCGGATGCCTTAGACGTGCACACCGCGCGCCAATTTGTCGTCGATGAAGCTGACATGACCTTGGACCTCGGGTTTTTGGATCAGGTGGACCGAATCGCCGGACGGATGCCCAAGGACCTGCAGATGATGGTCTTTTCCGCCACGATTCCCCAACGGTTGAACCCGTTCTTGCAAAAATACATGAACCATCCCGTTAGAGAAGAGATTCCCACCGACACGATCATTTCGGATACCATCGACAACTGGTTGATTTCGACTAAGGGCCAAAACCGCAATCAGTTGATCTACCAGCTGATCACGATGGGCGAGCCTTACTTAGTCTTGATCTTTGCCAACACCAAGACGCGGGTCGAACAGATCCATGATTTCCTACAGGCCCAGGGCATGAAGGTCGCCATGATTCACGGGGGCATCAAGCCACGGGAACGGAAGCGCGTCATGCGTGAAGTCAAGAACCTGCAGTATCAATTCGTCGTGGCCACCGACTTGGCGGCCCGGGGCATCGATATTGAAGGGGTCTCGCACGTCATCAACGACGACATCCCCGAAGACCTGGACTTCTTCGTCCACCGGGTCGGCCGAACGGGGCGTCAGGGAATGCACGGCACGGCCATCACGCTGTATTCACCAGATGAGGAAGCTAAGGTCGCTGAAATTGAAGCGATGGGCATCAAGTTCCAACCCAAGCGCATCAGCAACAATGAGATCGTGGATTCCTACGACCGCAACCGTCGGACCAAGCGAAACAAGAGCACGGAAAAGCTGGATCCAGGCTTGATCGGTTACGTGAAGAAAAAGAAGAAGAAAATCAAACCAGGCTACAAGCACCAAATCAAGCAAGAAATTCACCGCAGAAAAGACCAAGAACGCCGAATCGCCCAACGCCAAAGCGCAAGAAACGAGCGAAAGCGACGGAAGCGCGAGTCGGAGCGGTATCAGTAAAAGAGTGCGGAGCGAACCGCTTAGACTCTGAGCATTAGAGGAATAAGGTGTTCCTATTCGGCAAAGCCGGATAGGGGCACCTTATTTTTCTAAGCGCAGGAGTCTGGTTCGCGGAGCACGTTTCGGAGGCCGCCAGGACCAGGATAGCCTGGCGAAGATGTCATTAACGAACTGAGCCAGTCAAGCCACGGAGGTATACCCCCGGGCAGGAAGTCTTATTTTTACTAAGCGCAGGGACCTGCCCGTTTTGGCACGTGTTGCAGTAATAGCGTCCGTTGGCCATATGGCCGGGGAACCATTGAATCACCATTGTATCTGGCCGTCTCCAATCGTAGCCGAGAGCTCACCAAATATGGGTTCAGCCGTGGGAGTTCCCTTAGCGGCACGGTTTATGGCGCTTAGGGAACTGGCACCTTGGGGACGCGGGCTATCGGCCCCAAGGTGAGGGCCAAGACCGCCCTTTGGCTTGGCCCGACGCCCACCGCGTACCGACCCATATTTGGTGAGCGGTAGGCGGACAGTTGTCGCCATGCTGTCAGCCGCAGGCACTACTGTCGCTGTTTCCAAAAAAAGACAAGATACTGGTAAAAACCGGGAAACCTTAATTGACAAGGAGCCGCACCACCCCTATAATTTCAAGTGGACATTTAAATATTACTACGAGGATATACCCCGAATCGGTGACTTTCAGAAACGTTTTGGTAGCTGTGAAAAACGACTCATGGATTCGGTGGCGCTCCCTCAGTTTCATCGCGACTCAGCGTTATGAGTTTAAGAGGTTAACGATTAAAACATCGTTGCAAGTAGAGTGGTACCGCGCTTCGGCGTCTCTACGGGCAACGGTGTTTTTGACATTTTGGGAGGTTATTTAAGAGATGAAAGAGCTTACAAGTAGTCAAATTCGTCAAATGTACCTCGACTTTTTCAAGTCGAAGGGGCACACGATTGAACCTAGTGCATCCCTGGTTCCTAAGGATGATCCGTCATTGCTGTGGATCAATTCTGGGGTGGCCACGATGAAGAAATATTTCTCCGGCCAAGTGGTTCCGGAGAATCCGCGGTTGACCAGTTCACAAAAGAGTATTCGGACCAACGATATTGAAAACGTGGGGAAGACGGCGCGACACCACACGCTGTTTGAAATGCTTGGGAACTTCTCCGTGGGGGATTACTTCAAGAAAGAAGCCATCACCTGGGCCTGGGAATTATTGACGTCTCCCGACTGGTTCGGCTGGGATCCCGATAAACTGTACATGACGGTCTACCCCAAGGATACTGACGCCAAGGATGACTGGGAAGCTGCCGGTGTGGCGCCTGATCACATTATTCCGGTTGAAGACAACTTCTGGGATATTGGTGAAGGTCCTTCGGGTCCCGATTCCGAAATCTTCTACGACCGCGGTGAGGCCTTTAACAACCTGGCGGCAGACGACCCAGAAAACTATCCTGGTGGCGAAAACGAACGTTACCTGGAAGTGTGGAACATCGTGTTCTCACAATTCAACCATGAGCCGGACGGTAGCTACAAGCCACTGCCACGGAAGAACATTGATACGGGGATGGGGCTCGAACGGGTCGTTTCCATCTTCCAAAATGCGCGGACGAACTTTGAGACCGACCTGTTCTTACCCATCATTGAAAAGACGGCCGAACTCAGCGACGGCAAGAAGTACGGGGCTAACGCCGAAGACGACGTGTCCTTCAAGGTGATTGCCGACCACGCGCGGGCGATTACGTTTGCCATTGGTGACGGGGCGCTGCCAGGTAACGAAGGCCGCGGTTACGTCATTCGGCGGTTGATTCGGCGGGCCATCGTCAACGGCCAAAAGCTGGGCATCCAAGGGGCCTTTTTGGACCAATTGGTACCGGTTGTCGGTAAGATCATGCAATCTTACTACCCAGACGTCTTACAACAGGCCGATTACATCGCCAAGGTCGTTCGGTCCGAAGAAGATCGGTTTGGCGAAACGCTGGACGGCGGATTAACGTTACTGAACAGCCTGATTGCCGATTTGAAGAAGCAAGGCGGTAGCCAAATCGCTGGTCCCGATGCCTTCAAGTTGTATGATACGTATGGCTTCCCGGTTGAGTTGACCGAAGAATATGCTGATGACCAAGACATCACGGTCGACGTTGACGGTTTCAAGGCCGAAATGCAAAAGCAAAAGGACCGGGCCCGCAACGCACGGGGCAAGCAAACGGCCATGGGCTTACAACATGACCTGTTGATCAACGTCAAGACCCCTAGCAAGTACGTGGGGTACACCCAACTGGCCACGACCAGCAAGCTAACGGAACTGGTCGTCGATGACCAATTGGCTGACGAAGCCACGTCCGGCACGGTCGAAGCCATGTTTGATACCACGCCGTTCTACGCGGAAATGGGTGGTCAGGTCGCTGATAAAGGGGACATCTTGGACGAAGACGGTCATGTGGTTGCCCACGTTGCCGACGTCCAACACGCCCCGAACGGCCAAAACCTCCACACGTTGACGGTCGTGGCGCCATTGAAGAAGGGTGCCACCTACCAATTGAAGGTCGACACGGTCTTCCACAGCAAGGTCGAAAAGAACCATACCGCGACCCACTTGTTGGACAAGGCGTTACGAGAAGTCTTTGGCGAACACACCCAACAGGCCGGCTCCCTGGTCGAAGGCGATTACCTGCGTTTTGACTTCACCCACTTTGGGCAAGTCGACCCAGCTGATTTAGCCAAGGCTGAAGCCATCGTCAACGAAAAGATCTTCGCAGAACTGCCAGTCACGACGGTGGAAACGGATATCGAATCCGCCAAGAAGATGGGCGCCATTGCCTTATTTAGCGAAAAGTACGGCAAGGTCGTCCGCGTCGTGAGTGCGGGGGATTTCGTCACCGAATTCTGTGGTGGGAACCACGTTAAGAACACCAACGAGATCGGCTTGTTCAAGATCACCTCTGAATCCGGGGTCGGTGCCGGCGTTCGGCGGATCGAAGCCGTGACGTCTGCGGCGGCTTACAAGTACCTGCATGACCATGACGAAATCTTAAGCGCCGTTGCGGGCGATTTAAAGGTCACTCAGGTCACTGAGGTCGAACAGAAGGTCCAAGCCCTCCAAGCACAGGTCAAGGCCTTAGAACAAAAGCAAGCGGCCTTAGAAGGCAAATTGGCGAGCCAACAAGCCAGCGCTGTCTTTGACAACGTGGCAACGGCCGGTAACTACAAGTTGATCAGCGGGACCGTGCAAGTTTCCAAGATGGATCAGCTGCGGGCATTGGCAGACACTTGGCGTGACCAAGCCCTGTCTGATGTGTTAGTATTAGGAGCCGAGGTCAATGGCAAGGCCAACTTGATCGTCGCTGTGAGCGCGGACAAGCAAAAGCAAGTCAAGGCCGGCGACCTGATTAAGGCCATTTCACCGAAGATCAACGGTGGTGGCGGCGGTCGTCCCAACCTGGCCCAAGCCGGGGGGAAGAATCCTGCAGGCTTGCCAGACGCCATGGCCGCAGCGGCCGACTGGTTGGCTGCGCAAGACTAGCGTGACGAGTTACTTGCAACAGCGAAAAACTCTGTTACACTGGTAATATATTTAACTGGGTTAACCTGGTGAGTAACACTGACCAGCAATTGAAACTAAAGAATGGCTTAGTGGAGGGGAGCAGCTCAATTGGGCGGCTCCCTTCGTACCAGTCGTATTACGAATAGATTACATTGCGTAAGTCCGTTGTAGTTTGACCGGTAATCGAGTAAAATTGAGGCTAAGTGAGGAAGTGCGGGGGTGTTTTATAGTGAGTTCATTAGACAAAACGATGTATTTTGACTTTGGCGCTAACCAACCAAAGGACGTCCACGATACACTGGTAACGGTTTATCAGGCACTAGAGGAAAAGGGTTACAACCCAATTAATCAGATTGTCGGTTACCTCCTATCGGGCGATCCTGCATACATTCCGCGGATCAATGATGCCCGGAACTTGATTCGGAAACACGAGCGTGACGAGATCATCGAAGAACTCGTGCGGGTTTACCTGAATCAGAATGGACCGGTGAAACCTTCATGAAATTAATGGGGTTAGATGTTGGGTCTCGCACCGTGGGTATTGCGATTAGCGACGCCCTCGGGTGGACGGCACAAGGCATCGAGATCATTCCAATCAAAGAAGAGGAACAAATCTTTGGCTTGGACCGGGTCGCGGAGCTGGTGGCCACCCACGAAGTCCAAGGCTTTGTGGTCGGGTTACCCAAGAACATGAACAATTCGTTAGGACCGCGGGCGGCAGCGTCCAAACACTACGGTGAGATGCTAACGGAAAAGTTCGGCCTGCCCGTCGACTTTGAAGACGAGCGGTTGACAACCGTTGAGGCGGAGCGTATGTTAGTGGAACAAGCGGATACGTCCCGTCGTAAACGCAAAAAAGTTATTGACAAATTAGCTGCCGGGTTGATTCTCCAGAACTATCTGGATCGCCACGGCAAGCTGACTAAAGAAAAGTGAGGTTTCCCATGAACGAAGACCAAGAACAAATCACATTAGTTGACGAAAATGGTAATGAAGAACTCTACGATGTCCTGTTTACCTTTGAATCTGACGATTTTGGTAAGTCATACATCTTGATTTACCCATCTGGCAAGAGCGACGACGAGGAAGTTGATATCCAAGCCTACGCCTTACCAGAAGACGATGATCCAGCTAACCCATCTGGTGGCGACTTACAATTAATTGAGTCCGACGAAGAATGGGATATGGTTGAATCCGTACTGAACACCTTCTTAGCTGACGGGACCATTGATCCTAACGCCGGCAAAAAAGACTAGTCAGTTTCAACGCGGGGACGGAAGAAATTCCGTCCTTTTTGCTACGAAAAATGAGAGTGGGCTAAAAGGCGATTAGCCGGCGAGCATTAAGGCTGATAATCGAATAATCCTGGTCTTGGATTGTTTGGTTATCAGTTTTAGGCGGAACCGGCTGCCTTTTGGCGCACGTTTCAGCTATGTAAAGGAAGGCGACGGGGCTGGGAAGTTTTGTCCTAGGCTCGTTTTTGCTACGAAAAATTTCACGGCCGTCTCCCGTTCGCTAACGGTTGCAATGCGGCCACTACCACTGCCTGCGGCTGCCAGGGGTTCCGCCTGCTATGGGGGACGCCTCCAGCCTGAGGAGCGGTCTTCCGGCTCGCTTGAAAGCCTGGCACAAAACCGCCAGTCTCCCAAGTCGCCCCACGCTGTAGGCCGAGAAAATACCTCGGCCAACACCGTCGACACAGCTGGCTCCACCCCTGGCCTCCTCCGGCAGTGGTAGTGACACGCTGCAGCGTTAGACGATGATGGCCGCTGATAGCGACTGAGGCTGCCGGTACCAACTGGGCCAATGTTGGCTGCTGGTACACGTTTCGGCCATGAAGCCATTTTAAGACGTGGGCTGCGGCTACGGCAGGGCATCAAGACCGTCCTGTCGTCCTATGCGGTTTGACCCGCTCACCGCGTTCCAGCTGGCAGCCGCAGGCAACTGGTTTCATCCACGTCACTGACACGGCGAACGGGCGGCGGCCAACTAGCACAAACGTCCTGGCAAAAAAACAGTTTCAGTCGGAACTGACAATCTTACAAGCATTTTAAGCGGCAAAACGTGCGGCCGCCTACCATTTAATGGTAAAATAAGGCGTTGTGCCAAACAGGGGGAATTTTAAAATGACTGAAGAAACACACCGCTTTAAAGCCGTTATTGCGGGTAAAAGTTACACGATCGTCGGCCAAGCAACAGACGAACACATGCGGGCAGTCACCGAGGTGCTGAACCAACAGTTCACGCAGCTCAAGGAACTGTCACCGAACATCAGTAAAGAAGACGCGGCCATCTTGATGGCGTTCAATGCCATCTCGGATCAACTAAAGATGGCGGCGGCAAATGACCACGATGATGACACCCAACCGGATTCGACGGAAACGGAGGAATAGTTTGGTTTTAAGCTTAATCATTCTGGCCGTCTTAATTTTGGGCTTTCGGCGCGGATACCGGCGCGGGCTGGTCTTGCAGATCTTAAACACGATTGGTTACATCGTCGTGTGGATTGCCGCGCGGCTGGGTGCCAAGCCGTTAGCCAGTGGCATTGGCCAATTTGTGGGCAATTTGTCGCTCAACAGTTCGGTCAGTGCCGTGACGGCCGGGCAGAGTAGTTCCTTTTTCTTAAACGGCCTGGCTTTTTCGGCGATTCTGATGGTGGGCTTTTTCATCGTCCACCGGGTCGCCTATAGCCTCAACAAGGTGACCTGGCTGCCGGTGATCCATCAGGTGAACTCGCTGGCCGGGGGCCTTATCAATCTGGCCATCCGTTACGTGGTGATTTTTTTAACGTTAAATTTATTGATTCTGGTCCCGATTTCGGGATTTCAGAGCAGTTATCAAGCGTCACCAGTGGCGCAGTGGATCGTGAAGCAAACGCCGATCTTGTCCAAGCGGGTCTTTAGCTGGTGGCTAACGGAACACACATCGAATTAAACGCAATTCGGGAGGACCCAAATGAATTCAAAAACTTTAAAAATTATGGAGTACGACCGCATCAAGCAAGCCTTACGGGGCTACTTGGTCTCCGCTGCTGGCCAACACGAACTGGCCAAGTTAGCGCCCACGGCCGATGCCAAACAACTCCAGATCTGGTTGGATGAAACCAGGGATGGTGCGGATATTTACCGCTTGGAAAGTGGGATTCCCCTGCCCAAGTTGGATGATATTCGGCCCCATTTACACCGGTTGGCCATGGAAGCCGCGCTGAACGGGCTGGAATTGGCCCAGATCAGCCGGGTGCTGTGGACGACGGGGTCAGTCGCAAAATTTTTCCGCGACCTGGCCGAAAAGGAAGTGGCGTTGCGGCGCCTTGACCGCGAAGTCAAGGAACTGGTGACCTTGCCCGACGTGACGCGCCGGTTGCGCGTTTCTCTAGAAGGCGACGGCCGGTTGACGGATGAGGCCTCACCCGCTTTGAAACAGATTCGCCAACACATTACCCAAACGGAAGCCGCGATTCGCACGGCGATGGACCAATACACGCGCGGCAAGGACGCCAAGTATTTGAGTGAAACTATCGTCACGATTCGAGACGAACGCTACGTGATCCCGGTCCGCGCCGAATACAAGCAACACTTCGGCGGCATCGTCCACGACCAAAGTGCCAGTGGGCAAACGCTGTTTATCGAACCCCAAGCCGTCGTGGGCTTGAACAACCGCTTGCGGCAAAATCAAATCGACGAACGCCATGAAGAACAACGCATCTTGGCGGAACTGACGGCCTTATTGGAACCATACCAGGACGAAATTCTGCGGAATTCAGAAATCCTGGGTCATTTTGACTTTATCAACGCCAAGGCCAAGTACGCTCACGCCCTGAAGGCCACGGAGCCACAATTGTCTGTGGCCAACCAGGTCAGCTTGCGGCAAGCGCGGCACCCGTTGATCGACCAAAAGAAGGTCGTCGCCAACGACATCGCCATCGGCAAGGACTATAAGGCCATCATCGTGACCGGGCCCAACACTGGTGGGAAGACCATCACGTTAAAGACGTTGGCGTTGGTCCAGTTGATGGGCCAATCCGGGCTCTTTATTCCGGCCAATGAAAACAGTGTGATTGGCGTCTTCCACGATATCTTCGCGGATATTGGAGATGAGCAATCCATCGAACAAAGCCTGAGTACCTTCTCTGGGCACATGGAAAACATCGTGGCCATCTTGAAACAGGCCGACGAACACAGTTTGATCGTGGTCGATGAACTGGGTGCCGGGACCGACCCCCAAGAAGGGGCCGCCTTGGCCATCGCCATTTTGGATGAAATCGGGACGCTGGGCAGCTACGTGATGGCGTCGACCCACTATCCGGAGCTGAAGGCTTACGGGTACAATCGGCCGGATACCATCAACGCCAGCATGGAGTTCAACGGCGAGACCCTACAGCCAACATATCACCTGTTGATTGGGATTCCCGGGCGCAGTAATGCCTTAGACATTGCGGCGCGGCTGGGGATGCCGGCACAAGTCGTCGATGCGGCGCGGGGGTTGACTGACCAAGACAGTCAGGACCTGAACGCCATGATCTCTGATCTGACCGAGCAGAAACGCCGGGTAGACCAGGATGCCGAGAGTCTGCGGACCCAACTGGCCGAAGCCAACGAGGTCCACGACCAGTTGCAAAAGCAATTTGACGCTTACCAGCACCAAAAGGATCAACTGATGCTAGATGCCAAACGGGACGCCAACCGGTTGGTCGATGAATCCCGGAAGCGGGCCAACCAAATCATTTCTGACCTGCGCAAGAAGCAGTTGGCCGCCGGCAAGAGCGTCGTCAAGGAAGACGAGTTGATTGCGGCTCAGGGGGCTTTGAACGCCTTACAACAAGACACCAAGTTGAAGAAAAACCGGGTGCTGCGGCGCGAAAAGGCCAAGCTGGACTTCCACAAGGGCGACAGCGTGCTGGTCAAGTCTTATGGGCAAATCGGGGTCTTGATGCAGCAGCTGGATGATAGCCATTGGGAGGTCCAACTGGGCATCTTGAAGATGAAGATCGCCAACAACGACCTGGAAAAGACCAAGGACCCGGCCAAGTCGGCCAAGCAACCGCGGGCCAGTGTCAAACGCAGTGGCTCTAGCGGCATGTCGCCAACCTTGGACTTGCGGGGGCACCGCTACGAAGAGGCCATGGCCGAGGTGGACCGTTACATTGATTCCGCCCTGCTGGCCGGTTACCCGTCCGTGACGATCATTCACGGCAAGGGCACCGGGGCCTTACGTAAAGGGGTCACCGAGTACCTGAAGCGCAACAACCGCATCAAGAGCTTCGGCTTTTCACCCGCCAATGCCGGCGGGGACGGCTCTACGGTTGTCCGGTTTAAGTAATAAGCAGAAACTACTAATAAATTGTAAGCAATTTAGTTGTGATTTTAGAATATTCTGTTAGACTTAGAAATATAGTCGATAATTTGAGAGGGAGGCAATAGGTATGGCAGTAGCAGAAACAACTGATAAGACCTTTGAACAAGACACAGCAAAGGGTGTCACGCTGACTGATTTTTGGGCAACTTGGTGTGGTCCTTGCCGGATGCAATCACCCGTCGTGGAACAACTGGCCGATGAGATGGACAACGTGACCTTCAACAAGATGGACGTTGACGCTAATCCGAACACACCCCAATCTTTTGGCATCATGAGCATCCCAACCTTGTTAGTCAAGAAGGATGGCCAAGTGGTCGACTCCATCGTGGGCTACCACTCCAAGGATCAATTGAAGAAGATCTTAGACCAATACGTTGAGGCCTAACGAGACATTAAAAAACGGTTGTCACATTTTTTTGTGACAACCGCTTTTTTAATGCAATGAAATGACTGGTGACCCGTCTAGTCCGCGTCTGGCGTATCCGGGCGAACGATGGCCAGAGGTTCCGGCGCATCGTAGTCGGGGATGACGTCGTCGGGGTCGGTGTAGACGTCAAAGGTCACGGTGGTGGCTTGCAGCTTGCGAGGGGAGTCGACCAGCTCCGCTTCGGCGGCCACACCCAGCTGTTGGGCCATCATTTCGGCCAAGAAACCGGCCTCTAGGGTGAAGTCGTCTTCACCAGCGACTTGTTTGCGGAGCTTGACGGGCGCGCCGCTGAGCTGCCAGCGCGTCATTTGCGCAGTCTGTTTGACTAAGGTCAGCGTGCCAAAACCGGCCTGGCTAAAGAAAGTCGCGGCGTCCTTGGGGTTGCCCAGAGGAAAGCGCCGGGCCAGTGATTTGCCAGCCCAGTAGCTGATGGCCCCCTGGTCGTCGCCCAACAATTCGGGGAGGAGGGCTTCACGAATCAGCATTTGCGGGAAATTAGCGGCTCCGTCGGCATCGGCCATGACGGTTTGATATAAATTTTTCACGATGGTTGGCTCCTTCATTCCGTTTCAGTTCTGTGACCATTATACCGTAGTTTTTTTACAAATATGACAATCTGCTAAATTTTAGGCATTTTTTAGGACTAACCGGGCAGATTGACTAGTGTGAAACTTGAAACCGGTTCATAAAAAGGCGATAATGGAGATTCAAGAACATCGAGAAGGAGCGTTGATTCATGCAAACAGATCCGATTGGCCTCATGGATTCAGGAGTCGGCGGTTTAACGGTTTTAAAAGAAGTTCAGCGGGTCTTGCCTGCTGAGAACACGGTATTTTTGGGTGACCAGGCACGCCTGCCATACGGTCCCCGGTCGGCAGAAGAAGTGACAACGTTCACCCGGCAGATTGCCACTTACTTACGGCAACAGGCTCATATGAAGTTATTTATCATTGCCTGTAATACGGCCACGGCTGCGGCCTTGAGCCAAATGCAAGCGGAGCTACCAGTCCCGGTCGTCGGCGTGATTGCCCCCGGGGCGGGCATGGCGGTTCAGACCACGAAGAATCATCAGATCGGGGTCATCGCCACGGAAGGCACCGTCAATAGCGGTCAGTACCAGCGCGACATTTTGGCGGCGGATGCCCAAAGCCAAGTCATTAGCGTGGCTTGTCCGCAGATGGTGACCTTGGCGGAGCAAAATGATTTGAATTCAGCCCACGCCCGCGAGATTGTGGCGCAGAACCTGGCACCACTGCAGGGGACTGGCATCGATACGCTGGTCATGGGGTGTACCCATTTTCCACTCTTGCGCGACGCCATTCAAGCGGCGGTCGGCCCGGACGTCACCTTAATCGACCCGGGAGTCGCTGCCGCCCAAAAGGCTGCTGAGATTTTAAAGCAACAACACGCGTTGAACGCCAGTGGGGACCCGGTCACGGCGACCTACTACACGACAGGAGACGTTGCGCAGTTTAATCAATTAGCGAGTGAATGGTTGGACTTAGCTCCAAAGGCTGTCCACCATTTATCCGAGTCCGTTTTAGACACTTCCCAGGAGGCAGAATAACTTATGGCAAACACCTTAGTCATTGCAACCAACAACCCGGGCAAGGCCCGCGAATTTCGTGCGATTTTCGAACCCAAGGGCCTGCAGGTCAAAACGTTGGCAGATTTTCCCGATTTGAAACAGGTCGCAGAAACTGGGCAGACGTTTACGGAAAACGCGACGCTCAAGGCGACGGCGGTGGCGCAACAGACCCAGCTGCCGGTTTTGGCTGATGATTCTGGCCTGATGGTCGACGCCCTGAACGGTGAACCGGGGATCTATTCTGCCCGGTACGCCGGTGACCATGACGACGCCAAGAACAATGCCAAATTACTGGCGAACCTGCAAGGTGTTCCGCAAGCCAAACGGGGCGCGGCCTTTCACACGTCGCTGGTCTTGATCAAGCCCAACGGCAAGAAACTGGTCGCGACGGGTGAGGTTCGTGGTGAGATTTTAACGGCACCGCGCGGCCATGACGGTTTCGGTTACGACCCGTTGTTTTACGTCGCCGAAGACGGGCAGACGTTTGCCGAGATGAGTCTAGCGTTGAAGAATAAGCACAGCCACCGCGCCAAGGCCACGGCGGCAATGTTACCGCAATTCGATGAGTGGTGGGAGGAATAAACATGACACGTTGGCTGGTAATCAGTGATAATCACGGCGACCGCGACATTTTGGTGAGTCTAAAGGCGGCGTTAAAACCGGATACCATTTTTCACTGTGGTGATTCGGAAATGACGGCCGATGACCCGTGGTTCAAGGATGCGTACGTGGTCCAGGGCAACATGGATTTTGATAGTCAACTGCCGTTGGTGCAAACGCCCACGGTGGATGGCTGTAAGGTCTTGTTGACGCACGGCCACTATGATGAGGTCCATTGGGATCTGACCAAGCTCAAGCTCCACGCGGATCAAGAGCAGGCCGACCTGGTCTTCTTTGGCCACACCCATGAGCTGGCGGCACAAGAGGCTGGGGGCCACGTCTTCGTGAACCCCGGTAGCATCAGTCAGCCACGGGGCGAATACCGGCAACTAGGCGGCACCTGCGCGCTGATTACCGTGACACCGACTGCGTGGGTCGTGCAGTATTATACCCGCGATGCCCAGCCCGTGCCAGATTTGAAATTTACGTTTACACGCAACCAGAAAGGATGACGTAACGTATGATTGACGCTGCTGTGGAGCAGTTACTGCTAGACGACCCCAAGAGTTACGTGATTCCAGCGGACGTGGTCGCCAATGTCACGGCGACCAACACGCTAGAGCATGCGCTATTGGTGCTCTCGAAGGTGGGCTACAGCCGGATTCCCGTGCTGGACGCCGATGACCACCTGCAAGGCATGATCTCGCTGGCGGCAATTACGGATAAATTGCTGCACGTTCCGGGCGCTGCGGTTGAACAGCTCAGCCAATATACGGTAGCTGATGCGATGTTACCCGTCGAGCATTGGGTCGATGATCCCAAGAAGCTCGAAACGATTTTGAACTATATGGTCGACGAGCCCTTTATTCCGTTGTTAAACGACCAAAACGTTTTTCAAGGGATTATCACGCGGCGAGAAATTTTAAAACGCGTGAATTACTTAGCGCATAACTTAGATAATCATTACACCGTGACGGCCTTGACTGATGAAGGTCAATTGTCGGAAAGTTAGGCCCTAACGGTGAGATGAGGAGGAATCCCTGGTGAAAGTAGTGCTTGGCATTTTAATCGGTATTTTGTGGCTCTTTACCATTGGGCTGGCCATCATGGCCGCCACTGGTGCGGGGAGCTACTGGTCGTTTTTGATTTTATTTGTGCTGGTCATGTTCAGCACCATCGACTGGTGGCGGCTCGACCGCTAACTGTGGTTACTGCTAGGCAACATGGGCGATACCGCCGCCTTACCGTTCGCTAGCTAGGCGTCGGTACGCGGTGGGCGCCGGTCCAAGCCAAAGGGCGGTCTTGAACCTCAACTTGGAGCCGGTAACCCGCGTCTCCAAGTTGTCAGTTTCCTAAGCGCCATGAACCGTGCCGCTAAGGAAACTCCCACGGCTGAACGCCTAGCTAGCGAACTCTCGGCTACAGAGATGCTGGTCAGCAACGTGGCAGTGAGCCTAAGCCCACGGTAGTGTCCGTTGTACCAGAACCATTGTGTGGGTGCCCGTTTCGGCCATGTGGCGGATATAGACGCGATTTTTGGCTCGGTCCACCAACCCCTATTTGGCGAACGGTAGGCGGGCAATTTCCAGTATGACGCGGTCAAAAACTAATCCTAGCGCCATGAATCGCATGGTAACCATGATTCTAGCCAATTTGTGGTTTTCAACCATCAGTTAAACATGAAGCAAAAAGTGATCACCACCCGGATTGGGCAGTGATCACTTTTTTACTGGTTTATTTGTTAGTGAGCGGCGCGTGAGTCGGCAGGGTGATGCCGGCCTCGCGGATGGCCTTGAGGTAGGCCGTCAGGAAGGTGGCCTGGAGCTTGAACTGACTGCCGTTTTTGGCGACGAGATTGACCTGATAGACCAATTCACCCGTTGGCAGGGTCACGACACCGGTAATGATCGGTTCGCTGATGACGCTCGGGTGCTCTGGCAACAGGCGGGCGTTGGTCGCGTGAATGATCGCCGGTAGCTGTTCCACGGGTGTGGTGGAGGCGATGGGGATGTTGATGGTCGCGTGCATATCGTTGCGCGACCGGTTGGCCACGATGGTGATATTGCGGTTGGGGATGAAGTTGACCGTGCCATCGGCCGACGTGACTTGTGTGGTGCGCAGGCCCATGGCGGACACTGTGCCCTCAATTAGCCCAATTTTGACCGTATCGCCGACGTCAAATTGTTGTTCTAGCAAAATGGAAATCCCGGTGACCAGGTCGCTGACGAAGCCTTGGGCACCCAGCCCTAAAGCCAGACTGAAGATTCCGGCCCCAGCGACCAGCGTGCCAATGGGTACTCCCAAAGTCGACAGCATGGCGTAGGCCCAAAAGAAGATGACGGTGTAATGAAAGAGGTTCATCGTCAACATGCTGATGGTTTGGAGCCGATTGTTGGCGCCATCCTTGGGCGTCAGGTAGCGTTTGAAACTGCGATTCAAGATCCAGCGACCAACCACGTTGATGACCAGAAATAGAATCGTTAAAAATAGCAGACTGAGAAACCGACTGGTAATCAGGTGAAGTACCTTTTCCCAATCAAATGATTTTAAGTAGTGTTGCAGCCATTTGGAAGAGGTGGCTGAAGTGGTGATTAGGTCCGTCACGAGACGAGCCTCCTTTGCAAAATAGGGTCGCCGCCAATTGGGAATCCGCGGCGCCGTAACCCTTATTTTACTAGTCTTGTCAAAGAAAACCAATTAGAATCGGGGTATTAATTGCGTGTAAGCGCTGAGAATGCTATTCTATTGGTAAGTAACGAGCACAAGGAGGGGTTGTCATGACCGGTGGACAAGTAGCGGGCCTGATTGCAGCGATTGCGTTTCTAATCTTGGTTCTCTTCATTGGCATGTTCTTAGTAAAAATGAATAAAACGTTGAGTGAGGTCAATCGCTCAATGAAGACGATGACGTCGGATGTGGATGTCATCAGTCACCAGGCCGAAGATATTATGGCCAATGCCAACGAGCTGTTGGAGGACGTGAATAAGAAGGTGGCGACGATTGATCCGGTATTTCAAGCCGCCGCTGATCTGGGCGAGAGTGTTTCTGATTTGAACACCGCGACCCGCAAACTGACCGACCGCGTGGGAGAGACCGCTAAGACCACAGCCAAGACATCGCTGGCTGCTCGCGTGGGCAAGACCGCGTTTGATTTGTACAAGAACCGGAAGACGAAAGACTAAGTGATTCACGGAAAGGAAGTCATGAAGATGGCAAAACACAAATTATTAGCAGGACTGGTACTGGGTGGCGTGGCCTACGCGGCTTATCACACGCTAGATTTGGAACAACGTGAAGCGTTGAAGGATGCCGCTCGTGACCGGTACAATGCGTTCAAGGATCGTGCAGTGGATTACGCGTTTTACGCGGCAGATGCCGCCGACGACTTCAAGGCCGCTTTAGACGACCGCTTGGCGGGCAAGAGTGATGCCCCGGCTTGGCAAGATGCCAGCCAGGATGACACGGCTGACGACGCTGATGATGACATCGTGTTAAGCAGCAATGACGTTAGTGACCTGCCTAACGAAGACGCCGACACGGACACAACGGATGCGGCTGCCGACGCCACTGATGAAGCAGCGAACGACGAAAAGCCCGCTACCGACGAACCATCAGCGGACAAACCAGTTTAAACAAGTTCTCACAAGTCACGGCCCCGGCTGTGGCTTTTTTTCTGCCCTTGGACTGGGGTGCTTGTGTCTGGTGCGGCGGTAGGGCCGAGACCGCCCTTGGGCTCGACCCGGCGCCCTCAGCAATTCAACTCAGATCTAGTGAACGGTAAGGCGGTCAGTAAAAAGATAAAGACAATAAAAAGGCCTGAGACCAATATCTCAGACCCTTATGCGTTCAACTTTAAATGATTGACTGAAGATTGAAAGTAAAATTAACGCGCTGATTGCCGTAACGACGGTGTTCTGACGAAACTAGTCGCCTACGTCAGGCTAGGGTGGGACCTGTTCTAAAGAACGGTTCCACCCTGGCTGCCTCCGGCAAGGTTGACGTTTATCAGCAACATTGCGTTAATGAAAGGCTAGGCGTCAATGCAACTACTATCTAGGGTTAAGACGACTGTTGCTGGTAAGCTCTGCCTTAGCCGAGAGTTCGCCAAATATGGGTTCAGCCGTGGGAGTTGTCTTAGCGGCGCGGTTCATGCCGCTTAGACAACTGGCGTCTTTGAGACGTGTTTTCCGGCTCAAAGCGAGGCGTCGAGACCGTTCTTTGGCTCGACCCGTCCGCCCCAGCGTTCCAACCCATATTTGGCGAACGGTAGGCGACCAGTTCGCATCATGTGGCTGTAAACGACTATTTTTAACGCCATGAGTCGCATGCTAACAGTATTTCCAGCTTTACAACCTTCAGTGACCGAAACATGTGCCAAAAGGCAGTTGGGTGAGCGTTAACCCACGTAAGTCAGTTCCTTAGGTGTATGGGTGAATGGCAGACTGCCGTTTTCCGTGACGTGGACACAGTCTTCAATCCGGACACCGGCCACACCAGGGATGTAGATACCTGGTTCGATAGAGAAGCACATGCCTGGTTCTAAGACCAGGTCGTTGCCCGCCATGATGGATGGGAATTCGTGATCACTCATGCCCATGCCGTG
This sequence comes from Levilactobacillus suantsaiihabitans, assembly GCF_004745505.1. Lineage (GTDB taxonomy): Bacteria > Bacillota > Bacilli > Lactobacillales > Lactobacillaceae > Levilactobacillus > Levilactobacillus suantsaiihabitans. The sequence continues at coordinate 108,490 of NZ_RKLX01000006.1, forward strand.
GCCTAAGCGGTGAATGAAGTATTCGCCGTAGCCGGCCTTGGTGATGATATCGCGGGCAATCTTGTCGAGTTCGGCAGCGGTCAAGCCAGGCTTAACGGCGGCTTGGGCCGTTAATTGGGCTTCCAGACAAACGTCGTAGATTTCCTTTTCCTTGGCCGTAGGGGTCCCTAGGGCTACCGTCCGCGATGCGTCAGAAATGTAACCATCGTATACGGTCCCCAGGTCAAACAGGACCAATTCGTTGTTTTCGAATTTCGTGGCGTTGGTGGCACCGTGAGGTTCAGCGGCGTGCGCCCCGGCTTGGACCAAACTGCCGAAGGACATTTCCATAATGCCTTCCTTCATTAAAGCGTATTGCAGTTCGGCGACGGCAGATTGTTCCGTCTTGCCGGCTTTAACCGCCGCAAAGCCGTGTTCAAAGGCGAAATCGTCCCATTTGCCGGCGATTTCTAGCTTCTTGATTTCTTCGGGCGACTTGATTAGGCGCATGTGTTCAATGAAGCTGGTGATGTCCAGGTCGAAATGGGGGTCGCTGAATTGTGCGGCCAACGCTTCCATCCGGGCCACTGGTAGCTGACCCTTTTCCAAAGCGATGTGGGTGGGGTCCACGTGGCGTTGCTTCACTTGATCCGCAATCATCGCCCAAGGGTTTTCGTGGTCTAGGTAGCCAATGACTGGGAATTGCCAGCCGGTTTCTTTAATGACTTCGACTTCCAAGGCGGGTGCAAAGATGAACGGGTCTTGGTCCGGGAAGATGACGAGTGCCAGTACCCGCTCGATCGGGTCGCTCCCAAAGCCAGTTAAGTACTGGATCGTTTTGGGATTGCTGAGATAAGTCATGCTGGCGTGGTGCTGTGCTGTCCATTGCTGAATCTGTTCGAGTTTAGTCATTCAATCACCCCTTTAAAAGATGTGTTAATTATAGCATAGCGCTACTTAGATTCCGAGGGCGGAAACCATCGGGATTTTCACGAAGACCGCCGAAAATTTTCGAATTAAATTTTATCACCTGACCACTCAGCCCATTTTCTGTAAATGGCTTAACAACGCGCTTAAAGTGACCTATAGTAAACCATGTCCACCACGAAGGTTGCACCATATGGAGAGATGTGCCTTGAAAATTCAATGAAATTAAGGTATTCTTTGATTTGAAAGCGTTTTCAATGTTGCGTCCCTGATTGACTTTCTGTATACTGGTCAAGTTGCTTGAAAACGAATGAAAACAAATCAAAACACGGAAGAAAGGGCTATCGCTATGGAAAAACAAACTGTAACAATTTACGATGTGGCTCGCGAAGCAGCGGTTTCCATGGCCACCGTTTCACGGGTGGTCAATGGGAATCCTAATGTTAAGCCAGCGACACGCAAGAAAGTTTTAGAGGTCATTGACCGGCTGGACTATCGGCCAAACGCTGTTGCTCGGGGACTGGCAAGTAAGAAGACGACGACTGTGGGAGTTATTATCCCCGACGTTACCAATATCTACTTCTCATCGCTCGCTCGGGGGATCGATGATATTGCGATGATGTACAAGTACAACATCATTTTAACCAACTCCGATGAAAACGGCGGCAAGGAAGTTCAAGTCTTGAACACCTTGATGGCCAAGCAAGTCGACGGTATCATTTTCATGGGCAACCAAGTTACCGACGAATTGCGCGAAGAATTCAAGCGCTCTAAGGCACCAGTCGTCTTGGCCGGCTCCGTGGATTCGGAAAAGGCGCAACCTAGCGTCAACATCGATTACGTGGCGGCGGTTGCGGAAGCCGTGAAGAACCTGATCGACCATGGCAACCAAAAGATTGCCTTCGTCTCCGGGCCCATGGATGAAGCCATCAACCACGATTATCGGTTGAAAGGGTACAAGAAGGCCTTGAAAGACGCCGGGATCCCTTACGACGACAAGCTGGTCTTTGAAACAGATTACACTTACAAGGCTGGTCAATCCTTGGAACCTGCCTTGAGTGCGGTGGGCGCTACCGCGGCCTTTGTCGGCGACGATGAATTGGCCGCTGGGGTCATGAACGGCTTGACCGACGCTGGGGTGGACGTTCCGGGTGAATTTGAAGTCATCACCAGCAACGACACCAAGCTGACCGAACTGGTTCGGCCTAAGATGAGTTCCATCACGCAACCCCTCTATGATATTGGGGCCGTGGCCATGCGCTTGTTGACCAAGCTCATGAATAACGAAACAGTTGAAGAGAACACCGTCATCTTGCCTTACGGGTTAATGAAGCGGAGTTCGACGAAATAGGGTCTTTGACAAAGGTTTTGGACGTGGTGCCAAAACCTTTTTGTTTGTCGTTAAGCTGGGGTTGACCGCCTGTTGGCCCACGCTTTGCTGCAAAACATAAATTTTTCTCTGTTTAACGTAGACTTAATCTAAGTGAAACTCAGATGTGCTACAATAATAAGCAAATTATATTGGGTAACGGGAGGTGGTTCTTATGAGTGAAAATAGTCGGATGGCGCGCTATCACGCCAATGAAGAACCGGCACCGCAACAACAATCGGCCCCACCAGCGACGGGCTATCAACGGCGGCCAGCATTGGCGCGGTGGGTCGCGTTTCTCATCTTACTGCTGACGGTCACGGTCGGTCTGCGCGTGACGGTCTTCAACGCGACCTACACGGCGGGAGTCGTTTCCCGGTCGAGCTTTGGTGAGAAGATCATCAATCGGTTGAACGATGACCTGCAAAACCTCGGTGTCGCGGGTGCGCCCATCACATCGAGCATTGCCCAGCCGTATTTAGCGGTCGGGGTGGCGCAACTGTACGGGGACACGACGAGTGCGAGCGTGGATACGTCGGAGCTGACCACAGCGGTGAGCAGCCAGGCGCAGGCGATGGGGGTCACGGCTTCTAGCAAGTTGATTGCTAGCATGGCGACAACGGCCCAAAAACGGGCGAAGGCGGCGTTTAACACGTCGGCTATGTCCCAAGCTGCTGTGCAGGTTCAACGGGCTAGAAAGCTGAATTTTTGGGTCATGCTGGCGGCACTCATGCTGATGGTCGTCACCTTCTTCTACGCGCTGAGCGTGCGCCACGTTTTTGCCAGCCTCGGGCCGGGATTGGCGCTCGGCGGTCTCTTGACCGGGCTGGTCGGCTTGGCCGGTTACTTTGGCTTACCACTGGTGTTGAGCGGCAATAGTCAAGCCGTCAATCAGTTGCTCACGACGATTGGTCGCAGCGGTCTGGGCGTGGTCATGTTCGCCGGCGTTGCCGAAGTGGTCGTCGGCCTGCTGGTGTTACTAGGGCACCACACGTTTCGCCAGGAAAATTAAGGATGAATGAGTTCGGGACAGATGTCTCGGGCTTTTTTGTTTAAAGAGAAATGCTATTTTTTTCTTAAGGATGCTCACCTGGGGTTATCAAATTCTCTTGAATTTCGTTAGTAGAGATATAGGGGCAGTCAAATAACCGGCTATTAAAACAGTCAACTTTTGAAATGTTTTTGTCATATTATCTTGCAATTAGTTTAAGGGAGGCGCAATATAAGAAATGTAATAATTCGATTTTATTGGGATACTGATGATTAGAAAGAATTGGCGATCAGGCTGATGCGTGCGGGGATAGTCGTGAATCAAGGGATGTCACGGATGAATTCATGTGAATAAAAGAGCAATATCAATTGACCCCATCTAGGCAAATTCGTGAGGGTGGTCGTATCAGTAAATTCAGTGAACTATCAGTCAATTGTCGGTTACCAGGGGATCAGTGTCTATATTCGGTAGGGGTGGGGAAATGAAGAATACAAGTAAATTAGTTCTTGCATTGACGCTGGGGTTATTCGTTGCTGGCTGTTCGAGCGAAAGTAAGCCAGCCGTAGCAAGCAGCTCCAGTGATAAGCCGGTTCAGTCAGCTAAGACTAGTAGCGTGAAGAAAGCGTTGCCGGTTGGAGAGATTATTTCTACCAAAACCAATAATCCCAACATCGCTTATAAGATGGCAAATAAACGGGTGAAGTTTTATCGTAGTTTAAGGGAGTTTGGGACTAAAGGCGGTGTATATGCCGATTACATTAGTGAGAAGGGTGATACTATTGGAATTGACAAGATTATCACAACGACTAAGGGCGTTTATTATCATGTCGTTAGGTATACAGTAAGTGAAGCTCACGGCTTTGAGGGCAAGAAAAAGCCGGATTCTTTGGGATACGTTGGCGGTCAGGCTCTTCGGCCGTTCAAGACGATTAAGTCCGAATGGACGTACGCGCATAAGCAGCCATACTACGTCGCCGACCCAAATAGTCATCGAATTTGGAACCGGCCGGCGTATACGGAAGCGTATACTTACATCACTCACGTCTTCGATCGGTTGACCACCCAGCAGTTGTATGCGACCAAGGAACTGATTACGCATAAAAATTTGCATTATGTGTACTTAGAAACCGCAAAGGGACGAAAGTTAGGCTGGGTCTATAAGGCTCGGCATACACTTATTGCGGGAAAGTACCGTGATCCAGGGGAACAACTATTGAAGTTGAAGAAACACGAACATCTTGTCACCAAGGTTCAAAGTAAGAAATCAACGAAGAATCGGGTTGGTGTCAATGATAGCTTATCGTTACAACAACGCGCTTATCTGGTTAAGAACCGGAAAAATCAAATTGTTAGAGTGCTGATTATCAGTATGGACAATCGCCCCATCAAGATTTACTTCCGTAACGGAAGAGCGGTTAAGGTAAAGACGTACAAGTATCGGCGAACGTTATGGAGATCGACAACCAACAAGAAAAAATTACGGAGTAAGTATTTGGTACAGCACGTGGGTTCTTACTTAAGCGTTGATGCCACTCGAAGTTTGTTCTACTCAATCAAAAATAAAAAATTGGTTAGAGTCGAAACGTTAGGCTTTGATGGTTATGGGTATGTTGTTGTCTATCGGAATGGCCATGTAAAGTTTGTTACAGGTGGTGAAGGAGACAGTATTACTTACTCAATTAATGATTATAAGTAGATGAATTTATTGTCGATCGACAGTTGATTTCTTAACTGGGACGAGGGGATGGTAGGATGCAGAAGAAGACAATCGTGGCTTTGGTAGCGTTAGGCATCATTGTTGGTGGCTGTGCCAATAGTGCGTCACAGGGGAAAAGGGTGTCTGCTAGTAGTTCAAAAAGTACGCCAAGTAAGCAGCGCTCAGTAACTAAGACTTCGGCTAAGGCATCGCCAGTTGGTAAGGTCATTTCGACAGAGAAAATGGATTGGGCTATAAGTGAATAATTATGAGTCTCGTCGTTCAGCGTAATTGGCTGGATGGCGGGACTTTTTGTCTTACGGTCAAAGTTAGGAGCCCCTAGCCAACGCTTAAGGCCAAAAAGGTAGATTTCCTTGCAAAATGCAATGATTGACCCCCTAGACAATTAGTTAACTTTGAATTCCATTAAAATAGTTAACTTTTTTTGCAATTACGATTGACCCTATCCAAACTAAGTTATAGAATTACTTGTAAATAAATTTATCGTGTGAACAGCCAGGTAGTGTAAATAAAGCAGACTGACAAACGGTTGGCGGTTTAGTAAGGCTTAGCGACTAACATGGTTTCATAAATGGCGGTTAGTTGCACCGATAAATTGGACCGCTAAAATACAAGTTGAGGGATTGTGAAGCCAATCATTTAGTTGACGATAAATGGGCTTGGGGGACAATGGACCCCAATTGTGAGAGGGGCAAGCAATGATGCAAACGAAGCAACATTACAAGATGTACAAGGATGGCAAACACTGGGTTTTCGCGGCCATTACGGTCGTGGCCGTTGGGTTGGGAACCGCAGTCGGACAGGATATGTCGGCTCATGCGGACACGGCACCAAGCAATGACAGTGCCAGCCAAACTACCACCAATTCTAGTGCGACGGCGGGGACCACAACCGTCCTGAAAACTTCACAGACAAGTGGGAACGGTTCCAACACGACAACTGATACTGACAAATCGACTGATACGACTGAAAATACGACGGACAAGACGGATACGACCGATACCACGACCGACGATTCGTCGACGTCCAGTGACAATGTAAACGACGGAACGAATCAGGATGCCGATGCCAGCGCTGGTAACGATACGGATTCGCCTGCTGATACGGATACCGATACGAACACTGATACCGACACCGACACTGACACTGACACCAACCCTGAGACCAATACCGAGACGGCACAACCCACAGCGGATCCAGACGCGGATACCACGCCAGCACCCGCAGCGGACGACACCCCTTCTGACGCAACACCGAACGCTGACCCAACGACACCGGCAGATGCAGCTAACGTGGAACCGGTGAACGAGGAGGCGTTACTGGATGACGTGCCGCTAACCACTGGTGACGGCACTGATGACACTGACACTCCGGTGACAGCCACGGCGCCTCTGGCCGCCCCGATGATGGCCAGTGCTGCGGTAACGCCGGTAACGGATCAGAGCAACTTTGACATTACGTATGACGCGACCACGTTAACGGCGACCATCAATGGGGTATTGAGTCAGGCGACCAGTGACACATTGGTGATCCCGTCGACCGTCACCGGCGCTGATGGCAACACGTATCAGGTCACCGCGATTGCGCCAGGGGCCTTTGCATCTTCTGTAGACCGCAACAAAAACGTTACGACCGTTATCATCGGCGATGGCATTACCACCATCGGGGCCAACGCGTTTGCTTACCTGGGCAACTTACAGGTGGTTGACCTCAGCGAAAACCATACCTTGACGACGATTGGGGACAATGCCTTCGTCAGTGATGGCTTGACCTCACTGACACTGCCGACCACCGTGACGACGATTGGCAATGGCGCCTTTGAATACAATAGTCAGCTCACGCAAGCTAACCTGGGGGAAACGCAACTCCAAAGCATTGGCGACATGGCATTTCTGGGGACCGATTTGACCTCCCTGGCCTTACCGTCAACGCTACAGACGATTGGTACTGCGGCGTTTAAGTATAACAGCAACTTAGCGACCATCGACTTCAGTCAAGCGACGCAGCTCCAAAGCATCGGCGACATGGCATTTGCTAACGATGCCAGCCTGACGACCCTGTCGATTCCAACATTAACGACCATGGGCACGGCGGCCTTCGCTGGCGCAACCAGCCTGACCAGTGTGACGTTGGGCGACGGCGTGAAGCAGGTCGGCGACTACGCCTTTTCCACGTATGCGGACGGCGATAGCATGATTGCGGGCGACACGGCGCTGACCAGCGTTACGTTTGGCAACGGGCTGACCAGCATCGGCAACTACGCCTTCACCTACGATGGCAAAATCACCACGTTGGACCTACCGGCGAGCCTGCAGAGTATCGGCGACTATGCCTTTGGCGCCATGACCAGCAAAGATGCCGATGGCAACACGATTTCTGGGCTGACCACGGTCACCTTTGCGCCTGACAGTCAGCTGCAGACGATTGGCAACGCGGCGTTTATTTACGATTCTTACCTGACCAACATGACCCTACCGGCCAGCTTGGAAACGATTGGCGACCAGGCTTTTCTGGCCAACACGGCGTTGACGACGATCAACTTGCCAGCCAGCTTGACCACGGTCGGGGCCAACGCGTTTACCTACGATACGGCTCTTCAAACCATTGACACCACGCAGGCCACCGCCCTGACGACCATTAAGAGTGGGGCCTTCGAATACGCGGGTCTGACCGGGACCTTGACGTTGCCGGAAAATCTGGTGACGATCGGTGACCTGGCCTTTGCTGGGAACAATTTGACCACGTTAGCTGTCAGTGCGGATACGCAGTTAGCCACGATTGGAGCCAGCGCGTTTGCCTATAACGGTTTGACGGGTCAACTGGATCTGACCCCCACGGCGGTGACCACGATTGGCAAACAGGCCTTCTTTGGGAATCAGCTCAGTGGCGTGTTCGTGCCTGCTACGACAACGGTGGGGAAGAGTGCCTTTGATTACAACCGATTGACGACGGTCTCGTTGCCGGGGGGCCAGGCCAACCTGGCGCAGAACCAAACGGCGACGATTTTTACCAGTACCGCCCAGCTCAAGTCAATTGACGATTTATTTGAGACGGCCGTGGGCAAGTTGACCAATGACGACCTGGTCTTGACGAATTTGAGCAACGGCGTCACCTACCAGAATGGCCAGTTCACCATTCCCGCCGACACGGCTGGTTTCTCCTTTAATTGGACACTGACGGATACCACCGGAGCGACCTACACCGGGGTCTACCAAGTCGTCTTAAACGACCCACACATCAAGGTGGCCAACTCGACCGTTTGGTACGGGGATGGCTGGCAGCCGACGGATAACGTGGTGAGCGCGGAAATGACGGACGGTACGCCAATCGACCCGGCTGACTTGACGGTCAAGATCACCGATGCCAACGGCAATCCCGTCACGGCCGACAATGTGACTCAGGTTGCGGGCACATACAGCGTGACCTACAGCTACGGCGATGGCAATTCGGCGACCGCCATCGTCACGGTCGTCAAACGCGAAGCCACCTACACGCTGACGGGGTACTCTGAGGTGACCTACACAGGGAGCGATCCTGTCGTGGACCCATCTCAATACCAAGTCATCTTGTCCGACGGTTTCGTTTACACCTTGAAGGCCGGTGACTTGATTGTGGCGCCGACCGCTGCGGCCAACGCCTCACAAACGGCAGAGGGCTTGACAGCGGCTGCCTTGCCAAATGTCGGGACCTACCAAGTTATCTTGAATCCGGACACGATTGCGCGGCTCCAGGCTGAGGTGCCCGCCAGCAGTTACTTTGACTGGACGGATTTGGGCTCTGATGCGACCCTAGACATTGTGCCGGCAGCCCTGACGGTGACGGTCGCTGATGCCAGCAAGGATGCCGGTGAAGCGGACCCTACGCCAGTAGTGACGATTGTGGGGGCCGACGATCAGGCCGTCAGTGATTCAGGATTGACCGTGACCCGGGTGGCCGGTGAAACCGCGGGGACTTATGCCTATCAATTAGATACGAGTGCGTTGAATGCCAACTACAAGGTCGGGACCGCCAATTTGGGCAAGTTGACCATCAACTCGGTAGACCCCACGTTGACCGGGAGCGACTACACCATGACGGCGGGCGGCAAGACGCCAACTGCGGCGGACTTCCAGGCAAGTGCGACGGATACCAATGCCCAAGCGGTACCCGTCACGGACATTACGGTGGACCTGAGTCAGGCGGATACCACGAAGGCCGGGGATTACCCCGTGACGCTGAGCTATGGTGGCGTCACCCAAACCGTAACCCTCCACGTGGTTGCGGCCAATACCGGGGATGGCGGCAATACCACCGATCCCACGGACCCAACTGACCCGACTGACCCGACTGACCCTTCAACGCCGGACGTGACGAATCCGACCGATCCGGAAAAGCCGACCAAGCCAGTCACCCCAACTAAACCCACGACCCCGGGCAATGAGGTTCATGACATCATCAGTGACCGGGCCGTGCAAAAGGATGGGGCCGGCGCGACGATTGCTATTGTGGCCAAGCATAGTGCGCAGACCACACTGGACCGCCACAACAACGGCATCGGCGCGACGATTCAAGCGGATCCAGCTGCGGCGGTTCACACGGCAGGGGCGGCAGCCAAAATCGTTACAGCAACCCCAGCATCAGCCGTAACCGCTGAACAATCTCAGCCGGACGCCACGGGAACATCCGCTGCTCAACAGACTGAGTTACCGCAGACCAACGAACACACGTCCGCGGGCTGGGCGATCTTAGGCCTGCTGTTAGGGAGTCTGGGAGTGACCGGTTTCCGCAAGCGGCGGCATGAATAAGCAGTTGCTCTGCCAGGTGAGACCTGGTTAAAAAGCGTTAGTTTAAAGGCGTAGTGCTAGTCACGATTGGTGGCTGAGACTACGCCTTTTGGCTTGCGGTTGTTTGTTGGCGTACGGTTCAGCCATGAGGCTACTTTGAGACACGTTTCTTGGCATAAGGCTCGCACCGCCTTCAGCGTGCCAACCTCTATCTGGCGAACGGTAGGTCCTACCGTAGAGCGATTAATTAAGCACAAAAAAGGAGCCTGGGGCAAAACCTCCCAGGCTCCTTTCGATTTACCTTTACGTAGCTGAAACGTGCGCCAAAAGGCAGCCGGCGAGCATTAAACCTGATAACCAAACAATCCAAGCCCGGGATTATTCGGTTATCAGCCTTAATGCTCGCCGGCTAATCGCCTTTTGTCCCACTCTCGTTCAATGTGCAGGTTACATTAAAATCTTAGACAAGAAGTCTTTGGCCCGATCGGTTTGCGGATTACTGAAGAATTCGTCGGGCGTGTTGTTTTCTTGGACGTAGCCATCGGCCATGAACCAAACGCGGTCGGCCACGGACTTGGCAAAGCCCATTTCGTGGGTGACGACGACCATGGTCATCCCTTGCTTGGCGAGTTCTTGCATGACGTTGAGCACTTCGCCGACCATTTCAGGGTCTAAGGCAGAGGTCGGTTCATCGAACAGCATGACCTGAGGATCCATGGCCAAGGCCCGCGCAATGGCGACCCGTTGTGCCTGACCACCGGAAAGGCTGGTGGGGAAGGCGTCGGCGTGGTCATCTAAGTTGACTTGCTTTAAGAGCTCGTGGGCCTGCTTGGTGGCCGCGGCATCGTCGACGTGCTTGACCTTCATGGGTGCCAGCTTGATGTTTTCCAGTACCGTCATGTTGGGGAAGAGGTTGAAGCCTTGAAAGACCATCCCCATTTGTTCCCGCAGCTCGTTGACCCGTTTGTCATCCAGCGTGGTCAGATTCTCACCGGCGAAGTCAACTTCACCGCTGGTGGGGTGTTCTAACAGGTTCAAGCAACGCAGGAAGGTCGACTTCCCACCACCAGAAGGGCCAATGACGACAATGACTTGCCCGGGATTGACTTGTTCCGTGATATCTTTTAACACTTGGTTGTCGCCAAAGCTCTTGGCGAGATTTTTAACCTCAATAATGGGTTTAGTCATGTTGCATTTTCCTTTCGAAGTAGTTCAGTAGACGAGACGCCGTGAAGGTCAAGACGAAGTAAATGACCATGATGACGGCGATCGGCGCCACGCCCCGATAAGTGTCAGACCGCACAATGTTGCTTTGGAAGATCAGTTCGGAGACCCCAATGATGGAGACGATGGAACTGTCTTTGATCAGGGTGATAAATTCATTCCCCAGTGACGGCCAGATGTTCTTCAAGGCTTGGGGTAAGACCACGTAACGCATGGTAGTGCCACTGGACATCCCCAGGCTCCGTGCGGCTTCGGTTTGGCCGTCGTCCACGGAGTTGATTCCACCCCGAATGTATTCGGCGATGTAGGCCCCGGAGTTCAAGGAGATGGCGATGATCCCGGAGGCCAGGGCTGGTAGATTGACGATGAGGCCTAAGCCAAAGTAAACGAACATGACTTGGACCATCATTGGCGTGCCCCGGATAAATTCAACGTAGGCCGTGGCTAACCACCGGAGCGCCGTCTTGAAGACGCCACCGCGGGCCATCCGGGCCAAAGACAAGAGCACCCCTAAGATGAAACCGAAGAATACGGAGCAGACCGTGATGATCAGGGTGTATTCAACCCCGGTCAAGAAGGCTTTCCAGTAGTGTAACATGCTGGTATTCACCGTGTTGGTCTTTAAGTATTTCCCAGCAGCGGGCAGATAGGTTTTGTTGACCAGGTTCTGTCGCTTGATCTGGTCGACGGACTTGTTGGCGGCCTGGACCAATGATGTGGAGCCCTTGGCAAAGGCGGCGGCTGCGCTGGTATCCGAAGCACTTAAGTCAAAATTGCTGGGGATGGCGGCCAGTTCCTTGTTGTTGGCCACGTAAGCTTGGGCGGATGGCTTTTCCATGGCGACCCCTTGGATCTTGTGGCTTTGTAGCGCCAAGATCAGGTCGGACACGGAGGTCATCCCTTTGACGGTCGTGCCACTGGTTTGCTTTTTGGATTCGTTGTACATGGTCGACCCGGTCTGGGCGCCGATGGTTTTGCCCACGAAGGAATCCTTATCCTTATAAATGCCCTTGTCACTCTTGTTGATGACGATGCTGTAACCACCTTGGTAGTAGGTGTGGGTGAAGGAAACATTCTTCCGCCGCGCTGGCGTAGGGTTCATCCCGGAGATGACCATGTCGACCTTACCCGTTTGGAGGGCGACTAATAAGGAATCAAACGACATGGATTTGACCACGAGCTTGACGCCTAAGTCCTTGGCAATCTTTTGACCGACGGCGACATCCATCCCGACGATCTTGGTCTTGCCATGGACCGTGGCTTGAAATTCATACGGCGGGTAATCGGGCGAGGTCCCCATGACCAGCGTCCCTTTCTTTTGAACCTTGGCAAGTGAGTTGTCACTGGCGGCACTGGCCGTCGTGGTGGTCAGAGTACTTACGCCCATGACCAGCGTCAACATCAGAGCAAGGAATAAGACCAATCTCTTTTTCATATAAAAGCTCCTCAATATTTTTATTGTTGCCCTTGATTATAGCCGGTTTCGTTTATTTATACAAGATTTATTTTGAAAAACCAGTTTTTATGCATTAATTATTCGATTATTCAGGTAAAAATGCCCGTTTTAAAGCAAAGTGGGGTGTATTTTATACATTTTTTGTTGAATACAGAATAAATGGGCAAGACAATTGAATGCCGCGGGAGTAAGTGCTAATATGAACAGTGTCTGTTTTATACGGAACGGATATCTAATAAAATTTTAGAAAAGAGGAGTTACGATGTCAGGACATTCTAAATGGCATAACATCCAGGGCCGGAAAAATGCTCAGGATGCAAAACGTGGAAAAATCTTCCAAAAAATCTCACGTGATTTGTACCAAGCTGCAAAAGCAGGTGGTCCTGATCCCGACGGTAACCCTCAACTTCGTTTGGAAATGGACAAGGCGCGGGCAGCGAACATGCCTAAGGAAAACATCAAGCGGGCTTTAGACAAGGCCTCTGGTGTTGGTGGCGCCAAGTTCGAAGAAATCACCTACGAAGGCTACGGTCCAGCCGGGACAGCGATCATGGTTGCTGCCTTAACGGATAACAAGAACCGGACGGCTGCGGCTGTGCGTTCTGCCTTCACGCACCACGGTGGCTCACTCGGTGCGGCGGGTTCCGTTTCATACATGTTTGATCGTAAGGGCTACATTGTCATCTTACGTGACGGCTTGGATACGGATGAAGATACGATGTTGATGGATGCGTTAGACGCCGGGGCGGACGACATGGAAACCACGGACGAAGAATTCAAGATCTACACGGATCCTTCGAGCGAAATTGCCGTACGGGACGCCTTACAAGACAAGGGCTACAAGCTCGACACGGCCGAAGTGCGGATGTTCCCACAAAACACGACTGAAGTACCAGAAGCCAAGGCTTCCCAGTACCAAGGTCTGATCGACGAATTGGAAAATAACGACGATGTTTCCGATATCTATGAAGCAGCCGTTTTGCCAGAAAACGTTGAAGACTAGCTTGACGAAAGAAGATTCCTGCGGGGGTCTTCTTTTTTTTGCCAAAAATAAAAAATTCTGCGGGGTTTTTACGGAGTTAACTTAAAGCGCCCAAATGAGGAGGAGACCCATGCAGACTTTGATCGACGAACTGCTGGCCGCGGCGGTGGGCCGAACGGCTAGTGACATCTACATTTTACCGCAGGCCGATAGCTACCAGATTCGCTTGCGGCACGCGACGGGACTGGTGGCTTGGCAAACGTTGCCCGCAGACCGCGGCCGTCAGGTAATCAGCTATTTTAAATTTCACGCGAACATGACGGTCAGTGAGAATCGGCGACCACAAGTCGGGGCCATGACCTGGCCGGGTCCACCGCCCATTGAGTTGCGGTTCTCCACGGTCGGAGATTTCGCCAACCGTGAATCGCTGGTGATTCGGCTGATCTACCCGTATGCCTTAACGACTAACGCGTATTTGGTGCCCAAACAACAGGCCCAACTGCAGGCATTGGCCAGTCACCGGGGGCTGGTGTTGCTCGCGGGGCCCACAGGAGCGGGGAAGACCACGACGCTGTATCACGTAGCCAGTCAGTTGAATGCCAATGCGGTCGTGTTGACCGTGGAGGACCCGGTTGAAATCAAGGAGCCACGGTTCATGCAGCTTCAGGTCAATCCGGCGGCGGGGATGACCTATGCGGCCTTGATCAAGGTAGGGTTGCGTCATCGCCCAGACGTCTTTATCATCGGCGAGATTCGCGATGCCGCCACGGCTCAAGCGGCGATTCGCGCGGCGTTAAGCGGCCACTTGGTCTTGAGTACGGTCCACGCCCAGCATGCGGCGGGCGCCATCAGTCGCCTCCAGGACCTGGGGATTGCGACCAGCCAGCTGCGCCAGGTCTTGACTGCCAGCTGTTATCAGCGACTCTTACCGCGAGTGGCGGCCGGTCCCGCGGTCTTATTGGATATGTTACACGGCACAGACTTGTGGACGACCACAAGCATGACGGAAGGGTGGCAAAAACATCTTGATGAAGCAGTTCGTACCAATCAAATCTCACTGGCAACGGCGCAACGGTTCCAGTTCGGGTAGGTGGCCGTTGTCCACGCAGGCCCGGTTTTGCCAGTTACTGGCGGATCAACTGGCCAGTGGCTTTTCGCTGCAACAAGCGGTGACCTTCTTGCGGACCGTGGCCGGTCGGTTTCCAGCGGACTTGGCCGCCATTGAGACGGGGTTGCAAAACGGCGAGCCACTAGTCGAGTTGGTGGCGCCCTATTTGCAGGCCAACGTGTGCTTTCAGTTGCGGTTGACGACGACCTATGGGGACCTGGGTCCATCCTTGGCGGAGGCGGCCGGGTTCTTGCGTTTACTGGCGACGCAACGCCAAAAGTTTCGGCAATTGTTGGCGTATCCGGTGGGCCTATTTTTAGGGATGATCGGGTTGTTTGCGACCCTCAAGCTGGGTATCTTGCCACAGCTACAACAGGGATTGGCCCCCAGTGCGCCGCTGAGTACCGGTTGGCAACGGTATCTGTGGGGCGGGGGTGTCGGCCTGGGCGTGCTTGGCTTGGTGCTCGCCGGCAAATGGTGGTGCCGTCAGCCCAGTCTGCGATTGGCCAGCCTGTACCTACAAGTGCCGGTGGTGGGCCCCATTTTGCGGGCCTATTATGGTTATTACCTGACGGCCAATCTGAGCCAATTGGTGCGCAGCGGCCTGAGCGTCAAGCAGATGCTGGCAGTCTTGCGACAATTACCGCAACGCGCCTTGCTGTACCAGCTGGCCGGGGTGTTGACGCAGCAACTGACGGTGGGGCAGTCTCCGGTCGGCTGGTTGCGCCAACAGCCCTTTATTCCCGGTCAGGTCGTGGTGTTTCTCAGTAAGGGTAGCACGCCGCCGCAACTGGCCCGCGAGCTGCACGCCTTTAGTCAGCTGCAGTACCGGGAGCTGGTTCGTCGCTTGGAACGGGCTTTGGCCCTGGTACAGCCGATCTTGTTGGGCATCGTGGCGCTGTTGATCGTGGGCGCCTATCTCAGCCTATTGTTGCCGATGTATCAAGACTTACAGGGGGTCTATCATGACTAAACGACGCCAGGGGTTCACCCTAGTTGAAATGACGATTGTCCTATTTATTATTTCCTTATTGATTCTCGTGATCTTACCCAACCTCAACAACCAACGTCAGCGGGCCAGTAAGATTCACGGCCATGCAATGGTCACGGTGGTCCAAGGCCAGGTGACGGCCTACTTGGAGGACCATCCCGGCCACCACCTGGTGGACTATGCGGCGCTAACCAAGGAAAAATACCTGACGGCGGACCAGGCCAAACGCGCCCAGGAGGAACACATCAAGATCGTCGACGACCGGGCCGTGACCGATGAGAAATAGGCACGGCTTCACGCTGGTCGAAACGCTGCTGGTCTTGGTCATCGTGACCGGACTGACCACCCTGGTGAGCTTTGAAGGCACGCCCCATCGAGCCTTGATGGTAGAACGCGCCTTTTGGCCGGCCTGGCAGCGGATGTGGACGGCAGGACGACAATACGCGTTGCATCACCACGAGCCACTGACGGCTGAGGTTCAGTCCCAACGCGGGCAAGTGCTCTTGACCACCCAGACGGACCGGGTGGTGGGGCGGTTGCGAATCCCACCGACCTTGCACCTACAAGGCGACAGTGGCCGTTGGCCCATCTACTTGTCGGGGGCGACCAAGGCCCAAACGCTGCGGTGGTACAGCTCGGCGAATCATCAAGTGCTCAAACAAACCTTTCAGTTAGGAGGCGCACTCTTTTATGTGGCACCAGAAAACGCGTAACCACCGGCAGGGCTGGGTCTTGCCCGACGCCCTGTTAGCCGTGAGCGTTGTGGCGACCAGTGTCATGCTGGCTCAGGGCTTCTTACAAACGACGCACCGCTTGGAACACCAACGACAGGTCCAGCTACAACGAGTCCGGCGCCAGCACGATGATGCCTTGAAGCGCTGGTTGGCGGCGCAATGAGGCCGCGCCAGGGCTTTACCCTGATTGAAGCGGTGTTGGCCTTGATGATTGCCGCGGGGATGTTCGTGTTGGTGAGTGGCCTCAACCGGGCCTTTTTACGCCCCATCGAACGCGACCCCATCGCCTGGTATCAGGTCGTGCGGGCCCTCGAGCAAGATGGGCGTTACCGGTTGGTCCGAACCAGCGATGACGTCTTAGTGGTCCGCGACCAGCGCGATGACCATGAGGCCGTGCTCAGAGTCGACGCTCGCGGGACCCTTAAGATCACCAACGCCCATCAGCGGGGCTATTATCCACTACTGCGGCACGTGACGGCGATCCATTGGCAGACCCTTAAGTTAGGAGTGGTTAGATTAGAACTCAAGCAAGCCGGGCTCCCGGCCCAAACCACGCTGGTCGATCTGCGCGGCATCAGGGGTTCTTGACCCTGTGGGCGCTATTTTTCCTGATGAGTGTGAGTTTGTTCATTAGTGTGGTCGGCGTGGGGCTGACCGCTAGACGGGAGACGACCCACCAGCTCGAACAGGATTTTCAAACCAGCACGCAACTGATTTTACGCCAGACACCTACGCATGTGAAAAAACGGCGATCCGAGCACCGCTCTTTGCCGTGAAAACTGGATTCGCCACAAAGATTGCTTGAATAACGATTGAAAAATCGGTAGTATAGATAGCGGATACATGTGTTATGGAAAATTCACAAGGAGGCGAAGCGTGCTGTCACAAGAACAGACTGAAGCGCTCTTTAAGGTCCTCGATGAATCGACGACGACCTTACAAGCAGCGCTAAGCACATCTTATTTAGATGCGTTCGTTGAGACGGGAGATAACCTCTTAAACGGACAAGTTCAAGTTGAAGACGGTCGCCCTGATCAGGAGACCGTGGCCAAACTGACCGACCTCTATCAACAGGCCGATTGGCAAAGCTTTGATAGCGAAACGGTTCGGCGGGCGGTGCAACTGGCCATGTTAAAGGCGATTCGCATCGACGAAATCCAAGCCAATCATCAGTTAACGCCTGATACGATTGCTTACATCATGGGGTACTTGGTGACCCGGCTGGAAAAGGGCAAGTCCCACTTGACCTTACTGGACCTCACGGTAGGGACAGGTAACTTGCTAACCGCCGTGATTTCACAGCTAAGGGGCGTGGTGACTGGTAAGATTGACGCGTACGGGGTGGATAACGATGATTCCATGTTAGCCATCGCGCAAACGTCCAGCGACCTCCAACGGGTACCGGTGGAATTGGTCCACCAGGATGCCTTAGAGCGGTTGTTAGTGCCCGCCAGCGATTTGATCGTGGCGGACCTGCCAATCGGGTATTACCCAGTCGATGACAATGCGGTCAATTTCCACACCGCGGCCAAGTCTGGGCACACCTACGTGCACCATTTGCTCTTGGAACAAGCGATGAACCAATTGACGCCCGGCGGCTTCGGGGTCTTCTTGGTGCCATCACAGCTGTTCCAGAGTGAACAAGCCCCTAACTTACTGAAATGGCTTCCCAATAACGCCTACTTACAAGGGTTATTGAACCTGCCAAGTGAGCTATTTGCTAACGTCAACGCCCAAAAGGCTATTCTGATCTTACAGAAGCCGGGGGCCGGCGCCAAGCAAGTTGAACAAGTCATGTTGGGAGAGTTCCCATCATTTAAGGATCAATCAGCGTTCCAAAAGTTTGTTGCGGAAATCGTCCAGTGGGAAGAACAAAATCTATTGACGGATCGCACATAAAAGGAGAAATACCACATGGGAAAATCATTAGCAATTAACGCCGGCAGCTCCACTTTAAAGTTCAAGCTGTTCCAAATGCCTGAAGAAACGGTCATTGCCGAAGGGGCTATCGACCGGATCGGTTTGGGTAACTCTTTGGTTGAAATCAAGTACGGTGACGGCCAAAAGTACGAAACGCACGAAGACATCGACGACCACAGTGCCGCTATCCAATTGATGTTGGACCAACTGACGGCCTTAAACATCATCACCGACTTCAATGAAATTACGGGGATCGGTCACCGGGTCGTTGCCGGTGGGCAAGACTTCACCGATTCCGCAGTCATTGACGATGACGTTTTGCAAAAGATCAAGGACCTGTCCGAATATGCGCCACTGCACAACCCAGCCGCAGTCTTGGGCATCGAAGCCTTCAAGAAGATCTTGCCTAACGTCTTGAGTGTGGCGGTCTTTGATACGTCATTCCACACCTCCATGCCGCAAGAAAACTACATGTACGCGATTCCTTACGAATACTACGAAAAGTTTGGGGCACGGAAGTACGGGGCCCACGGGACTAGCCACCGTTACGTTGCTGGCCGGGCCGCTGCCATGTTAGGCAAGCCGTTGAAGGATTTGAAGCTCATCACGATGCACTTGGGTGCCGGTGGCTCAATCACCGCTATCAAGGATGGCAAGTCCTACGATACGTCCATGGGCTTCACGCCACTGGCCGGGATCGAAATGGCCACCCGTTCTGGGGACATCGATGCATCCTTAGTGGCTTACTTGATGGAAAAATTAAACATCGACAAGCCAAACGACATGATCAACATCTTGAACAAGAAGTCTGGGTTGATCGGGGTTTCCGGTGTGTCTGCTGATATGCGTGACCTGGAAAAGGTCCAAGCTAAGAACCCACGGGCCAAATTAGCCCGGGATATGTTCATCAACCGGATCGTCCGTTACGTCGGGGCTTACCTCGCTGAATTGGGTGGCGCGGATGCCATCGTCTTCACGGCCGGTGTTGGTGAAAATGACATTATGATTCGCCAAGAAGTCGCTGACAAGTTAACCTACTTCGGCATTGGCGTTGACCCTGAAAAGAACAACATTCGTGGGGTTGAACGTGACTTGAGTAAAGACGGTTCGAAGATCAAGACCTTATTGATCCCAACCGACGAAGAGTTAATGATCGTGCGTGATATCGAACGCTTACGTAAATAATGACAATTACGGCTGCTGTCCCAAATGGGCGGCGGCCTTTTTGTTTGGGATTAAGCGGTTGGCCCTGAAATTAACGGGGTGACTCTGGAAACGACAGGGGCCTATCCACTAAGGTTAGGAAGCCAGACATCTGCGTCAGGCTAGGGTGGGACCTGCTCTGGGGAACACCTCGAGCCTGAGAAGTGGTCTTTCGGTTCGCTCGATAGCCTGACAAAGCCCGCCAGTTCCCCCAAATGTTGCCAGACCAAGCCAATTCCACCCCAATATGCCGCAACAAGGAGTGTTCATCGATAGTTGAATAATTTTCACTTAAAACGTTTAATGTTGACGTAAAGTCGTCAATGCCGGGCTTCATAGCTACTTAATTTACCGAACCAACCAGTGTGGGTACTAGTATTCCCCCCTTGGCCGTGTATAATGAATTTCAACAAAGGGGCGATTAAGATGAAAAAAAGTCAAGTGAATGATAATCAGGAGTTCTCACGTGGCCTTCAGAGTCGTCACGTCCAACTGATTGCGCTGGGGGGCACAATCGGGACGGGGCTATTCTTGGGGGCCGGTCAATCGATCCACCTCGCTGGGCCATCGATTTTGTTGGCTTACATGGTGACGGGCATCATGTGTTTCCTGTTGATGCGGGCGTTGGGGGAGCTATTGCTCTCGGATTTAAATGCGCATTCCTACATTGATTTTATCCAACGCTACTTGGGCGACAACATGAGTTTCGTGGCCGGGTGGACTTATTGGGTCTGCTGGATCACGATTGCCATGGCCGAAATCACGGCGGCTGGCCAATACATGCAGTTTTGGTTCCCACATTTGCCACAGTGGGTGACGGGGCTGGTTTTGTTGGCCATTCTCTTGACGCTCAATTCCGTGACCGTCAGCGCGTTTGGCGAGACGGAATTCTGGTTTGCCATTATTAAGATTGTGGCCATCGTGGCCTTGATTTTGGCCGGAGCCTACATGGTGGCGGTCCACTACCCAACACCAGCCGGACACGCTAGCGTGACCAATCTGGCGGCGGGCGGCTTCTTCGCTCACGGGGCCAAGGGTTTCTTCCTGTCTTTCCAAATGGTGCTGTTTAGCTTTGTTGGTATCGAAATGGTGGGGATGACGGCGTCCGAGACTGCCAATCCCAAGAAGGTCTTGCCCAAGGCCATCAACGAGATTCCGATGCGGATTATCCTGTTTTACCTGGGCTCACTGTTGGCCTTGATGTGCATCTACCCGTGGCAGGCCGTATCACCAACCAGCAGTCCCTTCGTGCAGGTCTTCAAGAATGTGGGGATTCAATCGGCGGCGGCCGTCATTAACTTTGTGGTCCTGACCGCGGCGGCTTCGGCCTGCAACAGCTCGTTGTTCACGACGGGGCGGATGCTATTTTCCCTGACGTATCGCGGCAAGAGTCGCTTTGCTAAGCGCATGGGGACCCTGTCACGCGCCCAGGTACCGGTGCCCGCACTGCGTTTCTCCACGCTGATCATTGCGGTATCGGTCTTCTTGAACTTCATTATTCCCGGCCACGTCTTCGCGTTCGTCTCCAGTGTGGCGACGACGTGCTTCCTGTTCATCTGGGGTGCCATCGTGGTGGCCCATTTGAAATACAAGCGCCAACAACTGGCAGCGGGAGTCACTCACAAGTTCCACATGCCCCTGTTCCCGTGGAGTGACTACTTCATCTTGGCCTTCCTAGCAATGGTCGCCATCGTGCTGGTCTTCAGAACAGATACGCTGATTGCTCTGGTCGGCTCGGTCGTGTGGCTAGCAGCCCTGAGCATTGGCAAGTACCTCAAGGATCGGCGCGAGGCAGAAAAGCCAGTGTCGATGAGTTCGGATGATTCCGATTTAAAATAAAATAACTGGTGAAGAGACTGGAACGGTGGTTGTTCTGGTCTCTTTTTATGTGGTCTGGCAGTAGCGCTAGGTCGTGGGACTTCAAAACGATAGTGATTTAACTACTGACAGCAGGTACCATATCTAACGAAAATTGCTTAGCGGTGACTAGGTGATGGCCAGTATTGACTGCGACGCCAGGCATTAAACCGGTGGTAATTGACCAGTATCACTGTAGCCGAGAGTTCGTCAACTATGGGCTCAGCGGTGGGAGTTTCCTTAGCGGTGGTTTGGGCCGCTTAGGAAACTGGCGTCTTTGAGACGTGTGTTTCGGCTCAAAGCGAGGGCGAGACCGTTCTTTGGCTCGACCGGTCCGCCCACCGCGTTCCAGTCCCATAGTTGACGAACGGTAAGGCGGCCAGCTCCGCACTATCCTTCATCAACTTAAGGCTAAAAACCAAGGCGCCGAAGCCAGCGAAAAACCGGGGGAAGTGCTAGGATAGAAAGTGTATTGAAACAAATTGAGAGTGGGCCAAAACGCGATTAGCCGGCTAGCAGTTTTAAGCGGAACCGGCTGACTTTTGGCGCACGTTTCAGCTATGTAAAAGTGACGTGAAGAGTCTGGGAAGTTTTGTCCCAGGCCCCGCGAAAAAAGTCTAGTAAACAGAGGGTGTCGTAAAATGAAACAAGTCACGATTAATGGTCAACAGGTCCCAGCAATTGGCATTGGAACCTGGCACATGGGCGACCGACCGGCCCAACGAGAAACGGAAATTGCCGCGATTCAGGCGGGAATTGCCGCGGGAGCACGGGTGATCGATACAGCCGAGATGTATGGGTCTGGTCGTGCCGAGGACCTGGTTGGCGAAGCGTTAGCGCCCATTGACCGGCAACAACTCTACCTCATTTCTAAGGTCCTTCCCGAAAATGCCTCCCGTCAACGGATGGCGGCGAGCCTGGAGGCCAGTTTGAAGCGCCTGCGGACGGACTACTTGGACCTTTACCTGTACCACTGGCGCGGCAGCGTGCCGTTGGCCGAAACGGTGGATGAATTACAGCGCCTGCAACAGTCCGGTAAGATTCGGGCGTGGGGCGTGTCCAACTTTGATATCGACGATTTGAAAGAGCTGTGGCAGCTCCCCAATGGTGCGCAGGCGGTGGCCAACGAAGACCTGTACCACTTAGGCAGTCGGGGTGTCGAGTACGCCGTCTTGCCGTGGCAACGGGAACATCAGCTACCATTCATTGCCTATTCGCCGATTGCTCAGGGGGATTCCTGGGGCCATCATTTGGCGACCAATGACGTGGTCAAGCAGCTGGCGGCCCAGCACCACGTGACGGTCTATCAGATTCTGTTGGCGTGGGTCATTCGTCAAGGAGACGTCTTGGCGATTCCGCAAACCAGTTCAGTCGCGCACATGAATGAAAACATCGCGGCCGGGGAGTTGACCTTGACGCCGGCTGAATTGGCGTTACTGGACCAGCAGTTCCCAGCACCGACCAGTAAACAACCACTCGACATTCTTTAGGGGGCACACTCATGGAATTTTTTACGTCAGATACACATTTCTTTCACAAGGACCTACTGGGCAACAGTGATTTTGCTCCGCGGCCCTTTGCCGACGTGGACGAAATGAATCAGACCATCATTGACAACTGGAACGCCCGGGTGGCCCCCACGGACACCGTTTATCATCTGGGGGACATTGCGTTGTACTTCACCAAGCCAGCGGTCAAGTCCGATGAGGCCGTGTGCGACGTGTTGAGCCAGCTGAACGGGCATCTGGAACTGATCAAGGGCAATCATGACAGCCGGGCGCTCTTCAAGTACCTGGCGGCGCATAACCCCATCGACCACGGCCAGCCCAAATTCGCCTTCCACGACGTCGGGGTGCTGATCAAATACGACCACCGGCAGTATTACATGACGCACTACCCGATGATGCTAGGTATCGTCAAGCAGATCATCAACCTGCACGGCCATATCCACCATTACGCGGTACCCGTCAAGGAAAATATCAACGTCGGGGTCGACACGCCAGAACAACAGTATTTGGACCGGCCCTTGCCGTTTGGCACGCCATTTTCGACCAGTGAGATCGAGCAGATGGTGGTCGGCAAGGCCCAAGAATTTCGGGATAAACAATAGCCGCGAACCACCGCGATGAAATTTGACCGGGACTAGCGCTTGTGCTTGACCGTTTTCCCCCAATGCCGTACGATTAAAC
This sequence comes from Levilactobacillus suantsaiihabitans, assembly GCF_004745505.1. Lineage (GTDB taxonomy): Bacteria > Bacillota > Bacilli > Lactobacillales > Lactobacillaceae > Levilactobacillus > Levilactobacillus suantsaiihabitans. The sequence continues at coordinate 131,900 of NZ_RKLX01000006.1, forward strand.
TCAGTGTTAAGAGGAGATTGAGAGACATGGAACGGATTACCATCTTGCATACCAACGACCTGCACTCGCACTTTGAGAACTGGCCGCGGATTCGGCGATATCTGGCGGCCACGCGGCAAAGCGCGCACCAGGCTGGCGATACCGTCTACACGTTTGACCTGGGTGACAACATCGACCGGGTCCATCCGCTGAGCGAGGCCACGGTCGGCCAAAAAAATATTGAACTGATGAACCAAATTGGCTATGACGCGGCAACGATTGGCAATAACGAGGGGTTAGGCTTCATGCGGCCGCAGTTGGACCATTTATATGACCACGCCAATTTTCCGGTCATCTTAGGCAATATTTTGACCGGCGACACCCATGAGCAACCGAAGTGGGCCATCGATCACAAGGTGTTTACCACGCCAGCCGGGACGCGAGTCTTAGTTCTGGGCTTAACGGCGCCGTATCACCTTACGTATCCGCTGGCCGGGTGGCAGCCGATTGGCGTCCAGGAGGCGTTGACGCGGCTACTGCAGACCTACGCCGGTCAATTCGACGTGTGCGTCTTGTTGTCCCATCTGGGGTTAGACGTGGACCGCAAGATTGCCAAACGTTTTCCGCAGGTGACCGTCATCATTGGCAGTCACACCCATCACCTGTTGCCCCACGGCGAAAAAGACCAGCATAGTCTGCTGGCGGCCGCTGGAAAATGGGGGCGCTACGTCGGGCGCATCACGCTGGAATTGACGGATCACCGGGTGACACGGGCTCAGGCCAGCGTGGTGGAAACGGCCACCTTGCCGGCAGCGCCCGGGGATGCCGCCGAAATCGACGGCTTACAACAGCTGGGTGAGTCGATCTTGTCGGAACAGCGCGTGGCCAATTTGCCCGTCGACCTGGAGGCCAATCCCGTGGGTGATTCGCAACTCATTCGCGAGGGCCTACACGCCATTGCGGAATACGCTGGGACCGATGCGGCGGTGCTCAATGCCGGGTTATTTTTGCACGACCTGCCCCGTGGTATCGTTACGCAAAGACAACTCCACGATTTGTTGCCCCACAACATGCACGTGATGACCATTACGCTGAGCGGCTATGACCTGTGGCGGCTGGTCCAAGAATTCGAGTTGGCCCGGTTATTCTTACGGTATTTCCCGCAAAAGGGGATGGGCTTTCGGGGGAAGATCTTCGGGGAGCTCAACTACCTGGGCATCGCTTATGATGCGCAGACCCATGCCGTGACTTGGCGGGGTGAACCGTTATCGCCGACTAAGCAGTACACGATTGCGGGATTGGATCACTATCTTTTTATTCCGTTCTTCCCGACGATTTCAATCGTGGGTAAAAATCACATTTTATATCAAGACTTATTACGGGAAGTGTTCGCCAAATACTTGGGCAAACACTATCCTTTATTGTAACCAGAAAGGATGACGACGGTGGATCGTAAGGATTTAGAGGCACTCGTTGCCGAGCAAAAGGAGAACAGAGGGCCAGCCGCCGAAGTGGTGCGGGTGGACGAGACTCACATTGCCATTAACAACCATCCTTATGAATTGGTGACTGACGTGCGCAACGGCTTTGACTTCACGGAATTTGCCCAGCGCTTCAGCACGATTCTGAGTAAATATGACTACATTGTGGGTGATTGGGGCTTCGAACAGCTCCGATTGAAGGGCTTTTACGCCGAGGACCGGGCCGGCGCCAAGCAAAATCAAATCGACGCGGTGCAAGACTACCTGTATGAGTCCTGCAACTTTGGGTGTGCCTACTTTATTTTGCACAACTTAGACGTCAAATCGGCACCCAAGCCACGGCGCTCGCGGCGTCGGCGCAATTCGCGTAACGGGGCGAACGACAAGCAGGCGCAACCTAAGGCAGAAGCAAGTCGGACCGCGAAGACCGAAACCAAGCCCCACGCCGCTAACGGCAATGGCAATAACGGAAACGGTTCGCACCGGCGGCGGTCACGACGGCGCCATCGTAACACCAACCATCCCTACACCGAAGAGCGGCGCCCCGTCGCTAAGCCGACGCCCAACAGTCAAAAGACGGTGACGGTGGCTTCCGGTGGTCAGGGGCGGCGGCATTTTACCATTCGTAAAAAAGAAGATTAGGGAGAGTTGGCAGTGAAAAAGTATCAGGCATATTTGATTGATCTCGACGGGACCATTTACGCGGGGAGCAAGCGGTACCCCAAGGCCAAACAGTTTGTGGAACGCCTGCAGGCCGCCCACATCCCGTTCAAGTTTGTGACGAATAACACCACCAAACTTCCGGTCGACGTGGTGGCCAATCTGGCCGATAACCATGACATCCACGTCACCACGGACAATGTCTACACCGCAGGACTGGCGACGGCGGACTTTTTGGACCAGCGTGCCGGCACTACGGGCAAACGCACCGTCTATGTGGTCGGTGAGATTGGTTTACGCCAGGCGTTGGCCGCCAAAGGTTTTACCGTCGATGAGGACCATCCCGAATACGTGGTGGTCGGCTTGGATAGTGACGTGACTTACGAGAAGTTTGCCAAGGCCATCCTGGCGATTCGCAGTGGGTCGACCTTTATCGGTACCAATTCGGATTCCAACATTCCCAAGGCCCGGGGCTTGATGCCCGGAGCGGGAGCCTTGGTCGACCTGGTACGGTACGCCACGCAGACCGAACCCATTTTCGTGGGCAAGCCAGAACCGATTATTTTGGAAAACTCCTTACAACAACTGGGCGTGGCCCCGGCTGACGCCATCATGGTCGGTGATAATTACCAGACCGACATCCTGGCCGGCATTCACGCGGGCGTGGACACCCTCCTGACGTATACTGGGGTCTCGACGCCGGCCCAAGTGGCCCAACAGGCCGTGGCGCCAACCTACACGGTATCGGACCTGGCGCATTGGGATCTGGAGGCGGGGCCGATTGACTAGAGGACAACGGTGGGGCGGCTTGACCGCGCTGTTCTTGGCGCTGGTCACCCTTAGCATTTTTCTAACCATCAATGCCGTGTGGCTGTATCGATTGGACATTCACTGGCTACAGATCACCCAAGAGGTCCAGATGACCCCGGCCAAGATTATGCACAACTACTATCAGATGCTGGGTTACCTGGAGTTACCCTGGATCACGGACCTGAAAATGACCAATTTTCCCACGTCATTTACGGGGATGATCCATTTTCATGACGTGAAAAACCTGTTCTTATTGAACAATGGGGTATTGCTGCTCAGCCTCACACCGGCAATTCTCTACCTGCGCCAGTTAAAACGGCGAGCCGAGCAGTGGCGCTTGTTACGGCCGGTCCAGGTGGCGGCGGTCGTGCCACTAGTGCTCGGGGCGATGTTAGCCGTGAACTTCGATGGCTTCTTCATCGCCTTTCACGAGGTCTTGTTCCGCAACAACGACTGGATTTTTGACCCCGACTTGGACCCCATCATCAACGCCCTGCCGGACACCTTTTTCCTGCACTGCTTTGTTCTGGCGTTCGGGTTGTTTGAAGCCGGACTGGCACTGCTGTACTGGCGGGCCCGGGTTGCCATTAAGCGAGCTTAATTTAAAAGGGATACGAAAAAAAGCGTTTGACTGACAGAATTGTCGGGTCAAACGCTTTTAGTTAAGATTTAGTCGTCTTCTGGGAGCCTGCTCGGGGTCGCGGGGTGCCGTCCCTTGAGCCAGCCCACGATGGCGGGAATCAAGGAAATCACGATGATGCCCAGCACGACTGCGGAGAAGTGGGCCTTGACGAAGGGGATGTTACCGAAGAAGTAACCGCCCCCGCAGCAGATGGCCACCCAGGTCAGTGCCGCGCTCACGTTGTATTTTAGAAAACGCCGGTAGGGGAATTGCGACCCCGCCGCCGTGAAGGGAACGAAAGTCCGAATAATCGGCATGAACCGGCCTAAGAAGATGGCCAACGGACCGTGTTTACGGAAGAATCTTTCCGATTGGGCCAGCTTGTCCTTGTTGATCAAACGGCCAAACCAGGAGTGGCTGGACAACGCGGCGCCAGCCTTACCGCCCAGGTAGAAGTTCAAAGAGTCGCCACCAATGGCTGCGAGTAAGAACAGGGCCACGAAGAACCAAATGTTCAGGCCATAGGCGGGATTCGCAGCCAAAGCCGCCGCGGCGAACAGTAACGAATCGCCGGGAAGAAATGGGAGAATGACCGCGCCAGTTTCAACGAAAACGATGGCGAACAAGATGAAATATGTGGAACCGCCAAACGTATTGACGATATTGACCAGGTGGTCGTCGATGTGTAAGACAAAATCGATTAAATATCCCATTGAGAGTCTCCTTATGCATTAATTTAGTCAACCACTATTGTAGAAGCTTTTGATCTCACCGTCAGCAGCGTCGGCGAAACTTAAGAAAATTGTCAGGTTTCACCGCTACTGGTCAGGTCGGTCAGGTAACTATTTGAAGGGTGTGTCCTCCTCGCCGGCGTCATCGTGGGCCAAACGCGCGGCAGCCGCAGCAGCGATGGCCCCCACCAGGTCGTCCAAGAAGGTGTGGATGATGCCCGGTTCGTGGGCGTTGAGCTTGGCCAGGATACCTGGCTTGACGCGGTCGATGTAGCCGTAATTGGTGAAACCAATGGAGCCGTAGATATCGACGATGGATAAGGCCATGGTCTCATCGACACCGTAGAGGCCCTCGTCGCGTTCGACGATTGTCTGCAGGGGTTCCAATAAGCTGTGCTGTTCGGCGGCAATGTCTAATTGTATGCCGGTGATGACCGCATTTTGTACCTCACGCTTGTGGAGCACGGTCTGTACACTTTCCAAGGCATCCGCCGGAGTTAAATCGGCGATGTAATCTTTTTGCAAGAAGATCACGAGCGCTGCGATGTCCGTTAACTGGACCCCGCGCTGGTTCAGCAGGTCAATGGTCCGTTGCCTTAACGCCGTCATTGGTTTTGTCATTTAATAGAGACTTCCTTTCATTGTTTCGTGTTCTCCCAGTATACCACCGATGCTGTCAGTTGCATTTTTAACGGTTGGCGGTGATAATAGATAAGCAGAAAGTGTTTTAAAAGATATGGAGGATAATTATGACAAAGTTTCCACAAATTGATTTGGCTAACGCCAGGGGTCCACAAGTAACGATTGAAACGTCCATGGGGACCATTCAGCTGCAACTCTTCCCCGAACAAGCACCAAAGACAGTTGAAAACTTTGTGACCCACGCCAAGGCGGGCTACTATGACGGCTTGACGTTCCATCGGGTCATTCCTAACTTTATGATTCAAGGTGGCGACCCAACCGGTACGGGGATGGGTGGCGAAAGCATCTGGGGACAACCATTTGAAGATGAGTTCTCCCAAGAGCTATACAACCTGCGGGGAGCCGTTTCCATGGCCAACGCTGGTCCTAACACCAATGGTAGTCAGTTCTTCATCGTCCAAGACAAGGACATGACCGAACAAATGCAAGGCCAAATGAAGGATGCGGGCTTCCCAGATGAAATCGTGGACGCCTACAAAGACGGTGGGACGCCTTGGCTAGACTTCCGTCACACGGTCTTTGGCCAAGTGACTGATGGCATGGATGTCGTGGACGCCATTGCCCAGGTCAAGACGGATGCCAGCGACCAACCCGCAACACCAGTCACGATGGACAAGGTGACGGTCAAAGAAGCTGACTAGGGATGTCAGTCATGCATGATGATAAGGAGGTCAAGACGATGCCGTTTCAAATTGGTCAGCGCGTCACAGGCCACATTACGGGGATTCAGCCCTATGGGGCATTTGTCAGCCTAGGCGGTCATCGTCAGGGCCTGATTCACATTTCCGAATGTCATTGTGGCTACGTCAAAGATATTCATGACTATTTAAAGGTCAATCAAGAAGTGAACGTGGTGATCTTGGATATTGATGAGTTCACGGGAAAAATCAGCCTGTCTTTACGGTGTTTGGAGCACGTGAAGTACACGCAAGAGCCGCCGGAACATCAACACCGTCATTACTGGACGAACCACCGCGTTAACATTGGTTTCAAGCCGATTGCGGAGCATTTAGCAGGGTGGAAAACCGAGGCACTGCAACGTTTAGACCACAATCAAGCTTCCTCTTAGGAGGGGGCTTTTTATTTTTTTCAGGTTTTTACTTGACCTCGGTAACGATGATTGGTAAGATATTACCTGTTGCTGTTTGAGACAGCCAATGCATAAATAACAAATTATTGAATAGTCATTCAAATTTAAAATTTGTGCTTGACGAGCTAAACAACAACTGATACAATGATTTATGTTGTCACGAAGCGTCACAGAAATTTCAGTTAAGCAATTGAATGTTGAATAAATATTCAAATAAAATTGAAAAAGTTGTTGACACGTTTTAAACAACATGATATACTTTAAAAGTTGTCACGGAGCGATTGCTTCTCTGATAACTTGGTAGACCTTTGAAAACTGAACATTGTTTCGACAAACCAAATATGTGTAGGGCGGTTTG
>NZ_RKLX01000007.1 GCF_004745505.1 Levilactobacillus suantsaiihabitans
CGTTCGTCCTGAGCCAGGATCAAACTCTCATCTTAAAGATGATGTGCTTGAATAGCTCATCGATTGTTGTTACATTTTTAAAAGCGAATTGACTTCGCAAATATTGTTTGGGTTTGATATCAAGTATCAAACCGCCCTACACATATTTGGTTTGTCGAAACAATGTTCAGTTTTCAAAGGTCTACCAAGTCATCTGCTCTAACAGACAACTTAATCATCATATCATTTAACCGATATGATGTCAACAAGAAGTTTGATTTAACAACGTTTCTCGTTGATGCGTTATCAAGAAGCGACAACTTAATTAATATAACATTTTGTCATCATCTTTGTCAACAACTATTTTCAACTCATCGAATTGGTCTAGTTGGTGAATCGCCGTGACAACATATATAACTATACCAACCACAACCCCGACCGTCAACTAAAAATAGCAGAAAATGAAAATTATTTTCAAAGCCGAATGGTCGCCGTGAAAATACAAAAAACGGCCGAGTTAACCGGCCGTTTTGCCAGGACACGCCTGGAGATGGTTCGCATCATATATTATTCTTTTTGTAATCCGGCGATGACGCCCACCAGAAAACCAGCGGCAATCAGCCCGTCGACCACGGCACATAACCAAAATAGCATCGGAAATGAACTGAATTGCGCGATGACTACCCCGCCAATGACTGGGCCCAAGGCTTTACCTAAGGAAGAAAAGGCATTGACGAGTCCCTGATACTTACCCTCGTTGCCGACCGTATACAAATTGATCAGGGCCGGGACCCCCGGGACGTAGATGGCCTCGCCAATCGTCAATAGCGTCATCGCCACAAATAAGATGACGACACCTGAGTGGTTAGTTAATAGAAGAAACGAGCTACCGATGGCGACTAAACCGACCAAGATTTGCCAAGGGAGACCCTTGCTGCGACCGAACTTGGCCATCAACGCTTGCACGACAATCAGCAGCACACCATTGTAGACCCACAGGGTACTGTAGAGTTTGATTCCCAACCCTTCATTTTGAATGTAGACCGACACGTTGCTCATCCATTGGGCGTACGTCACCCACATGAAGACCAGGCTCAGGAGAATGACCACCAGTTGGAGGCGCGACAAACGCTTCGGCGTTGCTGATGCTACTGATGGCTTGGCCGCCGTTTCGTACACCGTTTGGTGGCTGACTTGTTGCTCAAAGTGACGGGCGTGCCCCGCCCATAAGACAGCGGCGAGCACGTAGCAGCCCAGTAGTAACGTAAAAATCGGTCGTAAGCTGCCATGATACAAGACCCCGATGCTGGCGGTCCCCACGACCAGGCCCACATTAATGAAGATATAGAGTAGATTAAACAGCCGGCCATCCAAGTGACTTAGCTGAGCGGTCATCGCCGTGATCAGCGTCAGCATGCCCCCGGTCAGTAACCCGAAGATCACCAACACAATGGGATACCCGATCAGGCCGTTCCAAAAGAACCCAGCGCCCGCGTCTAAAATCAGGCCGACTAACATGCCAACCCCGACTCGCCGAGCTGAGTACCGGTCGGTCAAGACGCCACCCAGGTAGCCACCCAACACGTTGCACCCGGAATAGGCCGCCAGGATCAGGCCACTTTGGACTAGGTCCAGATGTAAGTCACCATGTAAATAAATGGTGGTTAGCGGCCACATCACGCTGTAGGCCGTATTCACCAAGAATCCCAGCACCAGTAATGGCCACATTTTTCGGATGAGTTGTACCATGACGTTGCTGCCCCCTTTTCTGCAGATATTGTGCTAAGTCTATCATGCTTACCGGGGGTGTCGAAAGGGAATTTCAAAAACAAGTTGGACAAATTTTGGATTTTGTTGGGCTAACTAACTGGTGATCTTTGTTGAAAACGCCTTCATTCGGCTGTTTCCGCTTTATGGCTTGCTTATTCGGTCGAAATCAACTAAATTTAAGGGAGGTCTGGATTCATTGTCACTTTGAATCAATACTTAATAGGAGGACACAACATGGGTAACAGCAAAAATAATAATGCCACGCCGGCCGATCTGAACGATCAGATGCAGGTCCGTCGGGATAAAATGAATAGTTTACAAGAACAGGGCATCGCGCCTTTCGGTCACCGCTTCGATCGAACTGACAACAGTAAGTCACTTGTCGAGAAATACGATAAGTACGATAAAGAAGAGCTGATGGAAGACAAACATTATGTTGCTGTTGCGGGTCGGATTACCGGTAAGCGCGGCAGCGGCAAGGCCGGCTTTATCGATTTGCTCGACAGAACTGGTGTCGTCCAGGGGTACGCCCGCCAAGACGAACTGGGCGAAGACAAGTACGCCTTATACAAGACCCTCGACTTAGGGGACTTCATCGGTGCTAAGGGCTACGTCATCAAGACCAACACCGGTGCCCTCACCCTGCGTTTCACTGATTTCGAATTCTTATCTAAGGCTTTACGGCCATTACCTGACAAATACCACGGGTTGACCAACCCCGAAACGATCTACCGTCAACGTTACCTGGACTTAATTGCTAACCGCGACAGCTTTGATCGCTTCCTCAAGGTCACACAAGTCAAGAAGGCTATCCGCGAATACCTGGATAACCAAGGCTACCTGGAAGTCGACACCCCTGTATTGCAAACGGAAGCCGGTGGTGCTGAAGCGCGGCCATTCGTGACTCACTCCAACGCCTTTGACATTCCTTTGTACCTGCGGATCGCGACGGAACTTTACTTAAAGCGTCTGATCGTGGGGGGCATGGAAAAGGTCTACGAATTGGGCAAGGACTTCCGGAACGAAGGGACCGACTTACGGCACAACCCTGAATTCAACATGGTCGAAGTCTACACGGCTTACGCAGACTACACCGACGTCATGGATCTGACGGAAAATATCTTCCGGTTCGTGGCCAACAAGGTCAACGGTTCTGGCCAAGTGACTTACCAAGGCAAGGACATCGACTTGGACTCTGAATTCAAGCGAGTACACATGGTCGACGCCGTCAAGGAAGTTACCGGGATCGATTTCTGGCAACCAATGTCTGACGACGACGCGAAGAAATTAGCCGCCGACAACGGCATCCACGTGGAACCTTACTGGAAGGTCGGTCACATCATCAACGCCTTCTTCGAAGAAAAGGTTCAAGACACGTTGGTTAACCCAACCTTCATTTACGGTCACCCGGTTGAAATTTCACCACTGGCCAAGAAGAACCCGAAGGATCCTCGGTTCACTGACCGGTTCGAACTATACATCGACGGCAACGAATACGGGAACGCCTTTACGGAATTAAACGACCCAATCGATCAAAAGCAACGGTTCGAAGCCCAAGACGCTGAACGTGAAGCGGGTAACGAAGAAGCTCACGGGATCGATACAGATTACGTCGAAGCCATGGAATACGGGATGCCGCCTACTGGTGGTCTGGGTATCGGGATCGATCGGATGACGATGCTCTTAACCGACGCCGCTTCCATCCGTGACGTCATGCTATTCCCAACCATGCGACCGAACGACTAAGCACGAAAAGAGGCAACGAAATGAAAGCAAATCAGTTGATCGCGTTACTGCAGGAGCACGACTTGTTTCGCAGCACGACGCTACCATCAGACGACACGGATTTCGCGTCTTTGGCCTACGATTCCCGTCAGGTCAGCGCCAACGGTCTCTTCGTCTGCAAAGGCTTTAATTTCTCAGTCGACTATTTGACGTCAGCGATTCAAAACGGCGCCACCTGCTACCTGGCTGAACAGGATTACCACGTGGACACGCCCGTCATCTTGGTCAAGGATGTGCGCAAGGCCTTGTCATTGGCCGCACAACTCTACTTTGGTTTCCCACAAAATGACCTCTTCGTCATTGGCTACACCGGAACCAAGGGGAAAACGACCTCGACGTATTTGACCACGAATATCTTGGCCCACGCCTTTCCCAAACAGGTCGCCATGTTCTCGACGATCAACCACATCATCGGCCCGAAGCCCCAGGATCAGTTCAAGGCCCATCTGACAACGGCGGAATCCTTTGATATCTTCCACGAGATGCGCCAGGCCGTCGATAACGGCGCCAAGGTGCTGGTCATGGAAGTCGCCTCACAGGCCTACCTGCTGGACCGCGTGTACGGGTTGACGTTTGACGTGGGTCTCTTCCTCAACATTTCGCCCGACCACATTGGGGTCAACGAACACCCGAATTTCGCGAACTACCTCTTCTGCAAAATGCAGCTGATGATCAATTCGCGCAATTGTATCATTGACGCTGACATGGACCACTTCGATGAGGTCTACGCCGCGGCCAAGGTCTCGACCGACCCCGAACACATCTTCACGTACGGGGTTAACCCCAACGCGACCCTGTCGATTGGAAATAGCACCGCCACGTTGACGGACAGTGAATTTGATTTGACGGTTCACGCCACCAATCCGGCGCTGCAGGACTTAGCGGCGCACTACCACGTGGCCGTGCCTGGTGACTTCAACCAAAGCAATGCCACGGCGGCCATCTTGGCCAGTCGCTTGGCCGGCGCTCAGGTGGCCGACATGCAGTACGGTTTAGCCAACACCACGATCCCTGGACGGATGGAATCGATCACCACCAAGCATCACGGCACGATCTACATCGACTACGCCCACGATTGGGGCAGCATGAACGCGCTACTCAGCTTCTTGCACACTCAATTTCCCGACCACCACGTGACCGCCGTCCTCGGCAGTACCGGTGATAAGGGCGAAGACCGGCGTGAAGGCTTTGCCAAGGCGCTCAACCAATTTGCGGACACCGCGTTTCTCACGACGGACGATCCGGGTCACGAGGACCCCATCGCCATCGCCCAGGAAATCGACAGTCACATTGACCACGATAAGGTCACCACGACCATCATTCCCAAACGCGAAGATGCCATTCGCCACGCCATCACCACTGCCACGAACGACGACCTGGTCGTCCTCGCCGGCAAGGGTGAAGACGCCTACCAGAAGATCAACGGGGTCGACACCCCCTACGCCTCCGACCCAGTCGTGGCCGAAGACGTGATTGCTGGTTTGGCGGATGAAAAATAAGTCATAAAAAAAGAGATTGACCTGCTTCCAGTGATGGAAGAGGGTCAATCTCTTTTTTGGTAAACGGTAGGCGGCCAGTTCCCGTTATGACGCGGTCAGCAACTAATCCTAATATCATGAGCCGCAGAGTGACAATGGTTCTAGCCTATTTCCGGCGCCGTTTCCGCCGCTTCTTTTGGCTGTACTTGATCTGTTTGATGTGCTTTTTGTGCGTGAGCTGTCGGTCGGTCGTGAAGAGTTCCCGACTGGTCGTGGGGTGCGCCCGCAGGTAGGCTTGCGTGAAGGTATCGACGGCCTTGGTATCGGTGGTGTCGATGTTTTCCGCTTGCATGGCCTTGGTCAAGTCTTCGAAAAAGCTCTCCAACTTGGGGTCGTACATGGTGACCAACGCGGTGTGGTGTTCACTGACCCACTTCTCCAGGTCGGCGGCCGCTGGCAAGGCTCGTTGCGTGTCCAGGTATTCGAACAAGGTGGTCAGGGCAAAGGGGACCAAATTAAACAACGCCGGCACTCGGTCGGCCTCATCCAGCAAGTGGGTGAACGGTCCAAACATGATTTCGCTCAACGTGGCCACATCCCAGTCCTGGGGCTGCTTGCCCTTGCCAGTGATCATGAGCTCCGCGGTCGTGTGCACGATGGTCACAAAGTTTTGCAAATCTTGTTGCGACAAATTGGCCACGTCAGCTTGGTCGGTCATGGCTTGGACCCACTGCTCAACCTGGGCAACGACGCCCTCATAGGCCGTTTGTTCGCTGGCCGCATCCGCGTGTTTTTCGACCAGCGTCGGCCGCGCCGTCTTCAACGCAGCCGTCAACGCGGCGAGGTTAGGGAGCTGCTGGGCCTTGAAATAGGCCGTCAGCACCGGAACAACCGCCACAAAATACAGGTGCGGCTGATCAACCATCGTTGGCAAGGCGGCCAAGGTCGCGGCCACCTGTTGCGGCGTCCAATCTCCCTGAGCCATATTGACCGTTTCCCGAACGTGCAAAACGTCCGCCAAAATGTCGGCAGCGTATTTCTGCTGATTAGCCGATAATGAAGCCAATCGTTGCGGCGTCAGGAATTCTGCCGGCGTCAACGATTGGGCAGTTGAATCTGATTGTTCCATTACTTTCATTCCCCTATCTTGAAGTGTTCATCGTCTATTATAGAGAAATTCTGCTGAAAAAAGCAAATCCTGGCGGTCCGGCTACTGAAAATGACACGGCCGCCTGCTATTCCCCAGAGCAGGTGGAACCCTGGCTGACGCAGGGACCTGATTTCATCAATTTTAGGTATCAGAACACCATCATTACGGTAATCAGCGTGCTAATTTCACCTTCAACTTTCAGTTGTAAAGCTACTCTTCACGCCGCTGAAAATGAAAATCCCGGCCACCGTAGTCCTCAACATATTGATACAGAATTAGTTCCATCACCGAAATCGTCGAAATCCGTGAACTAATGTCGGTGCCATTGACTGTGACGCCGTCCGTGAAGATGTAAAAGTTAACATCGCTCAAATTTTGAATCGTGTTGTTATCGGGTTCGGTGACTGAGACCAACAGTGGCTTAGGCTGTTGGTCAACCAGTCGACTCATGATATCGAGCATCTCACCGTCGGAGCCTTCATAGGTCAAGATGAAGACTAGCGACTCCCCATCGACCTGACTTAGAGCCTGGCGGCGAAAGTCGTGATCCTTGGGATAGTGGGTTCTAAAGCCAGCCATGCTGTATAGGTAGTCGATGTATTCAACCGCATGCTTACTGACGCCCTTGGCAAAGAAGAAGACGTCCGGGTGAGTCGCTAACCGCTCCACCACCTGATGCAAGCGATCTGGCTGCATGACCCGGACCGACTCACTGATATTTTTCAGGTATTCTTCCCGGTAATCCGTTTGCTTCACGACAAATGGCGTTTGCTGTTCGGATTCCTGACGGTTGATCAACGTAAACTTGATCACCGTGGTGAACTCACTGAACCCTGAGAAACCCAGTTTCTTCACAAATCGCAAGAACGTGGCCGTCGATACGTAAGTCGCCGACGCCACCTCGCGAATGCTTTGATTCTTGATTTGATCCATATTCTTGACGACGTAGTCAAATAGCTTCTGCTCATTGGCGGTCAGCTCACTCAGGTGTGCATTGACGATTTCAAAAAAGTTCATCGCTAGTTGCCCCCTTGTCGTCCCGGAACACCGGCCGCAATCGTGTGAATATTGCCACCACCCGTCAAGATTTCCGTGGCGGGCACGGGGACGATTTGCCGGTCTGGGTATAATTTTGCTAATTGCTGTTGGGCCACCGCATCTTGCGGATCATCAAAGGTCGGCATCAAGATGGCCTGATTGGTCGTGATGTAGCTGACGTAACTGGCCGTTAACCGCTGGCCAGCGATTCGCGGCAACATGCCGTTGATGGGATCCACACCATTGGCTTCTTCTGCTGTTAGTTTTAAGATACGCGGCGTCTGGAGCTTGTGAATCTTGAAGTGCCGTCCCCGGGCATCCGTGGCTGCGGCCAAGATGTCGTAAGCTTGCGCGCTGATTTCGTGTTGCGGGTCGGTCTCATCATCCGTCCAGGTCAACACCAACTCACCCGGGGCCACAAAGTTCACCATATTATCAATGTCACCATTGGTTTCATCCATGAAATACCCCTCCGGCAGCCAAATCGTCTTGGTCACGCCCAGGTAGTCGTGAAAAATCTGCTCGGCATCGGCCTTGGTCAATCCCCCCGGATTCCGGCCTTCCGACAGCACCACGCTTTCGGTCGCAATCAAGGTACCTTGGCCATCAACGTGAATGGCACAACCTTCTAAGACCTTGTCAACTTGATAGACTGGGAATCCCTGCAGGTCGGCGACTTTCTGAGCGATTTGATTGTCCTTGTCCCAAGGGAAATACAAGCCGTCCAACAGGCCACCCCAGGCATTGAACTGAAAGTCCACCGCACGGATCTCACCGGCATCATTAACCACGTAGAAGGGGCCGCAATCCTTCATCCAGGAATCATTACTACTCATCTCCACCACGCGGACTGCCGGTGACAGTTGGGCACGGGCATGGGCGTATTGGTCCTGATTCACCAGCATGGTCACGGGTTCAAAGCGCGCAATCGTTTCGGCCAACCGAGCAAAGGCCTTCTGAGCTGGTTTTCCCCCTTCACGCCAATTATCCGGTCGCTCCGGCCAAATCATGTAACTCGCTGCTTGATCTTCAAATTCTCCCGGCATTCGAAAGCCATCCGCTGCCGGCGTTTGTGCTAATCTCATTCGACTCACTCCGCTTATTTTATAATTTATGTTGTAGGCATCCCCAGAAATCAGGCCGTATTTGCCACTCAGTGACTCCCGTCATCCGACACTAGTCTAACCGATCATACCCGTTATTTTTCCTATGTACAACCGAGCCTGGGACAAAAACTCCCAGGCTCGTTCGCATCACTTTTATACAGCTGAAACGTGCGCCAACAGGCAGCCGGTTCTGCTTAAAACTGCTAACCAAACAATCCAAGCCCAGGATTATTCGGTTAGCAGCCTTAATGCTCGCTGGCTAATCGCCTTTGGTCTCACTCTCTCTGAAGCCATTTACTTGCGAATGATCGTACCTGAACCGTTCTCCAGGAAATCACCCACGTTTGCCAACGACGTAATCACAACCTTGCCATCCGGCCGGTTGTTGACGAAGTCTAAGGCCGCTTGGATCTTCGGCAGCATGCTGCCCTTCGCAAATTGGTTTTCTTGAATGTACTGGTTCAGTTCTGCAGACGTCACGTCCGTCAATTGCTTTTGATCGGGTTGGTTGAAGTTCACGAAAACGTGATCAACCGCCGTCAAAATAATCAAGAGATCGGCGTGAACCAGTTCGGCCAGTTTTTCAGAAGCAAAGTCCTTGTCGATAACGGCTTCACGGCCGACTAATTGGTGGCCTTCCCGAACGACCGGCACGCCGCCACCCCCAACGGAGACTGGAATGACGTCGGCATCAACCAAGGCATTCACGACTGCCGCTTCCTTCACGTTGATGGGTTTCGGTGAAGCGACTACGCGGCGGTAGCCCCGGCCAGCATCTTCCACGTAGACATTGTCGGGATGGGCTTGCTTTTCGGCAGCCACTTCTGCTTCCGTGTAGAACGGTCCGATTGGCTTGCTGGGATCCGTGAAGGCTGGGTCATCGGGGGCCACTTCAACCTGGGTGACCACAGTGGCCACGTCCTTAGTCAACCCTTCGTCCGCCAAGGCCTTATCCATGGCGTTTTCGAGCCAATAGCCGATGCTACCTTGCGTCATGGCCACGGCCGTATCCAATGGCATGGCTGGGTTCTTCGCGGTACTCCCAGCCGCCTGTTGCAACAAGAGGTTGCCGACTTGCGGCCCGTTGCCGTGGGAAATGATCAGTTGATCCCCCTGCTTCACGAATTGAACCAGTGACTTAGCGGTGTCAGCCAAAGCCGCCTGTTGGGCAGCGGCCGAAGCATCGTCAGCTAGGATGGCGTTTCCGCCTAAAGCAACTACAATTTTACGTTTTGTCATGATGAATTCACTCCCTATTTTTTAACAGCAAAGGGTCCGGGACAAACATCCCAGGCCCTCGCGTGTCACCTTTAAATAGTCGAAACGTGTGCCAAAGAGCAGCTGGTTTCGCTCACTTTTCCATTCCCGATTAAGCTTCAGGAACTTGTTGCGTAATGCAGTGGATATTACCGCCACCGAGTAAGACTTCACGAGCGGGAACGCCCACAACTTTGCGGTCTGGGTAAAGTTCTTCCAGCGTTGCTTTGGCCTTTTCGTCGGCTGGGTCACCGAACAGTGGGAAGACGATTCCACCATTAGCCGTGTAGTAGTTCACGTAGCTAGCAGCTAAGCGTTCGCCTTCGGTCCGTGGCAACGTGCCATCAACGGCGTCAACGCCTTCGCTTTCTTCCTTGGTAATGGTGATTGGCTTTGGCAAGTAGAGCTTAACAACCTTGAGTTTCCGGCCCTTAGCATCCGTAGCGTTTTCCAAGATATCCAAGTTTTCCTTGGAGATTTCGTATTGCGGATCATTTTTGTCATCGGTCCAAGCCAAGGCAACGACCCCTGGCTTGACGAAGTTGGCGATGTTGTCCACGTGGCCGTTGGTTTCGTCCAGGTAGATCCCGCGCTTCAACCAGATAACCTTCTTTAAGTTCAGGTGTTCCTTCAGAACCTCTTCGATCTGTTCCTTGGACAGTTGTGAATTCCGGCCATCGGATAAGAGGCATTCTTCGGTGGTGATCAGCGTCCCTTCACCATCGACGTGAATGGAACCGCCTTCCAAAATGAAATCATCTAACCGGTACCGATCGACGTGTTCCAGTTCCGTCATCTTTTGAGCGACCCGGTCGTCCTTGTCCCAAGGGAAGTAGAGGCCATCGACCAAACCACCCCATGAATTGAACGTCCAGTCGACGCCCCGCAGGCCACCCTTGTCGTTCTTGACAAAGGTTGCGCCACAGTCACGGATCCAGGAGTCGTCGTTAGACATTTCTACGACTTCCACATCGTCAGGCAACATGTTGCGGGCGTTGGCAAATTGATCGTCATTCACACCAACCGTCACGTGTTCGAATTGCGAAATGGCTTTGGCCACTTCAACGAAGGTCTTTTGGGCTGGCTTCCCACCGTTACGCCAGTTGTCTGGACGTTGAGGCCACAGGATGTAAACACCCTTGTGCGGTTCAAATTCACCGGGCATCCGGTAACCATCTTGTTTAGGGGTACTATCTAAAGTCTTCATAATAGGTTCAGCTCCTTATTTAAAATTAGTTATGTGCTTTAATCGATTCACTAGATTCACTATTTGTCGCTTGAGGGGCGTGGTGTTCTGCATACCGCACCACGATTTCGCCAATCACCAGCGTTAAGATGGTCCCAATCAAAACGGGCATCTTAGCCGAAACTTCTGCGGCGGATGAATTCATTGGGAAGACCGAGAAGATGATCGTCAAAATCAGTAAGACTTCGGGAACCCAGGTCATTAGGTTGACCATGACCTTGCCACCAGGAATCTTAAATGGCCGATCAGCATCAGGATTTTTGCGCCGTAATTCCCAGAATGCGGGGAACATCATAGTGTAAGACAGTAATAATGCTACCACGTTTAGCGAGAAGAACGCCCAGAAAATATCTTGGTTCGGAATAAATGGACTGGCAATGACCAGAATGGAAGCGACAACCCCGTTCAGGTAGCCGGTACCGACTGGCATCCCCTTGGCATCTTCTTTACCAAAGATTTTCGGCAAAACGTGATCCTTACCGGCGTAATCTGCCACGTAGTTAACACCCAGTGCCCAGGAAATCATTTCAGAAACTAAGATGTACAGGAAGAAGATCCCAATCAAAACGACAAACCAGTTCATGTGACCAATCAACAGGACAAAGCTGTCAATCAAGCCGCTGGAAGCGGACAATTTGTCCGTTGGAATGGCGGCCCCCATCCCGAAAGCCCCTAACAGGTAGGAAACGGCAATCAGGATACCACCAATGATGATGGCTTGGGGAATCTGTTTCTTAGGGTTGTCCATGTCGTCAGCCATTGTCGCAACGACTTCAAACCCGAGGAAGTTGAAGATGATGACAGATAAATTGCTTAAACCTGAGAGATTCATTTGTGGCAAGAGACTGTGGACGGTGAAGCTGTTCGCCACCCCACGCGTCGCAGCCACGTAAATACCTAGGCCACCTAGGGCCAGGATCGTCACGATTTTGGCAAATGCCGCCAGGTTCATGATCCATTTACTCTCAGAAACTGGTTTATTCCCAACTAACACGACAAACCAAACGAAGGCGAGTTGAATGAGGATCGAGCCCCAGGTGTTCATTTTGAACTTAAAGATCTGTTCGGCAATTTGAACGAATAACACCGCCAAACTGGCCATCCATAACGGGTAGTTGATCCAGTACAACCAGGCTAACCGGCCGCCCCAGCGGGGACCAAAGGCTTGTTTGACCCAGTCATACAGGCCCCCATCACCGGTGTAAGTCGTTCCCAATTCGGAAGAAATCAAACCGTATGGGATAAAGAACAAAATCAGTAAGAAGAACCACCAGAAGAACTGGGAGGGTCCAATAGCAGCTGCGGGCGCAACTGACTCGACGACCATTACCACGACGACCGCCATCAGGACGGCATCGAATAATTTAAATTTTTTCTTGTTAGTGTCCATGATCCTATCTCCTCTAGTCCGCGATCGTTTGGTGCCGGGCGGATCTTAAGCTGAAAAACGGGTTATTTCGCATTCCGTTCGTCAACGGCGTTCCGCAGCATCAGTTCAAATTCAGCATCGTACTTGTCAGCAACGGCCTTAGATGCGTACTTTAATTCTGGGTTCAACAGGTAAACGAAGATCGCCCGCATCGCCGTCTTGCGGTTTTCAGCTTCATCCCAAACGATGGAGTAATCGGAGTCGATGACTTCGTCGGTGACTTCTTCGCCCCGGGTAGCTGGCAAGCAGTGCATGAACTTCACGTGATCGGAGGCCTTGGCAACTAAGTCAGCATTGACTTGGTACTTCGGGTAGAAGATCTTCATCCGGTCATCCTTGGATAATTCGGCTTCGTACAAACCGTACCAAACGTCGGTGTAGATAAAGTCGGCATCCTTCAAGGCTTCGTCAGCATCTTCGGTAACTAAGACAGACCCACCGGAGACTTCAGCATTCTTCTTACCAATAGCCAGAGTTTCAGGCTTGATTTGGAAGCCTTTAGGGCCAAATTGTACGAAGTCCATCCCCATCTTGGTAGCCATGAACATGGTTGAGACACAAACTTGCGTGGCGTCACCGACGAAGACAATCTTGCAATCGCTGAGCTTTTTGCCCTTTGGTAAGTGTTCCGTCATGGTAATGATGTCCCCAAGTTCTTGCGTTGGGTGGTTGTAGTCACTCATGAAGTTAACCACTGGCACCTTGGCAAATTTCCCAACTTCAGCGACGGTGTGGTGGCGTTCAACCCGGGCACCGATAATGTCTAAGATCCGGCCGAGAACTTGTGAGGTATCTTCGATGGATTCGTGACCACCTAATTGAATTTGACCGGGAGCCAAGTATTGTGCGTGGCCACCTAATTCAGTCATGGCTGCTTCAGCAGAGGTCCGGGTCCGCGTGGAGGATTGTTCGAAGATCATGCCCAAGGTCTTGTTCTTCAACAGTGGTGGGTAATACCCATTCTTGATGGATTCCTTAATCTTGATCCCCAATTCGATCATGTATTGGATTTCGTCCTTCGTGTAAGTGTTGGTATCGATAAAATCACGTTTAGTCATGTCAATTACCCCTCTATAAGTTTATTTGTGTAGTTCGTATCAATTGATTACGTGCTTAGCATAAAAGAAATATGCAGGTTTGGGAAGCGTTTTCAAGGATCCTGACACCCGCGTTCCTGGGGTGTTTCTCGTTTCATTTGGTGAAACATGTTTCATTGGTTGGGGGCGTAGGGCTGATAGAACGCGATTTTAAATAATTCACAACCGATTCTAGCTTTACTATAGATTTTCACGAAACAAAGGATCACCATCCCGGTACGTCAGTGTTTTTTACGATTTTTACTG
The DNA here is from genome assembly GCF_004745505.1 of Levilactobacillus suantsaiihabitans. Lineage (GTDB taxonomy): Bacteria > Bacillota > Bacilli > Lactobacillales > Lactobacillaceae > Levilactobacillus > Levilactobacillus suantsaiihabitans. The sequence goes on from NZ_RKLX01000007.1 coordinate 13,582, forward strand.
TATTTTCTGCATTCATTCAATCATCCGTGAAGTAGATTGATTACTCATTCACAAGCGCCTTTACCCATCCGTTCCTACGCAAAAAAAGGAGAACCCGTAGTATTCACCAAACTACAGATTCTCCTTTATTAAGTTACTTAATTGGTAAAGCCTTTAACGCTTTAGCCTTATCCTCCTCATCCATCTCACCTGAATCTTGGATTAAAGCTTGAACACTACCCGCTTTCGCTAAATTTTTTCTATAACGCCAAGTCACAAACGTAAACCCTGCAAGAACCGTCATAATCGGATTAATGTAGGTGTAGAATGCCATTGGAATGTACTGAAGAGCATCTACATTCAGTGTACCCGAGAAGAATATCCCACTCACTCCCCAGGGAACCAACGCATTAATATCCGCTCCACCAGTAGCCAGTGTTCGCGACAGATACTTACGATCTAATCCCAAGCGATCATAGGAAGACTTAAAGGTGGTTCCTGGCAAGATAATGGATAGGTACTGTTCTCCTACCATTAAGTTAACGCCTGCACCACTCATTTCCGTGAACAAAATCAGCTTTCCTGGACTATTTACGTATGGCTTAATACTGTCAATCAACGTGTGCACGACGCCAAACTTTATCAATAAACCGCCTAATGCCAGTGCAACAATAATTAACGAAACAGAACCTAACATATTGGTAATTCCACCACCCGTCATCAATTCATTGACGGTATGTGAAGGCGTCTTAGCAATATTACCGTTCATCAGCAGTGCGCTGATACGAGTAACACCATACGCAGGATCACGAACAATGACTAAAATCAATGCCGTAATAGTTCCCAATAACAGTGATGGAATCGCCGGAACTTGTCGCCAAGCCAGTAACAGCAAAACCAAAATCGGCAGTAACGACCAGCCTGAAACGGCAAAGGAGTGTTCCAGACTATTTGAAATTTCATTAATCCGACTAAGGTCAGCTGTATGGGAGGCATTGCCCATAACGAAGTAAAGCGCTAAAGCAATTATGGCAGATGGTGCAATCGTTCGTGCCATATTAAATAGATGCTTATACAGGTTAACTTTGGTTAGTCCTGTCGTAAGGTTAGACGTATCTGATAATGGGGAAAGATTGTTACCCAGCAGAGCACCGGAAACAATTGCCCCTGCCGTTAAAGCGTTTGAAAATCCCAAAATGTGACCAATCCCCATGAAAGCAATCCCCATGGTAGATACCGTCGTAAAAGAACTCCCTACTGTGATACCAACAATTCCACAAATAATGAAAACAGTTGGCAGAAAAAACTTAACTGAAAGTATCTTGAAACCAATGACCATAATTGTTGCAATTGTTCCGGAGGCTAACCAACTAGATACCAACAAGCCAATCATCAGAAAGATTAAAACGGGAATTATCCCAGGAGTGATTCCTTCTGTAATCCCATTGAAGATGTCTTCCCATGAGACCTTTCTGAAATGCCCATAGAACATTAACAAGGTAAAAACAAATAAAATTGGAATTTGGGGCGACATCCTCATTCCGATAATCATAGTTCCTAAAATCACGAACATAATTACCATGATGATCATCGACTCAATCAACGAGAAATGTATTTCCGGTTTCTTTTTTTCTTCCATAGTAGTCACACCCCTTAAAGTAAAAAGGACTTACCAACAAGTAAGCCCTTCTCACCAAGTCAAAGTTTTTATTTGTCGAGTGCTAAATCCGTGTTAACTTGTTGAATCCATTCGGCATTTTTATTTTTATCAATTACCAACGGGATGATGAATAGAACCGCTGTAATGATGACAACAAAGATTGCTTGCATCAAGTTACTTGCAATCAGTGTTGCAGCAATGATAACGAAGATTCCGAAGAACAACAGGAACGCCACAAAGTAGGCTAAACCATTACCCGTTTTACCTAAACGATAAGGACGTTCTACATCCGGCTGCGTTTGACGTAAACGGATAATCGCAATCGCAATCAAAACGTAAACCAAAGCATAAATAACAGTCGTTGCGTTCGTTAAGGTTAAGAACACACCATTAACGTTCTTCATAACCCCATACAACAGGGCGAAGAGTGAAATACAAGTACTCTGGGTCAAAACAACATTCCGGGAAACCCCGAACTTGTTCGTCTTGTGGAATCCGAAGCTGGCAGGTAATTGACCTGCACGAGCTACTTGCGTCATTGTCTTGGATGGGCCAGTAACCCAAGCTGACAATTGAATTAACACACCAATAACCACCATGAAACTAAAGATGTTAGCAATGATTGGTGGCCAACCTAAGATTTGGCACCAAAGAACGATTGGTTGCGTGATGTTTGATAATTGAATCTTGCCATCTGGCACAACGTTGGCAACAAGAACTGAGTTAATCAGGTTCATCAGAACCAACCCAATCAAGGCAACGAAGATCCCACGCGTGTACGTCTTCTTGGCATCATGTAGCCGTGGAATAAAGACTGATGACATTTCCAAACCGGTGTAAACAAAGGAAATGGCTGCAAAGTACTGTAACGTTTGCAAATTATCTAGACTTGGCATTAACTTACTCCAGGTAAAGGTCCCTAAGTACCCGTTGGGGTTAATCCCTGTCTTAATCATTGCAGCAATCCCCATGATTAGCATAATGACAATTGGAATGTAAACACCGAGCCAAACCCCGATGTTGCCCCCAACTTTAGCCATATCGAATCGTAAATTCAGGACCGTAATGATCCAATAGAAGCCTAAAATATTAGCCAAAATAAACCAGTGGTTGTTCCCCAAGGCTACGTTACCAAAGACATTTCCCCACAGTGGGCCAATGGTCGAAGCAACCATTACCATCCCTGGGAATATTTGAACCCAAAGTAGCCAAGCGGTTACGAATCCCCACTTTTCACCTAATGCCGACTTAACCCATAGTTGCGGACCACCTTCAGCTTGCATCATGGTTCCCAATTCACCGGAAATCAAGGCAACTGGCAGAGCGAAGAATACAACGGCAAATACCATATAGGTAATCTGTGTCCACCCAGTCGCAGCAACTGAAGGAATTGAACGTACAGTAGCACATAGGGCCATGGTCATCCCAATAAATGTGCCAAGACTAAGTTTTTTAGCCTGATTATCCATGTTCGCGCTTCCCTTCAAAAAATAAATATAAACGTTAATAATAGCAGTAGGTCATTACCCCTAATGACCTACAATAATATGCATTTATGCACTAAGCGTTTTCCCGTTGCTTAGCTGATTCATACACCTTTTCCAGGTCGGCTTGAATAGCCTTCTTGATCTCTGGTGCGAAGTAGTCGAAGTTCTCTTTCTTGTTCATGTATGGAGTCATAACTGAGGCACGAATGATCGTAACCTTTTCAGCACGACGCCATTCAGCTTCACTGAAGCCTAAGCTCTTAACAAATTCCAATGGACTGTCTCCGTAGTCAGGAATTGCAAAGTCAGTGTGAGATACAATGTATTCCTTACCATAGAGTGAGCCCTTAACATATGAAGCTTGTTCGTAAAATGCGTGGTTTAATTGGTTCATTTCAACCAAGTTGTCGTTTCCGTCTTCTTTCAAGACGTAGTCAACCATGTTGAAGTCTGGTGATACTAGTGGGTGTACGGAAATCTTTCTTCCTGCAACTTCAAACTTCAAGTCTTTCAGGAAGTCATAGTAGCGGTGAGCACCTTCAACAGAGGCACCTTCCAACTTACCATAACCAGTTACGTTCAGTGGTAATGTGTGATGTGCGGCCCATACTGAGGCAGCAGTGGCACCCGCTTTTGAGCCTTCGAGGATGTATGCACCTAACAATGCAGGAATGTCAGCACCCTTTTCAAAAACATAGGTTGCGAAGTAGGAAATCGTATCTCTCATCCGAATATCTTGGATTACAATCCCACCGGCTGAGTATGGTACATAACCCATCTTATGTGGATCGATAGTAATGGATTCTGCTTCGTCAAAGGCCTTATACGCAGCATAAACTTCAGGTTTGATTAATTCTTTATCTTCTGTGAAGACATGGTTTTCGGCATGAACCCGTTGTAAATCTTTGTATGGAATGAACTTATCGTTTTCATCCAAGAACAGTGCCCGAGCATAACCACCATATGCAGCGTCAACGTGAAGATAGAAGTAAATGCCTTCTTCTTTGTACAGCTTCTTCCGCAGTTCAACAATCTTATCAATGCCATCTACAGCACCTTCTTCAGTTGAACCAGCAACCCCAACAACCCCGAGAATTGGCGTCTTTTCAGCAGCAAACTTACGAATGATGTCTTCCAAAGCGGTAATATCCATCCGGTAGTTGCTATCAATTGGAACAGGAACGACTTGATCTAACCCAATTCCGATAATATCGGCAGCTTTCATCCAAGAATAATGCTTGGTTTGAGGAACTAACCACTTGCCTAACTTCTGTAAGTTCTTACCGCTACGAGCTGAACGCTTCTTGACTTCATCAATTTCAGTACCCGCATTTTCGAGTAAGTCCATAATTTGCTTGGTTGGCATGTTGAGCATTTCCCAATCAGACTTGCCAGCAACCAATTCTGGGTTAACTTCCTTCATGGCAAATGGTAATGACTTAATGTTACGGGCATACCAGAGACCTTCTAAGTTAGCTAATGAACCATCAGCTACGATATGGCCCCAGCCGTAGTCATAACCCATCAACCGTGCGAATTCTTGACCAACTTCTTCTTCCATCTGCGAAGTAGCTGGTGATGATTCGTACGCAACGTTGTTCCCGTTCCACAGCATTGCGTAGTTGTAAGCTAGCAAGGCAGGCATCAAGGTTTCGGAGTTCATGTGGCCCCAGTAGCGACCAGCTGAATGCCAAGGAACTGATTCCGTCCGAATACGTTCAGAAAGTTGATTCAACACTGTCTTCATGTGATTGACGGTCTTTTCAAATTCTGGTGAAGATTGATCTTCTGGACTAATCATGTTCGGGTCGGATGGAATGTAATTTTTCCGCCAACCTAAATGTTCGTCAACTAAATTATTTAGAATATCTTTGTATAATTGCCCATTCTCAGCTTTGTCGCCAATAAATAATGCATTTAAATCTAAATCCTTAAGTGAGTTTGTTGATTTTTCCATGTCACTTACCTCCTACAGATTTACTTATCTTTGTTCACCCAAAAGAATACGCTTTCACAAATACCCTGTAAAGGGTCTTTTGTTAAAATTAGAACAAGTAGACTCCCGATAACGGTTTATTAGCAGATGCTCAGAAACAAAAAGCGGGTCCAATATATATTATTGGACCCGCTATCGGGTATTTCATTATAAAAAATTAATTTACTTCTAATTTTCCACTTTGGCTAAGAAGTAGTTCTTCTTGCCACGACGAATGACCATGAACTTGCCTGAGAAATTATCCTTAGGATTCAAATCTATCTTGGTATCTGTAATCCGTTTGCCGTTGACAGTAATCGCACCATTCTCAACATCTTCACGTGCTTGACGGCGCGAAGGCTCAATATCCGTTGTATCTGCCAACAAAGTAACGATGTTTTCTGGCTTGGCGCTAATTGAAACGTTAGGCACCTTTTCAAAAGCTTCCTGAACTTCAGTCAACGTAAGCTTCTGAATATCACCAGCAAACAGGATTTCTGAAATATGTTGAGCTGATTCCAATGCCTCTTCCCCATGAACAAAACGGGTAACTTCCTCAGCTAATCGGCGTTGAGCCAACCGTTTTCCTGGTTCATTGGCAACACTTTCCTCTAAGCTATGGATTTCATCCTTACCCAAGAACGTGAAGAATTTCAGGTAGCGAATAACATCGCGATCATCCTGATTAAGCCAGAATTGGTAGAACTCATATGGCGAAGTCTTTTCTGCATCGAGCCAGATGGCGCCACCGGCAGTCTTACCAAACTTTGTGCCATCGGCCTTCAGCATCAAAGGAATTGTCAGTCCATAAACCTCTTCGTCAGAACCTTTGATCTTGTGAATCAAGTCAATTCCGGCAGTAATGTTGCCCCACTGATCAGCCCCACCAATCTGCAACTGGATGTTGTGCTGATTGTGTAGTGTCAAGAAGTCAACTGACTGTAGAATTTGATACGTGAATTCTGTAAATGAAATCCCTGTATCCAACCGACTGGCCACAATATCTTTAGCCAACATCGAATTGATATTTACCAGCTTACCGTAATCTCTCAAGAAATCTAGCAAAGAGATTTTAGATAACCAGTCATAATTATTGACCATGGTAACGTTTGAATCACCGCCAAACAACCGTTGCATCTGCTTGGATAAAGCTTTGACGTTATGCCGAACTTTGTCCATCGTTTGCAATTGCCGCTCAGTCTTCCGGCCACTTGGATCCCCGATACTACCCGTCGCACCACCAATTAAAATATATGGATGATGACCTGCCAATTCAAACCGCTTCATCATCATGAACGGAATCAAATGGCCGATATGCATACTGTCTCCAGTAGGATCAACCCCGCAGTACAGCGAAATTTTCTTATCCGTAGTCAATTTTTTCAACCCTTCAGCATCTGTTTGCTGATTGATTGCACCACGCCAAGTTAACTCATCAATGATATTCATTAGCTTGTTCCCCTTTCACAAAGTACCTAAAATTTTTGGCGCGTGAAGGTCCAAAAACCAATCACACTTAAACAACCAAAAGATAGCTAACCGTGAAAGCGTTGTCAAGTCCGCATAGGTGCGTTCACTACAAAATAAATTATATTGGCGGACTCCTAAAAATATTTATCTCATTAGAGGTCACGTGTATTCGGATTATTTCGAATATTTGCAAATTGTTTTGCTTCGATTTCCGTTTCGCCTGTCACTACCTCCATTCCTTTCCGAGTTACCACTAACTGTTTTCCAAATTTACGAATGGTCCCCGCCGGAAATTTTTCAGGTGTTTTTCGATAAACCTGACGAACATAATCGTTTGCCTTCATCCACCTTTTAGCCGCTTCCAACGAAGACATAATATCTCTGTCTCTCAAATCAATCATTCTCTATTCCTCCTAGGATGTATAAATTTGGCCAATATACATTTATGTACAATATCAACCTACTGCTAAGTTTAATTAATACCAAACAAAAACGCCATATGGAATTGTGCCACATGACGTCAAATTTCGCATTATATAATTATAATCGCTATCTTTCACGGAAGTCACTATCCCCACCCTCTCTAATAACCGTCACTAATTGACAACTGATTCGCCAAACACCAGCAATACTAGCCAAAATTGAAAGCACAATGATCGCTAATGGTACAATACCCATTGGCCCCCAATTATTTTTCACTAAGACTAGTACTAATGGCGATAAGAATACTAGCGATACTATCAAGCTAATTAATTTCGCATGCATTGGATGTTTTTCTTCGAATGCTTCTGTTTGTTCTGCTTCCTGCATACCCATTCCTCCTCGTATTCTTATGATTTTTAACCGACTAGACACATTATTTTCTTAATGAATTAGCTTCTGTAATTCATCCACACGATGCCCACAGTTTACGCACTCCAATACCGCTTCACCTGGAACCTTTTTAAAGACAATATCTCCACACTCTGCGCAATGCAACCGATCATCAGTTAGGCCTAAGTTTTCATTTTTCATAAAATTATCTCCTCGCTTTTTTGAGTTTAACCTTTACTTTTCAACTTTCGCCATTTGGTGGCCACAATTCGTACATTCAACTCGTGTTGACCCCGGCAACTTCTTAAATACAATGTCTCCACACTTCGGGCAGTGTAACCGGCTATCTAATAATCCTGCATTACTGTTTTTCATCATCCAAATACCTCCAAATATTTTTTTAACACCAAAAAAGGCGTCCTTTCTATACAAAAATAGAAGGGACGCCTATCGCGCGGTACCACCCAGCTTCAGAGACCATTAGCCTCTACACTTTAATCTCCAATAACGTGGAGATACCCCGAAGAAACAACTTCCGTATTTCGTTAAACTCACCCTGCATGGCTTGCACCAACCGCCAATTCTCTGTACACCCAGATGAGCTACTACTTCGTTTGAAAGATTTCTTATTCGTTTTTTGATGTTGGCTACACTCTATCATGAACAATTTCAAATTGCAAGTCTAAAAAACTTTTTATTCATCCATTTTTACTAATTCTGCTCAATGGTCTACGACTGTTAATTGCCGATTAACCCTGTTAGACTCTACTTTTTTACCCACCTACTCATCCATTTTGGGATAAATATCTACACTATCAAGTATCTTTTCTAAGTAGATCCTCCGTCAAAATTTATCCTGAAACAGCTTAATCATCTGGTATAATGTCGATGGCGCGTTTCAAGATTCACTCACTATGAACACATTTAAGCAACAATTATCAATGAATAATCAATATTAATTAAAGATACTTTTGCTTTCTATAAGGAGGTGTCTCTATTGCAAAACGTTCTTACAGTAGCTGGTTCTGACAGTCTTGCCGGTGGTGGTATTCAAGCAGATCTTAAGACTTTCGAAGAACTCGATGTCTTTGGTCTCAGTGTCCTAACCAGTATTGTAAATGTCACTCAAACACAGTTTAATCAACACAACTTATCTGCTGATCTAGTTACTGAACAATTAAAATCAGTCCTAACAACTATTTCTATTGATTTTATCAAAACCGGCCTTCTGGGCAATTCTGCTAACCTGTATGCTACTGTCGAGCAGCTATCTGATTATAGAACTAAGTTAGTCATTGATCCTGTATTATCATTCAAAGAAGCTAACACAACTACTAATCGCGATTATGTTACGTCACTAAAAGAACGTTTACTTCCCCTCGGTTTTCTCACGACGCCTAATTTAGCAGAGGCTTGTATCCTAAGTGGTGTAACCTCCATTAGTAGCACTACTGACGTCCAACAAGCCGCCCAAAAAATCCAAGCCCTCGGCTGCCCCAACGTCGTCATCAAATGTGGCAGTCGCTTCCCTGGCGACACGGCTTACAATTACCTGTTGACCGAGTCTGACGCGTATTGGTTTGACACCCCGAAGCTGGCGGTCACCACGACCGATGGTGCCGGCTGTACGTTTTCTGCTGCTATTACTGCTTTGCTAGCGCGCGACTATTCGCTGGTTGATGCCGTCCAATTGGCCACGCGATTTGTCTACTTGGGTATCCAAGCTGGGGTTCCCATCAGTTCACAACTCGGTAGCGTTTGGCAAGGCGCCTATCGCCAAAAGGAGGCTCACTCATGACGCACACCCACCTCAAGCAAGACATTCTCGCCGCCATTTTGACCGCGATGACCGTCGCCTTATCCATCCTTGTTGTCATCCCCGTTCCCGCTACCAATGGGTTCGTGACCTTATGTGAGGTCGGCATCTACACCAGCGCCATCTTATTGGGTCCCAAAGTGGGTGCCATCGTTGGCGGGGGGAGTGGCTTTCTGATTGACATCATCACGGGGTATCCCGTTTGGTGCCTATTCTCGCTCTTGATTCATGGCACCCAAGGACTGGTCGTGGGCCTACTCGCCTCGCAACAACGACCGACACTCAAAACCTATTTGGGCCCGCTCCTAATTGGAAGCGCCATCATGGTGGCTGGCTATTTTCTGGCGACCGCTTTACTCTTTGGCTGGCCTGCTGGCCTGGCCTCCGTGTTTGGCAATTGCCTGCAGGTCGGCTTTGGCATGGCGGTCACGACCGCGATGGTCAGCAGCCTGCGCAAACTCGTACCACATTTAACTTAAGAAAGGACGCTCATTATGCTATCCATTGACACTGTTGAATTTACCAAAGAATTGACTACAGATATTCAAAATATTCTCACGACCGCCCAGCTCCACCGCGGTGACCTCTTCGTTTTGGGGTGCTCCACCAGCGAAATCGTTGGCGGCCACATCGGCAAGAACTCCGATTTGACCGTGGGCGAACTGGTCATTAAAACGCTGAAGCACCAGCTCGACCCTCTCGGCATCAACCTGGCCGTACAGGGATGTGAGCACATCAACCGCAGCCTGGTCGTCGAACGCGCGGTGGCCCAGCAACGTGATTTAGAAATCGTCACCGTGGTGCCCGCCCTACACGCCGGTGGCGCCTGCTCTATCGCCGCCTTCAAGCAGTTCGATGATCCCGTTGAAGTCGAGCACGTGACGGCTGCGGCTGGCTTAGACATCGGTGACACAGCCATCGGGATGCACGTCAAATTCGTCCAGGTTCCCGTTCGGCCAACCTACACCGAACTGGGAGGCGCCCACGTCACCGCACTACGATCACGGCCCAAGTACGTCGGTGGGCCACGTGCCAACTACGATTTAGCCAATCTTTAACTGACAGCTCTGAGACCAGCACCTCACCCGCGCTGGTCTCTTTTATTGGCCAAAATTCCTTAAGAAAAAGCAAATCCGCCCAATTTCAGTCTAAAATTCAAGACAAATCCGACAAAGTCGGTTATATTTGAGGTTCGGAGACTATCGAAAAGGAGTATCACCATGGCAGATGAAGTTGTAATTGTAAGTGCGGTGCGGACCCCCATTGGCAAATTCGGGCGGAGTTTGCGCGGGTTATCGGCCGTTGAACTGGGCACCATCGCAGCCCAGGCTGCCGTAAAGCGGAGTGGCCTTGAGCCAACCGCGATTCAACAAACAATTTTTGGCACGGTCTTACAAGCTGGATTGGGCCAAAACGTGGCGCGCCAAATCGAGCTCAACGCCGGGCTTCCGGTCACCAGCACCGCGATGACCATCAATCAGGTCTGCGGGTCGAGCCTCAAGGCCATCCGCCTGGGCCAAAGCGCCATTCTCATGGGCGATGCCGACGCCGTGCTGGTGGGCGGCACCGAGAGCATGAGCAACGCCCCCTTCTTAAACAACGATATTCGCTGGGGGCAAAAATTGGGACACACCACGCTGGTCGATAGTTTGGCCAACGATGGACTGACCGATGCCTTTGGCGGCGAGGCCATGGGCATCACTGCGGAAAACGTGGCCGCCAAATACCACGTGTCGCGCGCCGAACAGGACGCCTTTGCCCTGCGTTCCCAACAAAACGCCACCCACGCCCAAGCAACGGACCGGTTTGCGGCAGAAATTGTCCCCGTGACCGTCGGCGAGACCACTGTGACGGCCGATGAAGCCGTGCGGTCAACCACCTCACTAGACCAATTGGCCAAATTAAAGCCGGCATTCAAGGCCAACGGCACGGTCACGGCCGGTAACGCGGCGGGGCTAAACGACGGGGCGGCCGCCATGGTCCTCATGCGCAAGTCGGCAGCTCAAGCGGCCCACATCCCTTACCTGGCCACATTGCGTAGCTACCAAGAAGTGGGCATCGACCCCGCCGTGATGGGTTATGCGCCGGTCACGGCCATTCAAGGCGCCTTGGGGCAAGCCGGGCTAACGGTGAACGACATTGACCGTTTCGAGATCAATGAAGCCTTCGCCGCGCAGTCCGTCGCCATCGCCCGCGACCTCGCCATCCCCGCCAACAAGCTCAACGTCAACGGTGGCAGCATCGCCCTGGGCCATCCCCTGGGCGCATCGGGCACCCGCATCGTGGTCACCTTGCTTCACGAACTGCTGCGCACCGATTTGCACCGGGGACTGGCTGCCATGTGTATCGGCGGCGGTATGGGCATTGCCCTGACCATCGAACGTGATTAGGCGTGGCGTCCCCCACATTTCTGGTATAATAGCGATAACACTTCACGATAAGGGGCGCACGCGATGTTAACCACAGACTTCGATGTTAAGTTAAAACTAATCCTCATGTTGGTCGTCGGCCTAATCGTCCTCGCCAGCATCATCGGCTGGCTGTTCCACCGTGACCGCCACTACACCCGCTACTTTACCGGGGTATTAGCCGTCATGGTCGTTCAGGTCTTTATCTTAGTTTCGCTTTTCTTAATTCATCAATAATCTAAAAACGAGGACGAATCGTCATGGCGGCGATTCGTCCTCGTTTTTGCGTTACTCTGGTAAATTTTGAATCTGCTTTTTTGGTACTGCCAGCAGGTCCCCACTCGCTAACAAGTAGAGATACTGGCCGATGATCGGCTTGCCCGTCATCTGGGTCAAGGCCGCGGCGTACAAATTCACCTGACCGCCATACCGGTCGAGCAACTTGGCTGCGCTTTGTGCCTTGGCCGCCAGGTTGACGTGGTCGGTCTTGTAGTCAAACAAGATCACCCCGGTCGGTGTTTCCAAATACCCATCCACGATCCCGTGGACCAGTACCTGCGAATCGGCTTCCTTAAAATCACGGAACAGGCTGCGCGCCGGCATCAACAGTGAAAATGGTACTTCCCGGTGTAACTCGTCCGGTGCCGCCAAGATCTGCTGACCCAACTCACTGGCATAGAATCGCAGAATGGCTTCCGGTTGGATGCGTTGCGCGACTTCTGTGGTCAGCACCTGATCGGCCACCAATTGGTCAATCACGGCTTGAACACTTGCCGCAGTTGGCGCGACGCTCACGTCGAGTTTTTGTAAGACCAAATGCGTGGCGCTTCCAATTTCGGTAGGCAACGGTTCGCGCACCGTCTGGAGAAATTCCGGGCGGGCAAAGTCATGCGTCACAAACCGATGGCCCGTTTGCCCCGCGGCGCTGGCTTGGTACTCGCCAATCGTGGCGTTGTCGGGGTCTTCAAACAGGCGCTTGGCCTCCGAGACGGATTGGTAGGCCGTGGTCACAGTCGCCGCCTGGTGCGGATAGCGAAAGTCCATGATGTGCTGCAACTGCTCGCCGTTGACCGCGCCCGGCGAGACCTGCGCGGCGGATTCACTGTTAGTCTTCAACCAGTCGACGGCGGCCGCGTTCACGTCCGCAGCCGGGGCCAGCTCGCTAGCCGTCGCAAAGGTCACCTTAAAGTTAGCGGGGTCGCCGGCCAAGCCGGAGAACGTCGCCGTTCCCTGTCGCAGGTCGTCGGGGAATTTGCCGTCTCTGACCAGACACATGCCAATCCAATCTAAGTAATTGGCGACCTTGCTCTTTTCCCGCAAGGTGGCATTTAAGACCAAGTCGGGACTCTGATAGGCCTGTTCCCAGGCGGTGATGGCCTCGGCTTGCGTCTTATGGGACCCCACGATGTACAGGCGCGATTCGGCCCGGGTCAAGGCCACGTACAGCTTCCGCATTTCTTCGGCGAGACTGGCCCGCGAAATGGCTTGGGCGGTGACCAGCTTCTGCAGGCTCGGCGTTTTGACCCGACTGTCGGGATCCAGGTAGTCAATGCCGATACCACGGCGACCACTCATGACGTAATTGCCCTGTTGGTCTTGCTTGTTGAATTCGCGTGAGGCATCCATGATGAAGACGACGGGGAATTCCAACCCCTTACTGCCGTGGATCGTCATGACCGACACGGCATCCGTTGCCGATTGGACGGGTGCTCCAGCCAAGTCAGCTTCGCGTTCCTGGAGTCGTTCGACGAAGCGCACGAATTGGAAGAGGCCCTTGAAGCTGCTCTTTTCGTAGCTCTGCGCCCGTTCATACAGTGCGTGCAGGTTGGCCTGACGCTGTTCGCCGGCTGGCATCCCCCCGACGTAGTCCAAGAAGCCCGTGTCCTGGTAGATTCGCCAGATCAACGTCACGAGTTCATTTTGTTGGGCCACGTCGCGGAAGGTCTGGAGCTGTTCCAAGAAGTGGCTGATCTTGTTGTACACATTCAGCTGAAAATCACTGGCTGTCGTGGCCGTAAAGGTCCGCTGATAGTGCAACAGGGCCTGGTAGTAGTCGCCGGTCTTCTGATTGATCCGCAATTGGGCGAGCTCATTTTCATTCAGGCCGACGATGGGCGAGCGCAGGACCGCCGCCAACGGGATATCCTGATACGGGTTGTCGATGATCTTTAACAGCGCCATCATGATTTGGATCTCGGTGGTCTTGAAGTAGTTTTGCGCATCGTTGACCACGACCGGAATCCCCAGCCGTCGCAACTCATCGGTGATGATCAGGTTATTGGTTCGCGTCGGCGTCAACAGGGTGATGTCACCGTACGAGATTGGCCGCACCTTTTTTTCATCGCGGTCATAAAATGGCGTCTTGGCGCCCACCAATTCCTGAATCTTCTTCCCCACCAATAGGACTTCGCCTTGATGCTTGTTGTCCACCTGAAAAGTGGCGTCGACCGGCTCGCCATCCGTGGCTGCGGCCTCATCCCCCTCGGTCAAATAGACCAACAACTCGGCCGTACTGGTCACATCAGGTGCCTGGTCATCGTAGTAGGTGGCGCCATATTTCAACTGGGCCGACCCGGTATAGGCGATCTCACCCAATTCCCGGTCCATCAGCTGTTTGAAAATCAAATTGGTAAAGTCATCCACGTTGCGCATCGAACGGAAATTCTCGGCCAAGACGATCAGCTGCCCATCGTCACTGTCCGTGGCGTAACGGTCGGTCTTGTCCATGAACAAGGTTGGGTCGGCCTGCCGGAAACGATAGATCGACTGCTTGACGTCGCCCACCATAAACAGGTTCCCGTGGGGCGCCGGCCGGGCAATGGCCGTTAAGATGGCCTCTTGTAAGCCGTTGGTATCCTGGTACTCATCGACCATGATCTCTTGATATTGGTCGCGCAACTGCGCCGCCACCTGCCAGGATTGGTCAGTGTCACTGGTCAAGATCTCCAGCGCTGCGTGTTCAATGTCGGCAAAATCCAAGACGTGCCGTCGCTGCTTTTCCTGGCGGTAGGCGTCTCGAAAGGCCGTCACGACCCGGGCCAATTCGCCGACCAGTTCCCCGGACTTGGCGATGGTCGTTAGGGCCTGCTCTTCCGTTTGCAGCAAGTAAGACGTCTGTAATGCCGCTAACTGCTTACGGGCCGGGTCATAGTACGTGGTCTTGAGCTCGTTATAAACGGGATAATCTTCATTATTCTTGCGAATGGCCGGCATCCGTCCCCAGGCAAAGTTTTGAATCGCCGCGCGCAACGCGTTCCAGCTATCGCCATCGACCAGGTCTTGAATCTCTTGCAACTGGCCGAGCAGCGGGTCCAAGTGGTCCTGTTGTTTGGTCAGGTTGGCCTGAACGGCGAGCTGGCGGGCACTGGTCAGGTCGGCTTTGACCTGTTGCAGTTGCTCGGTAAATAGCGGCTTGATCCGTTGCCGATAAAAGGTCGTGCCGGTCAGGTGGTCGCTGTCCAACTGGTAAGGTTGGGGCAAGGCCGCCAGCCAGGCCGCGGGATCCGGTGTTGCGTTGGCAAACGTATAGGTCTGTTGGACCAAGTCGGCCAACCCCTGATCGTTCCGGTCTCCCGAGAAGTTTTCAGTCAGCCGCGCAAATAGCCCCGAGTCATCATCGGCATAGAGTTGTTCACGCAGGTCGGCCCAGACCTCGTCACGCAGCAGCGCATTTTCCGTTTCGTCCGCCAACAACCGAAAGACCGGATCCTGGTCGATGACGTAATAGTAATGCTGCAGAATGCGCAGACAAAAGGCATCTAGCGTACTGATATCAGCGACCGGCAGCTGGTTGAGTTGCCGGAGATAAAATTGTTGCTGCTCGCTGTTGCCTTGATTGGCCGCCAATTCCTTGCGCATCTCGGTTTGAATACGGTCGCGCATTTCCGCTGCGGCGGCCTTGGTGAAGGTTACGATCAGAATGTGGTCGATCCCCATCCCCGCCTTGAGGTGTTCGATCACCCGTTGGACCAGCACCCGGGTCTTCCCGGAACCGGCCGAAGCGGAGACCAACAGGTTGTTGCCCGTCTGGAAAATGGCTTGGTGTTGGCTTTTGGTATAGTTAAATTTCGTGCTCATCGGGGCCCTCCTGTCCTTGTTCTGCCTTGATTTTGGCCATGACGTCGGCCTTCTTCAACGACGCGAGATCGCGGTAGTTATTTTCCTTGAGTAACGGGTCAAACTGCATGATCGACTTGTACGGCGAGTATTGCAGGGCCGTGCGACTCTGTTGGCGGTACGGCGCCAGGTCCACGTGACCGTCGAAAATTTCCGTGGCCGCGCGCTTGATCAACCGTTCCGTGTGCGCCAGTAGTAATTTCAACTCGGCGGGGTTCACCAGCAACTTGCCGTATGAACTGATGCCCTTCTTGGTCTTCCGCAAGCCGCGGAACAGCAAGGAACTACCGGTGAAGTCCGGGTCGGCAAACAGCGTATCCAAGTTCGTCAACAGATCCGGGTCATCCAACAAGAGGCCTTGATACTGTTCGGCCTTCAGTAAGGCATCCCCCAGGTCCGTGCCCAACACGTCGGCCGCCTTTAAAATTGGATTTTGTAAATGTAGGTAGACGGCCCCCGCCAGTTCGGCATCTTTGGCTGTCACGTTGTCCAAGAGTTCCGGCATGTTTTTTTGCACGGCATCCAGGTACGTCAGCATTTGCATAGCTTGGCCGTAGTAAGCGTCTTGGTAGCTGAACTTGTGCTCCGAACTCTTGTAATCCACGATACCCAGGTAGGTCTTGTCGTTGACCTGCATGGCATCCAGTCGGTCGATCCGTCCGCGGACCGTGACCTGGCGTTGGTTGCCCACATCAAAGGACAGCGCCGCCAAGCCGTGTTCATCGCCCAGCCCAAATTGGACCTCGGTACGCTTGGGCCGAAACTTGGTGCGCTTGCTTTGTTCCTGTAGGGTCGACGCCATTCGCCGCATGGTCTTGATCAATTGCTCCCGAATGTAGGTCATCCGGTGCGAGCTCTCCAGGATGGCAAACTGCGGATTGGCCGTCGTGTCAAGAATCTTGGCAATCACCTCGTCCGTCATTTCGCGCAGTTGCTGGTCATCCATCTCGGCTAAATCGAGATGCTGGCGGTTCACCAGCTTCATCAGCCCGTCTAAGGTCGCGTGGAAGAACTCCCCGGTGCTGGCCGGGGACAGCTCAAACACGTCGCGTTCCTGCAGTTTCAAGCCGTATTTGAGATAATAGGCGTACGGGTTGGCGTAGTATTCCTCCAGCTTAGAAATGGAAGTGTTGATCTTATTGCCGTACAGCTGAGTCACAATGTCTGGCGTCAGCGGCGTCGGCACGTTGCGGTAGCTGAGACTACCCAGTAACTTGGTCGTTAGCTCCCCGTAATTGGGGTCCGCGCGCAACAGATGCAACACGTACAACCAGGCATTCGACAGCGGCTTTTCGCGTAACTGGCTGTCGTGACCAGCCTGGACCAAGTGGCGCAGGGTCGTCCGCCGCGTACCGATGAACGGCAGAATGTCGTCGTCTTCGGCCTGCGGTGTGGCCGCCGCAATCTGGGTCGGTAGCTGGAAATAGTCCCGAATCCGCGCCACGTACGGCGAGATCTGCAGGCCGTTGTGGTCCGCATCGCTGGTGACCGGGTAACTGAAGATCAGCTGCTCGCTGCCACTCAAAAAGGCCAGGTAGTTCAAGTAGGGTTCACCGGCCAATTGGGTGGCGGCATCGTCGCGCAGGTAGCTATTTTCATCGACCTGCTGGAGCTGTTCGCTCAGGTCCTGGCGGTCATTGTCCGCTAGTAGCGTGGTCGGGACCTGATCATCCGGCATAGCATCGGCCGTGGCCCCCATCAGGAAGGTGATCTTGCGGTTATTGGCCTGCACGATCCCACTTTCAGAAATCGTGACCTGATCCAATGTCGAAGGAATCTGGTTGAACTTGGCACCCGCAAAACCGGCCTGCAGGAGCGCCTGAAAGTCGGCCTGGTCGAAGGGCGTATCCCCTAAGATCGTGTGGAACTCGTCTAAGATTTGGCAGAAGGTCCCCCAGGTCTGTTCGGGCTGCCCCGCTTTGACCAGGTCTCCGGCATCAATGGCTTGGTCCCGCCAAGCCATCAAGCGGTCGGCAACACCGGCATTGGCCAAGAATTGGTAAAGCACGGCGACGGCCTCGGTATAGGTCTTGGCCTGCTTGAGGTGGGCAAAAAATGGTGGCAGGGTCTGTTTGACAAAATGCCGGATCACGTTGATCTGTGCGGTCGTTTGCTGGTCCTTGGTGGTCTGTACCCCGCCATCCCCATTGGCAAAGCGGTTGAAGACCCAGTCGGCTTCTTGCGTCCAGCGGTGTTGGCCTTCGTAGCCATTCTTTAAGACCAGGTTTTCGGTCAACGCCAAGGCTTGCCGATAGGCTGGTAGCGCCATCGGTTGGCCGTTTGCTTGTTTGGGCAGGAGCAGCTCGGATTTCAAGACCCGAAAGACGTCGGCGTAGCGGTAATTTTTACGCTGCACGTCAAACAGGGCGTTGAGCAACTCAACAAAGGGGTGATCAGCCATTTGCACATCGGCGTCATCAAAATACGGGATGGCCTGCGCCTGAAAAATAGGCGCGATCACGGTTTGATAAGCGTCCAAATGCCGGGCCAACACTAAGAAGTCTTGGTACCGGTACTTGCCGGTCGCCACTAGCTGACGAATCTGCGTCGCCACGCGCGAGACCTCGACGTAGCGGTTGTCGGCCTGGACAATCTGAATATTTTGCGGCGTTGTGGCGGCGTGGGCCGGCAAGGGCGTCAGCGTGTTGCTGGCTTGCCAGTAGTCATCGAGTGCCTGGAGGTCCGCCGACACCCGCGCGGATTTAGCCCGACCGTCGACCAATACCCGCACGTGGTTGGCCTGCGCCACCGCGTACAATTGGTGGTAGGTCTTGGCCGATTGAAAGAACAAGTTGGTCGGATCGGGCAAGTCTTGCGGGTAGGCCTTATCCAGGTTCAAGGCCACCGTCACGCTAGCCGCCTGTTGAATCAAAACGGCAACCAGCTGGCGTTCCTGGGCACTCAACTGGGAGAAGCCCTCTAAGTAAAAATGCGCGTGGCTGAGGTCGACGCGTTGGGTCAAATAATCGGCCAGCTGATTCAGCAGGTCGGTGTTTTCAATGTATTTGTCCGCCATCTGGGCTTCAAAGGCGTCATAGATGATCATCAGATCGTGCAGCTTGGCCTGCAGATCGGCGTTGGTGCTGGGCAGCTGATCGATGGCACTCATCAGATCCGCGGCCGTGACTTGGCCGACCTTGAATTCGGCCAGCTGGGTCGTCAACTGACTGACAAAGCCGGGCCGGTCCACTTCCCCCCGGAAAATGGTCAGCTCGTCGGCATGGCTTTGGATGATCTGATAGATCAACATGTTGAGCCCCGCCGTGGAGACTCGGGGCAACTGATAGACCGGTTCATTTTTCATGAAAAACCAGGCTAACCGGGTAAATGAAAAGACCTGGACCTGCGTCTGAGCAAACAGCGGCTGGTCCGGCGCCAACTGGGCCTTTAACGCGGCCAAGACGTCGACTTCTGTTTCAAACTTGATATGGTTCGGCACCAAATAGTAGCCCTGATTCGCGGGCTGGTCGCTCACCTGTTGCGCAAGGGCCGTGACCATGGGCGTCCGGTGATCCTGTCCGGCGCTGCCCAAAATAAATTGTAAACTCATCAGCCATCCTCCAATTTCGTAGTCGTCTTAGTTGATTATATTCTAGCATATCCAGCAGTAAAAGCGAACAAATGTTTGCCATAAATTTCGTGATAATGGACAACTTTACGGGCCATTTTTCTGAAAGCGTGCTACACTGAATTATAATATTAAAAAATGGTGAGAAAGCGAGTGGGTAGTTTATGAAAGATAGTGCAGCAGTGCAGATTTTACAAGACTTAGTCAGCATTAATTCCGTCAACGGCAACGAGGAAGCCGTCGCAACCTATATTCAGCAGCTCTTTGCCGAACACGGCATTTCCGCCAAGCTGATTCCGTACGCACCGGGCCGTAGCAACGTGGTGGCTGAAATCGGGGACCCCACCAGCGACAACGTCTTTGCGTTGGCCGGTCACTTGGACACCGTGGCCACCGGCGATTTGGCCGACTGGCAGTTCGACCCGTTTAGCGCCCACATCGCCGACAATACCCTGTACGGTCGGGGTGCGGCGGACATGAAGAGCGGGCTCGCCGGCATGCTGATCACCTTCATCGACCTGGCCGATGCCCACGTTAAGCTCAACGGCCGCCTGCGCTTCATCGGGACCGTCGGCGAAGAAAACGGCGCCATGGGCTCCCGGATGTTGACCGAACAAGGCTATGCTGATGATCTGTCCGGCATGGTCATCGGTGAACCGACCGGCGGCAACCTGGTCTACGCGCACAACGGCTCACTGAACTACCACGTTTATTCACGCGGGGTTGGCGCCCACAGCTCCATGCCCGAAAAAGGCGTCAACGCCATTACGAATTTAATTAAATACGTGACCGCCGAAGCCACCGAATTTGACGACGCACCGGTCAGCCCCGAACTCGGGCCGCTGGTCCACAGCGTGACGGTCTTCAACGGTGGCGAACAGGTCAACAGCATCCCCGCCAAGGCCGAACTCCAAGGCAACATCCGGCCGATTCCGGAATTCGACAACGCCGCGGTCATTCAGCGACTCAACGAGACTGTCGATCGTCTCAACCAAGAAGACGGTGTGGACCTGACGCTACACGTGGACTACAGTTTCAAACCCATCATCAGCGCACAGGATTCACCACTCGTCAAGGCCACCAAAGCCATCGCTGACGCCGAATTCGGCCACCCCATCGACCTGCAAGTGATCCATGGCGCCACCGACGCATCGGAATTCACCAAGTCCGCCAACGCCTTCCCCGTCATCGTTTACGGGGCCGGCAAATGGTACGACGCCCACTCACTCAACGAATCTGTTGACCTGGACGAGTTCCACCACGTCCAACACGTTTATGAACAGCTGGTCAAGCAACTGCTGGCTTAAGCTAGCTGAATAAAAAACGATTAGTCTCACGGGAAAATGTTCCACGTGAAACTAATCGTTTTTTTATTTACCGACAATGCGCGAATCGTGCGCGCCAAAGTACTGCAACCCGGGCAACGCCTGATTGTTCAGTAATTCGCTGACCGTGACCAATTTGTAGCCTTTGGCCTTCAGTCGTTTGATAATGGTTGGTACCGCGGCGACGGATTGCTTATGAACATCATGCATCAAAATGATGTCGCCCCCGCGCGTGTCTTTCATGACTTCCTTAATATCCGCTTGAGCGTTCAGGTAAGCCCAGTCACGTGAATCCACCGACCACCGAATGATCGGTTGCTGGATCTTGCGACCTTCCGCGGCGGTAATGCTGCCGTATGGCGGCCGAACGTATTGTGGCAAGGTCTTCGTGGCCTGATAAATGGCCTGGTTGGTCCGCATGACCTGTTGGGCCGTCTTCTTGGTCCCAATGCTGCCAAAATTCGGGTGATTCCAGGAATGGTTCGCTAACTCATTGCCATTTGCCAAAACGGCGCGGGCAATCTTCGGATAGCGTTTGACACTCTGCCCCACCTCAAAGAACGTGGCGTGCACGTGTGCTTTCTTCAACGTTTTCAACAGGCGCGGCGTCAGGGTCTTGTCCGGACCATCGTCAAAGGTCAAAGCCACCATCTTCTTGGTATTCACCTTCTGGGTCCGATTGGCCTTCGGTAAGTACTGATTGACGATCTTGCCCGTTAACGCGCTGTAGGGCACCGTCACGTGGGTCAGCTTAAAGCTATTCTTCAGCAGTGGCATCCGCAGCCCCTGCTTTGCCAAGCCCGCCTTCTTGGTCATATGTGTGGGCAATTTTACCTGATAGACAGCCGGCACGCGGCTACTCTTGGCCTTAGTGGTCTGTAAAATGGCTTGGCGCGCCGCCTCACGGACGGCCGCCAGCCGATGGGTATTGTGTTTGGTCATCTGACCATACGTCACCATTTTGATCGTCGTGGTGGGTTTTGCCTTTGCTGGGGCCACGACTGGCGCGGATCCCCAGCCCAGTGCTAGTGCAGCGAAAACTGTCCCCAAAAGCAATTGACAATACCTGTTCATGATCTCCCTCCTCCAAAAAAAGATTGTTTCTCTCTTATTTACCTCTATCTTACCAGTTTTGCCCGGGGCGTAGGGCGTTGATACCAAAATGTCACAAAAAAGGTGCCGGTTAGTTTGGTAACCGACACTTGCTGACTTTATTACCGTTTTAATCGCCTGCTTAAATGCTGTGTGCCATTAATCTTTCGTGAGCGAATTGGTCAAACCACTGGTAACATAACCGCCATGGCCCACTCCCTAACAAAAGAGAGTGAAACCGGCTACCTCTTAGCACACGTTTCAGCTATGTAAAGGTGACGCGAAGAGTCTGGGCAGTCCTGTCCCAGGTTCCTAACAAAAAGGCGACCAACTCGCGCTAGTCGTCTTCGTCATCCTCGGGAGGATTAATGGTTTGATGATTTTCTTGTAGCACCGCATTCGTGTAATGCTCCAGGTCAGCCAAGATGGTCGCGCTATCGCCTTGCTGTTGGGCCGCCAGGTTTTCAGCGACTGCCCAGCGCGCTAACGTGGGCGTGATGGGCACGATGTCTTGCACGATGGTCATGTCGGAATCATCTTGATGCTGTTCTTGAATCGTTCGGAAACTTTCAATGTCCGTGATGAGGCGCAGGACTTTACCAGTCGCCCGTTCCACGGACTTAAAAATAACGAAGTGGGCGCGCTGATTAGCTTCGTCCATGCGCGCACGAATCGCTTCTAATTGGTCTTGATCAATATTAATTGCCACTGCTTTCACCCCACTGTCCTTATTTTAACAAACATTCTCGCAGGCCACGATAGAATTTACCAGTTTTTTGGCAAACTTAATTTGTTTTAGCAAATGGCTAGCGACTGGTAGTCCGCGCCGCCAACCGTCATCAGCTTAACGGCAACCTGGGCCACTGTTTCACGTGGAACAGTACCCGCGGGGACGGCCGCGCCTTCCTTGATGATCTGCGGCGCCCGGTTTGCCTCATCGCTTAACGTCACCGGCCGCAAGATGGTGTACGGAAATTCCGTCTCGTCCACCAATTTGGCGGCATAACGCTGCTGATTCAGGTACTCCTTGACGTCGGTGATTCCTGGGTAGACCAGGTCGCCGGTCACCTCTTGGTCGACGCCCGCCGTACTCAACATGACAAAACGCGTCAACGTCAGACGCTGGTGGTATTGGGCGTCAAACAGTGCCTCAAATGCCAGGTCCACGTCCATGCCGCTCAACGCCGAGAAGACCACAGGTTGGTCCTGCAAGGCCGGGCCGTAAGTGGCCTCCTGGGTCAAATCACCGTTCAACACCGTGACCTGCTGGGCCAATGCAGGCGCCACCGTGTCTTTAGGGCCACACAGCACCCGCACTGTGGCGTCGGTCTGGCTGGCCAATTGTTGGGCGACCAGTTGCCCGAGGGTCGTTGCGCCCACGATTAAGTAAGTTGTCATTTTCACCGCTCCTTTTCCTTGCCTTCCAGTGTACCAGAAAGTGGCGCTGGCTAACACCGGACCAAGTTATTTTTCACGCCTGGAAAAATCCGTTATAATAGGAAATGTATTTGAATCCGGTTTCACAACTTCATTAGGAGGGTCACTGTATGACACACAAACAAGTTACGATTGGTAAAACTGATGTGCAGGCCACGCCACTCGGTCTCGGGACTAACGCGGTCGGCGGCTACAACCTCTTCCCCAATTTAAAAGATGAAGACGGCTTGAACCTGGTCAAGGCCGGGCTGAACAATGGTATCAAATTACTCGATACCGCCTACGTTTACGGCCTGGGCCACTCCGAAGAATTGGTCGGCCAAGCCATGCACGACTTTGACCGCCACAGCTTTGCGCTGGCAACCAAGGGCGCCCAGGACTTTTCGAGCGGCGAACAGGTCATCAATAACGATCCGAAATTTTTGACCGCCCAAGTCGAAGCCAGTCTGAAACGCCTCAACACGGACTACTTGGACATCTACTACATTCACTTCCCTGACAAGCAAACGCCCAAGGCCGAAGCGGTCGGTGCCCTACAACGCTTGCGCGAACAAGGCAAGATCCGTGCAATTGGCCTGTCCAACTTCAGCCTAGACCAGGTCAAGGAAGCCAACGCCGACGGATACGTGGACGTGGTCGAAGACGAATTTAGCCTGCTGCACCGCGACCATGAAGCCGACCTGATGCCGTACCTCAAGGACCATCAAATCAGCTTTGTGCCGTACTTCCCACTGGCTTCTGGCCTGTTGACCGGGAAATACGACCAAGACGTCACCTTCCCGGCTGACGATATTCGCAGCCAAATCAGCGATTTCCAAGAACCCCGTTACAGCCAGGCCCTCAAGGCCATCGACGCCATTCGGCCGATTGCCGACGCGCACCAAGCCACGGTGGCCCAAACCGTCTTGGCCTGGTACATGCAAGATCCACTGGTCAGTGTCGTCATCCCCGGTGCCAAGCGTGCCGCTCAAGTCGAGGCCAACGCCCAAGCTTTGGACGTGACCCTCAGCGACGCGGAATATCAAACGATCGACACGGCCTTTTCTGGCTTCAAGACCATCACCAGTGGCAAGTCCCTGGCGGATCCGGATTAAGTTCCAAGAGGGAGACCGCAGGCGCTTAGTCGGCGAGCATTAAGGCCGACTGCCTGCGGACACCCGTTTCAACTAGCTAACTGTTCATCACCCAAGAGTCTGGGAATTCTCCCCGGCTCTTTTTTGTGCGCCAGCAGTCCACGAACTAACCGATTATAAAATAATTTATAATTCGTGATTGCATTTCAATCAGGAACATGATAAGCTCTATAAGGATTGATTAAGAACAAAAACACGAACGATACTGCTAAACGTTCGGATTTTACATAAATTTGCCTAAAGGAGCAATCATTCATGCAAAGAATCGCTGACTTTTTTCATTTTGAAGAACTGGGCACGAACTACAAGAAAGAAACGCTGGCCGGCTTAACGACCTTCGTTTCCATGGCCTACATCTTGTTCGTAAACCCGCAAGTGCTGGGGGCTTCTGGCATCAGCCAGGGCGCCGTGTTTACCGCGACGGCCTTTGCCTCGGCCTTCGGGTGCATGCTGATGGGGATCCTCGCCAACTACCCGATCGCCATCTCCGCGAGTCTAGGAATCAACGCCTTCTTCGCCTACTCCGTGGTCATTGGGATGAAGGTGCCGTGGGAAACGGCGCTGGCTGGCGTCTTCGTGGCGTCCATCCTGTTCATGATCTTGACGGCCTTCAAGCTGCGGGAAAAGGTGGTCGACGCCATCCCGCGTGATCTGAAAATGGCCATCAGTGCCGGGATCGGCCTGTTCATCGCCTTTATTGGGTTGAGTCAAGGTGGCTTAATCGTCGCCGACAAGTCCACAGTCGTGACGCTGGGCTCCCTGCAGGTCGGTAGCACGTGGCTGACCATCTTCGGCCTGATCGTGACGTTAGTCTTGATGAGTGCCCGCGTTCCCGGAGCCATCTTCATCGGGATGGTCGCCAACTCCATTTTGGGACTTGCGACGGGGCTGATCGCCATGCCCAAGCAATTGATTTCCGGTGTCCCAAGCATCAGCTCCACCTTTATGGTCGGGTTGACCCACGTGTCGAGCATCAACTCCTTACAGCTGGTCGTGGTCGTCTTGACCTTCTTACTGGTTACCTTCTTTGACACCACCGGGACCTTGGTTGGCCTGGCCGAACAAGCCGGATTAGTCAAGAACAACAAGCTACCCCGGATTGGTAAGGCCCTGATGGCTGACTCCAGTACCATGGTGGTCGGTTCCCTGTTAGGGACGTCGCCGATGGGTGCCTTCGTGGAATCTTCCGCCGGAATCGCCGTTGGTGGCCGGAGCGGGTTTACCGCCATCGTCACCGGGATTCTCTTCATCTTCGGGGCCTTCTTCTCCCCACTGCTCGCGGTCGTGACCAACCAAGTCACCGCCCCAGCCTTGATTATCGTGGGTGTGCTGATGGCCCAATCCCTGAAGAACATTCATTGGGAAAAATTCGAAGTGGCCGCGCCAGCCTTCCTGATCGTCTTGGGCATGCCGTTGACTTACAGCATCTCCGACGGAATCGCGCTGGGCTTCATCACCTACCCACTGACCATGATTGCGGCCAAGCGTGGTAAGGAAGTCGGCGCCATGATGTACGGGTTAGCCGTCGTCTTCGTCTTGTTCCTATGGATCTTAAACGCTGATTAAACCAAACCCGTCATTGGGGCGTCTAGCCTGAATGACGGGTTTTTTGCACGTTACTTAAGAACCAAGGCGATTACCGATGGCTTTACCCCCCCAACCAAACGAACTGATTTTTCAGCTAGGAACTTTGTCCACCTCATTAAAAAATCGCGTGACCTGTCACAATGGGTCACGCGATTTTTTAATGAGGAAGTCGGCGACTGTGCCGGATTCCCGTCAACCATTGCCCGATCATCAGTCCAGCCAAGGCCAGCGTCAGATAATTCACAACATTGGCCACCTGCCACAAGACGGCCAACCCACCATGGACGGCGGGCTCGACATCCCAGAACAGATAAACCAGATCTAGAACGATCACGTAGGCCAATTCTCTGCCGGAACGGAGATGACCGTGCCATAACTCGCGACGGTGATGGGTCCAAAAAATCAAACTGGCGTTAACTAGCAGCAAGAAGATGCCCAAGTATGTAAAGCGCAGCCACCACGGTCCGGCCAACGTCAAGGCCGTAAAAATCGCTGCTAGATTGCCCACTAGTCCAGTCGTCAGTACCCAGCCGCGTTTGGGCATATTGCCACCTCCCCCGAAATTACTGCCGGCGGTGAAGCCCCCAGTGCAAGACATTGAATGCCAGAATTCCGCCGATAAATACCAGGCTGTCCAGCCCTAAAAAGAGCACTGCCGTGGGCGGTAGCGCGACGACGCCATTTAGTAGACTCACACCAGCCATCAACACCACCAATCCCAATAGCACGCCCCGCGACCAGGTCAACCAGTTACGGGTCGGATTAGCGTCACGTTCATTTAACAAATACAGCCAATGCGTGGTCGTCGCAATCGGCTGACTGTGCGCACTGCCCCGGTAGCGATACCAGGCGCTGCTGAGCACTAAACCGACCAGCACGACGAATAACGTCCCCAGAACTGTGATCCGCCACGGCCAAAGGTCATCCCAGTCCAACAATGACAGGGCCAGTTGTCCCGTGATGACGAGCTGAAAGATGTCGCCGAAAAATAACTGCCAGTAATCGTGTTGTTGCTTGGTCATGCCTGACCACCTCGCAATCGTGCGTGATGCTGCCACCAACGCACCGCCCAAAGGCCAATGATTCCCAGCACGAGTCCCCCAACGGCGACGACCACCGTTAGCTTCACGACTAGCTGTTGGCCGGTCGACCAGCCCAGTGTCGCGCCGAATTGAAAGACCAACAAATTAAAAATGATGGCGCCACACCAGATTCCCTTCGTCCAATTCAGGCCTCTAAAATCACCTTGTGGTTCATTGGCTAGATACAGCCAGTGGTCCGCCTGCGCCCAGGTAAACTCACGGACATCTGGTCGCGGACGCCAAAATCCCACGACCAACAACCCCAATATCACGAGTAGATAGCCGAAAAACAGTAGCGACGACCCCCACTGATAGTACCACGCACCTAGTCGCAGTTGCCCCAGCGTCACACTGTTGCAGAAGACTAGCAAGATCAGCCCATCATTGAATTGTTGCAGCAAGTAATCCCGTACATGTTTTGTCACTTGATTTCCTCCCCTGGAAATACCGTAGACCACATTTTATAACCCGGGTTAACCCAGGTTATTTTCCTAACTGTTACAAACTGTTGCTACCTAACGGCGAAATATTGATTATCTTTTTTGCAGGCATAGTCGTTTGCTCAAGATTCACCGCCACCAGGCACACTCCTAAGATACCGTATTTTTCTACGCTTGCAAAGGAGGAAATTTAGCATTGATGTCAGTGTATCGATTTACGCCCTGAACATTACCTATCAGTTGATTTCAAAAATAACCCGGGTTAACCCGCCCACTACAACCAGGTCCCCAGCGCAAACAACAGCGGGTAGGCCACGAAAAATAGCGCGGCACTCTTGACCATCGTCATAAAGGTCCGACGCTTGTCTTGCACGGCAAAGAAGGGCTGCATCCCCCGCCACATCACGGGCAATAACAGCACTGCTAACGCCGTCCAAACCGGCGCAATCCCCAGCGCCACGTTGACCAAGGGCCACAGACTCCCCGCCACCACGACCACTTGAATCAGCCGCACGGCACCCGGTTGGCCCAGGTAGTACGCCAACGTGTAGCGGTGATTTGCAATGTCTTCTGCCCGGTCGGCCGTATCATTGGCCAGCTGGAGCGTAAAGAAAATCAGCGTGAGTGGTAGGCACAACAAAAAGGTCACCCCCACTATCGACCAAGTCAGCGGCCGTTCTCCGTAAATGGACACGTAGACACAGGTCAACTGGATCAAAAAAGCAATCGCTAGGGCGACCACAATAGCTGAAACCGGCGTCGCGTTGATGGGTCGCGGCCCCGCCGTGTAAAAGATGCCAATCAGATAGCCGACGGCACCAAACACCGCCACCGGCCAGCCGGTCCGTAAGACCAAAACGACGCCCGGCACGGCAGCCAAGGCATACAATCCCCACGCCAGTCGCGCGACCCCGCTTTCTGGCAACGCAAGCCGGCCGATTGGATTGGTCTGTTGCGCGTACCCCGTCCGATCGTGGGCGTGGCGATAATCATAATAATTATCCGCCACATTGACGGCCAAATCGAAGATGAAGACGACCAGCAGACACAAGCCGACGTTTACCCAATTCACCGTTCCCGCATAGTATTGGGCAATCGCTGCCCCCAAGATGAACCACATCACATTGAGTGGCGCCGTGTAGATCTCCGTCAATTCGTAGAACACGGGCCACGTTAACCATCGTGACATTTCAATCACTCCCCTAAAAGTTTTACTGCCTCTTCAGTGTACCAAATCAGACGCAAAATGGCGGCTCTCAAGTCTCGAGAGTCGCCATTTTTTTAAGATTAAGGTCACCGCCAATACCGCCAGCCGATTTCACCCACTAAAATCAGGGTGCCGACCACGGTCAGTGCCCAGCCGAGTTTCAGTCCCGGCGTCTGGTAAGTCAACTGGATGTGGTGGGTACCACGGGTCAGACGCGCGCCCACGAAGCCGTCGTTGACCACCTGCGTGGGCGTTGACCGCCCATCGACCGTCAGCCGCCAACCGGTGGAGTACGGAATCGACGTGGTCAGCACGCTGGTTCGGGCCGTCGTTAGGTCGCCGGTCACCCGGTTGTTGGTGACCCGTTCGTGCTGCAGGCCGCGACGCTGCACGCGGTGGACCTGTTGGTTGTAGGCTTTTCCAAATGGCACGGCAATCAACCGGGCGGATTTGAAATTGATCTGCTGCGTGGCGTTAAAGGTCACGTCCACCGTTTTGCGCAACTGCTTGGAATAGCCCAGGTTGAGCAAGACGTGTTGCTTGGGCTCGTAGTCCGACAGGTTGTCGACGCCAAATTGGGAAAAGGTCTTGGCCGCATTACGCGTCTTGGCCGTGACCCAGTAGTCCCCCAGATCCGGGTTGCGCGTCGCCGTCCGCCAGGCATTCAACTTGGTCAGTGCCGAGCGCGGTGTGGCCCCCAGCACGCTGGTATTGTCCTGGGCTTGGAGCTGGCCACGGGTGGTCAAGCGATCCGACGTGATGCCGGTAAGCTCCAAATATAACTCCGTCCCCCGCGCGCGTTGTGGGTGCTTGAGGGTCAACGTGTAGCTGAGCGGCTGGCCCTGTGCGTCACTAGTCAGCTGGCGCAAGCCGTGGGCATTGGCCTGAGTGGTGCGTTTCACGATCGTTTGGTTCTGCGCCAAGACGCGTTGAAGGGCCTGACGATGCCGCTGCAAGCCCACCATAGGCCCGTATTGCAAAACGTCGCGGCGACTGATCAGACCGTCAGCATCGACGGTCAGTTGCGGTGCCTTCAGCGTCGCCCCGTACGTCGCCGTTTGCTTGTCGTTGAGTCCCTTTCTTTGACCGGCCAAGGCCTGTTTTAACCGGTATTGAATCACCTTATTGGTACTGTCGATCACCGGCACCGTATCGGGGGTCACCGTATAGGCCAGCTGGCGCTTGGGAGACTGGTAGGTCGCCGCCGTCACTCCGGCCACCGGCTTGGTCGTGACCGCCGCTTGCGTTAAGCTGCGTTCGCGATCCACCCCCGACAACTGCCGCCAAGCCGTCGTGGTCAAGGCTTGCGGCTGGGTGTAGACCAGTGGAAAGGCCAGGTTGGTGGTCAACGCCTGGGTGCCGACGCCGTTAGACAGCGCGTACACCGGCTTTTCGGGGAACACCTTACCCGCAGCACGATAGCCGTACGGCAAGGCCTGGTGCGTGGCCACCTGGTCTGCACGGGCAAACAGCGTCTTGACGCCCAGCAGTTGATTCAGTGTGGTCCGGCTGTCGCCTTGGCCAATCGGGGCGTTCATGGCGTACTCAGAATTTTGCAAGTCGCGGCTGAACTGCCCCACGTAGCCGTTTTGCACGGAAAAATACGACATGACCCCGTGCAACCCGTGCGTCATGGTCATGTTATTGCCGACCGTCCGAAATAAATTAAAATTGCGGGTGGCGTCGACGCGGCTAAAGGTCTGCTCATCTTGAGCCACGGTCTGCGCACCGTCAAAATAGTCTTGAATGTAACGAGTCGCATCCCCGCGCCGCAACTCCTGGGTAGCCTGCACCCCAGCATTGGGGTCGTAATACCCCCAGGCGTTGTTGACCAAATTTAACCCGACCAGCACACTCACCAAGCTCCAGGTGATCCGCGCGGGGGCAGTGATCATTAAGACCGCCAGCAGTGCCAGCAGCAGGCCATAGGTGATCAGGTCCCGCGCGGCATTACTGAAGATGAGACCGTTGCTGAGGTAGACCACAGCGAGCAGTCCCGCCACGCTTCCGGCCAGCCACCAGCGGTCCCGGGCGGTGAGATGCGTCAGCTGGTCGCCGAGGACCATGGTCGCCAAGCCAAACGGCACCGCGGCCAGTAAGATCCAACGATTGGACGGCGTGGTGAAGACGTTAAAGGCAGCGGCCACGGCGGGAATCCCCAGTCCCAGTACGATAGCGACTAAGGTGCCGGCCAGCCAGCGGTGTTGCCGCCAGTGGACCAGCGTATAGACGCAGCCCAGAAAGGTGATGCCACTCATCCCCAGCACCGCCCAGTAATTCAAGGTATTCCCAGTCGTCAAAATGGCATTGCCCAGCGTCAGGTAGTAGCTCAGCGGATAGGTGAGCAAGCCGTTGGCAAAGATGGCGCCGGTCCGCGTGGATTTTAACATCATCAGTAGGGATGGCACCAAAAAGACGCCGGCAATCAGAATCCCGGTCACCGCGGCGGCCAAGAAACGCCCCAGCACCACGCGGCCTTTAACGGCAACGCGACCCTGCTGATGCACGTGCAGGTAGTGGATCACCGCATAGATCAGGCTCCCCAGTCCCAGAATGTAGGCAAAGTAAAAATTACTCAGGATCGTGATCCCGGTCATCAGGGCTAATACTCCCCAACCGCGACCCCGCAAGACCCGGTCGATACCCACGAATAACAGCGGCAACCAGATCATGGGCAATAAGAAAAACGGATGATGCACACCGACCATGAGCGAGTAGCCGGTAAAGGCGTAGGTCACCGCCCCTAACAGCTGACTGCCGGGCCGAAAGTCATAGCGTTTAGCCAATGCTAAAAAGGCCAGGCCACTGGCGTACAGCCGTAACACGATGTCCCAGCCGTAGCCGACCTCGAGCAACCGCGTGGGCAGTAGTGCCACCAGGTAAGCAAACGGGTCGCCCAACACGTAATAGGCCAGCGTTGTGAGTTTATCGGCCCCTAACCCCAGCGTCCACGACCACCCGGCCAGACCACCTAGGCCTTCCTTTGTCAATAAGCGGTGGAGTTCTAAGATGAGCGGATAGTGCTGGGTCACCCCATCCATGTACCAAATCATGGTGCGGTTCGCCAGGCCAAACACGCCAAATCCCAATGCGGCAATCACCGTAAACGCCAAGGTGTACAGCCCCCACAGTGGCCACTGGCGGTGTGCGATTTTCATGATGACTCCTCCAATTATTTTTGTCTGATTTCAGTTAAGTTAGTTTTAATCTACACAACCACCCCGGCCCCTGTCAATGCTTCGCCCCAGACAATACCGGATTGTAATGTTTCACATGGAACATTTTGCCAAATCCCGTGGTTTGCGGTACCCTTATGTATGCGTCACAAACTGAATAACTAGCAAAGGAAGGAATTTCTCGTGAATTCTAAGAAAAGTTTTCTGGGCATCGACGACACCCGTAGTATGGTCCTCGCTGCCCTGGTAGCTGCACTCTACGTTGTTTTAACAACGGTCTTGTCAGCCCTGAGCTTCGGCCCTTTTCAGGTGCGCCTGTCGGAAATGTTTAACCACTTGGTCGTCTTTAACAAGCGCTACATTGCCGCGGTCACGCTGGGGGTCTTCATCTCAAATATCATTGCCTCGCCGTTTGGCTTTCTGGACATCATAACCGGGACCGTCCAAACGCTGCTGGCCCTACTGGTCATGTACTGGCTCAGCAAGGTCGTCCACAACCGTATCGCCCAAATGGCGGTCAACACGGTGGTCGCCGTCTTCTTCATGTGCATGATTGCCTGGGAGATCGCCATAGTGGGCAACGCCGCCTTCTGGCCAACCTTTTGGGCCAACTGGCTGTCCATCGGCTGGGGCGAACTCGTCAGCATGGTGGTTGGCGGGATCGTGGTCTACTTCTTGAGTCTGGCCATTGATTTTACGAAATAATTCATTAAAATGCCCCGCAGTCATCGTGATTGCGGGGCATTTGTTTGGCATACAGTGAACGGACAAACTTTCTTTACAAAATTGCAAAACTGACTCAAACGACTTACCCGTTTACTGAGCAAGCCACTTAACCAATCGCTCACTAACTCGATTGTTAAGCCCTTTGATTGTGTTCGCCCGCTTGCTCAGTTATGATAAGGACTGTAGATGGGGCTGGTCGTGCGGTCTCATCTGTGGATTGTGATTGGCACCCCTAACTAATCAGTGCAATCCAGCAAGATTCATTTAACCAAGCATTTGCCACTGCCCCAACGACGCGCTCGCTGGGGTATTTTCGTCGCTAACAGCTGAACGGCACAATATAGGATTAGTTGTTGACCGTTTCATAGTGAGAGCTGGCCGCCTACCGTTCGCCAAATATGGGTTGGAACGCTGGGGACGGGTCGAGCCAAAGAACGGTCTCGACGCCTCGCTTTGAGCCGAAGAACACGTCTCAAAGACGCCAGTTGTCTAAGCGGCTTGAACCGTGCCGCTAAGACAACTCCCACGGCTGAACCCATATTTGGCGAACTCTCGGCTACAAAAGCGCTTGCCAACAAGCATCGGCTTAACCCCCGATAGCAACTAACGCCTGATCAACACATCGTTTCTGACAGACATCAACTTACCGGTGTCAGCCTGGGTGACCGCCACTGTGACGAAGGTATCGATTGCGGTCTTGTCTCAGTTTAAAGCGCAGGGCAACTTGAGAGACTACGGTCTTAGCCAGGCTTTTAAGCCAATCAGAAACCAACCCATTAATCCAACTTTTAACCTCCAGTTAACCCAAAAAGGAGCCCAGGCGCTTAGTCCCAGACTCCATCAACTCAATTTTTTTGCGGCACTAAAGGGCAACACTGCCGGCCCGACCAGCAAGCCTGGCCTCAATCCGGGCCAGCAGTGCCGACCACTTTAGCGGCTTCATCATAACATCTGTCACGTCACCAGGCCAACCAATCTGCTTAGTTGCGCCCCAACGTGACTCCTAACCCCAATAATACCATGCGCCAATCAGGACAGGCGTTACAGAATCGGGGATAATAACCGCGACGCCGTCTGCTTGAATTTCAAATACGTCGATTGCGCCTTGAATTTCTCCGGCGTAATCAGCTCACTGTAGCGCATGTCGGCCTCGTAGATTTCCTCTAGCTGCGTGGCCACCTGCGGATCATAAATGAAGGCGTTGATTTCGAAATTCAACTTGAAACTGCGATAATCCATGTTCGCCGACCCTACCGAGGCAATTCGGCCATCGACGACCATGGTCTTGGCGTGGATGAACCCGTTGTGGTAGAAGTAAATCTTGACGCCGTCATCGGCCAGTTGTCGCGCATAGTACTGCGTGGCCCGGTACACGAAGGCGTGATCTGGCTTGTCCGGAATCATGATCCGTACGTCGACGCCCGCCATGGCCGCAATCCGCAGGGAGTCCAAGACACTGTCGTCGGGAATCAGGTACGGTGTTTGAATCCATAACCGCTTCTCGGCCGTTTGGATCAGCCGCATGTAGCCCATCTTGATCTGTTGCAGGTCAGAATCCGGTCCACTCGACACAATCTGGAGGCTGGTCTCCCCCTTGACCTTGGTCAGCGGGAAGTATTTGTGCTCGATGCGGTCATCCTTGAAGGGGTGATCGCGGTCAGTGGCATTCCAATCTAGCATGAAACGGGCCTGCAGGGAGAAGACCCCGGAACCCACGATGCGCAAATGCGTGTCGCGCCAGTAGCCAAATTTTTCCTTACGCCCAAGATACTGGTCGCCGATGTTAAAGCCCCCAACGTAGCCAATCTGTCCGTCAATGGTCACAATTTTACGGTGATCCCGGAAGTTCAGCCGAAAGTCGATCACGGCCGAACGCGTGCCCAGGAAGGCCTCCACGTGGCCCCCAGCGTCGATCAACGGCTTAAAAAAGCTCTTCCAGGTCCCCATCGACCCCCACGGATCATAGATGACCCGCACCTCGACGCCAGCCTGGGCCTTTTTAATTAACAAATCCAAGACGTCATTACCAATCTGATCATTGTAAAAGGTGTAAAATTCAATATGAATGCTAGAATGCGCTCGCTCGATGTCCTCCAACATCAGATGGAAGAGGTCGTGGCCATCCGTAATCACCCGCACCCGGTTCTTGCGTGCGAGAAAGGCGTGGTCCGTTTCCATAAACATATTCACCATATTGATGACCGAGTGGCTAATTTGGTCAGACGGCACAATTTCATCGCCAATTTCTTCACGCTGTTGATTCAAGCGTTCCTCTAGTTGTACGGCGACCTGCCGCTGCAGGCGAAACATCCGGCCCTTCGGCAATTTTCGGCCGATAAAGGCGTAGGCGATAAACCCGACCACTGGCAGAAGCACTAACACCAGCATCCAAGCCCAGGTCGCTGCAATATCGCGTTTTTCCCGGAAGACCGTCACGAAGGCCAATGCCGCGTTGACCACCACAATGATTTCCAGGATGAGCATGTAATTCACGTTCACGTGTATACCCTCCTCTAGGTCTCTGTGGTTTACATCATACGCTAAATCACCAAAATGTCTTTACTTTTCCTTAATTTTTTCAGATATTTTCGCAATTAATTTCACAGGAGGCCTCATTATGTTCTCTCACCTCACCACCTTAATTGGTGGCTTACATGGTACCAGTCCCATCCGGGTCGTCCACTGGCTGTTTCGCGATAACCCAGCCGTGGGCATCATCGTGCTGGCGGGTATTATTTTGTATAGCCTTTACCGGTATATGAATCGGCGGTAACTCGCGTCAATCAAAATGCGTCTGGCGCCAAACCACCCCAGGCCGTTTTGTTTCCTCTAAGTAACCAAAACATGCGTCAAAAGGCGCCCGGCGCTTAAGGCCGATCCCCAAACAATCCCAGCCCGGGATTATTCGGGGATCAGCCCTAATGTTCACCGGCCAATCACCTTTTGGCGCATTTTTCCTGCTATCAGGCCTTAAACGTCGTATTCCGTTTCCTTAATCCCAGCGTTCATTAGGTCATACGGGTTCTTCATCTTCTCCGCATCCCAACTGGCTACCCCGACCATTAACCGGACCTCCAAGGTCGCTAAGTTATCGGAATCAAGTAAGGCCTTATCAAATTTATCCTTGATCCGTTTACCAGCAATGCCAGCACCATCCGCATTGGTGAAGAGTAAAACGCCCCAAGTCGGGTTCGTCCGGTCCAACAAATAGGTAATATCATTGGTACGCATGGCATCTTTGATGGTCTCCGAAACCAGCTGTAAGAGCTCGCTTAACTGACTGTCACTGATCATACTGCGCATCTCTTGGAAATAACGAATCCGGATGATCATCGTCGTTACCGGTAGATTAAAACGGCGGTTGGTTTCGGTAAAAACGGCGGTATCTTCAATGAACGAGACCGTCGTACGCAGGTTCGTCGACTCGTCAAACGCCCCGCGTTCAATCAGGTCTTGCCGTAATTTCACGTTATCCGCTTGAAGCTTGCGCAAATGCGCTGTCATTCCATAAAAGGAAATTGACAGGAGCAGGGGCAAAATCATCCAGAACAGCAAGCCCCACGCCACCGTGTCGGCGTGCGTCTGACTGACGTAGATGACAATTAAAATCTGGGCGAACATAAACGCCAGGTTCAACAACAAGCCCGTGATAATCCCCCAAAAGTACGTGAATAAAATCAGGCAGATGGTCACGGCCAGAAAGGTCACGTTGATCAGCAAATAGTGGGTCTGCGTGGCGGCCATCCCCAGTGCCAGGCCACTAACCATCATCAAAAAAGCAATCAGATAGATATCCGTGAGCCACGTTTCCCGATTAGAGTTTTTCGCACGATTAGTCATGTCGCGCCCCCTTCTTCCGGCGATGCAAACTGCCGTGCTTCCACAGCAGGAGCAATAGCGCAATCGTTACTACCGCAATCATGATGAGGCCCAGTCCCAAGTACAACAACTGCTGCGAATGCCGGCTAATGGTCTGCTTCGTATTCAATGCGGTATTGATCAGTTTGTTCTTCTTGAACCGATAACCGTTGTGGTTGTTGTCAGGGTCGACAATGATGGCATCGCCCGTGTACTGGGCGATATTCCGCTGATAATTGATTTGTGTTGAGGCCAAATACGTCCCCGTAGCGGTGGCGCCCGTCACAACCAGCAACCCCTTCTGCGCATTATATGGCGATCGTAACAGTTGGGCACTGCCAATCGTCTGGCCATATTTCTGCTCAATGCTCAGCTTTTCATTCGACAAAAAACCAGTCTCGGCTGCATTGTATTTGAAATACAGCCGTCGGTTCAACCGATGAATCAGCGCATTTTGCCGTGGCGTACCAAAGGCAATCACGTTGGCATCCGCTATGACCGTCTTGCTGGGCGACTGCCGATAAAAGGTGATTTTGCCGCGGTTGTTCTCCGCATAATTACCAATCAGATTGAAAATGTTGGTCAGGGTTTGGTAGTCCGTGGCCGACATTGTCTGCGGCCGGACGACCGCCAGATTATCATAGGTTGAATTCTTCAAAAACAAATTCGGATAGTTGCTAAAGAGTAGGTCGTTGCCCGGCGCCGATTTGATGCGGGCAACTGAGTCAGGTTCGATGCTGGCCCAAGGTGTCTGGTGATTATTTTGTGTGGCGGCCGAACCCTTTAGCGGCAGGTCCAAGGCCACCCGAACCGTGAAGCTATTACCCAGGGCCATGCCCTTAGGCAACGTCACCGTCAGGGTATCGTTATCCGCTCGCGCGGCGCTCAAGCGCTGACTCCCTATGGCCGTATCGTTCACATATACCGTGGCCAGTGAACTCCTGAAATCCAGGTTGCGGGCATAGCGCAGGTGAATGCTGATGGTGGACCCGTCGGCGTTGTTGCGGTCGACCGGCAGACTGACAAAATACTGACGCTCCTGATGATCTGCGCCGATGATTTTATCCGCACTGGTGGTCAACTGATACTTGCCGTCATAGTTGAGCGTTGACGTGAAAGTCTGCGTGGCAAGGGTAATCCGCTCGGTGGGATGCTTTGACTCCTTCATCAACTCGGAATTCGCCACGAACCGCGCGGCCTTTTCTAGCAGCGCGCCTGTCGTCGCCGTTACCACTAAGTAGTGCTTGTGTTTCGTGTCAGCCCGCTTGATCTGCGCCGCATTTTTCAGATCAGCGCGCCGAAATAGTTTCTGAAACCGCGCCGGCAAATGCTGATATTCGGCCATCACCAGTTGGTAATCCGCCTTTTGCCCGTCGGCATTGTTGAACTGAACCACCGGAATCTGCTGATTTTCCGTGGTGATGACCCGCGACTCCCCTGTTAACGCGTACATACTCGCGGCCAATTCGGCATTGTTCGCAGCATTGGGCACTGTGATGTAAGCGTTACGGTTCACAATGGTATCTGGCCCCGAGAAATGATCATAGAAGGAATCAATGTTACGCGTCGGCGCTTTCAAGGCGTACTGGAAATTGACATCTGATCGATTATCCACGGTCAGCCAGTTGGCCGGCGTCTGCGTCAGCCGATAGTCCTGTTTGCCGGCACGATTCAGTACCTGACCACTAATTTTCAATTCATTTTGACCAGCCAAGAGCCGTAATGGGATGCGAATCGACTTGGTCTGCAGTCCCGTTTGTTTTTTCGGTCGAAATGAGGCGAATTTTACGCCACCCAGAGAAACCGTAATGTCCGATAATTGCCTGCTGGAAAGCTGAGACACCTGATAATTCAGATTCAGCGTCGCTCTTTTCACGTCCCAATAGTCCATCTTGATAAAGTAAGTACTCATTTCAACGGACTGACCAGATAGACTGGTGGTATTGTTTTGAAACGGCTGCGTGTAGGTCTTCAGCGCTGTTTTGGCACTGGCAGTCGTCGTTATGCCCAACAGTCCCCAGACACTCAGAATAAGGAGTAGGCTAGCTAAAATCGCCCTATTGATAGCGTTTGGTCTTATACCATTTTGCTTGTTGATGAAAGACTTGTTCACGAATATACCCCACCATTCCATAAGCAGCTACCGCGAGCCACATTTGACTATAAACGACATACATGAAAATAATAATAAGTAGATTGCCCAGCGTCATTTCCCCTTTTTCAGTGGTAATCGTTACAAAGGTACTGATGACGAACAGGACAATTGCGAAGGCCCACAAAAAGTTGTTAAACCCCAAAAGATTGGAGTGCGCGACCCCTGCAACTGAAAGCACAAATACCGAATCAGACAGAATTAACGACGTCATCAAGAGAAAGTAGACGGATAAAAAATACAACAGATCAAACCGTATTCGGCGACCACTCTTGCGAAAGATCAAGGGAAGGTTCTTCAAAATCACGTAAATATTTCCCTTGACCCAGCGCGTTCGCTGATGAAACCATACATCCAGTGTTTGTGGTTCCTGTTCCCAGGTCACAGCCTTGGGTTGGAAATAGATTCGATAACCCAAACGATACACCCGAAAACTGATTTCGGTATCTTCCGCCAAAGCCTTGGTATCCCACCCACCGATTTTGTCTAACAGTGACCGCCGAATCACATAATTGGTCCCCGGAATCGTACAGAGTTTAAAGAGGCGCAGGCGGCCTGCTTGCGCCATCCACTGAAACGAGAGCGTCTCAACGTTGATGAACCGCGTCAGTAATGAAGCATTCTTGTTACGCGTCCGAAATTTACCAATAACCGCCCCGTACGTATCATCTTGCATCAGCTCAGCCACCAGATACCGTAGCGCCGGTCGTTCCGGCGTATTGTCCGCGTCATAAACTGAGATAATACTGCCCTTGGCTTGTTTCAACGCAATATTCAAGGCGTTGGATTTGCCCTTGCCTCCCGTGACCTTGTCCGTATTAATGACTTCTAAATTACGTTGCGGGTAGGTGGTTTGTATCTGTTTGAGCAGAGCTGCCGAGTTATCGCTGGAATTGTCATTGATCACAATAATCTCGTAACGGTCATGGGGATAGTCAAAGTTCAACAGTGATAACACGGTCTTCACAATAACAATCCCCTCATTATGCGCCGGGACCATCACCGTCACAAACGGTACCTGGGCGGGCAACTGCGGCGCGGGCGTACGCGCATCCTGTAAATACTGCGTGTACCCGGCCATCGTCAAAATCAAGTTCACCACCAAGATACCCCAGATGATTAAAATGGCCGCAAAGACAAAGTAATCTAAAACACTCATGACACACCCTCTTTTCTAAACACCTAAGACTTCATATTGGTTCCTGAAGGTTTAACCTAAAATTGGTGAAAACAGGCGCCTACGTCTATCAGTGACACTGTGTTAGTGAAAGACCAGTCGTCAAGCTATTAGACAACTGGCGTCTTTGAGACGTGAACTTCGGCTCAAAGTGGCCTCATAGCCGAAACATACGCCAACAGGCAACTGGTTCCGCTGAACACTGCTCGCCAGTTAACCGCCTATTGGCCCACTCTTTTTCAGCGCCGGAACATCTGGCGATAGATCCGTCGTCCCAGAAACAAGAAGACCACCAACACCATCGTCGTGATTGTAAAGAAGACGAAGAGAATATTCCCTTGGACCTTGAAGTAGCGATCAAGCGCCACGTGCCGGGTTTGGGAAAAATGATAGTTCGGCACACCAGTTGCCTCGGCACCCACCGTGACCGGACTACCGTTCAAATAATAGACGCCATCGTGGTAACCAAACGTGGCCGAGCCACTGGTAATTTTAGCCCGCAACTGTGCCTGCGGCTGATACCAATCAACATCTAGCCTGGTGACCTGTTTCAGCAGAGCAGTCAACCGTTTTTGACTAGTTGGCAACGACACTGTCAACGCTGTCTTGACGGGAAACTTTAAGCGATTGACCGCAATCTGCCGCCCATTTTTGACCGTCAACAAGCTATGAAGACTGAGCCCCGTCCAGGTCTGAGGATACGTGGCGCCGCGATTATCTTGATTGGCAAAGGTCGTGGTCGCTGGATTAGGCAATAGCAACACGTTGCTAGACCGCGCTAAGCCGTGACGCCGAAAGAGTTTGTCTTGATTCCAGTAGATGGGCGCACTGATCCCCACCGGGATAACTTGACGTTGCCCCAACTGATTGAGTTCTTCGACCATGGTTCGCTCTAATAATGGGCCACTTTGACGATTAGCGGCACCAACGATGGGCACCTGTAAGAAGATGACACCCTGATTGTTTTCCACGACGCGCAACGCCTTGGTAAATCGTGAAAAAGCCCTTAAGGACGTATTGTCGGCAACCGACGTGGTGCTCACAGCAAAGGGGATGCCCGCTGCATTGAGTTTGCTGGCTAATTTGGTCAGCCGCGTCAGATTACTATAGGGGGTCACCCCCGTCACGGTCAATAGAGGGCGTTGCCGCTGAACCCGTCCAAAGAGTTGGGCAATCGTTTGACCCGCTAAGACCTGGCTGAACCCACTAGACTCAAAGTAAGGCAAGTAGCCAGCATGGCCGACCACTGTGCCATAGGGATAACGACCAATGCCTTGGTTCTGTGGTTGCAACTGACCAAAATGACGGGCTCCTTTTTTCAAACGCAACAACGTGATGTCTTCGCTAAATGGCAGCAATTGCCGCTGGTCGCCCGCCGTTACCGTTAGCTGTTGGTGATACACATTGTGCCGAACGGCGTGTAACTGGCGGGCCTCTGCGCGACTTAATTGCTGGCCGATATGTAACTTCTGACCGGAAAAGGCCTGGCGATCCCGGGTAAAGGCGGCATTGTGCAAGTTTCCTTGGGGCCAATTAACCAAGGTGACCACGCCCGAATATTTCTTGGCCGTAAGTTGCCCCGCATAATAGTCACTTAATTTTTCGGTCTGCGTTGCCATTCCCGCGCTAGCCAACAATTGCTGGAGTCCCGCTAGCTTCTGCTGCCCCGCAACCGTTGGATTCAACGCATCATAGACGATCAGAACTCGCCTACTCGCGCCTTGAGCCGTGGTCGGTTGGGCACCCAGCAGCAGCCCGCTCAGTAATAGCACCATGATTAGGAATAGTCGTTTTTTCACGCTTCGTCCTCCTCAATATTTCCGTCTGAATGCCACAACCGGTGATTCAATAGGTCGGCGACAAACATGACTAAGATCAAGTCCAGACTGACCGGCACCATAAATAAGTGCTTCGCTAAATCAGCATCCCCATCCCCGATAATGGAAATAATGGGGACAAAGATGAAAACGGTCAACAATCCCATGACCAAGAAGAACCGGACCACGTTAGCGACACGTTTATGAACCAGATCGTTGTAGGCGCCGATTCCAAAGACGACCAACAACGCGATGGTCAATAGAATATCAAAGGAAAATTTTTGTGGGAAGAAGGCTCCGGCCAAGTTACTGAAGCCGGTGAAATAGGTCACCTGAGCCCCAGCTGGCTTGCCACTAGCCTGCTGATAATCTCCCACCGCCTTGACCTGCGTAATCATCATGTCGCCGGCCGCAACATCTAACAGTGTGTGAAACTGCGGATAATGATGGAGATAGTACCCCATGATCCAACCAAAGCCCGTTCGCTCATTGAGACCACGTTTGACCGACGAAGCACTGGGATTGATGGCTGCAAAGTTTTTCGGGTAATAGTCTTGATTCCGCATCAACGCGTATTGCTCGTCTACTCCGCGTTGAGCAATTTTTTTGCTGGGATCATCCGTATGTAACAACACCCCATGTGTAAATGCCTGATACTGATTAATATCATTAAATTGTTGGGTGATGAGGGTGTAGGTGAGGACTCCCGTCACCAAGATACCGGCAATACCACCCAGAATCCAGAGCCATTGCGCACGTTTTTTAAAGATAAAGAATAACCCAATGCTGGTGACGGCATAGCTTAGGGCCAATGGGGCATTTTGCTGCTTATTGGCAATCAGCAACATGATGCTGACGAAATAGACCACGGTCAAAATGCGGGGATGCCAGTCCGGTCGGCGGGCGACCAGCATCAGTGCTGCAAAGGCATATAGCATCAAAATCAGCATGCCTGGTTCTGCAAAAAACGAATTGAAGTATAAGGTGAATGAAGAATCCGCAAAGACAAAGACAATCAGCAACGCAATCAGATAACTGCGCAACTTGCGATACGGTGCGGTCATCGCCATGGTCACTAAATAAATACTCCCTAGGTAAGGCACATAGTAGACCAGACCCATGAAACGCAAGTCAAAGATGGTCTTGCTATAGACCGCCTTGTTGAGCATGATGGCTAATTTAACAAAGAGCGGCTGGGAAGAAAACACCGCGGCAGTCGTATCGTTGTAATACTGCATGATTCCTAGTTTAGGCGTCACATAGTCCAACATGCTGTAGCCCTTCAAATGATACAGACCGTTGACAAATTGGGCACGGTAAAAATCCCCATTGTCAGCCAATCCGTGAAACGGCGGTACAAACAGTAAGACCCCCGCAATGACTGCCGCCAGTAGGGTTGCCAGTAAGGCCGGCGAACAGTGTCGTGCCCACCAACCCCAAAAATTGCGCCATTTTAGTTTGAGTCCATCGATGGTCACACTGCTCTTCCTTTCTGTTCATTCAATCAGATGCCGCATTTAACGCCGTCAAATTACTGTAGGAATAGCTCTGGTGGCTCTTCGCATCCCCGATACCGCCGCTGATTGGTGACCGCCCCGTTACTTGCCCGGCCCACACCAACTGCATGGCTATACGGTAATTAGCTTGATCCTTGGCAGCGGCGAAGATCATCGCCGCTAACGCATAATTCGCCGTCGATTGGCCACGATTGGTGATGCTGCCAGCGGTCGAATAACCGTTGTACAGCTTTTTAGCCTTGACCTGCTGTGCTAGCCAAGTCCGGCTGGTCGCTTTTAACTGCCCGACCTCGGCTAAATGCAAAAGAACTTCCAGAGCCTCCGATGTGTTCAGATCCTTAGGTGAATACGTCAGCGTATCCCAGCTAAAGCTCGTTGCATATAGTGGAAAGACGTTGCCCAAATAACCACCACGCACGACTTTCAGTTGCTCGTTATAGGCCCGGCGACCAGCCCGGGTTCCCTGTTCGTAATACCGCAATGTCTTAAAATCAAAATACGCCAAGCTACTGGTCTTCGCCGTTCGTTTAGACTGCGGGTCATAATAGTCATAGAGCTTGCCATCCTTAAGCGCACCAGACTTGAGAGCAGCGAAATGATTGGCCGCCGCTTGCCGGTAACGTTGCGTGTGCGTCTGAGCATCATACAAATTCAGCGCCCGAATAATCCGCAAGTCATCCAAAGTGGCGTTAACGGCAAACCGTTGGTGACTGCGAGGATCATAGCGATAGCTGAATTGCCCATGGTCCCCAAAGGTCTTGACCGTGGCACGATAAAACGTTCGAAACGCCGCATCCTGGTGACTCTGTGCCAAGTATTGTAGCCACATTCCCGCTGATTCACTCAACAGCTCATGCCCCGTGGCCACCCCACGCTGGCGGGTCCGGGTATCCACGTAATTGGTATAGATTCCCTGTTTACTCTGCATTTTAGTCTTGATGAACCGCGCCAATCGGCGTTGATTGCGTTGATCCGTCGCAGTATGCAGTGTTGGTGACTGAATAAGCGTCGTCGGGGCGGTCGTCGGTGGCGTCATGGTGGCGGACTTTCCCTGACAACCACTCAGTAGTAGCGCCACGATTCCGACTATCAATACCCACCAGTGTTGTTTATACATGGTTCCACCCCTCCTCAGAGTTCATCATTTCACCGGTCACATACGTCTTCATAGTACCATGATTTTTCTTCAGAATTATACTGATTATGTATGAAATTCAATATTTACATCATTACCTGTCATTATTTAACATATACTGTCGCTAGCGCTGACTACGGCTGGTTTTTACCTGAAGGTTGCAAGTAAAATTAACGCGCTGATTGCTGTAACGACGGTGTTCCGATTCCCAAAATTGGCGAACCCAGACGCCTGCGTCAGCCAGGGTTCCGCCTGCTATGGGGGACACCTCCAGCCGGAGAAGCGGGCTTCCGGTTCGCTTTGAAGCCTTACAAAACCCGTAAGTCTTCAAAGTCGCCCCGCGCTGTAGGCTGAGACAAAACCTCAGCCAACACCGCCGACACAGCTGGCTCCACCCTGGCTGCCTCCGGCAAGGTTGATGCCTATCAATAACACTGTGTTAATGATAGACACGTCGTCAATGCAGCGACCATCTGGGGTTAAGACGATAGTTACTAACACGCACTACCGTAGCCGAGAGTTCGCCAAATATGGGTTCAGCCGTGGGAGTTGCCTTAGCGGCGCAGTTCATGCCGCTTAGGCAACTGGCGTCTTTGAGACGTGTTTTCCGGCTCAAAGCGAGGTGTCGAGACCGTTTTTTGGCTCGACCCGTCCGCCCCAGCGTTCCAACCCATATTTGGCGAACGGTAGGCGACCAGTTCGCATCATGTAGCTGTAAACGACTATTTTTAACGCCATGAATCGCATGCTAACAGTAGTTTCAGCTGATTTTCGCCTTTCAACCTTTAGTTTTTAAGTCAAAAAAAGCCAGCCGGGCTTCGACTGACTGCTTGGCTATTCAT
Source organism: Levilactobacillus suantsaiihabitans (assembly GCF_004745505.1). Classification (GTDB taxonomy): domain Bacteria; phylum Bacillota; class Bacilli; order Lactobacillales; family Lactobacillaceae; genus Levilactobacillus; species Levilactobacillus suantsaiihabitans. The sequence continues at coordinate 58,577 of NZ_RKLX01000007.1, forward strand.
TTAAAAAATGGTTACCGGCTGAACCGCTAAAAGCTACTAGCCGGATCCCCATACTGGCTGGTCCCGGTGCTGTAGTTAATCTTGACGCCGGCTTGGATATTGAAGATATAAACGTTGTACGAGATTCCCGTGTTTTTCACGGATTTGGCCTGCATGTGGACCCCGCGGGCGACTAGCTCATTGCCGCGAAAGACCGGCTGGACCTGGTAGCGCACGTAGTCACTGGGATGGCTCTTCAGGTAGCTGGCCACCGGATTTTCATAGGCCGTCATGCCCGGATCATTGAGCGAACGGGTCCCGGTCATCAGGTTTTTCAAATTATTGTTTTGCCCCGTCAGCTGGTAGCCAATCAAGTGACTCCGGTTGTACAGGTAGCCCTTCTTGCCGTTGACGGTGTAGGCCTTGTTCTTCCAACCGGTCGGACTGACATACAGTGGCTGGCGCTTGGCCGTGGGCATGGTGCTCTTACTCAACAGGGCGTTAGCCGTCGTGACCCGGTTCAAACTATCCAGATCGCCATAGGTTGCCCAGGCCCCCTTCTTGGTCGACAGCTCGGCTTTGGTAAAGGTCGGCTTGTTGTGGTTGACCGCCACGATTTGCGTCCCGGTGTACTTCTGATTGGCCAAGGCCTTGGTCGCTACGGACTGCTTGGGCGTCGTCGTGGTGGACCCAGATTGTTGGCTGCTGGAACTGCCCACTAGGCTGGTCGCCAGGTTGGTGATCTTGCGGGCGGTCGGATTGCCCTGGCTACTCAGTGCCCCCACGGCCCCAATCAAGGTCACCGCAATGGCCGTATAGATGGACACTTTCCCCCGGCGCCGGCCCCGATAACGTTTACTCATTTTCCTCTTCCTCTCATCTCTAAAGTCGTTGAGTCTAGTTTACCAAAAGAACATACGTTTGTCTGCATTTATTAGTTATTAATAATTTATTTTTAATAACTAATATTGATTATTGCCAGCTGTCATCACAACTTAACACTTTTTTAACTGGCAGCAGGCCGTTTTCTGCGCGGTCACATGCTATACTAACGATAGATAGAAGTAGGCGGTTTGTGTGTCGCACACAAAACTGTTATTATTTTGGATGAGGTGATTGAGATATGAAGAAATCCCGAATTTTTGCCGCCGCTCTGAGCCTAGTAGCCGTCCTGGCTGTGGGCTTAGCCGGTTGCAGCTCGAGTAGTCAGTCGGGGAGCAATCAACAAGCTAGTTTTAAAAACAAAACGACGAAAAAGTCAGACGTGAAGTCCACGTTAACTAGTTCTAAGCAACTCTGGTACGTCACGGGTTCCGTGAATGCCAAGAGCAACTCTGGCCTGGAAGCCTACCGTTTCAACAACAACGGCAAGGTCACGGTCTACAACGTCAACAAGCTCTACAAGTCTTACAGCGCTGCCAAGAAGGACAACGCTTTAAGCAAGGTCGGGACGTTAACCACCACGTTCAAGACCAAGGGTGACGACACCGTCATCAACTTCAAGGGTAAGCTGTCTGACATTCCGATGACGCAAAAGTTTACGGTCAAACAGACGTTGACGGGTAAAAATAACGCCGCCAAATTAAAGGTGGCCGGTTACCACATCAGCCGTGACGTTGACGATGATGTGACAAAAGCCGTCATGATCAAGGTCGCTGAATAAACGATCACTAAGAGAGTGGGCCAAAAGGCGATTAGCTGGCGAGCATTAAGGCTGCTAACCGAATAATCCTGGTCTTGGATTGTTTGGTTAGCAATTTTAAGCGGAACCAGCTGCCTTTTGGCGCACGTTTCAGCTATGTAAAAGGCGAAGGCAAACGAGTCTGGGAGGTTTGATCCCAGGCTCGTTTTCTTTAGGAGGACCCCATGTTTAAAAAATACCTGCCGGAACTGGGCGGCTTGCTGGTGGTTGGTGGCGTCTTGCTCTACCAACACTACCGGCATCTCAGCGGCATCATCCTGCTGGAGACCGGCTTACTGGGGATCGCTGTGATTCTGGGGCTCGGTCATCTCTGGAGCCTGTGGCGCAACCGCCGCTAGACAGCTGGTTAATGACAGCGCTTTCGCTTTGGGGTATGATAGGGCCAAAGGAGCGTGATTCAGATGTTTAAAGACAAATTCGCAGTCCCACAAGTGTCGGCCGAAGAGATGCAGGAACACCGCGACCGCTTTTCCGCGTTGATCGCCGAATATCCCTGGCTGATACCGGCCACCGTTTCGTTGGAAATCATTCCCGTCACTGTCATGATCCACGGCTTCTGGAAGAACCGCCAGCTGAAGAAGCAACTCCTGATTGAACGCGAACATACCAAGCAACGCCAGCTCGGCGGCTGTCACCATGGCCACGGGCATGGCGGCCACTGCCACCACGGCGGTAAACCACAACTGTTGGCCGGCCCGCATCATGGCCACGGTCACCAGCATCACGATGCTTAACAGCTATTGAAATTTGGTCAATGGACCGGGCGCTGAGGTGCTCGATCCATTTTCTTAATAAAATCTTAATATTTGTATTCATACATAATAAGTTATTAATACTATTAGAAATTGATGTTTTCTCCGAGATTAATTGCTTACTATCCCAGAATTTACATGAAGATGTACCCTAAACGATTAGAAAAAAGTAATCCAACCCCCTTTTGATTCCCGAAATCATCGAAAACAACCAATCGTTTAGCCATTTCTAATGATAGTCATTATTATTAAATAAATATTCTTCACAATTTCTTCACATTTGCCAGCTAGGATACAAGCATACCAATAAAAACCTATTAACCAACCTTTTTTCATTTTATTCACCAAATAAAATGAACGGCTTGCCCTAACCAAGCGAGTCGCCGCCGTCCTCTAACCAGGGACGGCTTTTTTTGTGCACCCACTCGTTTTGTACCGCTGGACACAACAAATAGAGCCTGGGGGAAATCTCCCAGACCCTGTTCGCGTCATCTTTACCTAGCTGAAACGTGCGCCAACAGGCAGCCGGTTCAGCTTTCGTTTACCTATTTAAAAATCGATAACAACTCGCGCGGCGTCTTTAACAAGTACGTCGGTTGTTCAGCCTTGACTGACGCAGGGTCGGCAGCGCCCCACATTGCGGCGGCCGTGGCGATGCCGGCGTTATTGCCCATCTGCATATCGTACTTGGCATCCCCGATCATCACGCTTTGCTGGGCGTCCAATTCAAAGCGCGCCAACAAGTTTAAAATACCATCCGGTGCCGGCTTGTAGTGGGCCACGGTGTCCGAACCACTGATGGCCTCAAACGTGTGCCCCAGTCCGATTTGGTCCAAGTTTCGCTGCAAGGGGACCGAGTGCTTACTGGAGACCACGAATAAGCGGGCGCCCTGGTCTTTCAACGTGGCCAGGGTCGGTCCCATGCCGTCAAATAAGGTGATACCCAACTTTTCTGCCTCGTGGTACTGGGCCCGAAACGTCGTATACAGATCGGCGAGTTCCGCCTCGCTTAACGACTCGCGGGCCATCTTGGCAAAGGAGACCTCAATCGGCACGCCCATGTAGCTCACCACAGCCTCGCGGCTAGGCACCGTCAACCCCTTGACCTCATAGGCCTTCTGGGTAGCCAAAACGGCAACGTCGCGGGTATCCGCGAGGGTACTATCAAAATCGAATAAAAAGTTGTGCATCCAATCACCTCATCAATTTGTCTTGTCAGCGTCTGATCCAATTTTACGCGTACTACTGCGGTGATTACCAGCCCTAACGCTTATTTTCGAAAATTTCCGCCGCGATGTTTCACATGAAACATTGGTCAAAAAAGGCCGGGGAAGCTCCCCGACCCGATCATATCTTTGTTTACTGAAGGTTGAAATACGGCAATCAGCTGAAACTACTGTTAGCATGTGACTCGTGACGTCAAAAATAGTCATTTTCAGCCTCATAATGAGAGCTGGCCGCCTACCGTTCCCCAAATTAGTGCTTGCCAGTAACAGGCGCCTTAACCCCAGGTAGTCGCTGCATTGACGACTAGTCTTTCATTAACACAGTGTTACTGATAGCCGTCACCCCTGCCGGAGGCAGCCAGGGTGGAGCCAGCTGTGTCGGCGGTGTTGGCTGAGGGTTTTTCTCAGCCTACAGCGCGGGACGACTTGAGAGACTGGCGGTCTTGGCCAGGCTTTCAAGCGAACCGGAAGACCGCTTCTCAGGCTGGAGGTGTTCCCCAGAGCAGGTGGAACCCTGGCTGACGTAGGCGCCTGGTTTCACCAATTTTGTTGTGCCCAGTGTTAACTAGCCACCAGACAGCCGGCGGCGTTTACACCTAAGACAATGAATCCCACGGTGCCAGTTCGTGTGGTTCCGTGTTTAAGAGTTCGCGTTGTGCCGGCGTTAAGAAGCGCTTGTGGACGACGATCTCGTAGACGAAATCATCGAGCCACTCGTCGGTCATGACGAAGTAGCCCTTGTCGCCGTTCTTTTCGCCCCAGCTGTTTTCGACCTTCCAGCGGTTCGGTTGATCATCGACTAAGTTGACGCCGGTCAATGTCATCGCGTGTGACACGCTGGCTTCACCCGTGGCCAGGCGTTGGGCCTTGGTGAGGCTCAGGTCGACGCCAAAGAGGTCGCTGACCTGGAACAAGTGGCTGTCCAAGAAGCCCCGTTCGCGGCTCATCTGTTGGAGCACGTCGTTACCGAACCAGACCGCTTCACCACTTTGCAGTTGGGCCACGGCGGCGCGTTTCATGTCGGCCAGCGGCAGGTTTAGGAAGGTAATGTGCTTGCCACCCACGATATTTTCCTCGCTAGCCAGGCGGTATTGCCGGTCAAAGGCCTTGTCTGGCGAGTTAGACACGACCACGTAATCGTCCAGATCCACGTCAAAGTAATCGTGGAAGAAGCCCTGCGGCGTCAAACCCGCGGCCCGGTGGAGCTTGTGATCGTCATCCTTGAATTCCAGGTCAAACGTTGCGGGCGGTTCACCAAACGCGTAGGCCGCCATGCGGTAAACCTCCTTCAAGGCTTGAGCCCGCGTTGTCGCAATTTTGGCTTCATCGGCGCCGTCGGCCACCAATTGCCGTAACGCCAGCGCATCCTTGCGTAATTTCAAATTCAATGCCGCACCAATGCCGGTGGTATCGTTGCTGTTAAAGGATTCTGGCATGGCACTGGTGGGGACGACGCCGTACTTTTGGACCAGCGCGGCGCCCATGGCCCATTGCCCGCCGTCATCGTCCGGACTCTCTAAAATATCGGCGACTTCCCGGTCATCCAAGGGACGGTCGGCCGTCCGTAAGATCCGGTCGTAGAAGATGTTGGCCCGTTCGACGCGGTCCCAGAAAAACAGGTAGTTTTGCGACAGCTCAAAGTCCTTGACGTGGTACTTGGCCGCGAACTGATGACGAATCACGTTCAGCGTGGCGAAGAGCCAGCAACGGCCGGAATGCTTTTGGTTCGCGACCTTGCCAGTTGGCAATTCCACGGAGAAGGTCCGGTTCAACCGCACGGCGGCTTGTGGGTCCTCAGACGCCGCTAGCACCCCATTTTTAATGGTTGCCCGACTGATGACTTGGTGCGCTGGCTGGGCCTGTAAATCGGCCTGTAACGCCGCAATCTCGGTAGTGGTTAGTTCATGATCTAATTTTGTTTCTGGCATAAAACGAACTCCTTTCCGGTACCCTCATGAGAATTCTCATTGTAATCTCATAAATTAGTTGATTTCATTCTAGCGCTTTCGTTGGTTAAAGGCAATGCCTGTTTTAGCTTACCAAACTGTGGCCAGAAAAAAACGACCCCCGCACGCAGCCGGAGTCGTTAAGCAAGTTACTTGTCCTTTTATTCAGACGCCAACTTGCCTACCTTTTGTAGTAGTAAAAGTGAATATTCTTATTTTTAATTGGGTCAAACGCATAGGTCTTCAACGCTTTTTTCCCATGGTGCTTAACTGGCTTTAACCGTTGGGGCATGTCACCAGATGCCAGGCCCAGCATGTAGTAGCCGGCCTTCGTTTTACCCTTCACACAAAACCGGTAATCCGCATTCTTTGTCTTCATTGACAGCGTACTGCCCGTCTGTGTTTCCGTATACTTGGTCAGCTTCAGGTAGCTGGGCTTGCCCCAATGGGTCGTGTACCAGCTGCCGCGCAAGGCCGTTGGTACCGCGCGATAGGTCTTCATCTTGGCATTGGCCGTTTGACCACCCCAGTTGAGCCCTACCAGCACCGTCAGGGAGACGACTCCTAACATTAGCCACCGTTTCATTTGTTTTTTCACAACAACCACTCCCAGTCTTCAGATAACCTCAGTATAGCATAGATTCTCCGGCTAAATTGGCTGAGTGTGATTTACGCCGTCGGTTCTGGGGCCAGGCCCTGTTCCAAAAACTGGATCATCAGTGGTCCCACAGTAGCGACGGGTTCGGCCGTGAAACTGCTGCGGATGAACTGGCTGACCATAGTCCCAATCATGAACTGCGCGATGCGGTCGTTGGGCCAATCCGGCAGTTCCTGAACAGCCTTAAGCTGATCTAAAATCGGATAGAGATTGGCCTGAACCATGGGCACCGCGCGGGCTAAGAACTGTTCACGCAGGTCCGTGCGCACCAGCAATTCGGTCACCAGCACCCGCATGACCTGGCTGTTGTCCTGCAAGAAGGCCAACCGGTCCGTGATGACCGCCGTGATCAACGCGTGGCGCGTGGTGTACTTTTGCCGCACGACTTTGGCCGCAAACTCCTTGACCAATTTCGGCAGTACCTCCGTGGTAAACGGTGCGAGCACCGCCGCCAGCAATTCGTCTTTGGTCTTGTAACGCCGGTAGACCGTTCCCTCCGCGACGCCGGCACGCTCGGCGATCTGCTTGGTCGTGGTATTGGCAAAGCCTTGTTCGGCAAACAGCGCCAGACTGGCCGTTAGTACCTGTTGTTGCTTGGGCGGAATCTCTCCGCTGGCCGCCATCACTTCTTGAAAAGCGGCTTGAATCGACATTTCTGTAGCCATATTAAACCCTCCGATAACGTTTCATCCCGACAATATTTAAAATCGTAAATAGGACCGTGAAGCCCAGTAAAATCCCCAGCTCCCCGGCGACTCCACTGAGCGTCACGCCCCGAGTGGCCACGTTCATCAACGCATTGCCGCCGTAGTACAACGGGAAGATGTGGGCGATCCACTGCAGCCACGTGGCCATCTGGTCAACCGGGATGAGCCCCGAGAAGAAGACCTGCGGCACGATGAGGATCGGGATGAACTGCATCATTTGAAATTCCGAGTTGGCAAAGGTCGACACGAAGATCCCCATCGACAGCGCCACCAGGGCCAACAAGAAGTTGATCAGTAAAATCAACCAGACGCTCCCCAGCATGTGAATCTTGAAGACCGTCAGTGCAAACGTGACCGTAATCAGCGTTTGGACCAGGGCAAACAGGCCGTAGCCCAATAGGTAGCCACTGATGATCTCACCGCGGCGAATCGGTGTCGCCAGGAGTCGCGTCAGGGTCCCGGTGGTCCGTTCGTTGAGCAACGAGATCCCAGAGATCAGGAAGACAAAGAAGAACACGAAGAAGCCTAACAAAATCGGCAGGAACGTGTCAAAGAAGGTCGAATCCGCACTGCCATACAGATAATGACTGGTCACCGTGTAGGTCTTGGGCGCCTTCAGTTTAGCCGTTGAACTGGTCGTGGTGGTGCTGGTAGTGCTAGTGGCGCGTTGGCCCTGCGCCGCCATGACCTGCTTTTGCTGGGCCATGACCGTCTTTAAGGCCTTAGCCTGCGCCGTTAATGCCTGTTTTTGGGCCTTCGTTGCGGCTACCAAGGCCTGTACCCGCAACTTGGTCAACCCGCCCTGCAAGGCCTGACGGACCAGTGCCGAATCGCTGGGCTGGCTGTTTTGGTAGGTCACCGTCAGCTTGCCCGATTTTTGCTGGATGAAGGCGGCCAAATTGTCCTCGCGCACCGCCGTCTTGGCCGTCGTGGTTTTTGCGTAGTGGTGCAGCTTGACGTGCTTGTTTTTCACGGCCTTGACCAGGCTCGTGTCGACATTGCTGACGCCGATCTGCGCCACGCTGTCCGAATTGGTGTTAAACAAAAAATACATCAAAGATAAAATAAATAATGGTGCCACAAACATCAATGCTAACGTTCGTTTATCCCGTAGCATCTGGCGAATAACCCGTTTAAATATCGCGATGACTCTCATCTTGTAGTCGCCCCGCTTTCAAAAAGACTTGTTCGATCGTTGGTACCGCATATTCCTGTTCTAAGGCCCCCGGGGTGCCCTGCGCCAGCGCAATCCCCTCCCGAATCAGCATCAGGTAATCGCACCGCTCGGCTTCGTCCATGACGTGAGTCGTCACCAGGATCGACTTTCCGGCATCCCGCAACTGGTTGAGCTCCGCCCAGATCTGTTGGCGCAACTCGGGGTCGATCCCCACCGTTGGCTCATCTAAGATCAAGAGGTCGGGGTCTTGGACCAGCGCGATGGCTAGCGACAAGCGCCGTTTCATCCCGCCGGAATACGCCGACACCCGGCGATCCAGGGCATCGGTCAAATTCACGACCGTCGCCGCGTGGTCGATGGCCGCCGTCAATTTGGCCTTGGGCACACTCATCAGCTCCGCAAAGAACCGAATGTTTTCGCGCGCCGTCAGGTCTTCGTAAAGGGCGTCGCTTTGGGCCATGTAGCCGATACGCTGCATGATCTGGCGATTGGGCATGGTCGTGCCCAGTACCGTCGTCGTGCCGGCATCGACCTTCTCCATCCCCAAAATGGCCTTCACCAGCGTGGTCTTCCCCGCCCCGGATGGCCCGATCAACCCCATAATCTGGCCCACGGGTAACCGTAAACTGATTTGCTTCAACACCGGATTGTCGCCAAAGGACTTGGCCACATCCGTGACTTCAATGGTATTGGTACGCATGAGAAACCCTCCTTCACAATGGTGAGTGGATACTCACTCATTTCTATTTTAATCATAAAGCGCGCAACTAAGAATGTCAACGCTTATTTGTTAGCGCTTGCATTATCGGCCACCGCCGGTTGATAAACGCGCAAATCCAGGACCGTCACCGCCCCTTTATAACCCGGGTTAACCCTAAGTATTTTCACACGAAAAATAAGCCTGGGAAATACTTCCCGGGCTCTTCCGCGTCACCTTCAGCTAGCCAACCCGTGTGCCCATAGGCAGCGGGGATCGCTGCAGCTCTGTTACGAGCCAGTGACTGCTCACTTCGTTATTGCTTTTCCGGTGCGCTCGCTCCCGGTGTCTCGTTAGCCACGGCGCGCAAAGCCAATTGGCGAACTTGGGCGACCAGCGCATCGTGGTCTTCGACCGGCACATCAACCAGCAATTGGTCGGCAACCTCTTGGCGCAACTTCACGATTTCTGGGTACAGGGCCTCACCACGTTTGGTCAGCGACAGCTCATAGACCCGCTTATCGGCCTTGGACTGGCGTTTGCGGACGTAACCCAGGTTCACCAGCTGATTGACCGCGCGGGTCACGTTGCTGGGATTCAGATACGTCAAGGCAATCAAGCGGTCTTGCGTCAACCGCGGCTGCTCGTGAATCCGCAAGATGTAGTAGTACATGCTGGCGTTGAGCCGATAGGGCTGTAAACGCCGGTCCAACGCGATCCGAGTATAGCGATTGGCGATCGACAGCCATTTTAAAATGTCGGGATCATTACTACTGGTGACCATAGGCACCCTTCTCTCCTAAAATTACGTGCGCAAGCATATACTAAATCGCTGGGGTTGTCAAGCAATGTAGCACGGACTAGCCAGGGCTAGCGGCGCCAATTCACTGGCCAGCTGAAACCACCCTGCAGTGCGCCAACTTATCTCCGGTGGACAGCCAGTCCGCTTACTTTACCCAGCTGAAACGTGCGCCAAAACAAAAAGGACCGCAGCCCCTGCCACAGTCCTTCATGAAATTTAGTAAGCCAACGAATTAACGTTTGCACGGCGCGTCTTGTTGGAGGCCCAGAATGGCACCTTGACCACGCCTAAGACCTTGTCCTTGTCGACGAAGCCCCAGTAACGGCTATCGTTGGAAACGCTCCGGTGGTCACCTAACACGAAGTATTTCCCTTTAGGGACGACCTTAGTGATGGCCTTGCCGTCGTTCCACTTCTGCGTTTTCTGCAGACTGGCTAACGTCCAGTTACCCGTCCCCGAAGTCCGCTCGCTCTTGGAAATGAAGCTTTGGTTGATCTTCTTGTGGTTAACGTAGATGTACCCGTTCTTGCTCGTCACGGTGTCCCCTGGCAGACCAATGACCCGCTTGACGTAGTTGGTGTTGACCTTGGCGGATGGATCTTCGCCGTGGGCATCAAAGACAATGACGCTCAAGTGCTTGACCTTGGCTTGTTTCCAGGCAAAGACCTTTTCGTTGTTTTGCAGGTTCGGTTCCATCGATGGCCCGTCGACCCGCACCCGGGTAAAGACGAAGGACTTAATCGCAAAGGCAATGGCCAGCCCGATAATCACGGGAATGATCCAACTCATAACTTCCTTTAATGCTTTCATGTTGCAGCTCCTTAATATTCAGATATTCATATAGTGTTATCATACACCCCCACCAGCCGGAGGAAAACTTTTCCGTAGCGCAGGGGTCGAGTATAATCTTACCATTTACTGACTGAAACGCCTACGTTTTCGCTGAATTTAATCCAGCTGAAATATCTGCCACTCGCTAACCGGGGTCATTTCCCAGTCTGCCGGGGTGTCAACTCCTTGACTAATCAATATTACTTTTTGATGACGACCGCACCAGCCCTTGCAAATTTAGCCATTTCCAGCAATAATAAGAAAATTAAGCGAATTCCCGCAGATGGCTAACACTTTCACTTAACTATCCCTCTGCGTTCGCGTTTTGATTCTGCGGCAGTTTCGCCTGCCCGCACCACCACAATATTCACAATTTTATATGAAAGGCTGACTGCTTTTGAATCCTACGCTTTCTCGTCGCCGCCAAATTTGGCTGACGCTGTTACTCGGGACCGTGAGTGCGACCGGTCCGCTGGCCATTGATCTGTATCTGCCAGCCTTGCCCCAAATGAAGGTCCAATTTGCGACCAACGCCTCACTGATGCAACTGAGCATCACCGCCTGTTTGATTGGGCTAGCTTTGGGCCAACTGATTGCCGGGCCATTGTCCGACCAATACGGCCGCCGCAAGCCGCTGATCACGGGCTTTGTGATCTTCGGACTGGTCTCTTTAGCCATGGCCTTCATTCATTCAATCACGTTGTTGATCATCTTGCGTTTTATCCAGGGACTGGCCGGCGCCACGGGGCAGGTCCTCGCCCGAGCGGTGGCCCGCGACCTCTTCTCCGGCAAAAAGCTCACGCGGTTCTATGCGCTGCTCAACACCGTCAATGGGGTCTTTCCCATCATCGCGCCCATCATTGGGGGCTTTATGATCCACTACGTCGATTGGGAAGCCATCTTCATCCTGCTGGCGCTGATTGGTTGGGCCATCGCCCTCGCCGTAGCTTTGGGCCTACACGAGTCTCTGCCCGTTGCCAAACGCCAAACTGGGGGCTTTGCCACTTCACTGACGGCCATGGGCAAATTGGTCGTCCAACCCGCCTTTTGGCCGTTGATTCTGGCCACGGGTCTGGTTTACGGCGGCCTCTTCAGTTACATTTCCGCCTCGACCTTTGTGTTCCAAACGGGCTTTGGCCTGGCACCGCAAACCTTTAGCCTCCTGTACGCCTTCAACGGGCTGGGCATCGTCGTCGGCAGTAACCTGCCCGGGCAGCTGGCCAAACGCTTCTCTAACCGCCAACAAGTCACCAGCCTCTTGACCCTCGCGGCCGTGGTGAGTGCCGTCTTGCTAGCGACTTTGCTCTTCCCGGCCAACGTTTGGGTCGTCAGCGTCTTGGTCTTAGCGCTGGTCATCCTGATTGGCGCGCTGCTCACGCTGACGGTCACCATCATCATGGACCAAGCCACCAGCAATGCCGGGGGCGCATCGGCCGTCATCGGGTTAGCGCAAAATGCCTGCGGTGGGCTGGCTTCTCCGCTGGTCGGACTGTCCGGCAGCTCGTACGCGGCCATGGCGACCATGTTGTTGGTCTGCAACGTCGGGGCGTTGGGCCTGGTCCGCTTCCAAGCCCACACCCGTCACGCCTAAGCACCTAATTCGGTGTCGTTGGTTAAGTTAATCCGCTTAACCACGGACCTTTTTAGCCACTTCGCTGCGACTGGGCGACTTTTCAAGCGTCAAACCACACAGCGTGGGAAAACCATGCTACACTACACGTACAGACAACGTTAAGGATACCGCCTCCTTCTTAGCACTCCCCCCACGGCGCGGTAAACTTATCAGCTTAAACTTAAAAACGTCCGCAACACCAGCCTAGGTGTTCGGACGTTTTTTCTGTTATTCATCAAAGTGGCCTGTCAATATCTACCGCGCTGGTCGCCTTACCGTTACGTGAAATTCTAGGCTGGAACGCTGGGGAAGGACCGGTCCAAGCCCCAGACCCGGTCTTGGCCCTTGATTTGAGCCGAAAAGCACGTCTCAAAGTCACCAATTTGCCAGCCAAGAGCGCTGTCAAATTCCCCGGCTGAGCCTAGATTTCACTTCACTCTCGGCTACGTAGCAGGTGCTAGCGGTAACTGGTTCAATCCCGCATGTGTTGGTGACGACCAATAAATTTACGCTAGTCGTCGCTGACAACCACCACCATAGCCGAGAGTTCGCTAGAGATGAGTTCAGCTGTGGGAGTTCCCTTAGTGGCGCGGTTTACGGCACTTAGGGAACTGGCAACTTGGAGACGCGTACCATCGGCTCCAAGTTGAGGGTCAAGACCGCTCTTTGGCTTGACCCGACGCCCTCAGCGTTCCAACTCATCTCTAGCAAACGGTAAGGCGACCAGCACGGACTGTGTTGCCAGAAACCACCATCTCTGTGTCGCAACTTTAATGGCCGCGGCCCCACTGGGTCAGCTGGGCCACCACGTTTTTCAAGATCTTGATGCCCAGCTGGTAATCCGGTTCTGACCCCAGCATGCGAAAGGCCAAAGTCCACGCATCGTGGTACACGCTAACGGTCAGTTGGAAATGCGGCATTGTGCGGTAGGCGCCCGCAAAGTAGATCTGGCTGACGCTGGTCTCACCAAAACGCAGGCGCGTGTGGTCAATGTGCCCGAAATTGGCAAAGGAGATGGCCGCTTGGGGCCGGTGCTTCCCCGCCAACCGGCGCACCAGTTGGGGTGGCAGTGCGCGGCTCATGCGGTTTAACTCAACCAATGGTGGCAAATAGGCCAGCTCATCTCGGAGTTGGGTGATGGTCGCTTGCGTGCGCTGAACCACGTCGGCCAGTTGATCGCCCGTTTGGACGGTAATGGGAATCGGCATTTCACTGGTCAGGTTGGCCACTTGGACCACGTTGGTCGCCGCGACGGGCCCGTGCAGACGCAGATCCACTTGATACGGGATCACCAAGCGACTCTCGCCGGTCAACGCAAAGAGCGCCAAGGCATAGGCCGACAACAGCACGGCGTTCATGGTCACATTTTCTGACTGGGTTCGCTGGCGTAACCGCCGACTGACCACGCGCGGAATTGTGGCTTCACCGCGGTGATGGTGCACGTCGCCCCGAAGACGCGGGAAAGTCTCATCGGAGTTGCCGTTGAGGCTGGGCAAGGCCCGATGGGGATGGCGCAGGTGGTTTAAAATTTTTCGCACGCTGCGCTCATTGGTAAAGTTGGCCAGGTCTTGCCCGTCATAGGCGGCGGCTAGCAGGTACAGGTAGTGTTTGAAACCCTCGCCGTCCGTTAACAGGCGGCTCATGGAAATCCGCAACGCATCGTAATCGGGATGGTGGAGCACCTGGACCTTCAGTTGTGGCCCCGCCAAGACGTCGAGAGCGGCGCGGCCGGGATCATGGGCGGCCGTAAATTCTTCGATCACCTGATCTAAGGCGCTGGCCTCGACTTCGAATCGGTTCCAGCGTAAATTGTAGCGACCCAACACCTGCGGGACCACCGTTTGCGTCGTGGCAATCGCGGTCTTCAACCGGGCCACGTCAATGGGGTGCGTCAAACTCAGTGTACACTCGAGTAACGGATACGTTTCCGCCAAATCTAGCGTTGGCATCAAGTCCAACGGTTCGCCATGATAGATCATGCTAACACCCCTCCTTGCTAATTTTACCCACAGTATAGCAAAGTTGCCGGGACGGGCCGCAGCATTTTACTCAGATATTGCAAAAAATTAATCAACCCGTAACTTTTCGTTGGGGTCGCCGTTTGCGGGTGACTCTGTTAGAATGGGATCAGAAAAAATGAATGAGGTGACCTTTTTGGCAAATCAAGCAGCACCCGTCTCCTGTAACGCCACGCTTATCGTGACCAGCCACCGGGTATTTCAGCCCGATTTAAATGAACATGACTCCGTCTTCGGTGGTAAGATTCTCTCGTTGGTCGATGACAGCGCCTCCGTGGCCGCCGTGCGGTTGACCCACAAGACCGTGGTCACGGCCTCTTTTGACCACGTTAGCTTTCTGCGGCCCTTTCACCTGGACGACTCCATGTTCCTGGAAGCCTACGTCACGGGGACTGGCACACGGTCGCTGGAGGTCTTCGTGAAGATCATCGGCGAAAACCTGACGACCGGCGAACGCTTCGTTGGCTACACCTGCTTTATTACCTACGTGATCGAGGACCCCACGGCAAGTGACCCGTTGCCAGACATGCTCCCCGTCACCGCCGAGCAGCGTTACATCTGCGCCGGCTATGCCAAACGAACTGCCCAACGTAAGGAACGCCGCATCGAACAACGCGGTCTAAACGCCCACGTCACGGTCTCTTCACCGTGGCCGATGTAATTGTTTCATGTGAAACATCACGAGTTTAAACGACAACTAGCGCGGTACCAGGACCTTGCCTGGCACCGCGCTAGTTTTGTTCAATCTGCTGAAGGTGAACCTAAAATTGGCGAAACCAGACGCCTGCGTCAGCCAGGGTTCCACCTGCTATGAGGAGCGCCTCCAGCCTGAGAAGCGGTCTTCCGGCTCGCTTGAAAGCCTGACAAAGCCCGTCAGTCTCTCAAGTCGTCCCGCGCTGTAGGCTGAGAAAGAACCTCAGCCAACACCGCCGACACAGCTGGCTCCACCCTGGCTGCCTCCGGCAAGGTTGACGACTATCAGTAACACTGTGTAAATGAAAGACCTATCGTTAATGTAGCTACTGCTTGGTGGGGCTAAGAAGATAGTTACTAACCCACACTACCGTAGCCGAGAGTTCGCCAAATATGGGTTCAGCCGTTGAATAAGAGTGTGACGACAGGCGGTTAACTGCCTAGCATTGTTAAGCGGAACCAGTTGCCTGTTGGCGCACGTTTCGGCCATGAGGCCACTTTGAGACGTGAACTTCGGCTCAAAGCGAGGCGTCGAGACCGACCTTTGGCTCGACCCGTCCCCAGCGTTTCAACCCATATTTGTCGAACGGTAGGCGGCCAGTTCCCACTACGAAGCTGTCAACAAACAATCTTAACGCCATCGCAGGATAACAATAGTTCCAGTTGGTTTTCGTCTCTCAACCCTCAGTCAACCTGTGTTACCAGCCCCTGTTTAATCCAGCACCTGGGCGCTCTGCCACTCGCGGTCCAAGATACCGTAGCTGTAGAGGTCCAGCCAGCGGCCATCCTGAAACACGCCCTCGCGGTTGACGCCTTCACGCACGAAGCCGACCGCCTCGTAGGCGTGAATGGCGGCTAGATTATTGGCGTTGACCTCGAGCGTGACCTTGTGCAGGCCTAATTCGTTAAAGGCAAACGACAGAATCGTGTTCAACGCGTCCTCGCCAAAGCCTTGTCCCCGGTCACTGACGACGGGCAGGGCAATGCCCAGCGTGGCGCGGCGATTTTTAAAGTACACGTCATCGAGCACGACCCACCCCAGCAGGCCGTCATCGGCGTTGGCCCGAATCATGAAGAAAAACCGCTCATTGTTGTCGGGCTCGGCCGCTAGCTCGCTGTATTCCGCCGCCGTCCACGGGTGAAAGGCATCCGCCGACAAATTTCGCAAGAGGCCGTCCTCCCATTGTGTATCCTGGAGCCATTCGGCATCCCCGTCGCGCATTTCCGTTAAATGGACCAAATTTCCCTGAACCACGTCTTTCATCGTCCTGACCCCCTGTGTGTTTGTTCCCACTCTACCACAGGTCCGCGCCAAGCCAAAATAGTTGGCGGCCACCACCATCTAGCCTATACTGAACCCAGCTTTTAAAGGAGGACATATGCTATGAAAATTATGGTAATTGGGGCCACCGGGATGGCCGGCTCTGCAGTTGTTGCGGAAGCTTTACGACGGGGACACCAAGTCGTGGCGGTCGCTCGGTCGACGGCCAAATTAGCCACTTTGGGCACTAACGCCAACCTCACGACCCAGGTCACCGACGCCTTTGCGCTCACGGCAGCGGATCTCACGGCGGTCGATGCCGTGGTCGACGCCTTTGCGACCGCGCCTGCCAAGGCCTATTTACACGTTGACCTGGCCGCCCACCTGGTGGCGCAATTGCGCGACACCACAACGCCGCGGGTCGCCTTCATCTTAGGCGCCGGCAGCCTGTTTACGGGGGCAGACCATCACCTGTTCGTCCGTGACCTGGAAAAGGACCCCCACGCCGCCGACTTCATTCAGGTCCCGCAAAACCAGCTCAAGGAACTGAATTTCCTGCGGGACGTCGACAACGTCAACTGGTTTGGCGTCTCACCGGCCGCGGATTTCCACCCCGGCGAAGCGGTTCCCGCACTCTTGGGCACCAACGACCTGTTGGTCAACGCCGCCAAGCAATCCGGTACCAGCGCCGGCACCATGGCCGTGACCTTACTCGACGAACTGGAACGCCCGCAACACCACCAGACGCGCTTTACTGTCGCTGACAAATAGTGTCTGTAGAGAGTGGGCCAATCGGCTGCCGGTTGGCCCACGTTTCAGCTAGGTAAAAGTGACGCGAACGAGCCTGGGAGGCTTTGTCCCCGGCTTGTCTTGACTAACCCGGTTGGCTTGGGTGACACCGCTGAAAAAACGGGGTCAACCAGTGGGTAGCGCCACCCCAATTTGGCGAACCGTAGACGGCCAGCTTCTACCATGCCACCGTATCATCGCGCGGCATTTTTTGGTATGCTAGTCACCAGAAAAACTTAATATAGAAAGTTGCGATGACTTTGAAAACGAAATTAACTTGGCGTCAGATGCTCTTCATTGGCATGATGCTCTTTGGCCTGTTCTTTGGGGCCGGCAACCTGATTTTTCCCGTCTACCTGGGCCAACAAGCCGGTCACCATGTCGGCGCGGCGGTCGTCGGGCTCCTGTTGACGGGGATCGGGTTGCCCCTGCTAGGGGTCGCCGGAATCGGTATGACGCGCAGTGAAGGCGTCTTTGACCTGGCAACAAAGGTTAATCGGCCCTTTGCCTACGCCTTCACGATTCTGCTCTATCTCACCGTGGGCCCGTTCTTTGCCCTGCCACGGCTGGCGACCACGTCCTTTCAAATCGGGCTGGCACCGTTCGTGCCCACCGCCCAACAAGGCTGGGTCCTGGCCGGCTTTTCCATTGCGTTTTTCGCGTTAGCCTGGTGGCTGGCCCGTAACCCCGGCAAGCTGATGACTTACATTGGTAAATGGCTAACGCCGTTGTTCCTGATTTTGCTGGGCCTACTGATGCTCGCGGCCTTCCTCAAACCAATGGGCGGCTTCGGCTTTGCGGCTCGCGGCGCTTACGTGGCCAGTCCGGTGGCGACCGGGTTCACGGAGGGCTACAACACTCTGGATGCCTTGGCCTCACTGGCCTTTGGCATCGTGGTCATCGATAGCATTCGCGCACTCGGTGTGACCGAACCTGGTCAAATCGCCAAAGACGTGATCAAGGCTGGCATCATCTGCGTGGCCTTGATGGGGGTGATCTACACGCTGCTGGCCTTGATGGGGACCATGAGTCTGGGCAAATTCAGTCTGGCCGAAAACGGCGGCATCACCCTGGCGCAGATCGCCAACCACTACTTCGGGACCTTCGGCAATCTCTTATTGGCCCTGCTGGTGATTGTGGCCTGCTTGAAAACGGCGATTGGCCTGATCTCGGCCTTCGGTGACACGCTCCACGGCATGTTCCCGCGGATTTCCTACGCCTGGCTGATTGCGTCAGCTAGCGTCCTGCCGTGTTTGTTTGCCAACGTTGGGCTGACTAAGCTGATCAGCTACTCAACGCCAGTCTTAATGTTCCTGTACCCGCTGGCCATCGTTTTGATTGCCTTAGCGGTCCTCTCCCCGCTGTTGGGGACCAGCCGCTGGTTGTATGGCCTGGGGATGCTCTTCACGCTGATTCCGGCGATTTTTTCCGCTGTCGCCGCCTTGCCCGCAACTTGGCAACACGCTGGTTGGGCCCAGGCCATCTTGACCGTCAATGCCCGACTCCCGCTGGCCGCTCAGGGCTTCAGTTGGGTCGTCCCCGCACTGATAGGGTGTCTGTGTGGCTGGTTCATGAGCAAACTATTAGACCGTAAATCAAGTTAAAGTAACGATCACGGACATTTATCATTTCATTTTATGAGAATATCTGATAAAATATAATTAATTTATAATCCTTCTCAGACGATTGTCAGATGAAATGAGGTGAACCGGATGACTCAAGTACGTTACCCTACAACCCCGCTCAAGATCGGCGTCACGATTCTAACCGTGGTCATGTTACTGGCCATGTTGCTGGTACCCAACCCCGTGGTCGTGGCCTTTCTATGTTTTAGCTCGCTGATCACAGCGATGATCCATTTCAACGTCTTCGAAAGCAGTGCGGACACGAATCCACTCAACCGTATCGACCTTGCCATTCAGGTCATTTATCTCGTGGCCTCGGTCGCTAAAGCCTTCATCATTGGTGGTCACGCTTAACGCGACGTAAAAAAGCCCCAACGCAACCCAGCACCTGTGTGCCTGGCTGCGTTGGGGCTTTTTCGTTTTGCTTGTGGCTCCCATTGTATGCTAAACTCAGTAAAACATTTCTGAAAGGTGACCCGCATGAAAAAATACGCAATCTTTGACTTAGACGATACCCTCCTGGACTTTAGCCGGGGTGAAACGGAAGGCATCACGCAGATCTTCCAAGAAAACGGGGTCACTGACATCGATTCCTTAATGCAGACCTATCTGACCATCAACCATGAGATCTGGCATCAGATCGAACAAGGCGCCGACCGCGGTCCGCTGCTAGATACCCGGTTTGCCCGGACATTTGCGACGGTGGGACTGTCTGTGGACAGCATTGCCCTGGAACGTGAGTATAAGGCCATGCTGGCCCACAACTACTACACGCTCCCCGGCGCCAGTGACCTCTTGACCCACCTGAAACAAGCGGGGCTGACCATCATCGTGGCCACCAACGGCACCAAGTCCGTTCAGGAAAGCCGACTGGCCGGGGCGGGCATCACGCCGTACTTCGATCAGATCTTTATTTCCGAAGACCTGGGCTATGATAAGCCCGATCAACGTTTCTTTGCGCCCATCTTCACGGCCTATCCGCAGCTCACCCGTGACAACGCCTTGATGATTGGCGATAGCCTGCGCTCCGACATTTTGGGTGCGCGCAATGCGGGGTTGGACAACGTTTGGTACAACCCGCAACATCTGACCAATACTAGCGCGGTCGTGCCGACCTATGAGGCTCACGACTTTAGCGACCTGGCGCGGTTACTGCTGGCCTAACCCCACTCCATGCGGTCCATGTCCGTTCGCTCAAAGCGACGCGGCGTTGGGGCCAAATGGGGCGGCAACGGTTGTTCTAAAAAGGCCAGCTGCGTCAAGGCCTCCCATTCGCTCTTGGGCATGATGACCGCGGCCTGGGCGTCGTCGCCGTCGGTCGGTGTGATCACCACGGTCTCTTGCAAGCGGTGAACGGCAGCCAGGATCAATTCCAGATCCTGCTGGGCGGCTAGCGGCGTATAGTGTTTCAATTAAACTCCCCCTCTAATCTGTTCTCAATTGGGCTGCTGCCGGCATTGCGGTGTTCGCCAGTAATGCTGGCGCCTCCCCTAATCAATGCCGTCAGCAACGCCCGACTTCGCTAAGTCTACCGGACTTATGTTTCATTTGTGCAAAGAACCCGTAAAAGTTTTGTATAATCACCGATATTACTAATAATAGTTATTGATTAATTATTAATAACAAAAAGACCTTTCTCCACCACGGCTCAGCCGCTATGGAGACAGGTCTTTTTTCGGTGACAGGTTAATCTACTTTAGCAATCTTTCCTTGTTCAATGTACACACTCAAGATTGCGATGTCGGCGGGGTTGACCCCACTGATTCGGCTAGCTTGGGCTAGGGTTTCGGGTTGAATCTTCTTTAGCTTTTGGTGGGCTTCCGTGGCCAGACCGTCGATGGCATCGTAGTCGATCTTGGCTGGAATGGCCTTGGCCTCCATGCGCTTCAGCTTGGCGACGTTATCCTCGGCCTTCTTGATGTAGCCGGCGTACTTCAAGGAGATCTCAATTTCCTCGACGATGTGTCGGTCCAACGGTTGGGCGGGGGCCGGAATGAACCGCAATAACGTTTGGTAGTCCACGTAAGGCCGGCGTAAGAAGACGGCAGCCAAGACACCATCCTGCAGCGGCTTGTCTCCGTGGCTTTCGATAAACGCATTGATCTCGGCACTTGGCTTAATCCGAATGCTGTTCAACCGGTCGATTTCGTCCTTAAGGGCGGCCTTTTTAGCTAAGAAGGCGGCGTAACGCTCGTCACTGATCAGGCCCAGCTCATGTCCCTTGGCCGTTAACCGTAAGTCGGCGTTGTCGTGCCGCAAAATCAACCGGTATTCGGCCCGGCTGGTCAACAAGCGGTAAGGTTCCTTGGTGCCCTTGGTGACCAGGTCATCGACCATGACCCCAATGTAGGCGTCGGAACGCTTCAAGGTAAAGCCTGGCTTGCCTTGGGCCCGTAGACCGGCATTGATTCCGGCTAAGAGACCTTGGCCAGCGGCTTCTTCGTACCCCGACGTCCCGTTCGTTTGCCCCGCCGTGAAGAGGTTCTTCAGCGGCTTGGTCTCTAACGTTGGGCGCAATTGGTAAGGGGCGACCACGTCATATTCAATGGCATAACCGGGCCGCATCATTTGCGCGTCTTCGAGACCCTTGATGGAGTGCAAGATCTTTTGTTGCACTTCTTCAGGCATGGACGTGGACAAGCCTTGAACGTACCATTCATCGGTGTTGCGGCCTTCTGGCTCTAAGAAGAGTTGGTGCCGAGGCTTGTCGGCAAACCGCACGATCTTGTCCTCAATGGATGGACAATACCGGGGGCCGACCCCTTCAATGACCCCCGTGAACATCGGAGCGCGGTCTAAATTGGCCTTGATGATCTCGTGGGTCTTTTGGTTGGTGTAGGTCAACCAGCACGACAACTGATTCTTTAATTCGAGGTAAGCACTGTCGGGCGTGGTGAAACTAAAGTGGTTCGGTTCCACATCCCCCGGCTGTTCTTCGGTCTCATCGTAGTGGATCGTGTTGCCGTCAACCCGTGGTGGCGTCCCAGTCTTGAACCGTTCCAAATCAAAGCCGTACTTGGGTAAATTGGCCGTCAACTTGGTGGCTGGTTGGGAGTTGTTGGGACCCGAAGAATACATCAGTTCCCCGATGATGATCTTGCCCCGAGCAGCGGTGCCGGCCGCGATGACCACGGACTTGGCGCTGTAGTGCGCCCCCGTATTGGTGATGACGCCCTTGCAGACGCCATCTTCCACGATCAGATCGTCCACGATGCCTTGACGCAGGGTCAAGTTAGGTTCGCGTTCGATAGTGTGTTTCATTTCGGCGTGGTAGGCGTGCTTATCGGCCTGGGCCCGCAATGCGCGGACGGCCGGGCCTTTCCCGGTGTTGAGCATCCGCATTTGGACGTAGGTCTTATCAATGTTGCGGCCCATTTCGCCACCCAATGCGTCAATTTCGCGGACAACGATTCCTTTGGCAGGGCCCCCGACGGATGGATTACATGGCATAAACGCCACCATATCCAAGTTGATCGTCATTAACAGGGTCTTGTTGCCCATCCGTGCAGCGGCCAAGGCGGCTTCGCTGCCGGCATGACCGGCCCCCACGACGATGACGTCGTAGTCCTGGCCGGGGTATGCAATTACTTCAGTCATGGTTCTTTCCCTCCAAGTCTAGCCGTTAAACGGTTAAACGATCTCTTTTTACGTTTCTAAGTTTGTTTCAATTACATTGTGCCGTGCTGGTCGCCTACCGTTCGCCCAATATGGGCTGGAACGCGGTGGGCGGACCGGTCGAGCCAAAGGGCGGTCTCACCCTCGCTTTGAGCCGAGAAACACGTCTCAAAGACGCCAGTTCCCTAACCAGCAAGCTGCTAAGGGAACTCCCACGGCTGAGCCCATATTGGCCTTCACTCTCGGCTACTAACAGCGCTGTCACTGACACTGACTAGAATCGACCAGTGTCAGGCCACATAACCGCGCTCACGCCACCATCGTCGCCGGAGGCTGCCAGGAATGGCGCCAGCTGTAACAACGGTGTTGACTGCCGTTTTGGGGCAGTCTACAGCGTGGGACGACTTTGAAGACCCGTGATTTGCGGGGCTTCAAAGCGAGATGGAAGCCCGCCCTTTGGCTGGAATCGGTCCCCATAGCAGGCAGAATTCCTGGCAGCCGCAGGCAACTGGCGCGCCACGACAGGCGACCAGCTCACACCGCTGTTGCCTTGGGTTATTTACCCAAGCAGAATTGGCTGAACAGTTGGTCGAGCAGCTCGTCTTGGTAGCTGTCACCGGTGATCTCGCCCAAAAGGTCCCAGGCGCGGGTCATGTCGATTTGGACCAAGTCGACGGGCATCCCCGCCGCAATGCCGCTTTGCACATCCGTCAAGGCGTCACTGGCTTGGTGCAGCAACCCGATGTGCCGGGCGTTGGTGACCATCACCGTGTTTTGACTGGACTCGATACCCTCATCAAAGAATAGGTGCGCAATCGTTGATTCCAACTGGTCCATCCCGGTACTTTGCAAGATGGACGTCTCAATAATCGGGCTGTCCTTCGCCTCAGCCTTGACCGCTGCCATGTCTAGTTGATTTGGTAAATCGGTCTTGTTTAAAATAAGAATCCGTTGGGTATCCTGCGTCGCCTGTAACAGCTCACGGTCCTCGTCGGTCAGAGGTTCACTGGCGTTTAAGACCAGCATGACCAAATCGGCCGTGTTGATGGCCTTGCGCGAACGTTCCACCCCAATCTTTTCGACCTTATCTTGGGTGTCACGAATCCCCGCCGTGTCGATCAACTTCAACGGAACGCCCTTGACGTTCACGTATTCCTCGATCACGTCACGCGTGGTCCCGGCCACGTCGGTCACGATGGCCTTGTCTTCGTGCAACAAATGGTTCAACAGGCTACTCTTCCCCACGTTGGGGCGGCCGACAATGGCCGTGGCCAAGCCTTCGCGCAAGACCTTGCCTTGCTTGGCGGTGGCCAGTAAGACCTTGATTTGCTTTTGGACCTCTTGGGCCTTTTCCAGCAACATCTTGGTGGTCATCGTTTCCACGTCATCGTATTCGGGATAGTCGATATTGACCTCGACTTGGGCCAGGGCATCCAGGATGTCTTGACGCAAATTTCGAATCAACTTAGACAAGTCACCATCTAATTGGTCTAAAGCTACCTTCATGGACTTGTCCGTTTTGGCCCGAATCAGGTCCATCACGGATTCCGCTTGGGTCAAATCGATCCGGCCGTTCAAGAAGGCTCGCTTGGTGTATTCCCCGGGTTCGGCCAACCGCGCGCCGTAGCTCAAGCACAGCTGTAAGATGCGGTTGGTGGCCACGATGCCCCCGTGACAATTGATCTCGATGATGTCTTCTTTGGTGTAGGTCTTAGGCGCCCGCATGACGGTCACCATGACCTCATCCACCTCTTCGTTGGTTTCCGGGTCGACGATGTGGCCGTAATGAATCGTGTGACTGGCCACCTTCGTTAAGTCAGCCCCCTTGAACAACTTTCCGGCAACGGCAAAGACTTCTTCGCCGCTCAACCGAATAATGGCAATGCCCCCCTCACCAGGTGGGGTCGAAATTGCCGCAATGGTATCAAATTCTGTGGTCGTGACTGCCATGAGCCATCCTCCTTTTTGTCGTTTATCGTCGTCTACGCGGCTGAATGCCCCTTTCTTGTGGGCAAACGAACCGGGCGTATCATTTAACGCCATAAAAAAAAGCACCTACTCCACGCCACCTAACTCTGCGTGGATAAAGTACTTTCACTACTTTATCGTAAACTTGATAAGAATGATTGTCTTCACTATAAGGGCTAACGGCGCATTTGTCAAACCTAAACTATGCTGGTTCGATTACAACCGCGCGGTGCGGCTCTTTGCCGGCCGAATAAGTGCTGACGTAGCGGTTCTTGGCCAGGACCGCGTGAATCTGCTTGCGCTCAAATGACGGCATCGGATCCAAATAAATTGGCTTGCCGGTCGCCACGACCTCGCGGGCCGTACTTTCCGCCAGCCGTGTCAGAGTCGCCGTCCGCCGTTCCCGGTACCCGGCGACGTCCAGCACCACGTCCACGTGTGCGGCGCCATGATGGTTTAAATACAACTGGGCCAGACTTTGTAGGGCGTTGATGGTCCGCCCGTGCTTGCCGATCAACAGGCCTTCCTTGTCGGTGGTAAAGGCCAGGTGAATCTGTCGGTGGGCCGTGTTTTCGACGTCTAACGTGGCGTCAATGCCCAGTTGCTCGACGATTGTGGCCAAGTAGTCCTGAACGCCGTCAATGGCCGCTTGACGTTGCTGACGGCGTTTGGCCGGGTCCACGGTCGGTTGTGGGGCCGCCGGCTGAAGATGAGCCACTGGCGCTTTTACTGCGGCCTTAGGGGCCGGGGTCGGTTGAACCTGTGGCTTAGGTTGGGGTTGGGCCTTTTTGGCCTGCTTCATGGCCTTGGCCACCGGTTTGAGCGTGACGTCGACCATCGCATCGCGTTTACCAATGCCTAAAAAGCCCTTACGCGGGGTCGCAACCACCTTTGTTATCACTTGGTCGCGGCTGGTGTTTAACGCCGCCACGCCTGCAGCAATCGCTGCTGCTTCCGTTTTCCCCGTGTAGATCGTCATCGTCCATTCCTCCATGTCTTTTTCGCTAAAATTTAGTATACCATACGTGACCACCGACCAGTTGCGCTTTCCCCCCAGCGGCGAGATTTTCCAGTGCGTTTGTCGTTCACAGCTTCAAGGTGAGCGCTGGTCGCCTACCGTTCGGCCAATATGGGACTGGAACGCGGTGGGCGGACCGGTCGAGCCAAAGTGCGGTCTCGCCCTCGCTTTGAGCCGAAAAACACGTCTCAAAGACGCCAGTTCCCTAACCAGCAAGCTGCTAAGGGAACTCCCACGGCTGAGCCCATATTGGCCGAACTCTCGGCTGCGGTGGTGGTTGTTGGCGACAATCGCTTTAGTTCTCGGCAATCCTCATCCTGTCCGTCGAATTCAGCCTACCCAGCTTGCCGGCAAATAGCCTCTTGCCGAAATCAGCCAAGAACACTCCCGGCGGAGGTATCCCCAAATTAGTTATTGGCGCAACGCCAACGTTTCTAATCCCATCGCACTAGCATCCCCAGTTAGCTAATTTACGCAATGCCACCGTTCCTAACCCCACCGCCTTGGCAGGCCACAAGTTCGTGTTACCTCCCGCCAAAGACTAAGAAAGCCTTAAGTTCCGGTGTCGACGGGTAACAAAAATCGGTTTCATTTCGTTAGTAATAGTATAGCGCCACCTGAAAGGAGGTGAGTCCCGCAACTCATCCAGTCACCCAGCAACATCCGTTTTCTGCCTACTCTCTTAGCACTCGTCTTTGGGGCTAAAAAAAGCCGCCTGGCACCTGGCCGGACGACTTGAGAAATGCATTTTCAGATATTACTTGCGTTTGCTTTGCTTGGCCCGCCGAATAGCTTTTCTAACGGCGCGGTCGTGCTTGGCCTTTTCCTTTTGTTTCTCATCGCGTTCCGCTTGGATCTTCCACGGATTTTGAATGAGCAGGGTTTGTCCCACTTGGAAAATGTAGGAAATCGTCCAGTACAACGACAGGGATGATGGGACGTTTAGGGCGGTAAAGAAGACCACCACTGGCATCCCGACAACCATCATCGTGTTCATGGAGTTGGTTTCCGGTGCTGACTTAGTCGTTAACCACGAACTAGCGAACGTGGCCAAGGCGGCTAAGATCGGTAACACAAAGTACGGGTCCTTGTGGCCCAATTGTAACCACAAGAAGTTCCCGGACCGCAGAACGGCCGTCCGCCAAATGGCTTGGTACAAAGCCCAGATGATTGGCAGTTGGACCAACGCTGGTAAACAGCCCATTAATGGGTTGATGCCGGCTTCCGAATACAGCTTTTGCTGCTCGGATTGCAGCTTGGCCATCGTTTCGCGGTCTTTAGACGAATATTTCTTTTGCAGAGCCTTGAGTTGGGGTTGGACCTCTTGGGTCTTCCGCATGCTGCGCGTTTGGAAGATCATCAGTGGCATCAAGATCACCCGAATGATAATGGTGAACACGATGATACCGACACCGTAACTGCCGCCGAACAAGTTGGCCAACCAGATAATCGCCCGCGAGAAGTTTAAGACGATCAGGCCGTCCCAAATCCCGGTACTTTGATTGGTGATTGGTTTGTTGCTACAAGCGGAGAGGATAAACACCAGACTGACAATGCCCAGCATGAGTAGGGTACGTTTGTACTTTTTCACGTTTTTCACGTTTATTCCTCGCTATAATTGGAATCCAACAGTTTCGCTAACTTCAACACGTGGACCATACTGCTTTTCGCATCGGCCATGCTAATGCCGTCAGCGCGGGGCCGAGCAATCACGAGGAAATCCACATCTTGTTTCAGGTATGGCTTCAACTCAAGAAGGCTCTGACGGATCCGGCGCTTCACCCAATTGCGGTGAACGGCGTTACCAATCTTTTTACCGACGGAAATGCCGACCCGGAAGTGTTTCTGGTCAGGCTTAGCCATTGAGTAGACCACGAATTGCCGGTTTGCAACCGAATTCCTGGTTTCAAAGACCTGCTGAAATTCCGCTTCTTTCTTAATGCGGTAAGATTTTCGCATGTGCATCTCCAAAGTTCTCGATTTTGCAGTCCGCGCGGGATTGGTGATCCAGTCTCCCCGCAGATAAAATAAAAAGACCACTGAACCTTCAGCGGCCTATGCAGACAATACTTTACGTCCCTTTTGACGGCGACGTGCTAATACTTGACGGCCATTGCTAGTGCTCATCCGCTTGCGGAAGCCGTGGACACGTGAACGGTGACGTTTCTTTGGTTGGAAAGTGCGCTTCATCGTAAAATCTCCTCTCTTAACTATGACTATTTATTTTTTATCTGGAAACCCAGACAAATACTAAATGCATTTCCTGAACATATTAGCATAAAAATCCCAAGAATGAAACCTAAACTTGCGGATTTCACGAAAAAATTGTGGGGACAAAAATTTGTTTCATGCACTTTGCTTGTGGATAAGTTGCTATTTCAGAAAAAGTTATCCGGGAGTTGCCAACCGAGTTATCCACCATTCCACAGCCTGTTTATTTTTTAAATTTAGGAATTGTGATTTCTGTGGATAACTTGTGAAACACTTGATACTATCACTTTTGTAGTTCACACGATCCTGTGCATAACCATTTCGTCAAAAAGTTATTCACAGATTCTCACACCCCTGTGGATAACTCAATCCACTTCCTGTGAAACAATTATGCACAGCTCCAAATACCCTGTGGAAAACTTTTTTTCTTCATGCTACACTGGACTTACGTTTTCTTTTGGGCGGAGTCCGTCCAAAAGTTCAATGAGCTTTCTAAACTAAAATAGGGGGATACCTCAGTGCCAGATATGTTAACTTTGTGGACTGATATCAAAGCGTTGTTTGAGGAAAACAACTCGAAGACAGCCTACGCGACTTGGATCGAAACCGCCAAGCCGATTGCCTTGAATGGCAACAAATTAACGTTGGAACTCCCATCACCCCTGCATCGTGATTACTGGACCCATCAACATCTGGACCAGCAATTGGTAGAATACGCATACCAAGCCGCTCACGAAGATATTCAGCCCGTGCTCATCTTAGAGGGGGAACGCCAGCAACAAGCGACGCTCAAGGCCAAGACGGCCACCCCCGGAGAAAAGGTGACGACTGAACCGACGCCGACCTTTATGAAGGAAACGGCGCTTAATTCTCGCTATACGTTTGACACTTTCGTCATCGGTAAAGGCAACCAAATGGCCCACGCAGCGGCCTTGGTCGTCTCTGAAGAACCCGGCGTGATGTACAATCCGCTGTTCTTTTACGGTGGCGTGGGGTTGGGCAAGACCCACTTGATGCACGCGATTGGCAATAAAATGCTAGAAGATCGCCCAGACACCAAGGTCAAATACGTGACCAGCGAGGCCTTCACGAATGACTTTATCAATGCGATTCAAACCCGTACGCAGGAGCAGTTTCGTCAGGAGTACCGCAACGTTGACTTACTGCTAGTTGATGATATTCAGTTCTTCGCTAATAAGGAAGGAACGCAAGAAGAGTTCTTCCATACCTTTAATGCCCTCTACGACGACGGCAAGCAAATCGTCTTGACGTCCGACCGGCTGCCTAACGAAATTCCCAAGCTCCAAGACCGCTTAGTCTCGCGGTTTGCCTGGGGATTATCTGTGGACATTACGCCCCCGGACCTCGAAACGCGGATCGCCATCTTGCGCAACAAGGCCGATGCTGATCAGATCGACATCCCCGACGACACGCTCAGCTACATCGCCGGGCAGATCGACTCCAACGTCCGGGAATTGGAGGGCGCCTTAGCGCGGGTACAAGCTTACTCGCAGCTGATGCACCAACCGATCACCACGGACCTGGCCGCCGAAGCCTTGAAGAGCCTCAACCTGGCCAACGCCAGCGATGCCGTCACGATTCCCGTGATCCAAGACCGGGTGGCCAACTACTTCAACGTGTCACTCAAGGATCTGAAGGGGAAGAAACGCAAAAAGGCGATCGTCATGCCGCGCCAGATTGCCATGTACCTGTCGCGTGAACTCACCGAAGCCTCACTGCCGCGCATCGGCAACGAATTCGGCGGGAAAGACCATACTACGGTGATTCACGCCTATGATAAGATCACCGAGATTTTAAAGACCGATGCCCAGCTACAAAAGGACATCGACAGCTTGAAAGATGAATTAAGGCGGTAAACCGCGGCGCACTGGTTGCCGTGCGTTTACCAACGCGTTAGTGCTTGAGCAGCGTTAACCTGATCGTCGCTGGTCACCAGTCATCGGCGGACTCGCGGCGGTCTTTTTGTGACCACTTGCGGTATGATAGAAGCAGGTGACCACAGCGCGTGTGGATAAAATTGACAAACACCTAAAGTTTTCCACAAGTTATCCACAGGTGGAAAACGGCATGTAACCGGCTGTTTCTCAAAGTTATCCACAGAATACACCGCTCTACTACGGCTACTGTTTTTTATCTTTTAATTAAGTTAAACCACCCGCACCATGAAAAGGAGTGTCAGTTTATGAAATTCACCATCAACCGGGCCGCGTTCGTCAAGGAACTGAACAACGTCTCCCGGGCCATCTCTTCAAAGACGACGATTCCCATTTTGACGGGATTAAAAATCGTGGCCAGTGACGCTGGGTTACTCTTAACCGGGTCCAACGCCGATATTTCTATTGAAACTTTGATTCGCGCCGATGATCCCGACCTGGGCTTGTCCATTGACGAACCGGGAGCCATCGTCTTAACGGCGCGGTTCTTCAGCGAAATCGTTAAACGCTTGCCAGAAAAGGAAATGACCGTCACCGTTAAAGACGGGTTCCAAACCGAAATCACTTCCGGTGCGGCGGCCTTTAACATCAACGGCCAAGACGCCAACAACTATCCGCATTTACCAGAGATCGACGCGGCCGATTCCGTCGTCTTATCTGGTGCGGTTTTCAAAGAACTGATTGGCCAAACCGTCATTGCGGTCTCCAACCAGGAAAGCCGGCCGATCTTGACCGGGGTTCATTTTGTCTTGTCCAACAACCAATTCTTGGCGGTCGCCACGGATAGTCACCGGCTGAGCCAACGGCAAATTGAATTGCCAACACCTAGTGACGCAACGTTTGACGTTATTATCCCCGGGAAGAGTCTGACGGAATTGTCCCGGATGATCGGGGATGACGATGCTGACGTGAAGATGCAATTCTCCGAAAACCAAGTGTTGTTCCTCTTGGGTGATACGTCGTTTTACTCCCGGCTGCTGGAAGGCAACTACCCCGACACGTCGCGGTTGATCCCTAAGGAAGCCTCGACCACGGTCGAATTCGAAGCGCCAGAACTGTTGGCTGCCGTCGAACGGGCCTCACTGTTGTCCCATGAATCGCGGAACAACGTGGTCAAGCTGACCTTAACGCCGGCCGAAAACCAAGTCACCATCTTCAGTAACTCCCCAGACGTCGGGAACGTTGAAGAAGACTTGGCCCCCAAGGAACTGGATGGCGAAGACCTCGAGATCTCGTTTAACCCAGATTACATGAAGGATGCGCTCCGTTCCTTCGGCCAAAGCACGATCCGGGTGGCCTTTACCTCAGCGTTGCGGCCATTCACCCTGGTTCCGACCGAAGACACCAGCAACTTCATTCAACTGATCACGCCGGTACGGACGTTCTAGAAAATTTCACAAGTCATTTCACAAGCGAATTCACAAGCACTGCCACGCATCAGCGGGTGGTGCTTTTTTTATTGAGAGTGGGCCAACAGGCGCTTAACTAGCACCGTTAAGCGGACCCAGTTGCCTGGTGGCACACTTTTCGGCAGGTTGGCGGTTAGCGAAGGGAACGTCAAGGCCAACCCGTGACTCATCGCGCCCAGCTCAGTGTTCCCCTCCGAATCTGAAACGTAGCCGGCCAAATGGGGATGTGACCACAGGCTGTGGCGGTTAGTTTCCCGCCAATTCACGGTGATTGGGGGCGTTAATGACCTGCTGTTAGGGGCAAGAGCGGCTAATATAACAATTTTTATCAAAAATCCAGCTAAATTTTGACGATTTCCGCCGTAACCGGGCTATTTTTGGTTCTGAGCAAATTTACTGGCTTTTTGGCAAAAATATCAAGAACGGCATAAATCGGCTGAGAGGCGAAAAATAAGGTAGTTCAACTGTACCTTTGCTGTAAAAAGCGGTATAATATAAGAGAAGAAAAATAAGGGGTGAAATTGTGAAAAAAGAAGTTTTCATTGAAACGCCCTACATCACTTTAGGCCAGTTACTTAAAGAAGAATCCGTCATCAGTACGGGCGGTCAAGCCAAGTGGTATTTGCGGGAAAACACCGTGGATGTCAATGACGAGCCGGATAATCGGCGCGGCCGCAAGTTGTATCCTGGAGATACGGTCGCCGTACCTGAGGTAGGATTATTTTTTATACGCTCAAAGCAGGGTGAATAATGTATTTGCAGGAGTTGCAGCTGCAGCATTTTCGCAATTATCCGGCCGCTGATCTGCAGCTGGGTAAGGGCATCAACGTCTTATTAGGCGAAAATGCGCAGGGGAAAACCAATCTATTAGAGGCCATTTACGTGTTGGCGTTAACGCGCAGTCACCGGACGGCAAACGACCATGACCTGGTCAATTGGGAGGCCAAAACGGCTAAGATCAGTGGCAAGGTGGTCAAGAGTGCCGGGACCGTGCCGTTAGAGCTGACATTTTCGCGTCAGGGCAAACGCGCCAAGGTCAATCACCTGGAACAGGCGCGGCTGTCACAGTACGTGGGGCAGCTCAACGTGATTTTATTTGCGCCAGAAGATCTTGCCATCGTCAAAGGGGCCCCGTCCGTGCGGCGGCGGTTCATGGACATGGAGTTTGGCCAGATGAATCCGCGCTACCTCTACAACTTGAGCCAGTACCGCACGCTGTTGAAGCAACGCAACCGCTACTTGAAGGATCTCCAGCACAAGCAAAAAAAGGACCTCCTTTTTTTGTCGGTGTTATCCGATCAACTGGCGGCATACGGGGCGGAGATCATTGCGCAACGGTTGAACATGCTCAAGAAGCTGGAGCACTGGGCCCAGGCAATTCACGCCGAGATCTCGCAACAACGCGAGGAATTGACGTTTCATTACGCCACCCAGGTCCCTGACGACCAGTTAACGGACGCCAAGACCATCTGTGCGGCGTTAACGGCACTGTACGCCAAGCAGCGCGATAAGGAGCTCTACCAGGGCACGACGCTGGTGGGCCCCCATCGCGACGACCTGCATTTTCAGGTCAACGGCAAAAACGTGCAGACGTTCGGGTCGCAGGGCCAGCAACGGACCACGGCGCTCAGCGTAAAGTTGGCCGAGATTGATTTGATGAAAGAAGAGACCGGCGAGTACCCCGTCTTATTGCTAGACGACGTGCTCTCCGAACTCGATGATGCCCGGCAGACCCATCTGCTGACGGCAATTCAGGATAAAGTCCAAACGTTTATTACCACCACCAGCTTGAGCGGGATCACCCGCCAGCTGATCAAGGACCCGACCATTTTTCACGTGGCAGCGGGCACCGTGGTGGCTGACGCGTCGGCAAACGACGCAGCAACAAAGGAGGATTAGGCAGTGGCTGATTACGAACACGAAACCAAAGCAGAACAGGCACGGGAATACGATGCCAGCCAGATTCAAGTCTTAGAGGGCTTGGAAGCGGTCCGGAAACGGCCCGGGATGTACATTGGCTCGACGAGTGCCCAAGGCCTGCACCACTTGGTCTGGGAAATTGTGGATAACGGGATCGACGAAGCCTTGGCGGGCTTTGCCGACGAGATTCACGTGACCGTCAATAAGGACAACAGTGTAACCGTGACAGATAACGGGCGGGGGATCCCAATCGATATCCAAAAGAAGACGGGGAAACCCGCTTTGGAAACGGTCTTCACCATCCTGCACGCCGGGGGTAAATTCGGCGGTGGCGGCTACAAGGTCTCTGGTGGGCTGCACGGGGTTGGTGCGTCCGTGGTCAACGCGCTGTCGACCGAACTGGACGCCCAAGTCATCCGGGGTGGCAAAAAGTACGGGATCACCTTTAACCGTGGTCACGTGGTCACACCGATGCGTGTAGTTGAAGAGGGCTTGCCCGAAGACCAACACGGCACCATCGTGCACTTCTTGCCGGACCCAGACATTTTCCGGGACACGACGACGTTTGACATCAAGACGTTGACCACCCGGATCCGGGAACTGGCCTTCTTAAACAAGGGCTTGCGGATCACGATCCGTGACGAACGCCCAGAAACACCAACGGAAGACGATTTCCTCTACGAAGGCGGGATTCGCCACTACGTTGATTATTTAAACGAAAACAAAGAAACCCTGTTCGAACCCCCAATTTACGTGGAAGGGCAGGAAAACGGCATTACGGTGGAAGTGGCCTTACAGTACACTGACGACTACCACAACAACCTGTTGACGTTTACCAACAACATTCACACCTACGAAGGGGGGACCCACGAAGAAGGGTTCAAGCGGGCCTTGACGCGGGTCGTGAACGACTACGCGCGTCAAAACAAGCTGATGAAGGATAACGAGGCTAACCTGACCGGGGATGACGTCCGCGAAGGGTTAACGGCCGTCGTGTCCGTCAAGCACCCGGATCCCCAATTCGAAGGGCAGACTAAGACCAAGTTAGGTAACTCGGATGCCCGGACCGCCGTGGATCATACGTTTGCCGACCACTTCATGCGCTTCTTGATGGAACATCCGGATGTGGCCAAGAAGATTGTCGACAAGGGGAACCTGGCGTCTAAGGCGCGGGTTGCCGCTAAACGGGCCCGGGAAGTCACCCGGAAGAAGAGTGGGCTAGAAATTTCTAACCTGCCTGGTAAATTGGCCGATAACACGTCCAAGGATCCCGAGATTTCCGAACTGTTCATCGTCGAAGGGGACTCCGCCGGTGGCTCTGCCAAGCAGGGCCGTTCGCGGTTGACGCAAGCCATCCTGCCAATTCGGGGGAAGATTTTGAACGTCGAAAAGGCCTCCATGGACCGGATCTTGGCCAACGAAGA
The DNA here is from genome assembly GCF_004745505.1 of Levilactobacillus suantsaiihabitans. Classification (GTDB taxonomy): domain Bacteria; phylum Bacillota; class Bacilli; order Lactobacillales; family Lactobacillaceae; genus Levilactobacillus; species Levilactobacillus suantsaiihabitans. Next base: position 92,572 of record NZ_RKLX01000007.1, read on the forward strand.
AATTCGTTCGCTGTTTACCGCCATGGGCACGGGCTTTGGTAACGATTTTGACGTGGCCAAGGCCAACTACCACAAGCTCATCATCATGACCGATGCCGATGTCGATGGCGCCCACATTCGGACCCTGTTGTTAACGTTGGTCTACCGCTACATGCGGCCGTTGTTGGATGCTGGGTACGTGTACATCGCTTGTCCACCGCTGTATCGGGTGCGTCAAGGCAAGATGCAACGGTACTTAGACAGCGACGACGAATTGAAAGACTTACTCGGCCAATTGCCACCAGCACCTAAGCCACAGATCCAACGATACAAAGGGTTAGGGGAAATGGATGCCGAACAGCTCTGGGACACCACCATGAATCCGGAAAACCGGCGCTTATTGCGGGTCGATGCGGATGACGCCATCAATGCCGACCAAGTGTTTAGCATGTTGATGGGCGATAAAGTGGCTCCCCGGCGCGAATTCATCGAGGACAATGCCACCTTTGCCGAGTTGGATGTTTAGTGAGTGTTAGGGAAGAACGGAGGGTAAAAATTTGGCTGATGATCAAAATTATTTAAGTCGGATTACCGACGTTGACCTGTCACAAACGATGCGCTCATCCTTCTTGGATTACGCAATGAGTGTGATTGTTCAACGGGCGTTACCGGACGTGCGGGATGGCTTGAAGCCAGTCCACCGCCGGATCTTGTACGATATGCATGAACTGGGGATTACCCCCGATAAGCCATTCCGGAAATCAGCCCGGATGGTCGGGGATGTCCTCGGGAAATATCACCCACATGGGGATTCCGCCGTGTACGAATCCATGGTGCGGATGGCCCAAGACTTCTCGTACCGTTACATGTTAGTCGACGGTCACGGGAACTTCGGGTCCGTCGATGGTGACGGGGCCGCCGCCATGCGGTATACCGAAGCGCGGTTGAGTAAGATTGCCATGGAAATGCTGCGGGACATCAACAAGGATACGATCGATTTTCAAGACAACTATGATGGGTCCGAACGCGAACCCGTCGTCTTGCCATCACGGTTCCCGAACCTGTTAGTCAACGGGGCTTCCGGGATCGCCGTGGGGATGGCCACCAACATTCCGCCGCACAACTTGACGGAAGTGATCAGTGCACTGCACATCTTGATGAAAAACCCCGATGCCAGTCTGGCTGAGTTAATGGAGGCCTTACCAGGGCCCGACTTCCCAACCGGTGGGATCGTCATGGGGAAGGCCGCCATTCGCCGGGCTTACGAGACCGGGAAGGGTACCATTACCTTGCGGGCTAAGGTCGATATCGAAGAAGAAAAGAACGGCAAGCAACGGATCGTGGCCACGGAAATTCCGTACATGGTCAACAAGGCCAAGCTGATCGAACGGATCGCTGAATTGGCCCGGGACAAGCGGATCGAAGGCATTACCGATGTCAACGATGAAACCGACCGGACCGGGATGCGGATCGTCATCGATGTCCGCCGCGATGCCAGTGCCGAAGTCATTTTAAACAACCTGTACAAGATGACCTTGATGCAGACCTCATTTGGGATCAACATGCTGGCTATCGTCAACGGAGCCCCGAAAGTACTGGGCTTAAAGGCCATCTTACAGTACTACCTGGAATTCCAGCTGCAGGTCATCAAGCGCCGGACGGCCTTCGAATTGCGCAAGGCTGAAGCGCGGGCCCACATCCTGGAAGGGTTGCGAATCGCCTTAGACCACATCGATGCCATCATCACGATCATTCGCCAGTCGCAAACGGCGGAAGTCGCTAAAAATGAATTGATGACACGCTACAGCCTGTCAGACAAGCAATCGCAAGCCATTTTGGACATGCGGTTGGTTCGCCTGACCGGTTTGGAACGCGAAAAGGTCGAAAAGGAATACAACGATGTCATGGCGAACATCAAGGACTACAAGGAAATCTTGGCCTCCAAGGACCGCCAACAAGACATCATTTACCAAGAATTGTTAGACATTCAAAACAAGTTTGGGGATGCCCGGCGGACCGAATTGATGGTCGGCGAAGTCCTCAGCTTGGAAGACGAAGACTTGATCGCCGAAGAAGACGTCGTGGTTTCCTTGACGCACAACGGCTACATCAAGCGCTTGCCAACGTCTGAATTCAAGGCACAAAACCGCGGTGGTAAAGGGGTTCAAGGCATGGGCGTGCACGATGATGACTTCATCGAACACCTCGTGGCGACCTCCACGCACGACATGTTGTTGTTCTTCACCAACACTGGGAAGGTCTACCGCATGAAGGGCTACGAAATCCCTGAATACGGCCGGACCGCCAAGGGAATCCCCGTGATCAACCTGCTGGGGATCAACAACAACGAGCACGTGCAAGCCGTCATCAACGTTGCTAATCCGGGTGAAAACGAACAGCGTGATCTGTTCTTCACCACGGTCCAAGGCACGGTCAAGCGGACGCCAGTCGATGAGTTTGCCAATATCCGCAGCAATGGTCTGAAAGCCATCAACCTGAAGGAAGACGACGAACTGATCGATGTTGCCATCATCAATGCCGACGCCAACATGATCATCGGGACCCACTTGGGGTACGCCGTGAGCTTTGCGGCCCAAGACGTGCGCTCGATGGGTCGCTCGGCCACTGGTGTGCGCGGGATTCGCCTGCGTGACCACGACTACGTGATTGGCGCCAGCGTCTTGAAGCCCGACAGTCGCGTGTTTGTCATTTCCGAAAAGGGTTATGGGAAGCAAACGGCCGCCAGTGAATACCCAATCAAGGGACGTGGTGGTAAAGGAATCAAGACGGTCAACGTGACGACCAAGAACGGACCGTTGGCCGGGCTGACTACCTTAGACGGTGACGAAGATATCATGTTGGTCACCGATAAAGGGGTCATGATCCGCTTTAGCGGCAGTGACGTTTCCGAAACGGGTCGGGCTACCTTAGGGGTACACCTGATTCGTTTGGCAGACGACACCACGGTCGCTACCATGGCCAAGGTCGACAAAGAAGACGACAGCGCTGACGATGATGCCGATGCAGACAACAGTGCCGCTAGTGAGACGGCACCGGCTGCTGCACCAGACAACGCCGCAACGACGCCGGATTCGGATGCGCCGGAAGCTTAATTAAAAGATCAATATAGTCATAAAAATCAGCGTGGTACCTTTGAGTCGTTAGACGATTGGGTACGGCGCTGATTTTTTTTGCGTAGCATCAAAATTCCTACCGGATGGTTGCGGGGAGGAATCTTTTGTCCACAAGTCTACTTGTAGACGTAAACACTGAAAGTAAAACGATTAACCCAATGGAACTCGAACTGGCTGAAAGCCTGAATAGTAGCCATTCGTAGCTTATGTTTTCTCATAGGCCGATTGGTGTTTCATAACAACCAACCCCACGCGTTGCCAGCTTAAAGTCACCACCTGATTTTAATTTAAAAAGGAATTGTTTGTAAGAATTTTCATTGATACGCTGGAGACACGGCTATTTGCAAGCCATTATTTTTCAGGGAGGGTTTTGTTATGGGTAAACATCATTGGCAACATGTCTTAATGGGCACACTCTTGGTTCCAGCATTGATCGCGGGGAGTGGTGAGTTCTCGACGATCACGGCGAATGCCAAGACTGTAAAGGTCACGACCAAGACGGACCGCTACGCTGCACCGACCGCACAACCGGGGTACAAGACGGTGCCGAAGAAATACAAGCGGTCCATTCCCATTCAAATTTTAGGTATCAATGACCTGCATGGGGGGCTGGAGACTACGGGCTCCGTCAATATCGGGACGAAGACCTACGAGGGGGTCGGGACGGTCACGCGGCTAGCGGCTGGCTTGGATCAAGCCCAAAACCACTTTAAAAAAGTCCAACACTCTAAGAATACCTTTCGGGTAGAGGCGGGCGATATGGTCGGGGCCTCACCGGCGAATTCAACGCTGCTGGCGCATGAATCCACGATGCACGCGTTAACAGCCATGAAATTTCAGGTGGGGACGCTGGGAAATCACGAATTCGATCACGGCCTGGGCGAGTTCAACCGAATCCTGACCGGGAAAAAGCCAGCCACCACGGCATCTTCGCTGATTCAAAAGTATCCGCATCAAAATTCGAAGATCAAACTCGTGGTTGCCAACGTGGTCAAGAAGAGCAATCATAAGCGCCCTTACGGCTACCAGCCTTACGTCATCAAAACGGTCAAGGCCCACGGTAAAAAGGCAAAGGTGGGCTTCATCGGGATTGAAACGACTGATCTGCCTAGTTTGACGCTCCTGCAAAACTACCAGGATTATCAAATCTTGGATGAAGCGCAGACTATTAAGAAGTATGACCGCATTTTAAACAAGAAGGGCGTCAAGGCAGTCGTCGTCCTGGCCCATACCGGGGTCTCGACTTACGGTAAGCAAACCAGTGGGTCGGCCGTCGACATTTTAAAGAAGGTCAACCAAACGGATCCTAAGAATAACGTGGGCCTGTACGTGGCCGGCCATTCCCATCAATACGCCAACGCGACGGTGGGGAAGACGCGCGTCGTGCAGGCGGTGTACACGGGGAAGGCCTACAACAACACCCAAGGGTACATCAGTCCTAAGACTGGGAAATTCATGCGCTTAGTGTCACACGTCTATCCGGTTCTGCCGAAGAGTCAGGCGCCGAAGGTCAAGGACAATGCTAAGGTATCGGCCATCGTGGCGGATGCCAACAAGCGGGTCGCTCCGCAGGTCAATGCGGTGATCGGTCAAGCCGCTACCGCCACCACAATTACGGGGCGTCTCAACAACTCTAAGACCATGGAAAATGCGGCTGGGGAACTGGTCGTCGACGGGCAGTTGTATGAAGCCAATAAATTAGGCACTAAGGCCGACTTTGCGATGACCAACAATGGCGGTGTGCGGGCTGATCTGGCAGTCAAACCGGACAAGTCGATCACCTGGGGCGCGGCCACGGCCGTTCAGCCATTTGGCAACATCCTGCAAGTCGTCGAGATGACGGGTCAGCAGATCAAAGATGCGTTGAACCAGCAGTATGATGAGAAACAGGCCTACTACCTGCAGATTGCCGGGCTGCATTACACCTACACAGACAATCCGGCTGGTGGCGTCGACACGCCTTACCAGGTGGCTGATATCACCAAGGCCAACGGCGATCCATTGGAGATGAATGCGACCTACAACGTCGTCATCAATGATTTCTTGCATGGTGGTGGCGATAACTTCGCGGCCTTTAAGGACACCAAGATCGTGGCGTCAGTGGGGACGGATACGGATACTTTTGTCAATTACATCAAGGATATGACGGCAGCGGGGACGCCGGTTCAAGCACCAAAATTGGATCGGAAGGTTTATCTCGGCAGCCATTAAGGACCAGAAAAGAGAGTGAAACTGGCTGCCTTTGGACGCACGCTTCAGCTAGATAAGGGAATGCGAAAGAGCCTAGGAAGGTTTTATCCTAGGCTCTTTTTGCTGGGGCGAGCCCGGTTAGCTGATGGACAATTTAATTGTGCCCATCGGCTATAGTTTAAATAATAAACGTTTCTACTGGCAATTTTTCGGGGAAGTGACTATACTCGGTCTAGACCATGAAAACGACAGTTGGCGTCGACCACCAGGGGGTTGAGGCTGGCGACGATTTGAAGTGAACCGATTGAGCCAAATGGGGATTGCGGGATTAAGGGGCTTAACTGCTAATCCGGCAAAAGGAATGAAAACTGTTAATTTTAGAAAATTGCGTCCCTTGGGGATGTGGAGGAGGACATGATGACAAGCAATTGGCGGACACAAGTCCATGAAGTCAACTTTATCTTGAAGGTAGGGGTCGTTGTCAGTGTGGCGTTGGGTGGCTGGGAGTGGCGTAGCTTCCAACCGGTCCCAGCCGCAGCGAACCGCGTCGTAGCGACCACCAGAAGCGCGTGGGGGACCACGGCCTCTGGCCAGTCGGGGACGTCTAAGTGGACGCTGCACAATGGGGTGTTGCGCCTGGAAGCCGGCCAATTGGCGCGGAATCCAACGTGGCAGCAGTACGCCAGCGAGGTGCAAGAGATCCAAGTCCTAGGACCGGTACAATTACCCGCCAATAGTGCCGGCCTATTTGCGGATTTCACGCAGCTCCAGCAAGTCAGTGGTTTCACACAGTTGGATACCAGTCGGGTCACCAATATGGCGCGGATGTTTCAAAATGTCGAACTGTTAAGGACGCTGGATTTGAGTCACTGGGACGTGAGCCACGTGACGTCGATGTGGATGATGTTTTGGGATGACGATAGCCTCAGCACACTCAAACTCACGGGCTGGCGGACACCGAGTTTAACGAACATGAATGGAATGTTTGCCAAGACGGCGCTGAGTGGCCTGGACCTCGATGATTGGGACGTGAGCCACGTTACCGATATGGGCTCGATGTTTGATGAGATGCCGTACCTGCAGTACTTGGCTATCGATGATTGGCAAACGGGCCAGGTGACCAACATGGGGTGGATGTTTGCGGAAACGCCCCGGTTAAGCGGTCCGGATATCCAGGAGTGGGACACGCATCAGGTGACTCGCATGGACGATATGTTTATCGACAGTGGGGTGCGGTGGCTGGATCTGCATCACTGGGACGTCAGCCACGTGACGGACATGGACGAGATGTTTCGGCTCTGTGAGCGGTTGACTCACCTGGACGTCGCCGGCTGGCAAACGGGACGAGTCACGAATATGGACCGGATGTTTCAGGGCGTTCCGGCCACCACGCTGGCGGTTTCGGACTGGGATGTCAGTCACGTGACGTCGATGACGCAGATGTTTCGTGACGTGGGGGTGCCGGCGTTAGACCTGGCTCACTGGGACGTCCGCCACGTGGAAAATTTCGAGCAAATGTTTGGCCGGGCGCGGATAAAGACGCTCGATGTGAGTGGCTGGCAAACGGCACGGGCGGCCAGTATGCAAAAGATGTTTATTTATGCGCTCGTGAAAAATTTGGACCTGTCGGGATTTGACATGACCCATTTGGACTATCGCCCCAATGATGTCTTTTGGACGGATGGGCGCGTCGAGGACATGCTGGCGTATATGCCGGCATTGAAGACGGTGCGGCTGGGACCGAAGAACTTGCTGCTGGATGCGCACGGCTACACGGTCGGTCTGGGACTGACGAACATGGACGAGCAAAAAGATAGTCAATGGCAGGCCGTGGGGACAGGAACGGTGGCGCATCCGCAGGGCCAGTTGCTGAGCGTTGCTGAACTGGAGCACCACTACACGTCGGCGATGGCCGATACCTACGTACGGGTCCCCAAGTTGCGTGACCTGCGAATCGACTACCAGGATATTGACACGCATCAGAAACTGGCGCCGTCGCAAACTCAACAGGGGCTTCTGGGGTCAATGTATACGCTGACGCCTTTGCTGATTCCGGGCTATGAATTTGTCCGGAGTAGTACCGATAGTCTGTTCGGTGACTTTATGGAAGATCCGGTGGCGGTCCAGCTGTACTATCGCCGGATGGCAGTGAAGCCGGACCCGGGACCTGATCCGGACCCAGATCCTGATCCTAAGCCAGACCCGGAACCCAATCCGGAACCAACGCCAGACCCCGATCCTGATCCGGAGCCCAACCCGGAACCCAACCCGGAACCCAACCCGGAACCCAACCCGGAACCGACGCCAGACCCAAATCCGACGCCTGATCCAGGGCCCAGTCCGGAGCCCAATCCTAATCCAAATCCCAATCCAGAGCCGACGCCTGAGCCGAATCCCAACCCTGAACCGAACCCTGATCCGGCGCCAGACCCGAACCCAGGCCCCAACCCAAGCCCAAATCCAACACCAACGCCGAATCCAGGATTAACACCGGCCCCCACGCCGCAACCGCAACCAGTCCAGCCCATTGAATCTGGGGATGCGGCCGACCAAGTCACCCCGCAACCCGACCAGCCGGTACAGACGGGAAATTCTGGTGATCTGATTATGCCAGAAAACCGGCCAGCTGAGTCACGGTCAGCGCAACGCCAGCGGGGACAACAGCCAGCAAAACAGTCAATGCAGTCAAGACAATCACCGGCTGCCGCGCAACCAGCCAACCAACAATTACCCGCGACGGGGGAGCAGTTGTCCCGGGTAGCGCTGATTTGGGGAAGTCTATTGTTAGGCGGATTGGGTTGGTGTTGGTGGCGTAAGCGGTAATCATAGGTGTGATTTATACAACTACTAATTGTTTTGCCGGATTAGATACTGAAGTGAGCAATTTATTTGAAGCTGATGGCGGCTAACTAAGCTTGTTATAATCAAAATTATTTAAAATATTTAAATAATTGTATATGATTTAATCTGTTTACTTTATTGCACCGATTTGGTATCTTAGCAGTAACAACTCAATCAGAGGGGAGAAGGGACGATGACGGGAGAATCGGTCGGTCGTTATTTGCAGCAGTGCCGCCAACAACGAGGGGTGGCGTTGACTGCCTTAGCAACGCGCGTGTGTCCACTGGACGTTTTGGCGGCAATTGAACAGGGGCAGCGCTCCCCCAGCGTGGCCCAGTTGACCCAACTGTACCAACAACTGGGAATCGTACGCAACCGGCCCTTGCCGCAGAGCTATCCCATTCGGCGTCTCCCCGTGTTTGACCGGCGACTGCAATCTTGGTGGCAAAAGCAGGCATACGGTCAACTGGTGGCCAATGTGGCCGCTGGTGACGTGCTGCGCCAGTTGACCACTGACACGGATCGCCAGGCCATCCTGTATTACTATGGCCGCTCGCTGGCGGCAATCGGGGATGTGGAGGCCGCCCAGTTACATTTACGCGCGGGCCTGATGTTTATGACCCCCCAATCCCCGCAAGTCTACCGCTCGCTAGACCTCTTGTTACTGGCGGCGGAAAATAGCGTTAGGGACCTCACAACGCCCGAACCGGATCTGTCGGGTTTTGACCGGGCGGTGACGGTCATCCGGGAGGGCCGGGTAAGAGATGCGCCGGAAAATTTGACGTTGGTTTTTTACCAATATGCCCAAGCACAGCTGAACTTAAACCGGCCGCAAGCAGCGATTACCTTGTTACGCGAGGCCATCGCCTGGGATGTGCAGCACCAGACGACCTATCTCTTGCCGGATTGTTATCTCTTGCTTGCGCTGGCGTTGAAAATGACGCAACCGGAACGGGCGGCATTCTTTCATCTTGCCGATCAGCCCGAAAAATTTTAAAGAAGTTGCGAGATTCAAAAATATTTGGCGATTTTTTACGGAGTTGATGGGTGTAACGTAAGTAAGCAACCCATCGGTCGGCCCCGATTTGCTTCAGAATTAAATCTATGCTATACTACTAGCTTGTGAGTATCTGGCTTACGCTAGTGTCTCTCCTTGCTTCCGCATTGCAGCGGGGGCCTGAAGTCCATAAGGAGGTGTAACATTCATGGAAACTACTAAATACGAAATCACCTACATCATTCGTCCAGACCTTGACGATGCCGCTAAGACCGCTTTGGTTGAACGCTTCGACAAGTTACTGACTGACAACGGTGCAGAATTGATCAACTCGAAAGACTGGTCAAAGCGTCGGTTCGCATACGAAATTGGTGGCTTTAACGAAGGTATCTACCACGTTATCACGTTAAACGCAACTAATGACGAAGCCTTAAACGAATTCGACCGTTTATCCAAGATCAATGACAGCATCTTACGTCACATGATCGTTAAGCGCGAAGACTAATTTAAACTTTAATTTTTGAGAGGAGTTATTCAGCAATGATCAACCGAGTAGTACTTACTGGCCGACTGACACGGGATGTTGACTTACGCTACACCCAAGGCGGTGCTGCTGTTGCCACCTTCACGCTGGCCGTTGATCGGCGGTTCACCAACAAATCTGGTGAACGGGAAGCTGATTTCGTAAGTTGTGTCATTTGGCGCAAATCTGCGGAAAACTTTGCTAACTTTTTCCACAAGGGGTCCCTTGTCGGAATTGAAGGGCGCATCCAGACCCGGAATTACGAAAATCAACAAGGCCAACGTGTTTACGTTACCGAAGTTGTTGTCGAGGACTTTTCGTTCCTTGAACCGCGTTCTCGCAACGCGAACAACAACGCCGGGGGTAACTACAATGGCGGTTCCATGAATAATAATGCTCCTCAGCAGAATCAGAATCAAAATGCCAACCCGTACACGAGTGGGAATCCAGCTCAGTCTGGTCCAGCTCAAAATACGACGCCAAATCCTGGAAACAACAATCAGGGGAACGCTGGGAACAATAACGCAGCCGATCCGTTTGCCAATTCCGGTGATTCCATTGACATTTCCGATGATGATTTACCGTTCTAATTTCTAAATACGAGGAGGGAATTTCCTATGGCAGGACAACGTCGTGGCGGCCGTCGCCGTCGTAAGGTTGACTTTATTGCAGCCAACCACATCGAATACATTGATTACAAAGATACTGACTTATTGCGTCGGTTCATCTCCGAACGGGGTAAGATCTTACCTCGCCGGGTGACTGGTACTAGTGCCAAGAACCAACGTAAGTTAACTATCGCTATCAAGCGTTCACGGATTATGGGCTTAATGCCTTTCGTCAGTGATGAAGGCTAGTCCTTCAACTAAAGAGAGACCAACTACAGGAATGTGGTTGGTCTCTTTTTGCACTTAAATTGGCTTGATTTTTAAAATTGCTGCTGACCGTCGATGTAAACGTGTTTGTCTGATTGTTTGACGGCCTGAGTATCGGCTAAGGGGTCAGCTGTTAGGACTTGAAAATCGGCGTGCTTGCCAATCTCTAGGGTACCGTAGCTATCGGCGATGCCTAAAAGTTGGGCAGAGTTGATGCTAGAGCACTGGTAGGCTTGAGCCGGGGTCATCCCAATCTTGGTGAGGAGGCCAAACTCGTCGGGGGTGCGGTCGAAACCGTTAAAGGGGGTTCCGGCATCCGTCCCACACGTGAATTTCACGCCTAGTTCAAAGGCCCGCTTGAGGTTACGGTAGGTGTCATCGATCGCATCCGCGGCCTTTTTGACTTCCCAGTCAGGAAGCACGCCGACACCCTTTTCAGGGATGACCCATTCGGCGATGAGCGTGGGGGTCAGATAGGTCCGTTGCGCAATCATCTGTTGGGCTTCCGCTTCATTGACGTAGAACCCGTGTTCAATCGAATCAACGCCGGCGTCCAGGGCATTTTGAATTCCTGGGTTACCTTCTGCGTGGGCCGCAACAATGCGCCGCTTATGGTGAGCTTCCTCAACGGCCACGCGCATCTCTGGCACGGAGAGTTGGGGGTCTTCCATGAAATCATTGGGCGTCATGACGCCACCGGTTGCCATGACCTTGATACATTCAGCGCCGGCTTTGAACGCTTGACGGACGCCTTTCCGCATTTCGTCAGGCGAGTCGACCAAGTAGGCCGAATTGCGGCCGTCACCGTGGCCACCAGTCATGGAAAATGCCCGACCGGACGCCATGATGTGCGGTGTTTTAGGCAGGCGACCGGCCCGTTGTAGGCGCTTGAGCTTGATATCGACATCGTAAGTTGACCCACATTGACGGATGTAAGTCACCCCGGAGCGAAGCAATTTTTGCAAGTTCTCGTAGCCAAAGACGGCCGATTCTGATTCTGAGGCACCAAAGCTACCGCTAAAGGATTCGGGATTGCTGGTGATGTGGGTATGGACATTGATGAAGCCGGGCATGACATACTGTCCGTGTAAGTCGATCTGTTGGTCAGCCGGGTCCGGTTGGCCGGTGCCCCGTGCAGTCAATTTACCAGTGGTCGTGTCAACGGTGAACCAAGCGTTTGGTTCGTTGTGGTCCGTCGCCCCGTCAAATAGGGTGCAATTAAAGAATGTTTTTTTCGTCATAAGCAAGTTCCTCCTTGATGGATTTTGGTCGTGTGATTAATTACGGAAAAACGGGTCACCCCCTTTAAATGTGTGCCGCCTATTTCCAGTAGGCGTATTGGTATTGGGCATCATTTAGCAAGTCGTAAGTCAGACCGCCGACTTGCTTGCTGATCAGCTTGGCTTCGGCTGGCTGGTAAAGTGGGACGTAGCCTTTGACGGCCATCAGGTATTTGTTGGCACGAACCAAGCCGTTATAGCGGGTTTGTCCGGTTTGCGCTTCGGCCTGAGTCAATAGGCGGTTGTACGTGGGGTCGTTCCAATGGGTGAAGTTAACGGAATTATTCTTGGCAGCCAGGTCGAGATAGTCCGATGCGTCCAGCCAATTGGTCGACCAGCCGATCAGATTGATTTCAAAATCACCGGAAAAGTCACGGGCCACGTGTTGGGCGTGGGGTAATGCGGTGGTCTTAACGGTCAGTCCCTTAAAGTATTTTTCCATCACGGATTGCAGATAGGTCCCAATCTTTTTATCGTCATCACTATCGTCGGTCAAAATATCCAGAGTGACGGCTTGCTGGCCAGTTTCACGCAGATATTTTTGCCAGTAGCGTTTGGCCTTGGCGATATTGTGGGGCAACAGGTTGCCAGTTTCTTGGGCCATGTCGCCACCAGTCTGCGGATTGGTTTGGTCTCCGCGAGGAATGGCACTGAGGGCGGGTTTTGAGCCATCCTGAAGGACCTGACTGGTCAATTGCTGACGGTCGATGACAAAGGAAACGGCTTGACGGAGATTTTCAGAGTCGGTGACTTGCTTTTGGTGATTAAAGTAAAGAAAGTTCATGCGTCCCAAGAGGTGGGTCTTGAGCTGCGAGTCATTGCGATTGGCCCGGACGTATTCGCCACTGACGGTCGTTTCTTGAATCTTCCCCGCCTTAAACAAATTGACGGCAGTCGATTGATCCTTCGTGACGGCGACCTTGATGCGGTTGATGTTGACCTTATCAGCATTCCAGTAGTGGCGATTCTTGACGTAATGCCAAGTGGCGTTGCTGCCAGTCCAGCCAACGAGTTTGTACGGGCCGTTGGCAACTGCCGTAGCGGCGCTGGTCCCGTAGCGACTACCGTATTTTTTGACGGCAGCGGTATTGAGCGGGTAATATTTGCTGGCAACAGGTCGTTAAAGTAGGGCACTGCCCGTGTTAAGTTGATGCGAAGCTTAGTCTTGCTCAGAGCCGTGACCCCCAGCTTGCTGGGAGCTAAGCGGCTGTGTTGAATGGCACTGTAGTTTTTGACCGCAGCAAGTACACTGGCGTACTGGGCCTTCGTTCGCGGATCGGCCATTCGCCGTAGTGAGGTGACAAAGTCTTGGGCCGTAACGGCTTGACCGTTGGCCCATTTGGCGTTGGCCTTGAGGGTGAACGTGTAGGTTTTACCGTGATTGGTGGGCTGGACGACCTTGGTGGCCACGCCCGCGACAATCTTGTGCGATTTGCTGTAGGTGTAGAGTCCTTCCATCGTTTGAAAAATGACACTCGCGCTGTTGGTATCGGTGTCTTTATTGGGATCGACCGTCGCAGGTTCATCAGCTAAGGTGACATTTAAAGTCCGATTGTGCTGCGACTTTCCCGCGGCAGTCCCGCAGGCGCTGAGGGTGACGAGCATGAGTAGTGATAGGGGAACCAAACGCATAAAATGTTTCATGTGAAACAACCTCCTAGTGGCAATTGATTAGACGGGTGGGAAAAACAAAAAAGCACCCTTACGGAAATCGTTTCCGTAAGGGTGCTGTCGCACGGTACCACCTTGTTTTTAACTCGAATGTGAACGGCAATCCCTCCTAGAGACTGAGGGGCGTTGGCTAGGTCCAACTGCTCAGTCGGGTGCGATTCACTGCACAGATAACGGGTGCGACCGGTCGGGCTTACTGGCGTTCAGCTGACAGTTCGGAAGGGAGTTCGCGTTGTTAGCCTTGACCCGCTTGCACTTAACCGGGCTCGCTAACAATGACCGACAACGTTACTGGTCTTCGTCATTACTTTTTAATTTTCTAATCAATTGTTAATGATTGCTAGTTTAGCAGGAATTTTCAGAATGTCAATGACAAATTTTAACGGGGGATCAGGTACAGTGGTTTTCGGAGACCAGGGGCGTGCCACGGCGAACGGTAGGTGGCCAGTTCGGATTGTGAGGCTGTAAATGACTATTTTTGATGTCATAAGTCGCATGATCACAATGGTTTCAGTTGATTTCCGCCTTTCAACCTTCAGTTGCTTGTAAGATGGCCGCAACCAGGAATGAAGTGGCTTGCGGAGAGCCAACACGGTCATTGTAATATTGGGCAAAGCGGGCATCGCTTTGATATAACTGAGCTAAGCCACGATGAGCAGCAATTGAATAATTGTTCCACGTGAAACATAGCCAGTCACGATGCAAGGCATAGATGTGTTGGGCTACCGGACTGGTGAGGTCGCCACTGTGGCACACGTCTCTTAGGGCGTCAAAGAGCTGCTGCTCGGTGGCTTGCATGCGCTGGTAGTCTGCCTCACTTAAGTTGGCAAATTTTGCCTGACTGGCAGTAAAGGTTGTGTCACCGTAGCGTTGCCGGACCTCCGCACCAAATTTTTGGGCGTTGGCCGTGAGCTGGTCTTGTTTGAATGCGGCAAATTTTTCTGAATCGGTCATGGGGTGACCTCCATTTCTGGCCGCTAGGGTGCGGTCTAAAGTCGTCAGCAAGGCCGTGAGTTGGTCACGTTGCTTAACCAAATGGGTGCGCTGTTCCTGGAGCGCGGCCGTTTGGGCTGCCGGCGATTGGGCCAGCAGTGAGTGAATCTGAGTCAGGGTGAAGCCGAACAGCTGAAAGTAGCGAATCAGCTGCAGGCGATCCACGGCTGCGGCCGGATACATCCGGTAACCGTTATGCGGATCCCGGTCGGCCGGCAGTAGTCCAATCTGGTCGTAGTAACGCAGCGTCCGCGGACTCACGCCGGCGAGCTTAGCGAGTGCTTGAATGCTGTAGGTCAAGGTGACCACCTCCTGTCTTGCTTACAACCTACTATAAGGGTTGTCGTAGCGTCAAGGTCAAGGGCTGTTCGCGTAAAATTAGGGTGACCCGAAATTTCACGGCAGGCCCGTCGTGACGCGGTTTTTAACCGGGACCAACGTTTTGTCCTGACCCCGAAGTGTGCTAAAATATAGGTATTATTTGTAACTTTCTGACCCGACGGCAAGTGCCCGGGTAACCATAACTTTTTTGATGAAACAGATGAGGAGCAAGTATGAATAAAATATTTTCACGAGCCAATGTACCCGAGTTCTTACAGAATCGGCGGCTGCGGGGAATTGCGGTGCTCATGGCACTGCTGGCAATTCTAGGTATCGTGCTGTCGTTTCTATTGAACTGGATCTTTGGACTCGTCATTTTGGTGCTAGTCGGCATCTCAATGTTACTGGTCTTTAATACCATGGCCGAGATTGGGGCCGACACCACGCAGTACATTTCCGACCTGTCGTTTCGCATCCAACAAGGTGAGCAGGAGGCGTTGATTCGCATGCCGCCTGGTGTCATGATCTTGGGCGATACCGATCAGATTGAGTGGGTCAACCCGTATTTGCAGCACTACTTCGGTGATACCGACGTGTTGAATCGGTCGCTCAGTGACGTGGACGCGGACCTGGCCAAATTGGTGGCCACGACCAAACCGCAGACCATGACGACCGTGAGCTGGCGCGACTACCGCTTCACCCTGTACGTCCAGCCGGATTTCCACGCGGTTTACCTGTATGACATCACCCATTACCAGCTGATTCAAGAACAGTATGACGACGAAAAGATTGCGATTGGCCAAATTTTCTTGGATAACTACGATGAAATTACGCAGTCGATGACCGACCAAGATATTTCGAACCTGCGCAATTATGTGACCAACGAGCTGTCTGCTTGGGTTCAGCAATTTGATATGTACCTAAAGCAGCTGGATGATGACCACTACTTCGTGTTGGCCTACGCCAAGTCGTTGGCGGCCATCGAGGCGGATAAGTTCAAGATTCTCGACACGATTCGGGAGAGCACGTCGAAGCAAAACTTCCCTTTGACGCTCAGTATGGGAATCGCGTACGGCGATGCGAACCTGAATAAGCTGGCCGACCAAGCGCAGAGTAACCTGGATCTGGCTCTGGGTCGGGGCGGCGACCAAGTCGTCGTTAAGGCGGCCGACCAAGAGGCCCGCTACTACGGCGGGAAGACCAACCCGATGGAGAAACGGACGCGGGTCCGGGCGCGGATGATTTCCCAAGCCCTCCAAGAGCTGATGAGCGAATCCGACCAGATCTTCGTGCAGGGGCATACCCAACCGGATATGGATTCGCTGGGTGCCTGCCTGGGGATTCGCCGGATCGCCAAGATGAACAACAAGACTTGCTGGATCGTGCTCGACAAGGAGACCGTCCATTCCGATGTGCAACGGTTATTGGATAATTTGAAGGCCTATCCCGACGTGGATGCAGCCATCATTTCGCCAGCCGAGGCCTTGGAAAAGGCGACCGACCAGAGCATGCTCTTGATGGTCGACCACTCGAAGCCGTCCATTTCAATTTCGGCCGAACTCTATCAACGCCTGGAAAATCGGGTGATGATCATTGACCACCACCGGCGCGGCGAAGAGTTCCCTGAAAATCCGCTGCTGGTCTACATTGAACCGTACGCCAGCTCGACGTGTGAGCTGATCACCGAAATGTTTGAGTACCAGTCCCAAGAGGGCGAACCCATCAACAAGCTGGAAGCCACGGCGATGTTGACCGGGATCTTCGTGGATACCAAACACTTCTCGTTGCGGACCGGGACGCGGACCTTTGACGCCGCCAGTTATTTGCGGTCAGCCGGGGCCGATGCCGTTGAGATGCAGCAGTATATGAAGGAAAACGTCGACAGTTATTTGCAACGCAATCATTTGATTGAAATGGTTGAGTTTGTCAACGAAGACATGGCCCTGATCACGGGTGAAGAGGACCAGACCTACGATCCTGTCACCGCGGCCCAGGCGGCCGATGACCTCTTGAACATGTCAGGCGTGGACGCCTCGTTTGTGATTACGCGACGGGCGGACGGTCGGGTCGGCATTTCCGCGCGGTCGTTGGGTGAGATCAACGTGCAGCTGACCATGGAAGCCATGGGCGGCGGCGGGCACCTCTCCAATGCGGCCACGCAGATCAGTGACAAGACAGTCGCTGAGGTCAAACAAGCATTATTGGATATCCTCAACCACACGGCTGAGCCTGAGCCGGCGACCACATAGTTAATTGCTTCTGGGCGTGAGGTGGCGTAGGATAAGATTAGATATGGAATAAGTGAGGAGTGAACGACGTGAAAGTTATTTTTGTGAAAGACGTTCGCGGTAAGGGTAAGCGCGGAGAAATCAAGAATGTTCCCGATGGCTACGCCCAAAATTTCCTGATCAAGCGGGGCTTGGCTAAGGAAGCCAACCAATCCGCCATGAGTCAGTTGAATGCCGAACGTAAAGCGGAACAACGCCGCGAAGCTGAAGAATTGGCTGAAGCTAAGGAATTACAAAAGCATTTGGAAGCCGACAAGACGGTGGTTGAAATCGTGGCTAAGGCTGGGGAAGACGACCGGTTGTTTGGGTCAATTCCGAGCAAGCAAATCGTTCAAGCCTTACAAAAGCAATTCGATTTAAAGATTGATAAGCGCAAGGTTGAACTCCCTGAACCAATCCGGACGCTGGGCTTCACCAACGTACCGGTCAAGCTACACAGCGACGTGACCGCTAAGATTCGCGTCCACGTGGTCGCTAAACAAAAATAAAGTTAGGAAAGGTCGTCCGCTGGGGCGGCCTTTTTGCATGAGTGGAACTGACTGCTGAAGGTTGAACCTAAAATTAACGCGCTGATTGCTGTAACGACGGTGTTCCGACATCTAAAATTGGTAAAACCAGGCGCCTGCATCAGGCTAGGGTGGGGCCTGCTCTGGGGAACACCTTCAGCTTGAAAAGCGGGCTTCCGGTTCGCTTGAAAGCCTGGAAAAACCCGCCAGTCTCTCAAGTCGTCCCGCGCTGTAGGCTGAGACAAGACCTCAGCCAACACCACCGATCCAGATGAGGCCATCCTGGCTGTCTCCGGCAAGGGTGACGGCTATCAGTGACATTGTGTTAATGAAAAAACAGTCATCAATGTAACTACTATCTAGGGTTAAGACGATTGTTACTGGCAAGCACTACCGTAGCCGAGAGTTCGCCAAATATGGGTTCAGCCGTGGGAGTTCCCTTAGTGACGTGGTTCATGTCGCTTAGGGAACTGGCGTCTTTGAGACGTGTTCTGCGGCTCAAAGCGAGGCGTCGAGACCGCTTTTTGGCTCGACCCGTCCGCCCCAGCGTTCCAACCCATATTTGGCGAACGGTAGGCGGCCAGTTCGTCTTATGTGGCTGTAAACGACTATTTTTGACACCATGAACCGTATGTTAACAGTAATTCCAGCTGATTTTCACTTTCAACCTTCAGCTGACTGCTCGGAGGCCTTCGTGTCAACCAGTTCGCGCCAGGGGCGAAACAGCTGGGCCCTCACAGTTGGACAAAAAAGCCGAGCCTCAGATTCGCTCATGACCCCATTCCATGGTAAAATGGAAGTCTAGTTTCTGTCGGTGATTTTTCTAAAGAGGTAATCAAACAGCATGGATAATAACGTTCTAACAGATCACACACCACCACAGAGCCTCAGCGCCGAAAAGGCCGTCTTAGGGGCGATCTTTTTGAGTACCGACGCGTTGGTGGATGCGCTGGAATACCTGGCCCCAGAGGACTTTTACCGCCGGGAACACCAGATTATTTTCCAAGCGATGATTGATTTAAACGATCGGGATGAGGCCATCGATGTGGTCACCATCACCGATCGCTTGACGTCGAAAAACGAGTTGGATGACGTCGGTGGGGTCACCTATATTGCCGAACTGGCGGGGTCCGTGCCCACGGCGGCCAACGCGACCTACTACGCCAAGATCGTGCAGGAGAAGGCCATTTTGCGGCGACTGATCCAAACGGCCACCAACATTGCCACGCAGGGTTACGAACAAGATGGCGACGTGGCGGACCTCCTGGACAACGCGGAACGCGACATCATGGGGGTAGCGGAGACCCGTAACCAGTCGGGGTTCAAACCCATCCGTGACGTCTTGAACAGTTCCTTTGAAGAAATTAATAAATTGTCGGAACAGGGCGACGTGATTACCGGGTTATCGACCGGGTACGCGGAACTCGACAAGATGACGACCGGGCTGCACGATGACGAGCTGATGATTTTAGCCGCCCGGCCAGCTGTCGGGAAGACCGCCTTTGCCTTAAACATTGCCCAAAATGTGGGCACCAAGACGGACAAGACCGTGGCTATTTTTAGTTTGGAAATGAGTGCCGAGTCGTTGGTCAACCGGATGCTGTGTGCGGAGGGCTCCATCGATGCCAATCACCTGCGAACCGGGCAGTTGTCGGAAGAAGAATGGCAAAACCTGATCGTGGCGATGGGGAGCCTGGCCAAGGCCAGCATTTACATCGATGACACGGCCGGTAACAAGATTACCGAGATTCGGGCCAAATGTCGGCGGTTAGCCAAGGAAAAAGGTAACCTCGGGCTGATCGTGATCGATTACCTGCAGCTGATCGAAGGGACCAACCACGAAAGTCGGCAACAAGAAGTGTCCGATATTTCGCGGCAATTAAAGAAGTTGGCCAAGGAATTGCACGTGCCGGTCATTGCGTTGTCCCAGCTCTCACGGGGCGTGGAACAGCGGCAAGACAAGCGGCCAGTCCTGTCCGATATTCGAGAATCCGGATCGATCGAACAAGATGCTGATATCGTGTCCTTCCTGTATCGGGATGACTACTACGAGCGCGAAGGCGACGAAGATGGTGGCGGCGACAACGACAGTGATCCGCGCGAAGAGGGCGATCAAGACGTCGGGGAAGTCGAAGTCATTATTGAGAAAAACCGGTCGGGTCCGCGGGGAACGGTCAAATTGCTATTTGTGAAGTCGTTTAACAAGTTCTCCTCGGTGGCCTATACACCGGGACAATAGCACATATCTTGGCCAGTCAAAATGGCTGCATCAGAGCTTGGACAAATTTGGTCCAGGCTTTTTTGTATAAAATTTTGAATAAACCGCTTTCGGCTGTATAAACGTCAAAATTAGTGTCTGATTTTAGAAAAAATGGGTGGGTCATGAGAAATTGATTGCGGGCCAAAACCCTTGGGCCACTAAGGATATAACGAATTCAATAATAAACATATTCAAAATTCATAAGAGTGTGCCAGAAAGTTCACAGTTTCATCATATTTTCCCATTAGTATATGAAGCATAGAAGTTAACCAATCGGTTGCTTCTACCAAAGATTAACAATCTTTTTTCATGTACTCCTCCTCCCCTGGAATAATGAAAAAATAGTTAACGTCATTCTTATATAATGACGTTACCCCTACTCCGATGACCATCGCTTTCCCCGAGCGGTGGTTTTTTTTGTGGCCTCATTTGGACATATGTAAAAAATAATGCTTGACGTTTGTTCACAAAATCCGTTATGATGTAAGCGTTACCAAAAGTAAAAAGGAGTGGCGAACAAATGGCAAAAGAAGTGCAAGCAGCAGTTGTTGAGAGACGAAACGATCCATTCGTTGTGAAAAATGTGTTGGTAGACGACCAACCAGGGCCGAAGGAGGTTTTGGTGCACATTGTTGCGAGCGGAATTTGTCATAGTGATGAAGCCGTTCGGGTCGGCGATGCCGGCGACTTACCGTTACCCATCGTATTGGGCCATGAAGGGGCCGGTATCGTGGAAAAGGTCGGTTCAGCCGTGAGTGGCGTGGCCGTGGGCGATCACGTGGTTCTGTCCTACGCCTACGATGGTACCTGTGATAACTGTTTGGCCGGGCAGCCAGCCTCGTGTGAACAGTGGGTGCCGTTGAACATGGGCAGTGGCAAGCGACCGAATGGCCAACCCGTCTTCACGGACAAGGATGATACCACCCAGGGCCTGGGCAGCATGTTCAACCAGGCGTCCTTCAGTACGACCACGTTGGTTCAAGAAAGCAACGTCACGGTCGTGGGCAAAGACGTTGACTTGCGGAAGGTCGGGCCACTGGGCTGCGGTTTCGTCACCGGGTCCGGCACGGTCTTCAACACCTTGAAGCCAGAACCGAACTCCACGATGGCCATCTTCGGTACCGGTGCGGTCGGTTCCGCCGCCTTAATGGCCGCTAAGATTTCCGGCTGTGCGCAAATTATTTCCGTCGATATTGTACCCGAACGCCTGGCCATGTCCAAGGAAATTGGCGCCACGGCGACCGTTAACTCCAAGGAAGTCGATGCCGTTGCGGCCATCAAGGAACTCACCGGGGGCAAAGGGGTTGACTACGCAGTTGATACGACCGGATTATCTGCCGTGATGAAACAAGCGGTCGATGCCATGGGCATTAACGGGGTCTTCGCACCGCTGGCCGTTTCCCAAAAGGAACTGGACCTGGTGCCATTCAATGACCTGGTCGCCACGCAAAAATCCGTGGTGGGTGTCCTAATGGGCAACGCGGTACCCCAAATTGAAATCAAGAAGTTGATCTCTTTCTGGCAAAAGGGACTTTACCCATTCGATAAGCTCGAAAAGACCTTCAAGTTCGCCGACATCAACGAGGCGGACCGAGCTTCCACCAGTGGGGAAGTCATCAAACCCGTGCTGATCATGGATGAAGATTATACCGTTTAAAAAGTGGGCGCAACCGGCCACCTAATGGCCACGTTTCGGTCAATTAAACTGAACACGAAAGGACCATCCCAGAAATTAGACAATTTCTGGGATGGTCCCTTTTTATGTGAGTTGGGAGTTTTTCCCAAACTCTTTCACGTGAAACAGCTTAATTTTGGGCGTGCAGCTTGGCACCGAGCTGCCAGTAGCTGGCCGGCAGGTCGGTCATGGCTGCGACGTCGTTCGGACCGTCCGCCGTGACCGTGGCCGTACCTTGGAAGGTCATTTTCAGCCATTCACACGAGTGCTGAACGGCTTGGGTGATGCCCAAAGCCTTGGTCTGGGGCGCATCGGCACCGACGACCAGCAAATAGACGCGTTTGCCCGCGAAAGCAAAGCCGTTGGTGTAACTATCAAACCAGCGGTCCATGAAGACCTTGAGCTGGCCGGTCATGCCGTACCAGTAGACCGGGGTGCCCAAGACGATGTCGTCCGCCTGGGCGAAGCTGGCCATCACCTGTTCGTAGTCGTCTGTGAGGTCCTGTTGAGGCAAGTCGGTGTCACGGTGGTCCTGAACGAAGTGTAAATCGTGGGCGGCCAGCTGGATGGTGGTGTGGGGCAGGTTATGTAAAAAGCGTTCGCCCAGCGTCGCGGTATTGCCGTGCTGCCGGGGACTGCCATTGATAAATAAAATGGTCATGGGTAGGGCTCCTTTCGCACTTAGTGTACGGATTCCCCCACAAAAAAGCAATTAACTCGCCGCCGGGGTAGTGCTGGCCTAGGGAAATATGGTAAGCTGAATCTAATTGAATTCTAATCATAGAGAGAAGGCGGCTTATGCGCGAAATTCGACTCCGCTGGTTACTGTTGGGCGCCTTGTTCAGTAGTATCGGCATGAGTTTTATTTGGCCCTTGACCACGATTTACATGCATAACCGATTGGGGGCCTCGCTGACCGAAGTCGGGATCATTCTCCTGTTGTACTCTTCGGCCAACGTGGTGGGCAGCGTCATCGGCGGTCGGTTGTTTGACCGCTACAATCCCTTTTACCTGACGGTGGGTGGGGTCACGACCTCACTGGTGACGTTGGGGAGCTTGATCTGGCATCACGGCTGGCCGGCGTTTCCCATCTCGTTGATCTTTTTGGGGCTGGCATCGGGCTGGACGCTGACCATGGTCAATTCGCTGGGAACGACGATCCATAGCCGCGACGGACGCTACATCTTTAACATGCTCTACTTTGCGCAAAACCTGGGGGTCGTCTTGGGGACGGCACTGGTGGGCTTCGTCTATAGCGTGAGTGTGACCCTGTTGTTCGTGATTGCGGCCAGCCTGTTCGTTTGCTTCTTGGTCGTCGTGGTGACCTGCTACCACGCGCCGGCGGTCATGCAGCGACAGGTCGTGGCCAAGACGGAACAGGTCGTGACGATTCCGCGGCCCAACCGTCGGATCATGATGACCTTTTTCATCTCCCTAGTCGTTATCTGGGTGATGTATGAGCAGTGGGTCTCCAACCTGTCCGTCTACATGACCGGTATGGGTATTCCCATGCGTGAATACAGCCTGTTGTGGACCATCAATGCTGGGCTGATCGTAGTCTTTCAAGCCATCCTCAACTGGTTGGCCAATTTCTTTAGCAATCTGTATCTGCAGGTCTACGCGGGGATCTTCTTCGTGGCGCTGTCGTTTGCGACGCTGATCTTTGCCAAGGACTATCTACATTTCGTCTTGGCGATGGTGATCTTGACTCTGGGTGAGGCCACGGCCTTTCCCGCCATTCCGGCGATCGTGAACAGTTTGACGCCGCATGCGGTCAAGGGCAAATACCAAGGGATGGCCAACGCCTGGGCCAGCGTCGGCAAGGCCTTTGGACCGTTATTTGGCGGCTTGGTCATTGACCACGGCTCGTACACCCTGCTGTTTGTGATCGCAGCGGTCGCCAATCTGGTGATTTTGGGGGCCAACGGCGTGGTCATTTCCAGCAACCGTCAGAATGTGGAAATTTATAAGTAGGTTATTTGCCTTTTGGGTGTATAATTGACTAAGAGGAAGTATTACGCACAAAAGGGAAATCAGGGGACAGCACATGACAAAAAAGACAAGGGGAATCAGTGGCGTTTTGCTGGGCCTAGTGGTTGGAGGAATCCTCTTCAGCCAGGTCCCGCAAAGTCAGTCCACTGTGACGGATTCGGTCGTTCAACCGGCTTCCGGACAAACGGCCGTGCAATTGGATACCGCTGGCAAGGGGCACGTGGCAGTCAAGACGCAAACAACAACCAGTCAGGCGGGCAAAACGGTGAGTCGGCAAACGACGACCATGACGCAGGGCCATCGGCAACAGGATATGCATAAATAAAAAATTTAGGGGGTCATTTATGCCCCTAAATGACCAATATACAAAAGGACGATCCTACGGCGACGCGGGATTGTCTTTTTTTAACGCCAATATTCAGAAAATATACATAAAAATGAATGTTTATAAAAGTATTGACAGCAAAAGTGAATGATGATAAATTTAATATCAATCAAGAAGACGTTGCCAGAAGAGTAACCCGCTACCGTTTGTTTAGCGAATCCGGAATGATGGAAGCCGGATCAAACGCCCGGGCGAAGCGCATCTGGAAGTCGGTGGCGTGAAAGGAGTAGCCTCACCTGGGTCGTGCCCATTACCGCACGGTGCATCAGCACACTGAGAGATAAAACAAGGTGGTACCGCGAGTCGTTCGCCCTTGTTGGCCAGAGATGGTCGACAGGGACGGGCGACTTTTTTTGCGAGACCGGTCAAAAATTGAGGGGTAATCAATATGAAAAAACTTTTAGGATTAGGATTGGGTTTCATGGCCATTGCGACGTTGGCCGGTTGTGGCACCACGCAGGCCCAAAGTAGTGATGACAAGGCGTTGAACGTGACGATGGTCGGCAATCCGGCCACTGCTGACCCAGCCATTTCAGGGGACAGCAACAGTTCCAGTTTGATTGCGCAGACCGAAGAGGGACTCTACACGCTCGACAAAAATGGGAAGGTCATCGCCGGTGTGGCCGAAAAGGTGGTTAAGCCAACCCAAAACGGCACGGTCTACACTTTCAAGATCAAGAAGAATGCCAAGTGGGCCAACGGCGACCCCGTGACGGCGCAGGACTTTGTGACTTCCTTTGACTGGCAGGTCAATCCCAAGTCTAAGTCACAGGTGGCCAACAAGTTGAAATATTTAAAGAATTATGATGCGGTCCAAGCCGGCAAGAAGGACCCGTCGGCCTTGGGCGTCAAGGCGTTGGATCAGCAGACGTTACAGTTGACCCTGTCGCAACCACAACCCTGGTTGCCAGATATCTTGGCCACGGCGGCCTATCCGATGAAGACGGACCTCTTTAAGAAATATGGCAGTCAATATGGTACTAGCGCCGCCAAGACCCTGTCGGAAGGGCCTTATAAGTTGGTCGGGTGGAGCGGTTCGGCCGACAGCTGGTCATACGTGAAGAACCCCCATTACTGGAATGCCAAGAACGTGAAGATTGACAAGGTCAACGTTCAAGTCGTCAAGGATCCCGGGACGTCGGCCAACCTATTCAAGTCGGGGAAGGTCCAAGAAACGGTCCTGTCCGGACAATACATTAAGCAGAATGCCAATAATCCTGAACTAAAGACCACGTTGAACAGTTCGATGCGGTTCTTGGAATTCAATGATCAGAAGAAAGTGACCCACAACACCAAAATCCGGCAAGCCTTCTCTTATGTGGTGGACCGGCAAGCGCTGACCAAAAATGTCCTCCAGGACGGTTCGGCCGCTGCGAAGAGTCTGATTCCTACCGGTGACGGCAATGACCCAACTACGGGGAAGGACTTTACCGCCGACGTGGGCAACCTGTTGAGCTACAATCCCAAGAAGGCCACGCAACTGTGGAATCAAGCCAAGCAAGAATTGGGCATCAAGAAGGCTAATTTGGAACTGTTGACGGCGGATACCGATGAACAAAAGCACGTCGCTCAATACCTGCAACAACAGGCCCAAAAATACATGCCCGGCCTATCGCTCACCATCAAATCCATGCCGTTGGCCCAACAGATCGCCAAGGGCGCCGCAGGGAACTTCGATATCGACCTCGATGGTTGGACGACCGACTGGCGGGACCCGGCTGACTTCTTGCAAATGGCCGACGGGACCAGCTCCGTTAACTTTACCAAGTGGAACAACGCCCACTTCACCAATTTGATGAAGCAAGTCGATGACACGACCAACCACACCACGCAACAACGGTGGGACCTGCTGAAGCAAGCCGACACCTATGTCACCAAGCAAGCG
Organism: Levilactobacillus suantsaiihabitans; assembly: GCF_004745505.1. Classification (GTDB taxonomy): domain Bacteria; phylum Bacillota; class Bacilli; order Lactobacillales; family Lactobacillaceae; genus Levilactobacillus; species Levilactobacillus suantsaiihabitans. The sequence continues at coordinate 118,367 of NZ_RKLX01000007.1, forward strand.
GGCCTCGTCCCACTGTATCAACAAGCCAAGGCTCACCTCGTCTCCGATTCCGTGGGCGGTCTGAAATACACCATGATGAGTGACGCCCAATATAAGTATGCTTATTGGAAGTAATCTCATTAGCTGAGGATAAGAAAAGTCGTTTCGCGATTGGGCGGAGCGGCTTTTTTGACGAAGCTAGCAGGTCAGACTGGTGTTTACAGATTAAACTAGCGTATACTTATAGGCAAGAACTATTCGACCACTCAACTTTAGGGGAGCGTCAGTTAAACGCTAGGTGGGGCGGTGGTCAGAGCCTAGGGGGCGCGGGGATGCAGTTTCAACGGTTGTTAAAGGAACAGGTCCTGCAAACAGCGGGTCTGTTAGCGGTTTTCTTGTGTTTGTTAGTGCCGGTATTTCTGGTGAAGGGGGTTGTGGACCTCATCACCTTGGGCGAACTATTTTGGGTCGACTACGGCGTCTTCTTCGTGGCAGCCGTCGGGGGATTCGTTCTATTGTTCGCGGTGATCGACTTGATCGAGGTGGCTTGGCAATACTGGCATCGCTCAAATTGAGTAAATGAAAGCAGTCGTTCTGGAAATTCCGGAGCGGCTGCTTTTTCGTTAGGATCAGTGCCTGAAGGTTGCAAGTAGAAGTGACGCGTTGATTGCTGGAACGGTAGGCGGCCAGTCCCCGCTATGAATCGCAGGGTGACAATGATTCTAAGCGATTTTTAGCTGTTAATGCAACATTTCCTCGGTGTACAACACGTGATCGGACACGTGTTCGAAGAGTTCGTGACCATTATTGGTATGGGTATCGAGAAACAGGCCTTGCCCATCATTGATGGCGTAATATTGGCCGTTGGCATGACGACCTAACATGACCACCACGGTCTCACCGGGGTGCAGGACCACGCTGTCGGTGACGGCCATGGCCGGGGTACCGCCCTGTGTGAAGGTCAGTGTCTGGCCGGTCTGGCCTTTGAACTTGTCGGCGATGCGGATGGTCTGCGTCGTGTAGTAATTCTTCGGCGCGCGGTGGTGGGGCACACTCTTGGTGATGGTGCCCTCGACGATGGTGCCCGCATCATGGACCAGCTGTTCAACGCCGGTGATGTTGTTGGAGTAGTCCTTTAAATGGTCGACCGTGAGACTGGGCTTGGCGGCCGACGCCAGGGCCTTGGACGTGCTAGCAGGGGTGGCGTAGACCTTTTTGGCGCCGCGAATGTCGACGTTGCGCAAGCCGTGCACGCGGTTGGACGGGTTCATGACGCTCACGGAGCCCTTGTTATTGTGCTTGAGGCCTAAGGCGTGACCCATTTCGTGGATGGCCACGTTGGTGCGTTGCTTTTTGGTGTAGCGAAATTTCTTGAGCACGCTACGGTTGAGATACATGGCCGCGCCGGTCTGGTTGCCGTTTTGATCAAATGACATGCCGTTATAGGCCATGCCGGTCGCGTTGGTCCAGATGCCCGTATTCTTGGCCACTGTGGTAGTGAAGGAACGGGATTTTTTGTTGGTCGTGGTCGACCAGGTGAAGGCCTTAGAGGCGTTCCAGGTCTTGCGGGCCGTTGTCCAGATAGAACGGTAGTAGGTGCTGGTCGATTTATTGTAATAGGCGGCCTTCTTAGCGGCGTAGCGGTACTTATTGGCCGGTGTCGGGTTCTTGGTCGCCGCTTGGGCGGAAACACCGCCTAGGAGGGCCAGACAACCGGTGAGCAGTAGGAGTGATTTTTGCATACTGACGGATCCTTTCCCAAATCAACTGGGGATGAACCGGACGTTAAAATAATAATCGTTAAATAGTTCAGCCCGCGTATTAGGTAAGTGTAATCCTGGATCGTCAGGTTGTCCAGCCTACGCGAAGACCAGGCCGTGGTAGCGGTCTTCCTTTTGCCAGGCCTTGATCAGGTCTTGGGCCAAGAAATGGTAATCCGTGGCCGCCATTTCCGGTCGTAAGTGGTGCAGCTGTTCGGCAACGTCCGTGGCGGTCAAGGCCTGGCGTTGAAAGAGGCTACGGTTCAAGAACTGGTCCAAGCCGGTCAACTGGGCGTCGGTGAATGGGAAATTTAACAGGAGTAGGGCGCTGGGGGTGATTTTGGCTTTGCGAGCGAGGACGTTGAGAGCCTCTAAGATCAGTGCGTCGTGCGTCAATTCAATTTCATTCATGGATGATGCCTCCCTTATTTTGCTAGAATACGGGAATTTCTGGCAGAAAGCTAGTGAAATTTACCATAAATAAAATTGTAGCCGCAACCCCAAGTGCGCCAAGGGATGCCGCCGTTCACAAATTTAATTTTGACACCACTTTCACTAAAAAACCGGCACCGCTACGTGAGCGAGTGCCGGTGATCATTGATTGGTTCTATGATATTTGGTGTTGATGGAGAACTCCATCGACGCCATTTTTGTATAAAAAAGAGGCATATCACCTCTGTGCTACAATCAAGTCGTCGAAACCAATTGAAAGCGAGGAAA
>NZ_RKLX01000008.1 GCF_004745505.1 Levilactobacillus suantsaiihabitans
TCGCTTTCAATTGGTTTCGACGACTTGATTGTAGCACAGAGGTGATATGCCTCTTTTTTATACAAAAATGGCGTCGATGGAGTTCTCCATCAACACCAAATATCATAGAACCATTTTTAAGCGCGAGTCGCTGCTTACTGGGAAGGATACCAAATGGGGTCACCACTACCTGGCGCCGACCAGTTGACCAGCCCCCCAAAATCCCAGCAATTAGGCCAAACTAATACTGAGATGATACTGACCGAATCGGTGCAAAAACCAGTGTTACCAACGCTTAGCGACTGTAGCTAATGTGAAATCGTTTACATAAAAAATTAATCAGCCCAGACGTGATTTATTGAGTCAAAAGCCTTGAAAAAATGATTAAAGGGGATATAATGTATCTCGTTTAAGAATTTCTGAAGGCATCGCGAATTTGTGAAAAGGAGGTCCATTGTGAAAGCCAAACCAAGTTTGGAACAGGCCCTGTGTATCGTCGCGTTACTGGGTATCCAGGACCGCAAGATTCCGCTACATAGCCATTTGGTTGCTGAGCGCTTAGGTATTTCCACCAGTTATTTGAAGAAAATCATGCAGAAGCTAGCGGGGGCCGACATTGTCAAGACAGTTTCCGGTCGGGATGGCGGGGTCGTGTTGACTCGCGACCCACACCAGATCACCTTGCTAGATGTGTTTGATGCCATTGAGGGAGCCACGTCATTTGTGAAGAATACGGGGCTGGTCAAGAAGGTCTTTGACTTTGACCAGAAACAAACCTTCATGCAGATGTATGACCTGGCCGACCTCAAGGACCAGCAGCCGGTCGCCAACGTCTTGGCCGTCTTTGCGGACGCCGAGCAGCGTTACCGCCAGCAGCTGGCCACGTTAAACATCGGGGACATTTTGCCCACGACGGCGGATCAACCGTTGTTGCTGGATTGGACCAAATGGTTGACCCAGCACCCGGCCGCAGAATAGAAGTTAAGTTTAAGTAGAGAAGAAATTATTTAGGAGGTTTTCCCGTGCGTTGGATGAATAAACATTACATCTGGAACGTCATCGGCTGGCTGCTGATCGTGATTTTGGCCGTCGTGACGATTCCCAACATGAGTAAGCTGGTAGCTGACAAGGGGCAGATCACGGTGCCCAGCAACTACCAAAGTACGCGAGCCACGAACATGCAAAAGCAGTGGGGCCGTTCCCAACGCGGCACGACTGCCGTGGTCGTGGTCTTTAACAATGGGGATGCTGCGCTGACCAATGCGCAAAACACCCAGATCGACCGGACGATTCAACGGATCAAGAATCATCAGAGTCAGTATCAGATTCGGTCAATGACCGCGGCGAGTGACAGTGCCACGGCCGCTTCACAGTTAGTTTCTAAGGACAAGAGCACCCAGCTGCTTCAGCTGAACGTGCACAAGTCCTCCAGTCATTCGGTCACCAAGATTCGTGACCAGATTACCAAGCTGGCCAAGACTAGCGGGGTCAAAACCTACGTTACCGGCGCGGACGTCTTGAACCAAGACTTCTCCGATGCCACTCAGGCCGGGGTACAGAAGACGGAAATCATTGCCGCCATCTTCATCTTCCTGGTGCTCTGGTTAGTCTTCCGGTCACCAATTACACCGTTATTCTCACTGTTAACGGTGGCGGTGTCCGTGATCACCTCGATTTCCGTAGTGGCCAACTTGGTCGATCGGTTCAACTTCCCGTTTTCAAACTTTACGCAAGTCTTCATCGTGATCGTGCTGTTTGGGATTGGGACCGACTACAACATCCTGTTGTATAACGAGTTCCGCGAGCGCCTCGCCAATGGCAAGGACCGCTACACGGCCACTAAGGAAGCCATCAAGATCGGTGGTCGGACCGTGCTGTATTCCGGACTATCCGTTTTGATTGGGATGAGTGTCTTAGGCTTCGCCAACTTCTCACTGTACAAGTCAGCGGTCGGCATTGCCGTCGGGGTCGTGGTCTTATTGGCCGTGCTCCTGACATTGAACCCCTTTTTCATGGCTATCTGTGGTCGCCACATGTTCTGGCCCATCAAGAAGTTCCAGGGTGAAGGCGACAGTCGCCTGTGGCACGGCATGGCCAAGCACGCCATGATCCGGCCCATCATCACGCTCATCGTGACCGGGATCGTGTTCATCCCGCTGGCGTTGACCTCACACGGGACCTTGGACTACGATAACTTGGTCGAAATCGGTGATAACGTGCCGGCCAAACAAGGGTTCAAGATCGTGCAAAATCACTTCTCCAAGGGGACCGCGGAGCCAACGACGATCTACTTGCAGAGTAATCATAAATTAGATAATGAAAAATCCCTACTGTTGATCGACCGGTTGACCAAGCAACTTCAGGCCTCGACCGGGGTCAAGACCGTGGCGTCCGTCACCCAACCCGGGGGCAAGGCCATCAAGAAGCTCTACGTCAGAAACCAAATGAGTTCTGTGACGACTGGCTTGGTCAAGGCCCAAAAAGGGGTCAACAAGGTCAATAAGGGCTTGAAGTCCGCCAACAGTCAATTGAGTAAGCAAGACGTCTCTGGCGCGGTCAAAGATGCCAACAAATTGGCCAGTGGGGCCAAGCAAGTCAGCGAGGGCACATCGCAGCTCCAGTCGGCCATTTCCCAGGTATCGACCGGGGTCAACTCCTTAAATAACCAAGTGTCTTCGGCTTCCGGTGGTCAACAAGCGGCCCAATTGGCCCAGTTGGAAACGGCGCTGCCACAATTGAACGCGGCCATCCAACAGTTGAACAGCCAAGTCTCTGCTAGTTCCACCAGTACCGGTGGCGTGACGAGTTCACTATCGACCATCGGCACCAAGACCCAAGACATTGCCACCCAGCTCCAAAATATCAAGAGTTCACTAGGGAATTTACCAAGCGTGAGTGCCAGTTCCGTGGCCGCAGCCTTCAGTGCCCAAGGGGTGCCGTTGTCCAGTGCGCAAAAGCAGGTCTTAGCCGGCGTCTTGCAAAAGCAGACCGCCGCGCAATCGCAATTGAAGTCTAGTCTGAGTAGCGCCTTGACCCAGATCGGAAGCGACGCCAGTGCCATTGGCTCCGCCGACCAAGGGGTGGCCAGTCAACTGCAGTCCCTGCAAGGCTCGACCACAACGCTCCAAAACGCCGTTGCCACGCTGGCGCAAAAAGCCAATATCGTCTTGCCGGGTGCCACCACGGCCCTGCAGTCGGCTAGCTCCCAAAGCGCGCAATTAGCCAGCGCAACTAGCCAACTGTCCAGTGCCATGTTCACCATCAACGGCAAGATGCCAACGCTGGTCTCCGGGGCAAGTCAAGTCGCCGCGGGTAACCAGACCATGGCCGAAAAACTCGCTGCGATGAGTAAACAACTGACGGCCCTGCGTAAGGGCTTAGGGTCGGCCACGACCGGATTGACGCAAGTCTCCACCGGGGTTGGTACGGCCAACAGCTACCTCAAGGGCTTACAGAAGTCCGCGGCCGCCGAAACGTTCTACATCCCCAAGAAGTCGATCCAGGGCAGTTCGTTTAAGCAGTCGATGGACACCTACATGTCACCAAACCGCAAGCTGACCAAGTTAACGGTCGTCTTAAACGATGACCCGAGCTCCGCGGCCGCCATGGCACGGTTGCCTAAACTGGAAAAGGTCGTCAACGGCTCGCTACAAGGGACTAGCCTGAGTGGCGCCAAGGTCGCCTTTGGCGGGAACACGTCGCAGACCAACGATATCAACGAAATGGCCTCGAGTGACTTTACCCGGACGGTCATCATCATGTTAGCCGGGATTTTCATTGCCCTCATGGTCGTGACCCGTTCGCTGGTTCAACCGATCGTCATCGAAGGAATCCTGCTGGTCGCTTACTCCGGGGCCTTGACCATCGTCCACTGGTTAGTGGATCCAATCTTGGGGACCGACATGTTGACGTGGAACACACCGTTCTTCACGTTTGTCATGCTGATCTCGCTGGGGGTCGACTACTCGATCTTCCTGATGCGCAAGTACCGGGAATTCCTGCACGAACCGGGTGCTACCAGCGACAAGATGTTGCGGGCAGCCACGGTGATCGGGACGGTCGTTATCTCCGCTGGGGTCATCTTGAGCGGGACATTTGCCGCCTTGATTCCTTCCGGGGTCATGACGCTGATCCAAATCGCGTTAGCCGTGATCATCGGGATCATCTTGCTGGTCATCTTGTTACCAATCGTGATGCCAGCCGTCATGAAGATCACGTACCCGTACCCGTATTCCAACATGCGTGAGGCGCCCGTCAATCACGAAGATGACGCGCAACCCACGCGGAAAAATTAACCCAAATAACTGAAACTACCCGCGGCCGATGCCTTTGACTGACGGGTGAGAAAATCAGTTGTGACTGGTTGTCAATGATGCAATTTAGGGATGTGTTTGACTCACCAATGTGGTGGGCGGCACATCCCTTTTTGGTGGGCTTCAAGGTTGATAGTAGTGCTAGGCTGTGGGGAGTTAACGCGATGTTAGAGACCGAGTGGCCAAGACGGATGAGTTGATGTTGGGTTATGCGTAAATCTGTGTCGCGCATGGGCAATGTGCTGGGGATGATCGGGTAGCGATGGTCATATGGAAATGGAGTGGGTAGGCGCAGAAGGTTAACGACCAGCTAAAGGTAATTGGGTGGTGATAGCTCGGGGGATGACGACCACAATTGTAGCCGAGAGTTCGCTAGAGATGAGTTCAGCTGTGGGAGTTTCCTTAGCGCCATGGTTCACGGCGCTTAGGAAACTGCAATTTGGAGACGCGGGTTATCGGCTCCAAATTGAGGGTTGAGACCGTTCTATGGCTCAAGCCGTCGCCCTCAGCGTTCCAACTCATCTCTAGTGAACGGTAAGGCGGCCAGCCCCAACCGCTGTCGCCAAGTCAACCACCCCGGCGGTGAATTCGCGCTATCCAATTGCCGGCTGGTAGCTTATACTTAAGGATGAAGACGAGAGTGGGCCAAAAGGCGATTAGCCGGTGAGCATTAAGGCTGATAACCGAATAATCCTGGTTTTGGCTTGTTTGGTTATCAGGTTTAAGCGGAACCGGCTGCCTGTTGGCGCACGTTTCAGCTACGTAAAAGTGAAGTGAAACGAGCCTGGGATAGTTTTGTCCCAGGCTCTTAGTAGAAAGGAAGATTTGAATGGATGCAGACCATCTCTCACAACGACTGGCCACCGTCGCCAGTTATGTTCCTCAGGGGGCCCGGCTGGCCGATATTGGGACCGACCACGCCTATTTGCCCGTGAACCTCGCCAAACGAGGCATCATTACCGGGGGTGTGGCCGGCGAAGTGGTCCCCGGACCTTTTAAAAATGCGCAACATGAAATCACTAAAGAAGCTTTAGACGACCGAATCACGGCGCGCCTGGCCAACGGACTTCAGGCCATTGAGCCCACCGATCACATCGACACGGTGGCCATTGCGGGGATGGGCGGCACGTTGATCACCCAGATCCTTACCCAAGACTTTGACCGCCTGGCCGGGGTCCAACGATTGATCTTACAGCCCAACGTGGGTGAGGCCAACGTGCGCCAATTTTTGATGACCCACGGCTTTCAACTGGTGACGGAACAGATCGTCAGTGAAGACGGCCACGACTATGAGATCTTGGTCGCCGATTGCGCCGAAGCGCCGCAACAGTATACGCCCGAAGAAGTGCAGTTTGGGCCTTATTTGCTGGCGGAGCACAACGCCATCTTTGTGGCGAAATGGCAACGCGAACTGGACCGGGCGCAGGTGGTCTTGCGTCAAGTCCAATCCGCCCACGAGGTGCCGGCGGAAAAGATAGCTGAACTAGAAACCAAGATTACGGAGATCAAGGAGGTCTTGCAACGTGTTGGTGCGTGAATTAGTTGAACGGTTTGAACAATTTGCTCCGAAAGGTTGGGCCGAGCCGGGGGATCCGGTGGGTCTGCAGCTGGGCAGTCTCGATGCACCGGTCCACAAGGTCTTGGTGACCTTAGACGTGCGGCCGGAAGTCGTGGATGAGGCCATTGCCGTGGGGGCCGACTTTATCTTTGCCCATCACCCGATGATGTTTCACCCGGCTAAGAACCTGGATTTGGCCGTGCCGCAAAATCAGATGTACGCGACGCTGTTGCAGCACCACATCACGGTGTACGGTGCCCATACCAATCTGGACAGTGCGCCCAATGGTATGAACGACTGGTTAGCTGCGGCTTTGGGCCTACAACATACCACCGGTCTGGTTCCCAGTAACGGGGCCACGGCCACCCCAGACATCATGATGGGGCGGGTGGGTGATCTGAAGAAACCCACCACGGTCCAGGCCTTTGCGCTGCGGTGCAAGACCATTTTCCACGTCGGTGGCTTGCGGCTGATCAGCCACACCCCCGATGCGCCGGTGCGTCGCGTGGCCGTGTTAGGTGGTTCTGGCGGGCCGTTTTACCAAGCCGCGCTGGCCCAGCACGCCGACGTGTATGTGACCGGCGACATTTCCTATCATCCCGGCCACGACATGATCGCCGCGGGCCTCAACGTCATCGACCCGGGGCATCACATCGAAAGCATTTGTCAGCCGCAGTTGACCCATTTGTTCCAACAATGGGCCCAGGAAAATAACTGGCCGATCACGGTCCAGGCCACGACGCTAAATACTGACCCGTTTACTTTTCTTTAATCGCGAAAACGCGTACACTGAGTTTGTAAGTTATCTTAATTGAGGAGTGATTTATTTTGGCAAAGTATGAAAATTTGATTCCCCGGTTTTTGAAATACGTGAAGATCAACACCCGCTCGACCCCCAATTCGACGACCATTCCATCTAACGAACGGTTGACGAAGTTCGCTGAGGGCTTAGTGGATGACTTGAAGGCCATTGGTTTGGAAAATGTCCACATCAATGCGCAATCGAGCTACGTTTACGCCACCTTACCCGCCAACACGGACAAGGCAGTCAAGAAACTCGGGTTCATTTCCCACTTTGACACGGCCGATTTCAACAGTGAAAACATCAACCCGCAGTTTGTCGAAAACTACGATGGCAAGTCCGTCATCAAGTTGGACGACGCGGGCAAGTACACGTTGGACCCAGCCGTCTTCCCTAATTTGAAGAATTACCAAGGCGACACGCTGATCACCACGGACGGCAGTACCCTGTTAGGGGCCGACGACAAGTCCGGGGTCGCCGAAATCATGGCCGCCGCCGAATACTTATTGGCGCACCCAGAGATCAAGCACGGTGAGATCGAAATCGGCCTGGGCCCTGACGAAGAAATCGGGACCGGTGCCGACCACTTTGACGTCAAGGACTTTGGCGCCGACATTGCCTACACCGTCGATGGCGGTCCGTTAGGCCAATTGGAATACGAAACGTTCAACGCCGCCGATGCCCAAGTTGAAATCACGGGGACCAACGTGCACCCGGCCGAGGCCAAGGGCGTCATGGTCAACGCTTCGCAAGTGGCTATGGACTTCCACGCCGCCTTGCCAGAACATGACCGGCCAGAAAACACGGAAGGACGCGAAGGCTTCTTCCACCTTTACAGCATGAATGGGACGGTCGATTCCGCCCATTTGAGCTACATCATCCGTGACCACGACCGGCAGATCTTTGAAGACCGCAAGAAGTTATTCCAAGGCGTCGCCGATCAATTGAACGAACAATATGGGTCTAAGCGCGTTGACGTGACTATCAAGGATCAGTACTACAATATGCGTGAAGTCATCGAAAAGGACATGACCGTGGTGGACCTGGCCAAGCAAGCCTTAGAAGACCTGGACATCAAGCCATTGATCTTCCCGGTTCGTGGGGGGACTGACGGGTCCAAGATCTCCTTTATGGGCTTACCAACGCCGAACCTGTTTGCCGGTGGTGAAAACATGCACGGGCGCTTCGAATACGTGTCCGAACAGACCATGGAAAAGGCCACGGACGTGATTATCAAGATCGCCCAATTAGCGGAACAACAGGCATAAATTAGTTGGTCAAAATAGGTCAAATTATTTTGCTTTTCCGTTAAAATCAGTTAGAATATGAGTGAAAAATGGAGGTTAACCTAAGGGTTGCCTCTTTTTTCGACCGCTGGCGGCAGTATCGGTCACCAACAGTCGTCTACATTGAAGACAAGCAAACTGAAACCAACGAGGAGGAGTTTTGATGAATCCAGAAAAAATGACGCAGGCCTTAACGGACGCCTTGACGGAGGCCCAACACATTGCGATGACGCGCAAGCACCAGGACGTGACCGTGGCGCACCTCTTTAAATTTCTGATCCAACCGGGTGAGTTAGGTCGTGAGATCTTGGCGTCGGCTGGCGTTGACATCACGGCCCTCGACAGTGAACTGGACCGGGAGTTAGACGGCATCAGTACGGTCAGTGGCGCGGGCATTCAATACGGTCAGTCCTTCTCCCGCAATCTGACGGACCTGCTGCAACGCGCCGACGTGATCAAGGACGGCTACCACGACGACTTCATGGCCGTCGATACGGTGGTCATCGCGCTGATGCAGCTATCCGGTGAGACGTTGACGGATTACCTGAAGCAACAGGGGATCACGGAACAGATGGTCAAAAATGCCGTCGACAAGATGCGTAGCGGCGAACGGGTCACCTCAAAGAACCAAGAGGACCAATATAAGGCCCTAGACAAGTACGGTATCGACCTGGTCAAGGCCATGCGCAGTGGCAAGATCGACCCGATCATCGGCAGAGACGACGAGATCTTGTCCGTCATCCGCATCCTGTCACGTAAGACCAAGAACAACCCGGTCTTGATCGGGGAAGCTGGGGTCGGGAAGACGGCCATCGTCGAGGGGCTGGCCCAACGCATCGTGCGCGGGGATGTCCCGGACAATTTGAAGGACAAGACGATCTTCTCCCTGGACATGGGGGCCCTGATCGCCGGGGCCAAGTACCGGGGCGAATTTGAGGAACGGTTGAAGGCCGTCTTAAAAGAAGTGACCAAGAGTGAGGGCCAAATCATCATGTTCATCGACGAGATCCACAACATCGTGGGTGCCGGTAAGGCCGAGGGCAGTATGGATGCCGGTAACCTCTTGAAGCCGATGTTGGCGCGCGGCGAGTTGCATTTGATTGGGGCCACGACGCTCGACGAATACCGGCAGTATTTGGAACAGGACAAGGCCTTGGCGCGGCGGTTCCAGCGGGTCTTAGTCAATGAACCCAGCGTCGACGATACGGTCACCATCCTGCGGGGATTGCGCGAACGCTTTGAGATCCACCACGGCGTCAAGATCCACGACAACGCACTGATCGCGGCGGCCAAGTTGTCCGATCGGTATTTGACCGACCGCTTCTTGCCCGATAAGGCCATCGACCTGGTGGATGAGGCTTCCGCTTCCATTCGCGTGGAAATGAATTCGGCACCGACCGAGCTGGACCAGGCCCGGCGGCAATTGATGCGCATGCAGGTGGAACAGACCGCCTTGAAACAAGAAACCGACGAGGCCTCCCAAAAGCGTTTGGCGGAATTGACCAAGGAATTGGCCGATACCAAGGAAAAGGTCGATCAGTTAAGTGCACGTTGGAACCAAGAAAAGACGGCCATCAAGGCGGTGGGCGACAAGAAAACGGAACTGGACCGCGCCAAGCGTGATCTGGCCAATGCCGAGTCTGCCTACGACCTGAACAAGGCGGCCGAACTCCAACACGGGACCATCCCCCGGTTAACCAAGGAATTGGCGCAATTGGAAAAACAAGACCAGAACCAAAACTGGTTGGTCTCCGAATCCGTCACGGAAAACGAGATCGCCACGGTGGTCAGTCGGATGACCGGCATCCCCGTGACCAAATTGGTCCAGGGCGAACGCGAAAAGCTCTTACAACTGGCCGAGCGGTTACATGACCGTGTCGTGGGCCAAGACCAGGCCGTGTCCGCCGTGGCCGATGCCGTCTTACGGTCCCGCGCCGGGCTACAAGACCCGACCAAGCCATTGGGTTCATTTCTGTTCTTAGGGCCGACCGGGGTCGGGAAGACCGAACTAGCCAAGGCCTTAGCCGAGAACCTCTTTGATAGCGAAGACCATATGGTGCGTATCGACATGTCCGAGTACATGGAAAAGGAATCCGTTTCCCGGTTGGTCGGGGCGGCTCCCGGGTACGTGGGCTATGAAGAAGGCGGCCAACTGACCGAGGCTGTGCGGCGCAACCCGTACACCATCGTGCTGTTTGATGAGGTCGAAAAGGCCCACCCGGACGTCTTTAACCTCTTGTTACAGGTCTTAGACGACGGCCGGTTGACGGATAGTCAGGGGCGGACCGTGGACTTTAAGAACACGATTTTGATCATGACGTCTAACTTAGGGTCCGACATTTTACTGCAGGGGACCGATGCCAAGGGGCACATTAGCCCGGACGCCCAAAAGCAGGTGGCCCAATTACTGCAGAGTCGTTTCCGGCCGGAGTTCTTAAACCGCATCGACGAGACCATCATGTTCACGCCGCTGTCTTTAGCCGACGTGCAACAGATCGTCGTCAAGTTGATCGCGCATCTGGCCACGCGCTTGCACGAGCAACAATTGGACCTGACGATCACGCCGGCCGCGCAAGCCTGGATCGCCCAGAAGGGTTACCTGCCGGCTTACGGGGCGCGGCCACTGCAACGGTTCATCACGACGCACGTGGAAACGCCACTGGCGCGGCAACTGATTGGCGGCCAGATCCCGGTCAATAGCCTGATCACCATTGACGTGGCCGATGACGCGCTGACGTTTACGCACGCCTTGCAGACGGCAACGATCAAGTAATCGGTCGTAGGTCGGCTGCACTGACCGGTTTGCTGAGATCACCGTTGGCAGCGTCCGTGGTTCGGGGATGCCCGATCACTGGGGTTACGGTGACGGGAAACCCATGATTTTAGGAATACTTCCTTAACGAAGTGCCTGTTTAACGACTACAGAACATTTGTTCGTCAGCCGTGAAACGGGCACTTTTTCTGGTATAATAGCGGTAATGAAGTTGAAGAGAAGGGAGACTCCGGGATGTTTGTACCCTTACAAGTCTTAAGTACCTATAGCCTATTACAGAGCACTAATCGGATCGACCAACTGGTTCAAACGGCCAAGGAGCGGGGTTACAGCGCGCTGGCGTTGACGGATAAGAACGTCATGTACGGCACGGTGGCCTTCTATAACGCTTGCATCAAGGCAAAAATCAAGCCCTTACTCGGCTTAACGCTGAGTGCCACGGGCTTCAGTGATGCACCGCAAGCCCACGACTGGGTGTTGATCGCCCAGGACTTTATTGGCTATCAGCAGTTGATGCAGCTGTCGACGGCTTATCAGGTGGCGGGGACAGCCATCGACTTGAGCCAGCAGGCCGAAAATCTCAGTCACTTGCAGGTGATCGCCCCGTTGGATAGTGAGCTGCATCAGCTCGTGGCTAATGGGGAGGTGACCGCGGCCGAACAGGTGGTGCATCAACTCTTGGCACTGCAGCCAGCGGGCGTGTCTTTGGGGATCAGCCCAGAGATCCCGATCGCTAGTAGAGACGCTTTGGCCCAGTTGGCGCAAGCGACCCAGGTCCCACTAGTTGCCTTAGCGCCGGTCGAGTACCTGGACCGTGACGACCATTTTGCCGTGACGGTCTTACGGGCCATCGCGGCGGGTGCCACCTTAACCGACCCCACGGCGGAACAACAGACGCTAGGGACCCACTGGTTGCGACCGGCTGGGGAAGAGGCCCAACGCTTTGCGGCGGCGGATCTGACGGCAGCGGTGAGTGCGACCCAGCAGCTGGCGGATGAAACGGACGTGACCTTAAAATTCCAGCAGCCACAATTGCCACAATTTCCCACGCCCAACCAGCAGCCCTCGCAAGATTACCTTCGTGAGCTGTGTCAAACGGGCCTGAAACGGCGCTTGGCCCAAAACCAGATCACTGAGGCAACCCCGTACCAGGAACGCTTAGAACGCGAATTAGGGGTCATTCACCGGATGGGGTTTGACGACTACTTTTTGATCGTCTGGGACGTCATGAACTACGCCCACCGCGCGCACATCCAAACGGGACCAGGTCGGGGATCGGCGGCCGGATCGCTGGTCGCTTACGTGTTGGCCATCACCGAGGTCGACCCGTTGGCCTACAACCTATTATTTGAACGCTTCTTGAACGAGGAACGGGCGCAGATGCCCGATATCGACCTGGATATTCCGGACAATCGCCGTGAACAGGTCTTACAATACGTGCACGACAAATACGGCCATGACCGCGTGGCACAGATCATCACCTTTGGGACGCTGGCGACTAAGGCGGCCTTGCGCGACGTTGGGCGGGTCTTGGGGATGCCCCCGTACGTGCTCAGCGAGTGGAGCGCCGCCATTCCACCCCAATTACACATCACGCTAAAAAGTGCCTATGAGCAGTCGCAACGGTTACGCAACTTGGTGGCGGATAGTGAAAAGAACCGGTTGTTATTTGAAACGGCCCAAAAACTCGAGGGCTTACCACGCCATTACTCGACCCATGCGGCCGGGATCGTCTTGAGTCAGGGGCCCTTGACGGATCTGGTGCCGTTACAGCCCGGTAGCGAAGATCTCTTGATGACACAATACCCCAAGGACACGGTCGAGGCGGTGGGCCTGTTAAAGATGGACTTCTTAGGTCTACGCAACCTAAGCATCTTGGCTAACGCCTTGAGCCTGGTCAAGAAACAGACCGGACATCAGTTAGATCTCAATCAGATCGATCTGAACGACCCGGCGACCTTGCGGCTATTTGCCCAGGGGGAGACCAACGGCGTCTTTCAATTTGAATCGGCGGGGATCAAACGCGTCTTGCGCCAACTCAAACCTGATAGCTTTGAACTGGTCGCCGCGGTCAACGCCTTGTACCGGCCGGGACCGATGGAAAACATCGATACCTTCATTCGCCGTAAGGAAGGCCAGGAACCCGTCAGTTTTGCGGCTGAAGCGTTAAAGCCGATCTTGGGGCCGACCTATGGCGTCTTGGTCTATCAAGAACAAGTCATGCAGGTGGCCTCGGTCATGGGTGGCTTTACACTCGGAGAGGCCGATTTACTGCGGCGGGCCATGAGTAAGAAGAAAAAGCAGACCATGGATGCCATGCAAAAGAAGTTCGTGGCCGGGGCCCAACAGTTGGGCTACCCGGTGACGACTGCCGAGCAGGTCTTTGCCTACATGGATCGGTTTGCCAATTACGGGTTCAACCGCTCACATGCGGTGGCTTATAGCAAGTTGGCCTTTCAACTGGCGTATTTGAAGGCCCATTACCCGGCGCCGTTTTATGCCGCCTTGATGAATTCGGTGATCAACGTGCCGGTGAAGACCAAGGCCTATCTGACTGAAGCCAAGCGACACGGCGTTAGCGTCCTAGCACCAGACATCAATCGCTCGACGGCGTACTTCAACTTGCAGGGGAGAGCAGTCATCTTTGGCCTCAGTAGCATCAAGGGCGTGCGCCGCGACTTCTTGCGCGAGGTTTTGGCTGATCGCCAGGCGAACGGGCCCTTCAAGGACTTACATCAGTTCTTACAACGCATTGACCCCAAGTACCGCAAGACCGATTTGTTAAATGCCTTGGTGTACGCCGGGGCGTTTGACCACTTTGGTCACAACCGCGCCGAGCTGATCGCAGCCCTACCGGAATTCATCAGTAGCGTGGAGCTGTCCGGGGATAACGTGGAACTGTTTGCGGCGTTGGCGCCCAAGATCACGCCACAACCGGACCTCGACTTGATGACCAAATTGACCCAAGAAGAGGCCGTCTTGGGCGCGTATCTGTCCGGACACCCGGTGGCCCAGTATCACGCCTTAGCCCAGCAGCTGCACGCCACGACCGTCAGTGACCTAGTCGTCGATGCGCGCGTCACGCTGATCTTGTACGTGACCAAGATTCGGACCATTCGCACTAAGCGCGGGGAACCGATGGCCTTTGTGACCGGTAGTGACGAGACCGCCGATGTGAGTGTCACCATCTTTCCCAACCAATTTCGGCAGGCCAGCACCTGGCTGAAGACCGATCAAGTCATCGTGGTCCGCGGCAAGGTCGAACAACAACGGGGCCTGCAGATCGTCGCCAATCAGGTCACGTTAGCCCAGGAGATCCCGGTCCACGCCGCCCAGTCACCGACATTGCCGGCAGGGGCGCGTTGGTTCATTCGCGTGGACGCCACGCACGATGAACGGGCGATCGCCACGCAACTGGCGCGCTTCTTGACTGCGCATGCCGGGCCCGTGCCGGTGATCGTCTATCAACCGCAGACGGATACCAAACGTGTCTTGCCACAGACACAGTGGTTGCGGGGGGATGTCACGCTCAAAGCCCCGTTAGAGCAGCTGATGGGGAGTGGCAATGTCATCTTACAAAACGGGTAGACCAATTTTATTAAAAATACCTCTGGACTATTTGCGTAGGCTTTAGTATGATTATACCAATGCTTAACAAATCAGAAACTGGAGGTTTTTTTAATGACTGTAAACGTGAAGATCTATGCCGATGGTGCGGAACTCAATGCGATGAAGGCCGTGGCCGCTCAGGGGTTGGTTAGCGGGTTTACCACGAACCCAAGTTTGATGAAGGCGGCGGGGATCACCGACTACCTGGCCTTTGCCAAAGAGGCCGTGGCCACCTTCCCGGACCAATCCATTAGCTTCGAAGTGTTCGGCAACACGCCGGAACGGATGTTGGCTGAAGCCAAGGTCTTGGCCAGTTTAGGCCAACACGTGGCGGTGAAGGTACCGGTTATCCGGGCTAACGGGGCCGACAACGCGGAGGTTATTCGAGAATTGTCGAACGCCGGGGTGCAGGTCAACGTGACGGCCATCACGACGCTCACGCAAGTCAAGCTGGCCGTGGACGCCTTGAACCCCGCAGTCGGCGGCATCGTATCCGTCTTTGCCGGACGGGTCGCGGACACCGGCGTGGATCCCTTACCCCTGATGCGTCAGGCCGCGGGACTGTGCCACACCAAGGACAACGTGGAACTATTGTGGGCCAGCACCCGCGAGGTCTTCAACGTGGTCCAGGCCGAACAGACCGGCTGTGACATCATCACCGTGCCACCTAAGATCTTGGCCAAGCTAAGCAAATTTGGCACGCCAGCCTTGCAAGTCTCCGTGGATACGGTCAAGACGTTCGATGCCGATATCGCTAGTTTAGGCTTCACGATTCCGGTTGCGGTGCAAGAGTAGGGTCGTGACAGCGTCACTGGTGAGAGGTTTGCGTCAGCCAGGGGGATGCAAACCCGCGACTGGTTGTCCCCACTAGCGAGGCCAGTTCCGACCGAAACCGTTTTTCAGGATGGCTTCGGTTCCACGGTGCAGCCGAAGTTGTTGTTGACGCGTGGCGACTGAGTCTTGATGTTTTCTAGGCAACTAAACTGAATTTGTGACGGGATATCGGTGAACTTAAGAAATCCTTATGATTTCCCCCAAACACGGGTTAACCCGTTAATATAAATGTTAACTTATCTAACTTAAAACCTGCTGGTTATTAAATCAGCGGGTTTTAATCTTCATGGATGCCCGGCACGGTGGGAAAGCGCTTACTTTGATAAAATCCAAACAATCTGCGAAAAATCGGTAAACAAAGGCGACATTAATTTTTAAAAGTGATAGAATAATTTTGGAATCAAATTTGTGCCGAAACTTTTTGTGTGGTCTATTTTGACCGCTTCACTCAATTTGTTTCGTGCCAATTCTAAAGGAGAGATTTTTCTAATGAAGAAAACCAAGATCGTAAGTACCCTTGGTCCTGCAAGTACTGACGTTGATACGATTGTTAAGTTGATCGAATCTGGCGCCAACATCTTCCGGTTCAACTTCTCACACGGTGACCACGAGGAACACCTCGGCCGTTTGGAGAACGTTCACAAGGCTGAAAAGATTACCGGTAAGACGGTTGGTATCATGTTGGATACGAAGGGTGCCGAAATCCGGACCACTGTTGAACAAGGCGGCAAGCTGAACTTCAAGACTGGCGACCAATTCCGGATTTCCATGGACGACTCACTCGAAGGAACCAAGGAAAAGATCGCTGTGACTTACCCTGGCTTATACGATGACGTTCACGAAGGCGGCCACGTCTTATTCGATGATGGTTTATTAGATACTGTCGTTGATAAGAAAGACGAAGCAACCAAGGAATTAGTTGTAACGGCACAAAACGATGGTGTTCTGGGCTCACGTAAGGGTGTTAACGCTCCTGGCGTTTCCATCAACTTACCTGGGATCACTGAAAAGGATTCCGACGATATTCGTTTTGGTTTGGACCACGAAATCAACTTCATCGCTGCTTCATTCGTTCGGAAGCCACAAGATGTCATGGACATCCGTGAACTCCTCGAAGAAAAGCACATGGAACACGTTCAAATCTTCCCTAAGATCGAATCCCAAGAAGGGATCAACAACTTTGATGACATCATCAAGGTTTCCGATGGTTTGATGGTCGCTCGTGGTGACATGGGTGTTGAAATTCCAACGGAAAACGTGCCTTTGGTTCAAAAGGCTTTGATCAAGAAGTGCAACCTCTTAGGCAAGCCAGTTATCACCGCTACCCAAATGTTGGACTCCATGCAAGAAAACCCACGTCCTACGCGTGCCGAAGCATCTGACGTTGCCAACGCCGTATTCGACGGGACTGACGCTACCATGCTTTCTGGTGAAAGTGCTAACGGTGAATACCCAGTACAAGCCGTTGCTACCATGAACCGGATCGACATCAAGGCTGAAAATGCTTTGAAGGACTTCGGTCGCGATAACTTAGACTTCGATAACGGTGACGTTACGGAATCTATCGGTGCTTCCGTTGCTCGGGTGGCTAACCAATTGGGTGTTAAGACGATTGTTGCCGCTACTGAAAGTGGCTACACCGCTAAGATGATTTCTAAGTACCGGCCAAACGCTGATATCTTAGCCGTTACCTTTGACGACCGGACCCGTCGTGGTTTGATGGTCAACTGGGGTGTTTACCCAATCGTTACCGAAAAGCCTTCAAACACGGATGAAATGTTTGACCTGGCCGCAGCCAAGGCCGTTGAAACGGGCTTAGCTAAGGAAGGCGACTTGATCTTGATCACCGCTGGTGTACCAGTCGGCGAACGCGGGACGACCAACTTGATGAAGATTCAATTGATCGGTTCCAAGTTAGTTCAAGGCCAAGGTGTCGGCGACGACACGGTTATCGGTAAGGCAATCATTGCCAACACCGCTGCCGAAGCTAACGCTAAAGTCGTTGAAGGTGGTATCTTAATTGCTAAGAACACCGACAAGGACTACTTGCCAGCTATCGAAAAGTCTAGCGCCGTTATCGTTGAAAACGGTGGGTTGACTTCTCACGCTGCTGTTGTTGGGATTTCCATGGGGATTCCTGTAATCGTTGGCGCTACTGGTGCCAGCGACAAGATCTCCGATGGCGAATTGATCACTGTTGACTCACGTCGCGGGATCGTTTACCACGGTGCTTCCAACGCGCTTTAATAAGAGATAAACCTGTTATGAAAACGGACCCTCTGTCGGGGGCCCGTTTTTTGTTTGGCAAAATTGGTTAGATTGTTGGGGCTGGTCGCCTACCATTGCGCGAAAATGGGCTGGAACGCGGTGGGCGGACCGGTCGAGCCACAGAGCGGTCTCGCCCTCGCTTTGAGCCGCAACCCCCGTCTCAAAGACGCCAGTTTCCTAAGCGGATAAAGACCATCCGCTAAGGAAACTCCCACGTCTGAGCCCATTTTCGCTCCATTCTCGGCTACGGTTGTCTCATGACTTTACATTTGTTGCAAGTCAACAGGCTGGTGCCAACGGTTGGCAGGCGTCACCAAGATTTTGCCCGTGTCAGGTTAACCAGCCAACCTGCCGAAGGTCGCCAGGGGTGGAGCCAGCGAACCGGAAGCCCGTTTCTCAGGCTGGAGGCGTCCCCCAGAGCAGGCGGAACCCCTGGCAGCCGCAGGCACTGGCATGACCAATTTGATGGGTAAGCGACTAGCCCCAACTGGTGTGGTGGGAGTTTCACAATATTTTCCGGAAAGGGTCGCTAGTTTTACCGTTTCCGTGTAAAATAGGGGGTAGACACTTTTGTACGGATAGACTGGGGCAGCCCAGTAGAATCGAGGAGATTATGGAAGAACTATTAGGCCGCATCATCACGGGAAAAGTTACTGATGAAAACGAACAGGATTATTTCGTCCAGGTGAACGGGACGACTTTTCGGCTCGATAAGGCGGAAATCAAGAAGCCGTTGAAGATGGGGGCCAATTTTAAGGGCTTTGCTTACGAAAATGAAGGCCACGACCTGCAGATCACGCGGAACGCACCGGCCGTTCAAGTCGATCACTATGGCATGGGGACGGTCGTACGGAGTCAGCGAACGCTGGGCGTCTTTGTCAATATCGGCTTGCCCAACAAGGATATCGTAGTTTCGTTGGATGACCTGCCAGATATCATGGAGCTGTGGCCGCAACAAGGTGACCGCTTGATGATCGCCTTGCGTGAAGACGCCAAGCACCGGTTGTGGGGCGTGCTGGCCGATGGGGAAATTTATCAAGCCATCGCGCAACCTGCCAAGAAGCACATGCAAAACGCCAACGTGGTCGCTACGGCCTACCAGTTGAAGCTGGTGGGGACGCGGGTCATGACGGATCATTTCGAACTGGGGTTCATTCACCCATCCGAACGGGAACGCGAACCACGCTTGGGTGAAGAACTGAAGGCCCGGGTCATTGGCGTCCACGAAGACGGCACGTTGAACCTGTCATTGCGGCCCCGGACCTACGAGGCCATTGACGACGATGCGGCCATGTTACTGGCAGCACTACAACATTCAGCGGATGGCAAGTTAGACTTCAGCGATAAGTCGGACCCCGCCGCCATCAAGGCCTACTTTGGCATCAGCAAGGGCCAGTTCAAACGGGCAATCGGCCACCTGTTAAAAGACCGACAAATCACCCAACACGATGGCGCCCTTTGGTTAAACAACAGCGAGGCCACGACGGACGACCCAGCGAAATAGCACTAGAGGTGCCTGGGCTGACCAGCAGTGTTATGGATGATTGAAAAAATCATTATTAGTGAGAAAAAACTGGGCTAATTTAGAGACAGTGACCTGGTTGGGGGCTATGGTGACCGAAAGTTTATGGTGAGTCATATCAGTCGCTTGTGGCAACCACTACAGTAGCCGAGAGTGGAGCGAAAATGGGCCCAGCCGTGGGAGTTTGCTTAGCGGATGAATTTTATCCGCTTAGGAAACTGGCGTCTTTGAGACGGGGGGTGCGGCTCAAAGCGAGGTGTCGAGACCGTCCTGTGGCTCGACCCGTCCGCCCACCGCGTTCCGGTCCCATTTTCGCGCAACGGCAGGCGGCACCAAAAGCGCATATCGCCACAAACGTCAGTGAGGAGGAGAGCCATGACTGAACTGGATAACCAAACGGCAGACTTTGCCCACTACCTGACCGTGGAACAGGGGCTAGCCGAAAATTCGGTCGCCAGCTATCGCCAGGAACTACACAACTTTGCCCTGTACCTGACGCCGCAACACGTGACGGACTTCAAACAAGTTGACCGTTTGCAGATTATGGCGTATCTGAGTCAGCAAACGGCGGCAGGCAAGTCTCGCAACTCCGTGATTCACGCGGTGTCGGCCTTGCGCAAGTTTTATCGCTACTTGATTCAGACCCATCAGCTGGCGGAAAATCCGATGGCTAACGTCGCCGCACCCAAGCACGCCCAGCATTTGCCGGCGGTCTTGACGGTGGCGGAGGTCGACCGCTTATTGGCGACGCCGGATACCAGCACCAAGTATGGCATCCGCGACCGGGCCATTTTGGAGGTCATGTACGCGACCGGACTGCGGGTCAGTGAACTGGTTCACCTGAAATTGGCGGACTTGCACCTGGAGATGGGGCTGATCCAAACGCTGGGAAAGGGCGACAAGGAGCGCATCATTCCAATTGGCGACGTGGCGGCGGACTGGATCAACCAGTATCTGCAGCAGAGTCGCCCGGTCTTGTTGAAGCAGCGGACCAGTCCGTATCTGTTTTTAAATGCCCACGGGGGCGGCTTGTCTCGTCAGGCTATTTGGCAAAAGATCAAGCATTACGTGGCGCTAGCGGATATTCAAAAGGACGTGACGCCCCATACGCTGCGGCATTCATTTGCCACGCACATCTTGGAAAACGGCGCGGATTTGCGCGTGGTCCAGGAATTGCTGGGGCACGCGGACATCACGACCACACAGATCTACACGCACATTTCCAAAAAGCGGTTGCGCAACGTCTATGACCAGTACCATCCGCGCGCATAATGTGGTAATATAGCAAAATTGAACGGAGGCGGACCAATGTTACTTAAATATCGTAGTGATTATCAAAAAATTGCGATGGGCCTGCTCAGTTTGCTACCGACTTTCAAGGACTGGGACCGGTTGCAACGTGAGCTGGCCTGGTATCAGGACGGCACGGACCGGACCTTGTATCTTTGGAAGGATGAACACGATGATTTTGCCGGGGTCTTGGGGACCGAAACGCAGGGAGATTTTTTGATCGTGCGGTTGATCACCTTGATGCCGGATAAACAACTGACCCGCAACACGTGGCAGATGTTGGACCAATTGGCGACGGCGGTGCCGACCAAGCGGTTGATGGGCACCTTAACGACCGCCAAGATTATTGCAAAATGGGAGTATCACCATGGACAAAGCCACGCACAACGGGCAGCCACTGATTCAGGTCAGTGACTTTGAAGGCCCGCTAGATTTACTGTTACATCTAATTAAAACCAACGAAATGGATATTTACGATATCCGGATTACCACCATTACCAGCCAGTATCTGACCTACCTGCACCAAATGCAGACGCTGCGGTTAGATATTGCCGGGGAGTATTTTGTGATGGCGGCCAACTTGATGGCCATCAAGGCTAAACTATTGTTGCCCAAACCGCAAACCGTGGCGCCCGTCGATGAAGACGTGGCCGACGATCCCCGCGAAGAACTGGTGAACCAATTGTTGGAGTACCAACGCTATAAGCAAGCGGCCCAGGAATTGAAGCAGCGCGCAGCCGCCCGGCAACGACACTTCACCCGTCCAGCGATGGCGGTGCCCGATACGGTGGCGTTGACCGTGGCACCGGGCATTCAACCCGCCGACCTGCAGAGTGCCTTACAGCGGTTGATTCATCGCGCCATGGTGGCCAAGCCGGTCACGCAAAGCATTCACCAGGAACACTTTACCATCAAGCACCAAATGCAAACGGTGCTCACGCGGTTGAAACGCGCGGCGGGGCCGGTCGATTTCGACGGCTTACTGGCCAAGCGCCCGGTCATGGAAGAAATCGTCACCACCTTCTTGGCGGTGCTCGAATTGGCCCGGCAACGGCAGGTTCGTCTGCAACAGGCCGGCCGCCTGGCACCGTTACAAGTGAATTTTCTAAAAATGGAAGGAAGTTATACCCCCGATGTCACCTCTAGCACAGATTGAAAGTCTCCTGTTCGTCAGCGGTGATGAAGGGATTACCGTCGCCGATCTGGCTGTGGCCACCGGTTTGATGCGGCCCGCCATTTTGGCGAGTCTGGAAAAGCTGGCACAGAAATACGCCGCCGATACGGATTGTGCGCTGGAACTGATGGTCAATGATACCACCTACCGCTTGGTCACCAAGGCCGACGTGGCGCCCGTGATCAAGCACTACTTTGAGAACCCGTTGAGCACGAGCTTGTCGCCGGCGTCGCTCGAGGTGTTGGCCATCATCGCGTATCGTCAGCCGATCACGCGAATCGAAGTCGATGAGATCCGCGGCGTTCAGAGTGCCTCGACCGTACAAAAGCTGGTCTTGCGCCGGTTGATCGAAGACGCGGGGCGTTTGGACGAACCGGGCCGGCCAAAACTGTATCGGACCAGTGACTACTTCTTAGACTACTTTGGGTTGCAGCAACTGGCCGACTTACCACCACTGCCCGCCGCAGCGACCCCTAGCGAGTCGACGACCGACACGGACGGCGGCGATTTATTCTTACAGGCCTTTAACCAACAGCTCAACCAATCAGGAGATGAAAGCTAATTATGGAACGTTTACAAAAAGTTTTGGCCCACGCCGGGGTCGCTTCACGGCGGCAATCCGAAAAATTAATCATGAGTGGCCGGGTGCGCGTCAACGACACCGTGGTCACGGAACTGGGGACTAAGGTCGGCGTGCACGATAAGATCGTGGTCGACGGCGTCCCGGTCACCAGCGAAACCCCCGTGTACATCATGTTGTACAAGCCGCGAGGGGTCATTTCGACCGCCAACGACGACAAGGGTCGTAAGACGGTGGTCGACCTGGTGGAAAATGTCAGCCAGCGCATTTATCCCGTGGGCCGGTTGGACTACGATACCTCGGGGTTGTTGTTACTGACCAACGACGGGGAACTGGCCAACCGCTTGACGCACCCGAAGTATGAAGTCGAGAAGACCTACATCGCTAAGGTCACGGGAACGCCGACCAATGACGCGATGAAGACGTTGCGGCAAGGTATTACGGTCGACGGTGAGACCTATGCGCCGGCCAAGAGCAAGATCATCAGTTCTGACCCCAAGAAGAAAACGGCGATTGTTTCGCTGACGATTCATGAAGGGAAGAACCACCAGGTCAAAAAGATGTTGGCGGCCATGAACTTGCCCGTGGAAAAGTTAAAGCGGGAACAGTATGGCTTCTTGACACTCAAGGGGTTAAACGCCGGGGATTACCGGCCGTTGAAGCCAGAAGAAGTCAAGGAATTGCGCAGATTGACCGGATTGGCGTAAGAGCAACGGTTGACAGCGCTCGCAATTCTTAGTATATTATGGTTGTAATAAAAATTTGGTTCATCTTCAGGGCAGGGTGGAATTCCCGACCGGCGGTAAAGTCCGCGACCCGCGTGAGCGGTGGATTCGGTGCAACTCCGAAACCGACAGTATAGTCTGGTATGCAGAAGATGGAGACGTTGCTTTTTGCGCAAACAATTTTACGTAAATCCCAAGGTCTTGCCCTTCTGTGGTAAGGCCTTTTTCTGTGCTTTACCACGAGATGACCGCAAGGAGGAACAAGTATCATGGAAAATAGTCATAGCGGGTTAAAGGTTCGGTCGATGGTTGAGATGGCCCTGTTTGCGGGGTGTGCGTACGTCTTGATGTTCGTGTCAGTGCCGCTCATTCCCATCGTGCCGTACATGAAGCTGGATCTCAGCGACCTGGTCGTCTTATTAGGCATGAGTCTGTTCGGTCCTGCCGGCGCCGTGATGATTGCGGCCGTGAAAGAATTACTGTACTTTGTATCGACCGGTATGGACATCGTAAACTTCATCGGCGTCTTGACGGCCTTCATTGCTGACATCGCCTACATCTTGCCCATCAGTTACGTGCTGAAACGCAAGCAAGCGGAAGCGCAACCGACCCTGTCGCGGCAGATTGGTGCCGTGGTGGCCGGAACCTTGACCCTGACGGTGGTCTTGTCTTTGGCCAACTGGTGGGTCATCACGCCGTTGTACCTGAAGGTCTGGGGCATGTCACTGGGATTGCCAGTCAACAAGTTGATTTTGTTAGGCGTCATTCCGTTCAACCTCTTGAAGGGGGTCATCTTGGGGATTCTCTTCATCTTATTGAGCCGGCGGATGGCACCATGGCTGGCTAAGCATACGCTGTCATAAGGCGATTAATCACAAATTTAAGCAAATCAAGGACTGGCGGCTTGCCGGTCCTTTTTCTATGGTAAACTGGGAACAGACATTTTACACCAGATAAGCGCCGCATCATTAAGCATGAAAGGGGGACCCACCGTGGAGGCCGTGGATTTAGGGCAATTGTTAAGCGCGCAGCAGGATCGCCGAATTCGGGTGATCGAAAATCTTTTGCGGGGCAAGAAAACGGTGTCGACCCTGTATTGGGGGCAGCGCTATCGGCTGTTGCCCTTGTTGAATTTGGACAAGCACCTCCAGCGGGGTGGCTTAGATGACGCCATTCAAGAACTGCAACACCGCGGCTGGGCGACCGTCGATGGCGACCAGGCGACGGTGCGGTTGACGGCAGCAGGCGAGCAGCAATTGGCCCAGCGTGCCTATTATCGCCCCGTGACCACCGATCAGTGGGTCAATTTGGATCTAGTCGCCGCCCGGCAGCGGCTCTTGTTAGCGGTACAGGTGACCTCCCAATTTGCCCACAGTACCGCGCGCTATTATCCTTTGGCGACGGATCAAGAAACGCGGCGAGCCGTGCGCCAGTGGTTTCATCGACGAAAGAGCCCGACGCTGGCACCGCAATTAGGAGCGGCACTGACGCACAGTCTCCAGCAACTGCCTGGACAAACGGCTGGGGTGGTGACCGACCAGTTCACCGGCTTTGGTCAACCGGGCTTGACCAGCGAACAGGTGGCGGCCGCTCATCAGTGGACCGTTTGGGAGGTGCATTTGATGCAGATCGACGGGGTGGTCCAGATTGCCCAAGACGCCCGTCAGGCCGATCATCCGCTCCACGACTTGTTGGGGCCACTGTGGCAAGTGCCGATTTCGCGCAGTGCCCAGGCCACGCTGACCGCCATAGAAGCAGGTGGGGATCTGGCACGCGTGGCGACGATCCGCAAGATCAAGCTGAGTACTGTGCGCGAACACCTGTTGGAGGCAGCTATCATGTTGCCACTACGGGACTTTCCCTATGAACGCGTCTTGCCGCCCCAAGTCCGCCAAGATTTTGCGGCAGTCTTGGCGGGGTCGGTGGACGACTGGCAGTACACTAATTTACCGGAAGAACTGCAGACCCGATATGATTTCTTTTATTTTCGACTATTTGCCATCTGGCAGATCAAGGAGGCGACCGCGTGATGGAACCGTTGACGACCAGTTTGAAACGCGTCTTTGGCTTTGAGCACTTCCGCTCCGGTCAAGAGCAAGCGCTGACTAGCCTAGAAAATGGGCACGATACCCTGGCCATCTTACCGACCGGGGCCGGGAAAACGCTGATCTATCAGTTGTACGGCTACCGCCACCCGGGGTGCGTGTTGATCGTGTCGCCACTGTTGTCGCTGATGAACGACCAGGTCAACCGGATGCGCATGAGCGGGTTCAAACGGGCCGCGGCCATTACGTCGCAGACGCCGTTTGGGGAACGCCTGAGCATTTTAAATCATTTGAACCAATACCAATTCTTATTTCTCTCACCGGAAATGTTGGCGCAACCCCAGATGCTGGCCCGCTTGCAGCAGATCAGGCTCAGCCTGTTGGTGGTGGATGAGGCCCACTGTATCGTGCAGTGGGGCCCAGACTTTCGCCCGGAGTATTTGTTGTTAGGCGCGATTCGTGAAAAGCTCCACCACCCGTTGACCCTGATGCTAACGGCGACGGCGGGCCAACAGACGCGTGCGGAGATCGCCAAACAGCTGCGTAGCCAGCCGCAGGTCGTCACAGAGTCGGTCAACCGGCCGAATATCTATTTGGATGTCGAAAACGTGGCGGACGAGGCCACCAAGCAGTCGCGCTTGCAGGACCTGGTGGCCCATTTGCGGCGGCCGGGGGTCGTGTATTTCTCTAGTAAGCAACAGGCCACGGATACGGCCCTGTGGTTGCGCGATACGACGGGCGTCACGGCCGCGGCCTATCATGCCGGGCTGGATGCCGAGGACCGCTTTAAGATCCAGCAACAGTTCATGGCGGGCCAACTCGACGTCATCTGTGCGACCAGCGCCTTTGGCATGGGCATCGATAAGGATGACGTGCGCTTTGTGATCCACTACCACTTACCGGCCGACTTGGAGAGTTACGCCCAAGAAATTGGCCGGGCCGGACGTGACGGCCACCCCAGCGTGGCAATCTTGCTCTATGCTCCGGGCGATGAACAGTTGCCGCTGGCCTTGGGGCAGGCCAACCGGCCCGAGGTCGACACGATTCAGCGGTACTACGCCCACCCCCAGAACTTTGCGGCCGACGATCCCCAGATTCAGTTACTGGCTTTTTATCGATCGCATGGCATCAGTGAAGACGCCGTGGTGCGGCTGTTTGCCAGTCGGGAGCAGGAACGGAATCACGCGTTGGCTCAAATGTTGGCGTACGTGCGGACCGAAACGTGCTTGCGGGCTACGTGGCTGCAGGCTTTTGACGAGACCAGTCCAGCCCACACGGCGCGGTGTTGTGCACCGGGCAACGTGGCCCTTGACCTGGCGGCACTGGGTCTGACCCGTCAGGCAGCGGCGCCCACGCCTGAAGCGGTACCGTGGCAGGAGCGGCTGGCGCGGTTGTTTTAGGGTGGGTAAGTGGTCCCCCCAAAAAAATTGTCAGCGGATCATAGCTTAATGTTGACATTTCAAGTGCCATTAGCGATAATTGGCGTAGTGATAAGGATGAACGAAAAGGCCGTGCCTTTCTCATCATCCGTTTTTATCACCCTAATTCTGATTGCTTGCTAAAAGCAATGAAGTGGTTATGAGCGCGCCACGTTCCCCCGCGGGTGGGTTATCCTAGCGTTAGCCGCATGGGGCCGAATCCATGATTGCGCTCTTTTTTTGTACATAAGAATGGATGTGAAAAGTTGTCGACAGAACGGGAATTGAAGACTATTTTTGACAGCTTTAATCGCTTATTTAATGGTCGAACCTTACTGCTTTCAACTTCGTACGTTCATCTAGAAGACTTTTACATCCGCTTTGATACGTTACAATTATGCCATCTACTGGGTTTACACAAAATCTATCGTGACCCTGCTAAAGTGATGTATCAAAAGGTTTTGGCAGGTGAAATAACGTTGGCGAAGCTTAAGAGAAACCAACATTATGGTGAAATTAAGGATAGGATTGGAAACATTGATTTTCTCCGTGAAGGTTTCATTGATGCGCCCTTTAAGACCTGCATCTTAGTTGCGAAGACCGATAACTAAAATTCGATGAGGCTGGACCTGGTCTTTAAAGGAAATCGAAATTCACGTAAATTAGTTGTTGGTTTACGACGAGTAGATAAGGAATTACAGCCTGTGGTATTTGCCCCAGTGACGTTTTTTGTGACTAAGAGTAAGTATTTTGATTATCGGCATTCCAAGCGAATAGAAATTGTGGGCTTTGAATGGCTTAATTAAATAGGGTGGGCTACTTTGCCATGCGCGACGGCGAGTGGCTTTTTTAATTTTGATTTCTGCGTTGACATACAATAGCAGGACTTGCTAGAAAAAAGTTACGGTGAACTGACACAAATACAGAAAGTCACTAGCTGGGCATTCCGAAAAATAGTTAAGATATTCTAAGAAATCCCGACATGGCAACATTTTAGGTAATTATAGCTATCGAAAACATCGTGCCCGTGGTACAATTACGGGTGAAAGTTTTTCAGGGAGGTTAGATGATGAGTCAGAAGCGTGACGATCAAACGTCGAAGGAGCAAGAGTCCCACCCGTGGGATCAATCGTTTGCCGATGATCGCGACGATCAGGGTAACCTGTCACGAACGAAAATGCGGCGACAAAACCATAGCAACACCATGGTGACCGTTATTTTGGTTGCCATTATCATTGTGATTGCGGCGGCATCATTGGTTTACGGTTTGGCGCGTCAAAGCGCAGTTAATCGGCCCCAAAATACGGAAAAGGTGGCGGCTAGTTCCTCCAGCTCATCCAGTAAGGCCAAGAGTTCGAGCCACAAGAAGAAGTCTTCTTCAAAGCGGTCTTCTTCAACTGTGGCCAGTTCCAGCACACCTAAGAAATCCACGACTTCAACCACAACTGCTAGTTCAGCACGAACGACTAGCAGTTCTTCGGCTACCACGAGTTCGGCGGCCCAGAGCAGTACGACTACTAGCACAAGCAGTAGCCAGCAAACGACCAGCAGTAGCACGAGTAGCGCCACGACGGGTGAAAAATACGCCACGGTCGAATCTGGTCAGGGGGTTTACCGGGTGGCCACCAACGCGGGTATTTCCGTGGATAAGTTGTTGGCTTTAAACGGCCTGTCTTCCGGTGCTTCACTGCATCCAGGACAGAAGTTACGGGTTCGCTAAGCGTTAAAATTATTTTGATAGGAGTTTGGTTTTCATGGAGAAACAAGGATTGCAAGTTGCCATTGATGGCCCCGCATCGGCCGGCAAGAGTACGGTTGCCAAGATCGTAGCCCAACGTTTTCACTACATTTACTGTGACACAGGGGCGATGTACCGGGCAATTACCTGGAAGGTGTTACAAGCAGGCGTCGGTTTGACCGACGAAGCAGCCGTTAAGGCCTTGCTGGATCAGATCACGATTCGTTTTGAACCGGGGACCCCGGAACAAAAGGTCTTCGTTGATGATACGGAAGTCACGTTGGCCATTCGCCAACCGGATGTCACGAATTCTGTGTCGGCGGTTTCTGCCTTACCCGCAGTGCGGGCCGAATTAACGGAACGGCAACGGCAGATCGCTGATGCTGGCGGAATTGTGATGGACGGTCGTGATATTGGGTCCACGGTCTTGCCCCACGCGCAAGTCAAGATCTTCTTGGTTGCCAGTGTGGATGAACGGGCGCAACGGCGTTTGAAGGATAACGCGGCCAAGGGCATCGATACGCCGCTGGCAACCCTGAAACACGAGATCGAAGAACGTGACCGCAAAGACTCCACCCGGAAGGTCTCACCACTGACGCAGGCGGCGGACGCAATCCGCTTGGATACCACGTCTATGAGCATCGAACAGGTGGCTGACAAGATCGCAGAAATCATCCAGAAAAAAGAATCCTAGAGAAATAGGCATTTTACTAGCTTTTACTAGCATAATCAGCTAAAATAGTATATAGAGTTGTCGCAAGGAGGAAAAATTCGCATGAGTGAAAATGGCACGAGTCAAAACAATGAAAATAACGATCTGTTAGATGCTTTAAACAGCATCGACACCGTTAAAGTTGGTGACGTTGTTAAGGGTGAAGTCTTAGCAATCGATGATGACCAACAAGCAATCGTTGGGATTGCTGATACTGGCGTTGAAGGGGTTGTTCCCAAGAAGGAACTCTCAACTAAGCCAGTTGACGATATTAAAGAAGTAATTAAAGTCGGGGACGTATTAGACCTCGTCGTAATTTCTAAGATTGGTTCCGATAAGGAAGGCGGCAGTTACTTACTGTCACAACGTCGTTTGGAAGCCCGTAAGGTTTGGGACGACATCCAAAAGGAATTTGAAGCAGGTCACACGTTGACTGCCCCTGTTACCCAAGTGGTTAAGGGTGGTTTAGTGGTTGACGCCGGTGTGCGTGGATTCGTTCCTGCATCCATGGCTTCAGATCACTTCGTTGAAGACTTATCTCAATTCAAGGGCCAAACCCTGGAATTTAAGATCGTCGAAATCGAACCTAGTGAAAATCGTCTGATCTTATCCCACCGCGCAATTGTTGAGAAGCAACGCGCTGCTCAAAAGGAAGAGATCATGTCCAAGTTAACGGCTGGGGACATCGTTGAAGGTAAAGTTGCCCGTTTGACCAACTTTGGTGCCTTCGTTGACCTTGGTGGCGTTGACGGCTTAGTTCACGTTTCAGAAATCGCCTTTGAACGGGTTGAAAAGCCTAGCGATGTCTTGAAGGTGGGCCAAGAAGTTAAGGTTAAGGTCTTATCTGTAGATCCAGACCGCGACCGGATTTCCCTTTCCATCAAGCAAACCTTACCAGAACCTTGGGACGGTATCGAAGAAAAGGCCCCTCAAGGCAGTGTCTTGGACGGGACTGTTAAGCGCCTGACTAGCTTTGGTGCCTTCGTTGAAGTCTTCCCAGGTGTTGAAGGTTTGGTTCACATTTCTCAAATTTCTCACCAACACATCGCAACGCCTGCTGACGTTTTGAAGGTTGGTCAAGAAATCAAGGTTAAGGTCTTAGATGTTCGTCCAGACGATCACCGTTTGGCATTGTCCATCAAGGCTTTGGAAGAAAAGCCACAATCAGCTGACGATTCTTCTGAAAACCACAGCAACAACAACCGCGGTCGGAACAATGGCGGCAACAACCGTCGTCGTAACAACCGGAACAGTGCAGAAACTTCAACGGCTAACGCCCCAGAAGAAAGCACCGGTTTCTCTTTAGGTGACCTCATTGGGGACAGCTTGAAGAAAGATATGGAAGATAACGAAAACAACTAATACGTTTGGTTGAAGAGGGTTTGGAACGGAACTTTGTTGGTTTCGTTCTGAACCCTTTTCATGTCACTTAACGTTATTTTGAAAAGGAGGGATTTATTGTGGCATTTCCAATTGTTGCCATTGTTGGCCGGCCTAACGTGGGTAAATCCACGTTGTTCAACCGCATCGCCGGCGAACGGATCTCCATTGTTGAGGATACGCCCGGGGTCACGCGGGACCGGATCTACACTCACGCCGAATGGTTGGGGACCGAGTTTCGAATGATCGATACCGGGGGAATTGACCTCGGCGATGAACCATTTTTGACGCAAATTACCCAACAGGCCGAAATTGCAATCGATGAGGCCGACGTCATCGTCTTTATCGTCAGTGCACCTGAGGGGGTGACCGACGCCGATGAAAAGGTCGCCAAGATTTTGTATCGGGCTGATAAGCCGGTCATCTTGGCCGTCAACAAGGCCGATAACCCCGAGACCAGAGAAACGGTCTATGACTTCTACTCCCTGGGCTTTGGCGATCCGTACCCCGTTTCTGGGGTCCACGGGTTGGGTCTAGGGGATCTCCTGGACGCCGTCGTCAAGGAATTCCCTGACGATGATGGTGCGCCTAAGGATGATTCCATCCGCTTCAGTCTGATTGGTCGGCCAAACGTGGGGAAATCCTCACTGGTCAACGCCATGTTGGGCGAAGACCGGGTGATCGTCTCCAACATCGCCGGGACGACGCGTGACGCGGTCGATACCAAGTTTACGGCCGAGGATACTAAGTTCACGATGGTCGATACGGCCGGAATCCGTAAACGCGGGAAGGTCTACGAAAATACCGAACGCTACAGTGTCATGCGGGCCATGCGCGCCATCGATGACTCCGACGTCGTGCTGGTGGTTTTGAACGCCGAAGAAGGCATTCGTGAACAGGATAAGCGGGTCGCGGGTTACGCCCATGAGGCTGGCCGGGGGATTATCATCCTGGTCAACAAGTGGGACACCTTAAAGAAGGACAACCACACGCTGACGGACTTCCAAAACTTGATTCGCCAAGAGTTCCAATACCTCAGCTATGCGCCGATCGTCTTTGTCTCGGCAAAGACCGGGCAGCGGCTGGAACAATTGCCAGCCATGATCAAGCGGGTCTCTGAGAACCACAACAAGCGGGTCCAATCGGCCACGTTAAACGACGTGATCATGGACGCCATTGCCCTGAACCCGACGCCTTCCGACAACGGCAAGCGGCTGCGGGTCTACTACGGCACTCAGGTCGCCGTGGCGCCACCAACCTTCGTGGTCTTCGTCAACGACCCGAAGATGATGCACTTCTCCTACGAGCGTTTCTTGGAAAATCAGATCCGCGAACACTTCGATTTCGAGGGGACGCCAATCCACTTGATCGAACGCGCGCGGAAGTAGGAAAAGGGGCTTAAGACCAGCATTTTCGCCATTTTTTAATGATTTCTTAGTAAAATCAGTGATTCTGCAAGTTTTCTTGCTAAAAAATGGCGTTATCCCTTGTCATATAAGGCTTCCTGTGCTATCTTTGATAAAGAAATGATGCGGTTGACCGTATTTGTTTCATCATTTTTGGACCACTCAAAAATGATCACTAGATGGCATTCATCTAATCTTCTATTCAGGAGGTGAATTCAAAATGGCAAACAAAGCACAATTGGTTAGCGACGTTGCAACTGCAACTGGCTTAACTAAAAAGGACGCAACGGCTGCAGTTGATGCAGTCTTCGATTCTGTCCAAGCAACTTTAGCTAAAGGCGAAAAGGTTCAATTGATCGGCTTTGGTAACTTTGAAGTTCGTGAACGTGCAGCTCGTAAGGGCCGTAACCCACAAACTGGACAAGAAATCCAAATTCCTGCAAGCAAAGTACCTGCATTCAAGCCAGGTAAAGCTTTAAAGGATGCTGTTAAGTAATTATTCTTAATTATTTAACGCTTAAAAAGAGTCAGTGCGGTGTCTGCCGGGCTGGCTTTTTTGTGGTGCTTAACCATTTTGACGGGTCAACCGTGATGCCAGCGAATCGTTAAGTCCCACTTTTACGCCAATGGTGGTAAGATGGTGGGTGCTGGTTAAATCGACTAAAAATGAGTCACACAGAAAAAATGGAGGCGGGTTATGAGTTACGCAGAAACGGCACTGGACCAATTGGAAAAGGGGCAACTCGAGGCATTTAAGAAGCAGTACGCCTTGTCCCTGCGCCACGACGATGACGATACCCTGTTTAGCCTGGGTGAGGAACTGTATTCCCTGGGATTTCTCAATCAGTCCCGACGCATTTACGAAAAATTATTGAAAAAGTATCCCGATGAAGATGAGCTGCGGACCAACTTGGCCGACATCGCCATCGATGAGGATAAAAACGACGAAGCCTTAGATTATTTGAACCAGGTCAAGCCGGATTCCCCGGCGTACGTCGAATCCTTGATGGTGGCCGCCGACTTGTATCAGACCCAGGAGTTGTTCGAGGTTAGTGAACAAAAGCTCCTGACGGCGAAGAAATTAGCCCCTGACGAGCCCGTCATCACGTTTGCCTTGGCGGAGCTGTACTTCACCATGCGCGAGTTCAGAAAGGCCATTCCGCTGTATTTAGACCTGATCACGGCCGGCACCACCGAGTTGTCCAAGGTCAACCTGGTGGAACGGCTCGGGGTCGCCTATGCCAATGCCGGGCGGTTTGAACAGGCCATTGGCTATCTCAAGCAGATTCACCCGGGTGATATGACCCCGGATGTGAAATTTGAAACGGCATTCACCTACCTGCAGCTCAAGGAACGGACCACGGCCATTCGGCTCTTCGAAGAACTCAAGGACAGCGATGCACATTACACGTCTTTGTACCCGTACTTGGGTCAGGCACTAGAGGCGGAAAATCGGCTGCCAGAGGCGCTTAAGGCACTCCAGGAGGGCTTGGGCGTGGACCAATACAACGAGAAACTCTGGTTGCAGGCGGCCCATGTGGCGACGCGCTTGGACGATGAGGCGTTGGCTGAAAAATACCTGACGCACGGGCATCAACTGGATAGCGACGACTTAAGTGCGGTCATTCAGCTCAGCAACCTTTACGTGAAGCAGGAGCGGTGGCAAGAAAACGTGGATCTGGTCCAACCGTATGTGAAGAGCGACGATGCTGATCCGCAGTTGTACTGGAACCTGGCGATCTCGGCTGAACACCAAGAAGACTTTGCGGCGGCACGGAAGTATTACGACGCCGCTCAGCCATTCTTCATGGACCAGGCAGACTTCTTGAAGCCAGCCATCTACTTCTACCGCGAAGAAGGGGCCAGCGACCAGGTCATCAAGTTACTGCACGCTTATTTACGAGTCGTGCCGGACGACGATGAAATGGCATTGATGCTAGAAGGTTATGAAGACTAACCAGGAGAAGAGGCCTGCTGCGGCGGGCTTCTTTTTTAATTGTGTGAACACACAATGATTACTTTAACTTAGAGCGCAAAAATAAAAGCAACCGCAAAGCCCGCGGTTGCCAACCCCAGTTCCTAGTGCTTTAATTTGCCCAGCCAACCTTTCTTGGGCACCTGAAACGAGAAGCCTTCACCCAGCGCTTCATTGACGTTGATAATAGAGACGAAGGCCTTGTCGTCATGGTGCGCGATGATTTGCCGTAACCGGTGGAGCTCACTAGGCGCGACCACCACGTAGAGCAACTTGCG
The DNA here is from genome assembly GCF_004745505.1 of Levilactobacillus suantsaiihabitans. Taxonomy (GTDB): domain Bacteria; phylum Bacillota; class Bacilli; order Lactobacillales; family Lactobacillaceae; genus Levilactobacillus; species Levilactobacillus suantsaiihabitans. Next base: position 33,666 of record NZ_RKLX01000008.1, read on the forward strand.
GGCCTGATGTGAATAGCCACCTTCGCCGTCAATCAGGCTCACGCCGCGTTCCAGACGGGCCATGATGTCGTCCGCAATTTCCTGGTGCTTGGGGGAAACGATGATGACGCCGCGGGCCGCATACGCGCCTTCCTGCGTGAAGTTGACGATGCGTGCGAAGATGTAGGAATAGATCAAGGTGTAGGCCATGTGCTGTACATCGATGTAGACCAGTGAGATCAACAAGACCACCACGTCCAGGTAGAGCAGGGTGCGGCCCATGGGCACGCCCCGAAACCGTTCAAAGATCCGGGCAATGATATCGGTTCCCCCGGTGGTCCCACCGTAACGGTACAGGAGGCCAGACCCAAAGCCCCCGATGATCCCAGCACCCAAGGCCGACAGCAATAGGTCGCCGTGTAGCTGAATGACGAAGGGCACCCGTTGCCAGATCCACAAAAACAGGGACAACATAATCGTGCCATAAATCGTGTAGATCAGCGATTGGCGACCCAAGAACCGCCAGCCAATCAAAATGAGGGGCACGTTGATCAGAATCGTCGAATAGGCCGGGTCGATGCCAAATAAGGCCCGCAGAATCAAGGTGATCCCGGAAATTCCGCCATCGGCCAGGTGGTTGGCGATGTTGAAGAAGACCAACCCGAAGGCAAACATTGCACAACCTAAACCGATCATGCATAAATCTAGTAGACGAACTGACTCGTCTTGTGGTGCCATAAGACTCACTCCCAACGATAAAAGTACTGTCATTATCATAGCACAGCGGCCCGGCATGGTGGGACAAAACTCGTTTATGCTGTGCTGGCCGCCTACCGTTCACTAGATATGAGTTGGAACGCTGAGGCCGCTTTGAGCCGAAAGTCGCGTCTCAAAGTGGCCTCATAGTCGAAACGTGCGCCAACAGGCAACTGGCGAACGGTAGGCGGTCAGCACCAACGTTGTCCAGTAAAAAAGCGCCAGTGGTTTGGTTTCAATTTCACGGCAGAATCTGTTAGACTGGCATAGTGAGTAAAAATCGAAAATAACTGGCAAAAGGGTGAGCAAATTGAAGCTAAACAAGTTACCACATGAATTTGAATTGGCCCGGCCGGTTCTTCAGACCATTGAACAGGCCGGCTATGAGGCCTATTTCGTCGGTGGCAGCGTTCGCGATACCATCTTGGGTAAAGACATCCATGACGTGGACATCGCCACTAGTGCGTATCCTAACGAGATTAAAGGGCTGTTCAAGCGTACCGTGGACACCGGAATCGAACACGGTACCGTCATGATTTTGGATCACGGGACCGGCTACGAGACTACCACGTTTCGCTCGGAATCGACCTATACCGATTTTCGGCGGCCAGACCAGGTGACCTTCGTCCGGTCGTTGAATGAGGACTTAAAACGTCGGGATTTCACTATCAACGCCTTGGCCATGAAGGAAGACGGGACGGTCATCGACTTGTTCGACGGGCTAGCGGATCTTAAGCACCGCCAGATTCGTGCCGTGGGTGATGCGCAGGAACGCTTCCATGAGGACGCCTTGCGCATGATGCGGGCCGTGCGGTTTGCCAGTCAGCTGGACTTTCAGATCGTACCCGAGACACAAGCGGCCATCACGGCGCACGCCCAACTCTTGGCTAAGATTGCGGTCGAGCGGACCCAAGTAGAATTGTTAAAGCTGTTACAGGGCAAGGCCCCGCAACGCGGGCTTCAAGACTTTATGGACACGGGCTTGTGGCAACACTGTCCGGGTTTTGCGGACCACGAGGCGGACTTGGCCGCACTAACGCAACAGCTGACCCACGGCGTCTCCAGTGACACGGCTGCCTGGACGTTGTTGGCCACCAAATTTGGCCTGACCAGCTCCGAAATCACGCCGTTCTTGAAGCACTGGAAGACCGCCAATCAAACCATCACGGCTGTCCAAACGGCCAGTCGCGCGGCCACACTGTTACTGACGGGTGAGTTGACCGCCTGGCAACTTTATCAGTGTGGGGCCGACCTGGTACCCGTGGCCAATGAGGTGGCCGTCATTTTAGGCGCCTCGGATCGCCAATCAGACCTGCAGGCCGCTTTAGCCGCGTTGCCGATTCATCACAAGAAGGAGTTGGCCGCGACGGGTCGTGACCTCATGCAGGCTGGCGTGCAACCCGGACCGCAGCTGGGTGCTATCTTGGGCGACCTTGAATATCAAGTGGTCACCGGCGCGCTGCCCAACGACACGACCGCACTGGTGGCGCACGTTAACGCCAACAAGTAATCTGAAAATAAGAGAGTGAAGCTATGCAAACCTTACGCGCGGAAAATTTACACCGAACTTACGGTGAAAAAACGCTATTTGATAATTTGAATTTTATTATTAACGAACACGATCGTATCGGTCTGATCGGGGTCAACGGGAGTGGGAAGACCTCGTTGTTAAATACCTTGGCCGGCGTCAGCAATGAGCAGTCCGGGGAAATCAACACCCCTAAGGACTACACGATCGGCTATCTGACCCAGGCGCCAGACCTCGATGAAAACCTGACCGTGATGGATGCCGTCTTTTCCGGTGATCAGAAGGTCTTTGTCACGATTCGCCGTTACGAAGCGGCCCTGGCGGCTTACGGGGCACATCCGGACGATGCCAAGGCCCAACAGCGGTATTTGGACGCGGAAGCTCAGATGAACGAAGAAGAGGCCTGGACTGCCGAAAGCGACGTCAAGACGATTTTGACGCAGCTGAAGATCACGGACCTGTCGCAATCCATCAAAACCATGTCTGGGGGCCAAATCAAGCGGGTCGGCTTGGCCCAAGTCCTCATTCAGTCCCCCGACTTATTACTCCTGGACGAACCAACCAACCACTTGGACTTCGATTCCATTGCCTGGCTCCAACAGTATCTGGCCAGCTACAAGGGCGCCTTACTGGTCGTGACTCATGACCGGTACTTCCTGGATCAAATTGCCAACCAAATTTGGGAATTAGACTTCGGGAAGCTCTACCAATATCCGGGGAACTACCAAGCCTACGTCCAAGAAAAGGCCGAACGGGTCAGTCAAGAGGCCGAAGCCGACCAGAAGCAACAACAATTGTACAAGAAGGAATTGGCCTGGATGAAGGCGGGGGCTAAGGCCCGTTCTACCAAGCAACAGGCCCGGATCAACCGCTTCAACGACCTGGCCAGTAACGTGGGGACCCGCCAAGTCCAAAGCAATGTTTCCATCTCGCTGGGCCAACAACGCCTGGGCAAGAAAGTCATCGAGCTCAAAGACGCCAATTTGAAATTGGGCGACCACGTCATTTTAAAGGACTTTAACGACCTGATTCAAGGTGGCGAACGCATCGGGATCAGTGGTGAAAACGGGGCCGGTAAGTCTAGCCTGCTCAACGTGATTGCCCAACGCCTCCCACTAGATTCCGGCATCGTGACGGTGGGCGAGACCGTGAAAATGGCCTACTACACCCAGCAGATCGAACCGATTCCCGAAGACAAGCGGATGATCAATTACCTGTCCGAGGTGGGCCAAAATGTGACCGACAAGGCCGGCAATTCCGTGAGTGTCACGGAACTGCTCGAACAGTTCTTGTTCCCACGGTTCATGCACGGGACGTTGATCCGCAAGCTCTCCGGTGGGGAAAAGCGGCGGCTCTATTTGTTAAAACTATTGATGGAACAGCCCAACGTCTTGTTGCTGGACGAACCGACTAACGATCTAGACATTAGCACGCTGACAGTGTTGGAAGATTACATTTCTCAATTTGCCGGCACCGTCATCACGGTTTCTCATGACCGGTACTTCTTGGATAAGGTGGCCGACCGGCTGTTGATCTTCACCGGTAACGGGCATATCGAGCGGTACTCCGGGCGCTTCAGTAGCTACCTGGCAGACGCCCAGGCGCAAACCAAGCACGCGGCTAAGGCGGAAAAACCCAAGGCCACCGAAAAGCCGCAAGACAAGCCGGACGCGCCCAAGAAAAAGGTCAAGCTGACCTACGCGGAACAAAAGGAATGGGAAGGCATCGAAGGCGTGATCGACGATTTAGAGGACCAAAAGTCACAGGTCCAAGCCGAAATGAATGCCAACGGCGCCAACTACGATAAGTTGGCCGATCTTCAGGCCCAATTAGACGACCTGGACCACCAACTGGATGAAAAGATGACCCGCTGGGAATACCTCAGCGAGTACGCAGAATAGGGAGGCAATGGCGTGTTAGAAGAGGCTTATTTGAATTTAGCAAAGACCGTGTTGACGGACGGCCACGAGAAAACGGATCGGACCGGCACGGGCACCATCAGCTTATTTGGCTACCAAATGCGGTTTAACCTACAGGAGGGCTTCCCACTGTTGACCACGAAGAAGGTGCCCTTTGGCCTGATCAAGTCCGAACTGTTGTGGTTCTTACGGGGGGACACGAATATTCGGTTTCTCCTGCAACACCACAACCACATTTGGGACGAATGGGCCTTCCAGCGGTACGTGGATAGCCCCGACTACCACGGCCCGGACATGACCGACTTCGGCCGGCGCTCACTGGTCGATGCTGATTTTAACCAGCAGTACCAGGCAGAAAAGGCCGCATTCTGCGACAAGATCATCAACGACCAGGCATTTGCCGAACATTACGGTGACCTGGGCCTGGTCTACGGCAGTCAGTGGCGCGCTTGGCAGGGGCACAACGGCGAGACAATTGACCAGTTGGCCAACGTCATCGACACGCTGCGGACCCATCCGGATTCCCGGCGGATGATCGTGTCGGCGTGGAATCCCGCCGACGTGCCATCTATGGCCTTGCCACCGTGTCACACGTTGTATCAGTTCTACGTCAACGACGGCAAGCTGAGTTGTCAGCTGTACCAACGCAGCGGGGACATTTTCTTGGGCGTGCCGTTCAACATCGCCAGTTACGCGTTGTTAACGTCGCTGATTGCCAAAGAAGTCGGCCTGGAAGTGGGCGACTTCGTGCATACGCTGGGCGACGCGCACATTTATAAGAACCACATCACCCAGGTCAAGACGCAGCTGGCCCGGACGCCACATGCCGCACCGCAGCTGTGGTTGAATCCGGAAAAATCCAGCATCTTTGACTACGACATGCACGACATCAAGGTCACGGGCTACGACCCGGAACCGGCCATCAAGGCCCCCGTTGCCGTGTAAATAAGAGAGGAGACCTCGCCATGTTAATTTTTCTCTGGGCGGAGAGCCAAGGCCACGTCATTGGCTTTCGCGGCCAATTGCCCTGGCATCTGCCAGCCGACATGCACTACTTCAAGACCGTCACCATGGGAAATACCATCGTGACCGGCGCCAAGACGTTTGCGTCCTTCCCCGGGCTACTGCCCAACCGGACCAACGTCATCGTCAGCCACCGGCCCGCGAGTGATTTTCCTGCCGAAGCCATCGTCTTGAACTCATTGGACGCCGTACGGGCCTACGCCGCTGAACGGCCGACCGAAAAGATCTTCGTCATCGGTGGCGCACAGATCTTTGCCGGCCTGATCGATGACGTCGATTACCTGTACCGCACCAATATCGAAGCCGGGTTTGACGGCGACACCTGGATGCCAGCCATCGATTACAGCAAGTTCCAACTGATCGACCGGCAACCGGGCGTGCGCAACGAGAAGAATCCGTACGACTTCACGTTCGAACAATACCAACGTCTGTAAAGTTGCCCCTTAAACTGGACAAACCAGTACCTGCGCCAGTTAAGGGTTCCGCCTGCTATGGGGGACATCTCCAGCCCCCAAGTGGGCTTCCGATTCGCTTGAAAGCCTCGTAAAAACCACGAGTCTCTCAAGTCGCCCCACCCAGTAACCTGGCAAACAACGCCAGCTAACTGGGTCGACACAGCTGGCTCCACCCTTAACTGTCTCCGGAAGGTTGGCGAGGAACTGCAGCTTTGCAGACAATAAAACGGCGTCACAATCCCATCATAGTCGGGATTGTGACGCCGTTTAATTTGCGGTTGGTTAGTTGTGGGAATATTCGTTGTTGACACAGAGCGCTAGCGTAGCCGGAAGTTCGCCAAATATGGGATCAGCCGTGGGAGTTCCCTTAGCGGTGATTCTTGCCGCTTAGGGAACTGGCGTCTTTGAGACGTGGGTTTCGGCTCAAAGCGAGGCGGCGAGACCGGGCTTTGGCTCGCCCCGTCCGCCCGCCGCGTTCCAGTCCCATATTTGGCGAACTGGAGGCGGCGGACTAGGTAAAGGTTAAGCGTAAAACAAGATGGCGAAGTACATCAGACCGGTGCCAAGCATGACGAAGAGGTGCCAGATGACGTGACCAAACGGCACGCCCTTGAAACTGTAAATGACAGCGCCGACGGTGAAGGCGACGCCGCCGAAGAACAGGAGGGCAAAACCAATGGGGCCCAGGCCCGCGTACAGCGGCTTGATGCCCATCAAACACATCCAGCCCATCATCACGTAGATGATGGTGGATAGCTTTTGCATTTTACCCAGCCAGATGGCCTTGTAGATGATACCACACACGGCCATGGCCCAGATGATGCCAAACATAGTCCAACCTAGCGCCCCGCCGACGACTAAGAGACTGAAGGGCGTATAGGTGCCCGCGATCAATAAATAAATGGCACAATGGTCAAATATTTGAAATACGTGGCGTCCGCGGGTAAAGTACAAACTATGGAAGAGGGTCGACGCCAAGTAAAAGAGCACTAAAATGGCGCCGTAAATGGCAAAGGTGGTCATCCGCAGTGCCCCGCCCTTAGCGTGGGCCTGTAAGAGTAAGATCACCAATCCAGCAATGCTCAAGGCGGCGCCGATTCCGTGGGTGACCGCATTGAGTACCTCGTTAACGATTTGATAGGTGTGGCTTTGTTGGTTTATCACACAGCATTTCTCCTTCGCCTTTTTAGTTAGCGTAACACGTTGGCACAACCTGTCGCAAGTGGCGATTGCCGGCGATCGTCGTGGGTCTGGGCGACCGCAAGTTTAGTTTTCTTTAAAAGCCCCGGCGACTTCAACAACATTTACTGAAAAATGTCGGTAATTCTGCTATACTATTACCGTATGTTTCATTACGTAACTTGCAGCATAAACCAAAATTTCTGGTCAGAAAGAGTGGGATACCCATGGCGAAAATTAAGATTGTCACGGATTCATCTGCCGGCCTTACCGAGCAGCAGATTCAGGATTATGACATCACCATTATCCCGTTAACGGTCATGATTGATGACACGATTTACGTTGAACGGGAATCCATCACGAATGAAGAATTTATTGATAAAATGAAAACGGCGAAGTCCTTGCCGAAGACGAGTCAGCCACCACTGGGCAAGTTTGTGGAGACCTTTGACAAGTTGGGCGAAGACGGCAGTAGCGTGATTTGCTTCAATATGTTGGCCGCCATCAGTGGCACGGTCCACACGGCCGAACAAGCAGCCCAACTGTCGAAGACCGACGTCACGGTCGTGGACAGTCAATACACCGACCAAGCCTTGGCTTTCCAAGTCATCGAAGCCGCCAAATTGGCTGCGGAAGGTGCCGACAAAGACGCTATCTTGAAGCGGGCCGAGGCCGTGCGCGACCACACCAAGCTGTTCATGGGCATCGTGACCTTGGAAAACATCTTAAAGGGTGGCCGGTTGAGCCGCGCGGCGGGCATGTTGACGTCCTTATTAAACATCAAGATCGTCTTACAGGTCACCGGTGGCGAACTGAAGATTCGGGCTAAGGGTCGCGGTATGAAGACCATCGACCGCTACTTTGACAAGGTTTACGACCAGATCAAGCAGACGCCGAACATCAAAGCTATTGGCATCTCCCACGTGGAGGCGTTTGAATCCGTTGATAAGATTCAAAATCATCTCAAGGAACTCTTGCCGGGCCAAGATGTCTTGGTTCGAGAAACGGTGCCAATCATTGCGACACATGGGGGTCCAGGGGCATTTGCCTTGATGTACTACACAGACCCAACCAAATAATTGCTCATTGAGGAAGAGGTGGCCGCACGCCACCGCTTTTTCTTTATCCCGAGGGGGACTTTTAGAATGAAATTTAAGAATATCAGTAAGATTATTGGGGTGACCTTACTTCTCGTGCTGATTGTGCTGGCGGCGTTGACCTACTGGCATCCGGGCGCGCGCACCACGCTGACGACCAAGGAAATGCCGAGCAATCGGCGTTCTACCGTGCGGCTCGTGGCGCTGGGCGATTCGCTGACCGAAGGGGTCGGTGATCCCCAAAAGACCAAGCTGGGAGGCTACACGGGACGGCTCAAAAATACGATTCACCGGCGCGACCACGTGAAGGTCATCATGCACAATTTTGGTAAATCTGGCGACCGGAGTGATCAGATCGAACAACGACTGGTCGACAGTAAGACGCAACAGGCCCAGGTCAAACGCGCCCAGGCCATCACGCTAACGGTCGGGGGAAACGATTTACTCCAGACATTGACCAAGAACGTGACCATCAACCAACAAACCAAGCTGGACCGCCAGTTGGACACGGCCCAGACCGCTTACCAACAAAAGCTCAAGCACCTGATCCAAACGATTCGGCAGTACAATCCAACCGCGCCGATTTTTCTCTACAGCATTTACAATCCCGTGTACGTGTACTTTGCCAACCTGGACCAGATCACTACGGCTGTCGACGATTGGAATCAAGCGACCAAGCAGACCGCGACGGGTTTCAAACACATTTACATGATCGACATCAACCAGGCGTTGTCTGACGGGCAGTACAAATCTGTCACCCAGCAGGCGCAACTCAAACGTAACGCCCAGAAGTCTAACGATGGCAAGATTTCCAGCGCGAGCTTACAGGAGTTGATTTTGGCCAGCAACGCCAGTGACGAGTTGAACGACTACTTGTCACCGGCCGACCATTTCCACCCGAACGCCAAGGGCTACCGGTTGATGACCCGCTACGCTTTTAAGCAAATGCAAGCTCATCAGCAGCAGTGGTTACTGAAATAAGGAGGAACAAACTATGCAACGTCATTCAGCCCCAAAGCCCACCCGTAATTGGTGGAAATGGGGGTTCATCGCGCTCGTGGCCGTCTTACTGGTCACGACCGTTACCGTCGGGGTCAAGGCCTTGATGCCCACGCAGGTTCCGGCCACGGCCAAGGTGACCAAAAATACCACCAATATTAACGTTAGCCTGAATAAGAAACAGGTCAACGCGCTGGCCGACTACTACGTGAATAAGTCCCTGCAAAATTCCGCGGTCAAGTATCGCTTCCAGGTCACCGATCACGCCTTGATCTCTGGATCGACCAAAGTTTTAGGCGCCAACGTGAACTTCGTTTTACTCTTGAAGCCAACCGTGTTATCCTCAGGAGACGTCCAATTGAAGGCGGAAAAGCTATCCGTGGGGGCCTTACCCGTGCCGATTAGCTTTGTGATGAGCTACATCGCCAAGAACTATCCGCTGCCCAATTGGGTCGCGATGGACACCAAGCAAGAGACCATCACGTTACATTTGACCGCCATCGGCAACGGCAAGAAGCTGTCCTTTGCGGCCAAGAAGATCGATTTATCCGGCGCTGGCAAGTTCGTTTTCCAGGCCCGGATTCCCAAGAACTAGGAGGCAACGAATGCCCAAAACGTTTTATCAATTTTTAATGACCCAACGCAATCCAGAAAGCTACGACCCGGTGGCGACCTTCGCCAACAACGCCTTTCTGGACAGCGCCTTTCCTAAGCAGGAGACAGCCTTTGATCCGCTGTCGAAATACTTGGAAGAAAACGCGCCGTATTTACCGTCCATGACGATTTTTGACGACGCGTGGCAATTGTATCTGGCCTCATTGGCCTAACGAAAACAGGGACCGCGGCGTTGCGCTGCTGGTGCCTGTTTTGATTTTTAAGAGCCGACTGGTCCCAATTTTATGTGGTTAGGCGCCAAGTTTTCATCATGTACGCTATTACGCATGTTATGTGTTATGCTTCAATAAAAAAGGGGGTATTTCTATGGCGTCAAAAAATGAATCTCACTCTTCGAAGGAAACACGCTACATCCTAGATTCGGTTGAAAATCGTAAGGCACTGGATAAGTCAATCGATCAATTAAAAAGCGGTCATGTTAAGACGCTCTCTTTTAAAGATTGGCAGCGAATGACCAAAAAGAATTGATCGGATTGCTTTTTACGGATTAAGCATTATTGGCAAAGTTTAACTAATGCGCCGAAACATTAGGCAGCTGAGTCAATAAAAGAAATCACCTAAACCAGCTCCCTAAATCCCAGCAGAACATGGTAGAATGGAATGCGTCAGTCAATAACTGAAGGTTGAAAGACGAAAATCAGCTAGAACGATTGTTATCATGCGACTAGTGGCGTCAAAAATGGGCGTTTTCAGCCTCACAATACGATAGTGCTTACCAGTAACAGTCGTCTTAGCGCCAGATAGCAGCTACATTGACGGAGGCAGCCAGGGCGTAGCCAGCGAACCGGAAGACCGCCCCTCAGGCTGGAGCCGTTCCTCAGAGTAGGCCCCACCCTAGCCTGACGCAGGCGCCTGGTTTCACCAATTTTAGGCTCAACCTTCAAATCAGCCACTCATTATTTAAACTAATCGGTAGACGCTGTCACCCAGCGCCGTTAGCGAATAAAAGGAGAAGAACACTATGTCAGTTATCCAGTGGTTCCCAGGCCATATGGCCAAGGCCATTCGTCAGATGGAAGAAAACATCCACCTGGTCGATATTGTTTTTGAATTAGTTGATGCGCGGATTCCCGCAGCATCCCGTAATCCCGAGGTCAAGCGGATTGCTAAGGACAAGCCGCATTTGATCATCATGACCAAAAAAGACCTGGCCGACCCGCAACAGACGGCCGCTTGGTTGACCTATTACCGCTCCCAGCAACAACCAGCCATCGCCATCGACTCGCGAGCCAACGTCACCCCCAAGCAGATCACCAAGATCGCCATGGGCATTTTGGCCGATAAGTTAGCTGCCGAAAAGGCTAAGGGGCTCAAGGAACGGCCGATGCGTGCCATGACGGTCGGCGTGCCCAACGTGGGCAAATCCACGCTGCTAAATCACCTGGTCCAACGCAAGGCCGCCCAAGTCGGCGATACCCCCGGCGTGACCAAGGGCCAACAGTGGCTACGGTCCAGCAAGCATTTGGAATTGCTCGACACGCCCGGTATTTTATGGCCCAAGTTCAAGGACCAGGAAACGGCGCAAAAATTGGCACTGACGGGGGCTATCAAAGAAAAGCTCTACGCCAGCGATGACGTCGCCTTATTTTCCTTGAACTTTTTCCGGCAATACCACCGCGACGCCTTGTTAGACCGCTACCATTTGGCCGACGCGGACTTAGACCTTAGTGACGTGGATCTCTTACTCAAGATCACCCAAAAGATCGGCATGCGTGACGACTATGAACGGGCCAGTGAACGGATCATCTTAGACGCCCGGCGCAAGAAGATGGGCGGCTTCACGCTGGACCGTGCGCCCCACACCGAGGCGAGCGACCATGACTAAGGCGCCCAGCCTGGCACAGTTGAAGACCGACCTGGCGGATGTGACCAGTGTCGACGACCCCCGTTTAGCGCTTTTAGCCGCCGATTCGCGGAAAGGGGCCCAATTACTCCTGACCCAGATCAAACGGCGGCTAGCGAAGGCTGAAGCGGCAGAAAGGGCCTTTCAACAGCGCTTACACTACGAACGAGCACTCTGGCAGCGCGGCCAGCTCGTGGCGGGCATCGATGAGGTGGGACGCGGACCCCTGGCCGGACCAGTCGTCACCAGTGCGGTCATCTTGCCCGAAACCTTTGACATCCCCTTAGTCAACGACTCCAAGCAGTTGACCCCCAAGGAACGCGAGCGCTTGTACCCGTTGATCTTAGCCCAGGCCACCGCCGTTAGCGTCGGAATCGGCAGTCCGCAACTGATCGATCAGATCAACATTTATCAGGCCACCCGGGTCGCCATGCAGCGCGCGGTCCTGGGGCTAGGTGTCGCCCCGCAACATTTGATCGTCGACGCCATGCAAATTCCCGTCGACCTGCCGCAGACCCGTCTGATCAAGGGCGATGCCAAATCCGCTAGTGTCGCCGCGGCCAGCATCGTGGCCAAGGTCTACCGCGACCATTTGATGGCGACCTATGACGAGCTGTATCCGGGCTACGGCTTTGCCCAAAATGCCGGGTACGGGACGGCCGAACACCTGGCTGGCTTGGCCGACAGGGGGGTCACCCCGATTCACCGCCAAACTTTTTCGCCGGTCCAAAAAATAATCAACGCTTAATCACGGAGTTGACCCTAAAAGGGCAAAGGAGGTTGCAATCTTGCAACTGACACTTCGTGATTTTTTCATGCGTTTACCACTTCTCTCGGGCATTGGCCTGAAGACCACCACGGCCTGCTGGCACTGGGTATCTCAGCACACTGAACTAACCAACGTCACCCCGGCCATTTTGACGCAACTCTGCCAAGACATGGCCATCCCCGACAAACGGGCGGCCTTACTGCTAGACCAGCTGTTCACCGCCGCTGTGACCGCCAGACTGACGACAAATTTGACCCATAGCGGGTGCTTGACCATCGCCGACGCGGCCTATCCAGTGGCGTTAAAGGAAACCTACGCACCGCCCGTGGCGTTATTTTTCCGCGGGGACCTGCGCTTGTTGCAGCGACCGTTATTGGCGGTGGTGGGGTCGCGTAACCCCAGTGCCTACGCCCTCCACGCCATGCGCTTGTTGTTGCCGCGGGTGGTCCAGCAGCACATTGGCATCGTCTCGGGCTTGGCCCAGGGCGTCGACACGCTGGCGCACCAGGTGGCCTTGGCCTACCGTGGACCGACAATTGCCGTGATCGGCACCGGCCTGGATCACTGCTATCCCGCGGCCAACCGCGACCTCATGGACGAGCTGACCCAAAACCATTTGGTCTTATCCGAATACCCGTGGGGGACCAGCGGCGCACGTCACCATTTTCCCGAGCGCAACCGCATCATCGCCGGACTGTCCAACAGTACCTTAGTGGTTGAGGCCGCTCACCATTCGGGCAGTCTGATCACCGCCAACATCGCTCTGCAAGAAAATCGTAATGTTTTAGCAATTCCGGGACGAGTCGACAGTCCAAACTCGGTTGGTACCAACGAATTGATCCTTGCCGGCGCCAAACCGATCTTGCAGCCGGAACATATAATAGAAGAAGTTTTAGTTGACAAGCTGCCCTAAGTTGAAATAAGATGTGGGAGATTATAGTGAAAAAATTAGCGAACTACGTGTTCGTCGTAAAAATAAATCGATGGCCGCCAGAGCACCCGCAAGACCGGGCCTGGTGAGCCACCACATGAGGGAGTAATGTGAGTTGCCGACGAAAGCAAAAGCGAAAGCGCCAGCCAAAAAGCGGCGGAAAACGCAAAAAAAGTTGGTTATCGTAGAATCACCTGCGAAAGCCAAGACAATTGAAAAATATTTAGGCCGCACCTACAAGGTCATGCCGAGTTTAGGGCACGTGCGGGATCTACCGAAGAGTTCGATGGGGGTCGACACGGAAAACCATTACGATCCACACTACATCTCGATTCGCGGTAAGGGTGACGTTATCAAGGGCTTGCGGTCCGAAGCCAAGAAGGCCAAGGCCGTCTATCTGGCCTCTGACCCCGACCGGGAAGGCGAATCCATCGCCTGGCATTTGGCCCACGTCTTAAACTTGGACGTGAACGACAAGAACCGGGTCACCTTTAACGAAATCACCAAAGACGCGGTCAAGGAAGCCTTTAAGACACCACGGTCCATCGACATGGATCTGGTCAACGCCCAACAGGCCCGGCGGATCTTAGACCGGTTAGTGGGGTATTCCATCTCCCCATTGCTGTGGAAAAAGGTCAAGAAGGGTCTCAGTGCAGGGCGGGTTCAATCCATCGCCTTGTCACTGATCATTCAACGGGAAAAGGAGATCAAGGCCTTCATCCCCGAAGAATACTGGACGATCGACGCCGAATTCAAGAAGGCCCGGCACGCCTTTAAGGCCAGCTTCTATGGCCTCAATGGTAAGAAGGCCGGTTTGAAAGACAACGCCGCCGTACAAGACGTCTTGGGCAAGTTAGACCGCAAGGGGGCATTTGACATCACCAACGTGGTGCGTAAGGAACGGAAGCGGTCACCGCAACCGCCATTTACCACCAGCTCCATGCAACAAGACGCCAACCGGAAGTTGAATTTCCGGACGCGTAAGACCATGATGGCCGCCCAACAGCTCTACGAAGGGATCAACCTGGGCAAGGAAGGCACGCAGGGATTAATCACCTATATGCGGACCGACTCCACGCGGATCTCAAGCATTGCTAAACACGAGGCCTCGACGTTCCTGCACGAAAAGTACGGCGCCGAATACGCCGCTACCAAGCCAATCAAAGGTAAGCTGCCAGAAGGAGCGCAAGACGCCCACGAAGCCATCCGGCCAACCTCCGTCTTCCGGACGCCAGCGAGCCTAAAGGACCGGTTGAACCGTGACCAATTCCGGTTATACCAGTTGATCTGGAATCGGTTCGTGGCCAGTCAAATGACCAATGCCGTGATGGATACCATGGCTGTCACCCTGGAACAAAATGGCGTCACGTTCCGGGCCAACGGGTCTAAGATGAAGTTCGACGGGTTCTTGAAGATCTACAGCGACAACAAAGAAAAGGATAATCTGTTGCCAGACCTTGAAATCGGCGACCAAGTCAACTTGGCTAAAACCGATCCGGCCCAACACTTTACCCAGCCGCCTGCACGGTATTCCGAAGCTAACTTGATCAAGGCGTTGGAAGAAAACGGCGTCGGTCGGCCATCGACCTATGCCCCAACGTTGGATACGATTCAACGGCGCTACTACGTCAAGTTGGTCGGCCGGCGGTTTGAACCCACTGAACTGGGCGAAATCGTCGATGGCATCATCAACGAGTATTTCCCGGACGTGGTCAACGTCGACTTTACGGCCGACCTGGAACACGAACTGGATGGCATCGAAGAAGGTAAGCAGGACTGGGTCAAGGTCATCGACACTTTCTACAAGCCATTCTCAACGGAAGTGGCCCACGCCGAAGACGCCATCGAAAAAATCCAGATCCGCGATGAACCAGCCGGCTTTGACTGTGACATCTGTGGGGCGCCCATGGTCATCAAAATGGGCCGTTACGGCAAGTTCTACGCCTGCTCGCGATTCCCAGATTGCCGCAACACTAAGCCAATCGTCAAGGAAATCGGCGTGACCTGCCCGGTTTGTCACCAAGGTGAGGTCATCGAACGCAAGTCCAAGAAGAACCGGATCTTCTACGGGTGTTCGCGCTACCCTGACTGTGACTTTGTCTCTTGGGACAAGCCAGTTGGTCGCGATTGCCCGAAGGATGGTCATTACCTGGTGGCCAAGAAGATTCGTGGCGGCGTGCAAATCGTCTGCCCAAACGGCGACTACGAGGAAGCACCACAAAAGTAAGGCTAATTTATGGCACACGCTTCAGCGATGTAATAGTAACGCACAAAGGGCTTGGGAAGTTTTCCCAGGCCTTTTGTGCGTTACCCCTAAATAACTGCGAGACAACCCCGGCATCCGCGCCATCACCACTGGCGGGGCTAGGTCGCAATCCGGATTTTTTGATGAGTTAGTTGAGTTTTTCAAGCGCGTTTGCTAGCATTAACACGTACAGGAGGTGTCAGCCGTGGCTTCAGCAGTCGAACAATTCATCACGTACCTGCAAGGGGAGCGGCAATACTCACCCGAAACCGTCAAGGCCTATCAGGAAGACTTGACCGAATTCAGCCAGTTTCTGCGCGATAACGGGGGTGTGAAGCCCTGGACGCAGATTGATCAACTGGACGTTGAAGTCTATCTTAGCAACCTCTATGATCACCACTACGCGCGGACCACGATTGCTCGGAAGCTCTCCACGTTACGCTCGTTCTACAGCTTTTTGATGAGCAACGGCCAAGCCCAAGACGATCCGTTTGCCTACGTGCAGCTCAAGCACCACCAAAATCATCTGCCGCGTTTCTTCTACGAGCGGGAAATGACCGCGTTGTTTGCGGCTGCGGCGGCCAATCCCAATGACCAATTGGCCACGCGGGATTCGGCCATCTTAGAGATCCTGTACGGGACCGGAATTCGGGTCAGTGAGTGCGTTAATTTGACGTTGCCCGATATCGACTTTGACAACCGCATCATGCTGATTCACGGGAAGGGTAACAAGGAGCGCTACGTGCCGTTTGGCCATTACGCCACTGACGCCTTGCAGCAGTATTTCACCGCCGCACGAACGCCGTTGATGGCCCAATACCACCAGCAACACGCCTTTGTCTTCATCAATGCGCATGGCGGCCAAATAACCGCGGCAGGGGTGACCTACCTGTTGAATCAGATCATCAAGCGCAGCACGTTGACCACGGATATTCATCCCCACATGCTGCGGCACACGTTTGCCACCCATCTGCTCAATAACGGGGCGGACTTGCGGTCGGTTCAGGAATTACTGGGCCACAGTAGCCTGTCGACCACGCAGATTTATACCCACGTGACGCGCGAACACCTGCAACGCGATTATCGCCAGTTCTTCCCGCGGGCCACTGAAGATCACGATCATTCGACACAATCATAAGGAGCGATTAACTAATGCCAGTAAAATTTGAAGCAACCACCATCTGTGCGGTTCGGCACAACGGTCATAACGCAATGGCCGGTGACGGACAAGTCACAATGGGCGAAAAAGTTATCATGAAGGGAACCGCCCACAAGATTCGGCGGATCTACAACAATCAGGTCGTTGTCGGCTTTGCCGGTAGTGTGGCCGACGCCTTTAATTTGGAAGAAAAATTCGAAGCCCAACTTAATGAATACAGTGGCAACCTGCAACGGGCAGCCGTCGAGTTGGCCAAGCAGTGGCGTTCCGACCAAGCTTTGCAAAAACTCGAAGCCTTACTGATCGTCATGGACAAGGACGAAATGCTGTTGGTCTCCGGGTCCGGTGAAGTTATCGCCCCTGACGATGACATCTTAGCCATCGGTTCTGGTGGGAACTTTGCCCTGGCCGCCGCCACGGCCTTGCACCACCACGCCAAGGACATGAGCGCCAAGGAAATCGCCGAAAGTGCCATCCACATTGCGGGGGGCATCGACATCTTTACCAACGAAAACGTCATTTCAGAAGAACTTTAATCGAACGGAGGAATCCTATGGACGCCATTAACAAAACGCCTAAAGAAATCGTCGGCCTATTGAACCAATACGTCATTGGCCAAGACGAAGCTAAAAAAGCCATCGCGATTGCCCTGCGCAACCGTTACCGCCGCATGCAACTGGACGCGGCGATGCAAGAAGAAATCTCACCGAAGAACATGCTGATGATTGGACCGACCGGGGTCGGGAAAACGGAAATTGCCCGCCGGTTAGCCAAAATCGTTCACGCACCGTTCACCAAGGTCGAAGCCAGCAAGTTCACCGAAGTCGGTTACGTTGGCCGCGACGTGGAATCCATGGTGCGTGACCTGGTCGAAGTTTCCGTCACAATGGAAAAGCAAGACCAATTTAAAAACGTCCGTAACGACGCCATCCAAGCTGCCAACAAGCGCTTAGTCAAGCTGTTGGCCCCAGCGAAGAAGAAAGAAAACAAGAACAACAACGACTTCGCCAACATGATGAACATGTTTACCCAGATGCAAAATGGCCAGACGCCGACCGCCCCGAGCGAGACCGAAGAAGTCACCGACGACGTGCGCAACGAACGCCTCTCCATCGCCGAACAACTGGACAAGGGCCTGCTGGAAAATCATACCGTTGAAATCGAGATGGATGATCCGCAACAAGCCAACGCCACCGACAACAATATGATGGGCCAAATGGGCATCGACTTGAGCGATACGTTAGGCGCCATCATGCCTAAGAAGCGCATCAAGCGGACCGTGACCGTGGCCGAAGCACGCGAGATCCTGGTCAACGAAGAATCCGAAAAGCTGGTCAACAATGCCGATATCAACCATGATGCCATCCAACGGGCCGAAAACACCGGGATCATCTTCTTGGATGAAATCGACAAAATCGCCAAGGGCAGTAGCCAAAACAGCGGCGACGTTTCCCGTGAAGGGGTTCAACGCGACATCTTGCCGATCGTTGAAGGGACCCAGGTCAAGACCAAATACGGGTCGATCAACACTGACCACATCCTCTTCATCGCGGCCGGTGCCTTCGCGGAATCCAAGCCCAGCGACCTGATTGCCGAACTGCAAGGGCGTTTCCCGATTCGGGTCGAATTAAACGACCTAAGCAAGGAAGACTTCGTGCGGATCTTAACCGAACCGAACAACGCCTTGATCAAGCAATACATCGCCTTGATTGGCACCGACAACGTCAAGGTAACCTTCACCATGGAGGCCATTGAACGCATTGCCGAATTGGCCTTTGAACTGAACCACGAGAACCAAAACATTGGTGCCCGCCGGCTGCAGACCGTTCTAGAAAAACTGCTGGAAGACCTGCTGTACGAAGGACCAGACATGGGTTCCGGCGATGTGACTATCACGGAAAACTACGTCAACGATAAGATCGGCGATATCGTCCAAAACAAGGACTTATCCCGCTACATCCTCTAAACGATTCGCAGGGCCAAGACGATTTGTCTTGGTCCTTTTTGGCGATTTAGGGTATGATAGAAGAAATGGCCTAGACAACTTACGGGTTGTCCGACCCAGAATTTCTGAAAAAGTTGGAGGCACGGCAATGTTAACGTTAAAAAATGACTATCTCACCGTCCAAATCAATCCGTTGGGCGCGGAACTCAGCAGTGTAAAGGACAACGACAGCGGCCTGGAATACATGTGGCAGGCGGACAAGACCTATTGGGGCCGGCACGCACCGCTCCTATTTCCCATCGTCGGCCGGCTGCAGGACAATCAGTATCGCCTAAACGGCACGACCTATCACATGACCCAACACGGGTTTGCCCGTGACCGGGAATTCACGGTGCTGGCCCAAGACACCACCAGTGCGACCCTACAACTGACCGCCGATGACCAGACCAAGGCGTTATTCCCGTCTGACTTCACCCTGACCGTTCACTACACCTTGAAGGACCACCAGCTACAGTTCGCGGCAACGGTCGACAATCCGGCCGATACACCACTGACGTTTTCGTTTGGGGCACATCCCGGCTTCAACGTGCCGCTGGGAGACCCAACCGCCGACTTTAGCGACTACCAAGTGACCGTGTCACCCAAGAAGGTCTACCAACGCGTCCCGTTAGTCGGGCCCTACAGCGATACGCAACACAGTGTTCCCATGGACCTCACGCAGCCTATGGTCCTCGACCACGACTTGTTTGATCACGACGCCAAGGTCTTGACCCTCGACAATCAGGAAACCACGCTGATGCTCAGCAGTGGCGTCAACGACCATGGTGTGGCGTTAACGCTCCGGGCACCTTACGTGGGCATCTGGTCGCCGTATCCCAAGCAGGCACCGTTCGTGTGCTTCGAACCGTGGTGGGGCTTGGCCGATGACGTGCAAGCTACCGGTGATTTAGAGACCAAGGTGGCCATTCACCGGCTGGCCGCCCACGACAGCTTCCAGGCCAGTTACCAGATTACTTACTTCTAGGCGATGATGTGGACTGTTGGACAGCGGTGGCGGAACCGTTGTTGACTGCTGATTTGATGGTTGCGCCAATCTTGGTGGTCAATTAAATACGCTGGTCTAGTTTTTGGTCGCAGAAATGTGCTTGGACACCTGACTTTAAATGGCCGAAACGTGCGCTAAGAGGCAGCTGGTTCCGCTTAAAACTACTAACCAAATAATCCAAGACCGGGATTATTCGGTTAGCAGCCTTAATGCTCGCGCGCTTGGACGTCGATTTTAAATAGCCGAAACGTGCGCTAAAAGGCAGCTGGTTCCGCTTAAAACTACTAACCAAATAATCCAAGATCGGGATTATTCGGTTAGTAGCCTTAATGCTCGCCAGCTAATCGCCTTTTAGCGCACTCTTTATAAAAAGGCTCCCAACGACGATTTGTCATTGAGAGCCTTCGGTGTCTCTATATTTGAAAATAAGGGCTATTTCTGAGCCTGCCGCCGCTTGTAGCCGCGGCCGAAGGGGACCATAGATTCCGTACCCTCACGAATCCGCTGAATATTGCTGCGGTGGCGGTAAAAGACGAAGATAGTCAAGACCAGGGCGATTCCGGTCAAGTACCAATCCTGAAAGGCCAGCGAGATCAACGTGATCAGACTAAAGGCAATCATGCTGGCTAAGCTGACCATGCTGGTCCAGTAGATCAAACTGACCCACAGGCCGGCCGCAATCACGAACATCAACGGGTTGTAGGCCAGCAGCATCCCCGCTGACGTGGCAACCGCCTTACCCCCCTTAAAGTGGTCGAAGATCGACACCGTGTGCCCCAGAATCGCAAACAACCCGAATAACAGGGGCGTTGCGGTGCCGAGGATCGTGGTGACGTGAAACAGGGTGGGTAAGAGGGTGGCGACTGACCCTTTGGCAATGTCTAAGACCATGACCGCCGTTCCCGCGTACGGTCCCAACACCCGGTACGTATTGGTCGTGCCGATGTTGCCGGACCCCGATTGGCGAATGTCCGTCTGGAAGAAGGCTTTGCCGACCCAGACACCGTTGGGAATCGCCCCTAACAGGTACGCCACGATGAGTAAACCAAATAATTTCACAAGTTATTCCTCCGCTCTTTCTCGCAGCGGGAGCCCCCAAACCGGCGCTCACCGCAGATAAGCTGGTCTATATTTTAGCATGTTTTCACGAGAACGCCAATTATCTAGAGAATTCTAGCCAGGTTTTGGCTTCCTGTGGTATGATTATGAAGTTACTGGATACCTAGCCCAAGCGCATTTGACAGTTTATTTGAACATATGTTCGCTTTGCGGTAAAATAAGGGTATCCTGCAGAAACACATTTTCTGTTAAAAATCGTAAAAGTAAAGGGGATTTACGCATGGCGAAAGCAAAACCAAAATATGACGATTCCTCCATCCAAGTGCTGGAGGGGTTGGAAGCTGTTCGTAAACGTCCTGGTATGTATATCGGGTCAACTGATGGCCGCGGCCTGCACCACCTGGTCTATGAAATCGTGGACAACGCCGTCGATGAAGCCTTAGCCGGCTATGGTAAGGAAATCAACGTGACCATCCACCAGGACAACAGCATTACCGTTGTCGATCACGGTCGGGGTATGCCGGTGGGTATGCACGCGTCCGGAATTCCCACGCCAGAAGTTATCCTAACGGTGCTGCATGCCGGGGGTAAATTCGGCCAGGGCGGTTACAAGACGTCCGGTGGGCTGCACGGGGTGGGGGCGTCCGTCGTCAACGCCTTGTCGAGTGCGTTAACGGTCACCATCGTCCGTGATGGCGTTCGTTACCAAGAAAAATTCGCCAAGGGTGGCCATCCACAGGGCACGCTGAAGAAGTTAGGCAATACCCGGGCCCACAACGGGACGACCATCAGTTTCAAGCCGGATAGCGCCA
This sequence comes from Levilactobacillus suantsaiihabitans, assembly GCF_004745505.1. GTDB lineage: Bacteria > Bacillota > Bacilli > Lactobacillales > Lactobacillaceae > Levilactobacillus > Levilactobacillus suantsaiihabitans. Next base: position 55,084 of record NZ_RKLX01000008.1, read on the forward strand.
TCTTCACGACCACGGTCTACAACTTTGGGACCCTGGCCGAACGGCTCCGCGAGTCCGCATTTCTGTTAAAGGGTGTCAAGATCACGCTGACAGACGAACGCGAGGGCCAAGAGCGCGCCGAAGAATACCATTTTGAAGACGGTATCAAGGAATTCGTCGGGTATTTGAACGAAGACAAGGATACCTTGGGCGACGTCATGTACTTTGACGGCAAAAAGGACGGCATCGAAGTCGAGGTCGCTGCGCAATACAACGACGGTTATACGGAAAACCTCCTGTCCTTCGTCAACAACGTCCGCACCAAAGACGGTGGGACCCACGAAGCCGGCATGCGCAGTGGCTGGACTAAGGCGTTTAATGAATACGCCCGCAAAGTCGGCCTCTTAAAGGAACGCGACAAGAACCTGGAAGGTACCGACGTCCGTGAAGGGCTGTCCGCCGTGATTTCGCTGCGGGTTCCCGAAAACCTGTTGCAGTTCGAAGGCCAGACCAAGGAAAAACTGGGAACGCCAGAAGCCCGGACCATCGTGGATAACATCATTAGCGAACAGCTGGGCTATTACCTGATGGAAAACGGCGACTTTGGGAAGATGCTGATCAAGAAATCGACCCAGGCCCGTTCCGCCAGAGAAGCCGCGCGTAAGGCCCGTGATGAGAGCCGTAATGGTAAGCGTCACAAGAAACATGAACGCCTGTTGTCCGGTAAGTTGACCCCGGCGCAATCCAAGAATTCGGCCAAAAACGAGCTGTTCTTAGTCGAAGGGGATTCCGCCGGTGGGTCCGCCAAGCAGGGCCGTAACCGGAAGTTCCAGGCCATCCTGCCATTACGGGGGAAGGTCTTGAACACCGAAAAGGCCAAGCTACCGGACATCATGAAAAACGAAGAAATCAGTACCATGATCTACACGATTGGGGCCGGGGTCGGCGCCGAATTTAACATCGAAGACGCCAATTACGACAAGATCATCATCATGACCGATGCCGATGACGACGGAGCCCACATCCAGATCTTACTGTTGACCTTCTTCTACAAGTACATGCGGCCGATGATCGACGCCGGCAGAGTCTACATCGCCCTGCCACCGCTGTATCAAATCAAGACGACCGGCAAGAAGGCCACGACCGATTACGCGTGGACCAACGACGAATTGACCCGTAAGACCAAAAAAATCCCGAACCGCGGCTACCATTTACAACGGTTCAAGGGGCTGGGGGAAATGGACGCGGAACAACTCTGGGCCACGACCATGGATCCTGATAACCGGACGCTGATCCGCGTGCAGATCGACGACGCCGCTTTGGCGGAACGCCGGGTCACCACGCTGATGGGCGACAAGGTCGAACCGCGGCGGAAATGGATTGAAAACAACGTCCAGTTCACGCTGGAAGATGACGATACCAGCCTGTTAGAAAACGAAAAAGCTTCCGAGTCCCACGACTAGGAGACTGGCGAAAGGAGTAAACATTTGTGAGTGAAGGACAAAAGATTCAAGAACTGACTTTGGAAGAAGTCATGGGCGACCGATTTGGCCGCTACTCCAAGTCAATCATCCAAGAACGGGCCCTGCCCGACATCCGTGATGGGTTAAAGCCCGTTCAGCGGCGGATCTTGTTCTCAATGAACAAGGACGGCAATACCTACGATAAAGGGTTCCGGAAATCCGCCAAGTCCGTCGGAAACGTCATGGGGAACTTTCACCCCCACGGCGATAGCTCGATTTACGAGGCTCTGACGCGGATGAGCCAGGACTGGAAGGTCCGCGAACCCCTGGTAGAAATGCACGGGAACAACGGGTCCATGGATGGTGATCCGGCCGCGGCCATGCGGTACACGGAAGCCCGGCTAAGCAAATTAGCGGGGGAAATGTTGCGTGACATCGACAAGGACACGGTCGACATGGTGCTCAACTTTGATGATACCGAGTACGAACCGACCGTCTTGCCGGCGCGGATTCCCAATTTACTGGTCAACGGGGCCACGGGGATTTCTGCTGGTTACGCCACGGAGATTCCGCCGCACAACTTGGGCGAAGTCGTCGATGCCTTGGTCTACTTATTAAGCCATCCCAAGGCGACCCTGGAAGAATTGATGGGCTTCGTCAAGGGACCTGACTTTCCGACCGGTGGCATCATTCAAGGGAAAGACGGCATCGTCAAGGCCTATGAGACCGGCCGCGGTCGGGTCGTAGTCCGTTCCAAGACGGCCATCGAACCGCTGCGGGGCAACAAGAGCCAAATCACGGTCACGGAGATTCCTTACGAAGTCAACAAGGCCCAACTGGTCAAGAAAATCGATGAGATTCGGCTGACCAAGAAGGTCGAAGGTCTCGCCGAAGTCCGTGATGAGACCGACCGCGACGGTTTACGAATTGCCATCGAGCTGAAGCGTGACGCGGACGCTCAAGGGGTCTTGAACTACTTATTTAAGAACACGGAGCTGCAGATCACCTACAACTTCAACATGGTGGCCATTAACCACATGCGACCAGAGCACGTCGGTTTGAAGACCATTTTAAGTGCCTATCTGGAGCACCAACGCGACGTCATCACGCGCCGGACCAAATACAACCTGCAAAAGGCGTTGGACCGGCAACACATCGTGGTCGGTCTGATCAAGGCGCTGTCCATTTTGGATCAAGTCATCCAAACGATTCGGGCCAGTCAAAACCGGCGCGATGCACGGGACAATCTGGTCAAGACCTACGACTTTTCCGAAAAGCAGGCCGACGCCATCGTGGCCCTGCAACTCTACCGGTTGACCAACACCGACGTGACCCAGCTGGAAGCGGAATCAGCTAAGCTATCCGCTGACATTGCGGAATACCACAAGATTTTGGAAGAACCCAAGACGTTAAACGCGGTCTTGCGCAAGGAACTCAAGGCAGTGGCCAAGGACTACCGCAACCCTCGGCGGACTGAGATCCAAGATCACATCGAAGACCTGAAGATCAAGACCACCGTGACCGTGGCCGACGAAGACGTGGTCGTCTTAGTCAGTCACGACGGGTACCTCAAACGCTCCGGCGTCCGGTCTTACACGGCGTCAGATCCCGCCGATAACGGGCTCAAGGACGAGGATTACCCAATCTTCATGGAAAAGTTGAGCACGTTGGATCACCTGATGATGTTTACCAACAAGGGAAATCTCATCTACCGACCGGTCCACGAGATCAGCGACGTGAAGTGGAAGGAGACCGGGGAGCACATTTCGCAAACCATTGGGCTGGCGTCCGATGAGGAAATCGTCGCAACCTACGCCTTCAAGACGCTGAAGGAACCCGGACGCTTCTTGATTGCGACCAGCGATGGTTACATCAAGCAAACGGCCTTTGCGGATCTGACCCCTGGGCGGACCTACAAGAGTCGGGCGGCCACTTACGAAAAACTCAAGCATCCAGAGGCCCACGTGGTCGCGGTGCGTTATTTGACCGAACCCATCGAATCAGGCATCCTGTTAGTCTCTAAGAACGGTTACGCCCTGCGCTACCCGGTTGACGAAGTTTCCGTCAACGGCGCGCGGACGACCGGGGTCCGGTCCATGGACCTCCGCGACGACGATGAGGTCGTCAACTTAGCCCTAGTCACCGACAGTGACACGATTGCCTTAGTCACCCAACGCGGGGCCTTCAAACGCCTGGCGATGAAGGAATTGTCCGTCACCAGTCGGGCCCGGCGCGGCGTCATCGTGTTACGTGAGTTGAAACGCGATCCACACCGCATCGTGGACTTCTTAACGATTCCGGCCGGCAATCCGGCACTGGAGATCATTACCAGTCGCGAACGCACGCACGACGTCATGCCGACCGAACACCCGTTGAGTGGGCGTTATTCCAACGGCTCGTTTGTCGTGGACACCGATGCCGAGGGACAACCGGTTCAATTACGGGTCAAGCCAACTGAGCTCGTCCTCGACTGATCCGGAATTTGCGAGGAGAAATCATTGCGCTTTTTCCCCAAACGGCCTATTATATAGATTAATAGTAACCATTAGGTAGACCTGGTATTTTGAAGCATCAGGCCAATCATAAGGAGAAAAAACGGATGAAGACGAAACAGGAAAGTATCTTTTCTTCCAAGACCCTGACGTATTTCTTACAATTAGCGGAAACCATGAACTACACCCAAGCGGCCCAGATTCTGGGCATCACGCAACCAGCCTTGACGCAACAGATCAAGAAGCTGGAACGCACGGTGGGGGCACCGCTCTTTTATTCAGTGGGGAAGAAGTTACGGCTGTCCGACGCAGGCTACACGATGCTCGACGCCACCCATAAGATCTATGGCATTTTGAACACGGCGACCGACGAGATTCAGCAGTCGACGAGTGCCACGCAAGGGGAAATCAACATCGGTCTGTTGGCTTCGATGGAAGACGCGGTCTTTGAAGACTTCGCCATTCTGTCTTATCAAAACAACCCCGAGCTCAAGATTTCCTTTCACATGTTAACGCGAAAGGAAATTTGGGAGCGCCTGGAAAACAACAAGATCGACCTAGCCATCATGTATCTGCCGGACGATTCGATCAAGAACTGGAAGCCTTACGAATCCAAGAAGATCATCTCGGACGACCTGTTGTTCATTCATCATGACGAGCAACTGGCTAAGAAGCGCCGCATCAAGTTCAAGGATACGACGGCGAGTGTCTGGGCCATGTATCCCGATGGCTACTACCTGAACCAGACGCTGCATGAAGCCTACAAGAATCAACTGGCTGATTTTCCCAAGAGCGTCGCCAACTTTACGACGCCAACGCAGCTGTTGCATTTTTCCATGCAGACGCAGGCCTCGACAGCGCTGCCAAATTCCTTTATGATAGGACAGGATGACCTGCCAGACACCTGGACGGCCCATTTTGACCCGAATATTCGGTTTGACCTGGCATTTGTCTTCCGGAAGGGCAAGGCGGAGATTCCGCGGATCAGTCACTTCTTGGCTCAGTTCGACCGTTACCTGCATACCGACGATTATATTTCTCGGCTGAAACAACTACGGAACCAATAAACTTAAAATTATTTGTTAAAGGAGTTTTCTCACATGAGTAAAGCATTAATCTTTGGTCACCAAAATCCTGATACGGACGCAATCGTTGCCGCTAAGGCCTTCGCTTACTTCCAAACGCAAAAGGGCTTCGACGTTGAAGCCGTTGCTTTGGGCGAACCCAACATGGAAACCAACTACGTCTTGAACCACTTCGACGAACCCGCACCACGGGTCGTGAAGACGGTCTCCAACGAAGTCGACACGGTGATGTTGGTCGACCACAACGAAGCGCAACAAAGTGTCGCTGATTTGGACAAGGTGACGGTCAGCTACGTGGTTGATCACCACCGGATCGCCAACTTCCAAACTGATTCACCCCTGTACTACCGGGCAGAACCCGTTGGTTGCACGAGCACGATCTTAACGGAAATGTTTGACGAAGAAAAGATCGAGATCCCAGCTAAGTTAGCGGGCTTGATGTTGTCTGCCATCATTTCCGATACGCTGTTGTTACAAAGCCCAACCACGACGGACGCTGACCGTGAAGCCGTTCGGGCCTTGGCAGAAATCGCTGACATTGACGTGCAAAGCTACGGTATCGCCATGTTAAAGGCCGGTACCAACCTGGCTGCCAAGAGCGACAAGGAACTCATCGACGGCGACGCCAAGTCATTTGACATGGCCGGCAAGAGCGTGCGCATTGGCCAAATCAACACGGTCGACTTGAACGAAGTCTTGGACCGTCAAGCTGGTTTGGAAAAGGAAATGCAAGCTGAAATGGCCGCTGATGGCTACGACTTGTTCATTACCTTGGCCACCAACGTTTTGAACAGCGACTCCGAACTCATCGTGGCCGGTGAACCTAAGAGTGCTGTCGAAAAGGCCTTCAACACCAAACTGGAAAACAACCGCGCTAGCTTACCTGGCGTCGTTTCCCGGAAGAAGCAAGTGGTGCCACCATTGACCGCTGCTTTCGAGGCTTAATTAGCTAAATTTACGATATTAAGCGTCCAACAACTGGCTTTCCCGGTTGATTGGGCGTTTTTTAATCGCTTCTTTGGGCCCGCTCCCGTATAATACGGGGCGATGGTAGCCGTCAGGCATCCTCCTTCAAGAGAGAAGGACTTTGCATGATTAAAGGTTGGTACCGTGGGATTTTAACCATTATCACAACGCTGGTTTTGTTTTTGACGCAGGTTGGTGGCAATTTGGCATTGGCGGCAGGCGTAACGCCATTTGGGCCAGAACGCTTTGCACATGCCAGTGCCACATATGTGATTACGACCAAGTCCCCATATTATCGGCGGATCTGGCAGTCAGCGATTTCAGCCTGGAATAAGACGGGGGCCTTTCACTTCAAGGCGGGCACTAAGGGAAATGCCCAAATTGACCTAGAAACCGCCTCTAAATCTCAAGCAGCCTCATTAGGTGACGACGTTGGTTTGACCGAATACACCGCGCAAAACGATTATTTGACCAAAGTCAAGGCGACGCTGAATCCGACGTTGCTGCATGCGTACGACTATTCTCGTTCCGATGACCTACACGTGGCAGAACACGAGTTGGGCCACACAATGGGACTAGCCCACAACCCATCCAAGCACAGTGTGATGTACTACCGGAACCGGACCGTTGGTATCCAAAAGGTGGATATTGAAGGGGTACAGTTGCGGTATCACACGCCTGCTGGGCAATCAGCAAAATAGAAGGTAAGGCTGAAAAATCGGTCCGCTGCGTGGTGGCGGGCCGATTTTTAGGTGGTCTGTCAAATCCCTTGTGTTTCTGGCAAAAAGTCTTACACTAAGAGTAGTAACGATTAAGTTGCGTACAACTGATTGGAGGAATTTGCATGAAGCAACCAGAAAATCAAGCCGATTTGAAAAAACGGCTCACCGCAGAGGAATACGCGGTCACCCAGCATGCGGCCACAGAAGCCGCGTTCACCGGGAAATACGATGCCTTTTACGAAGACGGTATCTACGTGGACGTGGTCAGTGGCCAACCACTCTTCAGTTCGACCGACAAATACGACGCAGGCTGCGGCTGGCCGTCCTTTACCAAGCCCATTGATGCCGCTAACGTCAAGGAAAACACCGATCACTCCTTTGGCATGGTCCGTCAAGAGGTCCGCAGTGCCGACGCCAATTCGCATCTGGGTCACGTCTTTACCGATGGCCCACAAGATCAGGGTGGCTTACGCTACTGCATCAATTCAGCGGCTTTAAAGTTCATTCCCGCTGATAAACTGGAAGAAAACGGGTATCACGATTTTGAACAACTCTTTGACAAGTAAGGAGGGGGATTCAATGGCTGAACAAGAGACCGCGATTTTTGCTGGCGGCTGCTTCTGGTGCATGGTCCAGCCCTTCGACACACAACCTGGCATCGTATCCGTCATTTCCGGCTACACCGGCGGCCACACGGTCAATCCAACGTACGCAGAGGTGGCCAGTCACACCACGGGCCACACGGAGGCCGTCAAGATTACCTTTGACCCTAGTATCATTAGCTACGCGCAATTGGTCGAAATCTATTGGCGGCAAACAGATCCTACCGATGCCAGCGGTCAGTTCCAAGACCGTGGCGACAGCTATCGGCCGGTCATTTTCGTGAACAGTCCCGCACAACGGGCCACGGCGGAAAAATCCAAGGCAGCCCTCGCAGCCAGCGGCCGCTTTGACGCGCCCATCGTGACCACGATTGAAGACGCCCAGCCATTTTATCCGGCTGAAGAGGAACATCAGGACTTCTACCGCAAGAACCCGTTTCGTTACCAGATTGAAGAAATGGGTGGTCGCCAGGACTTTATCCAAAAGAAATGGCATTAAAACCCATTTTGTATGATACAATCATGGGTAAAGGCGGGTGAAGACACGTGGGTTATGTGTTAAATTTACGGCAGCAAATCGGCCACGCACCGCTGATCGTCGTAGGCGCCGCGGCCGTGGTCTACCGGCAATCAGCGTTACTGTTGGTGCACCGCACGGATAATCAACGCTGGGGTCTGCCAGCCGGTTCCAAGGAACTCAACGAAAGTACGCTAACAACGGCCAAACGTGAGCTGCACGAGGAAACCAATCTGACGGCCACGGACGCAAAATTATTAACGGTCGTGAGTGGCGCTGGCATGCAATATCAATATCCCAATGGTGATCAGATTGATTCGGTCACGGTGGTTTATGAGCTGACCGCGACCGGCGAACCCAATGGCGATGATCACGAAACTAGCGCAGCTAAATTTTTCCCACTGACGCAATTGCCAACGGCGTTGACGCCATTAACGCGTGAGATTTTAACCACGCTAGGCGTCGGTCAGCTGCATTAAAACTTAAAACCAGTGAGCAGGTGAAAAAAACTTGCTGACTGGTTTTAATTTGGCTGGCATTCGAGGCTGGCGCGCTTGAAGCACTACTTTCGATAATATATATTATGTAAAGTAGAGAATGAAAAAGCTTTTAGTTGGGCAAGTGCCGGTTCCCTGCTTAATTACATTGACTCATCCAGTCATGTCATGATCGTTCAGTTCGTCAGCAAGTTCGTCTGCTAGAATGCCACGTCCGCTTTTGTGCTGAACTGTATTTAACGTGCTGTGCGCCGTTGACAACTGACTACCGGCTGACTAGCCGACTTCAGGCTGCTGACTGAATAGCCGTTGCCGACCGCCAACCAGCAACCATAACCTATTGCGCGTCAGTCTAAAAAAACGGCTATTTACGGGCGGATTCTACGGCCATTTCGCGATGACCTGATCAGCTAATTCCTGAACGTGTGCTCAGAATCAACGTCCTTTTTCCGGAAATTTGACGTTTGCTACCGCATGACTGTTGACTGATGGTTTAAGCGGAATTTTGCGCTTGTTGGTCGTTGAATTGACCTAGATCTGAAGTTCACGGTTGGTTGAGATTACTGGTAAACTGGCTATGATGCTGCCGCGACCGCAACACCGATACGCTGCTGGTCAGGATGTTTGCCGTATCAACGGTTTAGCTACGAGTTTAATGACCGCCAATCGGTCCAATGCGTGCCAGCTGCCACGTTTGAATTTAGGCCGACTTGCTGCTGGATTAGCTTAGGCTAAAATGCGGTCAAACGCTGTCATGGCAACGTTTCGGCTGAATACTAATAGTCACTAAAGCTGGCACGTATCTGTACCAATGCGGCTCGCTTAAGTCGACATGCAACCGTCTACTTAATCACCACAAACTGCGGTATGACAGCATTTTACCGTTACTTATTTAGGCCACTGACATGCTGAAAGCTAGTAACTGGTTAGCCGTCTCCAGGATCGTTAACCCGTCTCGGACTAACTACTTTCATTAAAACAAATATTTTAAAGATAATAGTCGCAAAAAAATGGGCGGGGGACTTGCTAATTTTTACGTTCACCGGTATCATTAGAGACATGAGAACATACGTTTGGAGGCCACTTCTATGGAAAAGCAGCACTACTTAAAATTAATCGACGAAGAATTGGCCACAGCGCCCTGGTATGTGCAGGAATACTACCAGGCCAAGGCCACGATTCCCCTGTCGCCCGCGACCCTATACCAATACCTGACGGAGTTTCGGCGTTTCTTTAATTGGCTGATCAGCGAAGGCTTGACCCCTGCCACGCGCCCCGCAGACATTGACATTCAGGTCTTGGCAACGTTAAAAAAAGAAACGGTCGAGCTATACAAGTCCGCCCTGCTGAACCAGACCAAATTAACGGGCGCCCCTGGCAGTCGGACGCACCCCACCATCAATCGGTCGCTCAACGCCCTGTCCTCGCTGTTCAAGTACCTGACCGAAGACACCGAAGACGACAACGGCGAGGCCTACTTTGACCGCAACGTCATGCACAAGATTGCCCTGGTGCGCACCAGTGAGACCTACGCCACCCGGGCCGCCAACCTCAAGACTAAATTGATGCTGGGCAACACCGATCATGAATACCTGGCGTTTATTGATCAGAAATACGAATCCCTCTTGTCACCGGCCAAGAAACGTTACTTTCATCGCGACAAACGCCGGGACTTGGCCATCAACGCCTTACTGCTCGGCAGCGGGTTACGGGTCTCGGAAGCCGCCAATGCCGATTTGCGCCACCTGAATCTCAAGACCGGCACGATTGGCGTGATCCGTAAGGGCGGCCAGCGCGACACCGTGCCGATTGCGCCGTGGACGTTGCCGTACATCCAAGATTACATCGACCACCGCGCAGCCACCTACCATGCCACCAACGCCGATCGTGCGCTTTTTCTCAGTAGTTATCGCGGTCAGGCCTCACGGATGCAGGCCAACTCGATGGAAAAGATGGTCGCTAAATATTCGGCGGCGTTCAAGGTCCGTATCACGCCCCACAAGCTCCGGCACACGCTAGCCTCAAAACTCTACCTGGCCACTAAGAACGAGCAACTGGTGGCCACCCAGCTGGGTCAAAACTCGACCAGCGCCACGGGACTGTACACGCACATCATCGACGAGGAACAGCGTCACGGACTCGAAAAAATGTAGTTTCGACCATAAAAGATGTCGTATACTGGAGATATCAGCAAATCACCCATTAAAGGAGTTAACCACAGATGAATTATCGAAAATTTGGTAAGACCGGTTTTAATATCAGCGAAGTTTCTCTCGGCACCTGGCAACTCGGCGGCAAATGGGGCCTCCCTTTCAGCCAACAAGATGCCGAAGACACATTAGCGGAAGCCTATGAGCGCGGGGTCAACTTCTTTGACACCGCCGATGGCTATCAAAACGGGGCCAGTGAACGCGCCGTGGGACAATTTATCAAGACCCACCCCGACGTGCATTTTACCACCAAGATTGGCCGCAAAGAAGAACCCCTGACCGCCGACCACTTTAGTCCGGCCAACATTGACCGCTACGTCGATGAATCCTTGAAGAATATGGGACTCGACGCGTTGGACATGGTCCTGTTGCACTGCCCACCGACCCAAGTATACTATCAACCCGAGACATTCTTTGCGCTCGACCGCCTGCAACAACAAGGTAAGATTCGCAACTACGGCGTCAGTGTGGAAAAGGTTGAAGAAGGCATCAAGGCTCTCGACTACAACGTCGCCGGGGTCGAAATCATCTTCAACATGTTCCGTTTACGGCCGGCCAAGCTCTTCTTTGAACTGGCCCAACAACACGACGTGGGCATCTTGGCCCGTGTGCCGCTGGCCAGTGGCCTGTTGAGTGGGAAGTACACCGCCGACACCAAGTTTGCGCCCGAAGATCACCGGACCAACAACCGGGACGGCCAACACTTTGATAAGGGGGAAACCTTCTCCGGCGTCGATTACCTCACCGGGGTCAAGGCAGCCACTGAACTCAAACAGCGGTTGGGCACGGAGCAGTTGGCAGCCACGGCATTGCGCTACATTTTAATGTATGATGCCGTTTCGGCCGTGATCCCCGGTGCCAGCAACCCGACGCAAATCGAACGCAACACCGCTGCTGCCGATTTAGCGCCACTGACGACTGACCAAATGGCCATCGTTCAGGACGTCTATGACCGGTACCTGAAGAATCCGGTTGACTACTTGTGGTAATTTGCTAAACGCTAATTGCGTAAAAAAGCTCTCAGGACTATTTCTTCAAATAGTCTTGAGAGCTTTTTATTTCGCCACTCGGTTCCGTAGCACGTACGACTCAGATAAACACAACTCGCGCCCCCAAAAACATAGATTGGCACCACTTCACTTAAGAAACCCTTAAGTTCCCCCATCAACCGGTGACAAATCCGCTCCCAATTTCGTTGGTATCAATAAAGGGGTGACTGGCGCACGCTCGCCAGTCACCCCCCTGTAATTTGCTTTAGTCTTGGTGCATCGTCACAAAGCGGCGGCTCCAGATACCCTCGTAAAAGGCAATGGTCTGTTCTGCCGTCATAAAGGCGTTGTCCACCGTAGTCGTCAGTCCGGGCGTCATTTCCAAATCATAGCCGATACCGTGGGCCACCTTGGTCGTGGTATCCACGCCATACTCGGTCTGGGCGCCACAAATTTCCAAAGATTCCGCCGCAAAATCGGTCAGTACCCGCCGCAAATTGGTGTGGTAAAAGGCGTTAGCGTGGGTCTTTTGGACGACCGTATCCGTTGGCTGGACGCGAAAGGCGGGGATGATCTGCCACGCCAGACTGTCGGCCACCAAGTCTTCGTCGTTGTGCTGCACGAAAACAATCGGCCGCCCCAACTGACGGTAATGTGTGATGCGCTGCTGAATTCCCGCAATCACCTGAGCAGCATTAGCCACCCCCGGTTCACCAAAACAAACCCCATTTTGCATATCAATAATCAGTAACGCATCAGCCATTCTGCCATCTCCTCAACCGTATTTGTTCTTAAGTTTACACGACTTACTGCTGGGAGACAACCGAACCTGTGATGCTTAAGCTTTAAAAAAATCGACAACGTCATTCAAGACATCACCACCTACATTCAGCCACCACCCCATTGTTACCCATGCTAGCTTTCAGCTTCAGCCTGGGATGATTGCGGGTCTGACTGGCCCCAATGGTGCTGGCAAGACCACCATCATGAAAACCATCTTAGGCTTAACCCGGTTCACCGGACGCATTCAAGTCAATCAACAGGCGGTCACCGAGGATCAGCACGCTGCTTTAGCCCACGTGGGCGCGCTAATTGAGCATCCTGCCATTTATCCCTTCCTGACTGGGCAACAGAATCTGGCCCTTTACGCCCATGACCCAGCGGACCTGCAACAACTCACGACCACCCTGGGGATGCGCACCTACATTCATGCTAAGGCAAAGGGCTATTCCTTGGGGATGAAACAGAAGCCGGGCATTGCCATTGCGCTACTCAATCATCCGCAACTGGTGATTCTAGACGAACCCATGAATGGTTTAGATGTTGAATCGACCATCACGGCCCGCCGCCTTATTCAGCAATATGCAGCGGCCGGGACAGCCTTCTTGATTTCTAGTCACATTCTCAATGAACTGCAGAAGGTCATGACTCAGGTCATTTTGATCGACCATGGTCAGATAATTGTGGACCAACCCATCAACACGTTCAATCAGCGCCATCAACGTGACTACCGCCTGATGACGACCAATCCGCAGCTTACCGCCCAACTACCCGCCCAATCGCATACGGCTTACCAGCAGGCCGATGCAACCTTTCGCGTCAAACGCACAGACATTCTGACCATTCAAGATCTCCTAATGGCCCACCACATCTATCTTCAGGAGCTCACACCGCTCAGACCTAATCTGGAATGATTAGTCGTCTCGGTCTTAGAGCAGCAAGGGGGCGCATCATGAGGTATATCGCTGCTCTCCAAGCTCCTGAGAGCCCCTTGGTATCAATATTTGATCCTGTGGCTAACTTGTTCTTACAAATTGTGATTATTTTTAGTGGGCAAATTTTATAATCAAGTTTGCTACTTGAAAAAGTTACACTTTATTTCTTGATACTCAGACCATCAATTCTCTTAGCATAATTACTCAGCAGACTGACTACTTCTTGCATGTTGATTCCATGATTAGCAAAAGGAATCTTAACTAGTTTTGCTTGCCCACCTGCCTGATTAAGTTTGCTGACAAATTTTTCAGATCCTGTAATAGTTACCAGAGTGTCTTTTTGACCATGAATGATATAAACGGGCGGAAACTTATCGTTAATATAGTTTGTCGGTGACACTGACTTTAGTCTATTTTTATGTGCTGTTAAATTTCCACCGAGATACTTTTCAACAATTCCAGGAATAACATTGCTACTTAGATAACGCCCATTTTTAGCTGTCCACGTCATATCGATAGCTGGGTACATTACACCGACTGCATCTGGAATCGGTGCTTCTATCTTGCCACTTGAAACTAGACCAGCATAAAGCAGTGCAAGCTGACCACCCGCTGATTCGCCTGAAAGGAGAATGTGTTCACCATCACCACCATACTCAGCAGCATGACTTTTTATCCATTTGATTGCATCGACTACATCATCAGTTGCAGTTCGCCAATTTGGATGGTTACCTGTTGCTAATCGATAGTTGATGCTAAAAGCGACATATCCTTTGTCAGCCATTGAACGATGAAGCCAAGCTGATGATTCTGAATCGCCAGAAGCCCAGCCACCACCATGAATATAGATATAGACTGGCTGTTTTTGTTTTTTCGCTATCCCTTTATTTTTATAGACGGACACTTTCAAATCTTTACCTTCCCGATGAGCAAAACTAACTTGTGTATCCGGTTTTGCACTTGTAGAAATACTTTTATCTCCCATTAAACTGATCTGACCGCCATTTTCACGAACAACATTTCTTTCTATCAGCCATTCGGTTCCACCAGTAAAAAGTGCAATTATAGATACTAAAGTTAACGTGATTAAAAATTTTCCTGGCTTCCGTTTTTGTTTGATTATCCATCCAACGAATCCCAGTGACGCTAATGTTAAGAGAATCAACAAAACTAAAAGACGACCAGCAGCCAATGGGAAAAAAATACTACCAATTTGAGTTGTTAATAAGTGATTGGGACCTAAAACAAAGACAAACAATAAGAGGCACAATGAAGCCAATATGATCCCAAAAATTTTCACTACTATAAACATAATTTTTTTCATTTTGATTTCTATCCCATCCTCAAATTTTATCCAACCAGCTTTGACACTGTTTAAAGTAATTTCGAATAAAGAGCATGCTACCTATCGTGAATATTAAATTCCCTTATTCGATGTTACTATCTGTTCACTTACGACTTTACAAGTGTAACATTGTTTGGTAGTATTTTTAGAAAGTATCGCTCCAAATTGCTAAAATGAAACAATCAAAGGGGTTTTGTAAAGACATGAATAATGCAGAAAAACAAACCTTTGCCAAAGATGAATTGACAAAGGCCCTTTTACAATTACTTAAAGAAAAGGAATTAAATCAAATTTCCGTCAGCGAATTATCCAGAGTATCACAGATAAGTCGAGTTTCCTTCTATCGAAACTTCCAAGACATGGAAGCAATCTTAGCCAATTATTGCAACAAAATCATGATGGATTGGTACCTTGAGAACGAGGCAAATTTCGATCAGGAGCGACGAGACTTTGGCCGAAATGACTCACTCTTGGCTGGCATATTTTGCCATTTAAATGATAATAAAGAATTATATAATTTGCTAAATCGGCGCGGCTATTTACGGTTGATCGTCCCAGTTCTCAAAAAAATCCTCTTGAACAAACATGCTGACAACAATTATGAGATTTATTTAGAATCATTTTACCTATATGGAATGTATGGATGGATTAAGGAGTGGCTAGATAGAGGTTCGGTGGAGTCTCCTGAAGAAATAGAAACTTGGTTAAAAGCAAGAACAATCAAACTTTAATGAGTCATCTTTATATGACATGGATGCTGAATCTAAACTTCCATTTTATGTACGAAAACAGCATATCGAAGTTTATTGCAAATTTATCGAGCAATAGCGGTAAACGCACCAAACAAAAAAGATAAAGTTGAATTCGAATACCATGCAGGTGAAGAGATCATTGATGTAGAAGACTTTAACAACAAACTTGATGATATCCTCGTTGATACTGAGGATTCAACAGTTGCTTACCTTAAAACTATTACTGTTGAAGAGCTGATGAATTCTGTGAAAATGATCTAAATTCACTTTTACGTAAAGTCAAATATTTTTAAACTAATCTTAAATTTGGATATTCTAATAACGAAATTGCTAGAAGAATGTGTTTGTCTAAATCGACAATCAGTTATGAACTCAAAAGCATTCAGACAATAAAAGGCATCAATGTGGACGTCGCTCAATCCTAACTAAAGATGATTCTACCTTGATTAAGCATCATCTGGAACTAACTTGGTCGCCTGAGCAGATCTCATGCAAATTCGGCTTTTGTATAAAGTCAATCTACAACTGGATATATGGCGGCTTGATTGATTTTAACGCATCTTTACTTCCAGATAAATTCCGACGTAAAAATCAGAAACATGAAACTAGAGGGACCTTTACCGTTGATGAAACCATTGAGACTAGGCCTGATTAGTTGGGTAAATCGTAAACTCCGAAATATCTACATCTTCTGGTTGGTCAATCGCAAAATTTACGACTCGAGCAATCGCTGCGGGAGAAATACCATGTTGTTGATAAAATTTCTTCATATTTGTCGCCGTCGTTTGATCACCGATATGATTTAACAGCTCAGTATTAATGGCTGCTGGATATAAAGTTGTTGTGCGAATGTTGGTACCTTCATTCGCGCTTTCCATTCTAGTAACCTCCATCGCATTCTTGTTTGACTTGTACGATATCTGGTTTATCCATAAAAAAACCTCAGCAATTTATTTGATGAGGTAATCATACCGTGTTGTGGCCACCAATCATAGACGGTCAGTTATTAGGTGCTTACATTCAAGCCATGACTGAGTGGATTAACTTTTACAACAAGCGTTGAATCAAAGTAAACATCCACCAGCACAGCTGGTGGCTTTATAACCGCCCTTTAAGGGGCTTATCACACGCAAAAAGCCCCTTAAAGGGGCCCAACAAAAGACTACCAACTGCTGACTCTCGTTGCCTTGGTAGTTTTTTACTTCTTAAACGGATCTCGATATTCACGCTTCGTCATGCTGTCATTTACACGATCCTCAGCTTCCTGATTGCGAATATATTTTTCAATTGTCTTTTGGTTCAAGCCCACTGTACTCACGTAATATCCACGGGCCCAGAAACTTCGATTTCCATAATTATACTTTAGATTTGCATGACGCTCGTGAATTATCACAGCGCTTCTCCCTTTCAAATATCCCATAAAACTTGCAACACTCATCTTGGGTGGAATCCTAACCAGCATATGGATATGATCTGGCATTGCATGTGCCTCAATTATTTCAACATCCTTTAACTCACAAAGTCTTCTTAGGATGTGACCAGCATCTGCTCTCAATTCTCCAAAAATAACTTTTCGCTGATACTTGGGGCAAAAGATTATGTGGTACTTACAATTCCATCTAGTATGTGCTAAGCTACTATCGTCTTTAGACTTTTTAGACATGTAAAACACCCTTTCGATACTATTTTTTGGTTGGTAGCCGTTAAATAGTATATCGAAAGGGTGTTTTGGGCTAAAGCCTTTTTTCACCCCCACAAGTAAAACTTGTGGTTTTATTTAACCAATTAATAACAAATTAGGATTGAACTATGAGTTACGATAGTTCAATCCTAATTTACGGCTCTTTGGCTGATGATAATTAAACATCTAATCATCTCATCTGTTAGCATGATTCTGTTTAAAAAACTACTTATCGTGCGTGCCTATGCGAATGCCAATTAGGATGAGGTCATCTTCGTCAATCGCGTAAATGACCACGACACCGTTACGTTCACTAGGCTGTTGTCCCTTTGACGTATCGCGTAATTGAAACTCATGATAGCCAGCCAACCGGCGTTGAAGTTGGTGATCGCCAAACTCAGCTGGCAAGGCGCGTCCGGTTAATAAGATTTCAATGGCGGCACGAACTTCATCAACAATCTGATGATCAATTGTCGCCAAGTGTTTGAGATCAGCATCAAACGTCTTTCTGGGCTTAAATCTCAGCTTTCGTTCCATTGCTAAAATTGGTTCCAATATTGATTGTCTGCCGTAACAATCTCATCATCCGGTAGGACCCCGCGGCGAATCAGCTGATCACGAGCAACTGCATACTCTAAGGAGTCTTCCTTGGCTTTCAACGCAATCCATCTTCTCCTGTGAAACAATTGCCACAGCGCGATTATTAGAGCGAGCAACATAAACCGTTTCGTCTTCATCGTTGATTTGATCCAAATAGTCTTTCATATGTGTTCTAAATGCACTTTGTGTCGCAGCTAAAGCCATTGTTAGCACCTCATTTCGTACTTGTATGTACGCGATTACGTCCCAAAAAGCGACCAATCTGCTTACCATTTTGAGTTAAGCTTAGCCATCGATGCTAACGGCAATAACACGGCAGTTTAGGTAACGATGACTTAGCAGCGCCACATCTATCTCCGCGGACTCACACCGCTCAGGCCTAATCTGGAATGATTAGTCGTCTCGTTCTTAGAGCAGCAAGGGGGCGCATCATGAGGCATATCGCTCCTCTCCAAGCCCCTGAGAGTCCCTCGGTATCAGTATTTGATCCTGTGGCTAACTTGTTCTTACAAATTGCGTATTCATTTTAATACCAAAACTGCCTTTTTCCTGATTTCATCAAATATATCACTAGGAAGATCTTCAACAAATTCCCAATTTCTAGCTTGATAATCAAATGATTTCAACTGTTCAACATAAACATTTCCATCAATTTTTGTTCTGGAATCCAGTTTTACGTGCAATGGATAATCAACCCCGTTATACGTTCCGTGTGAGATAGGCGCTACCCAGACAAAATCACTGGTTTTCATCAATATATTATTGCTCACAACGACTGCTGGCCTTTGTTTTACAATCTCACTACTGGCTGAAGGAGAAAAATTAATATAAATGATTTGCCCTGCTTTAGGAATTCTTTCTACCATATCTCTTTCCCCTCAGGCCTAGCGACATCCCAATCTTTCATCTCGGAATCAGTTTTATATTTACCATGCCAATCTTCAAATAATTCATCCATGGAGGAAGGAATTTCTTTGAACGGAATCAGTTCAATCGTCCCATCAGTCGATTTACGAACATCAAAAGTAGTCCCCTCTTCAATATTCAAGTATTTAGGTAGAGTTATCATTAAAGAGTTTCCTTGTTTACGTGCCTTAACTGTCATTTCAATTCCTCCATTTTTAAATAATTATAGCACATGTAATTACATAAGTAATTACATGTGCTCGATGATAATCCAAAGAACTCTGGTCAATTAAATTAAATTATTCCTACAAATTCGCCTTATTCCTATAAATATTTTTTCAATCTGCCAGTTATTTTGGAAAGAAATTCAAATCATTATTTGGGATGACATCAAAGCAATATCGCGCAAAGATTTAAAGATCTTATGCCATAGCTGATGTCAGCACATGAACGTTTTCCGTTTTGATTTATGCTCATTCTTCCTGTATAGTTGCCCTAACGAATATCGTCCAAAAGTTTAGCGTTGCAGAAAGCGTTTGACTAGTCGATTCAGTTGACTCACATCACTAACCACGGCAATTATGCAGTAACATTAATAGTCGCCAGCTGTGCAACTGGTTGAAAGGCGCCACCCCATGACAACGGAAACCGATTTACAAAAAAGTATTGCCCAGGCCTCGGCAGCATTAGCCGGTGGCCATTTGCTACCCTAATCCTGGCGATGCGCTAAAAATTCCGGTATCACAACCCGCAACCCAACCACAAGATAGGAGCACACCTCATGCGTAAACTCTATTTAGATCAAAAAATCTGGTCCGTCCGCGAGAAATTCACCATTTACGACGACCGTGAACAGCCGGTCTACCGCGCCCAGGGCAGTCTGTTTAAGATTCCCAAGCACTTTGACATCCTCGACTTACAGGACCACGTGGTCGCCAGCGTGACCAAACGGCCGCTCCACTTCTTGTCCAGCTTTGACTTAGAAATTGGTGGTCAGCCGGTGGCGACGATTCAAAAACAGTTCAGTCTCGTAAAGCCACGCTACGAGCTGGTGGCGGCCGGCCTCAGCGTGACCGGTGATTTTTGGGACATGAACTTTACCGTCTCCCGCTACGGCCAAGTGATTGGCACCGTGGCCAAACGTTGGTTCAGTGTCGGCGACAAATATGAGATCACCATTCAAGATGATACCGACAGCCTCCTACTGGTTGGGCTGGTGCTGGCTATCGATTACGTCAAGCGCCAGGCGCAAGCGGCCGCCAACTCATCCAGTACGGGTAACTAGGTCCTATTTAAAATGGGGCAAATTACCGTCAACGACTCGGCCATTGATCACCCAGGTCTTGGCCAGGACGGTCCCGTCAGCGGCCAACGTCAGCGCAAAGATGCCCCCATTGGCCGCCCCAGAGCGACTGCCGGCGTCAATGAGGTAGCGCGGCGTGTCGTGGGCGTCGGCTTGCATCGTGATCATGCCATAGCCGTCGTCGCGCAGCGTTTGAACCGGCGTGTGTCCCGTGATGATGACCTGATTCGTCAGGTTGCGGTGCCAGTGACCGGGACGGTCGAAGTAGTAGTCGTCACGGATCCACAGGAGGTCATCGCGCGCCTGAGCGGACAATGGCCGGTCCCAGTCTAATCCGGCGTGAATCGCCAATAGCTCAGGCGTTGCCCAAAACAAGGGTAGCTGCTGCAAAAAAGCCGTGTAGCGCCGCAGCGGGTCATGCGTCAGTGCGGCTTTCACCGCCGCAAGATTGCTCGAGTGGATGCCCAGTTGTCGCCAGGTCTTGGCCCCGCCGTTTAGTCGCCACGTTTGATAGCTGAGGTCATCGCCCGCGGCCGTTTGTACCCAAAAGTCATCGTGGTTGCCCAATAAGGCCACGTCACCGTGATCGGCCACCTGTGCCATCACGATGTCCAGTACGCCCAAGGGGTCTAAAGGCGCCGGTTGCAGGGTCCCTGCCCGCGTCGCGACGCCGTCGATGTAGTCGCCTAAAAAGACCAGCCGCCCGGTCTGTAACGCGGGGGCCTGCAAGAGCACACGCAAATCATCAGCCGCCGCATGGCAATCGCCAATCAATGTGACCGTCATCAAACCGCTCCCTCGTTAACCCAACGCCTCATTTTCCTCATTCAGCTGGTCGCAATCCTTGATCAGTTGGCAAACTTCTCGGTCCGGCGTCAATTTCATGGAATATTTCCGACCGAATTCGATCATCGTATGGTGCGCCTGGTGCAGCTCTTCCGGCGGCAGGACCGCCACGATGCGTTTTTCGACCTGCAAGGGGGATGCGGACTGGTCAACGAAGTGCAGGCGTTTGGAAATAGCGGAAACGTGGGTGTCCACCGCAAACGTCGGCTGGTCAAAGACGTCGCTCAATACGACGTTGGCCGTCTTACGCCCCGCACCCGGCAAGGCCATGATGCCTTTACGGTCAGTTGGCACCACGTCATTGAGGTCCTCATGGACGATGCGGGCCGTCTTGATAATGTTGCGCGCCTTGTTGTGAAAGAGGCCGACGCTCTTGATGATGGTCTCCACGTCGGTAACGTCGGCTCCCATCAGATCCTTAGGCGTCGGGTATTTGGCAAACAACACCGGGGTGACCTTATTGACAGAAACATCCGTGGCCTGGGCGCTCAAGATGACCGAGACCAGATACTGAAACGGCGTGCGTGAGTCCAGTGATGGCCCCACCGGCCCCATTTCCGCTTCCATCTGATGAATCGCCCACACAACTTGTTTGTCTTTTAACATCGCTTCCGCCTCCGTTAATTTCGTTACCTTTATGATACCCGAAGTCAGGCAAAAATAACACTCGCAGCTGAATCGAACAATTATCAAGATAGCGATTACCCACGCGGCCCGTATCGGGGTATTCTCAAGTCATCCTAATGAAAGCAGGTTTTACAGATGACTCAGACACCCTTGTTTCAAAATACGCTAACCACGTCCCTTTCGCCCGCACAGATTCGCGCGCGGTTGCTCGACTTGACCGACCTACCGCGCTGGAACCCGGCGATCACCCAGGTCACACCGACGTCCACTGGTAGCCACCTCACTCGCCAGCAGCCGGCCCTCAATCACAGCGAAGACGTCACCGTCACCACCACCGCGACCCAGGTCCAGTACCACAGTGTCGGCGAGCACCTGGCTTACACCTTGACGTTCACGCTGATGGCCACGCCGACGGGAACGCACCTCACGGAGGAACTAACCCTAGCCAATTCTGCCGCCCTAACCTATCTCCTGCGGCTCTTAGCCCCACTCACCCAAGCCGCCTTTGCCCGCAACCTGCAACTCCTGGTCGCGCCACTGCCGACAGAAGCCAATGCGGGGGCTGCTCATGACTAATTTACTAACGACTGATTGGCAACCACTCTTTCAGCAATTCCTGACGCTTTGGCTGATTGGCTGGGGGTTACGCGCCGGTTTGGTGGTCCTGTTGTTGGGCGGCCTGTACTGGTTCTGGCAACGGAAACGATGACTCGTCAAAAACAGGTCTGGAACAAAACATTCCAGACCTGTTTTTGATATCACCATTAA
This sequence comes from Levilactobacillus suantsaiihabitans, assembly GCF_004745505.1. GTDB lineage: Bacteria > Bacillota > Bacilli > Lactobacillales > Lactobacillaceae > Levilactobacillus > Levilactobacillus suantsaiihabitans. The sequence goes on from NZ_RKLX01000008.1 coordinate 77,149, forward strand.
ATGGGTGAAACGTGTGCCCAAAGGCAGCGGGTCGCTTAAAACTGCTAACCACCTTTCGGCCCACTCTTACTTATTTTTGTTACGACTCTGAAGCTTTCTTTTCCGCTAACCGTTGCCGTGCGGCTGCGATGATCGGCTGGGCCAAGCCTAACCGCTCTGCCAACCAGATGGCCTCACTATCCCCGACCTGGTGCAGCAACAAGCGATACGTTGGCTGCAGCGTCTGCGGGTCAAAGGCCATGGTGGCCGTCATGAAGGTCGGACAGTCCACCGCGTAGGCCTTGATAGCGCTAAAGTGGGTCGTGGCAATGATGGTGGCGTGTTGCTGGCGGAGGTACTCGATAATGGCAATGCTCAACGCCGAGCCCTCCTCTGGGTCGGTCCCACTGCCGATTTCATCCAACAGGACCAAGGCGTTGGCCTGGATATGATCGGTCATGTCGACCAGCGTCGTCATCTCGGCGGCAAACGTACTCAGCTGGGCCGTGATGCTTTGGTTATCGCCAATGTCGACCCAGAATTGATTGAAGACGGCCATCTGCGTACCAGCTGCGGCGGGCAGTTCCAAGCCGACCTGGACCATCAACGCAAACAACGCGATGGTCTTCAAGACCACGGTCTTCCCACCGGAATTGGCCCCGGTGATCATGAGACCCTGTTGCGAGTTGAGTTCGACGTCCAGAGGGACCGCATCCTTAAGCAAGGGATGCCGGCCCGCGACAATCTTAATATGCTGATCCGTATTTAACTCGGGGATGCGACTGGCTGTTTCCAAGCCGTACTGCCCGCGGGCCATGATCTGGTCAAATTGGCTCAATAGGTCCTGGTTCTTGGTCAAGTCGTCCCAACTGTTCAAAACGTCGCCCGTCAAGGTGACCAGTAGCTGGTAGACCTCGGCGCTCTCATCGGCAACCAGACCGGCCAACACGGCACTCTTCTTGGCGACCGTGGCCGGTTCGAAGAAGACCGTGGAGCCGGTGGCGGACTGGTCGATGATTTGGCCACTGAAGCGGTGTTTTTCGCTGGCCTTGAGCTGTACGGACACCCGGTCGTTGCGCGTGATCAGTCGCGTACTGCGCACGGAATGGGCGTGTTTTTGGACAAATTGTGTCAGTGCCGCCTGGACCTGTTGACGCTGTTTGGCCATTTGCCGGCGAATCTCCGCCAGTTTGGGTGTGGCGTCGTCGGCAATCTTGCCGTGGACGATGACGTGCGCCAATTGTTCCTGCAGGCCGCCTAGGTGACTGGCCGGCTGGAGCGCTTCATCCAGGTGCGGTGCCAGCTCCTGATGCGTGTGCAAGGTGGTCTTGAGCCGCTGCAAGTTGGTCAGAAATTCACTGATCAGCCCCAGTTGCGTGGCGTTTAACAGTAATCCCTGATCAAGCTTGGTCTGTAAGGCCGTCAGCTGGTCTAGGTCAAAGTACGTAAATAAGACGTTGTGGGCCAAGAGTCGATGAGCCTCCGCCGTGAGCGTCAATTGGTGCTTTACCGTGGCCAGGTCGGTCTGATTCGAAGTCGCCTGCAAGGCGTCGGCCGCCCGCTGACTGTGGGTATAGGTCGCCACCGTTTTTAAGATTTGATTCAGTTGCGTAATTTCTTTTAGATCCAATTTTTTCTCCTTGCGTCAACAGCCAAAACCCGGTCATTCAGGCAACCGGCTGTTAGGCGAATGCTTATCGCAAATTCTTGTGCGAAACGTTGCCGGACACCCCCCGGCGATGAGGCACAGACATAGCCGTCACTTCCTCGGTTAGACTTCCACTCTACCACAAGGGATTCGCTACGGGCAAGGGCGTTAACACGACGGCTCACCGACCTCGACCAGGTTGATCGCCCCAGCTAACCTGCGCGGCCGTCCCTAGCTTTGCACATTATTAGCAAGGTGTCACAATTCACGGCTGCTATTAAAATAATTGACAGGTCAGCCAAATTGTGGCCAGCGATTAATGCAGCTGCAACCGGTTGTTTTTAAGCCCCAGCCGTGGCCCATCGCCACCAGCCGTTAACTACTAGACACAATCTCTCTAACTGTCCGGTCAATCTACCCGCCAAATCGCTGAGGCTCCCCCACTAATGGCGACGATTCCGGAGAATTGTCAAAGTAAATATCTCACTATTAGCGGTTAGTATACAGACATCTCAAAATAAGCTAATCTCTCTAAGTCGCTGAATGGACCTGCTACTATAGAGTTGCAGAGAAGGAAATGGTTACTTAATCAAATACAATTAAGATGTTTTGATGGCTGACTTGGTTACGTATTTGACGGTCAAGTTGGCTGGTTCAGACTTGGCACAATTAGATTGGAGGAATTTATGATGATGAACATCAAGAAAATTATCAATCGTGCCGGCAGTAGTCTCGCTGTGATTGCTTTAGCTTTAGGTTTATCCCCAATGGTTGCCAACGCGGCTGGTCCTGGGACCGAAAGTAGTAACTTAACGACGGTTTCGACCGGGTACGCAGCCACTGCCACCAGTAACGCGGAGGCGATGTCTAACGCCCAATTCTCAGTGACAGGGGGGATGTTGACGTTGAACGCCGTACCAAACGTCTTACTGAGCAGTACGACTGTTAACGACCTGCAACAAACCACGCAAACCTTGAAGATGGCTTCTGGTAGTACGACTGTTGGGACCGGATACGATGGGAACAACAACGGTAACTTAAATGTTTCCGACTACCGGGGGACGCATGCCGGCTGGTCATTGACCGTTGGGATGGGACCCTTCACCTTACTGAGTGGATCCGCATCGGCCATTACCAACTCTTCGCTGAACCTCTTCTTCACGCAGGGTGCCTCTGATAACACGGAGACCCCAGCACCAAACGCTGTCGCTTTGCCACAGGGTACCGTGACCAACGACTGGATTGCTAACCCAGAAACCGTTTGGAACGCTCCTGCTCAGACCGGTGAAGGTAGCAACACTGCAACTTTGAATTCTGACGAAACTGATCTGCAAATCGGTAAGCAATCCAATGTTTCTGCTGGGACCTACGACTCAACGCTGTACTGGGCTTTGCAAGATGCTCCAACCGCAACTACGGCTGCTTAACGTTGATGTGATTTGATGACTAAGGTGGTGCTGACAATGAATTTGAACAGGTTTAAATGGTGGCTCGTAGCATTTCTGGCGCTGATCAGTCTGGTGGGCGGTGGCTCGCTGGTTTCAGCGCACGCGGCTTCCGATCCAGAATCGGACTTCGGCGTTACCCCGTTGCTGCCGAAGGACCAGCTTTCTAAAAAAGCCAACTACTTCGACCTCAAGGTACAACCCGGCAGTGCGCGTACGATCAAAGTGTCCGTGACGAATCCCAATAAGGCACCCCGGACGCTGGTGGTCAGTCCCATCAACGCCACGACTTCTGACAGCGGTCAAGCCGTTTATGTCCCATCGAACCGTACGGATTCTTCTGCGCAGACCACGTTTAAGGACATGACTTCTGGCCCCGTCACCTTGCATTTAGCGCCACGCCAAGGTAAGACCGTGACGTTTACCGTTCGGACCCCCGCCAGTGGCTTTACCGGCGAGGTTTTGGGTGGCCTCTTCGTCACCAACCCCAAGGCGCACCGTTCGACTTCTAGCGGTAACTTTACGCTGCAGAACCGTTATGCGGAAGTCGTCGCCGTTGCCTTGTGGTGTCAACCCAACCAGGTCTTACCGATCAATCTGAAATTGGCTAGCGTCACGGCGAAGAAACAAAATGGTCAACCGCAAGTCTTGGCCAAGTTGCGCAACGTCACGCCAGCCCTCTTCGGCAAGTTTGACGTCCACGCTCGGGTCTTAAAGACCAGTAGTCACCAGCAAGTGTTGACCAAGTCGTTAAAGAACGGCTCAATGGCGCCCAACAGTTGGTTTAACCTGGGCATTGGCTTGGGCAAGAAGCCGCTAGCTGCTGGTGAATACACGTTAAAGGTGCACGCCACCAGTGGCCAACGGGTTTGGAACTTCAGTCGTAACTTTACTATTTCGGCGAAGTTAGCCCGGGCCCACAATGAGACGTTGCATACGAAGCAACCGAACTACTGGTGGATCTGGTTGCTGCTCGCCATCCTGCTGGTAATTCTGTTATTGCTGCTGGCCTACTGGTTAGGCAAGCGTCGTTCTCAAGACGATGATGATAATGATGACGATGCAGATTTATCAGCTAAAGATGCCACCACGACTGACACGGACACCACTGCCGCGAAGTCCACAGACGAGGATCAATCCCATTTGAAGTCTTGACGGGAGGAATCATTATGCGAAATTGGGAAAGTTTCTTACGAGGCCTACTGATCAGTCTCGTCGCGTTGGTGGGCTGCTGGCTGGTTGCTGGTCCCACCGCCCACGCGGCGACCAGCGCCCCGCAAACACCAACGTCGCCTCCTACGTCGATTCTCGGGATCAACCTGACTGGTGGGTTTACCCAGCAACCCATTGATTCCAACGTCATTTCTGGACACAGCGTGACCCTTTCCGCTAAAGGGACGCGGAACATTTTGGAAACTGCGACCAACCCACTGGGCAGTCGGAAGTACGTCTGGTGGGAATCTACGGACGGTGGCAGTACCTATCAACAGGTTGGCACCAACAGTACGACCTACACGTTTACCGCGCCGGAGGTCACGAAAGACACGCCGCTCATGTTCCAATGTGAATATGATTTTACCGGACTGGGCCTCTTTTACAACGAATGGTCACGCATTGCGACGGTCACCGTCACGCCCGACCGGGTCCCCACGACCGATATTCAAGTCTCGGCCGACAGTAACACCTTATACAACGGCGAATCCACAACCGTGCACGCGACGTTAACGCCAGACAACGCGACCGACCCCGTCACCTGGACCAGCAGTAACCCCTCGCTGGCTTCAGTTGACGCCTACGGTAACGTGACGGCCGCCAACACGTCCAGTACCATGGACGGCACGGCTAACGACCACGGCACCGTCACCATCACCGGGACCAGCAATGGCCGCAGCGATTCTACCAAGATTACCGTCGGCGCGCTGCAAAACGTCACCGTCAATGAAGGCAGTGACGCGACGTTTACGCTGAATAATCTTCCCGACGGTATGACCGTGGCAAACTGGTACAAGGTCGATGACGGCACCACCACGGCGCTCAACTCGACCGCATCGAGTTACACCGTTAGCAAAACCACTGTCGGTGGCGACAATGGCACCGCGTACTACGCAACGTTGAACTACACCGTGAATGGGAGTACCAAGACGGTCAATACCAACGCGGCACTCCTAACCGTCAATAAAAGTGGCCTGTTGTCACTGACGGCGGTGCCTAACTTCAACTTTGGGAGTACGGATGTTGCTTCAGTCAGTCAGGACAATACCACCTTGGAGAACTTAGATGAAGCCACTAGCGGGAGTAATTACGACGGCAATGATAACGGTGAGTTAAGCGTCATGGATAGCCGAGAGACCGGGGGTGACTGGACGTTAACAGCGAGCCTGTCACCCTTCGCCCTTAGCGATGGTGACACGGGGCAGCTGAGCGCCGTAATCCTCGATCTCTATGACCCGACTGCACGGCTGGATGAAAACATTCCAGCGACGAATACCGCCACCAAGATTTATACGTCGAGTGACTACGATGGTCAGACCTTCGACGTGACCGACAGCCAGCTGAGTTTTGCGGCTGACCCGAAGATCACTGCCGGAGATTACCAAAGCACCGTCACCTGGACGTTGTCAGTAGCCCCTAGCTAATCACTAGTTTCGGTATCACTTATAAAACGACCGCGTCAGTTGGTTGGTCAACTGGCGCGGTCGTTTTTTGGTGTTAGCTAAAGGTTAAAAGCCGAAAATTAACGCGTTAATTACTGTAACAGCGGCGTTCTGACACCTAAATTGATGAAACCAAGTACCTGCGTCAGCCAGGGTTCCGCCTGCTCTGGGGAACACCTCCAGCCTGAGGAGCGGTCTTCCGGTTCGCTTGAAAGCCTGGCAAAACCGGCCAGTCTCTCAAGTCGTCCCGCGCTGTAGGCTGAGAAAGAACCTCAGCCAACATCGCCGACACAGCCGGCTCCACCCTGGCTGCCTCCGGCAAGTTGGTGGCTATCAGCGATACTGTGTTAATGATAGACTAGTCGTCAATGCCGCTATTATCTGGGGTTAAGACGACTGTTATGGCATGCACTAACATAGCCGAGAGTCCACCCCAGCAATCCAACGATAGACGGCCAGGTCGTATTGTGAGGCTGAAAACGACTATTTTTGACGCCAATCGTTACGATGAAACTCATGGCGCTAGGATTAATTGTTGACCACGTTATAGTGGCAAGCGACTGATTCAGGCGCCTGGTCTCACGAGTCTCAGTGAACAAGCCACCATTCCCGCAGCCTTACTTGCGAACCACCAAGGCGAACGTCAACGGAATCTGTGGCGCCCCCGCGGGTAACTCGAACCAGTCGCCGCGTTGGACCAGGTCTGGTAATGCTGGCCACTCCGTTCGCGGATACTCGCCCAGAAAAGCGATGTGCAACCCAGCCTGTAGTAAGGCACTGGTAATTTCCTGGAAATCATGATTCCAGTTGTGATTCGTGGTGTGTTTGATTTGACCGGCAGAATGGTCCGTGTACGAGCTATCACTCTCGTAGGTCGAGGCACCTGCGTTAAAGTAATCCGCGTGCACGTCCCAGGATGCAAAGTCCAACACGTTTAACAAGGGATGGTCGTCACGAATCAAGAAAGTCCCACCCGTCTTTAGCAGTGTCGCAATCGACTGGGCCCATTCCGTGAGCGTCGGCAACCAGGTGATGGTGCCCATGCTGGTCACGATAACGTCAAATTGCCGCTGAATCACCCGGTCGGCAAACCGTGCGTCACCGGCCACAAAGGTCAACGGGGCCTGGGCCTTAGTCGCAATTTCACGGGCATAGGCCAGTGACTGCTCTGAGAAGTCGAGTCCCGTCACGTGCGTTGCCCCCAGGCGCGACCAAGACAAGGTATCCGTGCCAATGTGACACTGCAGGTGTAACAAGTCCTGTCCTTGAACACTTTGGTGTGGCAACCAGGGCTTGAGGACGGCCAAGTCATGCTGGACCGTCGCCGTGATTTGCCTGCTATCGGCCACCAGTCCGGGTACGTCGTAAAAGTCCGAGTTCATGTGGACCCGCGCCCGGTCGTCCCAATTGGCTTGGTTGTCCGCTAAATCTCGTTGCGTCTCATCTGTCATTTTCCTCACCTCTTAGCTTCACAGTATACCCGATTTTATGGCGGTGTGGGGCAAACAACTTTGCCAAAACGTGTGATGATTTTGTGACGAACTTCTTAGGTTTTTCCTAATGCCGCCAAGAAACCTTAAAGCTCGCGGCAAAATGCCCCCCGGATGCACATTTAGGTGTAGGGTAGAACCATGTTAATCGACAGAACACTTAATCACACACTTGGAGGTGATTCGATGCGTTGGGAACCCTTATTACTGATCATCTTAATGGCTGGACTCAGCGGCCTGCTCATCTTGGCTACCGGCGGCAAGCGGCGTTGGTTGGCGCTCTTAGTCCTCGGCTATTTCACCGGCCTGGCCGCCATCCTCTTCACGCCCATTTCGTTTGACGGCACAGCCATCTATATCATGCCCGTGGGCATCGGTCGCGTGAACCTAACGACGCTTGACGTCTTCAACCTTGGCTTTTTAGAAAACATCGTCTTAACGATTCCGTTGGGCCTACTGCTTAAATGGGTCCTGCCCAGACTATCACTACTGGGCGTCGGCTTTTCCGGGCTGTTCTTCGGCAGCAGCGTGGAAACGATCCAATATGTCTTGTCCCACCACTGGCTGATCAACCGCAGCAGTGACATCAACGACGTCTTGGCCAACGCGCTAGGCATCCTCATTGGCGGCTTAGCGGTCGCGGTCGTCTACCGTCTCACTGCCAAGCACCCACAACACGCCCATCAGGTCACGGCCTGATGATTTCAAGACAACCTCTCAGTATCAAGCGGAATCAGTTGCCTGGTGGCACACGTTGCGGCTCAAAGCTCCCCAACCGTGCTCCGGTCCATTTTCGCCAGTCAACGTTACCAAAAATCCCGCATCACCCGGTTCAAAGACTGGATGGTGCGGGATTTTTTAATCGCGTTCGTTAACGGATGAAGCTTTGCCCTTGTTTTTCTTAAACACGAACCATTTGCTAAAGAAATAATTGGCCAGGACCACGACGACCTGGTCGACCAGCTTGGTGAGCATCTCGTTTTGCTGCAACAGAGACACCCCGGTCCACATGATGGCCATGTCCATGATCAACGTGGCACCCCGGGCCAAGAAGAAGGAGACGGCCTCATTGAACAGCGCCTTGACCGTCGTGAAATGGGAATGAAAGACCCACACCCGGTTGGTGACGTAGGCAAACAGCACGGACAAGAACCACGCCCACACGTTGCCGACCTGGTAATTCCAGCCCCAGAGGGTAACCGTCACGTAGAAGACGACCAGGTTCACCACCGTGGTCAGCCCCCCGAAAATCAGGTAGGCTAAGATGTCTTGATACTTTTTATATAATCGTATAAGTTGTTGCATGTGTTGTTCCTCCCTGGATGCTTATCTTTCCTCGTTATAATCGAAAATCCCCATAGACGCAAGCCAAGTGGCCGATTCCAAAGAAAAAGTTAAAGGTTCGGCCACTGCCCTTACCCTGGTGACTAGTTTGACTAGCGATGCGGGTTTGTGTTGGGAAGTTGTTGGGGGCTGTGTTAGTTATTGTAAGTTAAAGTAATTTATTTAATCTCCCCTGCAGCACCCCATTAAAAAACACCGCCCGGCTAACACCACGGCGGCGTTTGATCTATCAGTATTTTAACGATTTAAACGTTCTTGAATCTGCTGGATGATCCGACTATTTAACAGCCAATACAGCAAGACGATTTGAATCGGTGTCACAATCAGCTGCTTGAGCAACCGTAGCGGCAACAGGCTCCAAAACGGCGTCTGGTACATGATGGTCACCCACAAGGTATTTAGTAAGGCGTTGACCACCACGGCAATGATGACCGCCGCTGCGGCAATCCGTAGCCATGAGGCCGGCTGTCGGTACAAGAACAGCGCATAGATCAACGACCCCAAGATAGCTGAGAGCGTAAACCCGATGAAAAACGGCCCTCCGGTCATCAGCGTGCCGACCACGTCCACCACGGCCGCAGTCATCATCCCCCACCAGGGGCCAAACCACTTGGCCAGTAACGCCACGATCAGGAAGGTAAAACTAAACTTAATAAAGTTGTTCCCAATCGCGAACCGACTGATCACCAGTTGTAACGCCATCAACAGGCCCATGGTGACCATACTCAACGTATCCAGCTTCGGCAGCTGGGTTTTTGCTATCGTCTTCAATTCAGACATCTCCTAAGGGAGTTGCCACATTTCTGCGGTCAATGCGGAAATAAGATCGCGGGACACATTCCCTTCGTCCGGTGTTCACATTGCGTTCCACCAGCACTTGACGCCTTATTTCCTACTCCGTAATTTTAATTACAGAAAATAGCATACCATACTCACTGCCGACTTGCACGCGTTATGCGTCTGCCACTCTAAATAAAAGCGACTAGAACCCGCGACTTATCCGAGAATTAGTTGTTAAATGCTCTATGGTGGAAATTGGCCGCCTACCGTCTGCCACTAACTTCCGGCCAATACGTTGTTAACAGACGTTAACTTGCCAGAATCAGCCATCGTGAAACCCCAGCCGACGTTTGTCTCTGATTTCGCCAATTCCATGCGTTGATGCGCATTCTCACTTATACCCTGTGTGCATCTCACTTACCCTGTGTGCATCCCCGATAACCCAAAAATGCGCCCCAGGACAGCCAGTCACTAAAGAATGATTGCCATCTCGGGACGCACGCTGATTAGGCACGGTCGAAATCTTTGATCCAGGCTAAGGCCAAGGCCTTTTCGCCCAGATGGGCCCCAATCACGGGACCGAAGTAGGATTGTTCTACCGGAATTGCCGGGTACTGGGCCGCAATCTTGTTCGCCCAGGCCTGACCGCCCTCCGGATCATTGGCGTTGATGACCAAGGCCCGTAGTGGATAATCCACCTTGGCCTGGGCCTCCACGAAGAGTTGTTCCACGCGGGCCAACGCCTTTTTCCGGGAACGCACCTTTTCAAAGGCCACGATCTCGTGGGTCTCGTCGTCAAACGTCAACAACGGCTTGATTCGCAAGACGCTACCGATGAACCCGGAGGCATTGGACAACCGGCCGCCACGCACCAAGTTTTGCAGATCGTCGACCACGAAGTACTCGCCAATCGTGGACCGCAAGTCGTCTAAGCGCGCAATGATGGCTTCGGGGTCTGCACCCTTGGCAGCCATTCGTGAGGCCTCTATGGCCAAATAACCCATCAATTTGACCGTGATCTGTGAGTCATAGGGTATCACCCGGATATTTTCAATCGTCGGGGCAATATTTTTCAGCTGATTCACAAAACCGGAGATGGTGCTGGCCAAATGGATACTGATCACCGCATCGTATCCTTCGGCAGCCAAATCGTTGTATAGGTTGATCATTTCCCCTAATGGCGGTTGGGACGTGCTGGGGAACGACTTGGAGTTTCTCAAGCGTTCGTAGAATTCACTAGTGGTAATATCAACATCTTCATCGTAGGAGCGACCATCCATGATCACCGGAATTGGGACAACGTGAATGTGATACCGCTCAACCTCTTCTGCGGACAAATAGCTGGTACTATCGGTGACCACAGCAATCTTCATTTTTACACCTACTTTATCTTTTCATTCGTTCACCTAGGATAACATAAAACTGGCGCAACGCCTAGGCATTGTCCACCGCGGACTGGGGAATCCGCCAGAAAATAACCAAACCCAAAATAAATAACAGCGACAAGGAAGCCGCGCCAATCCGGGACTGCCCGGTCCATTGGGTCACGATGCCGACCAGCACCGGCCCCAAAACGGCGGAAAATTTTCCTAAGATATTATAAAAGCCAAAGAACTCACTGGAACGCGCCTTAGGGACCAGTCGACCAAAGTACGACCGGGACAAGGCCTGAATCCCCCCTTGACTGGTACCGACCAGCACGGCCAACAGCCAGAAGCTACCGACCGTCTTTAAATTAAGCGCCGCGACACAAATCAATAAGTACATGATAATGGCAATCAAGATGCCCAGGCGCGTGCTGGTCTTGTCGGCCAACCACCCGTACAGGATGGAAAAGGGAAAGGCCACCAGTTGAACCACCAGTAAAACGACGATCAAGGTGGTACTGTCGATGCCGATGTCTAAGCCGATCGACGTGGCCATGGTGAAGATGGTATCGACCCCATCGATGTAACAGAAGTACGCGAGCAAGAACCAGGCCAGATACTTGTGCTGGCGAATGTGACCCAGCGTGTGCCAGACCCGCCGCCAGCTTTGCTTCAATGGTGCCTGCGTGACGGTCAAGGCGTGGCGTTGGTGGACGTTTTGTTGCAGCGGGATAAAGAACACCACCCACCAGATGGCGGCCAGAACAAAGCCCCAGCGCGCCACGGCGGTACTCGACAGCTGACCAAAACCGTGCGTTAGCTGTAAGACCATAAATAAAATAAAGGCAATTACACCGCCCAGGTAGCCAAAGCCATAGCCGACGCTGGACAACCGGTCCATTTGCCGATCATCGCTGACGTCGGTCAAGAAGCTGTCGTAAAACAGGTTGCCCCCGGAATAGCCCAGCACCGATAAGATGTAGACCACCAGCAGCCACTGCCACTGATCGGTGGGCAAGATGGCCAGGCCCAGCGTCATAACCATCCCCAACGAGGCAAACCCCGTCAGTAGGCGTTTCTTAAAGCCCTGATAGTCTGCTAATGCCCCTAAAAACGGCGCGAGCAAGGCGACTAGTAGCGTGCCCACACTGTTGGCATAGCCCCAGTAAGCCGTCGCGTTGGCCGCAGTGACCCCAGCCGCTTCGGCGATTCCCTTAAAGTAGATCGGCAAGACAGCAGTGGTCACGATGATGCCATATCCGGAATTGGCCCAATCGTACAAGACCCAACTCCACTGTTCTTTAGTCAATTTCATGAGAGGCCCCCTTTAGTGCCGCGGTCAACACGTGACCCGGCAACGGTTCGGGGAACTGCACCCCCAACAGCTTAGCAAAGGTCGGGGCCTCATCGATCAGCCGGGCCTCGTCGAGCGTTTGTCCCGCCACGACGGCCGGACCATTCAAGACCAACGTCGTGAAGTAATCCGGCTTGTCGGGATCGTAGCCGTGAACCCCGTGGTAGCGATCCGGTTGTCCCAGACTTGCGGGATCCACCGCTTCCACCACGGCCGGCCGCTGGGTCTCATCCGTGAAGTAATATCCCGCCTGCGCCTCGACCATAAATTGGCAGTGTGGGTCCGCGCCCCGTTTCGCCGCTGCGGCCCCGTCAATGACTTGTTCGACGCCCTCAGTTGCTGCTAACAGGTGTCGCAGGGTCTTGGTATCGGCAAAGTTGCGGGTGTAAATGTACGTACAGCCGTCACAGGACTTGGCCCACACGTGCCAGTCAGGCTTGACCGTGCCGTTAGCCGTTGGAGTCAACCACCCCTTTTGGGCAAAGGCCTGGTTCAAATGGATCATGTGATCAACGTTGATCTGGTAGTGGTCGCCCAAAATGGCAAAGTTGGTCTCGCCAAAGGTCCCGGCAGCAATCGTGGCATCGATCAACTGACCGACGCGCGCATCCAAGCGTTTCAAGGCCGCCATGGCCTCCTCGGAGCGTACGCCGTAGCGGTGCCGCATACTATCCATGTCAACCAAGTGAATCAGCGTCAACCAGGGCTGACGGGTCTTTAAGGTGTCCACCGCACACGCCGTAATGAAGTCGTCTAACTCGGGCTGTTGAATGCCGCGCCGCAAGTGACCGTACTTTTGGTTCATCCGCAAGAGAAAGGCCGGACTGCTGGCCTTCAAGGACACCAGCACCTGGTTGGTCCAAATGCGGTTCGGAAAGATCTCTGCTAAGTTATACGTAATCTTACTGCCGGCAGTCACGGGCCACAGGAAGGCCGCCGTCTTGCGGTGCCGTTGACGGACCAGGTCGTAGAGTGTCGGCACCTTCACGTCGCGTTGATACCAGTACCAATCGGGCGATGGCCGCTGGGACTGGAGCTTGGTGTTGTTGATGATGCCGTGCTCCCGCGGATATTGACCGGTGATGATCGTCGTGTGCGACGGGTAGGTCAGGGTCGGATAGATGCCCCGCACCCGCCGGACCCGCGTCCCGGTCGTGACCAAGCGGCGCAGGTTGGGTAACTCGTCGAGATGTTCATCCAGATCTCGACTGCCCAGTGCGTCTAATGAAATGATGACTAATCTGTGCTGAATAGGTGCTCACTCCTTAAAAATGCAAATTGACAAACGGCCAGGTCGAAGCGGTGAGCGAGTAAAGTTGGCAATCTCTTCTCCCGTCAAGGACACCCGCCATTTTCACCCCGCGTCTTGGTAACCTCCGTGGAGATTATCCCTTGACCATTCGTTGCCGGTCCATACTCTTGTCCAGCCGGTTCAATAAAATCTGTAAGAGGTTGCGTTCATCCGTGGACCAGTGTTCAAAAACGTCGTCTGACAACGCCTCAAAGGCCGTATTGATATCTTCGGCCGTCGCCGTGCCCTGTTCCGTTATTGTATATACCAACTGACGTTTGTCCCGGCCAATGGCTTTCTTGGTGACCATGTTCTTAGTCACTAGTCCCTTAAGTTGACGACTCAAGGTTGAGGTATCTAAATTGGTTTTGGCGGCTAAAATTTCTTGGGTGTTTTCACCGCCACCGATATGGTCTAGAAGCTGCCATTCGGAAACGGTCAAGTGATGTTGCTTAGTCATGCGCTGGAGCAACGTTTGTTGAACCTTACTAATGCCAATCAAGGCTGCTAAACTTGACTTCATGGGGTCCTCACTCCTTTTGATTGTATTGTACAACGATTTGGTTGTTGACCACAAGTAGCAATCTGGTGATTTTGACCGATTTAATCGCGAAATCCGAATGATCTTCTTTGCACTTCCGCGATCAGGCCGGTATACTTTAACTTGTGCCGTTTTTTTCGAATTCAAAATAAATCTATTTATAGAAAGGTGTTGTTCCGCGATGTCATTTGATGGTTCTTTCACCCACGCCATGGTCCACGAGCTGAGTCAAACGCTCACGACCGGCCGGATCAGTAAGATCAACCAGCCCTACGCCAACGAAATCGTGTTGACGGTGCGGGCTAACAGCCACAATTATCCCATCCTGTTGTCGGCCAATCCGACTTACGCGCGGATCCAAGTCACCCAGATTCCGTACGTCAATCCGCCGGTCCCCACGAACTTTACCATGATCCTGCGGAAGTATTTGCAGGGCGCCATCCTCAAGGAAGTCAGTCAGGTGGCCAACGACCGGGTCGTGCATTTACACTTCACGTCTCGAAACGAACTGGGAGATCAACAAGAACTCCTGTTGATCATTGAGATCATGGCGCGCCACAGCAACGTGATCTTGGTCGACAGCTCGTCCATGAAGATCTTGGATGCCATTAAGCACGTCGGTTCCGATCAGAACCGCTACCGGCTCCTGTTACCCGGGGCCCAGTACATCCAACCTCCTAAGCAAGACCTCAGCGACCCGTTTGCGGGGGCCCGTGATGACCTGGACCAAACGATTCGGGAATTTCCCAACCAAGAGGTTCTCGCCCACGCCCTGCAGCAGCAGTATCAAGGCTTAGGCAAGGATACGGCGGCCGCCTTAGCCGCCAAGCTCCACGAAACTGGCGACCACGCCACACAATTTACGGACTTCTTCGCCGGCTTCGATCAGCCGCAACCCACGTTAGCCATCTCGCCGAAGAATAAGACCAGTTTCACCGCCTTTCCGTACCCCACTGCCGGCACGCAACAGTCTGCCGCCACGTTGAGCGAACTCCTGGACACCTACTATCAGGACAAGGCCGAACGGGACCGGGTCCAACAGCAAGGCAGTGTCTTGATTCGGGTCGTGCGTAACGAGCTCAAAAAGAACCGCACCAAGCTCAAGAAGCTCCAAAAGACGCTGGCGGCCACGAAGAATGCCGATGAGTACCGGATCAAGGGTGAGATCTTAACGACCTACCTGAACCAAGTCCAACGGGGGCAAACGGAAGTGTCCCTACCGAACTTCTACGATGACAATAAGCCGCTTAAGATCAAGCTGTCCAACCAGTTATCCGCTAATCAAAACGCCCAGAAGTACTTCAAACGCTACCAAAAGGCCAAAAACGCGGTCACCTACGTCAACGAACAGCTCAAGATCACCCAGGCCGACGTGGACTACTTCACCAACATCATGGCTCAGATCGAACTGGCGGCGCCTAAGGACCTGGTCGATATTCGCTTGGAGCTGCAACAAGGCGGTTATTTGCGGGACCACGACCACCAAAAGAAGGCCAAGAAGCAACGCCGGCAAAAGGTCAGCAAGCCAGACCGCTTCACGGCCAGTGACGGCACCAAGATCTCTGTCGGGAAAAACAACCTGCAAAACGATCAGCTGAGCCTGCACACGGCCAAGCGCACCGACATCTGGCTGCACGTGAAGGACATGCCGGGGTCACACGTGATCATTCACGCCGACCACCCCAGCGACGCCACCATCATGGAGGCCGCTAACCTGGCCGCCTACTTCTCCAAGGGGCGCGACTCCAGTAACGTGCCCGTCGACTATCTACCCGTCAAGCGGCTACACAAGCCCAACGGTGCCAAACCCGGTTACGTGATTTTCACGGGTCAGCGTACCGTGTACGTGACGCCGCAAAGCGATTTGGTCGAAAAATTAGCGGATTAAGCCACTATTTGCTAGATACAACTAATTTCAATTCTAAAAAACGCGTCGCACCATTAAGTTGGTACGACGCGTTTTTGTTAGTTACAAGTTGTTTAATAGCGGTAAAAAGAGTCGCTTGCCGCCTACCGTCCGCCAAAAATGAGTTGGAACGCTGGGACAGGTCAAGCCACAGGACGGTCTCGATTCCTCGCCTTGAACCAAAGGGTACGTCCCTAAATGGCCTCATGGCCGAAACGTGCACCAACAGGCAACTGGTTCCGCTTAACCGCCCGTTGGTGCACTCTTGCTTCTTTAAATCGTCCGATTAATGATCTGGTCCAACTCGGCGGTGTCACTCAGGTTGGTCAGCGTTAACGCCTCGCTTGACCCAAAGGCGATGGTGGCGCCCACCTCCTGGTCCGTGCTGCCGGGGCGGTTCAAGACGTGCAGTTGGCGGAACGGGAAGGCCGCGTTCATCAGGGCCACGCGATTGCTATTAATGTCGATGGTAATTTTGGCCAGCTCATCGTCATCCAGCGTGCCAATGTGTTGCCGCGTTAACATGCGGACCCAGTTGACGCCCGTGACCTTGCTCAAAAAGGCCATCTCCGTCAACCGCGTCGGCCGCACGCCCACCACCTTGAGCTGCGCAGAATCAGGACCCTTAGGAGCAAATAAGACCTGGATCATCCCCGTCACCTGCCGCTCACTGACGGCTTGTTTGGCCGCCTCGACCAGGTTATTGCGCTTGGCCTTAGGCAGTTCGGCCGGCATGCGAAAGGCCGTGACCTGGGACAAGGCCTTGTTCATCCCCGGGGCGATCATGTCCATGACCCCGACGGCCACCTTCTGCTGACCATGAACGAACAGGCTGACGCCAATCGTCGCCATCTTGGGCGCGGGCTCACCGGTCTCTTGATCTGGCGGCAAGACATGCAGGTTCACGTCATCGAGCTTGCCCAATTCACGCGTCAGGTAGTGCCGGTTGCCCGGGACAATCACGATGTCCGGGTGCTCCACTTGAATCACGTTGAGCACATCCCCCAGCTGAATCGGGTCGACGTATTGCTTGTCGGAAAATTCTGGTGCCACGCCCACCGCGTTGGGATTGGTGTTCATCAAAATCGTGTGATAACCGGCGCGCTTCAGCTGCTTCAACATTTCCGTGGTGAAGTATTCCGCCGCGGAATTAGGCCCTAACTGATTGCCGCCACGGCCCAAGACCAGTGCGGTCCGGTCGCCCAGCGGCTGACTTTCGTTTTCATACTCGAAGGTACTGTAGTAACCACTCAGGTCCTCGGGAAATTCCCCCGCGGTCGGTTCGATCATCTTGTAGGTCGGCATGATCTTGGCACTGGCAGACAATTGCCGAATCGCGGCGGTGTCCGTTTGCCAGATGCGGGCGATCATCCCGTCCCCAAAACCAAAGTAGCGGGCGCGTTGGAGCACGTCGACGTCCAGCGGATGGCTTTGGATCTGTTCTTCAATCGTTAACAAGTGTCGTAATTTGACGAAATAGTAGTTGTCGATCTTGGTCAATTCGCTCAGTTCGTCGGGCGCGTACCCCCGCCGCAGTGCTTCGATCAGCACCAAGATGCGGTTGGCCAACGGGTGGATCAGCTGGCGGATCATTTCACCGTCGCTAAGATTGCTGACGGACGGCAAGACGTCTCGCGGCGAGAACTGCGAGCTACGGACCGACTTGAGCATGGCCTCTTCTACGGAACGACCAATGCCGACCGTGGAGCCCACCGCCTTCATCACGGTGTCCAAATGCTGGTCGGCGTCGGGAACCTCTTGAAACGGCCACAGTGGGATGCGCACGCTGACGTGGTCGATCGTGGGTTCCATGATGGCCGTTTGCTTGGTGAAGCGGCTCGGCAATTTCACGTCGACCAGGCGTTGTCCCAGCAATAAGGCCCCGGTCACCAGCGCGATTGGGTAACCCGACGTCCGGGCCGCCAACGCCACGCCTCGTGAGAAGTACGGCGCAATCTTGGTGACGTAGAAATGTTGATTATCCGGATTGAGGGCAAAATGGAGGTGTAAGACCCCCACGATACTCAGCTCCGCGGCGATGCGAAAGGTCACGTCGCGCAAGTCTTGGTACTCGCGGTCGTTGAGCGTCTGCGGGGGGGCCACAACGATGGAGTCCCCGGAGTGGATGCCGATGGGATCGACATTTTCCAGCCCGCTGATCAACACGGCGGTCCCGGCACCGTCGCGGACGGCCACCATTTCAATTTCCTTATAGCCGACCACGCTGCGCTCCAGGGTGCATTGGTCAAAGCGTGACTGCTGGAAGCCCTGGTTCAAAGCCGTCACCATGTCATCGACGTTTTCACAGATGGTCCGGTTGGTGTCTAGGCGCGGGGCGACCGGCTTGACGATCAGTGGGAAGCCAATCGTGTCGACTAACCCCATGGCTTCATCGACGGTCGCCACGATCTGGGCCTCGATGACCGGCTCGTGGATCTCCTTTAACGTCGTGTTCAAGGCGGCCGGATTGTTGATCTGACGCAGCGTTGACGCGGGCATCCCCAGAATCGTGATGCCATAGCGGCCAATATCGCCATTTTCAATCAGTTCTTGGGCGATGCGAATGCCCAGCAATCCCCCCAGTGACGGCAAGATGGCGTCCGGCTGGTCTTTTTCAATGATGTGGCGGACGTTAGCCGTCGTGACCGCCTGGACGTACATGTTGGTCGGCTGGATCTCTTCTAAGGCCACCGAAAACGGGTTGTTGTCGATAATCAGCGTGCGGACCCCGTGCTTTTTAAATTCGGTAATGATCTGCACGGTGGCACTGTCCAGCTCCGTTTCATGGCCAATCTCGGTCGGTCCCCCGCCGATGATCAAGACTTTTTGAATATCATTCAAATTTGGCAAGTTTATCCCTCCCGGCGTGCTGTCATAGCTTCCATAAATTCATCAAATAAGTCGCGGCTCTCGTGGGGCCCCGGGGCGCCGTCCGCAAAGAACTGCACGGAAAATGCCGGGTAATCCCGGTGGCGCAGACCCTGCACGGTCCCGTTGATGAGATCGACGTAGGTGGTGATCAGCCGATTGCGGTCAATGGACTTGGCGATGACCGCGTAGCCTTGCCCCTGCGTCGCGTAGATGATGTCGTTGGTGATGATCCGGCGAATCGGGTGACTACTGCCGTGATACTCGACCGGCAGCATGGTCAGTTCCGCCCCGTTGGCCAGGGCAAATAATTCGTGCCCCAGCCCAATTGCAAAGAGCGGAATCTCGGCTTGGACCGTGCGAATCATGTCTAAGACCCCGTCACCCAGATCTAGCGGCGAGCCCGGTCCGGTCGACAATAACACCCCGTCCGGATCCAAGTTCAAGACGTCTTGGGCGCTGGCCGTCCACGGTAGGACCGTGACGTTGCACCGGCGCTCCGACAATTGCCGCAAGATCCCGTGCTTGAGCCCAAAGTCGATGACCACGACATTTTTACCGGTATCCGGGTTGGGATACGGCTTGGGCGTGGCCACCTGGTCCACTTGCCGGTTGGTCAAGACCGTGGCGTTCAGTTGGTCAAAGGCGTGCGCATCGGCCACGTCGACGATACTGCCCTTCATCGGCCCGTCGACGTCGCGGAGCTTACGGATCAAATGCCGCGTATCGATGCCACTGATACCGGGAATGTTGTGTTGCTGGAGAAATTCATCCAGCGATAGCCGCGACAACCGGTTGGTCGAGATATTCGTGACGTCTCTGACGACCATCCCCTTGGCCGTGGGCAAAATGGATTCATAACTATCGTGGTTGATGCCCACGTTACCAATGGCCGGTTGCGCAAAGATAATGATTTGGTTGTGATAGATTTGATCGGTAATCGTTTCTTGATAGCCTAACAGATTTAAATTGGAGATGACCTCTCCGCTCGTAGTGGCGCCGGCACCAAAGCCCTCACCGGCGTAGGCCGAGCCGTCTTCTAAAATTAAATAGCGTTTTGCCATGCAAAATCGGCCCCTTTACCCGTTCTAAGCTTGTTGAATCTCCACGGCATCCCGGTCGTCGATCTCACTGACCGATACCTTGATCCGTTCTCGTTGCGAACTCGGAATGTTCTTGCCCACAAAATCGGCTCTGATCGGTAATTCGCGGTGCCCGCGATCGACCAAAACGGCCAAGTTGATACTGGTCGGCCGACCGAGATCCATGATGGCACTCATGGCCGCGCGAATGGTCCGGCCGGTGTACAAGACGTCGTCGACCAAGATGACCTTTTTGCCTTCGACCGAAAAGTCGATGTTGGTGGCCGTGACTTCGGGTTCGCCCTGGGCATCGTGATCGATGTCATCGCGATACGGGGTCACGTCTAAGTCACCCACTGGGACCGAGACGTTCTCTAGTTGCTGCAAGCGGCTAGCAATCCGTCGCGCGAGGTAGACCCCCCGCGTCTTAATGCCTAAAATGACGAGATCGTCGACACCCTTATTGCGTTCGATAATTTCGTAAGTGATTCGGGTCAGGGCCCGTTGCATTGCCATTGCGTCCACAACTACCTTTGCCATCTGTATTTCCTCCTTAAAATTTTCACGGCGTTAGCGTAAGTGCAGGAAACGGGCGCGTTTCTTCGGCAAAATGGTGAAGAAACCCGCCCGCCTGATTCGGCAAACCCGTTTATCTTTGTGTTTAGCTTAAAAAAACTAGATTGCTTTGTCAACCGGTAATCCGGCTTGTTGGCGTAAATGTCGGACCGCCTTGGCAAAGTTTTCCGGCACCGGGGCCCTAAAGGTCAGCTGCTCGCCCGTCGTGGGTTGCTTAAAGCCCAGTTCCCGTGCGTGGAGAAATTGCCCGGCGCCTTTCAACGTCTTCTTGGGACCGTACAAGGGGTCGCCTGCGACCGGATGGTTGATGTAGGCCATGTGGACGCGAATTTGATGCGTCCGGCCCGTTTCCAAGCGACAGGCCACCAAGGTGTAATTGCCGTAGCGTTCCAGTACCCGAAAATGCGTGATGGCCGGTCGACCATCCGCCACGACCGCTTGTTTCTTGCGGTCCTTAGGTGAACGGCCCAGCGGCGCGTTGATGGTGCCATTTTCTTCCTTGAAGTTGCCGTGAACGATGGCCACGTATTCCCGCAGATTGGTCTTGGCCTGAAGTTGCGCCGACAGACTTTGGTGGGCGTGGTCATTTTTAGCGACCATCAGTAGGCCCGACGTGTCCTTGTCGATACGGTGGACGATGCCCGGCCGCAGCGTCCCGTTGATGCTGGACAGTGGGCTGTGGTACAGCAGGGCGTTGACCAACGTGTGGTTGGGGTGGCCTGGTGCGGGGTGAACGACCATCCCCTGGGGCTTATTGACCACCAGCACGTCGTCGTCTTCGTACACGATGTCTAACGGGATGTTTTCCGGTTCTAAGTCCAGCGGTTCCGGATCCGGCAAGGCCACGTGAATGGTCGCACCGACCTTGGGCTTGTCCTTGGGCTTGGCGGCCTGTCCATCCACCGTGATCTGCCCGGCCTCGATGGCGTTCTTTGCCTGGGAGCGCGAAATCGTGGCCACGTTATCCGCCACTAATTTATCCAACCGCTCCGTTGTCGTCACTTGAAATTCTGATTCTTGCATTAATGAGCCTCCCGGCGATCGGTCACATACACGCCGATCGCGATTAAAATCACGCCGACCGTCAAACAGCTGTCGGCAAAGTTAAAGATGGGGAAATTGATGAAGTCGAGCTGAAACATGTCGACCACGTACCCCTGTGTCAAGCGATCGATGAAGTTGCCCAGGGTCCCGGCCATCATCAAGGCCAACCCCAGTTCTTCGATCCAGTGGTCCCCCTGACGCCGATACTGCCAAAAGAAGTACCCCATGATGCCCAGGGCAATCACGGCGATCACCGTAAAGAACCACATCTGGCCCTGTAAAATACTCCAGGCCGCACCATTGTTGCGCAAATGGGTCAGTGACAGGAGCCCGGGAATCAAGGGGTGCTCGCCCCCTAAGGCGATGTTGGCCACCACCGCGTGCTTGATCCACTGGTCAATGACCACCAGTAGCACGATTAAAAGTGTATCTGCAATCAGCATAAAGTCCGGAACACCTTTCCTATAAGTCGTTACCGAAAAGTATACCAGAAAATGGCGGCTTTCGGCGGTTTCTAGCTGAGAAAAATAATTTGGTGGCGGTGTTTTTTTAATTTTGCCTAAGTTCTGCATGCCGGGTCACTAAAGCTGGGGAGATTTCGTTCGTAACCGTCTTAAACCAGCTTGACAGCGCTGGCACAAAGTTTCATAGTGACCTTACAAACTGGAGGTCTTTTCATGGAATTTAACGTTCAACGCGACGGCTTAACTCTGGCCGGCATTTACGAACCCGCCGACCAGCCAACCGGCACCATCGCCATTTTGATGCACGGCTTTACCGATGACCGGGGCTACACGTCTTCTGCCCTATTGGTCCAGTTGGCGGCGCGGTTGCGAGCCATTGGCGTGGGCACCGTGCGGTTTGACTTCAACGGTCACGGCCACAGCGACGGCCACTTCGTCGACATGACCGTGTTAAATGAGATTGCGGACGCCCAGGCTGTCTTAACGGCGGTCCAAACGCGCTTGCATCCCCAACGCATTGATTTGCTTGGCCACTCGCAAGGCGGGGTCGTCGCCAGCATGTTGGCCGGCTACGCAGCCGACGCCATCCACAAGTTGGTCTTGCTAGCCCCGGCCGCGACCCTAAAGGACGACGCCATTGCCGGCCACACCCGCGGATTGGTGTACGATCCCCACCACATCCCGGCCACCCTACCGTTGAACGATACCCTGACGTTAGGTGGCTTTTACTTGCGCACGGCCCAGCTGTTGCCCATCTACGAAACGGCGCAGGCCTTCACCGGTCCCGTGTGCCTGATCCATGGCGACGCCGACCAGATTGTGGACCCCATCGCGTCAAAACGCTACCACGACGTCTATCAGGACAGTACCTATCACCTGTTGCCCGGCGCCAGTCACGGACTGGACGGCCAGGCGCGGGCAACGGTGCTGGACCTGGCAACGGCCTTTGTTCAAGATTAAAAGCTATCTCATGTACTAAAAGCTAGTGGAACGCATCGCTTCGATGGGGATTACCTGGCAGCTAACTTAGCCACCATCCTCGTAGTTTGAACAGCTTTTATGGCTGTGTCAGAGTTAATCAATCACCTGCTGGAACTCGCAATTGACGTAGATAACTGCCCTTGTCAGCTCAAAATTGGCCTGCGTAGCAATCTTTACTGACAAGTCACCCACGTAGCCGATAGTTCGCCAACTATGCGTTCAGCCGTGGGAGTTTTCTTAGCGGCGAACTGGGCCGGTTAGAAAACTGGCGTCTTTGAGACGTGGGCTTCGGCTCAAAGCGAGGCGACGAGACCGCCCTTTGGCTCGTCCCGTCCGCCCACCGCGTTCCAATGCATAGTTGGCGAACGGCAAGGCGGCCAGCACCGACCGTGTTGCCAACTTCGGCTAAAATCCAAAACGGACCCGAGGAAAACTCCCCGAGTCCGTTTTGCGTCTTACATATCAGTTGTTATCAGTTTAGAACAACCCCGTAATCTTGCCATCGGCGTCGATGTCCATGTCTAGTGCCGCCGGGTGCTTAGGCAACCCTGGCATGGTCAACACGTTGCCGGTCAAAGCGACCACGAAGCCGGCTCCCAGTCGGGGCGCAAACTCGCGCACGTGGATCGTGAAGTCCGTGGGGGCTCCCAGCTGGTGGGCGTCGTCGCTCAAGGAGTACTGCGTCTTGGCCATGCAGACGGGGAGCTTGTCCCAGCCGTGCTTAGCCAGCGTCTTGAGTTGCCGGCTGGCCTTAGCGGATAATTCGACCTTTGCCCCACCGTAGATCTTTTGGGTAATGGCCGTCATCTGGGTCATCAAGTCGGCTCCCGCGGGTGCTAAGCGGGTAAAATGCTTGGGCTGTTGGGTCGCCGCGACGACCTTTTCGGCCAGTTCCGTGGCCCCGGCACCGCCATCGGCCCACACGGTCGTGGTCGCCACCGGCACGTTTAGCGCCGCCACCTCGGCCGTCAATGCCGCGATTTCAGCATCCGTGTCACTGGTGAAGCGGTTGATGGCCACGACGACCGGCACGCCGTACTGTTGCATGCTGGCGATGTGCCGTTTCAAATTGGCACTACCCGCCTGCAGGGCCGCCACGTTTTCTGTCGCGAGATCGGCGCGTTTGACACCGCCGTTGTACTTCAAGGCGCGGACCGTGGCCACGATGACCACGGCGTCTGGGGTTTGCCCCAAAACCGGCGTCTTGATGTCCATGAACTTCTCGCCCCCGAGGTCGGCCCCAAAGCCGGCTTCGGTCACGGCAAAATCTCCCAGCTGCAGGGCCGTTTGCGTGGCCAGCACCGAGTTACAGCCGTGGGCAATGTTGGCAAAGGGCCCGCCGTGGATGATGGCGGGGTTGTGGGCCAACGTTTGGACCAGGTTGGGCTTGAGAGCATCCTTCAAAAGCAACGTGATGGCACCACCGACTTTCAAATCGGCGACCGTCACGGGTTCCTTGTCGTAGGTGTAGCCAATCAAGATGCGGTTGACCCGGCGCTTTAAGTCGCTAAGGTCCTCACTCAGACACAAGACGGCCATCAATTCACTGGCCACGGTGATGTCAAAGCCATCCTGACGAGGCGTGCCCGACGTCCGGCCACCCAAGCCGATCACGGTCTGGCGTAGCTCGCGGTCGTTGATGTCTAAGACGCGCTTCCAAACGATCTGCCGGGGGTCAAGGTTCAAGGCGTTGCCCTGCTGGATGTGATTGTCGATCAAAGCGGCCAGGGTGTCGTGGGCCTCGGTCAAGGCATGCATGTCCCCGGTAAAATGCAAGTTGATGTCTTCCATGGGCACGACTTGGGCATAGCCGCCCCCGGTCGCGCCACCCTTCATCCCCATCACGGGGCCCATCGACGGCTCACGCAGCGCTAAGACGGTCTGATGGCCCAACAGGTTCAAGGCATCGCCCAAGCCGACCACGACCGTCGATTTGCCTTCACCGGCCGGCGTCGGATTGATCGACGTGACCAAGACCAATTTACCGGGCGTGTGCTTGCCGGCTAGTGGCAGGTCGATCTTGGCCTTGGTGTGGCCGTAGGGTTCGATCTGTTCGGGCGTTAAGCCGACCTTACCAGCAATCTTTTCAATCGGTTCTAACGGGGTTGCTTGTGAAATTTCAATATCGCTACTCACTAATTTTCCTCCTTCACACCATTGGCGGCCATGGCTTCGTGTAACAGGTTCGCCAGTTCAATCGCCGAGTTCCGTGGTAACAGGAACTGATAGATTCGCCCTTGGGCCACGATGCCCAGCCGGTAGCGCGATAGTTGCACGCTGCGGACCTTGTTCAGTGGAATGACCAAATGGCGGTGATTCAAGACCGTACTGACGGTCAAAACGCCGCCTGCCATGGTGATATTTCTGAAGTGAATCTCCAGCCAGCACAAAAAGGCAAAGGCCACGAAGAAGCCGAGCGTATACCAATTAAAGTGGGTGACCTCCAGCCAGAAGATAGCGCCCATGAAAAGCACCATCAGCGTCCAACTCCAGTTGATGATACTACTCAACGGATTGGGTTGATACAAAAATCGTCGTTCCTGGGTTATCATTAGTCTAAACACCTCGCAAAAGATTGGAGTGATTCTGTGTTTTCTCTGTATACCGATGCCGCCACGCAGCCGCAAACGGGCCTCAGTGCGGGCGGCATCCTCATCATTCAAGACCATCAGCAGACCCAACTCAAGCTGCCACTGACGGCCACGACCAACCACACCGCCGAGTTTGAGATCGCGCGGCTAGGCTTTGAACACCTGTTAACTCTGACTGACCAGCCAGAGTCCACGACCGTGCTCTTTTACACCGACAGTCAAATCGTCAGTGACAGCGTGGCCAAGCGTTACGCCAAGCATTATCAGCTGTGGGTCGATGCCTTATTGGCCGTCCAAGACCCCTTTCAATTGGTCTTGACGCAGTGGGTCCCGGAACGGGAAAACCGCGGGGCCCACACCCTGGCCAATCAGGCGCTTCATTCCGCCGAAGACGTTAAATAAGTCGTCAACGGCAGTTCGTATTCGCTCCAGTCGGGCGTGCCGCCATACAGGGCGGATCCGGCCAAGAGCCGACCGATTTCAGGTCCCGTGGTCAAGCCTGAAGAGCCCAGACCGGAAGCCGCTAAGATGGCCTCGTGTTCGGGAATCGGACCGAAGAACGGCGCAAAGTCCGGCGTGTAGGCCCGTGTGCCGACCCGTACGGCGGTGATGTTATCGGCCGTCACGCCGTGCATGAGCCGTTGGGCACTGGCCAACAGGTCCGCCGTTACGGCCGGATCCACGGCCAGGTCGAACTTGCCATCGTCTTCGTGGGTCGCCCCCACGATCAGCTTGCCGTGGCCAAACGGCACAAAGTCACGTTCGCCCTCGGGCATGACGACCGGCATGTTTTCTTGAAGCGGGTAGTCCTTAACGTTTAATTCGATCAGCTGGCCCTTTTGTGGCCGGACCGCCGCAACGACGCCTAAGGGCGCCACCACTTCTTTGAGCCAGGCGCCGACCGCCACGATGACCCGGTCAAAGTGCCGCGGTCCCATGGACGTGACCACCTGACCGTCGGCGGTGAACCGCACGCGTTCGCGCCGGATCGTTAAGTTCTTCGCCGTGGCTTGAGCAAGCAAGCCCTGAACCAGCGCTGCGCCGTCGACCCGGGCCCCACCGGAAATGAAGACGCCGGGTTGCGGGGCCGTCAAGAGGGGCACGCGCTGCTGCACTTCGGCGGCCGACAGCGTTTCGATCTGGCCCATGGTCGGCGCACTTTGGCGACGTTCGTAGGCCAAGTCGACCAGCGTTTCCAAGTCCGTGGGGACCTCACGCGTCACGATGGTCCCGGTCTGTTGATAAACGTCCGTTCCCAATTGAGCGCGGCGCATGAGCTCGGGAAAAAGAGCCGCACCGGCCTTGGCCAAGCGATACCAGCGTTGGTTGCGCCGTTTGGACAGCCACGGGGAAATAATGCCGGCCGCCGCGGTGGTCGCCTGTCCCGTGCCGTCGTCAAATAACGTGACCTTAGTCTGTTCACTGCCGGGTAAGATACTCAAATAATAAGCTGCGGTCGCCCCGACGATGCCGCCGCCAATAATTGCAATCCGTTTTTCCATAACGCTGCCTCCTCGTGCTAATAAGCGTGGACCAACGGACGGTCCGTCGACAAGACACTGGCGGCCCCTTGGCACACGTTTTGACTAGATAAAGCCGGTGTGCCAGTAGCTGGAAATGACGCCCCGACCCCAGTCGCAGTCCTGGCCCCGTGTTTCCACCGGGCATGAGACCCGCTTTCATTTTAGCATAACTCATCGCCTGAAAACGGTGGGAAAGACTTTGAAATCACAAAAGCGCCCCGCATCCGCCAATTGACGTGATGCGAGGCGCTTTTGTGATTTTGTTAAACTTACTTAAAGACCATGAACCGGTCGTTGTCGTCCATGTAATCCTTGTCGCCGGCCGGACTCTCAATGGAGCCAAAGTCCATTTCAGCCCGCAGATGCCAGCTAGCTGGCAGATTGAAGGCGGCGCGAACTTCGTCGTCGATCAGTGGGTTGTAGTGTTGCAGGTTGGCCCCCAAGCCGTTTTCGGCCAGTGCGGTCCAAACGGAGAATTGCGCACTGCCTTGGGCTTGTTCGGACCAATCCTGGAAGTTGTCCGCATACAAGGGGAAGTTATCTTCGAATTCCTTGACCGTCTTGGTTTCGGTGAAGAACAGGACCGTCCCAAAGGCTGCCTTGAAGCTGTTGATCTTAGCGGTCGTCTTGGCAAAGGCGGCTTCGTCCGGCACTTCTCGCTTCAGGCGGTCGATGACGATGTCCCACAGCTTTTCGTGAGACGCCCCGAACAAGATCACGGCCCGCGTCGTTTGGTTGTTAAACGGCGTTGGGGCATTCTTCACGTTGTCCTTGACCAGCGCGACCAACTCGTCTTGAGACAAGTTGACGTTGCGCCCTAAGGCATAGATGCTCCGACGTTGCTTGGCTAAATCACTAAATTGCGTTTTCATAACTTAAATAACCTCACTTTTAAAAATTTTCCCGGTAATGGGTGCTGATAGTTTCCTTAAAACTGACTATCACTAGTGTACCACTTACTTTTAGGAAGTAAAGTTATTTGTCAGTCACCTGATACGCCGTCTCAAAGGTCTGGGTCATCCAATCCAGCCAATACTGCGGGTTCAGTGGCTCGCCCGTGACTTGTTCACACAATTGGTTCGGCGTCAAACTGGCCCCCAGCCAGTGGATCTTCTCGCGCCGCCACTGGGTGATGGGCTGGTAGTCACCACTGCGCAGAATCGCCGTCACTGGCAGTTCTTGACACATGGTGTGGTAAAACTGTGCCGCGTAGAGTTGGCCCAACAGATACGTAGGAAAATAGCCAAAGTCCCCGCCGGCCCAGTGGATGTCTTGTAAGATGCCGTCCGTGTCGTTGTCCGGCTCAATTCCTAGGTAATCGTGATACTTCTGGCGCCACAAGTCGGGCAGTTCCGCCACCGTGGTGTCGCCGTTGAACAGCCCCTTTTCCAGCTCGTAACGCACGATGATGTGCAGCGGATAGGTCAGCGGATCGGCTTCGGTTCGAATCAGCGTTGGCTCAGTGGTCATGAAGCCGCGATAAAAGGTCGGCTCATCGATGTCGGCAAAAATGTCGCCCGTGGCCGCCTGGAACCGGGGGTATTCGCCCTGCCAAAAGGCCGGGTTGCGTGCCAAAAAGATCTCATTAAACAATGACTGGGATTCGTGTAACCCCATCGACGGGGCATCCGCCAGCGGCGTGTAGTCGTAGGCTGGGTTAAAGTTTTGCATGTACAACCCGTGGCCCGCCTCATGGATACCGCCCAAGAAGGCCATTTGAAAGGCGTGCTCATCATAACGATTGGTGATCCGCACGTCGTTACGGTCGAGTGAGACCGTAAACGGGTGCGTGCTGCGCGACAGGTCACCCTTGGTAAAGTCATATCCCAGGCGCTGGACCACGGTGCGCACCAATTGTTCTTGCACGTCCTCGGGCACGGCGCGACTCATGAAGGCATCCCGGGGCGTGACCCCTTGCGTTTGCAAGCGCTCACGTAGCCGGTGAATCCCCGCCTTGAGCGTCGCCATGATGGGGTCGAGTTGGGCCACGGTCATCCCCGGCTCGTATAGGTCGAGCAACACGTCATAGTCCGTCGCCTGGCCGTGCCGCCACTTGGGGATAAAGGCCTTTTGTTGGGCCACGATTTTAACCAAGTCCGGCTGTAACAAGGAAAAGTCCTGTGCGGCCCGCGCGGTCTCCCAGACCCCCTGCGCGTGTGTCAGGGTCTGTTGATAATCGGCGTAGTCGGCCGGTGCAATCTCGTGATTTAACTCATAGTCGCGTTTGACCAGGCGCAAGACCTGCTGGGACTGAGTGTCCAATTCGTCGGGATGGGCCGTGAAATACGCCACGAATTCGCCCATTTCCAGCCCCGCACTTAACGCCAAGTCCTGGGCACTGAGTGTGGCCGTCAGTTCGCCGCGAAAATCCGTTCCTGCCGGTGGCAAGTACGTCCGCGCGTCCCACCCCAGTAAGGTGAGATTCATCCGCACCAGGCTCACTTGCTTCACCAGCGCTAAAAATGCTGCTTGTGTTTTGACCATATGGCCGCCCCCTTTGATTGGTAATCTTAGTTTAGCATGACTGAATCTAAATGTCTTGTCATTTTTCTCATTATAATTTAATTTATTGAAAAATGGAGTCCCTCATATTTGAGATGACTTTAATTGATGATTTGTTGATATTAAGGGCTTTATGCCTTATTAGTGAAATAATCACAAATTTGCCACGTCTATTTGCTCATAATTCACAATCGAGCCTCTGATGCATCGTCTCATTAATTTCTTCTTTTATGCCTCCCCGAGCAAACGATCAACTTGGGCCGCAATCCAGTCAACCGTCAGTTGGGCATCCGGCAGTTGGCACAACACCCCCACCAAAAAGGTCCACACTGCGGTCGCATCAGCTGCCGTTCCTACCAAGCCTCGTTGAGCCCTGACCAACGTCAATACGGTGGTCAAGCTCTGGGGGGCCGCTAGTGGCGTCGTCAGGATAAACCGCACGGCTCGGGGATGGTCGGTCGCAAAGGTCACCAGGTTCGTGATCATCTGTTGCAGCATGGCCGTGGCATCGGCCGAATCCAAGACGTTG
This sequence comes from Levilactobacillus suantsaiihabitans, assembly GCF_004745505.1. GTDB lineage: Bacteria > Bacillota > Bacilli > Lactobacillales > Lactobacillaceae > Levilactobacillus > Levilactobacillus suantsaiihabitans. The sequence goes on from NZ_RKLX01000008.1 coordinate 107,108, forward strand.
GCCCGTAAAGCAGCCGCCAGTTCCGCTGTAATCTCCTCGTGCAGCGCCGCCAGTAAGCTCGCCTTATCCGGAAAATGACGATAGACGGCGGCCGGCGTCACTGCCAAGAAACGGGCAATCTGACGCAGTGAGAGGTTGGCCGCCCCCTGCTCTTCTAATTGTTGCCGGGCCTGTTGCTGAATTAGTACGGCCAAGTTTTGTCGGTGGTACGGTAATTTGGTCATCGTGCATGCTCCTTTCCAATGTGCTTTTCTTCTATGTTATCACCGATTACATTTAAAGTAAACACTGATAACATCAAGCTGTGAACACCGCTAACCCGGCAGCTGACGAATCCTTAAAGAATCTTTACCCTTTCTTCGCCCAACTTGTCTTAAACTTAACTTAACCTATCTCAAGAGAGAAGTGTGCTGTATGTCAGAACCCGTATCAAATCGTCGGCTGGGTGGGCAATTCGTGGTTTTTTGGCTCATCTGGCTCATTGTGCAAATCGGTCTCAACACCCCAATCGAACACCACCTAAGCGGCTGGCCGCAGGAGCTGTTACTGGATGCCATCAAGTTACTGGTCTGGCTCGGGGCCGCCTGGTGGTTGCTCAGACACGCCCAGCCGGGCAACCTCAGTCTCAGCAATGCCGAACAGTGGCGACCAGCGTGGCGGTTTGCGGCCGGCTACCTGGTCTGGGGCATTATCGTGGTCTATTTGTTGGCCCAATTTTGGGTGGTCCATCACGGCTTGACCGTGGCGGCTAATTTTAAGCCGCAATTCTGGGGCCGCTATTTTCTGGTCGTCGGGGTCACGGAAGAATACCTGTTTCGCGGGTACTTCTTCAACGCCCTGCTACAGAAATTTTCGTTAGGCAAGGCCAACGTCATCCAGGCCCTGGCCTTCGCTAGCATGCACATCCCCCGCTACCTCACGACCGTTCCGGCCATGAGCGTGGGCGTTTGGATCAGCAATCTCTTGTCCGTCTTCATTTTAGGCCTGCTGTTTGGCTGGCTGTACGCCCGGAGTCGCTCGCTGTGGCCCGGCATCGTCACCCACATGACCTGGGATATTCTGGTCACCTTGTTTGGGTAAACGTGAGTGTGCAACCCATTTTAGACCAACAAAAAACTGGTTCTTGGACGTCTCATCCAGGAACCAGCTTTTTATCGCTCACGCCATCAAGCGTGGACGCGCCGTTTCAGGTAACCTAATAAAACACTTAAAAATGCAAACGGTAAAGCAAAGCTGAACAGTGCCGTCAATAAGACCGGTGCCACCGTCAGTGCCAAGGCCACGTCAACGACCCCAACAACTAGGCTAGCCACCAGTAACAGGCGCCACCAGCCACGCTTGAGCTGCGGTTGGTAGGTCAGACCGTACACCAGTAGGGTCAACGCCGTGGTCAGCAGTAAGGCCCGGTCGATCAGTGGCATCGCCAGCAGGCCGGACAGTCCCAAGGCCACAACACTCAGCCCGATAAAGAAGTAACCGTACCAGCGTTGCGTTTGAACAGTTGATTTCACGATTATCGCTCCCTTTATCACAATCTTTACACCTTTAGTTTACACGTTTTTGTAACCGCTTACAATAGATAAACACTAGTTGCCGTTTTCACTCACAAAAAAAGCCAGCGACGACTCGCTGACTTCACCCGTTCTATTGGTCATCGTGCAAGGGGCCGTTCCAGGCGTCGCTCACGACCGCTGGCACCTCACGATTGAAGACCCGCAGCAGTTCCGCCATGCTTTCGGCACTCTTTTCTGGGGTCATCTCACTCAAGGGGAGCCAACTCACCTGGCCCTCGGCACTGGCCTTGAGGGTCCCCGTGAAGTCGTCGCCGCGGTACAGCAGGCCCAGCTTGCGTTTCTGCCGCGTGGCATCGAACCATTCACAGGTCCCGCAAAAGCTCACGGCCTTTAGCCGCAGTCCGGTTTCTTCGAACACCTCGCGGATGGCGGCTTGCGCACAACTCTCACCGATTTCCACGTGACCACCCGGAAAACTGTGCCCCGCCTTCCAAGGAACGTTCACCTTATCTTCTACTAAAACGCGTTTTGTCGCCGGGTCCGTGACCATGATCATCGTTACCAATTCGACCGGTTGCGTGCGGTCCGTCTTGTTTGTCGCCATTTTCTCACCATTCCCTTCAGTCGTTGTCCGAGTAAATGTAAGCCGTAGGTCGCCGCAAACGACCAGCACCACGTCGCCAAATAACAGCCGACGACGCCCAGTACCGGGTGGCTTGCCGTTAAGGTGCGTCCCCCCAGCAACCAGATCAGCTCCAGCCAAAACACGTTGGCCAAATATGACGGATAGGCGTAGGTCGCCAGCCAGTGGATGATTGGCAGCCACCGGGAGTGGTGGGCTTGGTGCCACTTGGCCAGGCTGACCACCAGTAAGATCACACACAGGCTATAGCCGACCGTGGCCGGCAGGTAGTAGCTACTGCGATCGAGGTCGATGGGCGACCCGGTCGTGCGTAACTGGCGGTACTGGGCCAGCCAAGTGCCCACGCCGAGCAATGCCCAGCCGAGCCACCGGTACCTCCGTAGCCAGCCTGTCCGCGACGTCGCCAAGCCGATGCCCACGATCGCATACACGGCAAAGCCCCACCAGACGCGATCCAGGCCGTACCAGCTCGCCGCTTGCCCACTGGGGACCGCTACCCCGTTGTACCAGGCCAACCAGCCGAGCAGTAACCCGGCCGTGACCGCAACGATCGCCCAATGGTGCCGGGGCCAGCCACGGCGCAACGCCCACCACAACGGCATCAACACAATAATCTGCAGCATCATCGTGTTGTACCACAGATGAGGCGCGGCATTACCGTTGATCAACTGCCACCCGAACTGGCCCAGACTGTGAAATGACGTGTGCTGCTGGAGTTGCGGCAGCAATAAGAGGTAGGCCAACGACCAGACCAGCGTGGGCAGCCCCAGTGCCGACCACTGTTGGCGCAGGTAAGCCCCGTAGTGTGGGCGCGCCGGGCTCACGCGCATCGTAGTCATGACGATGCCGCAGATAAACGCGGGGGCGGTAAACTTGATGGCCAGATACACCCCCGCAATGCCCGTTTGTAAGGTCCGCCCCGCCGGCACGGTCAAGGCCATACTCAAGACCGTCTGGGCCATGACCGCCGTGCAGGCAAACGCTTTTAGATAATCCCCGCTATCGGCAGCCGGGGATGCTTGTTGTTGAATCACCTGTCATCATCGCCTTTGTCTTCTATTTTAGCAAGACGCCTCGGGCGGTGTAAACCCCGGGTCCCCAAAATCAGCGCGGGGTGGCGGGCACATTTACGCCAACAAAAAGGACGGCTCACTGGCCGCCCATTATTTTTGCAATTACGCTTCACGATGATTGTTTTTCGTCATTTTGGTAAAGGCTTCTTCGATCCCGTAGCACGCTGCGCCCAGGACGGCGAAGGCTAGTGGAAAGCCAAACGCCCAGACTGGTGATTTCATCAGCAGTAGAACCAAACTCAGCCCACAAACGGCCAAAATGGCCAAGGCAATGACTGCCCAACGATCTTTTTTCATGATAATTCCCCCATTTTTGAAAAACTGGTGTCCCCTAAACACACACTTAGTCTAACAAGTCCGCCGGCAAACGGCAATCATCTCGCCCAATCTTAAGAAAGAACTTAACCTTTCTCTATTTGACTTAACTTTCTGCTGGCACAACTGCTGACCCACTAAGGGATTGGGGAATCAACGACCGCTCAGATGATTGGCCTGGGGATTTTCGAGGTGCTGCAGCTGTCCCTTGAATTCCTGGGCGTAACGTTCCTGATCCGGTTGAAAGGTCGTCAAGCGTTCGCTCAAGCCCACGGTGTAATCGACCTGTTCGCCATGTTCACCCTTATCCAGGCCCATGGCTTCCTCGGCCGCGTCGACTCGCATTGGCGTCAATTGCCGCAAGATCACGATCAAGAGACTGCCGACGACGGCAACCAGCGCAATGGTGATGCCAGTTGCCAAGATCTGAATCCCTAACAAATGCCAGCCGCCACCGTAGGCCAACCCATTTTCGGCAATCGTTGGGTTGATGGTCTTGGTCGCAAAGACCCCGGTCAAGATACTCCCCACAATGCCGCTGACGCCATGGCAGCCAAAGGCATCCAGCGCGTCATCCACGCCTAATTTCGGCTTCAGCACTTGAATGAATCCGTAGCTGGCTAACGTGGCCACCGCACCAATCGCAACGGACCCCAAGACCGTGACGTACCCTGCGGCCGGTGTGATACCAACCAAGCCGCACAGTGTCCCGGTGCAGACCCCGACCAACGTGGGTTTTCCCGTGGTCCAAATGTCCAAGAACATCCACACGACCATCGCTGTGGCCGTGGCCACGGTACTGGTAATGGCCGCCTGCAGGGCCACGCCATTAACGGCCAAGGCACTGCCGGCATTGAACCCGTACCAACCGATCCACAGAATCGCCGTTCCTAACAAGACCCACGGCAGATTGTAGTGTTGACCCGGATGATCCTTGGCCAACCGTGGCCCCAACCAAGCGGATAAGACCAGCGCCGTGACCCCGGCATTGATGTGGACCACAGTCCCGCCGGCGAAGTCCAGCACCCCCAATTTTGCCAGTAGACCCATGGGACTCCAAACCAAGTGGACCATGGGATAGTAGATGCAAACGGACCAAGCAATCAGAAACAGCAGTAAGAACTTAAAACGAATCCGGCCAACCACCGCGCCCACGAATAAGGCAGGGGTGATGATGGCAAACATCATTTGAAACAAGGAGTACGCGCCCAAGGGGATGTGGGTCGCTGTGACGCTGGCCCAGTTGACACCCGCCATGAAGACGTGATGGAGATTGCCAATGATGCCGGCCACGTTACCCGAAAAGGCCAGTGAATAACCGAGAAAGACCCACAGTAAGATGGCCACCCCCGTCATGATGAAGACCGACAGCATGGTGTTGACCACATTTTTCTCTGAGACCAGGCCGCCATAGAAAAAGGCTAGACCTGGTGTCATAAACAGAACTAAGATACTCGCAACCAAAATAAATGCCGTGTTCGCAAGATTCATCGACGCCGCCCTCTTTACTTTTTATGTAAGAAATCCTAACACTGGCTTTCAGAAAAGTCACGTGCTATTTTCCGTCAGTGGGCGGTTAAATACGTCGTTGAACGAACTAAACGGTTGATTGGCGGGTGTTTTCAGCCGTTAATCAACTTTTGAAAGCTATGTGACATTTTCTAACATCAGACTAATTTATGATGTCTGATCCGCCAAAATACGTCCCACCTCAAATATCCCTGACTCTGACGACCGCTACCGGCCACGCCCCTTTTGACCCCATGACAGACGATTAGCCAACCGATGCTGTACACTAAAGGTACCGGACCCGATTAAACCTGACTGCCAATTGTCAAGTCCGCCAGCGAGTTAGCGGCTAGACTAGAACTTGAAATGAAGGAGGCGCTCCATGCAACCACTCAATCAGTTAATTGACTACCTCGAAGACCACCTGACCGACGACCTCTCGTTTGCGGCCATTGCGCATCAACTCGGCTTCTCGGAATACCATTTACGCCGGACATTTGCCTTTATTGCCGGAATGTCGCTGTCCGATTACGTCCGCAATCGGCGGCTGGCTGCGGCTAACGGCGAATTGGTCAACGGCCAAGCCGTCACCACCGTAGCCTTTAAATACGGTTACCAATCCGTTGAGGGCTTCTCCCGGGCCTTTCGGGACTGGAGCGGCTATTTGCCGTCTGAAGTGCGTCAAAGTGGCTGGCAAAAGACCTTCCCTAAGCTTTCATTTCACCTAGAAATCAAAGGAGGCAGTCCCATGCACTTTAAACTCGAACCAAAACCCGCCTTTAACCTGGTCGGCGTCACCCAGCGCGTTCCCATCCAGTTTTCCGGGCAGAACCCCGCCATTCAAGCACTGGCGCAAAGCATCACGCCGGCCCAGCGCGCCCACATGCACGCGCTAGGCGATCTCTACCCGCACCAGGTGTTGAACGCATCCTACGCCTTTGACGACGGCCGGTTAGCCGAACAAGGTCAGCTCACGCAGCTGATTGGCTTTGCCACCACGCAGGAAAATCCTTACGCCGACCTGACCCAACTCGCGGTGCCCCGCCACACCTGGGCCATTTTCCCCAATCACGGGCCCTTTCCGCAACAGCTCCAAGAAACTTGGGGCCGTATTTACAGCGAATGGCTACCCACCTCTGAATACGAACTGGTCGACGCGCCCGAAATTTCCTTTTCTCAGTTCGGCGGTACCGAGGTCGCTAGTGAGATCTGGATCGCCGTGACCCCGCAGTCGTCAGGTCCCGTTGGTTTTTCTCCCGCCAGATAGTATAATGAATTTGTATCTGATGGCCAAAGGAGGCACAACATGACCCAATATTTTCTGGTGAACCAGCAGGACTACTTTGCGGCGGGCTTCATGATCCACAACGGCAGTGTGTCCGTCGATACGGTCGCCGGGTTGGACGTTGCCGCCGCGGTGAACAGCGACTCGCCAGCTAGCGCCAAGACGGCACTGTACCAACAGGTAGCGGTGCATCCCGCGGCCGGTAGTGAGCGCACCCAGCTCACCGCAGCGGAACAAGCCCAGCTGACCCAAAAACTCGCTGCTCAGTTTACCGTTACCGGGACCGATGACTTGGAAGGCTGTTAACAAAACGACTAGGAGACGATCAGCATGACTGAAGAACCGAAAAAGACCACAGCGAAAACCGAAGACAACCCCTTCTGCCACGCGGGGATGACCTGCGCGCCCGGATGCGGCTGCGCCAGCGCCGATGGCATTTGCCACTGCCCGATGATTTCCGAGCGCAAGTGTGCTTGCGACGGATTCTGCGGTGCACCGAAACATTAATGCTATCAAAAACCGAAAGTGACCCACCATCATGAGGCTTGACGATGGTGGGTCACTTTTATTTTGGTTTATTCCTTAATCGCTGCACAGCTCGCGGGATCATCTTACGAATGCCACCCCGCGGATCCTTGACATCCCCGACGTAGCGCGGAATCAAATGGATGTGCGCGTGCATCACGGTCTGCCCGGCCGCCGCTTCGACGTTGATGCCGATGTTGTAGCCAGCCGGCGCAAATTTTTCATCCAACAACTGTTTAGCCTGAAAGGTCAGGTCGTCCATGGCCGCACGGGTGGTCGCCGGCACATCGAAGTACGTGGCGTAGTGTTGCTTGGGCACAATCAACAGGTGGCCCTTCCGCACGGGATGGTTGTCCCAAAAGGCTTTAGCCAGGTCATTTTCTAACACAATCGCCGTCTTCTGACAAAAAACGCAATCCGCTTTGATCATGGGCTTACTCCCGGTGCCGCGGTTGGCGCTTGGCCCAGAACTGGAAGTAATCCGTCCGCAGCGCCCCGTTGTAGAGTTTCCGCGTCTTCGTTGCCTTTTGGCCGTAGAAATGTTCAAATTCCAAATCGGCGGTCAAAATATACTTTGACCAGTCCGTCAACGGCTTGAAGACCTGACCCATTTGCTTGTAGAGTTCCCGGACGGAAGCCTGGTCGCTCAACCGTTCTCCGTATGGCGGGTTGGCCACGATGACCCCGTGCTTCAAGTCCGTCTTAAAGTCTTGAACCGCCAATTGGCGGAAGGTCACGTCTTGGGACAGACCGGCTTCTTGGGCGTTGCGCTTGGCAATGGCGACCATGTTTTCGTCGATATCGGTCCCAAAGATCTGCAGCGGCGTATCGTAGTCGGCCTTGGCATCGGCTTCGTCACGTAGCTTGTCGCCCAGTTCTTGGGGAACCCAATCCCAGCTTTCACAGGTGAAGTCGCGATTAAAGCCGGGCGCCAGGTTGCGGCCGATCATGGCTGCTTCGATAGGAATCGTCCCGGACCCACAGACGGGATCCCAAAATGGCATGTCCTTGTGCCAGCTGGTCAACGCGATCAAGGCGGCGGCCATGTTTTCCTTTAATGGCGCGCCCCCCTTGCCGACCCGGTAGCCACGCTTAAAGAGACTGGCACCGGTCGTGTCCAGCGTTAACATGACGTGGTCTTTGTCGATCATGACTTCCAGCGGGTACGTGGCCCCGGTTTCGGGCATCCGCGTCCGCCGGTGATAGACGGCCGCTAGCTTGGTGGCCACGGCCTTCTTGACGATGGCTTGTGCGTCCGGCACACTGTGCAGTTGTGACTTCTTGGAACGGCCCTCAACGGGGAACGCCGCATCCATTGGCAACAGTTCATCCCAGGCCACGGCCTTGGTGGCTTCAAACAGCTCATCAAAGGTCACGGCGTCAAATTCGGCCACGATGATCCGCACCCGGTCGGCCGTCCGCAGCCACAGGTTGGCCCGCAACACGTCTTCAATCGTGCCGTCAAAGCGCACCCGGCCATTTTCGACTTGGGTCTCGTACCCCAGGTCCCGTAATTCACGGCCCGCAATGGCTTCGATCCCACTGGCGGTCGCCGCGTATAAATGAAATTTCTTCATGTAAGTTGTACTCCTTCGATTTGGCTCTTTTAAGCCGGTCAGTTAACTTTCTACCTAGCCTATTTTACCATCTTATCTGGTGAGCTGATACCACTCTGGCAAAATAGTTGCGGATTGGCGGGTCACGCTGGTTAAGTTGGTTACTCACTCTTCCTAAAAAATTGTACAAAAAAAGGCAGGAGCAAGCTCCCACCCACCTGACATGGTGTAAATCCCTGTAAGCCATGTTTTGTACCACCCAACCGTTTCAGGCAAACGATTGACTGGCAGTAATCATCTATCTCGAGAGTTTCCTCTCCCCCCACATTTCGTTCATTTCCATATGTGAAGCGCCCCTACCAAAAGTTTGGGTTGCCCGCTCGAGGGGTTTACCGCGTTCCACCGCCTAAGTTTCCTTAGACGTATCGTCACTGTGGCACTTTTCAGGGATACTAGGGCATAGCCGAAGCCGTAGCCGTGTTTTCCCGCCGTAACGCTATTGCTAACGTCCCCCGGCTTATTTTTTCACCGAGCACGAACACTACAGACATCGCAGTCTGTGCGAGCATGGACTTTCCTCAGCCGACTTAAGCCGACCGCGATTACTCAGGATTTACACCAGTCTTTATAATTCTACAAACGATGTGACTCGTTTGGATCATTATCTAATTGTGAACCGAAAACGTGCCGTTCCAGGTTGGACAGCCGCTTCAAAATGTCCATGTTCGTGACACTTGAAGTTGACTGACTCGTGGTCGTTGCGGCTGGCTGACTTGCGCCCACCTGAACTTGGCGGGTCAGTTCGTCGACCTTAGCCAACAACCGTTCGTTTTCGTCTTGAAGCCGTTGATTCTCCTTCACAAAAGTATCATAGTCCTTGATGACGTTGTCCAAGAAGCTGTCCACGTCGTCAGGGTCATAGCCGCGCATCTTTTGGCGGAATTGCTTTTGTAAAATCTCTTTGGGAGTGAAATTAACGTTATCCATCGATCATTACACCTCGTTATCGTAATCAAACCGGCGATATCTATAATACCAGTTTTTATTCAATTTGGGAACCATTATTTAAATTTTCTTGATATTCGTTGGCACTTTCTTGTAACCAATCCATATCGATCAGCGTCAGCGGGTACGCGTGACGCTCTTCAAACCGCTGAATGGCGCGATAATCATACTGTGGTTTGCCCTCATGTTCTAAATCATAAACCATGACGGCCTCGTCTGTATGGGTTAACATAAATTCTTGATAGTTTCTTAACTGTTGGGGTCCATGATAAGGTTGTTCGCTAACGGACTGGTGAAAATCAACGCGGCTGGCCAATTGGGCGTACAAACCGCGGTTGGTCTCGTTCCAGTTGCTGCCAAATTCCGCAAACGGCGTCATGATGGCGATTTTCAGTTCCGGGTAGTCCTTTTTCAGGTCCAAGCCCACTTCGGCGGACCACTGCTCGACGCCCAACTGACCGCCCGTGATCAGCCAATCCGTGCCGTTTTCAATCTTATTAGCCAACAACTTTTTTAACGTATCCTTGATGACCAGGAGTTTGGGGTCTTGACTGCCAAAGATTCCCAGTTCGTAACTGCGATAACCCGTCAACCATAACCGACTCATATCCTGACCCCCTTTTAGCTGTTCCTATCTAGTGTAGCGAAAAAAAAGGCCCGACGCAATTAAATTACCGTTAAATTCGGCCAAATTGACCAGTTATAGACCAGTTAGAGTTTTTATTTCTCAGTCAGCTTGGTATAATATCAATAACTGGGCCACCAGGCCTGGCAATTCACCGTCGCGCCAACCACGGCTATGTCCCGTCAGTGCGGCAATCCGTCGGTGAATTGCGGGGACGTTTTTCAGGCAAGGAGTGTGAGGAGTCAATGACTATTCGGTATCCCAATGGGAATGCCTATCAAGCACCAGCAACATCAGCGGGGCCCAAATTTCCCAGTACCTACACCAATTATGGCAAACGGGGAATGACCTTAGAAGAGGAATTGAACGAAAGCAATACCTACTATGAAGTCACCGGGCAAGCAGTCGTTCATAAAAAGCCGACCCCCATCAAGATCGTCAAGGTCGATTACCCCAAGCGTAGCGCCGCGGTGATCAAGGAAGCCTACTTCAGTACGGCCTCGACCACCGATTACAACGGCGTTTACCAGGGGCATTACCTGGATTTTGATGCCAAGGAGACCCGTAACAAGTCGGCGTTTCCCCTCAAGAACTTTCATCAACACCAGATCGACCACATGCGGGCCTGTTCCGCGCAAGGCGGGATTTGTTTTGCCATTATTAAATTTGTCACGCGCCAAGAAGTCTTCCTCTATCGTGCGACAGACCTGTATGCTTTTTGGGATGCGCAACAACGTGGTGGGCGCAAGTCCATCCCCTACGCCGATATCGCGGCCAAGGGGATCCGGCTCACCGCGGAACTGCAGTTGCCCATCCCCTATCTCAAAGCCGTGGATCAACTGCTCTAGCACTTTGAGCAGCCACACGTTAAAACGCAAAGGAGATTACCATGTCTAGTAACAATCAAACCCGACAGACGCGGATGAGCCGCAACGCCGAGCGTAAACCCAGCGGCCCCAAACAGCCGCACACGGGGTGGCGGACCTTCCGCCGCATTTTATTTGTCATCGTCGCCATCGTCGTCTTGGGCCTCTTGGCCGGGGCTGGCCTGTTTTTCTTCTACGCCCAAAGCGCCCCGAAGATCACCGCTGGCGCCTTGTCCAGTGACACCTCGACGCGAGTCTACGACGCTAACGGCCAGGTCATTTCCCGACTGGGCGCGCAAAACCGGAACTATGTTAAGAACAAAAACATTCCGGATACCCTGAAAAAGGCCGTCGTTTCCACCGAAGACCGGCGTTTCTACAAGAACAACGGGGTCGACCCGATCCGGATCATGGGGGCGGCCTTCGCCAACGTCACCGGCTCTTCACTGGGGATGCAAGGGGGCAGTACCCTGACGCAACAACTGGTCAAGCTGTCCGTCTTCTCGACGGCGGCGTCCGACCGAACCTTGAAACGCAAGGCCCAAGAAGCCTGGCTAGCGTTAAAGGTCGATCACGATTACTCCAAGAACCAGATTCTGGAATACTACATTAACAAGGTGTACATGGGCAACGGCGTCTACGGTATGCAAACGGCCGCGCAATACTACTACGGCAAGACGCTCAAGCACTTGAGCCTCGCACAACTGGCCTTACTGGCCGGCATGCCACAGTCACCGACCAACTATGACCCCACGACCTACCCCGCTTTAGCGAAGAAACGGCGGGACCTGGTCTTAGAGGCCATGGCCAAGAACAACGTCATCACCGAAGCCCAGGCCCAACAAGCCGAGGCCACCAGCATCACCGCTGGGCTGACCAAGACGCACAAGTCGACCAGCACCAACCCCAAGACCACCAAAGTGATCGACGCTTACCTCAAACAGGTCTACGCCGAGTTGAAGTCCAAGGGCTACAACACTACCACCGGCGGCTTGAAGGTTTACACCAACCTCGATATGGGGGCGCAAAAACGCCTGTACGATATCGTCAATGGCACGGCTTACATCAGCTTCCCGTCCGACAAGTTCCAGGTCGGCTCGACCATCGTCAACCCGAACAACGGTAAGGTCGTCGCTATGATTGGTGGCCGGAAGACCGGTAACGTGACCTTCGGGTTGAACCGTGCCGTACAGACCGACCGTTCCAGCGCATCGACGGCCAAGCCACTGATGGACTACGGGCCGGCCATCGAGCACCTCTACTACCCGACCTATGAACCCGTCAAGGATACGGCCTTCACCTATCCCGGGACCAACAAGAACCTCTACGACTGGGACCGGCGCTACCAAGGGACCATCACCATGCGCAAAGCGCTGGTCGAATCACGCAACATTCCCGCCGTGCGGACGCTACAAAACGTCGGCATCAAGCGGGCCACGTCCTTCTTGGCTGGCTTAGGGATGACGTTTGACAAGACCCTGACGCTGCAAAACGGGATCGGCCTGTACATCTCCTCCGAACAAGAAGCCGCGGCCTACGCCGCCTTCGCCAACGGCGGGACGTACTACAAGCCTTACCTGGTCTCCAAGGTCGTCACCCAAGACGGCAAGGCCCACAAGTACAGCTCGACCGGAAAAAAGGCCATGTCCGCCGCGACGGCCTTCATGCTGACGGACATGATGAAGGGTGTCATGACCAGTGCCAATGGTTCCGGGCGTTCAGCGGCCATTTCCGGGCTCTATCAGGCCGGGAAGACCGGGACGGACTCCTACCCTGACGATTACGCGAACAAGGTGCCAGACGGCGCAACCATGGACTCCTGGTTCACGGGTTACACCAAGAACTACGCCGTCTCCGTTTGGACCGGTTACGACAAGCAATTTGAGACCGGCCACTACGTCAGTGAGACGCAAACGACCATTGCCCAAGAGATCTACAAGTACGAAATGTCCTACCTGGCCAGCAAGTCGACCAACACGGACTGGACGGCGCCTAGCACCGTGACCGAAACGACCCAAAACGGGACCAAGGAATACTACATCACGGGTCACGCCGGCACGGTCGCCGACACCACGGCCACGAGTCAATACGGCTCGACCAACACCACCAGTTCGTCGGCCTACAGCAGTAATAGTCAGGTCACGACCAATTCCAACACCACGCAGGCCAGCTCCTCGACCACGGAATCCAGCACCAGCAAGGAATCCTCCAGCACCGAGCAGACCCCGGGTGGCGGCAACGCGGGTGACGATGACGACAACACGACTAGCAACTCCACGTCGACTACGGAGTCCTCATCGGCCACCACGACCACGCAAAAGAGCACCAAGACTAACGATAATGATGATTAACTGAATGACAAACGCGCCCCCGCACCGGTCGATGGACCTGATGTGGGGGCGCGTTTTTTTGGTTCTATGATATTTGGTGTTGATGGAGAACTCCATCGACGCCATTTTTGTATAAAAAAGAGGCATATCACCTCTGTGCTACAATCAAGTCGTCGAAACCAAT
>NZ_RKLX01000009.1 GCF_004745505.1 Levilactobacillus suantsaiihabitans
TTTCCTCGCTTTCAATTGGTTTCGACGACTTGATTGTAGCACAGAGGTGATATGCCTCTTTTTTATACAAAAATGGCGTCGATGGAGTTCTCCATCAACACCAAATATCATAGAACCTTAATTTTTCGTATCTAGTCACTCATTGGTTAAACAAATCAACCATCTCTTCCATAAGACAGTTTACCAGAAGACCGCCAACTTTGCTGGCCTCGGTACCTCACTTCGCCCAGCTAAAAAACGTCACGACCATCCCCACCGGATCATCGTGACGCTTTTTTGTGGCTATTCATGCCGCGCTTCGTAGGTATCGCAGCTTTGAATCACACACAACACCCCGGTGTCGAACTGAAATTCCCCCGTCTCGCCCGTAAATTCATTGCTGGCTAATGAGATGGGATAAGGAATCGGTTCGTCATGGAGCTGATATTTTTCGTCTAACAAACTCAGATGGTCGATGGACGTCAGTGGGATAAAGGCCAGATAATTTTTATCCGGTTCTTTACGTAGCTGATAGTGCCCCGGCAGGTAAAACGAAATCGTGTTTTGCTTGTCGATCAAGCGAATGCGGTTGGCATAACGCTTGTATTGGGGCTCCAAGACGATAAACAGGTTCGCTAAAAAGTGGTCGAGGCGACCACCCGTGGCCCCGTAAATATCGACTTGTTCGGCGCCGTAGTCCCCAAAGGCCACGGACACCGCCATCTGCGTATCAGTAAAATCTTTTTCGGGTTGCGACTGCCGAATATCTTTGACATTGCGCCGGACCCGTTGCAGTTCTGGGGCCGCCAGAGAATCGAAATCCCCAATGGCCGCCACCGGTTGTACATTGTGTTCGATCAACCGCAGGGTCCCTCGATCAACGCCAATCCAGGGGCCAACGATTTTCTCAGTGAGGTCCGCCGGCCAATTAGCCTTAGGGCCCCCCACTAACAGATTAAACGTTCCGCCCCGAGGCATTATTTTGTCGCGTCCTTCAGGGCTTGAATCCGCGCAGCTGGGTCGTCGGCGTTGAAGACGTATGAACCAGCTACAGCAACCGTGGCACCGGCGTTTGCGCAGTCAACAACGGTTTGATCGTTGACCCCACCATCGACTTCGATATCAAAGTCGTAACCCTTGGCCTTCTTGATGGCATCCAGTTCGGCGATCTTAGCGACCGTGCTGTGTAAGAACTTCTGACCACCAAAGCCAGGGTTGACCGTCATCACTAAGACTTGGCCGACCATGTCCAAGACCGGTTCGATCATGGCAACGGGCGTCCCCGGGTTGATGACCACTTCTGGCGTTGCGCCAGCGTTTTGAATCATTTGTAAGGCCCGGTGAATGTGCGGCGTCGCTTCGACGTGCACACCGATGATGTCGGCGCCGGCCTTAGCAAAGTCCTCAACGTAACGTTCTGGGTTTTGGACCATCATGTGCACGTCTAAGACCATCTTAGTGATGGGACGAATGGCCTTGACCCAGCCGGGACCGTAAGACAGTGCTGGGACGAAGTTGCCGTCCATGATATCGATGTGTAAGACTTCGGCTCCTGCTTGGTCCACCTTTTCGATATCTGGTTGTAAGTTCACGTAATCGGCACTTAAAATTGAAGGCGCTACTTTAATCATAAATTCTCTTCCTCATTTCTTCTTGTTATAAATTGGTTTTTGATTCTTTAACAACGTGAGTAATTGTAAATAATTGTCGTAACGGCTCTGCATGAGCTCACCGTCGGCCAGCGCGGCCTTCACGGCACACCCTGGCTCATTG
The DNA here is from genome assembly GCF_004745505.1 of Levilactobacillus suantsaiihabitans. GTDB lineage: Bacteria > Bacillota > Bacilli > Lactobacillales > Lactobacillaceae > Levilactobacillus > Levilactobacillus suantsaiihabitans. The sequence continues at coordinate 1,753 of NZ_RKLX01000009.1, forward strand.
ACGTGCACACAGCCCCGGAAACGACAATCACCGGCCAACGCCACGAATTCTGGGAAATAATGACTCAGCTCCCGGTAATCCAGTGTCAACGTTTCGTACGACGAAAATCCCGGCGTATCGGCCACTAACCCGCCAGCGATGGGCATCAAACTGACCTTTCTGGTGGTGTGACGCCCCCGGTTCAACGCGGTCGAAATCTCGCCGGTGGCCAGGTCCAAATCGGGCGCGATGTGGTTCAACAAGGTCGATTTTCCGGCCCCGGTCTGTCCCATGATCACGGTTTCCTTGTCGGCCAAGGTCGCCTGGAACTGGTCTAAGCCGTCCTGTGAAAATGGCGCCCGACTCAAGATTACCGGATACCCAATCTTGCGATAACCCGCTGCCAGCTGTTCAAAGTACTGGTAACGGTCATCGTCGATCAGATCGGTCTTCGTGAAGTAGATGACGGGCGCAATCCCGCTGACTTCTAAGGCAATCAATTGCCGGTCCAACAAGCCCGTCGAAAATTCCGGCTGGGCCACGGCGGTCACAACGACCCCCTGGTCAATGTTGGCCACCGGCGGCCGGGTCAACGCGTTGTCCCGCGGTAAAATCTCTAGAATATAGCCTTCCTGCGGCGTCGAGCTCTCAAAAGTCACTCGGTCCCCGACCAACGGCGTAATCTTGCGTTTCCGAAAGTTTCCCCGCGCGCGGGTCCGGTACAGCTGACCGTCGCTAAAGACGTCATAAAAGCCACTGAGCGATTGACGAATCTGTCCTTCTGTCAATGCGCACCTCCTTTATGGGTTTGTTTCCAGTTTACACTAATTTGCAAATTGACACTAGTTTTCCTGCGGTTGTGTTAAATATCACAACTAAAGCAGTCGTCTCGCTACCCTTCCACTAGAACTTGTCTGCCCGCCTACCGTTACCCAGAATTGCCGCCCAGTCCTCGCCAATTGCCTGCGGCAGTCACAGTAAGCCTGCGCAACGTCTGACGGCTAACAAACACGTCTATCGACAACTACAGTAGCCTTAACTGGACACCCGCGACTACGCCTGGTTATACCGATGATCGGTCCACTATAAACGTGATTGAAGCCGGTGGGTATGGTAAGTCTCAAGGCATTAAACCAGTATTACTGGCAATCGCCTACGTAGACGAGAGTTCGCCAAATATGGGCTCAGCAGTGGGAGTTTTCAGGCCGCTTAGGCAACTGGCGTCTTTGAGACGTGCTTTCCGGCTCAAAGCGAGGGCGAGACCGCACTGTGGCTCGACCGGTCCGCCCACCGCGTTCCAGTCCCATATTTGGCGAACGGTAGTCGGCCAGCTCGGGTGATATGGGATAAAATATCCCATATCCATATGCATCACCTTTAAACGGCCGAAAAGTTCGCCAAAAAAAGCCCAATTCCCATTATACAGAGAATTAGGCGTAAATTGCAGATTTTTCTTAATTTTTCGTGACGTGACTGTCCGACGCAATCACGTGGCCGTCACGGACCACCTTGTAGGCCCCGGACTTACCGGAGGCCACGGTGAACGGCAACGTCACGCTGGTGTCTGACGTGATCGTCATTTGCTTATAGATGGTGCTGAGCGAATGGTCCTGGTCGCGCAAGTAGATCTGAATCAGATTGGAGGCCGACGAGCTACTGCTGCTACTGCTGTCGTCATCACTATCGTCTTCGCTCGAACTCTCGCTGGCACTGTCATCGTCAAACGGAATCTTCACGTTCACGCTGAATTGATCGACACTGGAGCTGCTTTCACTCTCCACGCCGCGCGACATGGTCAACGTGACCTCGTCGCCTTCCTGGACCACAGCACCCTCACCAGGGGACTGCTTGATGACGCGGCCCTTGGCCACATCATTGGAATAGGCGTAGTCAAACGCCAGGTTCAGGTTGCGGTTGGTGGCGTAGCTTTGTGCCTGGGCCTTGGTCTTGTTGGTCAGATCGGCCAGCGTGACCGTTTCCGACCCCGTGGAGACCGTAAACGTGATATCGGTCTTGGCTGGGACGACCTTTTGGCCCGCCTGGACGCTTTGCTGCATGATCCGACCGGCCGGGACGCTGGTGGAGTGCACCGATTCGCGGTGGACCTTAAAGCCCAGCGCCTCTAACTTCGCGGCGGTGCTGGCGTACGCATCCCCCTGGTAATCGGCCAGCTGATAACGCTTCGGTCCCGTACTGATCCACAGATCCACGACCGTCTGGCGTTTCAACTGGGTTCCCGACCGCGGCTCGGTCCGCACGGCGCGATGAACCTTGACCGTGGCACTAGCCGTCTTGTGGACCTTGCCCACCGTCAAGTAGGCGTTGGTCAGGCGACTCTTGGCCACCTGTTCCGTCCGCCCAGCCACGCTCGGTACACTGGTCATCTGCGGCCGAAAGAGCGCCATGCCGATCAAAATGCCCGCGACCAGCAACAAGACGACTAGCCCGGCCAGCAGGAACTTGCGGCGACGGGGATGACGGGTCTTCTTGCGGCCCTTTTTCCCCGCTGCTTTAGCAGGCGCCGAATCGGTCGCCGTTTTTTCCTGTGGTGTGGTCTGAGTCGCCGCTGCGGCCGTTTCCGGCGTCAACGAACTTAACGCACTGAGAGGCAGGACCTTGGTCTCGCCATCATCGTCTTGGGCCGGGGTAAATTTGACTTCCCCCGCCCGTTTCGGCGATAACGAGGTCTTCAGGTCCGCCGCCATACTCGCCGCGTCGGTGTAACGGTCCTCGGGGCGCTTGGCCGTGGCCTTGAGTACCACATTTTCCAACGCCTGCGGGATCCGCGGGTCGATCTCTCGTACCGACGGAATCTCCGATTGGAAATGCTTCAACGCAATGGAGACGGCCGTTTCCCCCTCAAAGGGTACGGTGCCCGTCAGGAGTTCGTAGAGGATGATCCCCAACGAATAGATGTCGGACTTTTTGGTTGCCATCCCCCCACGTGCCTGTTCCGGTGACAAATAGTGCACGGACCCCAGCACCGTGTTGGTCTGCGTCAGACTGTGTTCAGACAAGGCCACGGCGATCCCGAAGTCGGTGATCTTAGCGACCTTGTGCTGGTCGATCAAAATATTTTGCGGTTTCAAATCCCGGTGAATGATATTGTGCTCATGCGCCGTTTGGACCGCACTCAAGATCTGTTCCATGATGTGGATGACTTCTTGATAGGCGATTGGGAAATGGGCCTTGATGTACGCCTTGAGGTCGGTCCCCTCGACGTATTCCATGACCAAATACTGCATGCCATTTTCCTCACCCACGTCATACACCTGGACGATGTTGGGATTGACCAGTTCGGTTGCGGCCAGCGCCTCTCGCTGGAACCGACGAATCGTGCTGGGGTCATCCCGCAGATCAAGTCGTAACAATTTTACTGAAACGTCACGGTCTAAAATCAGATCGTGCGCCAAATACACGTTGGCCATCCCACCTTCGCCGAGCGCGCGAATGATGCGGTACCGGCCACTTAAGGTATAACCCGTCCGCATTAGTCTGCCACCTCCCGTGAGAAGTTGGTCAGGAGTAACACGGTAATGTTATCGAGTCCCCCGGCATCGTTGGCCAGTTCGATCAGGTGATCACACTTTTCTTCGGCCGTGCGTTCACTGGTCAACACGGCTTGAATCGTCTGGTCATCGACCATGTTGGTCAACCCATCCGTACACATCAACAGCTGGTCGTTTAGCACCAACGGGTAGGTGTTGAGGTCAAAGCGCGCATCGTCAGAAATGCCTAGCGAGCGGATAATGACGTTTTTTTGGGGATGGTGCCGAGCCGCTTGGCGACTGATCTCGCCGCGCTTGACCAGTTCATTGACCAGCGAATGGTCCTCGGTCAGTTGGCGCAGTTTGCCATCGCGTAACAAGTAGGCGCGTGAATCCCCGATGCTGGCGATGACGACTTCTTCCGTGAAGTATAACGCCGCCACCAGCGTCGTGCCCATGCCGTTGAGATCCGCAAATTGATTGGATTTATCAATGATCGATTGGTTCTCGGCGGTAATCTGGCGCGTGATCCACTCACTGGCCGTCGCCGGCGTGGTGAGCTTGGTCTGTTCAAATTCGTGCCCCAGATGGGAAACGGCCATGGCACTGGCCACGTCGCCCCCCTGGTGTCCGCCAATACCATCCGCAATGATGGCCAGGTGTTGACCCGCTAAGTTCGTGAAAACATCGACATAGTCCTCGTTGTCATTGCGCTGTTTGCCAATGGACGTGCGGTATGCCACTTTCATGACGACTCACCCCTACTTTTTCTTCCGAAAGGCACTGACGAAGAACCCGTCCGAATCAAAATCATCCGGATAGATGTTCAACGTATCTGTGGTCCGGTCGGCCTTGACGTCTAAGGCCGTCTTGACCCGCATGGACTCGAAGTCCGGATGGGCAGCCAAGAACTTCGCCGCCACGTCCGCATTTTCCGTGTCCAAAATCGTGCAGGTACTGTAGACCAAAATGCCGTTTGGCTTTAATTTTTCACTCACGGCAGCCAAGATGCCCAGCTGAACGCGTTGCAGTTGCTGGATATCTTGGGCCGATTTTTCGTAACGAATCTCTGGTTTTCGCCGGATCAGGCCCAACCCCGAACACGGGGCGTCGACTAAGATGCGGTCGAATTGCTTCTTCGGGAACTTGTCGTTGATCTTGCGGGCATCTAAGGCCACCGCGTCGACCCGGTCGGCAACGTGGAGCCGTTTGGCGTTGGCTTCAATCAAGTTGACCTTCTTTGCGTGCAGGTCTAAGGCCGTCACCTTCCCACCGGAATGGGCATCGAGCAACGCCGCAATCTGGGTGGTCTTGCCGCCAGGGGCCGCACAGGCATCTAGGACCTGATCGCCGGGCCGGACTTGCAAGGCCTCGACCGGTAACATGGCGCTTTCGTCTTGAATCGTCAGTTCACCGGTCTCAAAGACGTTGCTTTGATTGGCGGCCTTGTCGTCTAACCGAAAGGCATTGCTGGCCACCACGCTGGGCGTGACCGTGTAGCCTTGGTCCGTCAGGGATTGGGCCACGGTTTCTGGTGTGGCCACGGCCGTGTTGACCCGCACGGATTGCGCGGCCGGTTGGTTGATGGTCGCTAAAATGCTGAGCGCCTTGTCGTCACCGACCTGTTGTTGGATGGCCGTCACCAGCCATTCCGGCACGGAATACTGCAGGCTCAACCGCTTGGTCGGGTCCTTGATCTGACTCAAGTCAGGCAAGCCTTGGCGGTCAATGGCGTGTAAGACCCCGGTCACGAACCGGCGAATCCCTTCGTGGCCCCGGTCCTTGGCCAATTGAATGGCTTCATTGAAGATGGCCCGCTTGGGGACCCGATCCAAGTACAGTTCTTGGTAAAGGGCCACCAGCAGGGTCATTTTGACCCATGGCAAGACCTTTTGGTTGGGCTTGATAAACCCGTCCAGATAGTATTCCAACGTCAATTGGTGTTGGATGGTCCCGTAAACCAAGTTCGTCACAAAGCGGCGATCCACGTCGCTCAAGTTGTGGCTTTCTAACGTCTGTTCCAGTTGTAAATTCGAGTAAGCCCCGTTTGCGACACGGGTCAATGCCTCGACCGCTAAAGCCCGTGGTGTTGTGTTTTTTGTCATTATTCAGCCACCTGTTCGCCAATTGTCAATGCGTCGCTCGTCCCGTTCAGAAAGTCCGTAATGCTTAATTTGGGCTTGCCGGCCGGTTGAATCTCGTCTAATCCTAAAACGCCGTGTTCGCCGGTCGCAATCGCCAAGTGGTGCTTGTCATGGCTGACCAAAGCGCCGGGCTTGAGGTCGGTCGTTTGGTCCAAGACCGTCACCCGCCACAGCTTGGTGCGCACGCCGTTCAAGTAAATGTGGGCGATAGGCGCTGGCCGCAGTGCACGGACCTTGCAGTCGATCAAATGGGCGCTGAGGTTCAGGTCGATCCGTTCCTCATCGGACTTGATGGTTGGTGAGAAGGTCACTAGCTTTTCATCCTGTGGTACCGGGGTGATTTCGCCCGCCAGGAGCTTGGGCAAGGTCTCTAAGAGCAGGTCACGACCCAGGTCACTGAGCTTGTCAAACATGGTACCGACATCGTCTTGATCCGTGATGGGAATGGCACGTTGGGCCAAGACATCCCCGGCATCCATCTTCTTTTCCATGAACATGATGGAGACCCCGGTTTCCTTGTCGCCATTCATGATGGCGTAATGCACGGGCGCGCCACCGCGATACTTCGGCAGTAACGACGCGTGCACGTTTACGGCAGCGACCTTGGCCGCCTTTAACAGCTTGGTCGGCAAAAATTGCCCAAAGGCTGCCGTCACGATCAAATCCGGTGCCAATTCAATGGCCCGCGCCATTTCGGGGCTACCGGAGATCTTTTGGGGTTGGAGCACTTCGATGCCGTGTGCCACCGCCACTTCCTTGACGGGCGACGCGGTCAACACGTGCTTGCGTCCCACCCGGCGATCCGGTTGGGTCACCACGGCCAACACCTCATAGCCGTGGTCGATTAAACTACTGAGAATGGGGGCCGAAAATTTCGGCGTGCCCATAAAAATTACTGAAGTCATGTCTTGCACCATACTTTCTGATAGTTTTACTGATTGTTGGTTCGCTTTAAAAAGGGAGCTGGTGGTTGGCCTGACCGTTCCGAGGCGTTCTCGGGACTTAGCGGTTAGCCGCCGAGCGTCCACCAAATCTTGGTTGGCAGGTGGTCGACGAGCCAAGCCCGGTAAGTGGTCTGGGCCTCGCTTGGAGCTGGAAACCACGGTTTGAAACGGCCTGATAGCCGAAACATGTGGCAACAGGCAACTGGTTTCACTGGCCCCCCACCTTTGTCGAAACGTGCGCCCAAAGGCAGCCGGTTCCGCTGGCCCCCCAACATAGCCGAAACGTGCGCCCAAAGGCAACTGGTTCCGCTTAACACTGCTAGGCAAATGATCCAAACCCGGGATTATCCGCCTAGCACCGTTAATGCTCGCCAGTTAACCGCCTTTGGGCCCACTCTTTTACATAAAGTTCATCGGTTCGGGGTCGATGGTGATGGTCAGACCGTGGCGGGCGGGGATTTGGGCCGCCTGCCGGATCTTTTCTAAGACCGCTTTGAGTTGCGGCTCCCTTTTGTATTTGATCACAACTTGATAATAATACTTCCGCTTGACCCGCGCAATCGCCTTGGGCGTCGGGCCTAAGATAATTGCGTTGTCGCTTAAGCCTTTTTGTAACTGGCCGACGATCTGGTACATCGCCTTAGCCGCCTTAGCCTCTTCTTCATGGCTGGCCGTCAGTTGGACCGCAAAATAATACGGCGGGTAGTTGCCCTGATGGCGCATGTGCATTTCCGTCACGAAGAAGCGCTCGTAATCCTGTTGTTGGGCGAGCTCGATGGCGTAATGCTCGGGGTTAAAGGTCTGGATGAACACCTCACCTGGCTTTTCGGCCCGGCCGGCACGCCCACTGACCTGGGTTAACAGCTGGAAGGTCCGCTCACTGGCCCGAAAGTCGGGCAGCCCCAGTGCCGTGTCGGCATTTAAGACCCCGACCAGCGTCACGTTGGGGAAATCCAGCCCCTTGGCGATCATCTGCGTCCCCAGCAAGATATCGGCTTGGTGTTGGCCAAATTGCCGCAGGAGCTTTTCATGTGCCCCCTTACGCCGCGTGGAATCCACGTCCATCCGTAAGATGCGCGCCGTCGGAAATTCCTTTTGCAGGGCTGTTTCGACCTTTTGCGTCCCCGTGCCGTAGTAGCGAATCTTGCGGCTATGACAGTTGGGGCAAATGTGGGGGATGGCCTCTTCATGGCCGCAGTAATGGCATTTCATCGTGTGCGTATCCATGTGCAGCGTCAAGGAGATGTCACAGTTCGGGCATTTCAACACGAACCCGCAGTCCCGACACATCACAAACGACGAGTAGCCCCGCCGGTTTAACATCAAGACCATCTGTTCCTGCCGGTCCAACCGTTCCTGAATGGCCGTCAACAGGGGCTGGGAGAAGTCGCCTTCGCTGTGTTGCTTGACCTCTTCACGCATGTCCACGATGTGTACGGCGGGCAAGGGATGATCGTTGACCCGCTTAGCCAAGACCAGCCGGGTGTACAGACCCTTGGCGGCCCGCGCCCGCGTTTCTAGTGACGGCGTGGCACTTCCCAAGACCACGGGGCAGTGATTGTACCGTCCCCGCCACAAAGCCACGTCGCGGGCGTGGTAGCGCGGATTTTCGTCTTGTTTATAACTACTTTCATGTTCCTCATCCATAATAATGATCCCGAGGTTGCGCACCGGGGCAAAGACGGCCGAACGGGCCCCCACGACCACGGTCGCTTCACCGCGGTCGATGCGCCGCCACTCATCGTACTGTTCACCCTTGGACAGGCCGCTGTGGAGCACGGCGACCTGGTGGCCAAAGCGCGCTTTGACGCGGTTGACCATCTGCGGCGTCAGCGCAATCTCGGGCACTAACATCAACGCGGTGCGGTGCTGTTGTAAGGCGACCGCCATGCTTTGCAGGTAGACCTCCGTCTTCCCACTACCGGTGACGCCTTCCACCAAGAAATTCTCTGTGCGTTGTTCGTCAACGGCACTGGTGATGGCATCCACCGCGGTCTGTTGCTCGGCATTGAGCCGTAGCGGTTGCGTGGGCTTGACGGGTTGATGAAACGGGTCGCGGTACACTTCCAGCGGCTGTTTCACCACCCAGCCCTTGTCCGCAGCGGTCGCAATGACGGCTGTGCTGACGTCGGCAGCGTGAGCGACTTGGCTTTGGGCTACCAATTTATCCGGGGCCATGGTCTGCAGGTACCCCAGCAGTTCGGCCTGTTTAGGCGCTTTTTTGGCCACCGTTGCCTGGATCTCTTGGAGCTTTGCGACCGGTAATGCCGGCTTGATGCCCGTCGTGGTCTTAGCGGCGGCCTTGCTGGTCACCTGGTAGACGACCTCGACCTTGCCCGCCCGTTGCAGGCGCAAGAGGCCGGCCAGCGTCGCTTCATCTAATTTGGCTGTGTCAAAGTCACGCGGCGCTCCCTGGGGAAAATACGCCTGCATCTCATCGGCCGATAGCGGCTCGGTCGGTTGAATCTGCCGTTCCGTTTGGGCCTTCAATAGGTTGGGCAACATGGTTTGAATGCAAGTGATTCGAAAGGCGTAGGTCGTATCGGCCAGCCACTTGGCCAGCTGTTGGAGCTCGTCATCGAGCACTGGCGCCAAATCGAGCACGCTTTGAATCGGCTTTAAGTCCCCGTCAAAGTTGGTGTCGTCACTCAGGCCAACCACGACGCCGGAAACGACGCGGTGGCCGCGACCAAACGGTACCGTGACCCGCATCCCCACCTGAACTTGGTGCGCTAACGCCGCGGGAATGGCGTAAGAATAAGGTTCATTCGTCTGCATGGTTGGCACGTCCACAATAATTTGGCCAATCTGGGCCATGGTGTCTCACCTCACTTTTCTGCTAATAACTGGGCCACGCGGTCAACTAAAGCCCGCGCGATCATTGTTTTACTGGTCTTGGGCGTCTGGTCGGTCACGCCGTTCGGGGCGATGAAGGTCACCTGATTGTCATCGCCGTTGAAGCCGATGTCGGCTCGGGAGACATCGTTGGCGGCTAACAGGTCCAAGGACTTGCTGACCAGCTTCTTTTGGCCGTTAGCCAGCAAATTTTGCGTTTCCGCGGCAAAACCCACGGTCACCTGACCGGGCTGCTTGATGGCCGCCACTTGTTTTAAGATATCCGGCGTTTTCTTGAGTTTTAAAATCAATTCATCATTGTCCGCCGTCTTTTTGATCTTCTGATCGGCAGTCACATCCGGTTGAAAGTCCGCAACGGCCGCGGCCATCACTAAGGCATCCGCCTGGGGAAAAGCTGCCAACACTGCTTCGGACAGGTCCGTGGTGCTTTGAATGGGCACCACGGTGACGCCCGCGGGCGCGGTGAGTTTGGTCGACGCCGTGATCAACGTGACGTCCGCGCCGGCCTGTTTGGCGGCTGTGGCCACCGCGTAGCCCATTTTACCGGAGGAGTCGTTGGTCAAAAAGCGTACGGGATCCAGGCGTTCGCGCGTCCCCCCGGCCGTGACGATGACCCGTTTGCCGGCCAAAGTCTGCGGGGTAAAGAGCCCCAGCGTCATCAAATTGGCCACGATGTCGGTGGGTTCGGGAAACCGCCCCGGCCCTGAGTAGCCTTCTGCCAGTTGGCCCGTCGCTGGGGTCAAGACGTGGACACCATCCGCTTGTAAATGCTGGACGTTGCGTTGGGTTGCCGGGGCCTGCCACATGTGGCTGTTCATGGCCGGTACCACGACCTTAGGCGCGGCGGTCGCCAGCCACGTGGCACTCGCGGCGTCATTGGCCAATCCGTTGGCCAGCTGCGCCATGAGATTGGCCGAGACCGGGGCCGCGATGGCCAGGTCCGTCCAGTCGGCCAGCTCCACGTGGGCGATCTGCCCCTGGGCCTGCCACCAGGTGTCATCCGTCAGCACCGAGGCCTTGGTCAACGCCGCAAACGTCGCCGCCGTCACAAAATGCGCGGCCCCCGCGGTCAACACGATACGGACTTGGGCCCCCGCTCGTTCCAGTTGGCGCGCCAGCAAGGCCGCCTTGTAAGCCGCCACACTGCCACTGACCGTCAAAGTGATGTGTTTGTCTTCAAACATTGCGTTTCCTCCAATTCAATAGCGCCGTCTTGATAAAAAAGGCCAGATTACCCAACGGCAACCTGGTCTTTCCTGAATCGCCAAACTTAGGCGTCCAGATCCTTTTCGTCCGGATCGATCATTAAAGCACCGGCAGCGATTTCTTCCAATGCCCGACCAATCGTCTTGGGCGACTTGTAATCGGTCAAAAGTGGCTTGGCACCGGCATCCAATTCATGGGCCCGCTTGCTAGCCAACATAATCAAAGAGTAACGGGAATCAACTTGTGCTAATAAATCATCAACTGAGGGATAAAGTAACATCTTTTATTCGTCTCCAATCATTTGTTCGTAATCCGGCATGACCCGGGTCACCCGTAAACGTTCACTGCGAATGATCATTTGAATCCGCTCAACGGCCTTGCTAACCTCGTCGTTGACCACGGCGTAGTCGTAGTTGCGCATCATCCGAATCTCACCAACCGCTTTTTTGATGCGCTTGTTGATGACATCCATGGCATCCGTGCCCCGACCAATCAGCCGGTGCTTCAATTCCATTAAGTCCGGTGGCGTTAAGAAGACAAACACAGCGTCTGGGCAGTTGGCCCGCACCTGCATGGCCCCGTTGACTTCAATTTCCAAGAAGACATCTTTGCCCTGATCTAAGGTCTCATTTACATATTTTAACGGGGTACCGTAGTAGTTGTCAACATACTTGGCATACTCCAGCATTTCACCGTTACGAATGTTTTCTTCAAATTCTTCCTTCGAGACGAAGTAATAGTCGACCCCATTGACTTCGCCTTCCCGCGGTTTCCGAGTGGTCATCGAAATGGAGTACGAAAAGTCGGTCGCCCCCGTTTCAAACAGCGCCTTACGAACCGTTCCCTTACCAACTCCGGAAGGACCCGAGAGGACAATGAGCATTCCACGTTTAGCCATCGTTTAAAAATCCCTTCATCACAAAATTTAATTAAGCCGCCATCCCCAAAACGAGTTGGCGGTCAGCACCAGATTGCTTGGCGCAAACTATAATCTATAGGATACTATATTACCACTATTCAGCGATAAATACTGCATATCGCGCCTATTTGTCGAAAAAAACCGGTGAAATCGGGTTAATCCTGACTGGTCACTGGCGGTTAGCCGGCCGTGCCACCACGTTCCGTGTTCGCCCAGACCCCGTCAGCCGACCGGTCGCAAAAATAATGCTGCTGACCTACACACGAGAACATGCGTCCCCCAACGGTTAGCCGCCCTTTACCGTCACAGGCGGCAACCCAATCGAACAAAAAGGCTTGCAATCTCAAACAAACGTTCGTATAATAAAAATACAAACAAATGTTCGAGGTGATCAGCATGCAAAATTCAATCGCAAAACGTGTGACCCTGTCTGATCGGGTCGCCACCCTATCACAGGAACTCTTCAGCCCGTTACCGGTCATTGATGGCCAAGTCGTTTACGCCCAGATGCCTGACTTCCAGTTGACGCTTTTCATCCAACAAGCCCTGGACCGCCACTACCTGGTTCGGCTCCAGTTCAAGGCGGCCCCCGACGTGGCGCCCACGACCGTCATTGGTCAGTTGAAAGAAGACGCCGCTGGTCACCTCATGCTAAAACAAAACAAACAGCTTGCCACCATCGTAACCCCCGCCCTTTTGCGGTCAATCCAACGCGTGAAGTAAGCCAAACGACCATGATAGAATTCTGACGTTCTACCATGGTCGTTTTTTTAACCTGAATTTTAGTTCTTCCGGGTGCGGCGGTATTGCCAGAGGCTTAGGCTACTGCCAAGCAATAGCAACCCACCAATCGCGGCGTAAATAGTCTTGGCTTCATTGGTTTTAGGCAACAGCTTGTCAGCTAGGCCACGGTGATGCTGGCTTGGTGTCGACGTTTGTTGGGTTGGGGTGGAGCTAGCACTCACACCAGCATTCAAATCGTCAGAAGATCCACTATTAGTCGGATTGTAACTCGTCTTATCTGCATGACTCCCCTTATTATCAATAGCGCTCGCAAAACTACTTGATGTCATTGAGTAGACATTACCGCTGCCAGTATCCGTTGAAGAGACACTACTCGATTGGGCACTCTCCGACGAAGCGCTTAGGGAACTACTAGAACTACTAGAACTACTAGAACTGCTCGAGCTACTTGAATTGCTTGAAACAATTATACTGCTGGAGCTATCACTAGTAACAGTCGAACTGGAAGTTGTCAGACTTCCACTGCTCCCCGAACTGCTATCGGAACTACTCTCTGGTACATCTTTTTGTTCGACTGAAACAGCAGTATCATCTTCTTGCGTATCAGCAATCGTGAACGGAATTGGCGTTCGATCTAATTCATAGCCATCCGGCGCTTGTTCCTCAACAAACTCGTAATTGCCTGGCGCCAATCCCGTGACCGTCAGCGTTCCATCAGCCCCAGTCGTGTACGACTCAGATCCGACCGGTGAGCCAGCATCATAGTCCTTCCATTCTGAGCCATATGCTAATTGATACTGCGCCCCCGACAGTTTTTCCTGAGATTGACTATCTAGCTTCGTTAACTTGACAGTTCCTTTAGTATCGACCTGGCTAACCGATTGGTGTGCCGTGGCATTGGTAGAACTGATTGTAAACGAAATTGGTGCGGAATTTCTTTGATAGCCACTAGGGGCCTTGGTCTCGATGAACTGGTAGGACCCCTCTGGCAAGCCATAATCATTGAGGACCCCGTTGCCATCAGACGTACTTGTGGTTGTCAATTGTGTTTGGTAATCCTCATACATCTTAGTAGCATCATTTAACTTCTGCAGTGTGTATTCAGCTCCATTCAGCTTCGTACCATCAATCCCCGTTTTGGTCAACGTAACATCACCGATGTAGGTGCCATCAATATCTGCAGAGCCACCCCACTGAATATTCTTATGTGCATCTCCTACTATCGATGGATCATCTGGATTAGTTCCTGATCCGGGGTCCGTTCCCGCACTACCCGTTTCACCATCCTCAGCCACTAAATTAACACTATTACTGAGAAAACCACTGGTTGTCCCACTGAAATGATCAACATCTACCTTCGTGTAGTAACTCAGCGTTATCTTATGAGTCACGTTGGCAAATGTGATGGTCAACTGGGAACCATCAATCTGAACTGTAGGCTTCAAGGTATCCCCAGTTGTGTCATCTGTAGCTTTAAACCCATCAGCATAGGTTTGATAAGCTCCCAAAGTATCGGTTAAGGTTACCTTCCCCATAGCCTTTTCGGCTGGATTAAAAACAATCTGCCAGACCGCCTGCTTAGGTATACCATTCTCATTGAAGTCACCGTCCTGAATCCAACCATTTTTGGCAATAACGTAATCATTATTGTCAGAACTAGTATCATCTGTCGTTCCTGTAACTTGAAATGTCAGACTTCCTTGACGATAAACGTTGGCGTTCGCTAGCGCGTCATTAAAGGTAATGGTTGCCGTATGACTGGAATCTGCTTTTAAATCAAAATGACCAACTACAGTCTGATTTTGATCACCCGTTTTAACATCGAAACCGGCCGCACCATGACTCGCCGAATTGGGTAGGGTCACAGTCGCAATGTCTTTATCAGCGATTTTAGTATTGTCAGCAACCGTCCAAGAATAGGTCAATCTATAATTTTGGCCCGATTTTAGCGGTTCACCCTTGTCCGTAACATCTGTATAAGTATTGTTCCCTGTCTCTTCTTCAATTTTGCTAGGGGCATCTAATCCCGTCACATAATCATCAATCTTATTGGCACTAGCTCTATTGGGCCCTCCCCACAAAATCAGAAAGCCGACAACCACGCTCAGTAATCCTAGTCCTATCCGTTTTAGCATCTCTCACACCTCGTTCAACTTGTTACATTCACATCAAGTATAACGCAACAAACGAATAAAGTCGTACGGAATTTGTTAATTGACTAAATAAATCTGGCGAATAAATTTAGCATAATCAATTAAAGAGTCCATCAACCCTCTTTCGGCTGATGGACTCTTTTCAAACTATTTCTGTTTCTTAGCGTGCTTTTCCTTAACCTCATCAGCCAACCCCAGCAACTCATTAGCGTGTTCCAACGCCAATTTTGTGACTTGAGTGCCGGCCGACATGCGGGCAATCTCGCTGATGCGGTCCTTTTCAGTCAAGCGCGTCAGCTTGGTTTCGGTCCGCTCACCAACGATTTCCTTGGCAATAAAGTAGTGGTGATCGGCCATGGCCGCGACCTGAGGCAAATGCGTGATACACAGCACCTGCGAGGCGCGGGCAATGCCACTGATTTTTTCGGCAATTGCCTGGGCGACCCGACCGCTGACTCCGGTATCCACTTCGTCGAAGATGATCGACGTGATGCCCTGCGACTCGGAGAAAATAGTCTTCAACGCCAACATGATCCGCGACAATTCCCCGCCGGAGGCAATCTTGGCCAATGGTCGCATGGCTTCACCGGGGTTGGTCCGCAGGTAGAATTCCACGTGATCCAACCCCGTGCTCAAAATCGGCTGGGACTTGGAGCGGGTAAAGTGCACCGCAAAGACCGTCTTGTCCATGTACAGATCCGCCAGTTCGCCGTGGATCGCCGCCTCCAACTTCTCGGCCGCTTGTTGGCGGGCCTTACTCAGCTGTTCGCCCAGCTTTAACAACGTCGTGCGTTGGGTGGCTACTTGGCTCTCTAAATCGTCGGCCGTTTCGTCGGTGGCCTGCATTTGCTTCAATTCGGCGGCAATTTTGTCGAAGTACTTCAAGACCTGGGCCTCGGAGTCGCCGTATTTACGCTTCAACTGATTGATAACTTCCAAGCGCCGTTCAATCTCGTCTAAACGCCCTTCGTCCCACTCCAGCAGGTCCAATTGCGAAGACACGTCGCCCACCGCGTCGCTCAAGGCGTAATAGGCCGTCTCCAGGCTACTGGCAATCTGCTTGAAGGCCGGGTCGAAATCGGCAATGCCCTGCATCGCCTGCATGGCGCCACTGATCTGGTCGGTCGCCCCGGGGGCGGTATCCTCCCCCGTCAGTGTGACCTGAACCAGCTGCAAGGCATCGTTGATCTTCTGAAAGTTATCCAGCCGGTCGCGTTCGGCCACCAGACTGTCCTCTTCACCGGGTTCCAGTTGGGCTGACTCGATTTCGTTGACCTGGAATTTGAGCATGTCCAGGTGTTGGGCCCATTCTTTTTCGTTAGCCCGCTTATTTTCCAGCGTCGCTCGCAACTGGGTGTACTGCTCGTAGACCGCCTGGTACCGTTGTCGTAGCTTGGCGACTGTGGCTCCGGCAAATTCGTCGAGCATCCCCAGGTGTTTTTCCGGCTGCATCAATTCCTGGTGTTCATTTTGGCCATGAATATCTACGGCCGTTTCACCAATGCGCTTGAGCGTACTGGTGTTGACCAGCATCCCGTTGACTCGACAGGTGTTGCGCCCGTTTTGATGAATCTCGCGTTGTAAAATGACGCTGCCGTCATCGTGGTCGATGCCCAGGTCGTCTAAGACCCGATACGTGGTGCCCCCCTCCGGAAAGACAAAGATTCCCTGGATGATGGCTTTGTCGGTCCCGGTCCGCACGAAACTGGCCGATCCGCGACCGCCGGCTAGTAGCCCCACGGCGTCAATGATGATGGATTTCCCGGCACCCGTTTCCCCAGTAAGGACGGTCATGCCATTTTTAAATGCCACGTCGAGTTGGTCGATGATGGCAAAATTTTTAATAGACAGCTCTTGTAACACGTCTGGACCCCCTAAAGAAAAGACCACTGCTGCTTCGTCAGCTTTTGCTGGTCGTCAGTCGTGGTCTGGTTTACCTAATCCGCAAGCATGCGGTCAATCGTCTTTTCTAATTGTAAGGCACCCTGGTGCGAAACACAAACGGTCAAGACCGAACTGTCGTCGCCCACCGTCCCAAAAACAAACTCATATCGCATCTGGTCCAACAGTGACGCAATGACTGGGCCGTTGCCGGGTAAGACCTTGAGAATCGTGAATTGGTCTTGCACCGCAAAGGATATGTAAGCATTTTGTAAGGTCCGTTGGAGTTTCTTTTGGGTGTCGATCTTCTTTTGGACGGGCAGACTGTACCGGTAACCGCCAGATTCTGCCGGCAGTTTGACCAGTTGCATCTCCTTGATATCCCGCGAAATGGTCGCTTGCGTCACGTGGATACCGTCCTCTTCTAATAGCCGGACAAAGTCCTCTTGCCGCTCAATTTCTCGCGATGTCAGTAATCGCTTGAGTAATTGTTGGCGTTCCTGCTTCTTCATACCTAGCCCCCCTTATGTGATAAAAATGCATAATCTTATCATATACCAGACCTAAGTATTTGGAAAGTAAATTCTCATAAATTTCTCATAATCTATTGTTTTAAGCCTTTGTAGGCAGCGTCAATGGTGTCTGCCACCGAGACCGAACTTGCACAAACTGCATGTTTATCAACTGAGCGTAAATGCACGAGGAACTCAATATTCCCTTCACCCCCGCGAATCGGCGAGAAATCCAGGCCTAAAACGCTATACCCCGTGGCCACGGCAAAGTCGATAATCATCTGGACCACTTGCGTATGCACATCACGGTCACGGACAATGCCGTGACTGCCCACGTCTTCGCGGTCGGCCTCAAATTGCGGCTTGATCAGCGCCACCACGTCGCCATTCAACGCCAAAATAGCCTTCAAGGGCGGCAAGATCATTTTCAGTGAAATAAAGGAGACATCAATGGAAGCAAAGGTGGGCTGGCCCTTGGTGAAGTCAGCTAACTTACTGTACCGGAAATTGGTGTGCTCCATGACGATGACCCGTGGATCTTGACGCAACTTCCAGACCAACTGGTTACTGCCGACATCCAACGCGTAACTGAGCTTGGCACCATTTTGTAACATCACGTCGGTGAAGCCCCCGGTCGACGAGCCGATGTCGAGGACCACCCGATCGGTGACGTCGATGTCAAAGGCCTTTAACGCCTTGGCCAACTTGAATCCGCCTCGCGAAACGTAGGGCAAGGGATGGCCCTTCAAATGCAGTTCCGTATCCACGGGAATCAAAGAACCCGGCTTGTCCAACCGCTCTTCATTCGTTCCCAAAATCTCACCCGCCATCACGGCGCGTTTAGCATCATCTAACGACGTGTACAAGCCCTGTTCGACTAAGAGGTCAGCGACCCGTTTTTTCTTCATCTATTTCACCCGTTTCGTATCAAAATAACTAAAGAACGCGGCTAACAGCTCGGTATCCACTGATGCCGGTACCGCTTGCAGGGCGGCCTGTCCCTGAGCAATCGTCTGGATCAAGGCCTGATTGGCCCCGACCAGCCCCAGCTTGCCCGGATAGGTGTTCTTGGCCTCGCCCGCATCCTTTTGGGTCGCCTTGCCCAATTCGGCCGGCGTGCTCACGACATCCAAGATGTCATCGTAGATCTGAAAGGCCAGCCCAAAGGCATCCGCAAATTGGAGGTACGGTGCCCACTGCGTTTGCGGTGCTCCCGCCAAGATCAACCCGGCCTGGACCGCGTAGTGCAGCAGAGCACCTGTCTTTTCGCGGTGCAAGACCCGCAATTGGGCCATCGGCAGGTCCACGTGTTCGTTTTGGACATCCTTGGCCTGACCGGCCACCATGCCGTGAGGACCCGCGGCGACGGCCAAGGCCTGAACCAGCGCTGCCTGCGTGGTCGCCGGCAGGTCGGTTGCCGTTAGCCATTGAAAGGCCAGCGTTAACAGCCCGTCACCGGCCAACGTGGCCATCCCCGCCCCAAACTTCATGTGGTTGGTGGGTTCACCCCGCCGCAAGGCATCGTTATCCATCGCCGGTAGGTCGTCATGGATCAACGAATAGGTGTGCAACAATTCTAGTGCCATGACCGGCCGCCAGTCGCGCTGGTCGTCAAACGGCGCGCCCAGCGTTTGCATCGTCGCTACCGTTAACAGTGGCCGCAACCGTTTACCCCCCGCCAAGACGGAGTAGCTCATGGCTTCGGCCAACCGCGCATCGCCACTATCGGTCGCAATCGCGTCTGCCAGGGGCGCGTTTAGCCGCGGCACCCAGGTTGTTTCAAAGGTTTGGAGCCGTGAATCAATCGGCATCCCCATTGCCCCCTTGTGGCGTTTCAAAGGCGACTTCTTGGTCTGAATCGTTCATCATGGTCGTCAACGTCTTTTCGGCATCTTGCAAGGTCGCTTGTAGGCTCTTGCTCAACGCCACCCCTTTTTGAAATTGGTCCAGGGCTTGTTCCAAAGGAATGTCGCCTTGTTCCAACTGCGACACAATGGTCTCTAAGGTGGTCAAATTCTCTTCAAAAGTTGGTTGTTTTTCATCACTCATGGTTAGCCTCCGTTGCTGGTGTGATTGTCTTGATCTCTGCTTCTGCCGTGCCGTCGCTCAAATGAATCGTGGCGGTAGTGGGCTTAAGGTCCACGACACTCTTAACCACGTGGTCGTTTTGCGTCACGTAACTGTACCCTCTGCCCATGATCTTCAGGGGACTCAAATAATCCAGTCCATTGATCAATTGGGCCACGTGTTCTTGGGTCGTCGTCAAATAGCGCTTGGCTTCGGTGTTCAGCCGCGCCGTCGTTTGGCTCACGGTCAATTGGTCACGGTGGACCCGCTCCAACGGCGATTGGCTCCGCAAGCCCTGTCGCGCCAACTGAAAGCGTTGCTCGCGTTGGCGTAATTGCGTCTGCATGCTTTGTCCCAAGGCCTGTTGGGCCCGGTCAAGCCGCTGCACGTAGGTTTCGTACAGGCGTTGCGGTTGACGGAACACGTAGGCCGTCATCAATTTATTCAAACGTTCTTGTTGGAACGTAATGCGGTTGTTCATCGCATTAAAGAGCCGCGTGCGTTGCTGGCTCAGCTTCAATAGTTCCTCGCTCAAGACCGGCACGGCCAGTTCGGCCGCCGCGGTCGGCGTTGCGGCCCGTACATCGGCCACTAGATCGGCAATCGTGGTATCCGTTTCGTGGCCGACCGAGGAAATGATCGGTAACCGACTGGCAGCAATGGCCCGGGCCACGCTTTCTTCGTTAAAGGGCCAGAGGTCTTCGATCGACCCACCACCCCGGCCAATGATCAGTGTGTCAAACGAGCCATTGGCGTTGGCCCGTTGGATTTGACGCACGATATCGGGAGCCGCCGCATCTCCCTGGACCACTGCCGGATACAACACGATCTGGGCAATCGGATAACGCCGCCGCGTGGTCGTGATGATATCCCGAATGACGGCCCCACTGGGACTGGTGACGACCGCAATGCGCTTGGGAAAGCGCGGTAACGGCCGTTTGGGCGCCGTAAAGAGGCCTTCATCGGCCAATTTTTGTTTCAACTGTTCATAGGCTTGATATAACTGACCCACGCCGTCCGGTTCCATCCGTTCCACGTAGATCTGATAATTCCCGGTCGGTTCGTACAACGAGATGCGGCCGGTCACCAGAACCTTCATCCCGGTCTCCGGCGTGAATTTCAGCTTCTCAAAAGCCGACTTAAACATAATCGCGCTGATCTTGGCGTGGTCGTCTTTCAAGCTAAAGTATTGATGGGCGTGCGGCCGCAGGCGAAAGTTGGAGATTTCCCCCGTCAGGTAGACCTTGCCCAAATACGGGTCCACGTCGAATTTGCGCTTTAAATACTGGGTCAGCGCCGTAACCGTTAAATAATCAGTTTGTGCCACGTTCCTCACTCCACTCACAAAGGTCAACCGTCTGTTGCATTAGCGTCGCAATCGTCATGGGCCCAACACCTCCGGGAACTGGCGTGATGGCCCCCGCCCGTTTCACGACGCCATCGAAGTCCACGTCACCGGTCAACTTGCCGTTCTCATCACGGTCCATCCCCACGTCGATGACGATAGCTCCGGGTTTGACGTCCGTCTCCTTGATCAAATGCGTAACGCCGGTCGCCACAACCAACACGTCGGCCTGTTGGGTCAACGCGCTCAGGTCCTTGGTGTACACGTGCGCCACACTGACCGTCATGTCGGCGTTTAGCAGCATTGAGGCCATGGGCCGGCCCACGATCATACTACGGCCGACGACGACCGCGTGCTTGCCCCGTAAATGGGTGTGCAGCGAGTCCAACATGGTCATAATCCCCCGCGGCGTGCACGAAACGGGGTGATGGCCCGGTAAGTTGGCAAAGAGCCGACCGACGTTTAATGGATGGAAGCCATCCACGTCCTTGGCCGGGTCGATGTGGGCGACCACTGCTTGTTCATCCAAGCCCGCGGGTAAGGGTGATTGGACCAGGATGCCATGAATGGCTGGGTCCTGATTATATTCGGTCACGACTTGTAACAGGTCCGCTTGCGAAATCGTTGCGGGAAGTTGCCGCACCACTGAGTTGATGCCCAGTTGGCCGGCCTTCTTGTGCTTGTTACGCACGTAAATGGCGCTGGCGGGATCGTCACCCACAATAATCACTGCTAAACCGGGCACGATGCCGCGCTGGGCTAAACTTGCCACCCGGTCCTTAGTTTGGGCGTTGAGGTCCTTGGCCAGTTGCTTACCGTCAATAATGGTCGTCATGAAGTACTTCCTCCCGTAAATTTCAAGTTATCTTCCATTTTAGCATAGTTGCCCTGAAAACGGGACTGCATCGTAGCGCAAAATGACCCGGAAGCTACCCGTTAAATGCGTTAACCTTTTGTCAGTCGATAGGGTCTGGTGAAGGAAAAAGAGTGTGACGACAGGCGGTTAACTGGCGAGCATTAACGGTGTTAGGCGGATAATCCCGGTTCTGGATTATTTGTCTAGCAGTGTTAAGCGGAACCAGTTGCCTGTTGGCGCACGTTTCGGCCATGAGGCCACTTTGAGACGTGGTCTTTGGCTCAAAGCGAGGTGTCGAGACCGCCCTCTGGCTTGGCCCGCCCCAGCGTTCCAACCCATATTTGGCGAACGGTAGGCGGCCAGTTCGTATCATGTGACTGTAAACGACTATTTTTGACGTCATGAATCGCATGCTAACAGTAGTTCCAGCTGATTGCCGGCTTTCAAGCTTCAGGTTCACTCTGGATTCGCCCGCACCCCGGGCTGGCGGCGACATCTGACTTGCATAACCAAAAAAGACTGACCGCTAAATACTAGCAGTCAGTCGATTTGTGACTAGGATTGTGAATCCAAAGGTTCGTCCAACGTGTGCGCGAGCACCCCGTTGATGAACCGACGAGACCGGTCATCGCTGAAGTTCTTGGCCAATTCCAAGGCTTCGTTGACGGCGACTCTATTCGGCACGTCTTCCACGTAGTCAATTTCATAAAAAGCGATCCGCATGATCACCAAGTCAGTCTTGGCGATCCGCTTGAGTTGCCAGCCAGTGCTCAGGTACTGGTCGATTTTCGCATCCAAGTCAGCTTGGTGTGCCAAAACGCCAGTAACCAGCGTCTGGAGGTATTCAGGCACCGGAACGGTTTGGTCGGGGTCATCCGTCAAAACACGTTGATACAACGCATCGTGATCGGCATCAGGATTGGCGTTCAATGCAAAGAGCATTTGAAATGCACGTTCCCGAATTTGATGTCGTGTAAGTGTCACTTTTGGTCACTGTCTCCTTCATCGCTCTGGTCAAACAGGTTATCAGGGTCGACCTGTTGCGCCGTCTTTTCGGGAATAACGCCCTCAACGTGTACGTTAACTTCACGCAACTTCAGGTCCGTCATGAACAACAATTGTTGCTTCACGTTATCTTGAATGGCCAAGGCAACCTTCGGAACCGCTACCCCGTAGTTCAAGTAAACGTAAACGTCAACTGCTAATTCGTCGCCGTCAAAGACCAGCTTCACGCCCTTACCGTGTTGTTCCTTACGACCCAACAGTTCGGTGACGCTATTCGCTAAAGAACCCCGCATCCGAGCGACGCCTTCGGTTTGGCTAGCCGCAATGCCGACGATGATTTCGAGGACTTGCGGTGCCACTTCGATTTTGCCCAAAGCAGGTTCCTTGGATTCTAAAATAATATTAGTATCTTCTGCCATTCGTTGACCCTCCCTTACTGATTCAATGGATCGTAAAACCTAGGCGCGAGAAATGTAAGTCCCATCGGTTGAGTTGATGGAGAGCTTGTCGCCTTCGTTAACGAAGAATGGCACTTGAACAACCAAGCCCGTGTTCATGGTAGCTGGCTTGGAACCACCAGAAGCGGTGTTCCCCTTGATGCCAGGTTCCGTCGCAACGACTTCCAAGACTACCGTGTTTGGTACTTCGATTCCCAGCACTTCGGAACCGTATTGAACCAAGTCAACGTTCATGTTTTCTTGTAAGTAAGGCAGTTGGTCCTTGATCTGTTCGCCAGGCACTTCAATTTGTTCGAAGTTGTCGGTGTCCATGAAGACCCGGTTGTCGCCGTCTTCGTACAGGTATTGCATGGAACGCGTTTGGATATCCGCTTGTTCCATCTTAGCACCGGCACGGAAAGTCTTTTCTTGAACGGCACCCGTCCGTAAGTTCTTCAGCTTTGAACGAACGAAAGCGCCACCCTTACCAGGCTTAACGTGTTGGAATTCAATGATGCGCCAGATTGCGTGATCGACTTCAATTGTTAAACCATTTTTAAAATCAGCAGTAGAAATTGCCATAATGTGTTAGCCTCCTAAAATATGTCCTCTTTATAATATCAATTCTTACCCATAAAAAGCAAGATTGGCGTGCCACTTACAGAATAATTAAATTTCGCGGCACGGTCGTCAGGATTTCATGACCGGTCCGGGTGACCAACAGATCATCTTCAATCCGAATGCCCCCCTTGCCCGTGAAGTAGACCCCGGGTTCAACAGTGATGACCTCATTGGGGGCCAAAACGTCCGGCCACCCGCGGCCAATGTTGGGGCCTTCATGGATATCCAAACCAATCCCGTGGCCAGTACCGTGGATGAAGGCGGGACCGTAGCCCTGATCAGTTAAGTATTGCCGGCCAATCACGTCCAGCTCATCGCCAGTCGCGCCGGGACGAACCGCCGCCATGATCTTTTCTTGAGCCGTTTGCACGGCGCGATAGGCCGCCGTTAGTTCGGCGCCGGGATCGCCCAAGGCCACGGTCCGGGTCAGATCCGAGGTGTAGCCGTCCACGTAAAAGCCACAGTCAATGGTGACCAATTCGCCGGTTGCTAAGACCTTGTCACTAGCCTGCCCATGGGGCCAAGCGGACCGCACGCCACTGGCCACGATGGTCCCAAAGCTGGGACCAGTGGCGCCGTGGTCTTGCATCCACCGTTCTAGCCACTGAGCCGCCTGCCGTTCGGTCATGCCCGCGTGCAGCACTTCCAACAAGGCCAAGACGCCCTCACTGGTCAATGCCGTCGCCCGGCGAATCGCGGCCACCTCGGCGGGTTCTTTGACTTGACGCAACTCGTCGATCACATTTTTCAGTGGGACGATGTCCGTCATCAAATGCTCATCTAGCCACTCAAACTCGGCTAAGGTTAAACTATCTTCAATTCCCAGTACCGTGGCCCCAGCGGCCTCTAAGGCATCATCTACGGCTTGTAAGTAGTCGCGGGTGATGGTTTTCGGTACCGCTGGCATCGTACTGGCCAACTCGGCCTCATAACGCGCGTCCGTAATGAACACGGCGTCATTTTGCGTCACCAACAGATACCCGTCACCGGATTCGACACTGGTCCCCACCAGATAACGTTGATTACTAGGGGAAGACACCAAAAAACTATCAATACTCAGTCCTGCAAACTTGGCCTGCAGGCGTTCGATTCTAGTCGTCATTTAACCTCAGCCTCCTTGAAGATTGGAAGAAAAAAGAAGAACTCAAAGCGAATTGGTCTCGCCTCAAGCTCTTCAGTCGTTACGAGGAAAACCTCGTGTTATTTAGCTGCTTCTTCTGCAACTGGGTATACGGATACTTGGCGCTTGTCACGGCCCAGACGCTCGAATTTAACGACGCCAGCAGCCTTAGCAAACAACGTATCGTCACCACCGCGGCCTACGTTCAAGCCTGGGTAGATGTGCGTCCCACGTTGGCGGTAAAGGATAGAACCAGTGGTAACCGTCGAACCATCAGCAGCCTTCGTCCCAAGACGACGACCAGCAGAGTCACGACCGTTAGCAGTGGACCCACCACCTTTATGGTGAGAGAAGAATTGTAAGTTCATGTTCATCAGCATAAGTTTCACCTCCGCAATTTAGTCTTTGATTTCAGCGAATTCAACAAAATCCGCGTAATTTGTGGCGACATCTCTTAACCCATCCGCAAAACTCTGGAGGAGTGTTTGTCCCTTAAGTTCGGTCGATGCTTCCAGCTTTGGTGGCAGGTGAACTTCCAGAAAGCCGCCCGCCTGATCACGATTGTCGACTGACACCGGAATCTTGGCGACCCGTTGTAAGCCATTAACTGTCGTAATCGCAAGCACCGAAACCGCAGCGCAAACAATGTCTTGACCATACTCACCTGAGTCAGCGTGGCCAGTGATTTGAAATGAGTTGATTCGCTTCGCACCATAGTGGATTGTCGCGTGAATCATCGAGATCGCCTCTCTTATTCGTTAGGCTTAAGCGTTGATAGCATCAACGACAACCTTAGTGTATGGTTGACGGTGACCCTTCTTCGTGTGTTGGCCCTTCTTGGCCTTGTACTTGAAAGTCACAACCTTCTTTTCCAGACCCTGCTTTTCAACAGTCCCAGTTACGGTTGCACCAGCAACAGTTGGCGTCCCAATCTTAGGCGTGTCGCCACCGACAAAGACAACTTGGTCAAAAGTAACCTTTTCACCAGCTTCAACGTTCAACTTTTCGACGTAAACAGCTTGGCCTGCTTCGACCTTGTACTGCTTGCCGCCAGTTACGATAATTGCGTACATGTATGTGCACCTCCTTCATACTTTTAGACTTAGACTCGCCGAAAACGAGTGCTCCGCAAGCGGAAAACTTAAAACTCGTCCCGAGCGGTTGCAGCTGTGGAAGTCCACAAATACAACATGAAAATTGTACTTGATGGGGCCCTTCGTGTCAAGCTTTTTCTGCATTGGCAAATGAATCGACACCGACCGGGGCGAACCAAGCCGCCAGGGGCGTGGTTTCCGGCGCCAGTAGCTGACAAAAAGTTCGGGCCAAAAATTCAGGTCGATAACGCCGATTGTCATTTAGCCAGTGATGAACCAGCCCGGTAAAGGCCGTGGCCAGAAAGGCTGCCTGGACGTCGACTGGCGGTTCATCCCCCGCCGGCGCTGGTAATTGCCGACCGTAAGCCGTCAACTCGCGTTCAAACCGCTGCAAAAGCCGCGGTTGAAACTGCGTGAACTGCGGGTGGAGCAAGACCAACAGAATTTGGTGATGCTCATCCACGTAACGCAGGGCCGGGCCCAACGCAAAGCCGGTGGTGGGCTCTCCTTGCGGCGTGATGACGGTCGCCTTAGCGGTCGCGAACCACTCATCGATCACTTGCTGTTCTGTCTGTTCTAAGAAGTCCAATTTATCCTTGTAATGAAGGTAAAAGGTCCCTCGAGTAATCTGTGCTTTTTGCGTCAACTTCTGCACGGAAATCTGTTTCAACGACTGCTGCTGCAACAGGATGCTCAGCGCCTGTCGCAGGCGTTCATTGGTCCGTACGACGCGTGGGTCTTTTTGACTGATAGGTCTCGCTCCTTCCCTGCTAGAAAGGGGCTGTGCCAGCTTGTACACAGTCCCTTAGTCTCACCAATTCATCGCGTTGAAATTAGTCGGCCACTTTGACAACCAGTTTTTGACCAACATGCTGTAGATTCCCGGCTTCACTGTCCTCGACCGCCGCCTTACCGTTACGCGACATACGCTGGGGGAGGACGGGTCGAGCCAAAAGTCGGTCTCGCCCCTTGCTTTGAGCCGAAGATCACGTCTCAAAGTCACCAATGCTGATCTCGTTCAATATCTGCCTCATCATGTCATCAACAGCCACTGATTGGCCACTATTGGTGAGTGACACGCTCTGCCGGAGACGGCCGGAAATGGAAGCGTCCCCGGCCGTCGCAGGCCTTGTCGTGCAGCCTAGTTTTCGCGCAACGGTAAGGCGGCCCGAACGATCAATCAGTAATTGTTTGCTTGACGGTCCAGGTTGACTTGGCGCTTGGCTTCGTAAGCGGCTTGGATCTGGTCTTGGCTGAAACCGAAGTCCACGAACCCCCACTTCAGGAACAACCGCCAAGCGTGGCGGAAGTCCTCTTGTCGGTGGGCGAAATGGCTGTTGAACAGCATCCGCTTTAAGATCAAGTACTGTTGGTCCAAGTCCTTGGCCGGTCGGCTGTTGGCTAACGTGGTCAGGTCTTCTTCCGTCAACATGATCAGATGCGTCCAGGTCTTCTTGGCTGATACCAAGAAGAAAAAGTCCATGGCGTCCGTATATTCCGTCAATAACGTCTCTTCCGGCGTTTGCCCGTCGTCAGCCTTGCCGCGGTGCGTCTTCCACACCTTGAACCACTCCGAGGTGTTGGCCACCTCAGCGAGTTCCACGTCTAAAGCCACGTAGGCATTTTCAATCTGCGACTGCCGGGACATTTCAATATCGCGATCCCGGGTGATCTGCTCATCTAGGGCGATCGATTGTTGAACTAACTTTGCTAACTCTAACACGTGTACCCTCCTAGCCGAAAATCAGGGGATCAGATTTAATTTCAAGGTCCGTCAAGTTTTCTAAGTACCAGTCACGCATGAACGGGTACTTGAGTAAGACGTCGAACCACGATACCTTCTGGTCGTCATCGTGCACGGTCAAGACCCACTCTGGTTGCCCTTCCAATTGGTTGTTGAAAATATCGACCACAACGCCGTGCTCCAACGCAATTTCCGCGCCGTTGCCGTTCACACCGTTGGTCAACATGTAATCTTCCTTGGCCGCCATTACGAATAAACGGTCGACGACGCCAGCTGGTAAATCAGCGGCCCGCACGGCATAGTTTTGCCGGTTGGCAGCGTCGAGTAAGTTGAAGTCCACGGAGTAGCCGTAGTCTTCTTTTAAGTACCGGGCAAAGTCCACCAGGATCTGGACGGACGTTTTGACCGTTTCGGCCGGCACCGCATCGTGGAGGTCGATGATAAATAATTGCGTCAGAGCGTGGCTGTTAAACCGGAACATTTTACGTTCTAGGTTCAGGTAAAACAGGGATTGGCCCGTGGCCCGTTCGCGGTAGTAGACCCCACCGTTTTCGGACGTTTCGACGCGGAAGTTAAAGGTCCCCCGGTCGCCCAGTGGTGTTAATTGCTGGGTCAATTCCTCGTGGTGGTCCCGCGATTGTAAGATCACGTTTTTGCCTTGGTCGTGTAATTCCAGCATCCGGGACATAAACAACAGGTAGTAATCTGCGTTGCTGTACTGGTGCGGGAAGGTCACGTAATCGGAATCCAACTTAAAGTCCGCCAGTTCCGTTGCCGCCGCGACCAATTCGTCTGGTTCCGTGGTCTTGATCAACTGATCCATCAGCTTGGTGAACCGCAGTCCCGTTTCCAGGCCGTCCTTGATGGCATCGTTGTAGTTGAGCAACCGGCCACTAGTCGTCAAAGTCGAGGGGTCATTTTCGTTAATCATTGTTTAGCACCTCGCCCTCGCTCTTGCCTAAGAGACTGTTCAAGTAATCCGCATACAGACTCGCATTGTGTGCTTCAAAGTGTTCGAAGTCATCAAAGGCATCGCGGATACTTTGCTTTTCGTAATTCAAAATCGTGTCTTCTTTCGACAGCACCAAAATCTTGTCATCGTTTTCCTTGATGGTCTTGTGGGCGTTCAAGGCTTGTTCGTCTTCGTCCGCCAACTTGGTCAGCTGGTCGATGATATTTTGCCGTTCGTCCTTGAGCTTGCCGGAATCCCAAGGCATGCTGCTCTTGGAACTGTTTTCCTTCAGCTGTTCACGCAAGTCCGCCTTTTGGTTGTCCCGCGTAGTTTGGGCATCCACCAGCCGTTGGAGCTGTTCGCTTTGACCGGAAATGGACTCGATCTGGGCGGTGTTCAACCGTTGACCGTGGGCTTCTAAGGCAAAGGAGTCCTTGAGCTTTTGGTATTCCTTTTCGTCGAACTTAAACTGCACGTTGATTACGTCTAAGTCGCCGAATAAACGCCGGTCCCACCAGTTCCCAAAGTAAATGTGGAACAGTCCCGTGGTATATTCTTCGTAATAGAAGAACGGGTAGATGTGACCTAAGTAGTCAATCAATTTGTCACTTAAATAGTGGCTGATTTCTGGGTGAATATTGTCGACCAGTTCGGCCAGATGATTGACGCTGCGAGTCGAACGGGTCTTTTTAACTTCTTGGTAGTAGCGCACTTGGTCCAACAGTTCGTAGACCTGGCGATCATCGCCGTGCTGAACTGCCGCCTGTAAGGTGCTTAAGTAATCGAGCTTGTTGGCGATTGCCTGTGTTAAGGTATCGGCGGCACTAGCTTGTTGTTCTTGATTTTCCATGGATTATCCCTCATTATTCTGATGTTCCCTAGCGCTTGCCGTGAACATTTGGTTATATCTTCATGTTACCAAAAATTCTGTGAGAAAAAAGCAGTTTGCCCGAAGTTTTAGGGGAAATGCAGGAATTTTTCCTTATCGCCGGACTTCGGTCGGGGTTTCGTTGGTGATGCTGGTTGGGGTGGCCGCCTTACCGTTCGCCAAATATGGGACTGGAACGCGGTGGGCGGACCGTTTCAAGCCTGAGAGACGGTCTTGAAACTCGCTTTGAGCCGAAGAACACGTCTCAAAGACGCCAGTTGCCTAAGCGACAAGCCCAGTCGCTAAGGCAACTCCCACGGCTGAGCCCATATTTGCCGAACTCTCGGCTACGATAGTGGCGTGTCACCAACACCCCCGTTGACCTCGTTCACCGGCAGTTGCGCCGCAAAAAAGCAATCGGACTTCCCACAGATAATTCCACCAGAACAGCCAGAGAGAACATTCACCCGCCATGGCAAGCCAATGACTCGATCCGTGTTCCCAATCCTCGCTCACAGTAAGGCTTTGGGCGTTTCAAAAAGAGAGCCCGGACCAGCAGTCCTGAGCTCTCCCATGATGTTTAATTAACCTGCGTTTAGTACAGTTCCAGGTATTGATCCCGTTCCCATTCGGAAACTTGGGTCCGATAGGAATTGTATTCCAGGTTTTTGGCTTCAATAAAGCTTTGATACAGATGCGGCCCCATGGCATTGCGCATCACGTCGTCGGCTGCCAAGTCCTTTAAGGCGTTGTGCAGCGTGTCTGGCAAGTTGGTGATATGGTTTTCTTGCCGTTCTTCGGCATCCATGCGGTAAATATTGCGGTCGATGGCCTCTCGCGGTGCTAACTTGTTCCGCAAGCCATCCAAGCCGGCTTCCAAGACCGCCGCAATGGCCAGGTATGGGTTGGCCGCCGGGTCAACACTCCGCAATTCCAACCGCGTAGACAAACCACGAGAATTTGGTACCCGAATCAGTGGTGAGCGGTTAGAGCCGGACCAAGCCACGTAAACTGGGGCTTCGTAACCCGGAACCAGCCGCTTGTAACTGTTGACGATTGGGTTGCAGATGGCGGTAAAGCTACGAGCGTGCTTCAACAGGCCGCCCAGGAAGTGGAAGGCGTCTTCGGACAATTCCATTTCCCCGTTCTTATCGAAGAAGGCATTGCCTTGATCGTGGAACAAAGACATGTTCAAATGCATCCCGGAACCGTTGATGCCGGCCAATGGCTTAGGCATGAACGTCGCGTACAGACCGTACTTGCGGGCGATGGTCTTGACCACCAGCTTGAACGTTTGAATGTTGTCGGCCGCAGCCAAGGCGTCGGCATACTTGAAGTCGATTTCGTGTTGGCCAGGCGCCACTTCATGGTGAGCGGCTTCGACGTCAAAGCCCATTTCTTCCAGCGTCAAGACGATTTCGCGCCGGCAATTTTCACCCAAGTCCATGGGAGCCATATCGAAGTAGCTCCCCTTGTCGTTGAGTTCCGTGGTTGGTTTGCCATTTTCATCCATCTTGAACAGGAAGAATTCAGGTTCCGGTCCAATGTTAAAGTCCGTAAAGCCCGCCTTGCGCATGTCGCCCAAGACCCGAATCAGGTTGTTCCGTGGGTCGCCTTCAAACGGCTTGCCATCGGTGGTGTAGACCTCACAAATGACCCGCGCAATCTTGCCCCGTTCCGTGCTCCAAGGGAAGATCATCCACGTGGAGAGGTCGGGGTACAGGTACATGTCACTTTCTTCGATCCGGACGAAGCCGTCGATAGAAGACCCATCAAACATTAACTTGTTATCCAGTAACTTACCGAGTTGACTGATGGGAACTTCCACGTTCTTAATGGTGCCAAATAAATCGGTGAACATTAGCCGCAAGAACTTGACGTTTTCGTCCTTGGCCATCTGACGGATCTCATCCTTGGAATATTCCGGTTTTGCCATGAAAATCGCTCCCTGCTATTTTTTAGAATCCAACATCTGTCTTAAAGGGGTCGTTGCATCCCCGGCGTCGGGTGACCCAACCCACCCTGGCGAATGAATTCATCCTGCAAAATGCGCCGGACATCCTCATCCGTCAAGGGCTTTTGTTGCGCCGTAGCCTTCGCCTGGGCTGCCTTTTGTTGCTGGTCGTAAATGGCTTTGATGCCCGCCACGTTGACCCCGTCAGCCAGATAATCCTTGATCTCCAAGAGCCGGTCGACGTCATTTAACGAATACATCCGCCGGTTCCCTTCGTTACGTTCGGGAAAGACCAACTGCTGGGCCTCGTAGTAGCGAATCTGGCGCGCCGTTAGACTGGTGAGCTTCATGACCGTTCCAATCGGCAAAACTGCTAGTGAACGACGTAATTCTTTTTCCTTCATCACTACTGGCCCCCTTCAACTATGAGGCTATCATACCACCCTGAAAGCGGTAGTCAAGCATTCATGTCAGAAAATCTAACATCGGCGTCAAGCCTTAACTATTCCTTAATTAATTGTGAGAACTAAGTCCCGCCCACGAAGCAACCTGTGACTGAATCTGGGCGTACGTTTCCGGGTGTTGGACCAGGTCATACCAGGTCGCCGTGGTCTGATTGCGAAACCAGGTCAGCTGGCGTTTGGCATAGTGCCGCGAGTCTTGCTTGACCTGCGCAATGGCTGCTGGATAGGCCGCGGGCTGATCGATCACCGGCAACAATTCCCGGTAACCGATGCCGGTAGCGGCCGGTAGCTGGGTGCCGCCCTGTTGGTCCAGCCAGCGGACCTCATCGAGCAAGCCGGCTTCAATCATTTGGTCCACGCGTTGATTGATTCGTTGATACAACAATTGGCGGTCCGTGTTCAAGGCGACATACAGCTCGTCATACTGTGGGCCACCATTGTCTTGCCGTGAGAACGGCTTTCCCGTGACCTGGATGACCTCTAGGGCCCGCACCGTGCGTCGGACATTGGTCGGGGGAATCTTCCCCGCCGCCACGGGGTCTAGCTGTTGCAGGCGTTGCCAGAGGGCCTGGGGGCCATTGGCTTGAGCCTGCGCGCGCAATTGCTCGCGAATGGCCGGGTCACCGGGTGCGTCGGCCCCTAATTTCAGCCCGTCGAACAGGGCCTGCAGGTAAAAGCCCGTCCCTCCAGCAATGATAGGCAAATGCCCCCGGTCTGTGATCTCTCTGATCAGTCGTTGGGCCGCCGTCACGAATTGCGCGACCGTAAACTGCTGGTCCACGTCACAAATGTCGATCAGATGATGGGTCGCGGCAGCCTGTTCCGCCGAGGTCGCCTTGGCCGTACCAATATCGAGGTGGCGATACACCTGCATCGAATCCCCGGAAATGATCTCCCCATCAAACGCCTGGGCCAACCGAATGGCCAACGCCGTCTTGCCGACCGCCGTCGGACCGACGACTGCTAAAACTTTTGTCATGCTTCGTTGCCTCCCTGAATTTTCGTCCGTAACGCCACGGCGCGGGCTGGGTAGTCCGTGATCAGCCCAGCAAAGTGGTGGCGCAAGCAATACGCCATGTCGGCGGGACTGTTGACGGTCCACGGCCGCAGTTGCACGTGCGGCAGCCAGAACCGGTGGGCCTTGACCCAGCGAATGTCCGGATGCAAACCGCCGACCAGGTGTTGCCGCTGCATGCGCCGCGCCTGGCGACCGGCCGTCTTGAATAATTTGGCATACTCGGCCTGCGGGTACAGGCTACGCAAGGTGATGATCGACTGGGCCCGAAAGCTGGAGAAGACTAGTCGAAACGGTACCGGTTGCCGCGTAAAGTAATCCGCCAGGGCCTGTTCGATGCCATCATAATGAATCTTATTGGTTTTCAGTTCCAGGTTAAAGACACCCGTGAACTCATCGCGAATCAACAGCTGAATCACCTCATCGAGGGTCGGTATCTTGGTCCCGGCAAATTCACTGCCGAAGTGACTACCGGCATCGAGGCGCTTTAATTCGGCCAACGTCTGATCCTGGACCAGTCCGGTGCCATTGGTGGTCCGGTCGACCCTTTCGTCATGCATGATGACTAATTGCTGGTCCTTAGAAAATTGGACATCCGTCTCAATCCCATCGGCGCCAGCATCCAGCGCCGCTTGAAACGCCAGTAGCGTATTCTCCGGGCGCGTGCCCTTGCTGCCACGGTGGGCAATAATCTGTGTGGGTTGTCTCTTAAACACGAATCCCCATTCCTTTCACGTTCAGACTTCTGTAGTAAGGGTACCACAGAACGGCCGGCTTGCCGCTTAATTTTGTGAGAAAACCACAACGACCCGTCCGCAGAAGAATCCCCCTTAATCGGGTAAATCGCTAGCAATTTCGGCTGAAAACAAGCATAATGGAAGCGGATAACTAAAAATCTTACATGATGGGAGTCGGATACGATGAAGCACTTTACGAAAGGTTTCTTATTTGGCGTTGTTGCTACTGCTAGTGCCGTTGCTGGTGCTGTCTTTTCTTTCAAGAAAAAGGTCGTTCAACCAATCGAGGACCAAGAAGCCCGGTTTGAAGAAAACCGCAAGCGGGCCAACCGCAAGAGCCACGCCGCCCACCACGGTTAAGTTTAAACGCAAATACGTAGCGACCAGGACGCAATGCCCTGGCCGCTTTTTTGTTTGTTTGCGCTCGCTGTCCGCCTACCGTTCGCCAAATGTGGGTGGACGGCTTGAGACCTGGTGAGACTGGCGCTCGATCGTAAAAAAATAGAGCCCGGGATAAAGTCTCCCAGGCTCTCGCTACTTTTACGTAGCTGAAACGTGCGCCAAAAGGCAGCCGGTTCCGCTTAGACCTGATAACCAAACAATCCAAGACCAGGATTATTCGGTTATCAGCCTTAATGCTCGCCGGCTAACCGCCTTTGGGCCCACGCTCTTTGCGTTAATTTACTCTGATTTCTTAGTCTTTCCCTGCCAACGGGCGTAACCCGTCTTCAGGATAGAAATATCTTTGTACCCTTCCTTACCCAACATTAGCGCGGCACGGGTGCTGAGTGCCTTACCTTGATCGTACAGGTAGACCGGTAAGTCAGAACGGATACCGGTATGGTAAGTTCTAAACGTTGAATACGGAATGTTGCGGGCCCCTAAAATGTGACCTGCATCGAAGTCTTTCTTTTCACGCAAGTCAATGACCTGCGCCTTACGCATGCCTGCTTGGAAGGTCTCCTCGTCAATGACAGTGGAAACCTGATTTCGCCGAACCACGGTGATGAGTTGCCAGGCGGCCCACGCGATAATCAAGACTAGCAAAATGATGGTGTAGACCGTCATTCCTGAAATTGCTGCAATTACCAAACTAAATCGTCCTTCCTAAACCACAAGTTCTAGTTACTCTTTTGGAAACGCAAAGCTAATGAAGCGGCACCAATGACCCCGGCATCGTTCCCTAATTGGGCTAAGCGTAACTTAGTTGAGTCACGAACGGCTGGGAAGGCATTTTCTTGGAAATACCGCGTCGTTGGTTGTAATAAAGTGTTGCCGGCGTTGGAGACCCCACCACCAATGATGATGTTGGCCGGGTTCAAGATGTTGGCCACGTTGGCTAAGGCTAAGCCTAAGTAGAAGGTCACCCGATCGACCACTTGGTTGGCCAGGATATCGCCGTTGTCGGCCAAGTAGAAGACCATCTTGGAGGTCACACTTTCTTGATTGTCTTCCATTTCCTTCAGCCGTGACGTGCCCATGAAGTCCTTGGCCATGTCGTTGGCGACGTGGACGACCCCGGTCGCGGAAGCGTATTGTTCCAAGCAACCGCGTTTGCCACACGTACATAAGTACCCATTTGGTTGTACCGTGACGTGGCCTAATTCGCCGGCGCCACCGTTGATTCCGTGAAGCAGATGGCCACCAGCGATCACACCGCCACCGACACCGGTCCCCAACGTGACGAAGACGACATCGCTGTCTTTTTCGCCGGCACCCTTCCAGTATTCACCGAGGGAAGCCACGTTGGCATCGTTGTCCAAGATAAATTGTAGCCCTAAGCCAGCTTGAATCTGATCGCGTACTTGTTGGCGCTTCTTCCAGTTCAAGTTGAAGGCGCCAATGACCGTGCCGTTTTCAATGTCGACAGAGCCGGGCGTCCCCATCCCGATCCCCAAGAAGTCATCCTTGCTGAATTCGGAATTGGTGATGTGTTGACTGATTGAGTCAATGATATTTGGCACAATGTGGCTACCTTCGTCGGTAATATCCGTTGGAATGCTCCATTTCGTCAAGATATCCCCTGCCAGTGAGAGAAAAGCCATTTTCGTGGTCGTCCCACCTAAATCGATTCCAATTAAATTCCGTGCCATAACGCTAAATACCTCCAATGGATTGGTGATTATTTTTTGCTCGTTGTTCCTCTAACCGGTGCTCATGTGTCAAAACAATCTTGGCCTGGACAAACGTCGAATCGTCCACCACTCGGGCTTGACGGAGGTGGTCCAATTCTAATGCCATGACTTCGATGTCAAACAGGCGTCTGCCGATATACACATAAATACCAAACTTTTTAAGTAGCTGCTGAACATCATATAACGTTTTCATTGTGCCACAACCTCCATGAAATTGCACGAGACTTTTCGGGGTTTACTGCGCCATGCCGTGTAAATACAACCAGACCAATCCACCAATTAAGACAATGGTTGCTACCACTCTTTTAATTGGGCTAACCTTACCAATTCTGGGAACACCAACTGTATACGCTACCAGAAATCCGGTCACCAGTCCGCCTAAATGCCCGGCCAAATCGATACCGGGCGTAAACAAATCAAAGGCGATGTTCATGACGACAAAGGCCAAAAAGGTCCGTGCCAATTGACGAATCACGGGATTTTGCCAGAAGGATTCCCCTAACATCAGAAAGGCGCCAAACAGGCCAAAAATCGCGGTGCTGGCACCGGCGGATAGACTGTCCGAGAAACAAAACGAGGCAATGTTACCACCGATTCCCGCGACCAAAAACATGGCCAGAAACCGAGTGTGCCCAAAGGCCGCCTCAATTTGCATCCCCACAAAGTACAGGGTCACCATGTTCATCAAGATGTGCGTGAACCCAATGTGCAAAAACATTGGCGTAAACAGGCGCCACCATTCTCCTTGTTGAATCAGCGGATTGAGCTTGGCCCCAAAGGTGATCAACACGTTCACGCTGGTACTGCCACCGGCTAGCGTCATGGCCAAGAAGACCAGCACCATGATCACGATCAACCCAACCGTCATAAAGGGCGTCTGGTCCAATCGCCGCAACCGGTATTTAAAATTCGTCACCGCAAGGCTTCCTTTCTATTCGACGGGTGCCTTTAACACGGCATCCAATAAGACATCAAATGGTTCAACCGACCAACTGGGCTGGCGTGTCTGCTGCGCGGGCAGCGCCAACGCCACCTTAAAGCCAGTCGTCTGGGGTAAATAGCGGTCGTAATAGCCGCCGCCAAAGCCCAATCGTTCACCGGTATCCGCAAAGACCAGTCCTGGGACCACAATTAAGTCAAACGCCGCTGGTTCGATAATCGCACCATTGACCGGTTCCTGCAAGCCAAACGAACTGGTCGCAAAAGTCGTCTGCCGATCTACCACGTGAAACGCCATCTGGCGATGTGGTAAGGTGGCCGGCACGGCAACGGTCTTTCCGGCGGCGTGGGCTTGGTCGATGATGGGTTGCGTCGCTAATTCAAAGCCACCACTGATGGTCGTGGCCACACGTTTGGCATTTTGCCAGGCTGGCAAGGCAAAGAGCTGACGATAGAGATCCGCCGATGCTCGTTGCCGAATTGCTGCGGGCATCGTGTTCAACGCCTGAATGGTTTGTTGCCGAATTACTGCTTTAGTTGGCATCATTTACCCCCTCGGTCGATTTTTTCAATAAAAAAAGGTGCGGACTCTCGCCCGTACCTTACTTAGTTTCACGATGCAAAGTTACTTTCCGTTCGCGCGGGCAGTACTTCTTAAATTCAACCCGGTCCGGGTTATTACGCCGGTTCTTGCTGGATAAGTAGTTGCGTTCGTGGCATTCCGTACATTCTAAAGTGATGTGTACACGCATTGTGGGTAACCTCCCAACTTGTTTAGAATTACAGGCTAGAGCCCTTAACTCGTAATATATTACCATTAATCCGCCGCAATTACCAGGGATATTGCCAAATATGTTAAGGAAAAATACTTAACAGCTGGTTTTCGCCGGTAAAACTAGTGGTTTCTGGCAAAGTAGTTGTAGCTGGCCGCCTTGCCGTTCGCTAGAGATGCGTTGGAACGCTGAGGGCGTCGGCCCGAGCCAAAGAATGGTCTCGGACCTCACCTTGGAGCCGAAAAATCACGTCTCCAAGCTGCCAGTTTCCTAAGCGCCGTGGACCCTGCCGCTAAGGAAACTCCCACAGCTGAACGCATCTCTAGCGAACTATCGGCTACCGTAGTGCTTGTCAAAATAACGCGTTCCGGACCGCGGCTACCAGTACCCATCGCCATCCTTAAAGCATTCGGCTTAGGTCCCCTGGTTGTCACCACCCCGCCTGACAGCTACGTGCAATTCAGTCATGGGGGCCCTTCAATTTTCATTATCGGCTCAGCGCGTTCATCACATGCAAGCGGCCATGCATCGTCAAATGCAAGCACCAATCTCGTCGGAACCACCAGCAGCGTGAAGTGAGGCGAAAGACCGCTTTTCAGGCAGAAATCGGCCCCCTAGCAGGCGAAATGGTGGTGCTGGTGACAGAGACGCTGACTAATGTCGTTTACCCACAGCGGGCCCGCCTCATCTGGGGTGAGCCGGCGAAGTGCCATTCCACTCAAATAGCCGTCGCAACCTGCAACGGTCACAACGGCTATTTTACCAACGACTATCCGTTGGTATTCTGAGCGGCACCAGCTTTGGTTGCCTTGGTTGGGTTCGTCAACGTTGAAGTTGATTGTACCGACTTCCAGTAGGCAGCGTAGATCTGTTTTGCCAGCTTCATGTTATTGTCTTCGGCACTCGTGCTCAGGTTTGGCATCGCTAAGGCCACGACCACTTTCGGATCGTTAGACGGCGCGTAGGAAGCCAAACTCAAGGTGACCGTTTCGCTCCCCTTGTAGTAGGTTTGCGCGGTCCCGGTCTTGGCGGAGATACCTGGCGAGATGGAGGCTAATTCGGCCCCCGTCTTGTAGGTGTTGGTCCCGTGAACCACGTCGTAGAGCCCTTCGGTAACCAATTTCTTTTCTGCCGCCGTCATATCGATGCGGTTCAAGACCTTGGGGGTGACCGTGGACTTCACAGCGCCCAGCGTGCCGTCTGACTTGGTTCCGCGGATGGATTCCACCACGTGAGGTGCGATCCGCGTTCCCCCGTTGGCAATCGTGGACATGTATTGGGCAACCTGTAAGACCGTGTAGGCATCGTAGTTCCCAAAGGACAAGTCCAAGGCATTCCCAATGTGGGCTTTACTGCTGGAACCTTGTAACCCGGTACTTTCGCCTGGTAAATCAATCCCGGTGGCAACCCCCAACCCGAATTGGTTGAAGTAGCCCCGTTCCTTGGCGAAGATGCTGGTCCCCATGGTCAGGGCACCACCGGAAACGTAGTTGAAGTTCGCTTCCTTCATGGCCAGCTGCATCATGTAGGAGTTAGAAGAAACTTCCAGCGCGGTCGACGCGTTGACGGCCATGTTGGCGCCACCGTTAGCGTTGAACCAAGAAGCCTTCTTGACCCCGCCGACCGTGATCGGCTTATCGGTCAGGGTGTTGTTCGTTGGTGTGATCACACCATCCATCAAAGCGCCAGAAACCATGGCACCCTTGACGACAGACCCCATAACAATGTCACTATTCATGGCCCCTAAGGCGTTCGTGGTGATCTTACCCGTGGATGGGTTCCGATCGACTCCGGCCATCCCGATGATGCCCCCAGTTTGTGGGTTCATCACGATGGCGTAGGTCCCGGTCGAGACACCCCCAGCGCTAGATTCAGCGGAGTGGACTAAGGACTGCAGCTTCTTTTGGAACGTGGAGTTGATGGTCAATTGGAGGTTATCCCCCTTAGAGCCACCATACTTCTTCACTTCCTTGGTCACCGTGGTCCCGGACACTTCGACCTGTTTTTCGGCCTTGGTACCGCGCAAGACGGATTCGTACTCTTGTTCCAAGTAAGACTGACCCACACTGTCGTTTCGTGAGTAGCCTTGCGCCAAGAGTTCGTTGACCCGGTCACTTGGTAGCCCGGTCTTTTCGGATGAGACCGTCCCGATGATCGATTTGATCGACGACCCGTTAGGATAGTTCCGCGACCAGCTCGTCCCGACTTGTACCCCAGGCATTTCGGACAAATGCTCACCGATTTCCGCAATTTCCTTGCTGGAAACGCCGGAGTCCTTGATGTAGGTGGTCGATAACGAGTAGGCCCCACTCATCTTAGCGAAAATGGCCGCCGCGTTCTGTTGTTTCTTGGTCAGTTTGAACGAGGAGTCATTTTCCAAATAAGACAGTGCCTTGTTGTAAAGTCCCGTCGTTGACAAGCCCTTGGTCCCGGACAGCTTGCTTTCCACTGCTTTTAACCGTTTCGCATCGGTCAAGTAGTAGTCGATCGCCTGGCGGGGTGTCAACGAACTGGTTGAGACAGTTAAGTAATTGCCGAGCTTGTTAGCGATGTCATACATGCTCGATGACAGTACGCTCACGCCCTTGGTATAGGTGATGGCTTGGTGTGCCTTGTTGCCGACCAACACCTTACCGTTCGAATCGTAAACCATCCCCCGTTGCACGTTGGTGGTTTCAATCGTGGTATCAGTCGAATTGACCTCGGCCTTAAATTGCGACCCATAAATTACCTGCAAATACGCCAACTGACCTATCAGCGCTGCAAATAACAGGGCCACAATAATGAAAAGAATATTCAACCGAAACGGGATCTCTGACTTAATGGGACCGCCACTAGATCGCCGATTACGGTTGCTAACGCGATTATAAAAATTCTTCACAATCTCTGCTCCTTGTTGTACAGCTACTATTTTACCAAATTTCGTTGCCGGTCACTATCCCGCTTCCGAAATTTAAACAATCTATGCTATTCTAGAGACCGGAATTAAATGACGCTCACTTGGTATTCTAGCATACTGTGATTCGACGCCAAGCGGCCTGTTCCCCATTTTACCAAAAATAAATAAAATATGGGGTTTTTCGCTAGAATTCCCGTCAGTTCCGTCACTGAATTACCACGAATCGTCACAAAGTTAGTTGAGTTCTGAATTATCTTTAAAATTGTTTAAGCGGCCAACCAGGGCGACCACATTATAGTATGATGGTAAAAGCGAGGCTCAGGAAAACTGGCCGCCAGTAAATGAACGCCAGGACCACTGGAATTCGTCAGAGGGGCCAATCATGGCAACGGTGTCTTTTCCAACCCACAACAGTGGCCCCTGGCTGACGGCAGCGTCTGGCTTTTCTAAGCCAGCCGGCACCCGCATCAGCACTTATTTCAGCAAATTGCATTTAAACTTTGGAAAGATTGAGGTGGCTTCCTTGCAAAAAAAGAAACAGCGTTGGGCCCTCACCCGACGACAGTTAACCTTACTCGGGGCGTTTTTGACCCCCTTCTTATTGATGACGATCTACTTCATTTACCGGCAAATGGCACCGTTTGGGACCAATAGCTTGTTGACCGTGGATCTGGGCCAGCAGTACATTGATTTCTTCGCGTATCTGCGGCGGGCCATTTTACACGACCCCAGCAGCATCGTGTATTCCTTCGCTAACGGCCTCGGTGGTGAAATGCTGGGGACTTGGGCCTACTACCTGTTGAGTCCGCTCAACTGGCTATTGTTGCTGTGCCCCGGGGCCAGTCTGACCACCGGCGTCTTCTTGTTGACCGTTCTCAAGTACGGTCTGGCCGGGTTGACCTTCGCTTGGTTGCTTGACAAGACCACCCAACAGACCGGATTTCAGGCCGTCACCTTTGCGACCGCCTACGCCTTGATGGGCTGGTCGATCGCCAATCAGCTCAACATCATGTGGCTGGACGCGGCCTACCTGTTGCCGTTGATTTTCTACGGGCTGTACCTGCTGATGCACACGGGCAAATGGCGGACCTACGTGGTCTGGTTGACCCTCATGCTCATCGTGAACTACTACATGGCCTACATGATCTGCCTGTTTATGATTTTAGCCTTCATGTGGCTCGCCGTTGATCAATTCACGAATTGGCACCACTTCTGGGGTCAG
Source organism: Levilactobacillus suantsaiihabitans (assembly GCF_004745505.1). Lineage (GTDB taxonomy): Bacteria > Bacillota > Bacilli > Lactobacillales > Lactobacillaceae > Levilactobacillus > Levilactobacillus suantsaiihabitans. The sequence continues at coordinate 42,826 of NZ_RKLX01000009.1, forward strand.
ACCGCTAAGTTTGCGGCGACTTCCGCCGTCAGTGGGCTGCTTGCGGCCGGCATCCTCTTGCCGACGTGGTGGTCCCTGGCACAAAGCAAGGCCCAATACACCGTCACGACCTTTAAATGGAAATTTGAATTCTTCCCGCCGAAGATGATTGCCAAGTTCTTCATGGGCGCATTCAATTTTGACCAAATGCCGAGCGGCACGGCCAACCTATTTATCGGCGCCATCGCCTTATTGGGAAGCCTCTTCTTCTTTGGCGACCACCGGATTCGCTTACGTAGCCGGATTGCCGCGGGTATTGTCACGGGATTTCTCGCCCTATCCTTATGCGTCCAACCCTTGGACCTGCTGTGGCACGCGGGCCAATTTCCCGTTTGGTACCCCTACCGCTTCTCCTTTGTCGTCAGTTTCTGGCTGATCTGGTTAGCCGCGCAAACGCTGACCGCCGACTTCGAGCCCGGCTGGCTGGCCATTGCCGTGGTCACGGTGATCATCGCCATCGGGGCGGCCTACGTGGCCCTCAACCTCAAGTCCTTCAAATTCCTGCAGCTCAATCTCGTCTTGTTGGGCATCTTCTTTGTCGTCTTAGCCCTGGGCTTGACGACCTTGCCCGTCAAACACCACTGGATCTACCCGTTGGCCTTCTTCGTCATTGGGGTCACCGAAATCTCGGCCAACGCCTTCGTCTCGTTAAACAACATCAGTTACGTCTCTCAGGGCGAGTACGGCAACTACACCAACGAGCTCCAGCGGCTGGTCAATCGCGTGCAGAAGCGCGACGACAGTGCCTACCGCATCGGCAAGACCTTCTTACGGACCAAGGGCGATGCCTTTCAAACGGGCTATGCCGGCGGCGGCGTCTTTTCCTCCGTTCTCCCCAAATCCACGCCCGCCTTTTACGGCCACATCGGTAGCCCGGACGGCGACGGTTTCGTGGAATACAGCAACGGCACGCTGGTCACCGATTCCTTGTTGAACATGAAGTATTACTTCCAGCAAAAGCAGTTATCTGGCGCGTTGAGTGGTACCAGCATGCTGCCCGCCTCCACGAACAAGGCGGATCTAGCCAGCTACCGTGCGATTGGCCAAGACCACTGGGCGACCACCTACCAAAATCCCTACGCCCTGCCGATGGGTTACGCAGCGAGCGACCAGATCTTGACGCTAAAAAATAAGACCGCGGATCCCGCCCAGTACCAAGCCAATTGGCTGGCGGCACTCACGGGCAAGACCACGGATCAAAAGCTCTACACGGCCAAGAATTTCGATCAAGTCACGTTCCAAAACATCGCCCAACAAACCAAGATCACGGGGGCGGTCCTTCAGCGTAAAAACCTGCTGAAGCCGGCCAAGATCACATTGACCTTCACGCCCACGACCAACGACGCTTACTACCTGACCTTTGGTTCCACGGTCAATCCGGACAACGCCACCTTCATTTTGAACGGCAAGACGCTAGATCAGTACAAGACCTACCGAAATACCATCATGGTCAGTGCGGCCGACCACGCCAAGGGCAAGCAACAGAAGCTGACAATTCAACTGAAAAAGGGGTCGCTGTGGCTGGAAAACTTCACGCTCTATCAGTTGAACACGGCGAAGTTCCAACGCGCCGTCGCTCAGCTCAAGCAACAGCCTTGGCAGTTGACCAAGCACTCGAGTCGCTACTTCAGCGGCACCATCACCAGTCGCCACGCCAATCAGGTGCTCAACACCTCCATTCCGTACTCGGCTGGCTGGCACGCCACCGTCAACGGCAAGGCCGTCAAGACCTACAAGACGATTGGCATGTTTACCGCCATCAAGCTCCCGCAAGGCAAGAGTACCGTGACCCTGGCCTACTGGCCACCGTTGCTGAACATGGGCCTATTGATCAGCGGTCTGACGCTCATCGGCCTGACCGGCGGCTGGTGGTTCGTTCACCGGCGCCGTCCCTAATCTCACGCATTAGCAACCCCCATCGCAGGCATCATCGGCCTGCGGTGGGGGTTTTGTGTGTCTGAGGTGAGTTGTTTTGTGGCGACATAGCTAGAACATTCCGCCTACCGTTCGGCAACTATGGGACTGGAACGCGGTGGTGATTCGCCCAACCACGTGTTTAGCCCAGCTACTCCCGTGATACTAGCTAACGTCTAGCTGATGGAAACAACTCCTGACTCCCGTTAGAAGTGACACTTGCTTTGTCGTCCCAGCCAGCTGACGTTTGGGGACCGGTCACTGCACGAGGTCGTCAGCGCTTTGTCGGCACCGCTTCTCAGCGCACGCGAAGCCCAGGCTAACGCAAGCATTGGACTGGCTAGTAGCCACCACAGAAAAAACCACCAACCCAAAGGTCAGTGGTTAGCGGTAACCGTCATTTATCCAGTTCACCGTTGTCATCATAAATATAAACTGGGCCATCCGTCTTGGCGTCGTAGTCGATCGTTAGGTCGTAGCCGACGAAGAACCATTGGTCGCCTTCCGTGATGTAGTAAGTCACGTCATCTTTCTTTTCCGCTACGACTGGGTGGCGGGGATGATCGTCTGGTGTCATGCCTAATGAGAATCCTTCATGCACAGGCGTCTTGCCGTAAACCTTACCAAAGAAACGGACACCGTGGCCGGCCATACCCATGCCTTCACGGAACCATTTGCTTGCTGCATCAGTCACATTAATTTTCATTTGTAAGACTCCTCTTTGACAGTCTATGAATCCGTTTTCATAACCATTTATACCACGCCAAGTAGGGTCTTGGCAAGTATCATTTCACTAACTACATGATACACAATTAAATTGTTGCCCGCAAACTAACTGCTCAAAAGTAAGTAAAAGGGCGCCCCGACCGCAGTCAGTGCACCCTCACCTGATGACCACCAGTGGTCGCCATCCGCAAAATTTTTTCTTAGTCGACCGCTAAAATCTTGACGGTCATGTCGCCACCTGGCGTGTCAAACGTCACTTCTTCACCGTTACGGTGCCCTAACAGGCCCTTGGCAATTGGTGAATCGTTGGAGATTTTACCAGACATTGGGTCGGCTTCAGCGGCCCCCACGATGGTGTATTCTTCGGGTTCTTCGTCTGGTAATTCCTTGAACGTCACCTTCTTACCCACCGTGATTTCATCCTTGTCAGAGCCATCGTTGTCGATGATCTGCGCGTATTGCAGCATCCGTTCAACGGTGCTGATCCGCGTTTCCAACATACTTTGTTCGTCCTTGGCTGATTCGTATTCTGAGTTTTCAGAAAGGTCACCGTAAGACCGGGCGATCTTGATCCGGTCAATCACTTTTGGCCGTTGAACCATCTTTAAATCTTCCAGTTCGGCTTCGAGCTTCTCCTTACCTTCTTCAGTCATTGGATACATTTTATCTTGTGCCACATTGGCCACCCCTTTAGCGTATTTTGATTTGTGGAATTCCACAACTTAAATTTAATTTGATAGAAAAGGCTAGCCGTTTACCAGCTAACCTGTCCTATTCTATATGGTTGTATCTGGATTGTCAAAAACTTGGTCATTGCCACTAGCTTCGAGGATCGCCCGAATCTTAGTCACCAGCAGGTCGATAGCCACTTGGTTCTCGCCACCTTCTGGCACGATCAAATCAGCGTAACGCTTCGTCGGTTCCACGAATTGATGGTAAGTTGGCTTAACCGTTGCCAAGTACTGTTGGATAACGGACTCCAACGACCGGCCCCGTTCGTTCATATCCCGTTGAATCCGCCGAATGATCCGAATGTCATCATCGGTATCAACGAAGACCTTGATATCCATGAGGTCCCGTAAGCGTTCGTCATCTAAAATCAGAATCCCTTCCAAAATGATGACGTCGCGTGGTTCCTGGTGAATCGTTTCCTTACTACGCGTGGACAACGTGTAGTCGTAAACGGGCTTTTCGATTGGTTCGTAGTTCAACAACTGCTTGAGTTGTGAGATCAACAAGTCGGTATCAAAGGCCAGCGGGTGGTCGTAGTTCACGGCGGCCCGTTCCTCCATCGTCATATCGTCTTGGTTGTTGTAGTACGAATCTTGTTGCAAAATCATGATTGAATGCCCAATCAATTGATTGAAGATTGCCCGACTAACCGTCGTTTTCCCGCTACCGGAACCCCCGGTAACCCCAATGATAATCGGTCGCTTTTTCTTTGCCAACACTGTCGCCATCCTTTATTTATTATCGCTAGCTAATGAACTGGTTTTTTCTTGATGTTGCGCGTAAGTCTGTGAGAAGTAAACCTTCCCCGTCTTGGTGTTCGCGATGAAGTAGTAGTACCCCTTCTTGCGGTCCTTCGGGTGTAATACCGAATGGATCGACGAGGTGCTAGGACTGGCAAACGGTCCAGGACCGTACCCGGTGTGGATATACAGATTGTACGGCGACTTGACCTTCAAATCCTTGTAGGTCAACGTCGACTTCGTGGTCTTTAAGGCATACTGGACAGAAATATCGGACTGCAAGGCCATCCCCGCCTGAATGCGGTTCAAGAAGACGCCCGCAATCTTGTCCCGGTCGGTCTGGGTCACCCCTTCACGTTCGACCAAAGAAGCCAGCGTCAACGTTTCTTGGACCGTCAGCTTTTGCTTCTTGATCGTGGCGTAACTGCTTTGCAAGTTCTGATCCATCTTGGCCACCATTTGGGTGATCAATTGTTTCAAGGTCATCTTCTTGCCAGCCTGATACGTCGCGGGAGCTAAATACCCTTCCAACCGATACCGGACGTGCTTGGCTTTCTTGGCCGAACCTAACAGTTGTGGATATTTCGCCGCCAACTGATTGAAGAAGGCCTGATCCTTAATCAGACTCATGAATTCCTTTTTGGTAAAGTCCGTTTGAATCGGGATCTCCGCGGCCAACTGGTCGATGGTCTCGCCTTCACGCACTAACACTTTGCCGGCCGTACTCTGGATGGGTTCTGCCGAGCCACCCTTTTGTAATTGCCGGGCAATTTGTTTCAACGTCATGGACGGTTTCAGCTGGTAGTACCCAGCTTGGAAGTTCGTGAACTTATTTGATTTGACGTAGTAGTTAAAGACCATGCCGCTCTTAACCACTTTCTTGTCCTGTAGGATCTGCCCAATCTTATTGGAAGTCGCTCCCATCGGAACGTGAACCTGAACCACGTCGTTATCGCTAGAATCCAGCGGCTTTAAGGCTGACTGAAAATAGTGATAGCCGAAGAAGCCAATAATCACGGCCAAGACCACCAGCAAGCTGACCACGCCAATCATAATGCGGCGGCCAAACGACCGTTTCTTCCCCGACTCTTGCCGCGACGGGGTCGGATTTGTGCCATTATCCAACTTATTTCCTCCGTTCTAATGCCATAGTCTTCTCTATTATACAGAAATTCCGGGCGAGCGGGAACCTGAAATGGGGATTTGGGAAAATTGTAATAAATAGAGTGTGGCGAAGGGCGGTTAGCTGGCGAGCATTAACGTCGCTAAGTGAATACCCCTGGGCTTGGGGTATTTACTTAGCGGGGTTAAGCGCAACCAGCTGCCCGGTAGCCACACGTTTCAGAAGCCGCCAGTTTCCGGATCCTCTAGACGAGCACCTACCTAACGCTCCCAACAAATGTAAAAACTAACAGCCTGCCGGGCAGTAGCCCTTAATCTTGCTAAGCGCAGGGACCTGGCTCGCGCCACACGTTTCAAAAGCCGCCAATTTCCGGATATACCGGGACCAGACTAACTTAAAGCTCTAAGCAAGAATTATCACTAACCAATATGACCGGCCTTCCCCTAGCATACTACACCCAACGCCCGACCCTGACGTTTGATTCTTAGCTCACCTAACCAAAAACACGCCCACCTCCCCCATGGGAAAGTAGACGTGCGTTAATTTTACAACTTTCAAGAACGCGCTAGTGCCCTAACGAATTTCAGCACCGAGGTCGTCTTGCAGCCGCTTTTCAACCTTTTCAAAGGCTTGGGTGACCGCGTCATCGACCAACGTGGCGTGCTTGTCTTGGTACGTCAACGTGTAGGCCAGGGACTTCTTGCCCTTAGGTACCTTCACGCCATCGTAAACGTCAAACAGCTTGACGGATTGTAAGAACGCCCCGCCACGCTTTTCGATCAGGGCCACAATTTGTTCGTTGGTGATGTCATCGTCGACCAGCATCGCCACGTCACGGGTGATGGCTGGGTAACGGGAAATCACATCGTATTGATTTTCTTGCTTAGGCATATCGATGATAGCCTGCAAGTTCAATTCAAAGACGTAAGTGGCACCAATCTTGAATTGCTTGGCAATCGTCGGGTGAACTTGACCCATGAACCCGATGCGGTGCCCGTGAACCAAAATGTCCGCGGTCCGGCCTGGGTGCATTTCTGGCATGTCGTGGTTGGCCACGTAGGTGACATCCCCGTTGACCGCCATGTCCTTCAGGTAGGCTGCCACGATCCCCTTAACTTGGTAGAAATCGACCGGTTGGGCTGGTAGGTCCCAAGCCGTGGGCAACAACGTCCCGGTAATTGCCCCAGCAATGTGTTCTTGTTCGTTGGGCCGGTCCACGCCGTCTTCACGGTAGAAGACCCGTCCCTGTTCGTACAGGGCCACATCCTTGACCTTACGAGCGCTGTTGTAGGCGATGTCGTCCAGCAGCCCCGTGATGATGTTCATCCGCAAGACCGCGTGATCGACGCTCATTGGCCAAGCCAACTTGGTCGTTTCACTGGCCTGCATCATAAACATCTTGGCCTTGTCTTCGGTCGTCAGGGCATAAGAAATGGCTTGGTTCAGGCCCAGCCCCTCCAGTGAGTGCCGCGTTGCCCGCATTAATTTTTGGGCCGTCGTCAACTCACCCATGGTCATGCGACCGGTGGGTAAGGTGGCTGGCAATTCATCGTAACTGTAGATCCGGGCAATTTCTTCTAGCAAGTCGGCTGGAATGTGAATGTCGTTGCGCCGAACCGGTACCGTGACCGTCAACGTTTCCCCATCAGCGGTAACCTCACAGCCCAACGTGGTCAGGATGTGGGTCACTTGGTCTTGGGACAATTCTGTCCCCAAGACGGCGTTGATGTGGCTCATGGTAATGGTAATCACTGCGGGAGCGGGCACGTTATCCGTGGCCACGACCGTCCCGGCTTGGACTTCGCCACCAGCCAGGTCTGTCATCATCTCTGCGGCGGCGTCTAAAGCTTCTTGAACGCCGGCTTGGTTCACACCCCGTTCGAAGCGTTGGGAAGCGTCCGTGTGCAGATTGTGGCGTTGGGCGGCCTTTCTGATGTGGTCGTGTTCAAAGACGGCGGCTTCAATGGCTACGGTGACGGTCCCGTCAGCGATGGCCGTATCCAAGCCCCCCATGACCCCGGCCAAGGCGATTGGCTTTTGGTCGTCCGCAATCACGATGTCGTGGTCGTCTAAGTCGTGTTCCCCTTCGTCTAGGGTCGTAAGCTTTTCACCGGCTTTAGCAGTCCGGACGTAAACGTCTTGCCCGCTAAATTTATCATAGTCAAATGCATGTAACGGTTGACCGTACTTCAACATGATGTAGTTGGTGATGTCGACCACGTTGTTGATTGGCCGGTAACCGGCGTTCCACAGGCGAATCTGCAGCCACATGGGACTGGGAGCCAATTTGACTTGCTTGACCAGACGCATCCGGTATTGTGGTGCCAAGGCAGCATCGGCGTGGACCGTCAATTGGTCGGCGATGGCCGCCCCCGTCTCCTTGACGGCGGGTTGGTCGAACTTCACGGGCAGGTCGTAAATGGCGGATAAATCATGTAACGTCCCGTATAGGCTCAACATGTCCCCACGGTTTGGCGTCACGTCCAAATCGATCAGGCTGTCGTTCATGCCCAGGTAATCGTAAACGGCGTCACCAGGCGTCGCATCGGCAGGCATCACGTAAATCCCATCGGCATAGGCCTTAGGCACAACGTCTTCAGGGAAGCCAATTTCTTGTAAGGCACAGATCATCCCGGCAGACGGCACACCGCGCATCTTGGACTTCTTGATCTTGACGTTGTCTGCGATGCGTGATCCCGGTAAGGCCACGATCACCTTTTGGTCCTTGGCGATGTTCGGCGCACCACACACGATCTGTAGCGGTTCGTCTTCACCGACGTCCACTTGGCAGATGTGCAAGTGATCGGAGTCTGGGTGGGCTTCCACGGACAAGACGTGGCCGACCACGATCTTCTTTAAGCCGTCGCTAGGCTTGATAACGTCATCGACTTCCACGGAAGTCCGTTCGATTTTTTCCGCCAAGTCGGCTGGTTTAACGTTTAAATCCAAATATTCTTTAATCCAATTGTATGAAATCTTCATGGTTGGCGGTTATCCTTTCTTCGTGAATTGCTTGAGGAAGCGAACATCATTTAAGTAGAAGTTCCGGATGTCATCGACGCCGTACTTCAACATGGCGAACCGGTCAGGCCCGACCCCAAAGGCAAAGCCGCCGTAAACGTCGGGATCCACGCCGGCCATCCTCAAGACGTTCGGGTGAACCATCCCGGCCCCTAAGACTTCGATCCAGCCGGTGTTCTTGCAGACCTTGCAGCCCTTACCGCCACAGTTAAAGCAGGTAATGTCGGCTTCAACGGAAGGTTCCGTGAATGGGAAGTAGCTGGGCCGCAACCGCACGTCAAATTTGTCACCAAACAATTCGTGGGCCAAGACCTGCAGCGTCCCCTTCAAGTCAGCCATGGTGATGTGCTTGTCAATGACCAGCCCTTCCACCTGATGGAATTGGTGGGAGTGGGTCGGGTCATCGGTATCACGCCGGTAAACGACTCCGGGCGAGATCATCTTGAGTGGGCCTTGACTAAAGTCGTGGGTCTCCAGTGTCCGCGCTTGCATCGGTGAGGTTTGCGTCCGCATCAGGATTTCCTTGGTGATGTAGAAGGTATCTTGCATGTCGCGGGCGGGGTGGTTCTTCGGCAGGTTCATCATTTCAAAGTTGTACTTGTCTTCTTCGACTTCGGGACCACTCAAGACCTGGTAACCCATCCCCAAGAACAGGTCTTCGATTTGGTCGATGATCTGTTGGATCACGTGCGGTTCACCCTTGGCGACCGGCGTGCCGGGTAACGTCACGTCGATGGCTTCGTTAGCCAGCTTGGCGTTCAACACGGCATTTTCCAATTCCTCACGCCGCTTGGCCAAAGCCGCGGTCAAATCATCACGAATCTCGTTGGCAAACGCCCCGACCTTGGGCCGCTCTTCGGCGTCTAGGTCGCGCATCCCCCGTAAGACCTCGGTGATGGGACCCTTTTTCCCTAACAATGACACCCGAACCTGATTGACGTCCTTGAGGTCAGCAGACTTTTTAATTTCCGCCAGACCGCGGTCGTGCAGTTCGGTTAATTTATCTTTTAAAGACATACGTCATCCTCCATTTTCTATTTTGACAACATCCAGGCAAACAAAAAAGCCCCGTCCCATAACTAGGGACGAAGCTTCGCGGTACCACCCTGATTCAGCTAAAAGTCGAGACTTCTAGCCACACTCAGAAATGATAACGGTCATTCACCGGAAAATCATTCATCGCTTTCACGAATCCCGATTACAACTCAAGAACTGAATTCACCCAGTAATTTGAAGTTTGCTTCCAGTCTAGGCAAACTCTTCCTGACAAATTGCACCGGCTACTGCTTTTCTATCATCGTTTTTAACTATTACCTTCATAGCCTAGCGGATTTCTCAGCGCCTGTCAACTACTTCTGGTTGACTTCGGTCGGACAATACCATTTATCCGACCAGGCGTGAACGGCGGCCATAATATCTTTGAATTCTTGGCCCTTTTCCGTCAGCTCGTATTCGATCAGTGCGTTGTCCGGGAACGTCCGGCGTACGATCACGCCGTTTAATTCCAATTCCTTGAGCCGTTCCACCAACACCCGGTCACTGCACCGGGGGATGTTGTGGGCCAGGTCACGGAAACGTTGTGGTCCCTCCTGTAAGAGAACGTCAATAATTAAGCCGTTCCACTTCTTACCGAGAAACGAAAAGGTCTGTTCGAATCGGGGGCAGAGTTCAAAATCCACCGTCGATTCGTCTTGGGCCTTTGGTGACATCATTTGCATGTTATCTTGCCTCCCATCCAGGTTTCACTGAAACTAGGCGTTCGGCGTTACTTTGTTCATGAGGGCTTCGACTCGCTTACGAGCGGGACCACAGAATTCGTGGACCGCTTCATAATCATCGACCAGAGAAACAATGGCACTTTCCCGGTATTTCGGCATAGCGAGCGTGGCGCCCCACATGTGCTTCAAGATAATATCCTTTTCCATGGGACTTAAGTCGGTCAGCTTTTCAGCATTGCGCAAAGCGACCCGTGGATGGATAAACGCGTGCGAACCCAGATTGAACTTCGTCGTCCGCCAATCATAATAAAACAAATCATGCAACAACCCACCCCGCGCAGTGGCCCGGGTATTCAAACCAAGTTTCTTCGCAATCAAATAACTGTTGTAGGACACTGAAATGCAGTGTGTTAATCGGTCAGAATGATGGTGCTGGGTATAATTCGCCAGGCGTTGGACCGGCTCCTTGGCCAACAAATCAGAAACTAAAGCAAGGTACTCGGGGTCATCACGCCAAGTAAGTTTGGTCATAGAATGCTTCCTTTTCATTTAAAATTATGATATTCAGTCATCTTATCCTTATATGATACTTGGTTTTGGCCAAATTGCAACCATCTTGCTTGATTTTTCAGTGGGTTTACCTTTTCTTTAGCTTTTCTCGCCACCACCGGGGTAAATCGTTGACCGCTCCAAGGGTGAAACCCCGGGGGACAGACCGGACCTGCTCGCCGAAGAAAGGCGCGGTGTCACCCCTGTTCGTTGATGTTCTGGAGCGCATCACCTGCAGAGCAGACCGTATTTCCGCCTGACGCAGCCTCAGCTCTAGCTCACCAACCGGAACATCACGACGCCCGCTGCGACCGCGACGTTGAGGGATTCTGCTTGGCCCTTGATGGGGATGTAGAGGTTACGCGTGGTCATCTGCTGTAGGTCGGGGGCCATGCCGTTGCCTTCATTGCCCATGACAATGGCTCCAGCCGTTAATGGCGGGACGTCGCGGTAACTCTTGGCGTTGCGGTCCAAATTGGTGCCGTAGACTGGCAAATGCCGCGCCGTAAAGGCACTGATCCAGTCGTGCAGGTCCGCTTCGACCAGTTGGATGTGGAATTGACTCCCCTGCATCGACCGCAAGACCTTCGGCAAGAAACGACTCGCGGTCCCCTTACCGAAGACCACGCCTGTTAGTCCGGCAGCGTCGGCCGTCCGCACCATGGTCCCGATGTTACCGGGATCTTGGACGTAATCCAAAAACAACCAGACCCCATCAGCCGTTTGCGGGTCGCCCGCGGTATCCTTGGGCAACGGGACCGTGGCAAAGATGCCCTGGGGCGTCCCGGTATCCCCAATCGTTTGGGCGATGCTGTCGGTCAGTTCGTAGGTGGCCACCCCCGCGGGTAATTCCGCGGCGTGATCGGCCAATTGTTCGGCCGTGCCCATGATGGCCGTTAAGTCATGATGGGCCTTGATGGCTTCTTGGACCAAATGCCACCCTTCTAATAGGTAAGTTTGGGTCGCCTTGCGCCCTTTTTTCGTGGTCAGTGCCCGCCACTGCTTGACCTTTTTATTTTGTCCCGACGTAATTTTTTCTGTCACGGTATCCTTACTCCCATCTGAATTCTTTTCCTAATTCTACCATATCCCTAGGCAGCACCGGCGACTCGCGGTATGATTAAAGTGAATTTTTTTGAAGGGAGGCCTGGGTAGTCATGCAGACCCAACAGATTCTGGTCAGTGGCCTGGTCCAAGGCGTCGGCTTTCGCTGGTCAACCAGTAAACTCGCCCATCAACTCGGCATTACTGGCACCGTGCAAAATCTCGCCAACGGCCAAGTCGCCATTGTGGCCAGCGCGTCGGCCACACTGCTTAGTCAATTTACCGATCAGCTCCAACACGGATTATCCCCCTGGATTCAGGTCACCGACCTCACCATCACTAACTTACCCGTCAAACATTTCAGTGACTTCCGCATAATCAATTGAAAAAGCCCGCCAAATCAAGTAAGATGGTTGATGTTAACGGCGATTTTGCCGCTGGGGGCGTCTACGCTCTACACGTTTAAAATCATAAAGGGGTTCAAAATAGCATATGAAAATCTCCAAGAAATTCTCGGTTACCGCGGCCCTCGCGGCACTGGCACTGGTCCTCAGTGGCTGTGTCCAGACCAAAAACGGTAAACCCTACGGCTTCGTGTACGATTACCTAGCCGTGCCTGGGCAACACGTGATGGACTGGCTGGCACACATCTTTGGCGGTAGCTACGGCTGGGCCATTATCGTTTTGACGGTGATCGTGCGAATGGTCTTACTGCCCGTCATGGTCAAGCAAATGCGCAACGCCACCGTCCAACAAGAAAAGATCTCCATGATCCGGCCGCAGATGACCGCGCTGCAAAAGCAACAAAAAGCAGCCTCCACGCCAGAGGAACAACAAGCGGCCAGCCAAGCTATGATGGCGCTGTACCGCAACAACGGTATCAGCATGACCGGTGGAATCGGGTGTTTGCCATTGTTGATTCAAATGCCCATCTTCGCCGCCCTGTACGCCGCGATTCGTTATTCACCTGAGCTCTCCAAAGCAGTGTTCATGAACATCCCGTTGGGGAAAGCCAGCTGGATTCTAGCCCTGCTCTCCTTCCTGTCCTACCTGCTACAAGGATACTTATCCCTGCTAGGCATGCCGGAAGAACAAAAGAAGCAAATGCGCTTTACCCTGCTGCTCTCACCCGTGATGATTCTGTTCTTCACGATGAGCTCCCCAGCCGGATTAGGGTTGTACTTCTTCGTCGGTGGACTGTTCGCCTGCCTGCAAACGTTGATCATCAACTTCTACCGGCCACGGATTCGCCGTGAGATCCAAGAAAAAATGAAGGATCAACCGGCACCCGCTGCACCTGTCGTTCCGAAAAAGGTCGTAACACCTGCTGCCAAGCAAGCCACGGCTAAGAAGGTCAGTCAGAAGAATCGGAATCGAAACGCTGGTAAGCAACAACATCACAAGTAATTACGCACTGACAAATAAGCTTCGATGATTGGACGTTCGTGTCGCCCACTATCGTCTGTACGCATTAGGGTTCCTAGATCGAAGTGACAATAGTAAAGAGATGGCCCAATCCTCAAGACTTGAGGACTGGGCCATCTTTTTGACTTGCACGATTTCTGGTTTATTCATAGTAAAAACCTCACCAATTTATTTGATGAGGTAATCATATCGTGTTGTGACCATCAATCATAGATGGTCAGTTATTAGGTGCTTACCTAAAGGATATCGCCAATAAAAGCTATAAGGCCACGAAATGGGCCTACTACCATGGTTCAAAGCTGCATGCCGTCATGGGCAATGATAGCCACTTCATCGATTAGGAGCTAACGCCAGCCGCAGTAGATGACCATAAAGTCACAATCGCTAGTTCAATACGGCCCGTGATTCGGTACTTACTTTTCCCAAAACTGTTGTATGCCCTGCCGTCTGCTAGTTGGCATTAGCCAAAAATATTCTCAGGCAATTGAGACAACCACGCAGACCTGGTAAGCGACTCCCCTGATGTGGTCCACTTGGCGCTAATCCACCATCAAATTCTGCCGCACACCACTCGGTACTGCGGCCCGGTCGACCTTTTCCCAATTTTCGACATTCTGGCCCTTGGTGGTGATCTTCAGGAATTTATTGGGCTTCAACCGCCACTGCGCGTCAAAGGTCAACGTGCGGGCCTTCCCCTGATCGTTGTAGGTCAACAGCTGGTACACGTACTCGTCCTCACCGCCACCACCGATATAGTGACGCACCGGCTTAGCGTTGGTCGAGGCGTAGACAGTTTCCGTCTTGACCAGTGGATTGACGTTGTCGGCGGCCATCGCCCACTCACTGTGCTTATTCTTGGTCACACCGGGCAAAATAACAGCTCCAACGACACCCAAAACGGCTAAACCAGCCACGACCGCGATTAACTTACTTAAAATTTTCATCTTGAAAGATCCCCCTATGTTGGTTAGTTACTCATGTAATTAACTAGTTACCATAGGATACTGAACTTTCGTGGCGTTGTCAATCCTCATTTCTTAAGGTTTGTTAAAACGCGAAAAACTGAGTGGGTTACTGTGACAACCGTAAGCTGGGCGATTGTTTCCAGGATCTAAAAAAGGACTGCTTCGCCACTAGGCCGCAGTCCTTCAAAGTTTTATGATTTTGGTGTTTCATCCGTTGATTGGTCCGTCGTTGACGTATCCGCTAACAGTTCTGACTTGATTCCCGGCACATCATTGGCCGCTTGGGCCTGTTCCTTCTTTTCCGTCAAGAGCTGGGCGTCTTTGTCCGACAAAATCGGCAGGGAGATGCGGAAGACGGAGCCTTGGCCCAGCGCGCTTTCAATGGTGATGCGCCCGTGGTAAGCCTCAATCAACCGCTTGGCAATGGCCAGACCTAGCCCATTGCCCCCCTTGGTGCGAGAACGCGCCTTGTCGACCCGATAGAAACGGTTAAAGACGCGGTCCCGATTCTCCTGCGAGATTCCTTCCCCAAAGTCTTGCACGGCCACCTCCAAGCTGCGCGAATCGCTCTCGTAGCTCATGTGAACCTCCTTGCGCGACTGGGAGTACTTGACCGCATTATCCATCAGAATAATCAGGATCTGTTCCAAATGATTCCGGTAGATCTGTGCTTGCACCGGCCGCTGGACGTCATTGTCTAAGATAAAGACGTAATCTGGATGAATCATCTTGAAGTTGTCAAAGACTTGTTCGACCACTTCACTGACATCCGAGACCTCATTGGGGTAGTTGACCTCAATCTGCTCGGCTCGCTGCAGGTCCAACATTTCCTGGACCAGACTCTTCATGCGTTTGGTCTCTTGTAAAGAAGCCTTTATCGATTCATTCAAGACCTCTGGATCATCCTTGCCCCAGCGATCCAGCATTTCCATGTGGCCCTGGATAATGGCCACTGGCGTCCGCAGTTCATGGGAGACATCTTCCACGAACTGTTGTTGCTGGTCCATGTAGCGTTGCGTCGTGTCTAACATGTCGTTAAACAGGCCGCCCAAGTCACTGAGTTCATCTTGATGATGCATTTCCGGCACCCGGCGATCCGTCTTGGGATCCTCACGCATGGCGTGAATCGTGTCCCGAATGGCCTCGACCGGCCGTAACAGGAAGGTCGCCAGGCTATAGCTCAGCACGGCGGCGGCCAAGACCGCCATCATGCCGAGGACCAGATCAATCTGTAATAACTTGACCTGGGTGGCACGATAGTCGCGGAGATTGTCCGTGACCTGCACGTAACCTAAAATCGTATCGCCCTGCTTGGCCCGAATTGGCGCGATGCCGACCAGGTTCTTGCGGCCGTTGATTTTTCTAGTCGAAATGCGCTGCTTCTTGGACTTCTGAAATGCCAAGGGACTCTGGCGTGTCGCAAACAACGGGTGCCCTTTTTGGTCATAGACCGTGACGGTTTGACTGTCGCGCGCCAGGCTAGTAAGTACCGCGTTGTTGTACGGGCCCGTGGGCTTTTTGGTCTCTGACAAGACCGTCCGTGGTCGCAGTAGTTGATTGACCTGAGCGCCCGTCAATGGTTGCTTTTGGGTATTGAGCTTTTCGACCACCACGTTCATCGTATCTGCGACGTGGGTCTTTTCTTGACGCATCAACACCGTCATGAAGCTGTTAAAGATCAGCAGGACGATGACCGCGAAAATGACCAACACGCCAAAAGCCGTTGACAAGGCCCATTCCCATTTTAACGAGAACCGAAACCCGGGCTTCTTAGCTTGATCATCATCTGCCACCGTGGCCGCTACTGGCGGCTCAGGGACCGCTGGTTTTTCAGGAACTTTAGGTTCTTCTGGCGATTTCACGAACGCATCACGTACCCTGTCCCCCGAACCGTCTGGATGTAACTCTTCTGGCCGGCGACATCAATTTTGTTCCGCAAGTAACGGACGTATACATCGACCACGTTGGTCTCAACCTCAGACTCGTAGCCCCAAACCTTGGTCAACAGGACGTCTCTGGCCAAGACCACGTTGATATTTTCCATCAACGCCAGGAGTAATTCGTATTCCCGCTTGGTCAGGTTGATCACCTCGTCGCCACGGCGGACGATGCGATTTTCCTTTTCAATCGTCAAGTCTTTAAACTTCACGGTCGTTTGCTTGGTGTTCTTCTGTTCGCCTTCCAGGTGAATCCGCCGCAGCAGGGCCCGGACCCGTGCCAACAATTCTTCAATCGCAAATGGCTTGACGATGTAATCGTCGGCCCC
Source organism: Levilactobacillus suantsaiihabitans (assembly GCF_004745505.1). Taxonomy (GTDB): domain Bacteria; phylum Bacillota; class Bacilli; order Lactobacillales; family Lactobacillaceae; genus Levilactobacillus; species Levilactobacillus suantsaiihabitans. Next base: position 59,088 of record NZ_RKLX01000009.1, read on the forward strand.
GTGGTCTAACCCGGAGACCCGATCAATCACGGAATCGCGCGCCGTCATCATGATGATCGGCGTACTCTTCACTTCACGCACCCGCCGGGCCACTTCGATTCCATTCAATTCAGGTAACATCAGATCCAATAAGATGACATCAAAATCTTGGGATAAGGCAGCTTCCAAGCCGGTCCGTCCGTTAAATTGGACGTTGGTCTCATAACCTTCATGCTTTAGTTCTAGTTCGACAAAGCGGGCAAGGTTTTTTTCATCTTCAATAATTAAAATTCGACTCATTACACTTTAACTCCTCTGGCTATTTCACGGCGGCACCACCAGTTAAAGCCTCACTGGCAGTGGCCGTCCGATATTCATTTCAACATTTAATTTTATCATATTTCCTCTTACTTGTATGCAAATCAGCGTGGCTTCTCACATTTAGTTTAATCTTAAGCACCTAAACCGGCAAAAAATCCTTCACTTGTAAAATTCAACCGGTTGCATTCGATAGTTAAGTTAGCTTTTGAAAACGGTTATGTCGTTTGCTTCACATTGTTAAATAGCTTATGATGACAATGAATAGGCGGCACAGTGCCACTTATCAGTCATCTTGATTAAATCTTAATAATTTTTGTGCAAAATTTCACTTGAAAGTGACAACTTTTGCAGTATACTGAGTCTTGTAGATAAAAAGAAAGAGGGATTGTTTTCATGAAAGCAGCAGTTATTCGCGATTCAGTTGATGGTTACGTAGATATTAAGGATGTTACCCTGCGTCCCATTACGCACGGTGAAGCCTTGGTAAAGATGGAATATTGTGGTCTCTGTCACACCGATTTACACGTCGCTGCCGGTGACTTCGGTAAGCAACCCGGCCGGATCATTGGTCATGAAGGTGTCGGTAAAGTTATCCAAGTTGCCGATGATGTTAAGAACCTGAAGATTGGCGACCGCGTTTCTATCGCTTGGTTCTTCAAGGGCTGTGGCCACTGTGAATACTGCTTGACTGGTCGGGAAACCCTTTGCCGCAACGTCAAGAACTCTGGCTTCACGGTTGATGGCGCGATGGCCGAAGAATGCATCGTGGACGCCAACTACGCCGTTAAGGTACCAGATGGCTTGGATCCAGTTGAAGCCACTTCCTTAACTTGTGCCGGTGTGACCATGTACAAGGCCCTGAAGGTCGGCGAAACCAAGCCTGGTCAATGGGTTGAAGTCGTTGGTGCCGGTGGTTTAGGTAACTTGGCTATCCAATACGCCCACAACGTCTTCGGTGCCCACGTGGTTGCCGTTGATGGGAACCCTGACAAGTTGGCCGCTGCTAAGGCTAACGGTGCTGAATTGCTGATCAACCGGCATGACGGTGACGTTGCTGAACAGATCCAAGAAAAAGTTGGCGGCGTGGACAATGCCCAAGTCACGGCTGTGAACAAGGATGCCTTCACGCAATCCGTCAACGCCTTGAAGCCAGATGGCAAATTGGTTGCCGTGGCCTTACCACAAGGTGACATGGAATTAAACATTGCTAAGACGGTCTTGGATGGTATCTCCGTTCGCGGATCCTTAGTTGGGACGCGGCAAGACTTAGCCGAAACCTTCCAATTTGGTGCTGAAGGCAAGGTTCACCCAATCGTGCAAACCCGTCGTCTTGACGAAGTTAATGATATCATTGATGAAATGAAGAACAACCAAATCGTTGGCCGGATGGTTGTTGACTTTACTAAATAAGCCACTGATTTGATCTAGGGGTTGTCGTTCGCTCAGGCGGACGGCAACCTCTTTTTTGTCTTGCTCAGATGGACTTGGGTTGTTCACTGCTACTCAGTCTGAGCTGCTCGGCTACTGTAGCAACACCACCTAAACCAGCCGTTTAACCCACTGACTGCGACTGACCTGACAGTTGCCATCCACTTAATTAGCGTTGACTGACCGACGAAACTCTTCTAGTTAGAGACCCCCCATCTGGCAATCGGAACTACCAGCTCTGAAGCCAACCTCTAGCGAAATTTTCTTCAGTAACGCTGACGCTATTGATTGTCTTCACAGTATCACAAGCCTAATCACCTTCAGCGCCTCCCAACCTCACCAAAGCCTAAAACGACCGGTACAACAGCCGCAACGCCGCCAGATCTGGTGCCGTCAGGTATTCTTGTTCCTGGTCCATGGCCGTCATCACCGATTTCGGATTGTCACTGTGCGCTAAGCCGACCGCATGGCCGATTTCGTGGACCGCAACTGACAGACGGATGCGTAATTCCGGATGCGCCAAATTCAAGCCCGCCTGCGCGTGATTGACCGTGGGCATTTGCCAGCCGGGGCGACGAATGATGTGGGGGCCACCCTTTCCCAGCTCAGCCACCGCCGAATGTTTCAGTGCCGAGTCTCGATAGGTAAAGAAGCGTACCGTGTTGTGGTGATCGGTCGCTGATCCCGGAAGCAGTCGCACGATACCTGTTTGATTAAAAATGGCCACGGCTTGTTCAAACACTTGGCGAAATTCCCGGGCTTCTGCATTTGCAAAATAATAGTGATACGTCGGTTGCAAGGGATGCGCCCGGGCCACGGCGTCAATGGGCGTTTGCGCGTGAGGACTGTCGATCCACATAGCCAAATGATTGACCCAGCGATCTTGGCGTAACGCCACCGTCGCCAACGATTGCCCCCACCCACCGACCACTAACCCAATGCCCAACACGACCAGCAGCCACCAGTGATGCCATCTTTTCACGTTAACCGTCCCCTTTCTGATTGCCAAGGAATAGTTTACCTGATAGCACCTAAGTAAGCGATTAATCTGCAAAAGATTGGTCAAAACTCACCGGCAATTCTCCGAAAATTGCCTCACGCGTATAGATTGCGCAAAGTTTTAATATCCGCAGCCGAAAGATGCGTCTTGCCCTGATCAATGGGGTACATGACCGAGTGGCGACTCTCACTGTGATCGAGGCCCAAGGCGTGTCCCACCTCATGAATCGCCACGGAAACTTGGCGACTCTGGGCATAGGTCAAATTAAGCCCGGCCTGAGCGTGATTGGCAGTATAGCCTTGAAATCCGGTGACCGTTTCAATCTCGGGTCCCCCTTTGCCCAGTTCTAAATACGCCGCCTGTTTCTTCGGCATGGTCATCCGATAGGCAAAAATCGTCAGGCCGTTTTGCCGTTCCGTGGCATCGCCCGCGACCAGATTGACGATCCCCGTCTCATTGTAGACGGCAATGGCCTGCTCAAACGTCGACTCCAGGTCATTGGGCACGCTGCCGGCAAAGTGATAGTAATAAGTTTTCTTTAGCGTTCGCGGCTTGACGATAGACTCAACGGGGGTCGCGGTATCTTTATCCTGACGCCCCATCAATGGCAATTGCGTCTCCCATTCATGCGTTGCTTGGGCGGCCATCGTCTGTGACATTGCAACTATTCTAGGTAGCGTCCCTTGCAGACTTGGTAGCAAAAACCAGCCACCAATGAGAACCACCAGTAAGAGACCCAATCGTTTACGCATGCTCTCGGCTCCTATTCCAAATGATTACTGTTAGTCTACCGGGAATTCACAAGCTTTACCACAAAATCCGCAAATTTGGGGGTAATCCCAAGACTTTCTTAATATTTGATCGTCGATAAATGAAATCTCTAATCTTAATTTCACCGTAAAAGCCTGATATAAAGGAATTTATAACACGTTCAGCGGAAACCTTATCATAATTAATTGGTCCAACCAATTTTTCAAGACTTGCAGGCCACTTTGTGAAATTTTCAAATCTGACCGCGCCTTTTTCGTAAAAAAAGACGTCCGATCCGCTTGAAATAGCCGACCAGACGTATCGTTTTTTTTGCTTAAATTTTACCCTTACCACTTACCCTGTTGCTGGACTAACGTCACTGGCACCCGGTCGTCGATCTCACCGTGCGCGGTACTCCCAGCCAGTTGCCGGGAGCCACTGACTGCAGCGACCAGCTCGAAGCCGTCCACTAGCAGTGCGATACTGAGAACCAGTACCAATACGTCACGCCTCAAAGATTTCATCTGCGTCCCTTCCCCTTTTGTTCACAGAAAAGTATACCGCAGTTGCACCGGCGACGATGCCCCTAGCCTCGGGTAAGTTAAGTCAGCAACGTGTTTAGTCCGCTGACGACCCTAAAACTTGCGTCAAGATGGTCTGCAAGACCCCATCTTGTTCGTTGTCCCACTGGGTCACGCCCGTTGCCACGGCTTGAATCTGCGGGTCAGCGTTTTGCATGGCCAGCCCCTGGGCCGCATACTGAAGCAAGGGCACGTCGTTAGCGCCGTCGCCAAAGGCCATAATGTTCGCCGCTGAGAGGCCCAAACGCTGCGCTAGCCACTGAATGGCGGGAAGCTTGCCTACGTTAGCGGCAACCACGTCGATTACGCCATAGCCGCTGTCATGCGCATGCAAGCGACCGTCAAAGTACGTGTTCAGCTGTTCGACCATTTGGGCCGCTTGATCCGGCAGTGTGGAAATACTGATCTTTTTAATCTTATCTGTCACAGTCCGTAAGCTCATGACCTGTTGCAAATTATCATAATAGGCACTGGCGGCATCCAACAGCTGCTGTGGCGCCCCACTCTCCGTGTATGACCCTTGCGCCCCGGTCAAAATCACATAGGCGTGCCGCAAAAAGTCCTGTTGCCGATCGACCGTGACGAACTGGGTCACAGCTGCCGGCGATAAGCTACCGTCAAAAATCAATTGGTCTTGTTGGTAAATAGACGCGCCATTTTCTGCGACCAAGACCAAATTGTCCGCCAACGCATCCGCAAACAACTCGCGCAAGTGGGCATATTCATTTCCAGAAGCCAACACCAACGTCACGCCCCGTGCTTGCAGCTGACGCAGCACTTGCTTGAACAACGGCCGATTATAACTCTGATCATTGTGAAGCAACGACCCATTCAAATCAGTCGCAATTAATTTAATCGTCACGAGATCACCTCTCCTATTCGTGTAGTCTTATTATACGTGAAATTTGTTAAAGTTCTGTGTTTTAAAATCGCTAACTGGCTAAAATGCCTCTGACCACTAAGCGATACTGCCACGGGAAGCTGGCGCAGTCTACAAGTAGCGTTTGCGCTTAGGCAAATGGCATTAACAACCATCAAATCAACCAGTGCTGCGGCCAACCACCACCGTAGTTGAGCGTTCGCCCGTGGGTATGGTCAGCCAGCCATCCAATCTAGCGAACGGCCGACGCCAGCAACCAGTGTCGTGGTCACCAACGGCCGCAAAAAAACTCCCAGAAGCCGCGGACTTCGTGGGAGTTTCATTTGACTAATTAAAATTAGTTGTTTGCGTTCTTAACCGCAACGACCTGACGGCCATCGTAGAAACCACAACTTGGGCAAACCATGTGGGCCTTACGCAACTCACCACAGTTAGGGCAAGGAGTTAAGTTCAGGGAAGCCAACTTGATGTGACCCCGACGCATACGCTTTTTCGTCTTAGACGTTTTCCGTGCTGGTACAGCCAAAGAAAACACCTCCTTTAAATAAATTATATCCACTAGTGAAAAAATTTTTAAGGCTTACAAAGGCGATTATTGATCATCCTGATCAGGGAAGAAATCCTTTAACTTTGCAAGACGTGGATCAACTGATTGATTTTCCTTCTCCACCTTTTCCAGGTCAGCCTCGGCAACGACTTCCCAGTCATTACCAGTCGGCATCTTTTCGCCCTGTTCTTCGGCTTTCGAAAGAATGTGCATCGGAATTTGTAAAATAATGTTGTCACCGACGGCCTTATCGAAATCGATTTGGTCATCTTTGACCACCATCACAACGTCGGTCTTCTCAAACCGTTGCGTCGCGGCGGCGTCAGCAACATAAAATTCCGTCATTTTGAAATCTACGGGTAAGTCTACCGGCGCTAATGACCGACTAGACGGGACCGTTAAGTCCGCTGTTACCTGTGCATCGACCACAACGTCACCGTCCACCACGGAAACCATTCCCTGGGCATGAACGGGGCTTAAATCCAAGACGTCATCGCCGTAGCGTTCCATTAAGTCAGCCTTCAAATCCAACGTTTCGTCGAACGAAAGTGGCTCATTTCGGTAATTCTTGCGGAGCTCGGTCAACGACCATTTCATCGCAATCCCTCCAATGCAACGTGATAAATTATACCTGTCAAAAAATGTGATGTCAAGGTAATTTCCTTGATAGTCATTCAGAATCGTCTTTTTTTACCGGAATTCGGCCGTAATCCTGGTCGATACCCGTCAAAAGTGTGCGAATGGCGCCGGCTCGGTCGTCCAATTCGCCGGGACCCTTTTGCCAATCCCGGTCGGCCCGACTGACCAGCGGCAGGGCCACCTGCTTTTTGATCTGATGCAAATACGCCTGTCCGGCCGCCGAATACCCCAACACACGCAGGTATTGCGGCCCCGCCAACATCTCTGCTGGTTTGGCCTGCAACAAGATGCCCGCAGCTTGGCGCTGAATCCGGGTGTACGTATACCGCTTGGTCTTAGCCGCATGCATGAATGTGGCAAACGTCGAACTGGCCAAGGCCGCGCGCTTGAGGCGATACTCCACGCCTTCCGTAATCTGATACAGTTGGCGTAAATCGGTGACATCGCTGCTGACCAGCTGATAACGCAACCACGGCCAAAAATCCGGCCAACTGGTCAGTGGCGTCTGCTGCAAGCGTGTCAGGGTACTGGTCGGCACCACTGGTTCGATGGCAGCCCAATCCCCCGCCAAGGCGGCCGAACGAATGGCCGTGGCACTGGCAAAGGCCGTGTCCGCCGTAATCGTCGCGTCATTGTGCTGACTGCCCCGCCGCGCCAAGGGCAACAGCGTCAGCGGTCGGCCCGCCCGTTGATTGGCCAAGGCATAAAAGAAGCCCAGGATATCGTTGGCGGCATTCAACGTGATGCCCGTTTGCTCGCGCAGATAACCCTGAAAGAGCGACGCGTACGTCTGGTCAAAGCGTTTGAAGGTCGCCGGATTCGTGGGTAAATGCGCCATTAAGCGCTGATAGTCCATGTCCGGGTGTTCGGTCCCAAACGCCAACCAATGGCACTGTAGGGCCGCTAAGAGCCGGACACCGCCCGCTGCAAACAAATGCGCCGGCTGCAAGGCACTCGCCGTGGGCAACTCGACGACCAGGTCGACCCCACCGGCTAAGGCAGCCGCAGTCCGTTGCCATTTATCCATCAGGGCTGGTTCGCCCCGCTGGACCCAGTTGCCACTCATGGCGGCGACGACCACATCGGCGCCCGTTCGTTGGCGCGCCTGATCAATCTGGTAGGCGTGCCCATTATGAAACGGATTATATTCCGCGATGATGCCGACTGCCTGTAACGTCATGTCTACGCCTCCCGTGTCACCTCAAAGAACCACCGAGTCGTGTCGGGTGCAACCTCATGTTCACCAAAGTCGGCGCTGACGCGTTTTACGGTCAACCCCGCGGCGGCCAAGGCCCGTTGGTAATCTGCCAACGGATAGGTCCGTTCATGATGCAACTCCGTCACCTTGCGATACTCGCCCGTTTCTTCATTCTTCGTGAAGAAGGTCAAGTCATGTTCAGCGGCATGGGCCTCGTCTTCGATCCCATAACTGGTCCAGACGAACGCCCGGGTCTCATCCACATAATTGTACATGTACCCGGGGTAAACGTCATCCGTTTGGTGCGGCGTGATGACGTCAAACAAGAACTGACCGCCCACCGCCAAGTGATCGTGCACCTGAGCAAAGGCCTGGGTCACCTGATCCAAGTCACTCAGGTAGCAAAATGAATCCGCAAAACACGTCACGGTTTGGTATTGCCCAATGGCACTGAGATCCAACATGTTGCCCGCCATCAACGGCATGGTCACATCGGCTTCTTCAGCGTGCTTGGCGGCTAACGCCAGCATCTCTTCACTTAGATCCAAGCCACTGACCTGATAGCCGTGCTGGGCCAACAAGACGCCTAAGCGGCCACTCCCACACGCCAGGTCCAGTAGCTCCCCACTGGTTGGGGCCACCCGGTTAGCGACAAAATCCAGCCATTGGTCATACATGGCTGGATCAAAAAGTTCGTCGTAAAGCTCTGCAAAGGATTGATAGATCATGCTTCAACCCATTGGCCCAGATCAATCTCTGGGGCGTCTGACCAGAGCTTTTCTAAGTTGTAATGGCTGCGTTGGTCCTTTTGGAAGACGTGAACGACCACGTCACCCAAGTCGATCAGGATCCATTCAGCGCTATTCTTACCTTCGACGTCGCGAATGGCCACGTCGTTAACGTTCATTTGGTCAACGATCTCATCAGCAATGGCTTGGACTTGCCGGTTCGAGTTGGCTTCCATGATCAAGAAGTAGTCGGCCATTAAGCTGACCTTGGTCATGTCTAAAGCCACCATGCCTTCTGCACGCTTGTTTTCTGCAGCCTTCACTGCGATTTCTAAAACTGCTTTGCTTTCCATAGTTTCCCCTCTCAAATAGTCGGATATTGTGGCACCCACGCGTTGTAGGTGTCGATCGACTTAGGATAGACTGGCTTGCCATTTTCGACCAAATACTGCAGCGTGTGCTTGGCTTGAAACGCCACGCTTTTCGCCAGGTCCGTTTTCGCCAATTGCCGCGCCTCATCGACTCCCGGGAAGTCCCGTTGCGGTTCGATGTAGTCGGCCATGTAAACGATTTGTTCCAAGGGCGACATGTAAACCGCCCCGGTCGTGTGGTGACGCACGGCATTCAAGATATCTTCATCGTAAATGCCCAGCTCATGCTTGATCAATTCAGCCCCCACGACCCCATGCCAAATAGCGTTGCCGTAGTCCAACAACACGGGATCCAAGTGGTACTGCTTGATGGCCGCGATGAAGTCCTCGTCCGGCCGTTGCTTGGCGTAATCGTGAACCAAACCGGCAATGCTGGCCTTTTCCAGGTCGACAGCATTACGCTTGGCCAATGCGATGGCCGTTTGTTCCACGCGTTGCACGTGCTTAAACCGTTTGGGCTTCAACTGTTGACTAATTTTGGCCAACAGTTCCGCGCGCGTCCCAGCAAAAATATTTTCAGTGTAGGTTAGTTCAGTCACGATATAATAGATGCTCCTTAATGTAGAGATCGACCATGGTCGGGACCAGGTAACGCACGGATTGCCCCCGGCGCACCTGTTCTCTGATCATCGTTGAACTGATCCCGATTTGCGGGACGTCGACCCACAAGACGGGGTACGGCGACTCGCGATTAAATCCCTGACGACAAACGCCGACGAACTGGACCAATTTGACCAGCTCATCGATGCGGTACCACTTCGGCAAGTAAGCGACCATGTCGCCACCAATAATGAAGTAGTACTGGTTTTCCGGATGGGCCTGCGTCAGCTGTAACATGGTGTCATAGCTGTAGCTGCGACCGCCCCGTTGCACTTCCGTGAGTTCCAAGTCGAACCGCGGATTGTCCTTGATGGCCGCCTTGACCATCGCCACGCGGTCCTTGGCGGGAATCGTCAACTTGCGATCCACGTGCGGCGGCTCGGCATCCGGCATGAATAAGACCTTATCCAACCCCAACTGGGTCGCCACTTGATCCGCAATGACCAAATGTCCCAAATGCGGTGGATTAAACGTCCCACCCAGGATACCAATTCGCCGTTTCTTAGCGGTCGCCGCTAATTGGGTCGCCACTTGTGTACTCGTTCGTTCTAGGATCTTCACCACGACTGCCAGACCTCCCTACATGTTTTCCACGATTGGTGAAATCTTTTGGTTTTCTGCCTCGGTAGCGACCCGGTATAAGACCAAGACGCGCCCGATAGTTTGAACCACCTGAATGTCGGTGTTGTCTTCGATAAAGGCCTTGGTTTCGTCAACGGAAACGTCGGCGCTTTGTTGCAGATTGATTTTGATCAATTCCCGATTTTCTAAAGCACCGGTCAGTTGATCCAACCAGGTCTGGGTCAGCCCATTTTTACCCACGGAAAAGAGTGGGCGCATGGCATGGGCGTGGGCCCGTAAATAACGTTTTTGTTTTCCTCGTAGCAAGTTGTTGTCCTCCAATTTTTAAATCATTGCTCGGCGAATCAAGACACCGACACCCGCGGGCGCCCAGCCAGTCACATTGACCCCGGCTGGCACGGTGATCCACCCCAGGCCTTCAAAGACCAGGTCACTCTTGACCGTCGTCTTAAATTCGTGAGCCACGAGCGGCGGGAAGTCATCCTTCGTGTCGGCATGCGGTGGTGTCAACAGCTGGCCCAATTGCCGCGCGTAAAAGTCGTCAGCGTTTTCCAGCTTGGTGCGGTGAATGTAGAGATTGTTTTCAAAGTAAGCCGTGAACCCGTTCTTCGGTCCCTTGGTGTAGTCAAACCGCGCAATCCCGCCCAAAAACAAGGTTTGTTGATCATTGAGTTGGTAATTCTTGGGTTTGATTGGCTTTTGCGGCGTCACAATCTTGAGGTCCTTGCCGTCCAGGTAGTGCGCCATTTGTTGGTTTTGAATGATCCCGGGCGTATCGACCAACACGTGGTCATCGTCCAGTGGCAGTTCAATCTTATCCAACGTGGTCCCAGGGAACCGTGACGTGGTAATCAGGTCTTGCACCCCGGTATTTTGTCGAATCACCTGGTTGATCAGCGTGGACTTCCCCACGTTGGTGACCCCGACCACGTACACGTCCCGGTCGCCCCGGTACTTATCGATCAATTGTAACAGGCCATCCACAGATTGGTTGGTCTTGGCGCTCAGCAGCGTCACGTCGATTGGCCGTAGCCCCTCTTCGTTGGCGCGTTGGCGCAGCCAGTCCCGTAACTTACTGCGCTTCAGTGAGCGCGGCAAGAGGTCTTCTTTGTTGCCGACCAGCAGGACTGGATTATCGCCGACAAAGCGGTGCAGTCCCGGGATCACACTACCGTTAAAGTCGAAGATGTCCACCACGTACACGATCAAGGCGTTGGCGTCTTGAATCTGCGTCAACAGGCGTAAGAAGTCATCATCGGTCAAGCCGACGGGCACGATTTCGTTGTAGTGCCGCAGCCGGAAACACCGTTGGCAATAGACTTCTTCTTTTTCGATACCCTTGTCGAGCGCGGATTGCGGGGTGTACCCCGGTGCCGTCTTATCCGTGGTTTGCACGACCGCTCCACAGCCAATGCAGTGAAGTGGCTCGCCATCAATGACGACCGGTTCAATGTGTTTTTCGTTCATTAAGATCCTCCTGCCAAGTTAATTCGGGATAGTTGTGCCGCAAGCGCCACATGACTACCTTTTCCAATAACCGATTGCCCTTCGTGATCCAGGCATCTGAGCTTAAAATGGGTTTGACTAAGACGCTTCTGACACCGCTATGATGCGCAGCCCAGACGTCCGTCAACAGTTGATCACCCACCATGACAACCTCGTCGCGGCGTAAATGCCAACGACGCAAGGCCCGATTCAATCCCCAAGCCAATGGTTTGAGCGCCCGGTGAATGTAGGGTAGGTTAAATGGTGCCACAGCGCGGTCAACCCGAGCGCGACTGTTGTTAGACACCACAATCACCTGAATCCCTGCCAGCTCCAACAAATTGAGCCAATGATGCAATTCTGGCGTGCCGTCTGGGTTATTCCACGCAATCAGCGTATTATCCAGATCGGTCATGACCGCCTTGATGCCGTTGGCCCGCAAATCTGTTGGCGTCAAATCGTATATGTTCGTAACCATCCACGTGGGTTTGAATCCAGAAACCATGCGGGTGACTGCCCCCCTTCGTTCGTTTGCCAGTATTGGCATGTCTAGCTTTTTATTATACGCAATTTTGGCCGATTTTACCACCATCAGCCGTCGAGAATCCCCAACTGTTTTCTGGTGGCGTTACCATTGTCTGTGCTGTCTGCCTTGCCGGTTGTCAACTTGCCTACGTCAGCCAAAAATTAGTTGATAAATCAGCTGCTACACAGGGTTAGACCAACTATTACTGGCAAGCACTCCAGTAGCCGGGAGCCCGTCAAATAGAGGTTCAACCGCCGAAAAGCGTGTTCCCAGTTCCCTATTGGTGCACGGGAGGCGACCGGCTTCTACAATAAAGCGGCCATCAACCAATACCAACGCCATGAGCCGCATAGTGACGATGGTTCTAAACATTTTTTAGGTTCAATCCTTAGTTTCTAAATAAAAAAGACCCCGCCGCAGCGAAGTCCCTTTCAAATTGACTGAATTAAGCAGCCAAAGCTTCCTTAGCTTGGTCAGCCAAGGCCTTGAATGCAGCAGCGTCGTTCACTGCTAAATCAGCTAACATCTTCCGGTTAACGTCGATGTTGGCTAACTTCAAACCGTGCATCAACTTGCTGTAGCTCAGACCGTTCATCCGGGCTGCGGCGTTGATCCGGGCAATCCAAAGCTTCCGGAAGTTACGCTTAGTGGCTTTCCGGTCACGGAAGGCGTATTGACGGCCCTTCATGACTTGGTCCTTAGCAACCTTAAATAAACGGTGCTTTGAACCACGGTAACCCTTAGCTAACTTTAAAACCTTCTTGCGACGTGCGCGTGTAACAGTACCGCCTTTAACTCGTGGCATAATCTTTTCCTCCTAAATCAATTCAAACATTATGTCGACATTTCGTCGACCCGAAAAATTTCCGACTAGCTTACTTTTGTAATAAAGAATGGTAAGTCTTAATAGTCGTTTCGTTCATCATCCGGGTACCACGAAGGTTCCGGCGTTGCTTCTTGGTCTTACCGTGGAAACGGTGAGACGTGTATGCGTTGGCACTCTTGATACCGCCCTTGGCAGTCACTTTGAAACGCTTAGCTGCGGCGCGGTTAGTCTTCATCTTTGGCATAATACGAAATTTCCTCCTTAAATCGGCAGCTAAAGCTACCCAATCAATTCTTACTTAGTCTCAGCGATAGGCGCCAGCATTAAGAACATGCTCCGTCCATCCATCTTAGGCCGTTGTTCAACCGTAGCGACTTCAGAAGTTTCCTGAGCCATCCGGTTGAGCACCTCGCGACCAATGTCTTTATGCGTAATTGCCCGACCCTTAAACCGGATTGAGACCCGGACTTTTTCACCCTTGGCCAAGAACTTCTTAGCGTTCTTCAGCTTGGTGTTAAAGTCGTTGGTATCAATGGTAGGACTGAGCCGTACTTCTTTGACACTGACCACTTTTTGCTTCTTCCGTGCTTCACGTTGCTTCTTTTGCAACTCAAAACGGTATTTCCCGTAGTCCATGATGCGGGCTACTGGTGGTTTAGCTTTCGGTGCAACCAGAACTAAATCGAGGTTAGCGTCTTCAGCGATCTGTAAAGCTTCACGCTTGGACTTAATACCCAATTGTTCACCGTCGCCGGCAATCAATCGAACTTCGCGTGCGCGAATCCCCTCGTTGACAATCGTGTCGTTTGCTATGGTAATCCACCTCCAAAATAATCTCGAGAACTGCAGAAATCTCACTCAATAAAAAAATGCGGGAACCTTTGATCAAAAATCAAACAGCTCCCGCATGAAATCCAATCCAAAGATCGAACTAACGTGCCTATCTAGCCCGGCAGCGTTAGCCACGGGGCGAGAAGCGGAAGCCTCTGCTTAATTTCTCAACTTAACCATCATACCAGCTAGTCCAGCACATGTCAACAGTATTTCGTCATTAAAATGTTTGGCTACCAGCAAGCTGACTGGTTCGTCGCAACACGGACAGACGAGAAACCGTCTCAGCACAGGTACCACCGGGTCAAGACAACAAAAGGGCCGAGGCAAGACCCCGACCACCTTTGCATCAACACTCTTCTATTCTCTGGTTACTCGCCAGAAGCCTGATTTAGTCTTCACGACTGTATGAGGCGATGTCGGCTAAGATTTCCTTAACAAAGGCATCACTGCTCATGGATTGGCTATCGTCTTCCCCGTACTTGCGGACGGAGACCGTGCCGTTAGCCATTTCGTCTTCACCCACGACCAACGTGTATGGAATCTTGTGGGTTTGGGCATCCCGAATCAGGTAACCCATCTTTTCACCACGCTTGTCGACGTTGACCCGTACGTCAGCGGCCTTTAATTCAGCGGCTAACTTGTCAGCGTAGGCACCGTGCTTTTCTTCAGAAACCGGAATGATGGTAACTTGCTTAGGTGCCAACCAAGTTGGGAAGGCGCCCTTGTAGATTTCAGTCAGGTAAGCGGTGAATCGTTCCATCGTGGAAACCAACCCACGGTGAATCATGACTGGACGGTGTTCTTCACCATCGGCACCGATGTAGTGCAAGTCAAACCGTTCTGGCAACATGAAGTCCAATTGAATGGTGGATAACGTTTCTTCGTTCCCCAGGGCCGTCTTGGTTTGGACGTCCAACTTAGGACCGTAGAAAGCGGCTTCCCCTTCGGCTTCGACGTAAGGCAAGCCCAGGTCATCCATGGCACCCTTCAACATCGTTTGGGCGTTGTTCCACATTTCATCATCGTCAAAGTACTTTTCCGTGTTCTTAGGATCACGGTAGCTCAGACGGAACGTGTAGTCCTTGATATCAAAGTCACGGTAAACCTTGACCATCAAGTCCAAGATGCTCTTGAATTCGTCTTGGATTTGTTCTGGAGCCACGAAGGTGTGACCATCGTTCAGCGTCATTTCCCGAACCCGTTGCAGACCGCTCAGGGCACCGGACTTTTCGTAACGGTGCATCATCCCTAATTCGGCAATTCGCAATGGCAATTCGCGGTAAGAACGGATGTGGTGGTTGTAGATTTGAATGTGGCTTGGGCAGTTCATTGGCCGCAATTCAAGTTGTTCGCCATCCCCCATGTCCATTGGTGGGAACATGTCTTCACGGTAGTGGGCCCAGTGACCGGATTGCTTGTACAGGTCCAGGTTGGCCAGCACTGGCGTGTAAACGTGTTGGTAGCCGTTGGCAACTTCTTTATCGATGATGTAACGTTCGATGGTCCGCCGAATCGTGGCCCCGTTTGGCATCCAGTAAGGCAAGCCGGCGCCGACCTTAGGATCCACGAAGAACAGGTCTAATTGGTTCCCGATAACCCGGTGGTCACGTTCACGAGCTTCTTGGCGCTTAGCCAAATCAGCGTCCAGGTCAGCTTGCTTGTAAAAGGCCGTCCCGTAAATCCGTTGGAGCATTGGGTTAGAGGACTTACCTTGCCAGTAAGCACCGGCAACAGACAGCAACTTAAACTTCTTCACGTCACCGGTGTTGGCCAATTGGGCACCGTCACTTAAGACTTGGTAATCGCCAATCTTCAAGAAGGAAACCGCATCCCCGTCAACCGCGTTGATCAGCTCCGTGCTGTAAGGATCATCCTTGACCAAGGCCAAAGCGTCGGCCTTCGGTAAGCTGGTCCGTTCGATAGCTAATTTATCACTCACTAATTTTTCAACGATCACGCTCAAGGCGTCTAATTCATCAACGCTGACTTGTTGGTCGTCCTTGTCGGTATCCACGAAGAACCCGTCTTCATCGGCACTGACTTCACCCAAGCGGATAGCTGGAAATTGCTTCTTCAAGGCGATCCGCAGTAAAGCAGCGGTCGTGTTCCGCAGAACGCTCAAGCCTTCAGCGCTATCCTTGGTGACGATTTCGATGGCCCCATCGCCGGCTAATGGCGTTAAGTAGTCGACCAATTTGCCGTCTAACTTAGCGGCCACAGCCTTCTTAGCCAAGCTGATTGAAATCGACTTGGCCACGTCAGCGGGCGTCGTACCTGCTGGAAAGTCCTTGGACTTACCATCAGGGAATTGAATTGAAATATCTGCCATAATGATGATCTCCCTTATAGAAATTTGGGTAAACGACGCAAAAAGTCCCCAGCACCTAAGAAGGTACTGGGGACGTCAATAACGTGGTTCCACCCGATATTTTTCACGAGACTGGTCCCGTGAACTCTAGTCGTTGATAACGGGACGGACCGGCCGAAAATTTCCTCTCGACAGCTGATAGAAAGTGGTAATGTTTGCGGTCGCTAAGTCGGCTTCCAAGCTAGGCCAACTCTTCCTGTGAACGATCCCGTAAACACCATGTCTTTCGTCATAGCTCTTTTGGTTTCACAGACTATTAAACACTTGCCGGCAGCGATTGTCAAGGATTTCTCTTAAGATTTAGTGGCTGCTCAGCGGGATTTTTAGTCAAGTTTTGCCAGGTTTTCAAACCAACCGGAAGACCGCCCCTCAGGCTGAAGCCGTTCCCCAGAGCAGGCGGAACTCTGGCTGACGCAGGCGCCTGGTCTCACCAATCTTAGTCGTCGGGACACCGTCATTACGGCAATCAGCACGCTAATTTTAGGTTCAACCTTCAGATGATGCTCGCCCCGCGACGCATCAAGGCCGGATAATGTGCCTACTGCGGACGCCGGTTCACCCCAACCATCGTGATTTCCCGGGCCAAGAAGCGAATGCGTTGCATCAGCCGCTGGGCCTTCAACGGTTCGTCATCCCCCCGCGTGGAGATTCGCAGGTGTTCTTTTTCCAGCTGTTCCATGGAGAAGTTGGAGCTAAAGAACGTTGGCAGTTCTTCTTGCATCCGGTATTCCAGGATTACGCCTAACACGTCGTCACGCACCCACGCGGACATGGCATCGGCCCCGATATCATCGATCATGAGGACCGGCGACTTCTTCAAGGCGGCCAGCTTTCCCGCCACTCCATTTTGCGCGATGGCGTTTTTCATTTCCACGGCAAAGCTGGGAAAGTGAACTAACGTGGTGGAGAACCCATCAGCGGCTAATTGGTTGGCGACGGCGGCCAGCAGGTAGGTCTTACCGACACCAAAGCTCCCCGCCAAATACAGGGCCTGGTGACGCCGTTTAGGACTGGCTTCGTAAGCATCGACGAAATCTAGCGCGGCCATTAAGGCTTCGGCGCGGTCCGGATCTTGGTCAAAATTTTTCAAATCAGCCTCGCGAATGCTCTTGGGCATGGCGATAGACTTCACCCGTTGACGCAATTGTTGCTGGGCCTGTTTTTCCTGCGTTTCCTTGGTCGGCACGTAGGCCACGTCAATCAGGTGGTTGGAAACGATCAGCTGGGGTTCATAGCCCGTTGCAAAGGTCGTCCCCCCGTTGGCCAATTTTTCGCGTTCACTGACGAATTCGTACAGCTTGGCGGCCGAGCGCGTCAAGACGTCGTCGGCCAACTCATCACGGTGCGCCTGATAAAAGGCCGTTACTGCGGGATCATCGTAGACCTTAGCCATCAACTGCCGGTAATTATCGTTCAAATGCCGCTGATTCATTAACTGTTGCATGGTTTTACTCAAGTCTTCCATCGGTTATGCCTCCTTCCCATCGTTACTGTGTGCTTGGAGCTTGGCGATCCGCGCCTGCAACTGCTTTTGTTGCTGCTCGGATAGCTTGGCTTGTGTCGCGGACGGCTTGGCAGCGGGCTTTTTGGCCCAATCCGGCAGCGTCTCCTTGACGGTCGATTGCCGGCGACGAGATTGCCGCGGCTGTTGGGCCGCCTGTTGCCGTTCACGAATCTTCTTGATGGCCAACTGCGGCGTCGTTACTTTGCTCTTGCTCCAGTCGTTTGCAATCGTATCCATCAAGTTTTTGTTCAACGTCGGCCGTTCTTCATCAACCAACACATGATAGATCATGAGATTCAAGACGGCATCGGGAAACAACTGACGACTGACCAGGTCGCGGACGATTCGCTGTTCGCCATCCGTCACGAACCCGCCGTTCTTTTGTTTGATGCCTTGCAAAAATAAGGCGGGCACGGACTTGCTGGCCACGGTAATCAACGTTTGCTCGGCCGAACTCAGCCGCTCACCAGTGGGCTGGGTCGTCGTTGGGGATGTGGCCGCTGGCTGACCCCGGTGTTGCCGCGAGAAGTCTTGGGCAATCACGCGTTTGAACTGCTCAGGGTCAAATTGATTGGTCGCCAGATCCGTGGCATCCCCCACGTATCTGGCCATGGTCACCTCATCCAGGTTATAGGTGGCGTGCTCCGTCAAAAGCAATTGCCGGTAGCTACGCAACGCCTTGGTGTCGATGAAGGAATGTTCCAAGATTTCCCCCAGCAATTTGAAGTCAAAATCCTCGTGGGACGTCGGCGTCAATGCCGGCGCGGCGTCGTCATTGGGGAGGTCTTCGCGTGTGGCCGTAATGGCGGCCGGTAAGCGGTTGAGTTCCTGACCATCCACGTGAAAGACGTCGAGAAAGTTCTTGGTAATGTCTTGTTCATCTGACGCAGTTTCCGGTTTCACGGTATTGACGGCCACCAGCGTCCGGTAGGCCTCTTCGCCGATTACACCGAGCAGCTGCACGCTCAGTAAATCATCGCGGAAAAAATCCGCCGGAGCTAAGGGCGCCTGTAATTCGTAAACAAAACTGGTCAGCTCCCCTGACGTTTTGACCTTGGTCGTCAGCAAGCCGGTCGCTTCCAGCCGCAAGCGCGCCTCGTAGAAATGTGCCAGGTCCATCCCCAGCAACCCCAACAAGGTGGCATGGCGCTGGTACTCCCCGCGTTTGGGAAGCCAAAAAAGGGCCGAGTACAGCCCCGCGGCACTCGGTCCCACAATCGGCTGGTAAAGCTGGGTCAACGTTTGCCAACTCTGATCGGTCAAGCGATCCGCTAACCGCACCAAAAAGCCCGTTCGTGGTTTTAATTGGTGCCAGGAATTTTCCATGCTTTACTTCGCCTCACTTTGTCCCTGGTCTGATTCATGCTTTTTTTCTTTTTGTTTGTCTTTGGCCAGCATATCCTTCAACTCGTTGAAGAAGACACCGGTATCCTTGAATTGCCGATAAACGCTGGCAAAGCGAATGTAGGCGATTTCGTCGACGTCGACCAGACGATTCATGACGTATTCCCCAATCAACTGACTGGAGATCTCATTGACGCCTAACGCGCGAATCTTGTTTTCCACTTCGTCGACGATATTGGTCATGACATCCATGCCCACTGGGCGTTTTTCAGCGGAACGAATGATGCCTCGCAGGATCTTCTCCCGATTGAACTCTTCTCGCGTCCCATTTTTCTTGATCACTAGCAGCGGCGTAACTTCAACCCGCTCAAACGTCGTGAACCGAAAACCGCAGTTCTCGCACTCACGACGGCGGCGAATCACGCGCCCGTCGTCGGTGGGTCGACTATCAACGACCCGCGATCCATTATGATGACAGTGTGGACACTGCATTATTGTTCACCTCGTTTTAAATGGTTACTGTTGCCAAACTTATTGGCGTCAAGCCATTTTACCACTTGTTGGCGTGTTTGGGCAATCGTTCCCCCGTTATCAATAACCACGGTGGCCTGCGCGATTTTCTTAGCAAGCGGCCACTGCCGATCCATTCGCGCCTGTGCATCCGCCGCCGAAAGCCCGTCGCGCGCCATTAACCGCTGCTTTTGCGTTGGCACATCGGTCGCTACGACCATGACGTGATCGACCAGATGAATCAGGTAACCCACCTCAAAAAAAGTTGGCGCGTCGATCATGACGACCGGCACTTGTTGGGCCTTGGCTGCCGCTAATTCTCGGCGGATCTGCGCTTGAATCAACGGTGTCGTAATGGCTTCCAGCTTCTTCAATTCGGCCGGTTGGGTGAAGACCCACTGGCCCAATTTTTTCCGGTCCAAGCCCGCCTCCGTCACGAAGTCCGTCCCAAAGGTCTGTGCAATCTGCTGCAGGCCCGGCGTTTTGGGCGCAACGACTTGCCGGGCAATGATGTCGGCATCAATCACGGGAATGCCTGCCGCGCGCAGCCACGCGCTCACGGTCGATTTTCCCGTCGCAATGCCCCCGGTCAATCCCCATACCTCAGTCATCTGTCAACGCCTCCAATGCGTCTAGCGGCACCGGCTGACACCGCGGGCAATAGTGCGTCCCTCGCTGGGCCACCTTGATTTTCACGATTTCGGTCCCACAACGCTCACAGGGTTCCCCCTCGCGGCCATAGACGTGCAGGTGGTTTTGAAATTGCCCTGCTTCGCCAAAGGCCGTGGAAAACGAGTGCACGGTGGTCCCGTGACCCTGAATGGCCAGGCCGATTTCCGTAATAATACTTTGCCGTAGCGTCTCTAACTGGTCATCAGACAGCTCGTCGGCCGGCGTTAAGGGATTGATCTTCGACAGCCACAGCACCTCATCGGCATAAATGTTGCCCAACCCCGCGATTTTCGACTGATCGAGCAAGAAGGGCTTGACCACCTTGCGTGACTTGTGAAAGATCTGTTGCATATACGCCAGCGTCAGCGTGGCTTCGGTGGGTTCCGGTCCCAATTTGCCCAATGATGGCAAGGCCGTGCCTTCCGTGCCCGTTGGCACCAGACGCATGCGGCCGAACTTACGGGTGTCCGTGTAGCGCAGGTCGCGCCCATCGGTCAGATGAAAGACCACATGGGTGTGCTTGGTAATAGGACTGCCGGTCGGTTGCACGTCGTATTTGCCTTCCATCCGCAAATGCGAGACCATCGTCAGCTCGCCACTAAAGCGAAATAACAGGTACTTGCCCCGCCGGTCGATACGCTCGATCTGCCGGCCAATCAACTCCGCGGTAAATACCTCGGCTTCCGGCGTGACCATTTTTCCATAATAGACGTCAACGTGGTCGATCGTGGCGCCTTGAACCAGGCGGGTCAATCCCCGTCGAACCGTTTCAACTTCAGGTAATTCTGGCATCGCTTATCGTCTCCCTTACCGCTATTTCGCGTCGTACCAGGTCGGACCGTAGTGGCTTTCCACCTTCAGCGGAATCTCCAGCTTAACGGCTGAATCCATCACGCTAGGCACCAACTTGGCCAACGTGTCAATCTCTTCGGCAGGGGCCTCAAAGATCAGTTCATCGTGGACCTGCATCAACATCGTGGCCTGCAGATCCTTGATGGCATCTTCCATCTGGATCATGGCAATCTTAATAATGTCGGCGGCACTCCCTTGAATTGGCGTGTTCATGGCCGTCCGTTCAGCAAATGACCGCTGATTGAAGTTGCGCGAGTTGATGTCTGGCAAATACCGCCGCCGATGGGCAATCGTCTCCACGTACCCCTGTTCCTTGGCCTGTTGAACCATCCGATCCATGTAGGCCTTGACGCCAGGATATTCCTCAAAATAAGTGTCGATGAAAGCCTTGGCTTGTTTACGGGTAATACCAATGTTTTGGGACAGGCCAAAGTCACTGATGCCGTAGACGATGCCAAAGTTGACCGCCTTGGCTTGGCGCCGAATGTTCGGGGTCACCTCTTCGTCGGGCCCCATCTTAAAGATTCGCCGGGCCGTGGCCGCGTGAATGTCTTCACCCTCGCGGAAGGCCTCTTGCATGTTGGCGTCATGACTCATGTGCGCGAGGACCCGCAATTCAATTTGCGAATAGTCAGACGAGAAGATCTGCCACCCCGGATGACGCGGCACGAAGGCCTTCCGAATGGCTCTGCCCTCTTCGTTACGCACCGGAATATTTTGCAGGTTCGGGTCGACCGACGACAACCGGCCCGTTTGCGTCAACGTCTGCAGGTAACGCGTGTGCACCTTGTGATCGTCGGGATGAATCACCTTCAACAGGCCCTCAACGTAGGTCGACTGAATCTTGGCAATCTTGCGATATTTCAAAATGTTTTCGGCAATCGGCGCCTCGGCCGCCAGCTTTTCCAGCACGCCGACCGCCGTGGAATACCCGGTCTTGGTCTTCTTGATGACCGGCAAGCCCATCTTTTCAAACAAGATGTGCCCCAATTGCTTGGGCGAACCAATGTTAAATTCCTCGCCGGCTTCGTTGTAAATGGTCTGCTCGATCTCGGCCAGCTGTTCGGTGAACTTACTGCCCATGGCCTCGAGTTCACTGGCTTCTACCGTGATCCCAGCGATCTCCATCCGGGCCAACACGAACGCCATTGGCAATTCGATGTCACGGTACAATTGCGTTTGTTCATTATCGGCCAGTTCCTTGACTAATTGCGGCCGCAGCTGTTCAATGGCCCGCGCCTTGCGTGCCAGATGCGAGAAGAAGTCCACGTCGTCGGCTGGAATGGCTTCCTTGGCGCCCTTGCCGTAAACGTCTTCGTCAGTGGCGACCTGGTGATAGCCGTGTTCCATGGCCACCCGTCCCAGGTCATTGCTGTTGTCATAGGTGTTCAACAAATAGGACACGATCAACA
The DNA here is from genome assembly GCF_004745505.1 of Levilactobacillus suantsaiihabitans. GTDB lineage: Bacteria > Bacillota > Bacilli > Lactobacillales > Lactobacillaceae > Levilactobacillus > Levilactobacillus suantsaiihabitans. Next base: position 81,085 of record NZ_RKLX01000009.1, read on the forward strand.
GGTCACAGTCAACCCCCGCTAACGTGATGCCTAAGCGATTCAAGGCCACGTAAGTCCGTTTGGCGTCAAAGACCTGTTTGGCCACGTCAGCGGACTCTAACAACCCTTTTAACGGGGCCTGCTGTAAGAGGCTGGCGTCGCGGCTGACCCACCAATGATCCTCGTGACCGATTACGAAGCCATCGAAGTCGGCCAGATGGTAGTTGTCCCCCAACATTTCCAAGTAGAATTCACAGCCATCCGCAAAGGCCGGCAGCGTCTGAAGATTGTCGGCCTTCAAGACCGTAAAGTCCACGTCTTTTAGACCGGGGGTGGCAGTTGGTGCCTCACCATCAATGCGCATTTTGCTCAAGAATTGGTTGAAGTTCATGCGTTGGTAGAATTCGACTAATTTTTCCTGGTCGTCTCCCTGATACGTCAGGTCGCTTACCTGCTTGGTCACTGGCGCATCCCGAAGAATCGTCGCCAATTTTTTCGACAGGAGCGCCTCGTCGTGGTCCGCGACCAAATGTTCCTTGAGCTTCTTCGCGGTGATCTCGTCGATGTGGTCGTACAGGTTTTCAATACTGCCGTACTTGCCAATCAAATCCACGGCGCGCTTGGGACCCACGCCAGTTACGCCAGGGTAATTATCCGAATTATCCCCCTGCAACCCCTTGATATCAATGATCTGACTCGGCGTCACGCCCATCTTTTCCTTCACGTAGGCCGGCGTGTAGTGCTCAATATCCGTAACCCCGCGTTTAGAAATGGACACCGTGGTGTGGTCATCGGCCAGTTGCGTCAGGTCCCGGTCCCCGGTCACGATGGTCGTGGTAAAGCCGTTTTCCTCAGCCTGTTTGGCCAAGGTCCCGATGATGTCATCTGCCTCATAGTTGGGCAGTTCATAGGTCTGAATGCCCCGTGCCGCTAAGAGTTCCTTGACATACGGGAATTGCTCGGACAGTTCCGGCGCCGTCTTGGCCCGGCCGCCCTTGTAGTCGTCATACATTTTCGTCCGAAATGTCGTCTTGCCCGCATCAAAGGCCACCAAGGCGTGGGTGGGCTTGACCTTGTCCAACATGATCTCTAGCATCGTGTTGAAGCCGTAAATGGCGTTCGTGTGCAGCCCCTCGCTGTTGGTGAACTTACCCAACGCCGTGTACAACGCGAAGAAGGCCTTAAACGTGACACTGTTTCCGTCAATCAATAATAATCGTTTTTCCGCCATGTTACGCTCCTTTCGAGCCGCGGTCAGCCGGGCTCGAGTATTCTAAGTCTATTTTACCAAAAAACCAGGTAAACCCGAAAAGAAATCTCTGAAAAGCATGGAAGCACTTGCTGCTCGGTCCCATAGTCCGTGCTGGCTGCCTACCGTTCGCCAACCTGTCAGCGTCAGTCAGAGATGGGCACCCTTTAGCAACTGGAAGTGTCAGGCTTCATAGTCAACCACCAAGCCACTTCTCGAGCTGGCCGCATTTACCAATCACTGCTTATCGCAGGAGCCCGATCTCAGTGATTTTTTTAGGCATTAAGACGCTGTCGTTTTAGCTATGTCTCGACTTCCGGTGACACAAAAAGCCTGGGCGCTTTCGTCCCAGGCTTTCCTGCGCAACCTTTAGTCGTTGTTGCCACCAAAGATTCCGAAAATTTGTAAGAGTTGCAAGAATAAGTTAACGAAGTCCAAGTACAGTTGTAAGGCCCCGTTGACGGCCAACCCAGTCGTGGAGACTTGGTCACCGTATTGCAGATACATCTTCTGCATCCGTTGCGTATCCCAGGCTGTCAGTGCTGAGAAGATAATGACTGCGGCGAAGGATAAGATCAAGGACGCCAATGGCATCCGCAAGAACATGTTCACGATCATCGCCACGATTAACCCGATCAAGGCCCCCGTAGCTTGGGTCCCAATCTTAGTCAGGTCCTTCTTGGTGAAAGCTCCGATACCGGCCATCGTCACGAAGACTGCTGCACTGGAAACAAAGGCCGCGGCCATCGTGTTGATGCTAAAGACCATAGCGTAAGTCGAAATGACCCCACCGGTGATCACCGCGTAAACAAACAACCCGACTAAAGCGACGGTTGGTCGTTTCATCGATTGTCCACTAATGACGAACGGTAAAATAAACCAGACGATAATAGGTAACCAAAGACCGGCACCGTGTAAGCCCTGGGCTTGACTTGCCATTGGGATCATCAAGTACGCCGTCACTGCAGAGACCAACACGGCCGCAGCCATCCAGCCAAACATTTTAGTCATAAAGCTGTTGAGGCCGACCTCAGTGTTTACTGTCGTCCGGGGTTGCTGATCATAGTTGTTCATTGAAACGCTCCTTCTTTTTCAAATCAATTCCTGCCTTAGCCATCACAATTGATGAACCAGCCACAGGGTTATTAGAGTATATTTTACCAAATCTAATAGTAAACACAAGTAATGTGTTCAGAACTGGAAAAGAATTGTCGCGTAATGGCCACGTTACTTAGCCGCAGATTGACCGGCACCCCCTTCGTTATCGGCCTCGCCACTTGCCCACACCTTATTGGCGTAAACGGCGTTAAATAATAGGGCAATCTGCAAGGCCACCTGGGAAAGGTTGGCGCCCAGCGTCCCGACGTTAGTGGCTCCCGTGAGAATCTGGAAGGTCAGGATACTCCAGTACAAGACGTTGACCACGTTGACCACGATCCACAGGGACCAATTTTCCTTGAACTTCATGATATAGAGCAGTTGGGCAATCAAGCTCACCACGAAGTTGACCGAATCAAAGTATGGCAATTGACCGTGCAACAGGGACAAGACCAACCAGCCAAGGGCCCAAGCGACAAAGGCCGCCGCAAAGATCCAGTTTCTGGTCGTTTTCTTAAAGGACCGGGTCGCTTCGTCATGTCCCCACATGTACCAGCCGATGGGTTGGGAAATAACATAAATAATATCCATTGCAAAAGACCCGTAGGCATGGCTGATCCAGGCCACATACGTCATGGCGACACATTGAATGAACCCAAAAATAAACGAGATCTTACGTCCCTTCATCCCGTAGACCAGGCACAAGACCCCGCCGACACCGGACACCATCCCAATCACACTGTCGGGCACGATCACATAGACCACGACCTGCAGCAAAATCAAGATCGACACGTAAATAACCTCAAACTTCTTCCAATTGGTGAATAACTGGTTATACCACCAATTGTGTTGTGTTCCAACTTCCACTAGCACTCGCTCCCCTGAAAAAAATTAAGGACGATACGCGTCCTTAATTTACTAGAATACAGATTCTCCAGAAAAGTGCAACTCATATCTAACGAATGGGTTAAGTGCGTTAAATGCCCGTTGTAACAGTGATTCAGCCGGATAGTCATTTCGACAAAAATCCGTTTACCCGATTAGTGGTCCAGACCAATCAATTGATCAAAAAGGGCACCGATCAGCGACGATTCGCCCACCGGTGCCCATAAATTTAGTTATTTTTCAGTGATAAATGACTTAATAATTCTTCGTAAGCCCGTTCGTACTTTTGCACGTCGCCGGCACCCATGAAGACCACGACCGCGTCATGGAAATCCAATAATGGGGACATATTATCAACCGTCAAAATGTCGCCACCCTTAGCGATTTTTGCGGCTAAGTCCTTACTGGAGACTGCCCCGGCAGTTTCCCGTGCGGAGCTGAAGATGTTGGTCAAGAAGACCCGGTCGGCCAGGTTCAAACTCTTGGCGAAGTCGTCCATCAACGCAATCGTCCGGCTAAACGTATGTGGCTGGAAGACCGCAATGATTTCCTTGTCCGGGTACTTTTGCCGAGCAGCGTCCAAGGTGGCCTTGATTTCGGATGGATGGTGGGCGTAGTCGTCAATGATGGTCATGTCGGCCAGCTTACGTTCCGTAAACCGCCGCTTAACGCCCTTGAAGTTGGCCAGTTCACGCTTGATTTCGTCCATGCTGACCTTTTCAAAGTAGGAAACGGCAATGACAGCCAGGCTGTTCAAGACGTTGTGTTCACCATACAGGTGGATTTCAAAGTTGCCTAAGAATTCATCACCATGGTAAACATCAAAGTTGGAGCCGGTCGTCGAGCGTTTGATATTTTTAGCTTGGAAATCGTCGCGGTCCTTGGTGCCGTAGTAGTAAACCGGCACGTCGGTCTTGAGCTTACGCAACTCAGGGTCATCCCCCCAAGCAAAGATACCCTTCTTGACCTGGTTGGCCCAGGTTTCAAAGGCGCTGTAAACATCATCGATGCCCGTGTAGTAGTCAGGGTGATCGAAGTCGATGTTGGTCATGATGGCGTAGTCTGGCTTAGTGGCCAGGAAGTGGCGCCGGTACTCATCGGCTTCGTAGACGAAGAAGCGGGCATTAGGCGTCCCCTTCCCCGTTCCATCACCAATCAGATAAGACGTTGGTGCTACCCCACTCAACACGTGGGATAACAGGCCGGTCGTACTGGTCTTCCCGTGCGCACCAGCCACCCCAATACTCGTGTAGCCTTCAATCAGGTGACCTAAGAATTCATGGTAACGGTAAACGGGCAGACCCATTTCCCGGGCCTTCTTGATTTCTGGGTGTTCATCCGTAAAGGAGTTCCCCGCAATGACCGTCAAGCCCTCGTGAATATTGGCTTCATCAAAGGCCATGACGTCGATCCCGGCTTTTTCCAGTCCCCGTTGTGTGAACGTGTACTGGGTGATATCTGAACCTTGAACCTTAAAACCCTTATCGTGCAAAATCAGGGCCAGGGCACTCATCCCTGATCCTTTAATTCCAACAAAGTGGTAAACCGTTGCGTTATCCATTAAATGATCCTCTTTTCTACTCTTTCGGTCAGGCCACTACTCCCCCAAACCGTCTGAGTGACTCTTTTCTTATTCTAGCATATCCCCCACCCGCTTAAAAGAAATCACGGGGAGAAAGGCAGTGAGGCCTCCTCAACCTAGGATGAAAATGGTGCACCCTGGTCATGAGGCTCTGGCAAGTCCTTACCCAAGTCATCGGGCGTCAAGTAGACCTCCCGGGGTTTGGACCCGTGCTGCGGTGACACATAATGGTGCTGTTCTAAGTCGTCGATCAGGTTGGCAGCGCGGTTGTAGCCAATCGAGAAGACCCGTTGGAGCTTGGACGTCGAAACCGTCTTTTCCTGGGAAATGTATGCCAGGACCTTCGGCAACAGCTCGTCTTGATTCTCCTCGGCTGTTTCCCGTTGTAAGAGTCCCTTGGGTGAAAAGGCATACTGCGGCTTGCCTTGTGTCCGCACGAAGTCGGTGACGCCATCGACTTCAGATTCGACGAAGGCCCCTTGCAGCCGCATTGGTTGACTGGCCCCGTTGCCCAGGTACAGCATGTCCCCACGACCCAACAGGTTTTCGGCCCCAGCCGTGTCCAAAATGGTCCGCGAATCGATCTGGCTGGAGACCATGAAGGCGATTCGCGTCGGGATGTTGTTCTTAATGGTCCCGGTCACGATGTCGACACTTGGCCGTTGTGTGGCCACTAACAAATGGATCCCAGCGGCCCGTGCCTTTTGCGTGATGCGGACGATGTAATCTTGTACCTCGCTGGCAGCCATCATCATCAGATCGGCTAATTCGTCAATGATGATTACGATGTATGGCATCTTCAGCCCGGGTTCGTCATTGGCGTCGGCCCGGTCGTTAAATTGTTCAATGTTGCGGACACCCGCCGCGGCGAGCTTTTCGTAACGCTCGTCCATTTCCGTGACAACCCACTTGAGGGCTGCCGCGGCGGCCTTTGGATCAGAGATCACGGGCGACAACAGGTGAGGCAACCCATCGTAAGGCGCCATTTCCACGGCCTTCGGGTCAATCAGCAGGAGCTTGACCTGTTGCGGCGTGGCCTTGTACAAGATCGACAATAGCAGTGAGTTAATGAACACACTCTTCCCGGAACCCGTAGCCCCGGCGATTAAACCGTGCGGCATCTTGCGCAAGTCCGTGACCTGAGGTTGGCCAAAGAGGTCGACCCCTAAGGCCACCGTCAACGGTGATTCGCTCTTCTTGAAGGCCGCCGAGTTCAGGATTTCCGAGAGCATGACGGGGCGTGATTTCAGGTTGGGAATTTCAATACCGACCGTCGTCTTCCCGGGAATCGGTGCCTCGATCCGAATGTCCTTGGCTGCCAGGGCAAGCTTCAAGTCATCGTTTAGATTCGTAATCTTATTGACCTTGACCCCCAGCGCCAAACTGATTTGGAACTGCGTCACGGTCGGCCCCACCGTCCAGTCCGTGACGTGGGCATCGACGTGAAAGGCACTCAACGTAGCATCGAGCACCTCGGCTTGGTGTTCGATCCACTCGTCCAAGGCCGCTTCATCCGGCACGACCGGTTTCGGCAACAACGCCAGATCTGGGAAATGATAACCGCGCGCCGGCGTCGTGTCGGCCGGTTCCGCGGGCGCCGTCGGTCGGTCAAACAAGGCCAGGTTGCGTTGGTCGTTCCCCTCTTCTTGCATGATGTCGCCTAAGGAATGTCCCAGGCCGCGACTCGGCTTGGCCTTAGGCTTCGGTGTTGGCTTGGCAGCCGCCGATTGTGGTGCGGCAGTCGACGAAGCAGCCGGCCCAGTGGTATTTGTGGCTGCCGTTGCCCGATCCAGTAATTGGTTGACCTCGGCTGGGCGTCGACTGGCTGCAGCTGAAGACGGCGCGCTCACTGAAGGGGTAACCGCAGATGTTGACTCGGCAGTTGCCGGTGATTCAGGTGCCGTGACTTCTGCAGGTTCTGTTGCTTTTTCCGTGGGTTCATTGGTTTCGGTTGTCCCATTGGTTTCAGCTGATTCTTTGGTAGCGGTTGATTCAGCCTCGTCAGGTGTATCGCTCGTTTCCGCAACTTCGGCTGTCTCAGTAGGTTCACCGGTTGCGGTCGTCGGTTTGCGTGTGTCAGCAGGCGTTTCACTAGCCACCGGTTGGGTCGGTTGAATGACCACCGTTTCACCGGGTTGCGCCGACTTGGCGGCTGGCGTAGCGGACGTTTCACTGGCAGCCGAGCGTGCCGGTACTGGATTATCGACTGGCAAATAAGCTCCGCTATCCGTCGGTGTTTGCGCCTGCGGTTCTGGATAAAAGACCTCCGTTGGGCCCACGACCGCTTGCTTGCTTGGGGCAGCGGCTGGCGTTTCATCCCCAGCGGGTGCTGACGCTACAGTAGTCGCCGCAGTGGTAGTGGTTACAGACGACGCGGTACCTTCATTAGCCGGAGCCGCCGAAGTGGCGATTGCGGCCGCTGAATCGGCGGTGTCGTCCGCTACAGATGCTGCGGAGGCCGGTTGTTCAGGTGTTGGTTCTGCTTCTTGCGGTTCTGCTTCTTGCGGTTCTGCTTCTTGCGGTTCTGTGTCCGTTGCCGCAGGCGTTGCCACTGCGTCCGTGGTAGTCGCCGGAGCCGCCGATTCGTCGGGCAAAAAGACTTCCGTTGGCGCCGGTTCAGGCTGGTCTTTTAGGGAGTCCTGTGCGGCTAAAGCGGCTTCATCCGCCGCCGTTCCCAATAACAGGAAGCTGTCATTTGACTTCCGTAACTTAACGACCAGTCTTTGATAGCGCTGCCGAATCACGGACGGTTGCCACACCCGTTGCCGTTGCTTGGGTACCGGGGTGACCGCAAACGGCCGGTAATTGGCACTGGCTGCGGCTGCGGCCTGTTCCGGCGTTTTCGCCGCCGTGGCGGGCGTTGATGCCGCAGACTGACGCCGTTGGGTGTGGTGCAAGACCTCTCGGGCTGCGCTTTGAGCCGCCGATTCGCGCTTTTCTTCCCGCTCCTGGCGAATCCGCAGGCGATCGTTACGTTCTTTACGGAGCTTGACCTGTCGTTGTGACCGGTCATCCGTGGTATCTTCCATTTGATCAGGGGTCGGTTTTACCGGAAATTTGCGATAAAATGCCGGTCCATCATAGTGCTCCATGTGTTTCTTCCTCCTTGACGAGCGCACCCGTCGACTTTCACGACTCTTGGGAGGAGACGCCGCCAACTTGACGGCCACTTAACTCATTCCCTGAATCTCTCTTTTTATTATTTTTTAATTCCAGACGCTACTTGCCATCCGTTCTGGTGACAATCTATTGCCAAATTGGCAGTCTCCCCTATTGTACACAAAAAAGCAGGCAACCGACAAGGGTTCACCTGCTTTGTAATAATCTTCTTAATTTTTGAAAATACTTTGACCGCGTTCGAAGTCAAACGGTTCACCGACCGTGTAGTCGTCCGGCAAGATCAAGGCGCCTGGTTTCTGCGGGGCATTGGCAAGCTTGAGCTCACGACCAGAACAGATCATCCCGTTGCTGGCAACGCCGCGGAGTTCACCGGGCCAGATGATCAGACCGTTGGGCATCATGGCCCCAACTTTGGCCACGACCACCTTGATGTCCGCCTGCATGTTCGGTGACCCACTCACGATTTGCAGAGACTCGTCGTTATCCACGACGGTCTCCGTCACCAGCAAGTGATCGGAGTCAGGGTGCGGCTTGGCCGATTTCACGTAGCCCACCACGAAGCGCGAACTGGTCTCTGCGACCAATTCACCAGCAAAGCCAGCGTCCTCCAAGGCGGTATTCAATGCCGCCACATCATCAGCCGACAAATCGACCTGGCCGTTGCCACTGATCTCTGGCAAGATGTCAGAGACTTTCAAGAAGTTGTAGCCTAAGGTCTTTTCCGTCGCTGCATCATAGATCCGCGCGATATTGTCCCGTACCGTGTGGGCTTGGGTCGCCGAATCCTGCGCAACAACAACAATCAAAGTATCCCCTAATTCTTTAGGGTTGTAACTAGCAATTAACATGTCTGAATCCTTTCCAACGGGTTTAGTTGGCGTTGGTCGTCAAAGAATTGATGAATTCTTCTACCTCTGCTTTAGTCTTACGATCCTTGTTCACTAACCGACCAATTTCTTGGCCATCGGCATAAGCAATGAAACTAGGAATGCCGAAAACGTTCAGCTCTACCGCCAGGTCGATGTTTTCATCCCGGTCGACGGCAATAAAGGTGTAGTCAGGATATTCTGCTTCGATCTCTGGCATTGCGGGCTTGATAAAGGCGCAATCTGGGCACCAGGTCGCTGAGAAGAATAACATGGTTTTGCCTTCTTTAACAACGTCCTTTAAATCCGCAGCAGACATCTTGGGTAATTGTTCCATGAATGAGCACTCCTTTTTCAGTTAGTTTTAAAAGTTAACATCAACCATTATAGCATGACTGGCTAAATATACACGGTTTTTGTTTGTAAACCGGCCACAGTGAGTTTACCGGCCCGTTGGTGCGGGCAAAGCGCGCCAATTTACCCACTAATCAAGAAATTTGCGAAAAATCTGCCTTTTTACGGGAACTTCCGCGCAATCATTGCTATACTAGGGGCAAGAAGTGATGGGAAGCATGCCCACAGAAATTAGGAGGCGGTAGCATGGCTGCTAAGAACGGACAATTGTATCAACTAAGTCTCACCGGGGTACTCGGGGGCTTAATGGGCGTTTTCATCACGCGCTTTTTCGGCGCTAACCGGCTCAACCCAGACGATATTTTGGAACAGGTCAAACGCCAATTCCGGCAAGAATCTCCTATCGAGGGTGCCTGGATTGAAAAGCACGCGGTCCCGTTTCAAAAGTTTGCGGTCAAGTCACGCGTCTACTACGGCGGCATTACCCGCTATGAAGACGACCAGCTGGTGCAATACCAGTTCGTGGCCGATGCCGAAACCGGCAGTGTCTTAGATATTCACCGACTTTAACCTTAATCAGAATAACTTGTTGCGTTAGTCCCTCAGGGCTGGCGCTTTTTTTCTGGCCGAAGAGATGCGTAAATCGGTTTATCGTTCGTGTTTATCGTTTTACGTTATCATAAAAATAAAAATATCGCCGATGTCCCTACCAAATTATTAACATTCATGCTATACTTTTTAAAATTTGATATTGATTAAGGGGTGCTCGTTTTGCAAAATGTCTATTTTAATCACGATGGTAACGTCGACGACTTGGTCTCACTGTTATTACTGCTCCAAACGCCCGATATCCATTTGACCGGAGTCGGTGTGGTGGGTGCGGATTCATACGCCGAGCCTGCCGCGGCGGCCTCACGCAAGATCATCGACCTGTTTGGCGACCCACAGCAACCGCTCAGTGTGGCTGTATCTGATTCCCGGCCCGTGCATCAATTCCCGCAAAACTGGCGGCTGTCGGCCTATTCGTTTGACAACTTCCCAGTGCTAAACGAACGTGGCCACGTCACGACCCCGCAAGCTAGCGCCCCGGCCCACCTGGACCTGATTGACAAGCTGCAAGCCACCCCCGGCAAAACGACCCTGGTGATGACCGGCCCGCTGACAGACCTCGCCCGGGCACTGGCCATCGACCCCACCATCACTGATAAGATCGACAAGCTCTACTGGATGGGCGGCACCATGAACAACCAAGGTAACGTCGGCGAACCCGACCAAGACGGCACCATGGAATGGAACGCCTTTTGGGACCCCGAAGCCGTCAAGACCGTCTGGGACAGTCCCCTAGACATCGTCATGATTGGCCTAGAAAGTACCGACCAAATTCCACTGACCGCCGAGCGCCGCCAGCATTGGGCCAGCCTTCGCAAATACCCCGCCATGGAACTGATTGGCTACGGCTATTCGTTGGTCATGGCCTTCGAAGCCGATTCCACCTACTACCTCTGGGACGTCTTGACCACCCTGACCAGTCGCTACCCGGAAATCGTCACTAGCAAGGTCGTTCACGGCGACGTTCTGACCACTGGCCACGGCGCCGGGCGAACATTTCTGACACCGAACGGTCGCCCCATCACTCTAGTGACGCAGGTCGACCAGGCCCAATTCGACGCCCATTTTGATGCGTTGGCCAAGTCGGCGACCCGTAATTTTTGACCTTCAGTTACCAACTGAAGGTTGAAAGGCGAAAATCAACTGAAGCTATTGTTACCATGCGACTTATGACGCCAAAAAATAGTCGTTTACAGCCTCACAATGCAAACTGGCCGCCTTACCGTTCGCCAAATATGGGTTGGAACGCTGGGGCGGACGGGTCGAGCCGAAAGTCGCGTCTCAAAGACGCCAGTTCCCTAAGCGGCAAGAGCCACGCCGCTTAGGGAACTCCCACGGCTGAACCCATATTTGGCGAACTCTCGGCTACTGTGGCGCACGTTAGTAACAGTTGTCTTAACCCCAGATAGTAGTTACATTGACGACTAGTCTTTCATTAACACAGTACCGTCAACCTTGCCGGAGGCAGCCAGGGATGGCCCCATCCGGGTCGGCGGTGTTGGCTGAGGTTTTTTCTCAGCCTACAGCGCGGGACGACTCGAGAGACTGGCGGACTTTGCCAGGCTTTCAAGCGAACCGGAAGACCACTACTCAGTCTGGAGGTGTTCCCCAGAGCAGGCGGAACCCTGACTGACGTAGGCACCCGGTTTCACCAATTTCAGGTGTCAGAACACCGTCATTACGGTAATTAGCGTGTTAATTTCACTTTCAACCTTCAATTACCAACCAAACCTACAACAAAAGGGACTATGACATTTCGCCACAGCCCCTTTTGTGTCGGTGCAATTATTCTGCGATTTTTTTCAAACTCTGCGCCTGGTTGTGAATATCCGTCCGGACGATCAACACGTCACAGATGGCATTGGCCACGACGTAACTCGCCGTCGACCCCATCAACATGCGCTCCACCACGTTGACCCCGGTGGCGCCTAGCATGATCAGATCGGCCTGATATTCCTCGGGCAATGTTTTTGCCAAGTCAACCTTCGCGTGACCGTAGAAGACAGCGGTAACCACCTGTTCGACGCCCGCATCTTGGGCCCGCCGCCGGTATTTATCGACCGTCGCTTCCAATTTTTGCCGCGATTCGTCCATCACCCGTTGGTCAACGTAGCCGAAGCCCACCTGGGTATCGCTGCCCAGACCGACGTAATCGCCGCCACTCATGACGGTAACGATGATCAGCTCAGCCTGGTTACGCACGGCCACCGCAATGGCTTTGTCCAATGCCCGGCGTGCCTGCCGCGACCCATCGACGCCGACTAAAATATGCTTATATTCTGCGGCCATCATTCTCACTCCTTCGCCGATCAGCCTACTTGGTCAATTCATAAATGGCCTGACCGTAAATCGCCATGGCCTTCAACAAGTCGGCTGCCGGTTGAAATTCATCGGCCTGGTGCATGGTGTCGGCCGTGCCGGGGAACAAGGCCCCAAAGGCGACCCCACGCTTCATCAACCGACCGTAAGTTCCACCACCCACAACTTCGGGTTGGGCGGTCATGTCGCCAGTCTGTTGCCGGTAAACGTCCATCAACGTGGCTACGATTGGGTCGCTTGGGTCAACGTAATGGGGCACCATTTCGCGACCCTGCTTGATGGTCGCCGCCATGTTAGCTGTCGCCTTGGTCAGTCCGGCTTCAATGTCGGCCGCTCCTGTCCCAGTTGGGTACCGGAAGTTGGTGTTGATCAACGCCCCTTGGTCGGCCTTAAACGTTTGCACACCCACGTTCATAGTCAAATCACCCATCACTTTATCCGTGAAGGCAATACCTAACTTGTGCGCGCGTGAATCATCGTGCAATTCGTTGGCTAGCAGGCTCAAGAAATCGGCCGCATCGCCTCCGAAATTATAGTCGTTCAAGAAACTGGCCAGATAAGTCCCCGCGTTGATGCCGTTTTTGGGTTCCATCCCGTGAGCCGCTTTACCGATCACTTCGAAGTGCAAGCCTTGCGCGTCAACCGTCGTTTCCCCGGTAACGGGCACTTGGTCTAAGAATTGTTTGAACGCCGCAACCAATTGGTCATTGTCGGCACCTGTCACCGTAGCTTCGGCGTCACGCGGTACCATGTTTTCTCGCAGACCGGATTCAAAGTCGACTAAGGTCAATTCCCCGCCGTTGGTCCCGGCAAAATTGGTCGTGAAGGTCACGTTACCTTTTTCACCGTTGATCAGGGGGAACTCAGCATCCGGTGAGAAGCCCAGCGTTGGTGCTGGTTCCAAGTCGAGGTAATGGTTCATCCCCGTCCAGTCGCTTTCTTCGTCGGTCCCAATAATGAAGCGGATCTTGATCTTAGGGTCGATGCCTTGGTCTTTCAACATCTTTAACCCATAGTAAGCTGCCAAGGCAGGCCCCTTATCATCTGAGGTCCCCCGGCCGTACAAGTTACCGTCTTTTTCCGTCAGGGTAAAGGGATCCGTGTGCCACCCCTTGCCTGCTGGCATCACGTCGGCGTGCCCCAGGATTGCCAGCGTGTCTTCACCCGAACCGTATTCGACGTAGCCGGCTAAATTATCCAGATTCTTGGTTTTAAAACCGTCGCGTTCCGCCAAGCCTAAAAATGCGATCAAAGCCTTAGCTGGACCTGGTCCCAAGGGATACTCATCGGTGGCCTGTGAATCATCACGAGAACTGTCGATACCGACCAAGGTGGTCAGATCAGCGATATAGTCCTCCCGGTAGTGTTCAGATAGCTTTTGCCAATCAATTGCCATGATTGGACCTCCTTCATTTATTCGGACCTCACGTCCGGTCTATGGTCACGCGTTTGTCATCGCCCGCGGTTCTCCGCGTCAAAAGCGTTTTCAAACTAACCTTAGCATAATTCTAGCATATCGCCCGCCAAATGTAAGCCGATTTCACTGGCAAAATCACAATTCACCTGAGACGGCCGGGTTTTCCAGTGGCGTGCTATACTGAAAGAGAAAATGAGGAGGCTTTTTTCATGGAAACCTTAACGGATAAAATTCTCACGAGCACCATCCGCCAGCGGCCGGCCGATAGCTACAAGGGCACTTATGGTCGCGTCACACTGATTGGCGGCAACCGCAACTTCGGTGGCGCCATTCTGATGGCCAGTGCCGCTGCCGTGTACGCCGGTGCCGGGCTGGTCACCACCATCACCGACGCCAGCAATCAGGGAAGCCTGCACGCCCGCCTACCCGAAGCCATGTTTGCCGATATCGCCGACGTAAGTCAGACCCAGGCGTTGGTCCAAGGCACCGATGTCGTGGTCATTGGTCCCGGCTTGGGGACGGACGAGGCCGCCCTACAAGTTCTGACAAACGTCTTGCGGACGGTCACGCCCAACCAAACACTGGTGATCGACGGCTCCGCCATCACGTTGGTGGCAAAATACCAGTTAGCCTTACCCCAGGCTCACTTAATCTTTACGCCACATCAGATGGAATGGCAACGACTCAGTGGCATCGTAATTGCCGAGCAAACGCCGACGGCCAATCGCCAGGCCGTGGACCGATTGCACGCCACCGTGGTGGTCAAATCCCACCGTACCGAGATCTACACAGCTACGCAGACCTACGTCAATCCATTAGGGACGCCCGCCCAAGCCACCGGTGGCATGGGCGACACGCTGGCGGGAATGATTGGCGGGTTCACCGCACAATTCACCCCGCAAGAGCAAGCCGTGTGCGCCGCCGTCTACACCCACAGCGCCATTGCCGAAGAATTGGCCCAGACCCAGTACGTGGTCTTGCCTAGCCAAATCGCCGCTGACCTGCCACGGTTCATGAAGGCACATGAGGGCACACAAGCTTAAACCAATGGTTACCACCTAACCCATGACGTCAAAAATAGTCATTCTCAGCCTCACAATAAGAACTGGCCGCCTACCGTTCGCCAAATATGGGTTGGAACGCTGGGGCGGACGGGTCGAGCCAAAAGGCGGTCTCGACGCCTCGCTTTGAGCCGAAGAACACGTCTCAAAGACGCCAGTTGTCTAAGCGGCATGAACCGTGCCACTAAGACAACTCCCACGGCTGAACCCATATTTGGCGAACTCTCGGCTACGGTAGTGCGTGCCAGCAACAGTTGCCTTAACCCCAGGTAGTAGCTAAACTGACGGAGGTAGCCAGGGTGGAACCAGCGGAATGACTTGAGAGACTGGTGAGCTTTGCCGGGCTCTCAAGCGAACCGGAAAACCGCTTCTCAGGCGGGAGATGTTCTCCAGAACAGACGGAACCCTTGGCTAACGCAGGCACCTGTTTTACCAATTTTAGGTGTCAGAACACCGCTGTTACGGCAATCAACGCGTTAATTTTAGATTCAGCCCTCAGATAGTAACCAAAAAATCCCTTGATGAACCGCCAACACAGCGGCTCATCAAGGGATTTGTCAGTTACTCTGTTTTCAAGTCGAGTGGTCCGTTCAACGCATCAATTTCGTTGGCGAATAGCCCCCTGTAGGTGCCTACCGCTAGATCGACTGGCAAGGCCACGGGGCCGAACTGGGTACGCACCACTGGCTCATTAGCATGGGCCAGGTTGCTTAACGCACTGACACCAGCCGCCACATCGGTGGTCGTTAATGCCACCGTCACAGTCTGGTGGACCGTATCCACTTGGCTGGTCACATCTTGAAAGGCCACGTTTGCCGACAGGTCTGGCACCGTCGTTCCCGCCAGGACGATCTGCAGGGTGCTCCGCCAATTTTGCCGGGCGACGTCCGCTAAGAATCGTTCGTCGTCGCTGGCCAGGACCAGGCCGACCGCTTCTTTCGGCAGATTGGCCAATGCCTTGAGCGACCGCTGCTGATCCAAGGAATTCAAGAGGCTCCCCAAACTCCGCTGACTGGTCGGCTCCAGGTTCAACACGAAGCCGACGGGTTTATTAAAGAGCAAATATTGGGGTTGGCGACCCGTGACGGTCAAGCCGTCCACCCGCACCTGTTGGTCACTGGTGACGTCGGTCCGCGGCGAATCCACGACTTGGTCATCGACTGTGACCCGTCCTTGGCGTAACAACCGGAAAATCTGTCCAGGTGTCCCCTGCCGATGGGCCGTTAAATAACGTTCGATGTTCATCACAAGTTCCTCCTAACGAATGTGCAACCGGCGCCGAATCCCGGCGACCCGTGGCCCTAAGATGGCATCGGCTAAGCGCGTCCGCAACACGACGTAGACGTAAAAATATCCAGCCACGATGACCGCAACCATCACGATCAAGAAGTTGACCACCCGGCCTTGACTACCGCTGAAGGCACCAATCCAGGCCACCAAGCGAGCCAGCGCGTAGGTCCCCAATGAGACCAATAGGATGCCGTTGGTCTTCTTGGCGATGTGGGCAAAGTTGATACCAAATTGTTGATCCAGCGAATGGATGATCAAATAACAGGTCACGGTAAACCCGATGCCCGTGGCAATCAGCGGTCCAAAGGCCCCGAGGAAGTAAACCAGTGGCCATTGCACCACAAACTTCACTACGGTCCCGACCAAGAAGTAGCGGACCGCCCGCTTATTTTGCGAAATCCCTTGCATCAACGCCGAGACCACTGTGTACAGGCCCAGTAAGATCGACAGGTACGACGAAAAGGCCAGAATCGAGGCGGCCAAGGCGGCGTGTGACCGGCCGTAAAAGACCAGGTTCAGTGGACTGGCAATGGCGGCCATCCCCAAGGCACTGGGAATCATGACGAATTCAAACATCAAGAACGCGTTGGATAATTGTGCTGAGATCTCTTGTTTATTGCCCCGCGTGTAGGACTCGGACAGTAACGGCACCACCGTGACGGCCAACGCCGACGACAGGGAAATCGTAATCATAATTAATTTGTTCGCATTGACCCCGAATAACGCGAATAAGTCGTTCAGGTGCGCATCGGTATAGGTCCCTGCCAAATGCATGATGGGTGCAAAGGTGTACTGGTCGATCAGTTGGAAGATCGTAATGCCGGCCCCCAACACGATAAACGGCACGGCCTGGGCGATGATTTCCTTATACAGCTGGTTGGCTGGCACCACCAGTTCGTTGTTACTGTTGGCGACTAAGCCGCGGAAATAGTGCCGACGCCGCCAGTAGTAGACGCCTAAAATCAGTAACCCGGCCAACGCCCCAATGGCTGCGGCGAAGGTCGATTGCGACACCGCGGTGACCCAGTTGCCCTTTAAGACCCGCATGATCACGAAGGCCGTCAGCAACATGTAGAGGACCCGGACCAATTGTTCCACAAACTGGGAGATCGCGGACGGCGCCATTTGCTGGAAGCCTTGGAAATACCCCCGCGTGAGACTCATCGTGGGGATGATCAAGATGGCCCAGGCCAAAGAATGCAGCACCGGAATCAGATGTTGGTCGCCCCCGGTAAAGAGCGGCGCGCCAAAGAACATCAGTAACGCGATTGAAACCCCTGTGACCAGGGCAATTTCTAGCCCCCGTTTGTACAAGCGCACGCTAATACCGTATTCATTCAGGGCGTTGTAGTGCGCCACCTGTTTGGCAATCGCGGAAGGTACCCCCGCAATCGCCGCAATCAGGAAGAAACTGTAGATGTTATAGCCCTTCCCATACAACGCGTTACCTTGCAGGTAGAAGGCGCCGAACCAAATGTTCCAGGGAATAATGTACACTGCACCGAGGATCCGAGAGAAAATACTCCCGGCCGTCATCCACGCCGACCCGGCAACCATTTGGTCCTGCGCGCTACCTTGATTACCAGTTTGATCTGACCTTGTCGCCATTTGACACCCTACTTTCACTTTCTAAATTCAACGAATCCGTGCTTGTTCATGACAAGCTAATCAAACAAACATTATAACATAGGATTTCCGTTCTATTTCTCAGGTTTCGGTAAAGATTTACCCTTTTTAAGCAAAATGTCAGCGTCCAGCTTAACGGAACTTGTGAAACAGTGGTATGCTGGAGGTAGTCGAGAAGCAACAAATATTCAAGGAGGAATGCCAATATGACGCAAGCAACAGCTGGTTCCACCGTAGCACCTAAAATGCAGATGTCACCAGAACGGGCAAAGCAAGTCGTGACGATGACCAAGAGTATCCGAGCACATTTTCCAGAGTTAGCCGCGATTCCGAATGCCCAACTCATTTATTCAACGTGGCGGAGTTTTAAGCGAATCGATCAGACCAACGATAGTGATTATCAGACGATGGCTGGCGTCTTCTTCCACGAATTCGACCGCCATCTGTTGCACTACCAACTTTCGAAAACGGGTCAAGAAGCCGTTATTCGACAGCGCTTCTTTGCCATTTTAACTGAAATTTTGTAAGTCCCACTTGTCTTTAGCAGCGGTTACCCCAGCGGAACCGCTGCTTTTTTGCGTCTCATAGCACTCACCACAACGGCTGAGTCCTCAGTCCTCTGGCGCCCCGCCTTTCACTCACGCTGCGCCAAAAGCCATGACACCAATTCACCGGTCGTCAGTCGCTAACCACTCCACCCAATCTGTCACGTTTCCCTGACCTACCGGCAATGATTGCAACTGGTTTGGCGCTAACTTTAGCTCGCTTATCACCCGATAAATTAGGCTTGTCAGCGTTTTTCACCAACAGTTTGCGTTATACTTGAGGTATCAACCAATTGGGGTGATGGGCGGTTTACAGCTTGCGTATTTTGCGCTGGCCGTCCCAAACTGAGATAAGCGAGGCGATTCGTTTGCGTTATTTGGCATTGTTGGGGAGTCATGAGCGCCACGGCATCACGGCCGGCTATCTGGATGCCGTGATTGCGGCGTTGCCAGACACCGCCGAGGTCGATACGGTCTTTTTGCGGGACTACGATATTTATCCCGATACCAAGGAGCAGCCCTGCCCGGCGTTAGATGAAATCGAGGCCAAGATGGCCGCCAGTGACTTTTGGATCATCTGCGTGCCGACTTACTGGGGCGGCATGGCCGGTGTCATGAAACAATTCTTCGACTGCATGCGTTTCCGGTTAGTCCGGATGAATTCAGTGGCCGACACGCTACCTGGTAAATACAAGGACAAGCACTACCTGAGCATGACCACTTGTTTCATCAGCTCGACCGAAAACTTCTTCACTGGCATCACCGACCAGACCTTCGTCACCATCGACCGGATCCTCACTGGGGCCGGTCTGATCAAGGTCGGCGAATTTGTCGGCACGGGCACCTGGGGCGGCGACCACGCACCGCGGCCAGAAAAGCTGGCCGAATGTCAGCGCTGGGGGCATAAGATTGCCGACCGGCCACGAAAGGATGATAATACCTTGAAACGTTACATATTGCTCTTCTTCATGATTGCAGTCATGGCCCTGATCACCATGGGCCTGCAAGCCTGGTGGTTCGGCGTCTTTGCGGCTGGTAAATTCTGGTTGACGTACGCCACGTTTGTGGTAATTTTCTACGTCTTGTTGGCCAGCATCCTGCACTTCTTCACGTTCGTCCGACACCGGCGCCGGTAAAAAGAGTGGGCCAACAGGCGGTTAACTGTTGGCCCACGTTTCGGCCATGAGGCCACTTTGAGACGCGACCTTTGGCGCAAAGCGAGGTGTCGAGACCTTCTTTCAACCTTCAGCAGTCTAACAGAAATCGTCATAAAATCGTGCCGACTACCCTCACGTAGCCAGCACGATTTTTTTGAACCGTCAACGTGAGTCACCCCGCCAGATAATCCCATTATGCCGCCAACCATCAACGCATCCAATCAAAAAGTGCCAGCCCCTTCCCGTTAGGAAAGTGACTGACACTTTTAACTTAAACCAGCTTAGTTGGCAACAATGTTGACCAATTTGCCAGGAACGACGATCACCTTACGAATCGTCTTACCATCCGTATGGGTCTTGACCGTCTCATCGGCCAATGCTTGCGCCTCGATGTCATCCTTAGCGGCGTCCTTGGCGACCTTTAAGTGCGCCCGAACCTTGCCGTTGACTTGAACGACCATTTCGACCACGTCTTCGACCAATTGCTTGGCGTCATACGTTGGCCACTTGGCGTAGGCAATCGTGTCGTCGTGACCCATCAAGGACCAGAGTTCTTCCGCGATGTGCGGCACGATTGGCGAAATCAGCTTGACGAAGCCTTCCATGTAGATCAGTGGCAGGCTGTCGACCTTGTAAGCTTCGTTGACGAAGACCATCAGTTGAGAAATGGCCACGTTGAACCGCATGGCTTCTAAGTCCTCGCTGACCGTCTTGACCGTCTGGTTGTAGATCTTATCCAACTGACCATCGTTGATCATCGTGACCCGGTCACGCAGGTGGTTGTTGTCATCGATCATCAGGCGCCAAACGCGGTCGAGCCAACGTTTGGACCCATTGATGCCTTCCGTGCTCCACGGCTTGGAAGCTTCCAGCGGCCCCATGAACATTTCGTATAAGCGCAGGGTATCGGCCCCGAATTTTTCGACGATTTCATCGGGGTTGATGACGTTGCCCTTAGACTTCGACATCTTTTCGTGATTGGTGCCCAAGATCATCCCTTGGTTGACCAACTTCTGGAATGGTTCCTTGGTTGGGACGACACCTAAGTCGTACAGGAACTTGTGCCAGAACCGCGCGTACAACAAGTGCAAGACGGCGTGTTCCGCCCCACCAATGTACAGGTCGACTGGCATCCAGTACTTCAGCTTCTCGGGATCAGCAATGGCCTGGTCGTTGTGCGGATCAACGTAACGCAAGAAGTACCAGGAACTCCCTGCCCATTGCGGCATGGTGTTGGTTTCCCGTTTCCCCTTGCGGCCGTTTTCATCCACAACATTGACCCAGTCATCCAGGTTGGCCAGTGGGCTTTCCCCGGTTCCGGAAGGTTCGAGTTGCTTGGCTGCGGGCAGCTTCAATGGCAATTCATCTTCGGGAACCAGCGTCGTTTCGCCATCTTCCCAATGGATAACCGGAATGGGTTCACCCCAGTAGCGTTGCCGAGAGAAGATCCAGTCCCGCAAGCGGAAGTTGACCTTCTTGTGGCCGGCGTGGTGGGCTTCCAACCAATCAATGGCCGCTGAAATGGCATCCTTTTTGTTCATACCATTCAAAAAGTCGGAATTGATGTGTTCGCCGTCGCCGGTGTAAGCCGCTTTTTGCACGTCCGTGTCGTCGTCACCCGCGATGACTTGAACGATAGGCAGGTTAAATTTCTGAGCAAATTCGTTGTCCCGGTCATCGTGGGCAGGCACGGCCATGATGGCCCCGGTCCCATAAGATGACAGCACGTAGTCACCAATCCAGATAGGCAGCTTCTTGCCGCTCAGTGGGTTGATGCCGTATGCGCCGGTGAAGACCCCGGTCTTGTCCTTGTTCAAATCAGTCCGTTCCAAATCAGACTTGCTGTCGATGGCCTTTTGGTAAGCCTTGACTTCGTCGACATGGTCGGGCGTCGTGATTTGATCGACCAGTGGGTGTTCAGGGGCCAAAACCATATAGGTCGCCCCAAACAACGTGTCTGGCCGCGTCGTGTAGACTTCGACCTTGGTGTCTGCTTGGCCGTCAACTGGGAAGAAGACACTGGCCCCTTCAGAACGACCGATCCAGTTGCGTTGCATTTCCTTGATGCTATCGGGCCAGTCTAAATCGTCCAGGTCATCGAGCAGCCGGTCGGCGTACGCCGTGATCTTTAGGACCCATTGGCGCATTGGTACGCGGTAGACGGGGTAGCCGCCCCGTTCCGTCTTGCCATC
Source organism: Levilactobacillus suantsaiihabitans (assembly GCF_004745505.1). Classification (GTDB taxonomy): domain Bacteria; phylum Bacillota; class Bacilli; order Lactobacillales; family Lactobacillaceae; genus Levilactobacillus; species Levilactobacillus suantsaiihabitans. Next base: position 102,434 of record NZ_RKLX01000009.1, read on the forward strand.
AACGACTTCTTCATTGGCCACGACGGTCCCGCCCATGAAGTCAGGCGCCCAGTTGACCATGATCTTGTCTTCGTAAGCCAGGCCCTTCTTGTACATTTGTTCAAAGATCCATTGGGTCCACTTGTAGAAGGATTCGTCGGTCGTGTTGATCTCGCGACTCCAATCATAAGAAAAGCCCAGTGAGCGGATCTGGCGCTTGAAGTTCTTGATGTTGTGCGCGGTGAAGTCCTTGGGATTGTGCCCCGTCTTCAAGGCGTACTGTTCAGCAGGCAGACCAAAGGCGTCCCAGCCCATGGGATGTAAGACGTTAAAGCCTTGCATCCGCTTCAGGCGGGCCATAATATCCGTGGCCGTGTAGCCTTCCGGATGTCCCACGTGTAAGCCTTGACCGGATGGGTATGGGAACATATCCATCACGTAATACTTCGGTTTTGCCTGGTTGTCAGCGGTCTTAAATGTCTCGTTGACCCGCCAGTAGTGTTGCCACTTGCGTTCAATAATTTGGTGTTCGTATGCCAAATTCTTCGCTCCCTTTCTCATTGTGTCCACAAAAAAAGCCCCCAGAAGCCCAAAAATCAGCTTCTGTAGGGCGTGTCAGCGCGGTACCACCTACATTTCCCCGGTCTTGTACCGAGGCTCATTCCGGCTGATAACGTCGCCAAACGCCCACTTTGCAGCGGAGAAGACTCGGAGACAAGTTCGTTTGACCAGGCAACGGATTCACAGCGACCATCCGCTTGCTGAATGCCTTGTCAAACTACTACTTCTCGTCAATGTCTTGGTTTAATCAGATTGCTTTCATCTTAGCAAACCCCCTAGTGAAAAGCAAGGGGCGGACCCCGATTTCTGGAAAAAAGCGTGGGCCCACAGGCGGTTAACTGTTGGCGCACGTTTCGGCCATGTGGTGGAAACTGGTCACCGATAGCCCTGCATTTCCTAAGTAAGCCTAACATCTCTCCCCACTTTCCGTTATGGTATCCCCCTGTGCTATACTGAAATTAATAAAATCATGATATAGGAGGTCACCATTTGATGACCATTTCACGAACACGGTGGCGTTTTACCTGGGCCGCGGGAATTTTCTTTCTAATTGACTTGCTGGGAGTCAGTTTTCAGCAAGGCTGGGTCCATGCGTTGGACCGTCTCGTTATTGGCTGGGTGCGTCAACCGCTACCGACTGGCGTCACACAAGCAATTATTGGGATTACCCATTCCGGCGACCCCAAGCCAGTGACTTGGGTGACGCTGTTGTTGGTAGCCATCCTGGTCATTGCGCGACGCTACCGCGGGGCCTTGTTTTTGGCATTTAACGTGCTGGTCTGGGCCGGCATTGGTAACAGTCTGATCAAGCACCTGGTCCGACGCCCCCGACCGACCGTTGACCGCCTAGTTGCGGCCAGTTCCTACAGCTTTCCTAGCGGCCACTCCATCACGGCCATGTTGCTGTGGGGCTCACTGATCGTGCTGTTGGGCTGGTCGCTACGACAACGGCCATGGCGGCGCCGGTTGGTGGTCGTGGTCCTCAGCCTGTGGATCGTTTGCATCGGCCTGTCCCGCATTTACGTGGGCGTGCACTACCCCACCGACGTGCTGGGCGGCTGGTCACTGGGATTTTGTCTGTTAACTTTGAGTCAATGGTTCCTCACTCGTTATGGAGATGTATTATAAATGAATTTACCCAATGCCTTAACCTATAGTCATACGCTTTTAGCCGAAATCGTCGGCCCAGGCGCCACCGTCGTGGATGCGACCGTGGGCCAAGGCCATGACACGCTGTTTCTCGCCAACCTGGTCGGCAAGACCGGCCGGGTCATCGGCTTTGACATCCAGCAGGCCGCGTTGGCCGAAACTAAACAGCAGCTCCAACTGACCGGCCTCGGCCAACCAGTCGAGTTACACGCCACCGGCCATGAACACGTGGCCGAGTATCTCGCGGCCGACGAACCGGTGACTGCGGCCATCTTCAACCTCGGCTACCTCCCTGGCGGTGACAAATCCGTCATCACCCGCCCAGAAACCACCCTAGCCGCCGTAAAGGCCCTATTGCCGCATTTACCCCGCGGCGGGCGTATCATCCTGGTCGTCTACGCCGGTCACCCCGGTGGCGCCACCGAACGCAACGCCGTGGTCGACTTTTGCCAGCAATTGCCGCAAAAAACTTATCAGGTTCTGCGCTACGGCTTTATCAATCAAATTCACACGCCACCGTTCTTGCTGGCGATTGAGCGCAGATAAAAAGAGTGGCCCTACAGGCGGTTAACTGGTTAGGATTCGTAACATCGCCAATCAACTTAGGCTACTCAATCTGGAAGGGCCAGGGGCACTAGAAAGCAGGCGGGGCGACCCGCCTACTTATTGTGTCTTCGTATTACTATGGTATTGCATAAAATAACAAGTGGAGGGATTTAAATGAGTAAAAAAACGATTAACGTGGCTACAATTGCCATTTTCATGCTTGCATTTTTAATCTTAATTGTAAAAGATGTTATGAAGTGACAAAAGTGGGAAAACGTACAGATCTAAATGGCCCTGATATTATGGCTTCCCAAGAAGCGGCATGGCGTTGGGGAAAGGCAAAAGACTATGTCAGGCAAATGCTACGTAGCAATCCCCGCAAATTTCCAGAGGGGAACGTTCCCACGGCAAATTGTGGTAACTAGGAAAGGTATGGAAGCCGTGACAGGCCACAAGAAAGTGCGAGAATAACAGTAAGCCACCTTGCCGATTAATGGGTGGTTTTTTATGTGCTTCGGATTGCGTTATAATAGCATAACAGGAATTATATTAGGGGGTAATTGGATTGTTCAAAATCAATGGAAAAGGCACTGCATTACTAATGTTGCTAGGCGCTGCGGCGGGGAGCATGGCTATAACTAACGCGTCGGCTAAAAGTAAATTGGATAAGGAAATTAGTAAGATAGATATTAGTAATTTGTCAAATCTGAGTTCTGAATATACGTATGGTGCTAACGCCAATAACAATAGTGTGAATCACTATAATCTTTTTCAAACGTATAAAATTAAGTCTAAGCTAGTATTAACAAACGAGTTTAGGCATAAAAAGGTTATTTTGCCCAAGGGTTCTGTGGTAACAGGTAATAGTGATGGTCAGGGAAACTTAGTTAACGTGGATAATACAACGTTAAGTATCAAGAATCAGAAAAAAGTTTTCAAAAAGTTGGGTAATTGGCATTATAGTAAGACTTTTTTGAAAGAAAATGGGGCTGCTAAGTATCCATATGTACGCACAACGGCGTTTTCCAAAAACTCAGTAGCTGCCTTTCCAATGCTATATGCAAGAAAAGAAACATCTAATTCTGATAATGAGACGACATTTCCTTTCATTTCGGTAACAGCGGATAGCCAACTTGCATATCATTCAAAAGGCCAAGTGTTCAGGGCTACGCGCTATGCAAAAATCAAAAAAGTTAAGCGTACTCACGCAAAAATCACATACTATTTGTCAAAGAGACTGGCTGGGGTGACTACAAAGAAAGTTAGAGTTGGAAACGCATATCGTTATAGGGTTAGTCTAAGGATTGGGCATGTGTTCCAGCCTAGTTTTGCTAGTGACACAGGATCATATCATGTAACGATCAACAATGGAAAGCAAAAGTTTTATTTCGTAATTTTCTCACCTAGCCCGGCTGAGTCGTATCTTGATAATTTAAACGGTAAATATGTAACTCCGCATGAGCAGAAAATATCTTCTGACTATATCCAAAGTTTGTACTAAAAAAAACGACATCAAGTCCCGGAAAATCCGTTTCCGCGAGACGCGATGCCGTTTTCATTTCTAAAAGAATTCTAAAGATACGCCCATCCCCGGTTACCAATTTCCGCGCCCGTTCGTTAGTAACCATAGACGCTACTTTTTTTGCAGCGACTTGCGTTTGGGACTGACCCAAGTGCCGGAACCGAAGCCCAGGATGGTCTTTAGCGCCGGAATAAAGGTCATCACCACCGTGACCGGATTGACCATCCAGTAAAACAGCATGTATAGCGGCGCAAACAGCATGTATTTCAGCTTGATGCCGTGATGGTCCAGTAGCAAGGCCGTCAACAGCTGCATGAAGCCCGCGAACAGCTCAAACGTCACGAAGATAAAGGAAATGACGAGGCCGTGTACGACACGCTCGAAGTCGCCGGTCACCAGAAAGTAGCCCATGGTCGCCAGAAATGCGATCGACGTCAACGTGAAGAAAAACGACCAGATGATCGACAGAGTCGAATCGGCGAACATGGAGATTTGGTAGCGGTGTTCAATCGGGTGTAACAAGAACTTTTTAATGTTGGTCAACCAGACCTCGGTACCCCCTTGGGCCCAGCGCTTCCGTTGCTTGTACAGGTCGCGGATCGTTTCGGGGACGTTCATGTGAAAAATCACGTTGGGCGCAAACCGCGGCACGGCCCCAATCATCTGGTGGTCCCAGGCGATACTGATGTCCTCGGTGGCCCGGTTTTGCCGGAAGCCGCCGACGTCGATCAGAAAATCCTTCTTATACAGCGTGTTGGCCCCACTGTACGCGTACATGGAATCATTGATGGCCGTTTGGCTGCGCTTGATGACACCCACAATGCTGGTAAACTCGACTGTTTGCGACTTGCCCAACAGGCTTGAGCGGTTCTGCACGTCCATGTTGGCGGTCACGGCCGAGGTATTCATGTCACGGTCGCGCATGAAGAAATTCATATACTTCATCAAGGCGTCCGGCTCGGGAATCGTGTCGGCATCGTTGCTGAGAATGTACTCTCCCTTGGCAAAGTACATGCCAATATTAAACGCGTGGGCCTTCCCTTTGTTCTTCAGGATCTCGACCGTACGCAACCGCGGGTATTTTTCCTGCAGGCGGGCAATGATGGCACCGGTGTCGTCGGTGGAGCCGTCATTCATCACCAGCACCTCATAATTGCTGTAATTCAACTGGTCAAACAGGTAGGTGATGGTCTCTTCGATCATGACCTCCTCGTTGTGCGCGGGAATCATGATGGTGATCATCGGCTGCTGGTCGACCGGAATCTCATGCCAGTCGGTATCGCGCTTGTTGGTCTTCAAGAACCGGTAGGACAACGCCCCCGCGAACCAGAAAAACGACCCGATGACCGGATACAAGCATAAAATCAACAAAAAGATGTTCAAGAGCGTCTGGCCCAGCGTGGCCTTTAAAATGCTGTCAATAAAAACGTTAAGCATGCGCGCCTCCTACTCATCCAAATCGTTCAAATCATGCTTGCGGTATAAGTTTTGAATCTGATCCGTGTCCAAGTTTTGTTCCGGCTGGACCTGATACGTCCGAACGTTGTGGCGGAAGTCCTCATCCCCAAACCGGTCGTCCATGAACTTTTCCAGCTCAGTCTCCCGTTTCTTTTGGTTGATCGGATTAAACGTCGGCCACTGTTCCACCACCCGGTCACGCTTGCGGTTCTGGATGATGGTCATCCCCACCGCAAATAACGACACCATCACCAGCGAGAACAGCAGGATGATGCCAATGAATTTGATTTCGAAGATGCCCTCGGAATACGACCACAAATGCGGCACCCGCGGGTCATAAACTGCCCAAAAGGCCGTGACCGTGATGACCACGGGCACCACCACGCAGATCCAGCCGAAAATGGCCACCAGGGTCTGCCAAATTTTCAATCCCCAGTGACCTTTTTCAAAGTACACGTCTGTATATAATTGTTGCTTCGGTTGTTTGGCTTGTTTTGCCACTATTGTCTAGCCTCCTGCGGGTTCATCGGCCGCCCGAACCGGTAGCCTTGCCGGACCCGAATCTTTAATTGCTCGGCCAATTGCTCATCGGCCTCATCTTCGACCCCCATCAAAATCAGTTGGATGTCGTTGTCCTGGGACAACCGGTTCCAAAATTGCAGGTTCAAATCCAGCCACACGGATGGATCCTCCTTGCGAAAGCTGCGCATGGAACATTTCAACGAATCCACTTCTGGCAACAGCCACTCCACGCTCTTCAGGTTGGCCAGAGTCGACCCCACGTTATCGATATCAAAGCGCATGCCGTACGACCGGGCCTCACGCACCCGGCGACGGAGTAACCGCTTGTTGATGTGGTCCTGGTGATTGGCCGTATACTCCACGGCCAGCGACATCGGGGTAATCTTGGAAATGGCCCAACGCACGAAATATCGGAAATCCGGGCTAATGATCTGGTCGTATTCCAGGTTGATGGACAACGTGATGGGCTCGGTCGGCAACGACTTGAACGTGTCCTCCAGTAAAAAAATCACCCGCTGTAAGGGCAAGGAGTCCAACTGTCGTGGTAACGACCAGGAGCCATCGGCGTTGTGCTGGCGTAACAGGCACTCGTACCCCGTGGTGTGGCCCCGAAAGTCGACCTGCTTTTGGATAAAGTAGCGGAGTTCAATTTCATGATTTTCCAAATAGTTATTGGAACTTTTGCGCGAATACCAAAAGTAAATGGCAATAGTGGCAACCAAGACGACCACGGCCACGCCGGTGATTCCTAGCAACACCGTTTCCAGCTGCGCTAACGTCATTTTTCTGCCCACTCCATTTCATAAACTTAACACCCCTAATTTTAATATTTGACGGGGGAAATTCAAGCGATTCACCTAGTGGGTGTCACAATTGATTGAAATTGGGTGGGCCCCTTCGTAGAGATATCGCACCCGGCTACCGTCAAAATAACGATTGACGCATCCAGAGACTGGCGGCGGATTCGCTCCTGTCGCGATAAAGTGGGATTGGCCATATATTGTCCACTAAGCCATTCAGGGTTTAAAATATTCTTTTGTTTATTAAAAAACGCCAAGAATTTCGTTGATAGTTTGTGTGGTTTTTAAGCGATGATGGTTATGGCATCGGATGGAAGAAATGGCCCACCCTCAAAAAATGAGGACGGGCCATTTCTTTATTCTATAATTCAATACAGTCAATTATTTGGCGCTTACCTTTAGCATGACTCAGTATTACGACAACGGTACGCGCGAAGGACAACAAAAGATTGTGCATTTGATGGATCGGTTAGCATGAGAATACAGAAAATGTATATTTGAATTTTGAATATTTAAACATTTTCTGAAAGAAAAAAATCCCCAAACCCCTTGTGCAAGAAGAGGTTCGGAGAAAAATGCACAATATTTATATGAATATCGTAAAGTTGTGCTTTTATTGGGCATTTTACAGGAAAACATAGGAATTGATAGGAAAAGTTAAAAACGCAAATACTGTTATATCAACGTTTCAGGCTCCTACTAGTTCCGATTAATCACTTAAAAAATGAAACCGTGTCAGCTCAAGAGCAGAGTGTTCCATAATCAACTGCCCGTGTTCCGCTAACACATCTGGGGCCACCTTGGTCCGATCGGCGTATTCGTACGCTACGGCCAATTCGTCCTTGATGGACTCGAAGGATGACTCGTTGGTGAAGAAAATCAATTCCAGATAGTAATCGTGATTGTAAAGATACAGGTTGGACGCCGCGTTTTCCAAACGCAAGACGCGTGCCACACTGATCATGTCTTCAAATGAATGTAACTTAACCACGCGAGTCGTCGTTGGCTGGCCCTTGTCGTTCAAGTAGTCTTCAATATCGTTGGAATCGCTGGTGGTCGTCGCTGACTGCAGGTGTTTCATATAATCCCGTGGGTCATCCGTTTCCATCAAGCGCTCCTTAATCTGATCCGACACTTGATCGGGGTGAGCACTATCGACACTAGCATCGCCCTGGTTGTTGTCAGTCGAGGCATCATCCTCGTCTGTATTCTTACTGATAAACAACTCCAGACCGTTACGGTTCGGCAAAACTTGGAAGGTTACCGCGTCGTTGTCTTGGAATTGGTGATCAACGTCGACTTCCTCCAAGATACTGTAGAAGAAGCCTTCGATTTGTTTGTGGTTACCGAGCAGGTCTAAGACCGTAATGCCGCGTTCACTTAAGTCGTCATTACCAATAACCACCCGAATCGTGTTTTCATTGATTCGTTCCATTTCCATGAATAACACCCCTTTCTCGTGGGTTTTGGGTATTGTCCTTGATACTCATTTTAGTCTATTTTACCGGCTTGTAAAGTCATCATACCAAAAAACCGGACTGCAAGTAACATTTTCTCACAAATCCGGTCAGATGCAACTAATTAAGCTTAATTTGCGCCATTTACCAATCGCTGAGCGCGTTGAAGTTCTAATGCGCGGACTTGCCGGGGTAAGAAGCGCCGAATCTCCTCTTCATTGAAACCCACTTGCAGACGTTTGTCGTCGACCATAATCGGCCGCCGCAAGATGCCCGGATGGGTTTGAATCAAGGTAAACAGGTCACGGAGCGGTAAGTCATCTAAGTCAACGGTCAGTTCCTGATAAACACGGGAACGCTTTGACACGATTTCCTCCGTGCCATCTTCGGTCAAACGCAAGATGGATTTGATCTCGTCGATCGTCAAGGGTTCGGAGAAGATATTCTGTTCACGGTACGCAATACCATGTTCTTCGAACCACAGACGGGCTTTGCGACAAGAGGTACAACTAGGCGAGGTGTAGAGCGTAACTGTCATATTCTTTTCCTCCTTCACGGTCAATAGATTTGTTTGATTAGCTCTATTATACCGATTTTATGAGAAAAAGAAAGACCTTTCTTAAAAATATTTAATTTACAATTTTACCCCATCTGCCTATTATTGTATTAACTTGTTACCTAACACCACCATTTTGACAATTAATCAGTTTTAAGCAATTAACATTTCTCGAATAGAAAGCATTAGATTTCGTAAATGGACCCCGCTGAAACGACACTGACCTTCGTGGCTGAACCGGCCGCTTTCTGTGCTTCATTGCCCAGTTGTTGCAAGTCACCCGTTTGTGGCAAATGCGTCAGCAAAAGGCGTTTGACCCCGGCTTGCTTCGCCAATTGACCGGCCTGCGTGGAGGTCAAATGCCAAGCGGGCCCCTGGTGATCGGCGTAGAAATTAGTGTCGGCCAGCAGCACATCGACGCCGGTCGCCCATTCGGCCAGCCCCGCAAAGGCCGCCGTGTCCGCCGTAAAGGCCAGCGTGGCCCCCGTGGCCGTTTCCGTGATGCGGGGCGCATAAGCGGGAACCGGATGATGGGTCGGCAAGAAGTCAAGGGTGAACGGTCCCAGATTCAAGGTCTGGGCCGAATTGTACGCCTGACCGACCGTGGCGTTGGGCCAAGTCAAGGCGCCAAAATTCAAGGGATCGGCAGTGTGTCCATAAATCGGCAAGACCGGTTCGGCCCGTTTGCCCGTCTTCAACTGCCACAAATACTGTAAGACCCCGACGTCGGCGGTATGGTCGTGGTGATAATGCGTCAGCAACACCGCATTCAATTGTAAGGGGTCTAAGACCTTCTCTAAGGCCAACAACGCCCCACTCCCACAATCGACCAGCAACTGGTAATCACCGCTAGTCAGCAGGTAACTACTGGTTCCTACGCCATTGTGGGGGTAACCCCCGTAGCAGCCTAACACAGTTAATTTCACAAGAATCATCCTTTCCTAAACGGTTTATCTTCAGTTTAGCGCGGCGGTTCAAAAGTGTAAACGTTTCGCTTTTTTTCAGAAGAACCTTATAATAAAGGTAACAAACTAGTCAGGAGGGATGAGCATGCTTCATGAATTAGCAACAACTTTTGGCAGTAAGGACCTGTTAGACAAGATTATGGCGGACAATCCGGATCGCAAGATGGTCTTGTTAGCCGGTTCCGATGCCGATGAAGGTCTCCAATTGGTGGACGCCTCCGGGAAACCGTCCGTTTTCAACGGTGGTTTAAACTATCGTGTCCAGCTCCACCAAGGGTCATCTGAATGGCAAGGTTTCTTCAGTTTCAAATACTTCACGTTCGACCAGGACACGGCCAAGGTCTTTGACGCCAAGGCCAATCGCCTGGCCAGCAACGGCCTCCCCAGTGGGATGACCGCGATGTACGTCTTGACCAAGGAGAAGAACGCCAATGAATACGTTCTCCTGACCATCTGGGCAGATAGCGATGCCTACGCGCTATGGCGCCACTCACCGGCTTTTGCGCCGTTTGATCCGTACGCCGTCAGTGCCAACCATTTCCACAGCGCTTCGTATCACCAAGTGACTGCGGACGAAAAATAAAAACGCTTCACACCAGCTGGGACGTGGTCGTTCCGGCTTTTTTGTATCCGCTTGCCTGGCCCACCTGGGTTTTCTCGATCACCCATTCGCGGTACAATGGGCGTATTCTGTTTAGAAAGGTCGTGGTGATTTGTTCACGACACCATCCAACGCCGCAACGGCGAAACTTTCTCCGCTGTTGCCGCTAACGCCGGCCCAGGCCCAGCTGGTCGACCGCATTTTTACCTTTACCACGACACACCTCAACCAACCTGGTCCCGCTATGTTTGCCATCTACGGCGATGCGGGAACCGGCAAGAGTGTCGTTTTGGCCCACCTCTTCAACCGCATCCAAGAAGCCGCCAGAACCCAAGCGACGAGCCCCTTGGCTGGTACGGAGAACTACTTTTTAGTCAACCATCCGGAGATTCTCAAGGTCTATCGCGAGATTGCGGGGCACCAACCTCACCTCTTTAAAAAAGACATCCAGCGACCGACTTCGTTGATCAACCAAATCAGTCAGGGCAAGCGTCAGGCCGACGTGCTGGTCATCGACGAGGCACACCTCTTGCTCTCGCAGCCGGACCACTACAACAATTTCTATGGTCACAATCAGTTAGCATCCTTGATGGCCACGGCCAAGGTCATCATCGTGGTCTTTGACGAGACTCAGGTCCTGCGCCTCAAAAGCTACTGGACGGAACAACGGCTGGAAGCGTTGATGGCCCCGGTCCCTCACGAGGTCTATCGCCTGACCCACCAATTTCGGATGCAGGCCAGCGACGACCTGGTGCGTTGGATCAATGACTTTACCCACCAACGACTCCGCCCGCTGCCCTCATCCGGCGGAACTAACTACGATCTGCGCGTCTTTGCGGACGCCGAAAAAATGCGCCAGGCCATCGTCGCCCGCAACCAGGAAGTCGGCCTGTCCCGCATCGTCTCGACCTCCGGCTACCCGTCCACACTTGACAGGGGCAAACACTACATCACGGAGGGCGCCTTTCACCTCCCCTGGGACCAGTACAACTACACCGCAACGCCCTGGGCGGAACTGCCACAAACCATCAACGAGGTCGGCTCGATCTACACCTGTCAGGGGTTCGATTTGAACTACGTCGGCATTATCTTAGGGCCACCGATTGGCCTAGATGAGCACGAGCATCTGGTCATCCACCTTGACCGCTACACGGACGTCGAGGCGTTCAAGCGCCGCGATGACCTGACGGATCCCCAAGAGCTCACCGCCATTAAGCAACGCCTAATCTTAAATTCCATCAACGTTTTAATGAAACGTGGGGTCAAGGGCCTCTACATTTACGCCCACGATCCCCGTCTCAATCACTATCTCCAACAGGGCCGTCACCTGGCCTGAAACAAAGAGGACCATTACTAGCCAACACGTGCTTAGTAATGGTCCTCTTTTTAAACTGATGCGTTCGTTTATGACGCAATTAATGGTGGTCAACGTTAGCCAACAATCTCTTGATACACCTGCTCATCCGTATCTCCCTCAGTATTAATCACTAACACGCGAGACGCAGGGCCTAATTTCAGTTGTTGCCGCAAAGTCTGGTCCCGTAAAGCGGCATTAACAAAGGCAAATGCAGCAACCCCCGATTCACCCGCAACAATTCGCGGATCATCTTCCTGAGGTCTCGCTAGTACGCGCATGCCGATGCGGGCCGTCTCGTCAGAAAGGGTCCCGTAGTAGCTCGCCGTGTCACGAATGACTGGAAATGAAATCAGGCTGGGTGTCTGGCAATTTAAGCCCGCCATGATCGTTTGCGGGGACCCGGGAACGGTCTGTCTGTCACCATCGGCCCGTTGCGCGGACAAGTAATAACACGCGACCGTTGCCGGCTCAACGATGGTCACTAGCGGTCGTTGGGCCGGTGGTAGAAAGCTAAACAACGCGTCGATGATGCCCGCCGAGAGCTGACCAACCCCTGCTTGTAAAAACAGATGTGTTGGATACTCGTCTGCTGACAACTGCTTAAGGATCTCATCAACGATAATGCTGTAACCACTAGAGATTTCCTGTGGAATTTTCGTATAGCCCGGCCAGGCCATATCCTGAATCAAAATGCCATTGGGATCTTGATCAGCCAGCTTCGTGACCAATTCCACGGTATCATCATAATTTTTCGTCGTAATTTCTACCGCCGTCTGATTAAACGCAGCAATATGCTGGGCCCTGGTCCGCGTAGAGCCTGCCGGCATTTTAACAACTGCATGCGTGCCCAATTGTTCGGCAGCCCAGGCAACACCGCGACCATGATTGCCATCCGTTGCCGTGTAGAACGTGATGTCATCGGCGATCCGTTTCACTGTCGGTGTTTGAAGTTGCGAATACCGCAACTGCGCAATCGGCAATCCGGCCTTTTGGGCAATACAACAAGCCATGGCATAAAGACCACCAGTAGCCTTAAATGATTTTAATCGGTCACTAAAACGTTGCGATTCATCCTTAACCAATAAGCTACCGATATGCTGATTTCGGGCATAATTTGCCAATCGGGTTAACGGTGTTGGCCGATAAAAGGGCACCGATTGGTAAAATTGTGCGACCTGTTTAACCACCCCTGAATCATTAAAGGCGCGCTCCCCAGGACAAAAGGGGCTATCCATTAACTGTATATCAGCCATCACGTCGTATCTCCTTTTTTCCATAGATCTTTTCTCAACAGATACCAAAAAAGCCTCCCCCACAGGAAGACTCTCATGGACGGTCCGTACGAGACTCGAACTCGTGATCTCCTGCGTGACAGGCAGGCGTCCTAAACCAACTAGACCAACGGACCAAATATTGCGGGAGTAGGGTTTGAACCTACGACCTTCGGGTTATGAGCCCGACGAGCTACCAGACTGCTCCATCCCGCGATAATATGAAATTGTGAAACAATGACCCGTACGGGATTCGAACCCATGTTACCGCCGTGAAAGGGCGGTGTCTTAAACCACTTGACCAACGGGTCATAACTAAACGGAGAAGGAGAGATTCGAACTCTCGCGCCGCTTCCGCGACCTATACCCTTAGCAGGGGCACCTCTTCAGCCACTTGAGTACTTCTCCATAATGGGCCTAAATGGACTCGAACCATCGACCTCACGCTTATCAGGCGTGCGCTCTAAACCAGCTGAGCTATAGGCCCATATAAAGCGGGTAACGAGAATCGAACTCGCGACAACAGCTTGGAAGGCTGTGGTTTTACCACTAAACTATACCCGCAATATAATGAGATATATTTAATGGCGCGGGACGGAATCGAACCGCCGACACATGGAGCTTCAATCCATTGCTCTACCGACTGAGCTACCGAGCCATTTAACCATTTAGAAGTTATGAATACCATACTCAGATAACCAAATATGGTAACGGTCCGTACGAGACTCGAACTCGTGATCTCCTGCGTGACAGGCAGGCGTCCTAAACCAACTAGACCAACGGACCAAATTGCGGGAGTAGGGTTTGAACCTACGACCTTCGGGTTATGAGCCCGACGAGCTACCAGACTGCTCCATCCCGCGATAATATAAAAGGAGGATGAGAGATTCGAACTCTCGCGTGATTTTACTCACCTGACGGTTTTCAAGACCGTTCCCTTCAGCCAGACTTGGGTAATCCTCCATAAATAACACATACAAGTGCCCTCTGGTGATGGACCTTGTAGGACTCGAACCTACGACCGAACGGTTATGAGCCGTTTGCTCTAACCAACTGAGCTAAAGGTCCAGTTCAAGTCTAAATCGCGGCGGGGGGGATCGAACCCTCGACCTCTCGGGTATGAACCGAACGCTCTAGCCAGCTGAGCTACACCGCGAAGTGTTAAATAAAATTTATTTATTTAATCGGGAAGACAGGATTCGAACCTGCGACCCCCTGGTCCCAAACCAGGTGCTCTACCAAGCTGAGCTACTTCCCGTTAAAATGCACCCAGTAGGAGTCGAACCTACAACCTTCTGATTCGTAGTCAGACACTCTATCCAGTTGCGCTATGGGTGCAAAATGATGATTTATGCTTAGTACCTCTCGGTACGAAGCGGAAGACGGGATTCGAACCCGCGACCCCCACCATGGCAAGGTGATGTTCTACCACTGAACTACTTCCGCAAAATGCCGACTAGAAGATTCGAACTTCCGACCCCCTGTTTACAAGACAGGTGCTCTACCAACTGAGCTAAGTCGGCATAGCCAGTATCCGTTCAATATCTAATTGCCAAACGCCCGAAGGCGAATGAGCCGTGACAGTCTCGAACTGTCGACCCTCTGATTAAAAGTCAGATGCTCTACCAACTGAGCTAACGGCTCAAATGGAGGATACAGGGCTCGAACCTGTGACCCTCTGCTTGTAAGGCAGACGCTCTCCCAACTGAGCTAATCCTCCAAAACCGCGTAGCGACGTCCTACCCTCGCAGGGGGCGATCCCCCAACTACTATCAGCGTGCTGAAGCTTAACTTCCGTGTTCGGCATGGGAACGGGTGTATCCTTCAGGCTATCGCCACTACACTTTGAAAGAACTTCTTCTTTCAAAACTAGATATTATCAATTCATTTTCTTTGAGAACACCAATTCTACTTGGTTAAGTCCTCGACCGATTAGTACTGGTCCGCTTCACGTCTCACAACGCTGCCACTTCCAGCCTATCTACCTGATCATCTCTCAGGGGTC